>CBEUCH010000011.1:0-123556 GCA_965541585.1 uncultured bacterium | reverse complement strand
TCTATATCAGTGATCCGGGATATTAGATAATTAAAATCAGATAATACGGCGGATAGTAAGCCGTCAGAACCATCGTATAATCGATATTCGCTGACCTCCTGACCATAGCCGCAGACAATCTGGGGACTTTCAAACTGGGATTCGGCTGTATAGTTGAATAATACCCTATAAGGGTGGTTCGGACCGGCCGTTTGCCATATAGGCTCGAGTATAATAGATGAAACAAGACGTAAGGAATCGGAACTGCCATAACATA
Organism: uncultured bacterium; assembly: GCA_965541585.1. Lineage (GTDB taxonomy): Bacteria > Zixibacteria > MSB-5A5 > UBA10806 > UBA10806 > CBDVBL01. Next base: position 123,300 of record CBEUCH010000011.1, on the reverse strand, counting down.
TCTCTTTGCCCGGATGGGCCTGGTTAATGTCTGCGATAACAAAGCCGTTCCACATACAATTGATACAGAAGAACAAGGTATCTGATGCAATTAAACTATCCGTTGATAGAATATTCACACGAGCCCAAAATTCATAGTAAGGATCATAAAGATATTCTCTTGATGTAATCGTGTATAGAAATCTCTCTCCCTCCACGACAATTATGGCATCATATGCCAATTTGCCAATAGTAATTTGATTAAGACTCGCAAGTTCAATCCCGTCATATACGAAAATATCGCCGCTAGTCAAGATTTCCCAGATGCCAAGAAGCGGATGATACTCATCATAGATTCGTGAAAACAGAACAATTATTGGCCGCAGACCTTCCGCGCCAAAGATTTGTTTTATCTCAATCTTGATAGGTATCTCCACATGAAAATGCCAATACCAAGGATATGGGTAGCTACGGTAAAAATTCAACAAAGGTAAAGAAAATGACATTTGCTCGATATAAGCAGGTCCGTTATAAATAGTTACCCAGGCTGTATCGTAATCCGATCCATAATATACAGGTATCTGGTTCACAATAGCCACATCGATCCATTCATCATCATTCCTATCCCCGATCGTATAGCACCTGTAGGTACTGTCTATGGCCGGGCTGGTCCAGATGACAGTATCGTTATGGGGATCAAACAGATGAATATTGGTGGTGTCTTTGACCGAGAAATCAATAAGTCCATCGAGGTTTATATCCTCAAAAAGCAGATCCTTCGGATTATTAAGCTCGGGGCTGGTCCAGATCTCTTCGTAGGTTATGCCGTTGTATACATGAATATTTGTTGCGGTCGTGAGAATAATCTCTTTCAGGCTGTCGCCGTCCAGATCCTCGATATACAGATCCGTGATCTCCGCCGGCGCCTCGATACTGCCGATCTCCACCAGCTGAAGCGTATCCACCTGGCAAAATACAGGCGATGCCAGCAATAATATTGATATGGAAACTATCAGGCTTCGAATGGAAACCCCCTATGACCTTGACTCTCTTAATATAGAATCTACTAACAGGTTGAAAATCTGTCAAGGAAAATCGGCGCCTGCCAGGCGTCAAAACCCGGGGGTTTTGACCTACAATTTATTGCGACTCAACAGGTTACCAGTAGAAACTCAGGAGTATGGCGGCGAAAGTCTTATACTCCGATATCTTAATCGTGTATCCGTAGGCTTTGGATTTTGCCTTTGTATACCGTATCCCCCCCTCGCAACCGAGGCTGAACGGGGGGGCAAAATAATATTCTGCGCCCAGCGAAACCCTCATCCCCTGGTCGTTGGTCAGGTCTTTATAATACTGTCTGTCTGAAGATGACATCACCGAAGTATCGGCCTCGACCTTGCCGAAACTCTTAAAATAATGAACTCCGATAAAGGGCATCATCTTCATACCCTCTGCCTTCTTCACTGAGAAGAGCCGGTAGCGATATCCGATACTGGCAGTTATACGTCGCGAATAAAGCAGTGTGTCTCCCCGCTCTTCTTTATAGCGGTCGTAATCGAGACCGAGCAGCAGATCGTGGCCTCTCTCCCTCCCCCCGAAATATACACCTAACCGTCCCCTGGTATCCTGACTTTCAATGGCCGGTAAGATCGGTTCATTCAAATTGGAATACCGGATGCCAAAGATAAACGCAGAAGCGTCGCCGGCGAGAAGCGTAACCATCAAAACCGGAAATATTAATCTGGAGTATCTCAAATTACCACCCCGTTCTTGAAACAAGACCTGATCACGTGCGGTCTACATGCCCGGCAGACCGGACTCTTGAGCGCCGCTCAATCATAATGTCATCCGGGCAGATTCTACCGCCAGAGTTCTATAATTGTCAAGGTTATTACGGTACTATATCGACTTAAAGCCTGACCGGCTCTGCAGCGTTACCGATCTGATCGAGGATCTCATCCATCCGCCTGAATCCCTCAAGCCCCGAAAAAGTGGCCTTGGCGGCCGCATAACGGTTGGCTTTTAGAGCAGACTGGAGGATATCATCGGAGATTACGTAGTAATATATCATAGCCGCCGCCAGCGTATCCCCGCAACCGGTCGTATCGACCTCAATGACATTCAGAGATGGAATATGAAAAACCTGCCGGCCGGATCCAGTAGACAACAGAACACCATCTTTGCCCATCGTAATGAGGACCGTTTCCGGTCCTGCCTCGTGGAGTATCCTGCAATCGGCTGCAATCTGCGTTTTCTCCTCGGACTCGTATCCGACGATGGTGGATAGCTCCGCTTTGTTCATCTGCACCATATCGACATAAGATAGATATTTATGCCAGCCGGGGTGTTTCCTGTAATGCCTTTTGTTGTCGCGGTCATGACCGAGAGCGAGGCTATGGAAATCGCAGTAAACGATCCCCCCGAAACGTTTTCGAAACCGCCTTAACTCATCCAATGTAACATCATCCCCGGAGATAAAATTAAGAAGCAAAGCGTCGATGTCATCAGCAATCTTGTCAAGCGAAAGCGGCTGCGGTCTTCGGGAATTCCATTCATCCCGGTTGCCCTGCTTATTATAGACCAACCGGTTAACGACGTTCGGCAGCGATGTTATCCTGATCGCAGATCCATCAAAAACCTCATATGATCCAAAAGTCTCGAACACCTGAACTTTTATATCGAGTCCGATTTCGCAGACCGTGAGGAGCCTGCCCCCGGCCATTATGGACGTCAGGGCAGCGATGTTATATGAGATCCCGCCCAGTGCCGTGGTGGTCTCGCCGTCAGGAAGGGTTATCTCATCGCAAACCAGATGGCCCGCAACTGCTATCTCCGGGAAATCGGGGACGTTTGTTTTCATGCCGGGCCAAATATAGCAGCATGCCCCGGCCTTTGCTAAAAGAAAAGGGCGCCGGAATGCGGCGCCCCTGATCACTCAGAATACTAAATCCTGCCTACTGTGATTCGCTCAGGAACCAATCCAGCATCTGATCGGCAACTTCAGATGCCTGGTCATATTCCATGAGAAACAGCGGGAACGAGAAATGAGAGGACTTGAACACACTGGTTTCATATCTCAATGCCACCGGGAATTCATGGAACGTTCCAGACAACTGTGGATTTATGGCCCTAAATTTGTAAAGAGTCTGAGCGCCGATTACTTTCGATAAATACTCCACACGAGGCACAGCGTAATCGAAGCTACCGGCCATTCCCTGAATCTTCAGCGTGTCAACGTCTAGAACTGGTAGGCCGGCCAATATCTGCCTGGCGCCTTCAAATTCCGAGAAGGTCAGAACCGCCGGCGGGAAATACGCGAACGATATGCCGAGGTATGGATAAGGTAAAGGATGGTCCGGATCATTCAGGCCGTAGTCGACTCGTCCTTCCTGATTGGGTATATCGCTGAAACTAAACCTGCCGTTGACCCATAGCATCCCGCCAACATTCATGTAAAGGGAAAGCTCTTCTTCGACACCGGTGATATTCCCGTTCCAATCGATATCATCCACAATTACCATTCTATAATTGTAGAGCAATGATCGAGTAAGATTCGATTCATCGGTCCAATCCCATTGATCATCGGTAAAGCCGGCATCAGCAAGCAGATTCTCATAAAAAATTACAACCGAATCTTCCCAGCTCGATGGGAGATTCCCGGGTAGAGGCTGAAATCGCGATTGATTAACGACCAGGATATCAATGGCTTCGTCGGGATATCTTATCCATTTAGGCTCATAGACTTCGAAGATCCCAAGTGCGGGGATGGAGGACACGTGAGCATCGTCGAAATTCTTTACATAAAGTATGTACCAGCCTGTCTGGAGATCGACAATAGCCATACCTGTAATCGTCAGCGTGTCGACTCCTGTCTCAGGATCCACGAACACACCGTATTGCCCAAGCGTATCCGTCGAGTCAGGTACAGTAAGGAACGGCCCGTATATTCTCACGTGCCACAGGAAATCCGGCTGAATACCTTCATAATCGAGCGAATCCTTGCCCTCCCATGAAACACTGATACCACTCCAGAACTCATTCGTATCGGGGAGGCACCACCGGGGACCCAGCGGTACCGTCACAAAACATGTAGGCGGATGGTTGTTGCGGGATAGAAACAGATAAATAATCTCCGAATAAGTATCTTTGTCATCTATACATCTTAAGAAGACGTATTGATCGACATATTCGGCAGTATCTGTAGAGGCGAAGAGCGGAATCACCGCCTCTGTTATGTTACCGAGAGAAGTCCACTCGATAGATTCCGGGAAATCGGAGGCCATCTGGTCGATGCCGCCCCCGGTATCGACATCCTCCTCAAGCAATACAACATATTCATAATCTATGATCTGGCCGTCACCGTCGGAACCGAACCAGAAGAGCTTCGGATTTGCCGAATGCTGCTGCAAATCCTGGGGCGTATTCGACCATTCCACCCAGGGTGACACATTGTCTATGCGAACTCCTCCCAATTCTGAGGAAGGGCAGCCGGCCAGAATGGCTATCCCGGATATGACGGCGACCGAGATAAGTAAGCTTTTGAAAGTATGTTTCTTCATCGTCCAGCAATCCTTCCTTAAAACCTGAATCCCAACGTGAACCGGTTCGCGGAATCAAGCCAGCCCATATCCTGGTATGCATAGTCAATAGTGAGATTGTGGGTTGAGATGGGCAGTCTCGCTCCGGCTCCGAATGTCATCCCTCCGCCGAAATCGCTCTCTTCGTAGTAGTCATAATTGAACTTCTTACCGACTCTCAAGGCGAACATGTTATTGAACCAATATTCCAGGCCGAAGTTATACTTTTCAAGGTTATCATTCGGATGCGAAGCCTGGGCGGCAAACGTTAGCGTTGAGTTCGGGGCATCTATTACGTCAATAGCCGTGCCGAATTTGAAATCGATGGGCAGGGCATATGGTTCGGTAATAAACTTCATATCAGGACCGAAATTGGCCAGGGTCATACAAATCCTGAAATTTCGAAAACCGGTGTCATAAAAGACACCGAGATCCGCGGACCATCCTGTGGCCTTATAAGTTTCAAGATATTGAGCCAGGTATTTGAAGGTGACCCCAAGCGAAAATCTATCCGTCAATCCCGCACCATACGAAAGACCGAGAGCAAAATCTCCGGCGTCGAAAGTCTCGCCGTTCCCGCGAGGATAGCCATAATCGGTCACGTCCATTTCGCCCATGCCCAGCATGTAGAGCGCTACGCCAAATGTACCGGCGAACTGAGGAGCAGGAATAACCACGCCGATGAATTCGTAATTTATATCCGCCGGATAATCCACATGGGTCAATATCCCCTCAACCTGTGTCAGGGTACCCAGAGCGCCGGGATTGTAGTACAGGGCAGACGCGTCATCAACAACCCCCAGGAAGGCTTCGCCCATACCTATCGCTCGAGCGGACACTCCGATCTCGAGGAACTGAGCCCCGGCGGTACCGACCTTCGCCTGCCCATAACACAGGGCAGGAAACAGTAGAAGTCCCGCCAGTGGAATCAGTAATACAATTTTTCTCATCAAAAGCCTCCTCAGAGTCTATTTAATTATGGCAATTTTCCCAAGCTGGTGAAATCCACTCTCTCCGTCGATCGAATATATGTAAATCCCTGAAACCACTGCCTGCGTGTTCCGGCTGATCAGATCCCAGTAGTTCACTCCCGGTCCTTCCGGACTCGTCGAATCGTCGTGATAAATTTCTCTCACAAGATCGCCATCAAGAGTGAATATCCGGATGGTGCACTTCGAAGGCAAACCGGCGAACATTATCCGGCGGTCAAACTCCACGAAGCCGGATCTGTCCGGATCCTCGTAACCCAGCTCAACATAATTCCCTGTTATCTTGTAAGGATTCGGATAAACCGCGACTTCCTGTGCCTGATCGCCCTTCGCAATGGCATACACATATTTTACGTTGATCGTCTGTGATGATTCCAGGGGCGACAGGTTGGTCACCGGATTGCCGAAATCATACGCTGTCACCGAATAGTACATCCCCACAGATTCCGATAATCCACTTATTGTATAAGAATACATCTTATCTCCCACTTCCAACGACCCCAGGCCGGTGTTCCAACCATTGGCGACCCAATTTTCGCTGGTATCGGGATCAAAATCCTGTGGATATCCGAAATCCACAAACGCTTCGGGGCGACGCGGCGGCTCTTTCCATAACACCCACATGGGAGGCGACACCGTGCTGTCCAGATAAGTCGAATCAAAGTCAATAACGTCAAAATCGCCTACTAGCGAATACTCGCCAAGGCGGCCGGTCCGCGACATGTAAATCCGGTATCCCTCGAAATCTATCTCGTTCGAGAAATTATCTTCCGCGGTCTCAGTTTCCGAACCATCCCAGGTCAGGACTACTTCGCCCGGCGATGTCTCGGCGGTCAGCCTGGGCGAGGGTGGAGGCGGGGGGCCCGCAAAGTCGGGGACGCCGTCACCCTTAAACCAGAATGTATCCCCCTGTGGCGTAACAGAAAAATGTTCTCCTTCCTGCCACCAGCCGGGACCACCGACGCCATCAGTGGTGTCGGTATCAACTCCGGGATTATCATAAACCCACTCCGCCCATTGCGAATTAGTGGCGAAGTCCTGGAAATCAAGCCCGCTATAATACGCAGCAACGGACAAAGCGTCATCCGTGCCATCCCTGAGATTATTCACATAATTGTCGGGATCCACGTGCAGATTCTCTCCGCATACATAGGCGGTCGTCAGCTTCAATGTATCACCGGGCAATAGCTCGGGAAAAGGGCCGAAGGAAAATAGATAGCGAGTATCGTAGCCGTTCGCCAGGTCTGATGCCCGGGCGGGAGGCGGGCTTTGTACCCAACCTAGGTCTGTCCAGTCCTGATTGGTCCAGATCTGGTCATAGTCGAATTCGCCGTTTGACATGACGAAGTATTTGCTCCAGTCAGGTCCGGGAGTGCCGAAGCCACCGCTGGGGAAAGCCCCGATGAAATTCTCCCACAGCTGCGGGCCCCAATCCAGATTGGCGTCGGTATTGGAAATCCACCAGTTGAATCCGTACTGCAGATCAGGAATGGGCGTTCTGACCACCCTGACTCCGGAGACGCCTCTCGGCGATCGATAATCGAAAGCCCCGTCGTAAACTTGACCATCGTTATCGGCGATATATGCGGTGAAAATCCCCATTCTGGTAGTATCACCATCTATCACCGACGTGATTACACTATCGACGAAACCGCAGATATCGTCCTGTGCGCCCTGCTCAGGCCCGTATGGGTTTTCCGAAGTGTGCCAGACATCGGCATCGATATATAGCCCCAGCCAGACATTCTGCAAAGACTCATTGCCTATATTGGTGATGTCGTAATCGAAGAGTACAAAATCTTCGGCGTACTCGTAGCTCCAGGCGTAACTCCTCTGGGTCACTTCAATCCCCAGAGGACGATGAGGCCGTCCATTGTAGGAGTCGTTTTTCACATACGACGGATCCGTTTTTGTATCTGTGAAAACGGAGATGAAATCCTGCTCGGAAATCGCACCAGCCGTGTCGCCATACGGGTAGACGTCGGACGGTCTCGTGGACCTGACTATAATTTCACCATCAGGCGGGAAATCAGGCCACATTTCGCTGTCAATATCCAGCCAGCCGTCACCGCCTTGCGAGACCAAGGTATCGAGCGCGGGATTCCCTGCAACGATAGTATCTCTTTCCGCTCCAATCCAGAGGAAGCCCGCGAAAAGATATTCGAGGTTGGATCCGCCGGGAAACATGCACGATGGAGCCAGAGCATCCAGATTGCGAGGGTCATCCAGATCATTCGGGTTGGCGAACTGTGCGTAGTTGCTTATCGTCAACCATATCTTGCCAACATCATGCACCCTAATCTCAGAATTGGGATTAACCGCCGGCTTGGCAAAACCGCCGCCTTGACCGTCCCGCTCCATCATCGCCGCATACGATGGCGTTCCCATGCTCAACAACAGGAAAGTCCCGATTATCAATTTAACCGTTTTTCCTCTTTCCCTCATTTCATTTCTCCTATTTTTAGAGGCGATAAAATTATCTTCCTTATCTTCAGAAGTGAAAGCCCTCTATCTGCTTAATTGAAAAGTCCCGTTTGCCTCATAATTTTCTAAAATTCGTCCCCTCAGCCAAGACAGGTCCCGATTACACTAGAAATTAAGGCTCATACCAACCTGTATCTGCCTGCCCGGGTCATACAATGATGGATCTGCATCCTGAGGAATACCGGTCACTATCTGTCCGTTGTTGTTTTGATCGCTATACGGCAATCCGGTTGAAGAGAAAACATTGTTTACGTTCTTATTGTCAAACAGGTTGTCAACTCTTAGGGACAACGTATAGTTTAGCTCCCAAACCTGGAAGTTCTTATCCAGCCTGATGTCAACCGTGGAGTAATATGGCATCCGCCTGGAATTGTTGAGCGGCTCTTCCTGCCCCACAAGGACCAGGCCGGGGTAATTAACATCGGGTGTAAATGGCAGTCCCGTCTTGAATTGCCAGATAATGTTAAAAGTCCAGTCATCCGGCAAGGTGAATATACCGATCTTGGGATGATTTCCTCTTTGGGCCCGGATATCGGTGGTGACGGTAACCTGGTGCCGGATATCCCAATCAAGCGGAGTTTCCTGAGTAGGGATCTCCTGACGGAGGAATCTCCTGAAATAATCGGCCGACGCCGAGGAATTCTTGCCGAACGCCCAGGTATATTCGTAGTCGAAGGAGCCGGCGAAGAAATGAGCGTAGCGTTTTTCCAGCTGGAATTCCACGCCGCGGCTCCGGGCGTAGTCGATATTACCGTAAACGTCATTGGTAATCGGCCCATACGATTCCTGGATCGAGTTCAACAGACCGTAATAGTCTTTGTAGAATCCCGAGATCGTCATGATATAACCCTTGGTAACCCGGTATTGAAGTCCGACCTCGTAACTGATGGTTTTCTCGAAATCGAGGTTGGGGTTACCTATTATCCCGAAGGCATTCGAGGCCTGTGTCGGGCGGCGGTAAAAGTAGTTTAGTTCCGGAAGCTGGAAGAAATGGCCGTAGTTAAAGTATAGCTTGGCTTTATCTGAAACCGGGAAGGAGAATGCTATCCGCGGTGAAAACTTATTCTTGGAATCCGCCAGCTCTTTGTCTGCAAGATTCTCCGCCTCAAAATCCACGGACTTAATCTCATTGGCCTGAATATAGAAATCGTAACGGAAACCGAGATTGGCAATCATTTCCCCGTATTCCATTTTATCTCGGAAGTAGAATGCGCCCTGCTTCGGCGTGCGGGTGTAAAAATCTCGGAATATGCCGCGATCAAGCCAGGGGCCTCCGTCATCCATGCCATCGTATGTCCGGTCTGGATATCGCAGGTCGCCCATTTCAAGGTCCATATTCTTAAATTCTATGCCGGATTTAATCTCATGCTCTTTAGCCACCTGGCTGGTTAAGTCCATACTGAAAGTATTAATTGCGGTTCTGGTTTTTTGATACACGGCCCACTGCAGGAATCCATGATCGATAAAACCGTCGGCGTAGTCGTGGCGCCCATTGTCGTTCAAATCGATGTATGGCTCGCCGTAATCGTAAAAACCGTTGGGGGCATCGAAGCTGCCATTGTTGTTCAAATCTCGATAGGGAACCCCCTCGCTCCACGGATCAAAAGGTCCGTCATGCTGGCCGTTGCCGTTCAGATCCCAGGCCCCGATAAAAACATCCGGGCCGTTAGGGTCATTCGGCGGACCGTTGAAAACGCCGTTGAAATCAACATCTATATATGGCTCCCCGATAATAACATCACCATCGGTAAACGGCTCGGCCCGGTCCTCGTTGATTACGTCACGAAGCTCCGGATCATATGCACCGTTGCCCAATCCGTCAGCGTTCACATATGTAGAATCACCTTCATCGAATACGCCGTTGCCGTTAACGTCATGCCAGAAATGATCGTTAAATATCGTTTCCGCACGATCCCGTCTGCCGTTGCCATTAAGATCGGAATAAGGCTCTCCGATATCCTCGTCGTAGCGGCCGTTGCGGTTGAGATCGTCCATCCAGGTCGTATCGCCTTCGATATCGACATCAAATGGGTTCCAGGTATCGGGCCCGGGTTCATAGACGCCGTTGCTATTGCCGTCCAAGAAAGGCTCTCCGAAAAATCCGTCGCCGTTGACATCAACGAACGGCTCCGCAGCATCCCAGCGGCCATTGTTATTAGCATCGCCGTAACTTTCGTAATTATCGGCCATTACGAAATCGCCAGGGACCTTTCCGCCCGGTCTCTGATCGTAAGTCTGGACGTAGCGATTGAACTTCAGCTCTCCAAAGGTGTTTTTGAGAAAGTCCGGAGAGAAGGTAAAGGTGACGCCATAAAGCTCTTTGGACTCCTCGATTCTGTGAGCCGTCTGCGGCGTAAAGAGGAAATCCCAGTCGAAGTTGGTATATTTCTGCCACAGTTTCATGTAATTAAACGAGATTCTGTATCTTGCATTGGCGTCCATCTTCCAGGTTAGCTTGGCCGAGGCGGAGTATTTATTCGATCGCCTCATCGGAATCTTTATACCCAGAAACTTTTCATAGCCATAATTAACTTTCGATTTGGCCGATGGATAGTCATTGTAGTCAATATAGTTGTTGGATCTATCCGTCGAAAAACTGACAAAATAGGCCATTTTCTCGCCCGGCCATCTTAACCCCAGCGCCGGGAAGAGCTGATCAGAGATGCCGGGAACGGGGCCGGAGAGATTCCATTCCAGACGGTCGGAATTGAAGGAGTATTTGTTCAGGTCGTTGAAGCCGAAATCGTCCGTTATAAACTCGACCCGTCCGGTGGTTGTTCTTATATCGCCTTCTTTGCGCACCACGTTGATGATGGCGGAATTGACGCCGCCATATTCGGCATCGAAATTACCTTTCAAAACGGATAGCTCTTCGATATCGGTGGCAGAGATATCGACATTTTTCTTGAGCGCGTTGCCACTGCTCCTGGTCAAACCGCCCAGAACGTCTCTTATCTCAATACCGTCCACCATAAAGGCAATCTCGCCTCCGCGGCCACCGCGGGCGTGGAAAAGTTCGCCCTGACTCACAAACCCGGTGGTCCTCCGCAGGACATCGCTGATATTGACAACAGGCATGCTGCTGATCTTATCTGCCGATATCTTCTGCTCGTTGCTGGTGATATACTTATCGATCTCCTCCCTCGTACCGATCACCGTGATGTCGTCAGTCGGAATGGCCTCCGAGGTCAATTGGAAGTTCATCTCCATGGTCAGATCAGCCTGCACCCTGATTTTCGTGATGGTCATCTTGTTATAGCCAATCGATTGAGCCACCAGAGTATATGTTCCAACTGGCACATTCAAAATGACATAGGAACCATCGAAACTGGCGGCCGCACCCATAGTGGTGCCATCTATTTGCACCGCCACGCCGGGGATACCGACTCCTTTCTCATCAGTGACAGTTCCGGATATCTTGCCCACAGTGCCGGCAAAAATACCGGTGAAAAGCAAACCGACAAAAATAGCGGAAAGTACCAGCGCATACGTAAAACGCCTCAAAATCATCTTGCATCCTCCTTCTTGATGCTCGTCCCCGGGGGGGGAATATCCATAATCTCCAAAATCATATTCCTGGCTATGCGATGAATAAGCAAAACATTAACGATTGTCAGTCGTGCCTCCTCCCGTTGGCGAATTATCCCAGGGCCAACACCCATGATACAGGTCAGCCCTGATTTTATTCCCCGAATTTGTCCTTTTTCCAATCCAAAGTCAAGCCATTTTTCAATATTGATAGGCACTACCGCTCTTTTCGCAGCTTGCGCATTTATTTTAGCCATATCAAGCAAGGATCGTGTGTGCCTTTGCCTTTTTGGGAACTCGGAATGCTTTTCTATCAACCGGTGAAGAACAGATTTCCGGGGATTATTCATTACTGCCATAAGAACAGCCCGCCCATTCCAGGGCGGGCCGCGCAGAGTATCTGCCTTTGGTTTTCAGCTTTACTTCAGAAGCGTCATCTTCCGCGCAGATTCCTCGCCGTTGGCTTTCAGACTGTAGTAATAAACACCCGATGCAGCATCACCGGAATCCCAGTTGACCGAGTGCATGCCGGCCTCCATCTCCCCATTAACAAGGATGGCGACTTTGGCGCCGGTGATATCGTAAATCAAAAGCTCGACATGAGAATCTTCGAGCAGCTCATACTCGATGCTCGTCGCAGCGTTGAATGGGTTGGGATAGTTCTGCGATAACGCAAAAGTATGAGGAATATTGCTATCAAGGTCAACATCCAAACCAATGCCGGGCCACTGCAGATACAGGATATTGTTGTCCGTAACCGTCCCTTCATCCTGGGCGATACCTCCGGCATCCCTGTCGTTGGTGTATACTATATGGAGATTCTCGTCAACTCTGTCGGCCAGCGTGGACCAATGATCGGAATCACAATCACCGGGGGCGCAATCGGGGGTTTGAGAGTCGGTCAGATTCTCAGGAACGGTCCAGGTTGAACCACCATCTATCGAATTGGCCATTATAGATATCCCCGTTGGCATATCCACCTGCCGAGCAATCGAGGGTATCGAGAAAGCCGGTATAGGTAGCGAAAATCCTGTTTGTGCCCTCTTGAACACCGAGCGACATCTTGGCTATCCTCAAATTCCAGGCGCCGGTTTCGCAACCGGTTTCGACCCAGGCGTCATCGGTTTCGGTAACCAGGCTTATCTCATCTGATCCGCTGTCAAAATGATAGAGAAAGTTCTTGAAGGAAATGAAATACGAGCCATCTTCTTCGGTCACCCACTGAGCATTCCAGATCAGGTGAAGGTTGTCGTTGTAATCGTAGATGGCTGCCAGATCGGTATAGGCGCGCAGAGAATCAGGGTTGCCGTATTGAGTAACATTTACCTTTCCATCATTCCAATCCCAGTTAAGGCCGTCAACCGACTCTATATAGTAAACGTCGTTTTCGAGCTGCGCTCCCACGGGAGGATCAAACACTATGGGATGATTATAGACTATTGCAACCTTGTCGGAAACCGGGGATGCCACCACGTTCTGGGAAATGGTTGCGGTGGTATCCACCGCTTGCGGGCGTATCCAGGATTCGCCTTCGTCGGTCGATACGGTATACCCTACGGTATGTATTGTTCCCTCCGGCGGACGCTCGACAAAGACAAAGTGAATATTGTCGTTGCGGTCAACAGATATATAGGGCCAGAAACAGCGCTGACCTAACATTTCAGGAGGATCGTAGAGATTGAATATGCCAAAACCCGATACCTGATCGACCGCCAGGATTACATAATCCGGTTCCAGCCATTGGTGGTAGCCCACGGCGGCTCGATCATCGCTGGTGAGATCCATCTGAACATAGCCGGCGCCGTTCTGTTGCGAGATGGGCTGCCCACCTTCAGGCAGCGGCCAGTCGCCAGAGGCATCACAAAAGTTAAAATATACCGTTCTCAGACCGCTGTTGTAGTCCAAGCCGTTCATCCAGACGAAATGTTTGCCTCCCTGGCTGTCGAGGGCAATCCTGTTGCCGGTAGACCCGTTGGTCTGATAATCATATTGGGTAGTCCCGACTATCTCGCCCGGTGATTGGGTGATCATCCCGGGGGCAGATGGGTGATAAGGCGCTTGCGAGGGCGGCTCGTTTCCTCCTACGATTGGGGTCGGTCCATCTACCCGGATTGATTTCGTGGCCGCATCGGCGAAATCCAGCGAGGCGAAAACGAAAATTGTGATCATCAAAAACAATAACGTTTTTCTCATGATAACTCCTCTTTCTTATAGGTTATCCAATTATCCTCAAAAGAAACTCCGGATCGCTTTCAGAATCCAAACAGTTCCATGGCATATCTTCAATACGTTATATGCCCCTCATAGTTTAATGAAAAATCAAGATAAAGCAATAGAATATTGCTCGCCGATTATTTCAGATAAACCATCTTCTTCGCCTGCGAGCCGGCGTCTGATGTTAGCATGTAATAATAAACACCCGAGGCTGATCCATCCGCGTTCCAGGAGACCGCATGCACTCCAGCTTCCATGTCACCATCAACAAGGGTGGCGACTTTAGCGCCTGTGATATCGTATATAGTCAGGTTCGCATAACCGTTTTCCACGGTCTCGAACCTGATGGTCGTGCTGGAATTAAATGGGTTCGGATAATTGCCGTATAGCCTGAAGGATTTCGGGAGATCCGCGCCATCATCCACAGCCAGCCGGGCGGGTACCTCAACCGGCATATAATAGACAGTATCCTGAACGTCGCCAAATTTCTGCATGATATAAGTCAGATATACTGAATCCGCCGCCACCTCTGCTGTAGATGGCTGGCCCTCCGAAAAGCAGTCTCCGGGCAAACATCCTGAAGAATGGGTTTGGGTGATGTTAAATGGACCGATCCAATCCTCCCCAAAATTGGAGCCGTAAACCATATACAGATCGCCCACACAAGCGCCTTCGGAAGATACATCCGTATCGACGAATCCCACATATATCACCTCCACTGCTCCGGTAGAATCTACTGAAACCGTGGGCATACTCATTTGCAGACGGCCCGGCTCACAGGTCAGATCCGGATCGGTCATCTCGGAGATCATCATCGTCTCCCAGGTTCGATCCGTAAAATACCACAACTGGGTTGCGTTATCTGAGCTGTCGATAGCTAACCACACGATATTGAGATTGCCCTCCAGATCCATAACCGCATCGATTTCTCCCACGCTAAAGATATCCAGATCGTCATTTTCGTAGTCGGTAAAACAGAGAGGATCATAGAAATCCCAACCACGGCCATCCGGAGATTTAAAATAGCAGAGGTTACCTACATAGTCCCCGTCTCCATCGTTATCTGTCGGATGAAGGTAGGTTATGGCCACCTCTCCGTTTGGGGCAGCCGTGATGGACGCCGAAAAGGCAGTAATAGTATCCACCAATGCGGGATCGATCCAGCTTCCGCCTCCGTCCTCGGATCGGGTATACAAAAGGTCTCTAAAATCGCCAGGGCCCGATTCCCACTCTTTCATGAGGATATGAATATCTCCGTTGGGGGAAACCGAGATATGAGGCCATATAGCTCTACTTCCATTCGGCAATGTATTCGGCACAGGAAAAGTCTCGAAGATTCCAAATCCACGGACTAAATCTATTGCCAGCCAAATACGTTCAAACGGTGAGTCAACATCATGGTATGCGATTGTGGCGGCATTTATGAGGTTCAGGGCTAAAGACGGATACGCCGCTCCATTACCTTCGCCAACGCGCGTTCCGCCCAGCCAACTGTTGTTTTCATTGCGGAAATTATAGTATACAAATCTCGGACGAGATTCTATCCCGCTCAAGGTCCATGTTATATGTATACCGCCCAGAGCATCGACAGCGATTCGATTGGTCGAGCCGCCCACGGATTGAATCGGATATAGCGTCGTCCCGACAAACTCACCCGGCGGATCGCAAAATTGCCCATATGCCGATACCCACAATAATACGGCAACCCCCAGACTTAAAATAAGAGACTTCATGGCAGGAGCTCCTTTCTCCCGATTTTGGGGATAATCTCCGGCGGAATCTCTCATCCGCTCAAATCAAATAAAGCAATATCGGCATCATCATGTCAAGAAGAATCCACAATACCCTGAACTAATTTGAAAAGGAACAATCTGCCTGTCGCGATGGGGCCAATTACTGCCAAATATTAAAAACGGGGCCCCATGGACCCCGATTCGGATGCTTTATATCCAGAGTCACCTATCGCAAGAGCGTCATTTTCCGAGTCGATTCCTCGCCGTTAGCCTCCAGGCTGTAGTAATACACACCCGATGCTGCATCACCGGAATCCCAGTTGACCGAGTGCAAGCCGGCCTCCATCTCCCCATTAACAAGGGTGGCGACTTTAGCGCCGGTGATATCGTAAATAGTCAGGTTCGCATAACCGTTTTCTTCAATTTTAAATTCAATGGTCGTGCCCGCGTTGAACGGATTAGGATAATTCCCGTACAGCTCAAAGGCGGTCGGTACATTCCCATCTTCGTATACCGGTAGCCCGGAAGAAACGTGCACCGGTAGATAATAGACGGTATCCGGGATGTCGCCAAGTTTTTGCATGACATATGTCAGATGGACTGAATCGGCTATAGACTCCGCCGTCGAGGGAAAATTCTCGGATAGACAATCGCCTGGCTCGCAGTCGGGTGAACTCGTTTCGGTAATATTGAATGGACCGACCCAATCTTGCCAAGTATACAGTTTGAAAACCATATACAAATCTCCGACACAGTTACCTTCGGAGGATACATCTGTATCATCATAGCCGACATACGTTACGGACATAATCTCGGAGGGCCATGCCAAATTGATAGAAATAGTGGGCATAGAAATCTGAGAAGTGACGGCGGCAAGTTCGCATCTCAGGTCGGGGTCGCTCATCTCCGAGATTTGCATACTGTTGCCGGTCTCATCCGAATAATGCCAGAGTTTCGTAGCATCATCGATGAACAGACCTTCCTCATCGATATTCCCGGTAAGCCAGATAACGTTCAGTCCGCCGTCGGGACCGAAAACGGCATCGATCCCCCAGGGGCAATAAATATCGAGCCCGTCATTTTCGTAATCGGTAATGTACGCGGGCTCAGAAAAATCCCATTCACTGCCGTCCGCAGAAATAAAATAGCAGATCTCATTTTTGACCTGGCTGAACTCTCCGCTCGTCACAGGTTGAAGATAGACGATAGCCACCCGGCCGTCCGAGGCAGACGTAATAATGCCATTTAATAATGCTACCGAGGCTACCTCGATGGGATCTGTCCAGGACTCTCCGTCGTCGGTGGAACGGCTGTAGATAACGGAGGGATAAATTCCGTATTCCTGGGTATGCTCGGCCATCAGGATATGAATATCGTCATTTGCGGAGAGCGCGATCTGTGGCCAGAAAGCCCTGTTGCGACTGGGCGCCAGATCGGGTGGATCGTAATAATTAAAGATCCCGAAACCTCGAACCTGGTCAATTGCCAGGAGCACGTAATTGTTCATCATATTATGATAGGTAATATTAGCCCTATAGTCAGACGTCAATGCCAGGGTCGGATAACCGGCTCCGTCGACCTGGCTGACAATCGTCTCCCCCAGCCAGCCCTCATTACCACGAAAGTTGTAATAAACATTTCTCTCGAAACCGGAGGGGCCACGCATCCAGGTAATATGTACGCCCTCCATTGCGTCATAGGCTATTCGGCTGTTCGACGATCCCGAAGATTGTATCGGATATTCGGTGATCCCCACAAACTCACCGGGCGGATCGCATATCTGCGGGTAACCGGTTGTCGCCATCAGCAAGGCAATGCCGATTGCTATCATAATCCTCTTCATGGCAGGAACTCCTTTCTCCCGAATTTATGACTTACAGATAACAAGAAATATCTATCCCTTGTTATAATATAAATAAAAGCACTCTTATCACTATGTCAAGGACAATCAACAAATTGCCTCGGGGAGATAGAGATTAAGGATCATTACTTGAAAGAAAAAGGAGGCCGGAAACATGTAAATAAAGGCCCGCTCTTTTCGGAGCGGGCCTCATAGCGTATCAGCCGATCAGGCTCCAACCTTACTTCAGAAGCGTCATCTTCTTCACCTGCGAACCGCGGGGTGTGGAGAGCTTGTAGTAGTATATTCCCGACGATACCCCCACGGCATCCCAGTTTACTGCATAGGCGCCCGCCTCGAGTCGATCATCCATCAGAATTCCTGTCATGGCGCCGGTGATATTGTAGACCGTGATTTTTACATCGGTGGCTTCTTCAAGCTCGAACGATATATTTGTCCGAGCATTGAAGGGGTTCGGATAGTTCTGGTGCAACGTAAATCTGTAAGGAATGGAATAGTCCTCGTCAACCGAGGTCTGTATCACCTCATCCGCGGGGACCCTCAGATTCAAGACCGGATTATTGGTCAACGCGCCCTCGTCCTGGATATAGGCTCCTGCATCCTTATCGTTGATATAGATGATGTTTAGTGTATCGTTGACATGTTCCGCCAACGAGGACCAGTTATCCGAATCGCATTCCCCGGGGAGACAATCGGGCGATGGAGAATCGGTTAGATTCACCGACCGTCCCCAGGTTGCACCGCCGTTAAGGGAAGCCGACGCGTAGATCTCACCGTTGGAGTAACCGCCCAGCGACGGATCACCGGTGGAGGTGTCATCCAGAGTAAACTGCGACCAGGTGCAGAATAAATTGCCGTTAGAATAATCAACCCCCAGGGATGGCTTACATACGGAAGCGTTTGACCCTCCCGGAAATGAATCCCACCAGCCGCCGGCAACCAGGGATATGCCGGTGGCCTCACTCCAGTGATAGATATTGGACAGGGGCCAGATGACCTCACCCTGATCAGGATCGTACTTGAAAACGTTCCAGACTATGTGAAGATTGCCAAGGTTGTCGTAAACGGCGTCGTTATCATGCCAGCCCGCGCGCATGGTGTCATCAAGGGCATAGTTGGTGATATTTACCTTCGCATTCCAATCCCAGTTAACGCCGTCCTCCGATTCGACATAATAGATATCGAACCAATCTTCCGTCACCCTGAGCCTGTTGTAGGTGATGGCAACTTTGTCGGTATTATGTGAGGCGGTAATCATCTGGGACACATTCAAAGAAGTATCGACCATCGCTATCCGCTCCCAGGTCCCGCCTTCATCATCGGAGCGAGTATAACCTAACCGGTCCGATCCCGCGTTTACACGGGCTACAATATGAATTCTATCGCTCTGGTCGATCGCAACGTAGGGCCAGAAAAGAGTCTCTCCACCGAGAAAATCGGGTGGATCCGTCTCCTGAAAGATGCCGAAACCACGAACCTGGTCAATGGCGACCGTAAGATATAGCGGATCAGCCCCACCGGACGAATGGTAGGCCACTACCGCGCGGTCATCAGAGAGAACATCGCAGGTAGTATAGCCGGCACCACCCTCGGAGTTGACCCTCACGGGATCAATCGGCCAGATTCCGTCGTACTCACGGAAATTGAAATTGACTCCCCTTGACTCGGGAGACTCCAGCTTCATCCACGAGAAATGAACGCCCCCCTGCGAGTCGAGCGCGGCCCTGTTGCCGGTCGGACCGTTCGTCTGGTACTCGTATTCGGTCCAGCCAACGGTGTCCCCGGGAGAGTTGGTTACCCACGGCTGGATGGGGTTGCCGTGAAGCATGACAGCAGGCGGATCCGGCCTATTGTCGAGAGCAGGCTGCACGGGACCATGCTTGCCGGCGATGGCTACACCAAAAAACGCCAGCAAAAAGACTATGACCTTTCTCATCGTCACCTCCGATAAATGAGGGTTGATTTGAATTAATCAACTTATACACCAATTTACCCATCTTTATGGATCGATGTCAAGGATTATTTTGGATTTCTTACCAATCATCCCAGAATTGAAAATAAAAAATCGGGGCCTGAATAGGCCCCGATCTAAAGGTACATTGCCGAATGCGACTACTTCAGAAGCGTCATCTTTCTTGTTGACTGCTCGCCGTTGGCTTTCAGGCTGTAGTAATACACACCCGATGCCACCTTCTCGGCATCCCAGTTGACTGAATGAACGCCGGCTTCCATCTCGCCATTGGCAAGAGTGGTGACTCTGGCGCCGGTGATATCGTAAACCGAAAGCTCCACACGAGAATTCTCGAGCAGTTCGAATTCGATATTCGTCTTGGCGTTGAACGGGTTAGGATAGTTCTGCGACAGCGCGAAGGTTTTGGGAACGCCATGACCATCATCGATACCAACAAGAGGAACAGGAATCTTCAGATACAATACAGGATTATCCGTTACCTGGCCCTCATCCTGCGGGATGCCCCCGGCATCTTTGTCGTTGATATAAATGATATGCAGGTAGTCATCAACCTTATCGGCGGCTGAAGACCAGTGATCGGAGTCACACTCGTCGGCAGCGCAGTTGGGTGTAGGAGAATTTGTCAGGTTCGTATCGGGCCATTCATTCCACGCCCAGGTGGCGCCGCCATCAACCGAAGAGGTGGCATAGATATCGCCATTTGCGAAACCGCCGAGAGAACAATCAGTACTGTCAAATTTCGTATAGACTGCGAAAATGGCGTTCGGATGCACAGCCAGAGACATTTTTGTAACCGGACGATTCCAGACACCGAAAGAGCAGTTATCTACCCATTCAGAAGCGGTCTGCAAGATCTCCGTTATCACTCCGGAACCGGTACTGTAATGGAGAAGGTAAGTTCTATAATAGACTCCTAAATCCGTCACCCACTGAGCACTCCAGATGATGTTGAGATTGTCATTGTGATCGTAGATCGCCGCCAGGTCGGTGTAAGCATACAAAGAATCAGGACTACCGTATTCGGTTACGTTGACCTTACCGTTGTCGAAATCCCACGTTAGGCCATCCTCGGATTCAACATAGTAGATATCGTTATTCCACTGCGTTACGAAATCCAAAGGGTGGGTGTAAACGATGGCGACTTTGTCTGACACCGGGCTGGCGACCACATTCGGGGAAATAACCATTAAAGTATCAACTCGCGTGAGTCTGGACCAGTTCGCGCCGCCGTCCTCCGACATGGTGTATCCCATTGTCTGCGGTTCACCGAGCGCTGCATTCTCGACGCTAATAATGTGAATGTTATCATTACGATCGAGAGCAATATAAGGCCAGTAACACCGGAGCCCAAACATATCCGGAGGATCGGAATAGCTAAATATCCCGAATCCCGATACCTGGTCTTCAGCATAAGTGACGAAGTCCAGCGCCGATTCGTGATAGGCAACCGCGGCTCGATCGTCACTGGTGATCGAAATCTGAGTATAGCCGGCGCCATTCTCTTGCGAGACAGGCTGTCCACCCTCGGGTAGCGGCCAGTTTCCTGAAGCATCCGAGTAGTTAAAAAAGACCGATCTAAGACCCCCATCATAATCGATACCTTTCATCCACACGAAATGCTTGCCGCCCAGGTTATCGACAACAAGCCTGTTACCGCTCGAACCGTTAGTTTGATAATCGTATTGGGTTTCTCCCACTAGTTCCCCGGGCGAATCGGTTATCAACCCACCAGGGGCAGCCGGTGGAATGGAGACATCATCAAATGATTCGCTGCCTCCAACCAGGCGCTGATTCTCAACTCGTGGACCGATCAGGTCGCCCGAAATAGCCGAAGTTGCGAAAATCATAATCAGCGCAACAACTGTCCAAAATAGAATCCTTCTCATCGTCACCTCCGATAAATGAGGATTGATTTGATTTTATCAGCTTATACATAAATTTACCCATCTTTATGGGTTAATGTCAAGGATTATTTTGGATTTCTTACCAATCATCCCAGAATTGAAAATAAAAAATCGGGGCCTGAATAGGCCCCGATCTAAAGGTACATTGCCGAATGCGACTACTTCAGAAGCGTCATCTTTCTTGTTGACTGCTCGCCGTTGGCTTTCAGGCTGTAGTAATACACACCCGATGCCACCTTCTCGGCATCCCAGTTGACTGAATGAACGCCGGCTTCCATCTCGCCATTGGCAAGAGTGGTGACTCTGGCGCCGGTGATATCGTAAACCGAAAGCTCCACACGAGAATTCTCGAGCAGTTCGAATTCGATATTCGTCTTGGCGTTGAACGGGTTGGGGTAGTTCTGGGACAGCGCAAAGCTCCTCGGCACGGAACCCTCGCTGCCAATGCCGGTTTGAGAGGAGATAGCCAGATACATAACGGGGTTATCCGTTACGCCCCCTTCACCCTGCGGAAGACCGCCGGCATCCTTGTCATTGATGTAGACGATATGTAATTCGTCGTCGACTCTCTCTGCCAGCGAAGACCAGTGATCCGAATCGCATTCGCCAAATCTGCAGTCGGGACTGGGTGAGTTTGTAATGTTCTCGGGCTCCGACCAGGAAGAACCGCCGTCAGCCGAATACACCATATGCAATTCCCCGTTGGAAAAGCCGGCCGCAGAACAGTCGTCCTCCGGGAAAAACGTATAGACCGAATACAATGCGTTGGTGCCTTCCTGAACGCCGATCGACATTTTGGCTATTGGCAGCTGCCAGGCTCCTTCAGAACATTCGACAGGGTCCGGATATTCAGATGTCGCCATAAGGGTGAACGCCTCTGATTCCGTATCGAAATGGTACAGGAAAGCCCCTACGTAATACGTCCCGTCCTCGAAAACGTACTGCGCATTCCAGATTATATGGAGGTTGTCATTGTAGTCATAAACAGCGTCAACGTCGGTATAGGCCCAGAGAGAATCGCCTCCCTGGCCGTACTCGGTAACGTTCACCTTTCCGTTTTCCCAATCCCATGTAAGGCCGTCCGCAGACTCAATATAATAGACGTTATCCCGCCACTGTTGACCGACGTCATGGGTATAGATGATGGATACCTTATCGGAAACGGGACTGGAGGTCGTAATCACGGAAAGTGTCATGGTTGTATCTACAGCGACCGGTCTGCTCCAGCTCTGGCCGTCGTCAGTTGAATTAGTGTACCCAAAAGTATCGCCTAGATCGTCTGGCAAGCTGTATACTATATGGATGTTATCGTTGCGATCGACCGAAACATAGGGCCAGATCGCCGTATTGCCACCAATTATGTTCGTTACAGTGTTCGTCGTGAAAATTCCGAAACACGATACAGCGTCAAGAGCAGCGAAAACCTCATAGATCGGAGAAGTACGATGATAAGCGACAAGGGCCGCATCGCTGGAAAAGTTAGCTATGGTTGTATATCCTGCGCGTTGTCCCTCGGAGATCTGGGTTCCCTCCCCGGGGTAGGTCTGGACGCCGTTGGCATCCACGCAGTTGAAATAGACCTGTCTTTCTCCGCTGGCATCCGGATTGATATCCAGACCATTCATCCATGAAAAATTCACCGCGCCGGCGATGCCGAGGGCGGCCCTGTTGCCTGTGGATCCGTTGGTCTGGTAGTCATATTGCGTCCAGCCAATTATCTCACCCGGCGAGTCGGTTATCAGGCCCGGCCGTGTGGGATAATAAATAGCATTCGGGATAGGCTCATCGCCTTTAAGAAGAACCTCCTCTTGCATTTTGCCTTTCAGGTCAGAGGCAATTGCAGAAACCGCGAAGGCCGTAACCAGCGCAATAACTGTCCAAAATAGAATCTTTTTCATCTTCTGTTGACTCCTATAAAATAGGTTAAAAAATAATTTTTCTTTTGTAGCAAATTAGCTTCAGTATCACCTCCCCGATTTGATACTCAATCTTACGGTTTGTTATTAAAGTTCCTTTCTGGAATTAACAGGCATCAAACTCATATTTTCTAAATCCTCTTGAAGATCGTCCGCCTCCGAACCGAAAAACTTCTTAAACTCTCCCTTGAATATTTGAACAATCGAACCGACTGTAAATGTTTCATCAATTTGATCGTAGAGATAAGTTGTAGTTTCTGCCATTTTCCCTGTCATCTCGTATCGATCACCTGCCCTCAGGTAGTTGGTCAAATTCTTCGCCGGCTCCGTTAGAGGCATCGAACCTTGCTGGAGAGCAGTTTTCTCGTAAATCCGTTGTGCGGATGCCAGCAATTTCTTTTCATCAACTGCGATTTCACCCCTGTCGACCAGGGCGAAGCATGGACCGGATCTCGCGCCTCGCACTCTGGATATCCTCTGCCGGGAAGCGTCGACGTTTAGTTTCCGCAGGGCCGATATGAGAATATCGTTGATCCCGGCAAAAATCTCTGCAGCCTTGATAGCCGTCAGAGAATCCTTTGTCGGCCAAACCACGCTGTAGCAAAGATCATGACCATGCAATAGTTCGCGGCCCCCGGTCGGGCGCCTGACAACCTCGATACCGTCTCTGCGGCTGAGTTCAAGATCGATCCTCTTTCTACAATTCTGGTTGCAGCCGATACTTATCGCATCAGATTCCCACGTAAAGAAACGGACGCCCGGCACAGCAAGCACGGCGTCTCGACCCAACCGGAGATCAAACTCCATATTCACAATCGCAGGCAATGCTGGCGTGAAGGCGAACTTGAAAGAATATTCGTTTATCAAAGTACTATCAGATCGTTATTTTTATTTTTCGCAAATTATATGCCGTTATGAGACCGGATATAGGGGGAAAATCCGTGATTCATTCAACCTCAGTTTCATTCTTAAGTTTTTAAATATCAACAAGTTGCAATGCCGCGCACGGCAAAAATAAAGAAAGTCCCCTTTTATCTTCGAGATTCGATTGTGCAAGCGACTGCATTTTGCCTGATCAAATTTGCAGCCCTCCTTACATAATAGTTCTCAATAAATATATTCGCATCGGAATAAATGTCAAGGCATTTTTACCGCAGCTATTTCAAGAGAAGCATCCGGTAGGCCCTGCGGGCATCATCGATTTTGTAGAAGTAAACTCCCGAGCCAGCAAGACCATTGAAATCGTTAATTCCCCAATCAATGTAGTTCATACCGGGGTTTGTCTCCACCCGCTTTTCTCCGACAATTCTGCCCAGCACATCGTATACCGTCATCGAGATAACTCTGACGTTTTCATGGTTCGAGAATACGGGAATTTTCGTTTGTGCATTGAATGGATTCGGGTAGTTTGCAAAAACCTCAAATCTCCGGGGCGATTTATCATCTCCCGTGACACCTGTGGTATAAGGCTCAATAAAGAAATCTATATTCTCGGCCTCGGGAAAATGAAGAAGATCGAGCCGGACAATCTCCGGATAGGTTTGCGAATCGTAGCCAAACAAATCGCAAACCACCGTAAATGAGCCTGGAACCAGACCCCTGATAATAGTGTATAGACCCGAGGCGTTCGTTCTGGCATATGCCTTCGGCTGGCTGTCACCCACCAGGTAAGCATAAACCCTGGCGCCGGATACCGGTCCGGAATGGGAGATCACCCGGCCGGATATCGCCAACACCTGATTGCCATAATCCTGGGTTATGGCCTCGAAGTCGATCCCGCCGAAATTCGATTGAAGGTTGATAATCTCAGCGCTCTGCCAATTTTCAGTGCCAGGGTAGAAATAAGGAATCACGTTCATTCCGGAGAAAAAGACCAGATAAAGACCCGATGGGAGATTGCTTATGGCAAACGTTCCGTCGTCACCCGTAAGCGACGAATTAACGGCCTCGCCGGTATAAAAGTCGATTGCAGTAGCTATTGCATCCTCAAGGCCCTCCCCCGTGCTTTCGTCAACCACGCGGCCGCTGATAGTGAGGTCGTAAGAGTCTGAGAAATCAAACTCGAAATTGATTCCCTCTATGGACTCACCGGCGACCACTGTTATGGCGTCGGCGTTCATCGGATCAAATTGGTTTCCATAATAGATCACTACCCGACCACTGCCAGGATAACAATCATCGCAATCGGCATAGAAAAAGTAATCCCCGGCAGGTAAGTATAAATTGAAACTGCCATCGTTGGAGGTTAAAGCAATTCGCATATCGGTATTTCCCGGGAAATCTTGCGACGGATAAGCGATAACCCGGACATCGGCAACACCGCCTGGTATTCCCGCTCCGGATACCCGTCCGGAGATAACGCTTGCGTCCGCAGCGAAAACCGCCGAGCACAAAACCACCAGCGCCAGAAAAGACGCTATCATGCATGCAAATCTACTCACCCATTGTAAAGAATAGACAAATAACATTATATATGCAAGCTTTTTTATAAGCTCTAAGCCTTTTTCCCAAAACTTACGGGTAGTCCTGTATCATTATCAGGATTTGAAATTGATGCTGTTGAGGCCGAATTTATTCATCATGTGGTGAAGCTGCGATCTGTCCATACCTGATAAACGTGCAGCCTGCATTACATTACCGCCGGTTTTTTCCAGAATTTGAATTAGAAACAACTTGTCCAGTTGAGCCTTCGCGGTCTTTAACTCCGATTTACTCGACGGCACAGAGATTCCGGTTTCAGTCACGGCCCTTGAATGATCGAGAGACTTAATTTCCGGAGGGAGGCTTTCGAGATCTATGATCTCTCCCCCGGAAAAGATTATCGCGCGCTCGCAGACGTTTTCCAGCTGCCGAACGTTTCCCGGCCAGGAATACAAAAGCAATAGATCAGTTACCTCGCTCGAAAAAGATTTCAGGGGCATCTTCATCCTTTTGCAGATATTCTCCAGGAAGTAGTTGGCAAGAATCGGAATATCCTCGGCCCGATCTCGCAATGGGGGCAATGTGATCTTAACAACGTTCAGCCTGTAATAAAGGTCCTCTCTGAATCTGCCGGCTTCAACCGCTTCTTCGAGGTTTCTATTGGTGGCGGCAATCACTCGCACGTCTATTTTCCTGGCTCTGGTATCGCCGACACGTCGAATCTCGTTTTCCTGCAATACGCGGAGCAGTTTAACCTGAAAACCCTCGCTGGTATTGGTTATTTCATCTAAGAAAATGGTGCCGCCTATGGCTACCTCCAGAAGCCCGGCTCTATCGGAGATGGCCCCGGTGAATGCACCTTTCACGTGGCCGAATAACTCGGACTCCAGAAGTGTCTCCGTCACGGCACCGCAATCGACAGGCTGAAACCTGTTTTCCTTGCGCGGCCCCACAAAATGGATAGCGCGAGCCAGAAGCTCTTTGCCGGTTCCCGATTCGCCGCTTATGACCACACTGGTATCGGTTTCGGCCACCGATTCGGCCATCCTGAATACCTGCTGCATAGGAGATGAGCGCCCGATGATGCTGCCGAATCCCCAGATTGACTCGACTTGCCTTTGAAGATAGGTTGTTTTTCTCTCCAGCTTTTCTGACAGTCTGGCATTTTCGATAGCGATAGCAGCCAGATCTGCAAAACTGATCATGAATTCGAGATCTTCATTGTCGAAAATGGTAGCGGAGCGGCTATCGATATAGACGATCCCAAGGACATTCCCTTTAACTGCGAGCGGTACGCAGAGCAAGGATGATATCTTGAAATCTTCGACCGATTGTCGGCTGTGAATATCCTCGTCGCTCCGGCTGAGAAGCAGCGGCTTGCCCGTCCGGGCAACGTCGACAGCGCTGGACCGAGAAATGGTTGTCTCTCCAAAGATATCCTCCTGCGCAAGATTTCTGGCAACCACCGCTGCCAGCATATTGCTTTCCTGATCACCTTCCTCTTGCGAATAAAGCATTATGAATCCCCGTTCGGCGGCCAGAGTCTCCAGCGCCAGATCCATGATTTTATTCAGTAGAGGATCGCTTTCCCTGATGGTGTTTATAGTTCTTGCCACCCTGAACAATACCTCCAGGCGCTCTTCACGGCTTACTTTTCCCGCCATTGATTCACCACCCTTTTGTTTAGTGAATGGAATATTTAAATATTTGTTGAGATTCCTTGCATATTTCTCATCCAGACCGGCAGTCAATTTCGAGATCCGGGCCTTCAGAATTTCTCTCTGCCTGGCGGCTTCGTGAGAATCCCCGATCTTAACCAGAAACTCAATCTTCAGGGCTATTAATCTGACTGTCTCCGTATGCTGCATGAAATCACTCGATTTTCTAATGGCTTCGTCCAGCCTGGCAATCCAGATCTCCGGATTCGCAATTTCATTCTTCCTGAGAGTAAACTGCGCTCTAAATCTTGTCATGATAGCCCTGATGGAAGGAGTTGATTCGGAAAGATCAGCAATCTGTTTGTCGATCACTTTAGAATCCAGGTCCGCCTTATCCTTGAAATATTCCGATACGAGCAGAGCCTTGATTCGCTGCCTCGGTTCGCCGATACCGGCCGGAAGATTCAGAAATGTCTTTATATTATCCAGATTTCTTGCCGTATCATCGAGTTCATATTTGATTTCCGTTCTGATAGGCAGGATAGTGGCAAGCTGTTCGGCATCATCCATTCTTTCCGCAAGAGCAAGCGCTACATTTGCAGCCTCATCCGCTTTTTGAAAATCCGCGACGGCCGTTAAGATCTCTGCTATACCGATACGATTGGCCAGCTCTATTCGGGGCTGGTTGATCCGCAGACTCAGCCTGAGACCTTTTTCATAATGATCCATTGAATTGCGGATCTCACCTTTCCTGAAATATAGGAATCCGAGGTTATTCAACGTAATCGCTTCGGAGCCTTTATCGCCAAGCGCTCTATGTTTATCCAGGGCCTCGAAGAATTTGCTCTCGGCCGCTTCCAGATCGCCTGCCTGATTCAGTGCATGGCCGATGTTGAGCAGATTTATGCTCTCTATTCTGCGGTCCGATATCTGGCGCGAGATTTCAAGCGACCTGGTATAATGTTCCCCGGCTTCTTTGGTCTGACCTCTGGCTGAGTATAAATTACCGAGATTACCGTACAGGTTCATGGCGGCCCACCTGAAGCCCTTCGTCGAGCAGATATCCAGGCTGCGTCGATAAAAATCCTCGGCACCCGCAAGATCCCCGCGCCTCTTGCGAGCAATCCCCAGGTAATTCAGTACACGGCACGAACCTTCGGGATAATCTATCCCGGCGAAAAGATCCAGCGCTTCAAGATATGAAGCCTCCGCATCATCGAGCCTTCCAACCTTGTCATAGACAAATCCCAGCCCGACTTTCGCCTCCCCTTGAAGCTTTTTGTCTTTCACTGATTCCGCGGCGGACAATCCCTCCTGTAGCAGTTCCAGAGCTCTGTCGCTCTCTCCCAGGTCGAGGCTGTTACGTCCGGCGGCGATGGCGGCTCTGGAGAGATCCGATCCGCCAGAATCGCAGGATTGAGCGATGGATACCGCCTCCATAAGCGAGTCCTGCGCTGCCCGAGGCGATATAAAATTCAAAGCCTGCCCGCGACCCAGATGTATTTTATAAAGACGCTCATTTTTTTGAGGTAGATCCGCCAGAGCTTCAGCGCACTTAAGGGAGGCGGCGTATAAATCCGCTGCCTGTCTGAAGGCCAGAACCTTCAGGGCAAATTGCGCAGCCATAGACAGGTGCTGATAACCTTTTTCATTATCGCCTGCAGATGCGTAATGGCGCCCGAGAAACTCGCTGCTTTCATTTCTTTTCTCATAATAACAGGCGATATTAGCGTGTATCTCACAACGAGTCGCGTCAGGTAAACTATCATAAGCAGCACGTCTCAACTGCCCATGGCCGAAATAGATCTTTTCCTCCCGCCCGAATATCTGCCGCTTAAAGACGCCTTTCGCTATCAGCTGTTCAATACTATCCTGACCTTGCTGGATCGGTGACAAATCTATGATCTCCTGATCGCGAAACGATCTGTTCAGAACAGCCGCCGCACCGGCCATAAGGATTTGATCAGCGCTCAAACGCTCCAGCCTGCGATTGAGCAGAGATTGAACGCCTTCGGGCACTCTTATATTCTCCTCCCAGCTCGGTTCTAAGAACCATTTACCCCTCCGGCGAATCAGGCAATCGTCAGATATCAGTTCTTTTAAGATTTCCTCGGCATACAGGAAATTCCCTCCCGTTTCTTCGTGCAGGGTCGATGAGAAATCGTCGGGGAGACCTGTGCCGCCGAGTAGGCTATTGAGAAAATCCTGCCAGCATTTTTCTCCTGCCGATTCCAGGACTCTATAGCATGAGTCATCATCGGTCAAAAAAGCAGGTATCGATCCCTCGGGAACTGTCCGACCGGTACAGATAAAATAAAATGAGCTTTCAGTATCGCGATTCGACCATAAGAATTCGACAAAATCCAGTGTATCGCGATCAGCCCATTGCAGATCCTCAATTGTGATTATGAGATTATGTTTCGAAAAAAGATGATCCAGATATAACAGGAGGTTATCGAACATACGCCGCCGACCGGCCTTTATGTCAGCCTCCGATGATTTTAAGTCTTCACGATCGAGAATCTCGAACACTGCAGGAAAGAGCCTTTTTAGATCCGGACCATAGGAGGAGAAAATCTCCAGTGTGGGATCCAGCTCTACAAAGATGTAATTAAGCAATCTCACGAGCGGTCCGAATGGTTCCAGATCGCCTTCACGGCAATAGGTCCTGAAGAATCTAACTCCCTTTATTTGCACCTTGACCCGAAATTCATCCAGCAAGCGGCTCTTGCCGACTCCCGAATCGCCCCCGATAAAGAAAAAGCGACAAATCTCCCCCGGTCGCATCTGCAGCCCTTGCTCGAGCCAATTCATTTCCTCTACCCGGCCCACGAAATCGGCCTTTTCGGGAATCTGGCTCTTGTCCATTGAGCGCTTGAGATTTTCTACTTTCATATCGGAGATCTCATCCAGGATTGCTCCTGCAGATTGATGGCGATTCTTCGGATCAGAGTACAGCATTTTCGTCATTATAACATGCATGCTGCTTCCGCCATATTCCTCGGGAACAGGGGGCAACTGAATTTCGCCAGATAGTTTTCGCCCGATAATCTCCCCGGCGGTTCCCTCGAAAAAGGGCTTTCCAAAAATCATTTCGAAAAACAGAAGCCCCAACGAGTAGATATCCGAACCCGGAGATACCGATTCCTTTCGCAGGAGTTCCGGAGATATAAAAGCCGCACTGCCGGATGAAACGATATCCGGGTCGCTTCTTCTAACGAAGGCTAAACCGAAATCGGCAAGGAGAAAATCGCCGGAGGAGTTTTTGAGAATATTGCTCGGCTTGAGATCGCCGTGAATAACGCCCTGGCTATGTATATAATCCAGGGCCTGGCAGATCGATGAGGCGGCCTTAAAAAACTCATCGGGGGATGGAATACCCGCCTGCCCCAGGTCACCACCGGAAGCATACTCCATTGTGAAAAAGCTGCCGTCGGCATCGTCGACTCCAAAATCTAAAACCCTGATGAGTCCCGGATGACGCAACCTGGTCAGAAGCGTAAATTCACGACCCAGATCCTCAGACCCGGCAACGCCAGTATTGCCAAGCAATTTCAAACAGACGTCCTGGCCCTCTGCCAGATCCCTTACGAGAAAAACATCGCCTATAGATCCAGATCCTATCTTGCGGATGATTTCATATCTGTTGCTGATTGCTTTCATCTTACGCAGAAGTGTTACAAAAATCTACAACACAATATACCGATAATCCTCATGAAGGCAACAGGTATTTTGCTGACAGTTAAGCCGATGAATTACAATAGATTAAGATTGGCTTGGGGCTAAAAGCGGCACTGGTCAGCGGTATATTTCTTGAGCTTACTCGGCAGAGCGATGCGGAAGTTAAATAAACTTATCCGCCTTCAGTCTCTCAATGAGGGCCTCGACGGCGTTGTCAGGTTCCCCTTTGAGAATCTCACCTCCTGGCCTCGAGGGTGGAGGTTTGATTGATTTAATTTCAATTTTCCGGGCATCATCGATACCCAGATCGTCAAGAGTGAATTTCTTTATCTCGGCTTTCTTGGCTTTCATCTTACCTTTGAGCGAAGGAAGCCGCGGTTCATTAATCTCTTTCACAACTGAACAAACAACGGGCAACTCCGATTCCACCACATCATGGCCGGTATCGGTGGTGCGCCAGGCTACCAGCCTGAAATCATCGAGTTGATCGAACTTCTTTACAAAACCTATCTGTGGCCAGTCCAGATGGGCCGCCACTGACACCGCCACCAGAGTTGAGTCGTCGTCGCAGGCTTGCTTACCGGCGAGGACCAGATCGATTTCCCCAATTTTTTGTATGCAGGCCGCAAGAGCTCTGGCATTGCCCTGTGGATCGGTAGACGAATATTGATCGGACACGATATGATAAGCTTCGTCAATTCCCAGCGCCAGCGCGTCCCGCAAAACGGATTCAGCACTCGCGTGACCGTAGGTTATGGCAACGGCTGTTCCACCGGTTTTTTCTTTTATCCTGATGGATTCCTCGACCGCATACTCATCTAATGGATTGACAACCAGGGCATCATCCGGCCAGCTCAAATTCTCACCTGTCCATGAGACCTCGGAAAGCTGGGGAGTCTGTTTTATCAGCACCGCTACTTTCATATCTCTATCTCCTTAGCACCACCATTTCTCACTGATTGATATTAAATCCACGCTCATGTGGCTAAATTAATCCGATCAAACAAATCGTTTAAGCTCACCTCACAGGTGAACGTCTTTCCTTATCTCTCAACTCCTCCAGAGCCATCCTGGCCGCTTTTTGCTCGGCTTCCTTTTTAGTTGAGCCCTCTCCTTTGCCGAGTATTATGCCGTCGGCTGAAACCGAGATCAGAAATAGTTTCTCATGATCCGGGCCCATCTCTCTTAAAACCTCGTACCGGGGCGTTCCCTGGCCGCTGCCCTGCATGTTCTCAAGAAGCTCTCCTTTATAATTATAGGTCGCCTCGTCGTTGAGCAAGCCCTCAAAATTCCTTAAGAGAATCCCGTGAACAGCCTCTTGCGCCGCCGGCAAACCGCCGTCGAGATAGATGGCCCCCAGAACCGCCTCGGCAGCGTCAGCGACAATCGATGGTTTATCCCGTCCACCGGACTTTTCTTCCTCTTTACTTAGATAAATGAATTGTCCGAGGTTCAGTTCGCCGGCCACCTTTGAGAGAACGGCCTCGTTTACCAGTGAAGCCTTCATTTTAGTTAAGCTACCTTCGTTCAGATCCGAGAACTTTTTAAACAGAAACTCTGATACAACCAATCCCAGAACGGCATCACCAAGATACTCCAGCCGCTCGTTGGACGTGCCGTTCTCGACGCTGGAACGATGCGATAGAGCTTTTTTTAGCAGATTTTTGTTTTGAAAACAATATCCCAGTGCAGATTCGATTTTCCCAAAAGAATCTTTCTCTCTGGAGAAGATCTTTTTGAAAAACGAAAACCTCATTAATTATTCGGCAGGTGGTTTCGAAGCACAATGGAGATATTATGACCGCCGAATCCGAACGAGTTCGAAAGGGCGTATTTGATCTCTGCCTGACGCGAGCCTTCGGCAACGTAATCAAGATCGCATTCGGGGTCAGGGTTATCAAGATTGATCGTGGGATGAAGCATCTTACGAGACATTTGAAGTATGGTTGCTGCAATCTCCACAGCCCCGGCGGCGCCCAGCAAATGACCGATCATCGATTTTGTGGAGTTAACAGGTATCTCATACGAACGATCGTCGAATACGCTTTTTATGGCCAAAGTTTCAGCGATATCACCCAGCCCGGTAGCGGTTCCGTGGGAATTGATGTAGTCTATTTTGTCAGGCTTGATACCGGCATCATCCAATGAGGCCTGCATACTGCGTGCCGCACCATCGCCATTGGGGGCAGGGGCAGTAATGTGATAAGCATCGGCCGACATACCGAAACCGGCTATTTCTGCATATATCCTGGCGTCCCTGGCCCTGGCGTTCTCCAGATCCTCGAGTATAAGAGAAGCTGCACCCTCCCCGAGAACGAATCCATCCCGATCCCTGTCGAAAGGCCTGCTGGCCTTCTCGGGTTCATCGTTACGCTCGGACAATGCTTTCGCTGAGCAGAAGCCTGCAAGAGATGCCATCGTGACGGAGGCCTCTGAGCCTCCGGTCACCATGATATCCGCTGCACCTCGTTGAATCATCATGACGGCGTCAGCTATGGCATTGCTGGATGAAGCACAGGCGGAGACAGTAGCATAATTGGGCCCCTTAAAGCCGTATCGAATACTGACAAGCCCGGCCGACATATCGGCGATCATCATGGGAATAAAAAAGGGCGATACCTTCAACGGGCTCTGGTTCAACATAATCGCATGTTGCTTTTCGAATGTCCTGAGCCCGCCGATACCCGAGCCAATGACAACCCCTACCCTCTCACGATCGATCGAATCAAGATCCATTCCGGAATCCGACAGCGCTTTCCCCGAGGCCGCCATCGCAAACTGTTGTGAGAGATCCATTCGCTTGAGCAGTTTTTTCTCAATATACTCGGAAGGATCAAACTCCCTTACTTCGGCTGCTATCCTCGTCGGCAATCCCGAGGCGTCTAATCTGGATATAGTGGATACACCCGATTTCCCGGCGACGATACTATCCCAGAACTCATCGATGGTATGCCCCAGGGGCGTTACCAGCCCGATACCGGTTATTGCTACTCTTCGAGACACGGAATAAGAACCTATCCCTTCTGTTCGAGATGTTTGTTAATATATCCCATCGCCTCACCAACAGTGGTGATCTTGGAGGCCTCTTCTTCGGGGATTGTACAATCGAATTCCTCCTCCAGAGCCAGAATCAACTCCACCTGGTCCAGGGAATCGGCATCGAGATCGTCCACGAATGACGCCTCCGGTTTTACTTTTTCAGCATCGACCCCCAGATTCTCAGAGATTATTTCTTTAACTCTTTCCTCGATTGACGCCATCTGTTCCTCCTTACATTGAATCTTCTATTTCACTTTTGCTAACTGGCTCATTTTAAGATTACATCACCATTCCGCCGTCACAATGAATAACCTGTCCGGTGACATATTCGGCAAGATCCGATGCCAGAAACGATACAACTCCGGCGACATCCGCGGGCGTGCCAGGTCGTTTCAGTGGTACCATCGACAAAAACGCCTGCCTTGCTGAATCAGGCAATTTCTCCGTCATCTCCGTTTGAATATACCCGGGAGCTACGGCGTTAACGGTTATACTCCTGCCGGCAAGCTCCTTGGCCGCCGATTTCGTAAGACCCATAAGACCGGCCTTGGAGGCGGAATAATTGGATTGCCCGGCATTGCCCATGATCCCCACGACAGATGAGATATTGATTATTCTGCCCCAACGGTTCTTCATCATAATTCTCGAGGCCGCCTTGGTGCACAGAAAAGCCCCTTTCAGGTTAACACCCATCACCATATCCCAATCTTCCGCATCAAGACGTAGAAGCAGACCATCGCGGGTGATACCCGCGTTATTGACCAGAACATCGACCCGGCCGAATTCTTCGATCGAGGCCTTAAACATGGCATCAACAGATTCAGGTTTCGAGACGTCGCCCTCGACCGATATGGCTCTGGCTCCTCCGTCGGCGAGTTTCGATGCGCTCTCGCTCGCTGCTTCGGCAAGTATATCGGAGATGATCACCGAATAGCCGTCGGAACCGAGTTTTTCCGCTATGGCATATCCGATGCCACGAGCGCCCCCTGTAACCATCGCCACCTTATCTACAGCACTCACGCCAAATACACCTTTTCGCTCAATAGCCTGTCAATATCTTCAAGAGTATCGACGCCCGATATCTCAACTTCCGGATCATTCAATGACCTCTTGACTAAACCCTGAAGGACCTTTCCAGGGCCAACCTCTATGAAGCTTCGGACACCGTCTCTAAATAGATTTCGAATGGTGGGGTACCAGAGAACCGGGCTGGAAATCTGTTTCGCCAGTTGTCGACTGAACTCAGAGCCGTGGGAGATAGGGTCGGCACCGACATTAGAATAAACGGGAAATCTGAATTCCCCGAATTCCATGCCATTCTTAATAAACTCGGTCATTATCTTAGATGACCGTTCCATCAGGGGTGAATGGTAAGCGCCGCCGACCGGAATCCGTATTGCCCGCTTCGCGCCTGCCTCTTTCAATCCTGAACAGGCCTCATTGACGGCATCGACCTCACCGGCGATCACGACCTGACCTGGTGAATTATAATTCGCGGGAACCACAATCCCCGGATTGCCCCTTAGAATCAAGGCGACATGCTCATATTCAAGGCCCATGACGGCGGCCATAGTACCTGGATTATTATCGCAATCTCTCTGCATGGCCGAACTTCGTATGGCGATGGCCTGAATGGCGGTATCGAAGCTTAGCGCTCCGGCAGATACCAGCGCCGAATATTCACCCAGAGAATGACCTGCCCCGGAGTGGACAAAAACGCCGTTTTGGCGCAGGATCATCTCGAGAGCACAGGAATGGACAAATACTGCCGGCTGAGTATAACTCGTCTCTTTGAGCTTTTCTTCGGGGCCGTTGAAACAGACGTCGGCAAGATCAAAATCCAGGATGCTGGTAGCTTTCTCGAATAACGTCCGCACGGACTTGAATTCGTCGTAAAGATCTCTCGCCATTCCGACATACTGGGATGCCTGCCCGGGGAATAAAAATGCGGTTTTCTTCATATCACCACTCGATAAGGGCCGACCCCCACGTGAAGCCTGCGCCGAAGGCTACCAACATAACCTTATCGCCCGATTTAATCCGCCCTTCCCTGATGGCTTCGTCCAACGCTATCGGAACAGAAGCAGCTGACGTATTGCCGTATTTTTGTATGTTCACAAAAACTCTATCCATCGGAAGTTTTACCCTCTTGGCGGTCGCTTCTATGATCCTTATGTTGGCTTGATGTGGAATCATCAAACTTATATCATCCGATCTTATGCCCGTCCGCTTGAGTATTTTCGTTGCGGCCTCGCCCATAGCCTTGACAGCGGCTTTAAATACGTCCGGACCCTTCATCTGAATAAAGCGGTCGCCGTTATTTATATTATCTCTGGTTAATGGTATCCGGCCACCGCCCGCAGGAACCTGCAGGAGATGGCTCAAAGAACCATCAGCTTTGAGGAAAGTATCAACTATACCTCCCGGCTTATCCGATGCGGCAACTACTGCTGCACCGGCGCCGTCGCCGAAGAGGACACAGGTATCTCTGTCTTTCCAGTTGGTAATACTTGAGAGGATTTCGACCCCGATGACCAAAACCTTTTCCGCCTGGCCGGACAGGATCATAGACCTGCCGAACGCCAACCCGTAAATGAAACCCGAACAAGCGGCTACGAGGTCAACCACTGCTGCATTTTTGGCTTTAAGTTTATGCTGAAGTATACAGGAGGTCGATGGCAGGGGCGAATCGGGTGTTACAGTCCCCACAATTATCAGATCCAGCTCATCGGCGGAAACATGCGCCTTCTCCATAGCCTTGAGGGATGCATCGTAAGCATAGTCTGATGCCACCATGCCCGGCGGGGCGATTCGTCGCTCTTTTATGCCGGTCCTGGTAGTGATCCATTCGTCGGTAGTATCAACCATTTTCTCCAGATCCTGATTGGTTAGCACATTTTCCGGCGCCGCCGAACCGGTGCCTATTATCTGCACGTATTTTTTCATCGCTGTTGTCTTATTCTCGCTTCCATAGCATCGAGATCTCCGTTGGAGGCAACCCGATCTTCGATTTGCCTGTTGACATCCTTCATCACCATCGTCCTGGCCATACCCACCGCATTCTTGATCGCTTTCGGCGAGGAACCGCCATGGCAGATAATCGATACACCGTCAATTCCCAATAACGGGGCGCCGCCGTATTCGGCATAATCAAGATGTCTCTTAATATCTTTGAAGGCCGGTCTTAGCAATAGTGCCCCGATCTTCGCAAGAAAATTGATTCTTACTCTCTTCCTGACCACCTCACCGAGAAAACTATCGATAGATTCGGCGAACTTCAGAATGACATTCCCGACAAAACCATCGCAGACTACGACGTCGGCCCTGCCCTTCAGGATATCCCTGCCCTCGATGTTACCGGCGAAATTCAGATCGGCGGCCGAAAGCAGCTTATGCGATGCAATCGTGGTTTCGTTTCCCTTCGATTTCTCCTCGCCTATGGATAATAAACCTACTAACGGATTGCTGTTTGAAAATATCTGAGAGTAATAGATCGCTCCCATTAATCCGAATTGATAAAGATTCAAGGCCTTACAGTCAGAATTGGCCCCGACATCCAGTAACAATGCCTGCCCCTTCTCGTTGGGAAAAAGAGTGCCTATAGCCGGACGGTTGATCCCTTTTAGCCTGCCCAATATCAGAAGCGACCCCGCCATAACCGCGCCGGTATTGCCAGCCGAGATAAATGCATCGCATTCGCCCTTCTTCTGAAGATTGAGGCTGACCACAATCGAAGAGTCCGGCTTCTTCCTGACCGATTCAGCCGGCTCGTCGGCCATACCGATCGTCTGATTGGCGTGAACGACCTTGAGCGGCAGCTGCTCGGCATTTAAATTCTGCAATTCCGACTTGATTCTGGCGGAATCCCCCACCAGGGTCAAATCCACGCTGTCACCATAGGTCTTTTGCGCCAGCACCGCCCCTGCCACAATAGAAAAGGGGGCATAATCGCCTCCCATGGCGTCTATGGCGACCCTGGCTTTGCGCTCAAGGGGCATTATTGCGACTCAGTTACGGCCACTACTTCTCTACCTTTATACCATCCGCACTGCGGACAGATTTGATGCGGAAGCTTGGGTTCATGACAATGTGAACATTCCACTATATTCGGTTTCTGCAATTTCCAGTGTGTGCGTCTCCTGGCACCTCGTGCCCGGGAATGACGTCTTTTCGGTAATGCCATAACTATCCTCGATCCCTGGACCAGACGGCTCTTGCTCCGCCGCTGGTGTAAGATTATTTTTTAAGCCTTTTCCTTATTCTTCAAAAAGCTGCCTGAGCGATTCCCATCTCTCGTCGGTCTTATCCGGCGTACAATCGCATTCAGACTCATTTAGATTCGTTCCGCACAGTGTGCAAAGCCCGAGACATGATTCTCTACAAAGGGGCTTGAGCGGAAGTTCCAGCAAAATTACCTGTCGAACCCGCTCCGAGAGATCGTATTCTTGAGTCGTCTTGGGTAGTACCACAAAATCCTCGTCATCCGAATCCTGGGGAGAGCTTATCTCCAGCAACTGAATTACAAATTGAAGTTTCGAGCTAACAGGTCTCTCGAAACGTTCAAGGCAGCGCGAGCAATCCATCCCGGCCATCGTGGTTAGCAACCCCTGGATGATGACCTCATCGCCCGTCTTGGTGGCGGTCAGCTCAACCTCAATAGGCTCAGGGAACTCGATGCCATCAGCGGTCAAGTCGAGATCTTCTGCCGATTCCGAAAAGCTAAACTCGCTCCCCTCAGGCTCTATCTGCCTGAAATCGACCTTCACAAAAGCGGAAATTATGCCGGTTTCCGGTGAGTGTCAAGCCAATTTTGCCCTTTTTGGGCCCTGTTTTGTAGCTGAGGTGTCAAATCCCGGGGGATTCGACTTATTCTTGACGGCACGGATATTTTTAGTGTCATCCCTGCGTAATCGAAGATCCCCGAAGGGAAAGCAGGGATCCATTAGTGGAGCCATCGTTTCCGGATTCCCCACGTGCGGGAGCGTTGAAAAAGCAGGATATTTGTCATTGCGAGCGAAGCGAAGCAATCTATCTTTGTAAAAAGAAAAGAGTTAGAGATTGCTTCGTCGGCTCATACGAGTCGTATGACCTGCGGCCTCCTCGCAATGACTTTTTCAACAAGCCCTTCCGCGGAAATGACAATTATCTTGGTTACTTTAAATACAGTAATTTTATGGTGTTGAAATTGCGGGATGTCTTTGCTCTGGCGAAATAGACCCCTGAAGAAACCTTTCGTCCTGCGTTGTCCGTGGCGTCCCAGGTTGCATTTCCTTCTATTGTAATAACGCTTCGAATCAGCCTGCCGGCTATGTCGTATATCCTTATCTCCGCATCGGGTTCATCATAGGTTGCGATGTTTAATAGGACATTAGAGTTGAAAGGATTGGGATAACAGGATAGAATAGCATAATCGTTCGGGAATAATTCAAAGCCATTTTCCTCTTCAACTCCGGTTCTGAAAATGGAGTATATTTCAACATAGCTTCCAAGTGTATCGTTTCCTGTCTTCAGAGCGATATCCTCGACACCGTCGCCGTTGATATCTCCAATATTGTGCTTATTCCAGCTTTCTTGAGAGTAGCCAAAGACATCGCGGGGTATGGAGTCAAACGGAACTCCTGTATTGTACATAATGAAACTGCGTTGCAAATTATCGTCCATCATGAGCTTGGTTCCCTCACCAATTAGAGAATATGTAAAGGATGGTCCGCCCACACTCCCCACATAATAGTCAGGATCTAAATCCAACGAATCGCCACCTAAGCACAAATACCAGCGCATATCTTCAGGACGGATCATAATATCATCTATATCGTCGCCGGAGATATCCTCAGTGAAAGAAAGCCCGTGATCAAAATAGAAAGCCGGCTCCTGATTCAAAGGATCGCCACCAAGATATATGCCTTTGAAACTGCCGGTATCGGCATAACTGTCAATACAGAAATCATCAAAACCGTCATCGTTTATATCGAATCCGCACAATCTCCAAGTGGTGTAAATGTCTTGTCCAATAAAATCGCGCATCCAGTCATAAGTTCCGTCGGGGGAACTACTTCCTTGATATATATATAAGCGATCATCAGGGTATACTATACGAGGCGCAGTTGCGATAAGGTCATGGAAACCATCACCATTGAAATCGCCTGCGCCAATGTAATCGCCCAGGTACTCATAATACTCATGGCCGTCAATTACCACGTCAGCGATAGAGTCCGGTTCAGGTGAACCGAAGAAAATATATATTCTTCCCTCCCGATAAACATAGGGGCAGAATCCCGGAGCGGATATAGCAATATCATCATAGCCATCACCGTTGAAATCCCCCAAACCTGTCAGTTCCATACCGAAAAATGTTATCAGATCAGCTTCATCAATACAATAGCTATCCGTATTTTGAGGTTCTCCTGGAATTACCAGGTCAGGGGAGTTATCAAAATCCGGACCCCCAAAGTATAAATATACTGCTTCATACAAATTGAAAAAATCCTGACGTACCCCCAGGGCCAGATCCGGGTGTCCATCGGCATTGAAATCCCCTATAGGCATCAGCGTGGGGATATAGGTGCTATCCCGCTCAAGTACAATGGTGGCAATCAATTCCATTGAATCTTGAGCAAGGGCGCTGGATGAATTCAGAATCAAGCCCGGCGATAGTATCAGCGGAATGATAAAAATGCGACGTATGCTCAAAGGGCACATCATGTTAAACCCCCATTTATACAGATAAAATACTCCAATTATATCAAGTGTCAAACTGTTTCTTCCCTTTTCTGGATTCCCGTCCTACAGATCCGTATGATCGAGCGATCAGGCGCCACTAATAATTCCAGCATATTGTCATTCCCGACCCCGATCGGGAATCCAGAATCACAGCAAGTTTTTTGGTTCAGTCAGGTCGTCCTACGGATCCGTATGGATAGTCCGAGCGAACGTGACCTGACTGCCGGAACAATTGAATATTGTTGATGCTCAAAATCCTTTCTTTACACCGATTGGTTATTTGCAATATATTAAGAGTGTTACGGAAGCCCTGAAGCGAGAAAGCGATGGATTACTTTAAACGAACAAAAATTGCCTCGATACTGAGCCAGCCGGACCAGGCCGCTGAGGGTGTCCTGGTCATGGGCTGGGTGCGTACCCGAAGGGACTCGCCAAATCTAACATTTCTGGAGATAAATGACGGGAGCTGCCTGGCCAGCCTCCAGATCGTGATCGACGAACCGTCGAAATTCCCCGACCTGGAAAATGTCAGGTTAGGAGCTGCGGTAAGGACAGTCGGCGGGCTGCTGCCGGTGCCGGATCGAAAACACAAGATCGAACTCCATCCAATGGAAATACAGCTCGTCGGCGAAAGCCCTCCGGAATACCCTTTGCAGAAAAAAAGACATTCTTTCGAATACCTGCGTGAGATCGCACATCTGAGGCCGCGCACCAATACCTTCGGGGTGATGAATAGATTCAGAAGCCAGATTTCTTTTGCCATTCACAAGTTTTTCCAGGATCGCGGATTTTATTATATTCACTCCCCCATCATAACCGCCATCGACGCCGAGGGCGCCGGCGAGCAGTTCTGGGTAACGGCCTTCGATCTGAAAAACGTTCCCATGACCAACGGCGAGATCGATTTCGATAAGGACTTCTTCGGCGACCGGACCTTCCTGACCGTCTCCGGCCAACTGGAGGCGGAGATAATGGCCTGCGCCCTAAGCGATGTTTACACCTTCGCCCCGACATTCCGCGCCGAGAACTCCAACACCTCCCGGCACGCATCGGAATTCTGGATGATCGAACCGGAGATGGCATTCTGCGATCTCGACGAGAACATGCAGTTGGCCGGCGAGTTCCTCATGTATCTTTTCAACTACGCTTTGAATGAATGCTCCGATGAGATGACGTTTTTTAATTCCTGGATAGACAAAAAGCGGATCATCACGCTGGAGAAGCTGGTTAAGTCGAAATTCGAGATCATCACATATACCGAGGCCGTCGATATTCTCAAAAAAGCTAAAAAGAAATTCGAATATCCGGTGGAATGGGGTGTCAACCTGCAGGCCGAGCATGAAAGATATTTATGCGAGGAGCATCTGAAAGCTCCCGTGATGGTGAAAGACTATCCGCGCGATGTCAAAGCATTTTATATGCGGCTCAATGACGATGGTAAAACCACGGCGGCGGTGGATGTCCTGGTTCCCGAGATCGGCGAGATAATCGGCGGCAGCCAGAGAGAGGAACGGCTGGATATTCTAAAAAAACAGGTCGAACATTTCGGAGTCCCGGAGGATGGTCTCGGGTGGTACTATGATCTTCGCCGCTACGGTACGGTCCCCCATTCGGGATTCGGGCTCGGTTTCGCGCGCCTTCTGATGTATATGTCGGGGATGGCCAATATCCGCGATGTCATACCGTTCCCCAGAACGCCCAAAAACGCAAAGTTCTGATTAAGATCAAGCGGAAGTAACTTCCGACCGCACTAAGGTTCCGTGGCGTCAGAAGTTACTTCTTTCGCCACCAACCGATTCTATCATATTTCAGCTATTCCTATTTGGTTAATTTATCCAGAAACGGCTTGAACAGGTCTATAGGTATCGGGAACAGCGTGGTCGAATTCTTCTCCGATGAGATCTCAACCACGGTCTGCAGGTATCTGAGCTGAATGCCCAGCGGAGTTTCCTGCAAAACTTTGGCCGCCTGGTTGATCTTCTCCGAGGCTTGCAATTCACCCTGGGCGTGGATGACCTTGGCCCGGCGTTCCCTCTCCGCCTCGGCCTGCCTGGCTATGGCTCTTTGCATCTCCTGCGGCAGGTCGACGTTTTTGACCTCGACAACGCTTACCTTTACACCCCAGGGCTCAGTCTGTTCGTCGATAACCTTCTGCAATTCCTGGTTGATCTTCTCACGATTCGACAGCAAATCATCAAGATCGACCTGCCCGAGAATCGAACGCAACGTGGTCTGCGATATCTGCGAGGTAGCGTAGATATAATCCTCGACATCGACAACCGCCTTGTTGGGATCCATGACCCGGAAATAGGTTACGGCATTAACCTTGACGGTAACGTTGTCCTTGGTGATGATATCCTGCGAGGGAACATCCATCGGTATCGTCCGCAGACTGACTCTGACCATCTTATCGACGATCGGAATCAAGAGAATCAATCCCGGCCCTTTAGCCCCGATCAGCCGTCCAAGCCTGAATATTACGCCCCGCTCATATTCCCTTAGTATCCTGATTGCATTTCCGAGAATAAACAGCACCAGGCCTATTACAATTAAAATAGGAAAAACCATTGATACGTCCGTCTGGTTCATTACATCCTCCCTCTATAATCTATTCAACTCTCTCAGTTCGCTCTACTTTTAATTCCATTCCCCTGACATTCACGACCTTTATCCGCGCGTCAGGGTCAATCTGGCTATCGGAATAAGCCTTCCAGAATTCGCCGTGAATAAATACCGTGCCCCCATCCGGCCCGATGGCTGACCTGGCAAATCCCGTTTCCCCCTTCAAGCCTGAATCGCCTGTAGCTATCTTCCTCCGGTGCGCTCGCAACGAGAGATATGCGGCCAGGAAGAAAAATAGCGTAAAGACTAATACGGTCGGTACGATCACCGAAAGGGATATTCCCTTATACGGCAACTCGGTTTCTTTAACCAACATCAATGAACCGAAAAACAAGCTCAACACGCCTCCACCTCCAAGGATACCGTGACTCGCTATCTTTAATTCCAGCAAAAACAATATCATGGCCAGGATAATGAGCAACACCCCGGCGAAATCGATCGGTAGGGCCTGAAACGAAAACAGGGCCAGTATGAGAGCGATTCCTCCTATAACGCCGGGAAGCACTGCGCCCGGGTTGGAGAACTCGAAATAGAGGCCGAGCATTCCGATTGTCATGAGTATATACGC
Source organism: uncultured bacterium (assembly GCA_965541585.1). GTDB lineage: Bacteria > Zixibacteria > MSB-5A5 > UBA10806 > UBA10806 > CBDVBL01. The sequence goes on along the minus strand of CBEUCH010000011.1, from coordinate 79,435 downwards.
GACATTGGGATCAGATACTATTTCCAGAATCCGATTGGCCAGACCGACTTTAAGTTCTACAACTTCGACATCAGCAGTGTTAATAATGTACGGGCCCGTGATCAAATCAACCGAATCCTGATCCATCTGTTCCAGAAGATCGTCGAGATTGTCGGCCACATAATCCACGACATTCATTTCGAGGGCTTCGAATTCTGTTACTGACACCGATTTTCTGACGGCATCCTCGGCCCATTCCATATTCCTGCCGCGCTTTTTAGCAAGCGTTTTTATCTTGGCCACGGCGTCGTTGGTAATCTTGTCCGATAGAGTGGAATCCATCTCGGTTCCGCCCATAGCTACCGGATGCGCCGAACCGATGCTGGTCTGGGGAGCCATAGCGCTTAGATGAGCGGCATAGGCTATATAAACGCCCGCCGAGGCCGCCCTTGCCCCCGGGGGATAGACGAAGATCACGACCGGTACATTCGAGGCCAGGATTTCCTGGATGATATCCCATGTCGATTCCGTATTGCCACCGGGAGTGTTTAATTTTACTATGAAAGCTTCAGCATCCAGTTTCTCCGATCGCCTTATCCCGTCTTCTATTTCACGAACCGTTATCGGTCCAATGGCCGAGGCAATTTCCATAACCGTTACGATTCTCTTAGGGGACGCCGCCTCAAGGGAATCCGGGCTATCCTCCGAATAGGATACTGCAAATATCATAAATACGAGAACCAAAATAGCGCTAAATCTCATGGTTCTAAGATAGGATTATAAGATCTTGTGTGTCAAGGTTTATCGTCCGAGATTGCGCCGACCGAACGCTACCTTACCATCGACTACTGTCGCCAAAACCTCTATAAGGTGAATATCATCCACTCTGGTTTTGAAAATATCATCCGACAGCACCACAAAATCGGCTCGCTTCCCAATGGTTATACTTCCAATTATATCATCGTAGCAACATGCTCTCGCGGCTCCCACGGTATATGCTCTTAAAGCCTGGCGAACCGTGATCCTCTCCCCGGAATACCAGGCCTTTCGATTTTCATTCGGCCTCTTCCTGGTCACCGCGGCATGAATACCAGCTATCGGATTGGCCGTCTCTATGGGAGCATCGGAACCGAAAGCCAGCTCGACGCCTGATCTTAATAGCGATCTAAAAGGATACGTATACCGTGCCCTCTCGCCCAGGTAACGATCGGAGATATCGCGGTCGGAGGTGACATGGATAGGTTGAACCGACGCAATCACGCCGCACTTCTTAAAACTTGGTATCTCTTTTCTCCTCAGAATCTGCGCATGCTCGATTCTCGGTCTCAATCCCTTTTCCGAAAAAGCGGCCGCATATCTTCCCAGCACCGATAGAACATGATAGTTAGCCTTATCACCGATCGCATGAACAGCGACAGAGATTCCGGCCCTGACTGCTTTCGACACGTATTTTTCGATTTCTTTCTCAGTCAACGTTTCCACGCCGTAATTGCTCTCAGTCTGATTGTAAGGCTTGAACATATAAGCCGTCTGCGAGCCGAGAGCGCCGTCCGCAAATAGTTTGAGACAACCGACTCGAAAACGATAGCTGCCCATCCCGGTCTTCAGTTTGAGTTTACCGGCAATATCGAGGTCATCCGGGTGGATCATCTTGAAAATCCGCATCTGAAGACCGCCGGTTACCTCCAGTTCATTGAACTTCGAGATTTGTGATGTTTGAGTATCGCAATCTCCGACGGCCACGATTCCCAGTTTCAAAAGGTGTCTCTGGGCTGCAACAATCGCCTCGGTCTTCTCATCGTTAGATTGAGGAGGTATCTTATTCGAAACCAGATCGACTGCATTTTCTTTAAGAACTCCCGTGGGATTTCTATCGGCATCTCTGTGTATGACACCCCCCGGCGGGTCAGATGTATTGCCGTCGATACCGCAATATTTCAAAGCAGCGGAGTTGACCCATAGAAGATGGCCGTCCTTGCTATAAAGAGCGACCGGATTCTTAGTTATGGCGTCCAGCAGATACTTGTCAGGAAAATCATCTCCCCAGAGGTTCTTATTCCAGCCGCGTCCCTGCAGCCACTGCCCGGTCCTAAGCTTCGACACCGCTTTTTTTAGGATGTTCGCTACCCCATCGAGCGAATCCACATCATCCAGATCGACCCTCCTGAAGAGATTGCCAAGCGATAAAAGATGAAGATGTGAATCGATTATTCCGGGGAGCACGCATCTCCTTTTCAGATCGTAGATCTCAAAGCCACGCCGGCCAAGCGGTTTTATCTTTACGTTGGAGCCGACATCTATTATTTCCCCGTCCTCAACCGCAATCGCCTGGATAACTTTCGACCCTGGCTCGAGGTTATGGAATTTACCGTCTATAAATATTTTCCGATTTGCCATGGTGCGAAACTGCTGCTATTTCTTTGCTAAGGTGCGGTTATCGCCGTTCCGAACGGTTACGCCCATATGATCCAGTTTTTCCAAAAGCGGAATCACGTACTTACGGCTGGTATCGAGGTGTGATTTTATGTCCGATGCTTTAGCTTGCTTGACCTGTTTTAGATATTCAATCACTCTGTTGACTATCATCTCAAAATCCCTGCTGGTAAACAGTATCCCCCCCTTTAATTCTATAATGTCTCCCCGGTCCCGCAGAAAATTCAAAACTATCTCGTATCTTGGGTCTTCGTCGATAAATTCCTTCCTTATGGGAGCGCTCAGAGGGCTGGCGGAAAGCCGTACATTAAGTTTGCCCTGCAGATCCTTCTGGTCCGGCTTGAGTTCGGCCCTGTGCTCCGGGTGTTTTAAAAATCCGCTTTCAATAGCTAGCCTGCCGGTCGATACCAGATAATCTACCACCTCCGGAAGCCGTTCAGGCGCTATTTTCAACTTCTTGCCAAGAGTCCCCGGTTCGATGCCACCGGCCCAGGGCCGCATCTGATGATCGTCTTCAATTAACTTGCAGGCCGGTTCGACAAATTTCTCCAGGGAATGCTTCGAGACTATAATGTTGCCGGTCATCAGAACGTCCCCCCGCTCGGATAACGATTTCAGGGCGCTTTTCATCTCGTCCCTGCTATATGGCAAATTCATTTGAAATCTTGATAACGAGAGCTTATTCTCTTTCAAAAGCTCTGAGGAGATTATGGATTCGGGTGTAAGGCTCTGCCTGGCCTTAAGGATTTCGATCTGCTTGATCTTATTCTTTTTCCCGATCATAACCTCGGTATCGAGCACTATTCCGCCGCCTATAGTATCCTGGGGGCTGATACGTCTTATTATGAAGCGATCGCCGATCTTTGCCGCTACCGGTTCTTTCAAACGAAGCCTGACAAGCGATTTTTCACCCGGCTTCAGAAGATCCGATTGCAGCATATACACCCTGGCAAGCACATCGGCGGTACCCAGAAGAAATGACAGCTCGATTCCGTTTTTGAGAGGAAATTTTGAACGCTCGAGAAGCGTTAATTCGGCGGCTATCGTATCAGTCGGAGCAATGGAGTCCGGAGCGCAAACTGCGTCGCCCCTGGTCACGTCCATTTTTTCCATTCCCGCAAGATTTATGGCTACGCGGCTTCCCGGACGAGCCTCTTCGATCTCGGCTTGATGCGTCTGGAGGTTTCTAATCCTTGCTGTCTTCCCGGAGGGTTGAATCTCGATCTGCTGATCGACCGTCAGGCTACCTTCCAGCAAGGTGCCGGTCACAACCGTGCCCATCCCCTGTATGGTAAAGCGACGGTCTATGAAAAGCCTGGCTGCGCCGAGATCCGGCTTTTGAATGTCGCCCGTAAGAATGGTATCAAGGGTTTTCATCACCTCATCTACACCTTCACCCGTGACACTCGAAACCGGTATTATCGGGCAGTCCTCGAGAAAACTGCCTTTAAGATGATCACGTATATCGTCGGCCTGAAGCTGAAGAAGCTCATCATCGACGAGGTCTTTCTTTGTTAGCGCCACGAAACCAGTTTTTATTCCCAGAAGACTGATAATCTGGAAATGTTCGTCGGATTGCGGCATCCAACCATCGTCGGAAGCAATCACGAAAATCACGGCATCGATTCCCCCGACCCCCGCCACCATGTTCCTGACGAATTTTTCGTGACCCGGCACATCGACTATGCCGATAGTCTGACCGGAGGGCAACTCCGCCCAGGCAAATCCCAGATCGATGGTCATGCCTCGCCTTTTCTCCTCGGGCAAACGATCCGGATCGATGCCGGTCATTTTCAGTACCAACGCCGACTTGCCGTGATCTATATGTCCGGCCGTTCCGACTACAAACATGAACTGATAGCCTCGATAAGGCTCCCGTCCTGATCGGGGGATACTGTTCTTAAATCGATTAGTACGCCAGAAGCGATGCTCCTGCAAATCACGGGAATCAAGGCAGCCTTAAGCTTCGCGGAAAGCGTGACGGCATTTCCTGCAATCTTGATCCCGAAACTGTCAAACTCATACTCCGGCAGCGAGCCCCCGCCGAAAGAGCTCTTGAGATCAACAGTCTTGATATCCGGACTCTGAACGGCCGCTAAGATGACATTTGCTCTCTTTTTAAGGCTGTCGATTGATATTGATGCCATTGTATGGCAGGGATTGACCGATTTGCTGGTCAGATATTCAAGCAGGGTCTTTTCCATCAAACCGATGGTCAACTTATCCGGCCGAATCACTCTATAAATGGGATCTTTAAGGAGTGCCGATATCCGTCTCTGTTTGCCGACTATCAAACCGGCCTGCGGGCCGCCAAGAAGCTTGTCCCCTGAAAAGCAAACCAGGTCGGCGCCCGTTTTTACTGCGCCTATAACGTCCGGTTCATCGAGAGAGGCAAATTTCGTGCTGGATGCCAGAAGCCCTGAACCCAGATCGTAACATACCGGCAGTCTTTTCTGTTTCGCCAATTCCACTATCCTGGCAGGCTCAGGTTCCGCTGTAAAACCTCTCTGGATAAAATTGCTCTTATGCACCACCAGAATCAGACCGGTATTTTTGTTTATGGCTTTTCTATAATCGGCCAGGGATGTCTTATTGGTGGTGCCTATCTCTTTTAACACAGCCCCGGAACGTTCGATTATTTCCGGAATTCTGAAACCGCCTCCGATCTGCACCAACTGGCCCCGGGAGATAATTACTTCCTTGCCGCCGGCGAGATTGGCTACAATCAGGTATACGGCCGCGGCATTATTATTGACCATCATCCCGGCCTCCGCTCCCGCCAGAGTGGCTATCATCCTGCCGGCCATCAGACCTCTTTTAGATCTTTTGTTCTGATCAATATCGTATTCCAGGTTGGAGTAACCGCAGACGGCGTCTTTCAATTGGTCATATAAATCCGGATCAATTGGCGCCCGGCCGAGGTTGGTGTGCAGTATAACACCTGTGCCATTGATTACGGGACGAATAAGATCGGTATCATATTTTACAAATAGCCTCAGGGCCTGCGAGACCAGTTCATTCCGGGAGGGAATCTTACTTTCCTTAAGAGCGCTTTTCTTCAACCCGGCCGCCAGCCTCTTGACCTCGCCTGAGACGAATACAAATGACCATTTTTCAAAAAGAGGCTTTAAGCGGTCATCCTCCAGTATCGATGAGATACTCGGAAACCGCGAGAGCTTTAGCTTTTTACCACTTTTATCAGCCATTCCGCCCTTTCTACTACATCGCCGATCTTTGCGAATTTCACATCCCGTCTTTTTAATTCTGTTTCCAGCGATCCCGCCAGATCCGCTCTTATGGAAATTAGCAGTCCCCCCGACGTTTGTGCGTCTGCCAGGATAAGTTGCTCGTATTTTTCGAATGCCCCACTCCATAACATATCAGGCTCGACGTTTAAGAGATTGGAACGGCTGCCGCCGGGGAAAAGATTTTGCTTCGCAAGCTCTATTGTTCCCGGCATCAACGGTACTGTAGAATAATTTATCACCGCAGATTTCTTCGATGCTGATAGCATTTCGGATAGATGCCCTAAAAGTCCGTAGCCGGTAATATCGGTAACAGCGCAGTTGTAAGACTGTTCATGTTCTGTGGCTGCCCTGACGGCCTCGGAGGCCGACCGGTTCAACTCTTTCATAACTTCAACCGCATTTGCAACTATTTCGGGAGTCACTTTGCCGTTTTTCAAACCGGTAGTTATCAAGCCGGTGCCCAGCGGTTTTGTCAAATAAAGATTGTCACCGGTTTGAGCGGATGAGTTTGTCAAGATCCTGTCCGGTCTCACGGTTCCGGTGATGGAAAGCCCGTAAAACGGCTCGGGCGCTTTAACCGTATGACCACCCACGATTGGAATCCCGGCCTCCTTCGTCACTGACAGGCCACCCTCGATAATCTTCTTGAGCACCGAATACGGGAGATCTTTCTCCGGAAATCCGACTATATTGATAGCCGCGACTGCCTTTCCTCCCATTGCGTATAGATCCGAGAGCGAGTTGGCGGCTGCGATGGCGCCGAAATCGAAGGCGTCGTCCACCACGGGTGTGAAATAATCCACCGTGGTTACGATAGCGAGATCGTCGGAAATTCTAACCACCCCGGCATCATCGAAAAGCTCCGTGCCCACCAGCACGTTATCGAATTTCTGCAGGTGCAAATCGCCCAGGACCTGGACGAGCTCAGTGCGACTGAGTTTCGACGCTCACCCGGCACAGGCGGCGAATTGAGTCAGCTTGAATATTTCTTCTTTCGCGCTCACCATTCCTCCATATCAAGAATGTATTACCGAATATAAGCTTATAGGTGATGATAATTCAAGCCCTTTAGGAGAGGACACTAGCGGCGATAGAAATACGGCATGCCCCCATCGCTAATTTTTTGCCAATTGGTAGAAAGTCCGTATATTGATAATTATGACCGATCCACTTGGAATAAGGGAAGACTTTAGAATCGCCCGATGCTGTGGGCCTGAGCCCTCTGACGAAATCAGGGGGTTCCTCAAACCCGACAGCGGTGTGCTCTCCGTCCATAAAGCCGGCTGTGGAAACCTGCGATCCATCCAGCCGGAGAGGCTGGTGAAATTGACTTGGGAGGAGATTCTTGTTGAGGATGATGAGCATACCCTCGCTGATGATCCCGTTTTCAAGCTTCTGGATGAGACGGATTTCAAGATATTGAAGCATCACGCGGTAATGGGGGTCGATTATGCGGCGGTGGTGGCCAAATCGGTCGGTATCGACAGGGCCACGGTATTCGAACGGCATAGGGAGCTTCGTGACCTGGGACTCTTAATTAGAGTCCAGCCAAAAATGATCCAATACCGAAAAGGTATCGTCAAAAACAAGTGGATCAAGCACCGCAACCATACCTATTATGAGATAAGCAATAAAGGGCTGGAGTTTTTGCGAATGGAAGAGGGAAACATCGGATAACACCGGAAGGGGGAGGAATCGAACCTCCAAGGATCCAATTGTATTGCCCCGGAGTATCTAATCCGTTTATAATTCCCAGCCGTATTTTCTGGCGATCAGCATTGGCGGAATTGCGCCCTCAGTTAGTATCTTACCGTGGAATAATTCGAGATCGAATTCAACTCCCTCCAACGCCTGTGCCTTTTTTCGCATGTCCTTGAACAATTCTCGCCCCACGATACACGATAAACTATTGTAGGGGAATATCGAGGAAAAGTAAGTTCTAAATTCAGCGTAATCAGAATCCATCTGCAGGCTATCTATAAACATCTTCCGCGACACATCAACGTCATGCTTGCCCAAATTGAAACCGACGTCCGCTATCGTTTGCAGGGCGATAGTTTTCAAACTGCCGTAATACTCGGCAAGCATCTCATCCTGATTTTCGAACAGACCCATTTGCAAAAGAACTTCCCATATGTAATAATTCCAGCCAATGATATACATTTGATCGGAGCTCATTTGTCTGTGTATAGAGGGATTCGTGGAAGCCATCTGCGAGACCAGATAATTCCCACGTATAATCTTTTCGACCATGTTCTCCTTGAATGACCTGTTTGGAGCGACGCCGAAAGGGGACTCACCATCAGCTCTCCAGCTTACCGATTCACCAATGTAGTAGTAAGCGATTCGGTTAGTATCCAGGGGCCCGGGCCCGCCAAACACGTCCTTCTTGAAAAATCTCGATTCAAGGAATGAAGGTACTTCTATGAATTCGACTCTAAGCAGCCCATCCGGGATTGCAATTATATCATTAGCGTCAAGAAATCTCTCCAGGAGATCCTCTTGGTAAGATGAGTACGCAATTATAGAATCCCATCCGGGATAGACAATGTAGTCATGATGCCATGGAAAGGCGTCCTCGTCATGAGGAATTTTCGTCCTGTAATAGTTTTCCAGGGAATCAGCTTCATGGAACACGGTGGCGGCCAGATTCATGATAGAATCGCAATCAAAATCCAGAAAGAAAAGGTCGCGGATCACTATCCGATAATTCCCTTCTCCCAGAAAGAAAGCGCTCTCCGGCGCCGTTGCCCTTTCTAACGCATCCTGGGAAAATTGCCTGGCAGCCAGAACGGATTTATTCTTTAGCGACGATATTTCGGCGTTTCTCTCAGGATATCGTGCTATGATATCATCGCATACCCCTTTTATGACGTCTGTTGTTCTTTGTACGGAAACCAGGGAGTACTGACAATCAGCATAATTCGATGAACGCAAGTTTTTTCCTGCGATCGACAGAAACTCCGGGACCTTCCGGATTCTGCTTAGAACCGACGACATAGTCTCCTCACCTAAATAAGGATCCCGTAAAAGAATGGCGGTCAGCCCCGTGTAAATCATCTCAAGATAATGGAACGGAGAGTTCTCGTGATAGATTTCTGATAAGCCCATTTCCTTTTCCAAACGCACGTTATTATAATTCATCATATAATCAATCTGGTCATCGATTGGCCAACCTGTTGTATCTATCTCACTCAATTCCTCGAGAGATTTCTCCAAATTCTTCTCTTTATTCTTTCGCCCTGCAACTGTGCAGTCGGGCCATTCTCCGTCGTACGTGTGAACACCCCTCATGGTGGACATAACCGGATACATCCTGGCATCAAATTCTCTATCCTTTTTCGAATATTCCCTGAAATCGCTAAGGTTATAAGAAGCCCCACATCCCAGGAATAGCAGGCAAATCAATGCCAATTTATGCCACTTAAATCCAAACTTGCCTATTTGCATATCCCCTTACCTTTCGTATTTGAGAACAAGAAGATTAGACAATTGGGGCACGTAGATTTGACCCTGTGAAAATACTATATGATCCGCTGAGAAAATCCCGCCGAATTCGCCGTCGTAGAACGGATGGTATGGATCGGAAATATCTATTGCCACTACAGCTTTCATATCCATCCTCGTAAGAACAAAGGCATGATCCCCGTCGAGCACTACCTTACTATAATAGACTCCGTAAGAAGCATGGTTTTCCTTTCTTTCATCAATCTGTTTCGGTTTAATTGAGGACACGCTTTTAATATGTGCTGGGTTTGTAATATCGAGAATCTCGAGCCCTTCATTACCCGCCGCAATAAACGCGAAGTTATCCCTTACCTGAATCGATCTGGGATACTTCACTCCGTAACTCCCGAGAAACACAGGGTTGAGTATGTCACTGGCATCGAATATCTGGAAGTCGTCCGCACAAACATACATGTATTCATTCACGATGCTTATGAATTCTACTCGGTCCGTTGCTACGATTCTCTTCACATATTGAAGATCAGGAGGCTTGGAAACGTCGAGGACATCTATATAGTCTCGCCTGCCCGCAAACAGGTAGTCGTCCCTTGCTAACAACGTTTCTATATACAATTCTTTCCCGTATTCCGAAGCTATTTGAGGAAGCTCCGGGTCAGAAATATCCACTATTATCATGCTTCCGCCATTGCGAAGTATATATGCATGATTCCTATGCACCATGATTTCTTCGCAATGCCCATCGATATCCAGATGCGATACCACCGCATTCCCCGGCTTTTGCCGGAGGTCGAGAATGGTCAAGCCATTCTCCCATTCTAGTACGTAAGCATAATCTCCGGAAATTGCTGCGTCCTGAATGTGCTGATCTACTCGTTGATCTTTGATAATGGAAATCCGTTGAGGATCTTTAACATCGACAATGGCCCAACCTTCGGAAAACATGCCGAGATCGCGTGTTTCAAAAATAGCAATACTATCATTGACGGAAAATCTGCATCCCGCCAAAGGGAATGGATCGTCGTTAATCAATTTTGGATTCGACGGATCGGAGATATCAAACACGCAGTAGGTACCACGCGTCGGAGATAAATAAGCGTAGGATCCCTCCAGCTTGATTTCAGCGCATAATCCCCCGGTATCGCAATTGCCTATGGCTATACTTTCGGGATTATACGGATCCCGAACATCGATGATTTCCATTCCGGTTTCATCTACCAGAACATAAGCGTAGCCGTCCCTTACGAATATCGATCGAGCAGAGTTTTCGAAACTGTATTCGCTGACAATCCGAGGCTCCTCACTGTCTTCCACATCATATATTTGGAGGCAACTGTTTGAAATAACCTTCTCATAATATTCACGGTCGATTTCGGAATTAACGATAAAGAGATAATCGCCATTTACGAATACGTCCTCTACTTTCCCTTCAACGGGGATCACTCCCTTCTTTTGAGGCTCCACGGGTTTTGAAACATCCAATATCTCAAGACAGCACTCTTTAATGGTAATATAAGCACTTTCGTTTGAAACGAAAACATCAGTAATATATCCCTCGTAATTGGCGACAACCGAAGGAGATTCGGGATCCGTTATTTCGAATATGGACAGTCCGCCACCGTATCTAGCCATATAAACATAATCACCTTCAATAGCCATTTCCGAATACCATTGGTATTTCCCCAGGTATTTGCCATCGATGGCCTGGCCGGCGACGGAGACGTTTTGCAGGTCCGTGCCATCCAGTACCAGAAGGCCTTCATCGAGACCGCAGAAAATATATTCTCCCTTCATTCCGGCGTCCCGGATATTATACCACATATAGGCTTTTTCGAAATTGAACTCTCCACTATTAGCGATAATGCAGTTAAGCAAAAAGACACTAATGCATACCGTCGGAGCGAGACTTTTCACTCTTTTAAGCATGGACTTCTACGCTATTATTTCGGGACATAAACCATTACTGAAACAATATACGCCAAAAGAGACGTTTTATTCCACTAAAAAGCCGGAAGGGGGGAAAATCTTTCTGCTTTAGGTACCATGGCTTCTGAACTTGCACAATTTCCTAAAAAGAGATTTCTCGTACGCTAGGAGAACGATAGCTTCTCAGATCAGCCTTCTTTAATACTGCTTTTGATCCAGAAAGCCGTCCATACGCCGACAAGAATACCCCCGAGATGAGCGATATACGAAATCGGCGACATTCCCAGCAGTTGTGAAACCAGGCCGGTTATTTGAAATATCAAATGGATCGCGAAAGCATATATCACTGACAGTCGTAGCCAACCGTACTGAAAGTAGAATAGATAGAATATCGTTATTTTATCTTTTGGATACATGATAGCATAATATGCCAGAACTCCCGAGATCCCGGCGCTGGCGCCGATCACGGAAATCGTTGCATCCGGACTTAACAGGAAATGGCAGAAAATCCCGACCAGATGCGAAAAAAGAACAAGGAGAATAAAACGCCATTTCCCCAGATTCTGTTCAGCATGGCTCCCGAATAGCATGAAAAAATAGAGGTTATAGACCAAATGAAAAAAGTCGGCGTGAAGGAAAAATGAAGTAACAAACGTTAAGCCATAATTCCTGTGCCATTCGGAAGGCAACATTCCCCAGCGTTGCGCAATATCATTGATATTTGAATACGATAAGATAAAAGCCAGAACTATAATCGTCGCGATGCTCCAGACGGCGTACGGGACAACGTTTAGAGTTGACCCTCCCGACTTAACCGGAAAGCCCAGAATAGTCAATATTACCTTTGATGCTGAATCGGGAGACTCGCTTTTGAAATCGTCATCAATATCCTGACGTATTCTTTCTCTTACTTTAAAGATCGCCAGCGCCTCGCGGGCCTCAGGGGATAGACCGTCATCTCCAGCATAAGATAGATCCTTGCCTTCAACAGTCTTTGGGAAAAAATCCGACTCTCCTGCGTCAAGCCAGACCGTCATACATTTGGCGCAAACATCTACTTCGAATGCCTTGCCCTCTATACTTCTTCGCACACTATTCATTAACTTCAGACAGAATGGACATGCCTTATTTCCGAGAATCGGATGTTCCCGTGTTTCGCGCCATATGTCGTTAACAAATTTGATATCGGCATTACGTCTTTTCAAGGCGCTAATCCCTATGGCGGTGCCGCCGCAATTCTTGCATATATAGACCACACCATAACCAAGGGATCGGCTTTCAATGGCCGTCTGGCAATTCGCACATAGAGGAATCGGTTTTTTGTCCATCTATTGTCTAATTACGATCCTTGCACCGGAAAGGGAGATTTGAGTTTATGCAATCGCATGAATCTATCGACTAAAGCGAGTAAACCCGCATTAAACACCGGAAGGGGGAGGAATCGAACCTCCCGCGGCCGGGAACACCGGCCGCCAACGGCTTTGAAGGCCGCAGGGGCCACCAGACCCCATCCTCTTCCGGAAATATTATAGTCATCGCCATCCGGCGAATCAAGGCAAAATGGATAGGGACAAAACGATATTTATTCTTGCAGAAAGGTTCTCTATATCGATTTGCCCGGCAATTTCAGCGGATCATCGACTTTGAGCTTTTCCTTCTGAATGAAGCATTCCCCGTAGCGGACGCCGATCATATAACCATACTGCCGGTTTCTGATTTCCATGTAATCGAAGATGTTGCGAGCCGGTGGAAAGACCTCGCGCTGGCCCGGTTTCTCCTTAAACTGCGTCTTATAGCAGGCCACCGCCTGGCATTTCCGCTCGAACTGCTCGGTGATATCCACAACAAACGTGGGCTTCGTATCATGAAACGATGTCGAGTATATGATTTTTCGGGGACGGTGCGCCTCGCCGGGGATCGGCATCTTATCGAGTCCGGCCAGAAAACACCCCCGGTAACCTATGCGGTTGGCCGCGGCGTGGTCAGGGTGACGTTGCTCCCAGTACGGCAGTATCACCATCTCCGGTTCAGTCTGTCTGATAACCTCGGCTACCTTAAGAGCATTCTCCTGCGTATCGTAGAGACCGGCGTCGGGAAGGCCCAGGTTATGCCTGTATTTCAATCCCATCAACTTAGCGGCGCATTTAGCTTCTTTGGTTCTCGTCTCGGCATTACCGCGTGAGCCGGATTCTCCGGCGGTCAGATCGAGAATCCCCACGGCGTAACCCATGTCGACGAGCTTTATTACGGTGCCGCCCGAGACAATCTCTGTATCGTCGCAGTGCGCCGCTATGGCCAGAACGTCCAGCTTTACGGTTTTTTTAGAACTCATTTGTCAAAACCTCTTCATAAAACTGATGGTATTCCTTGACAATATCTCTGGTATCGAATTTCTCAACCGTCAACCTGCGAGCGTTTTTTGACATCGATTGATGAAGCATATCGTCCGAGAGGATTTCGATTGATCTTTTCGCCATCGCCTCCACATCCCCGATCGGCTCCAGAAATCCAACTTCGCCATCGGTGATCAGTTCGGGCAGACCTCCCACGATAGAGCCAATCACCGGCACACCGCAGGCCAGAGCTTCAAGAGCGGCTAGACCAAACCCTTCGGAGGCCGAGGGCAGGAGGAATAGATCCGCTTTGCAGAGAACGGATTCGACCATATCCTGTCCGCCAAGGAAGATGGTCTTTTCTTTCAATCCCATCCGTTCGGCAAGCGATAGTACATTGGGAGCCTCCGGACCGTCGCCCACGAGAAGCAGTTTTGAAGGTATTTTCTCATTTACGATTTTGAATATCCGGATTACATCGTCGGCGTTCTTGACGGGCCTGTAGTTTGACATATGCATAATGATTTTCTCATCGGGCAACGCCAACTCCGAGCGGTCGCAACCCGTCTGATCAGGCTTGAACCTCGATATATCTACGAAATTGGGGATTACTTTTATCGGCTTTTTGATCCCGAATGATTCGCGCGTGCTGTCACAGATATACTTGCTGACGGCGGTGAGGGCGTCCGATGCCTCCATCGAGAATTTCGTGACGGCCCTAAAGGAAGAATCCTGCCCCACCAGCGTTATATCAGTGCCGTGAAGCGTTGTTATCAACTTCGGTCCGCCGGGCCCCAGAATCTGCCTGGCGATATAGCCGCTGACGGCATGAGGAATGGCATAATGAGCGTGGATAATGTCGAGTCCCACCCTTTTCGATTCCTCGGCGAGTCTGGTCGCCAGCGACAGCGTATAGGGCGGATATTTAAAGAGCGGATAATTCGATACCTCAACTTCGTGAAAAATAAATTTCGAATCAAATCCGGTAAGCCGGAAAGGAAGCGCATAAGAAAAAAAATGAACCTCCACCCCGGCTGACGAAAGCGCCAGTCCCAGCTCCGAGGCCACGACGCCGGAACCGCCTTTGACGGGATAACATACAATCCCAACTTTCATTTCCCGATCTCTATAATCTGATGATCCACAGAATCGATATCGAGTTTACTCTCGATCTCTTTGAAAATACCCGGACCGAATTTGTTTGCAAAATACAACGGGGATAGTACCCGTTCCTGAAATTTGCTGACGGGAAAAAGGAATTTTGCGGCACGATGTATCTGTCCTTTAACTGTCTCATGGCGTTTCTTATGGGCAGTAAATAGTTTCTTAGAGAGATGGTTCATTTCGTGATCAATCCTCTTCCTTGTATGTTCGATAGCCTGGCCGCTTTCAGAATCTGAATTCTCTAATGATTTCAATAGGTCCCGAAGCGGTTTATCTATTTCGGATCTCAGAGATTCGGCTTTCTGCTGAGTCTCCGGGGGAAATTTCTCTTTGATGGCTCGGCTTATCTCATGCTCGGTATCGTCATACAAAAAGGCGAAATCTAAAGAGAGTTTTTTGAATATCTTTTGTATATGGGGCTCGACAATTGTTGCGAAAATCCTCGGCTTAACCACCGGCCAGGGAACATTCAGGTAATCGAAAAGAGGTTGTATCTGTGCAAAATATGCCGCCTCCGACGGCCCCACGACCTGGCAGACGGTGGGAAATGCCAGACATTGCGCTATGGGCCTCAGACAGACATTCGGCGAAAACTTTTCCGGAGATTTATCCAGCATCTCCAGAAGCTGTTCTCCGCTGTAAATACCGTCATGACCGTCAAGGCGAAACCTGCGTTTCTCGACAATTATATTTCTTCTACCATTCTTATTGATAAATAGATTAAGAGTATCACCGGTCTTGTGAACCTGCCTGTGGCGGCCGGCGCTGATAATATCCAATGATCGTCTTTCAAGATTCTCGAATATCTCGTTGTGATTTTCAATTTCGCGGCGGAACACCGGCGCCATGATCTTCTTAAGATCAGGATAATTAGGATCTATCGGCACAATGCCGAAATCTTCCATTAGTTGATTGAACAAAACGGCGAAGGCCTCGGACAGATGTTTGCCGGGCATATAGCTGCTCTCCAATAGATTCTTGATATGACCGGTGAATTCGGTCTCCAGTAGATTTTTTTCCACCTGGCTGATCAGATCCTCAATCCTGTCATCGAGCAAGACATCGGCCATCGGGGCGCCAGCCGGAGGAGAGACAGGTTCATAGGAGATTTCCATACATTCCCCTGCCCGGTTCAACATGCGAACGTCTTTGATCTCATCGAAATCGTGATCGTCGGTGGCCATCCAAAAACACGGAACGACCAGCCGGCCCAATTCGGATTCAAGTTTCGACGCTAACTTGAACGCTGTAAGCGCCTTTATGACCGTATACATCGGCCCCAGAAGCATCCCGACCTGCTGACCGGCGAAGACGACAAGGCACTCGGAGTTTGCAAGTTTATCAATATTAGCCTTCGTTTTTTCCGGTAAGTTCAAATGATGTGTGGCATCTCGTATAATGGAGACCAGTTCTTCTCTCTTGTAAGATTTTCGGTCAATTCGTTCAGCTGCCTTCACATACGATGAGGGATCCCTGAAATCATATTTATAGAACCGGGGAGCGGCTCCGGTAAAGTTTATGAAATCCAGAAAAAGCTTAGTGCTTCCGGAGAGCTTATCGAATTTGACAGGCAACATTATTTATCATCAACTACGAGACCCTCGGCCCCGGTTCCAGCGGCGAGCTCTGCTCTCGATTTCTTCCGCTTTCCGGTGACAAATGCTACCATATCATCCAATAATGTATAGACTATCGGAACAATGATCAATGTTAAAAGAGTGGACGATGTCAATCCGCCTATAACCGCCTGCGCCATCGGCGCCCGGAACTCGGCCCCGGGACCGACGCCAAAGGCCAGGGGCAGCATGGCGAAGATCATCGAGAGAGTGGTCATCATAATGGGCCGGAGTCTGATCGGTCCCGCCTGTAGAATTGCCTCCGTGCGGCCCATTCCGCGACGTCGGGCCTGCTTTATAAAATCGATAAGCAATATGGCGTTCTTGGTGACCAATCCCATCAAGAACACGATCCCGATAAGAGACATAAGGGATATGGAGGATCCAAAGATGAAAAGTCCGAGGATCGCTCCCATGGGCGCCATTAAAAGTGACATCCCCATGGCGAATGGATCTAAGAATGATTCGAACTGCGAGGCCAAAAGTAAATAGACGAAGATTACTGCCAGCATAAGAGCGATATATATTTCGGCGAAAGATTCCTGTTGAATCTCAGCCTCGCCAACCGGAGTGATTGAATATCCGGGACGGATATCGAGGTTTCCCATCCTGCTATTTACCGGTCCAAGAACATCGCCCATGGTGAAGCCTGTTGCGGCATTGGAACCGACCCTGATCTCGCGCTGGCGATCGAAACGACGGATCTCCGTGGGAGCTTTCTTTTCGAAAATCCGGGCCACCTGCCGAAGGGGAACATACATATCCTCTCCCCTGATCTGTTTTTCAGAGGTGATATATATATTGTTTAAATTCTCGATATCGATCCTGTATTGAGATGCCAACTGGACCCTGATATCGTACTCCTCGTCCCCCTCCTTGAACCTGCTGACGGGAGATCCGTCAACCATGTTTCTTACGCCGATGCCTATATCTGCAATAGTCAATCCCAGATCCTTGGCCAGATCTCTATCGACTTCAACTTGAAGCTCCGGCCGGGCCTGTTTCTCGCTGTTGTCCACGTCCACGGCGCCCGGCGTTTCTTTCATCATCTGCTCTAATGAAATCGCGAGATCCTTCAGCCGATCATAGTCCGGGCCTCTTATGGAATACTCGACGAGCCTGCCTGCCCCCCCATGGCCGGGTTCGATAGCTATGCTCATCGATAGCCCCGGGACCTCGGATAATTCCTTGCGGAGAATATCCATAAATTGAAATACTGATTCGTCGCGATCGCTTTTTTCCGTCAGTTTAATATAAATCAGGCCCTCATTGATCGGAGTAACCCCGCCGCCGATTGTCAGCAACTGATGTCTTACGATATCGTCATGAGACGCGATTCTTTCTTCAAGCTGACTTGCCAGATACGATGTCCTCTGCAGGCTCGAGCCCGGCATGGCCTTGAAATTAACATACAACTCCGCACGATCCGATGGAGGGATAAATTCATTACCTAAAAAGCCTGCAAGATAGATCGAGATCGCGAATCCGCCGATGGCCATAGTCAGGGTCACGAGTCTATGTTTCAGAACCCATGCCAGGGCGACCCTGTAAAAATCACCGAACTTCTTGAAGAAGTGGTTCCAGTAAGAGAGTACGACAGTGATAGGATTTCTAGATTCTCTCTTTAATGGCTTTTCCTTCTCCAGGAATTTCGAGGCCAGCATCGGAGTAAGAGTAAAAGCTATGAACAACGAGACCATAACCGCCACCGCAATAGTCAGGCCAAATTGGTAGAAAAATCGACCGACAATACCGGACATGAACGCCACCGGCAAAAACACGACCACGATTGAAAACGTGGTCGCCATCACTGCCAGGCCGATTTCCGATGTGCCGTTTCTGGCGGCATCGACCGGTGACTCCCCGCCGGCCAGGTGTCTGTAGATATTTTCGATTACAACAATAGCGTCATCAACCAAGAGCCCTACGGCCAGTGACAGCGCCATAAGCGACATCATGTTGAGTGTGAACCCCAAAAACTCCATAGCCGTGAAGGTTGCCACAATCGATGTCGGTATAGCCACGGCTGTTATAATGGTAGAGGGGATATTTGCCAGGAACAAGAATATGGCCAGAATCGCCAGCGCCCCCGCGACGACTATGGTTATCTGAACGTCGTGCAGTGATTCCTCGATGAAGATAGAATTATCCTGGGCAACTTCCGCAGTCACGCCTGAAGGAAGCTGTAGATTTATTTCCTCCAGCTTTTTCTTCACCGCCCTGGCCACCTCCACGGTGTTAGTCCCGGATTGCCGTCTTACTTCGAGAGTGACGGCTTCCTTGCCATCATAACGGGCCAGGCCGCGCCTCTCGGCGATCGTGTCCGCGACCGTGGCAATATCGCCCAGACGAATTACCTTTCCTTTAGTGTTCTTGATGATGACATTCCTGATATCTTCGACACTCTCAAAGCGACCCATGGTGCGAACCAGGATTTCGCTTTCCCCCTGGTTCAGGTGCCCGCCGGGAAGCTCGAAATTCGAATTGGAAATGGCGGAAGCGATATCATCGAACGCCAGCATTCTGGCATTCACGGCATCGAGATCGAGCAAAACCTGAAACTCCCGTTCACTGCCGCCAACAATGGCTACGGCTCCAACACCTTCAATCGATTCTAATTTTTCCTTGATCAGCTTATCAGCCAGCGAAGTGAGCTCCTTGGGAGGTCTGTCGCCACCCATGACAATCGATATTATTGCCTCTGATTCTGGATCGTATCTCTGGACGATCGGTTCTTCGATGTCGCGCGGCAGTTCCGATCTTATGACGGAAATCTTTTCACGCACCTCCTGCGCCGCTTCGATACCCTTGGTTTCAAGCGTGAATTCAACGAAAACAAGAGACATCCCTTCACTCGATGTCGATTCTATATGTTTGACCCCGGAAATCGGATTAACCGCATCCTCAATCTTCTGAGTCACATCGGTGGATACAGCATCCGGGCCCGCTCCCGGATATACCGTCGTGATGATTACGAAAGGAAAGTCTATATCGGGGAAGAGATCGACGCCCATCCGGTTGTAAGAGACTGCCCCCAGTACAAGCAGGGCTATCGTGACCATGGTGGTAAATACCGGTCTTTTTACCGAAACATTAGAAATATACATAGCTTACTTTTCCGTGGACGCCTCTCCCTGGATGATTTCTTCCTCGCTGCCGTCATCTTTGCCCGCTATCTTAACCAGAGAGCCGTCCTCAATCAAATTTCGGCCGATAACCACCACCGTATCGCCATCAGCCAAACCTGATACAATCTGGATTGATTCAGATGTCGATTCTCCAATATAAATGGATTGCTCCCGGGCACGGTCGCCCTCCAGCTTATAAACTTTATACACTCCTTCCACTGAGAAAACTGCTTCCCTGGGAACGATCAATATGGATTTAAGCTCGTTAACGACTATCTCGGCCCTGGCAAACATCCCCGGGGCCAGATCACCATTCTCGTTATCGATCCTGATATCGACCGTGAACAGCCGGGTTTGAGGATCGGCCGATCCGGAGACTTCCGTTACAAAACCGCCAAACTTCTTGCCCGAATATCCGATCGACTCAACCGTTATAACGGCTCCTTGACCCTTTTTGATAAAACCGGCACCTCTGCTATCGACGAATAAAGTCAGCCTGATCTTATCGGTCTGGGCCACGGTGGCGATAGGAATCCCGATCGGTGCATATTCACCGACATTAACGGACAGCTCAGTCAGTATTCCCGATATGGGGCTGGTCAATTCAACCTGCCTGCCGGCTGCCTTGAAATTGGCCTGCGCAACCTCATAACCGGTTCTGGCGCTGATATAGGTTTGCTCGGAGACTGCCCCCTGTTCCAGCAGTTTTGTCATCTTCTGATAGTTATCTTTCGCTTCCAGGTAAAGCGCATAGGCTTGATTGTAATTCGAGGCCGAACCGTTTTTATCAAGCATGATGATCACCTGCCCGGCGGAGACTCGTTCACCTTCCGAAACCGGAAGCTCCACTATCGCCTCGTGGATGGAGGCGACTATCTCGGCTTGCTTCTCTCCCTCCAGTGTGCCGGAATAGGTCTTTACAATGGCAAGATCGCCCGATTCTGCTAAGGAGACTGTAATCGGGATCGCTTTCTCTTCAACTGCGACATCAGCCTTCTCATCGCCACAGGTTGACGTTACCATTATTACGGTGGTTATTAAGAGTAATTTTAGGATTTTGTTCATCATACGCCTCTTTTTGCCGCTAATTAACAGGCTCGATATCTCTGCCCAGGGCTCTTATCAACGTTGCGTAGCTTACCGCCATATCATGGAAAGCCACTGCTCTATTGATTTCTGCTTTTGCCAGGGCCAGCCGGGCATCGGAAACCTCAAGCTGCGTCCCGACCCCGCTTTCGTAACGAACTCCTGCTATACTTAAACCTCGTCTTGCAAGCTCCACCGCACCCCCCTGCGCCGAGAGCCTTTTTCGCGCTTCGTTATATCTGCCGAGACTCTGTTCGAAATCAAGGATCATGCTCTTAATTAGATATTCCTCTCTCAGACTACTCTGAACCAAGCTCGCCTTAGCCTGTTTGACTTTGCTGGGAGTCCTCCAGGAATCGAAAATTGGCACGGAGAGCATGATAATACTGTTTAATGAACGATCCCATTTCTTACCAAAGACGCTGCCCTCGTTGAATTGCGCCTGGTATTGCAGGCTGGTTGAAAAAGAAAGAGTCGGCCTGTAGTCGGCTTTTGCGATCGAGACCAGGTGTCTGCTGAGCGAAGTTTCATTCTGGCTAATCTTAATCTCGGGTCTATTCTCCCGCAGTTCGGCTTTGCCGGATTCCAGATCGATGGGAGGCAATATGAATTGGCTGGAATCATAGTCTGCAACTATCTTAATCTCGACGTCCATATCGATACCCAGAACGTTTTTCAAATTGCTGACAGCTACTTCAGCGTCATTTTCGGCTTTTATAACAAGCGGTTCAATATTGGAGACGGCCACTCTGGCGCGCAATAGATCATACTCCGCCACCATCCCTTGATCGTACATTTTCCTGGCGACATCGAGGTTTTCCTGTGCCAGCCTGTAAGATTCGCGGTTGACCCTGAATATCTCATCTGCCAATAGGGCTCCATAAAAGCCCCTAAATACTAGAATCTTCAAATCCTGCCGCGACATGTTCACTTTTTCCCTCGCCATTTTCTTATAGACCCGCGCTGCCTTAAGGGCCGTGAATGTTCGTCCACCCGAATAGATTGGCTGAGTAACCGTGAGATCTGCAATATAATTGTTATCCGTCCCGAACCTGAAGCTGACGACCTCATCGTCAATCTGGAAAATCCCAACCGGGACCCGCCAGTTTCTATCGTACCGCAGGCCTCCGGTTACCTGCGGAAGAGCACTGGATACCGCCTCCATTATCTGACCATCCGCCCTTTCTACCTCTTCTTTCGCAATCAGGTAGAATTCGTTGTTCTCAAGCGATAAGTCAATTGCCGCTCTAAGATCCAGACTTAGAGTCTCTCCGGCAACACTGCCCTTCATGAACACCACCAAAAGAACCAATGTCAGCAGACATCGCAATAAAGTAGTATTTATGACATTCGTCATATTTCTCAAATCGCCCATAACAAATCGGGCTCACGCCCGTTCTACTAGTATTAATACTCTATTGCAGACTAAGTTTCAATAATTTTCTTATAGCATTCTGGAAATCGTCGATCTTAATTCGGCGGAGTCGAATCCGGAAATCCCCCGAACCTCACTAACCCTATGACGAATAATAAGTTCATCGTCAATTATAAAAATGGAAAAATGAACTGATGGCCGGAAGCTATCTGAATCGGTGACATAGTATCTATTGGAAACAGTGAGTTGGTGATCGGAGAGAACAGGATAATTGAGCTTTAATTCCTCAGCAAGTTTGACCAGCGAGTTGGTGCGTTCGGGGCTTATGGCAACCACGTCGACCGGTATATCAGTCGACGTTCTTGGAAGATCCGAATCGAGATCCTTCAAGAATCCCCTTATTCTCATATCTACTTCGGCCGGGAAAAAACACACGGCCAGGTATTGTTCTACCAGGTTATCCTTTAGCGAGAATATCTGGCCTCGGGTATCCGGAAGAGAAAACTCCGGCGCAAAAAATCCCGTTCTCAAAACATTGACGTTATCCATTAGACTCTCTCCGACAATAACTTGCCGCAATAATAGCCATCGTCGTTTACAATGTCAACAGCTCAGAACCAATCTTTCCTTTTGAAGAAAAACAGAAGCCCGACAATAATCACAGCCATCATCCCCAACACCATAAAATAGCTTCCCGGTATATGTTTTTCGGGAAAGTCGAGATTCATCCCGTAGATGCCTGATATTACCGATAACGGGAGCAGGATGACTGTAAAGATGGTCAACGTTTTCATTATCTCATTCGTCTTATTGGAAGCCATAGATAGATAAACCGAGAGAATATTGGATAAAATATCGTCAAAATTCTGGGCACGCTCGACAATACTGTTCAGATGATCGTAAACATCGCGATAATATACAATTGAATCGTTCCCAACCAGTTTGTATTCACCACGTGAGAAACGCCACAGGATTTGCCTCTGCGAGGAGGCCAGCCTGTTAAGAGAACCTATATCTTCCTTTAACTCGAAAATTCTCTTGAGGATAGTTGCCTCCGCTTGACCCGAGAAGACCTGCTCCTCCAGTTGATCGATAAATTTCTGCACCGATTTGCGCACGTCGACGAACTCATCAACCATATAATCGAGTATGGTATGAAAGGCAAAATCCGAACCCCGGGAGAGTATCCGCTCATCCCTCAAACATCTATCCCGTATCTTATCAAGCACCGGGAAATCGTCGTTATGAATAGAGACAACATAGTTCTTGCCAAAAAACAGGTCGATCTCTTTCGTGCCGAGCTCGCCCTCGCTTTTGTAATAGGTCGTGTAAAAGACCAGGAATAGATATTTATCGAAAACATCCAGCTTGGGAAGCGCTTTTTCAACTATCACGTCCTCGATAACAAGAGGGTGAAATTCAAAATCCGATGTCAGAATATATGCTTCTTCGTCAGTCGGACGCTCCAGATCAACCCAGAATGTATAGTTGTCATCATTGATCAGCTCTGCAAAGGATATCATACCCTCGTGCTCTTTGACCCCCTCATCGGGATGATAGCTCAGCGTTCTAATCATCCGGGAAGCCCTCTGAAATATATGCAGTGCCTTCTGAGAGGACATTTTTCACATTTTGGTTTTTGAGGACGACAGGTGGTGCGGCCGTGCTGAACCATATTAATATGAAACTGATAGATACCAACGGGCAGGGCAAGTTCTTCATACCAATCATGAGCGCCCTCGGCCGTACAACCGTCTGGAATCAGCCCGAGCCTGGCGCTGACCCTGTGCACATGGGTGTCCACCGGCATGGCTTTCCGTCCCAGAGAAAACAACATTACACAGCTCGCCGTTTTGGGGCCAACGCCCTCGAACTCCATCAAGTAATCCCAGGCATCCTGATCCGACATCTTTTTCAAAAACCAGAGGGAATAGTCGGCCGACTTTTCACCAATCTGCTTGAGGATTTTGATAATTCGTTTCGACTTTACGTTTGCCAGTCCCCCGGCCTTGATGGCCCTGGCAATACCGGCCGGCCTCGCTCCGGCGACGTCGCGCCAGCCAGGATATTTTTTCTTAAGAGAGGCAAAAGCACGATCCCTGTTCGTATCATTCGTATTCTGCGATAGAACGGTCAATATCAACTCCTCGGTAGGATTCCGGAATTTCGCTTGCTTTTTGGCCCCGTAGGTATCAGCCAGAATCTCGTCAATCCTTTTCGCTTTTTTGACAATCGAACTCTCTTTCAAAGTCTGTTAAGTTAACATTAGATAGACAGATGTGTCAATACAAAAGGTCAGGACTTATTGTAGGTGGAAGCTTTTATGCATAGCCAGAATATCGTTCGGCCACCATTGGAAATTGTCTGATAATGTGGATAGACTTAATCCCGATCATAGGCGTTTCTCGAGAGACTGAAAGAACGCAGCAAAGCTTCATTTGACTCTGAGATTTCAGAGCGACTCTATTAGACGAGGATAAATTCAGAAATCAATTACTTCGCCGGAGAGTTTTCATCCGTAGAGGTTACCGCGTCGGCCATCTCCATCTCCTCGACCCCCTTCTCGCCTTCGTCCCTCAACTCCTTAAAAGTCAACCCTTCCTTAAATGAGAAAAAAGCGCCGAGCATGACAGGGGGAAGGTAGACGAAGATATGAAGCAAGAATGAAAACGCCAGCGCCTCCGGTTTTGTTATGCTAAAAGGTTGCATGGCCGCAACCGTGGCTCCCTGAAATGTGCCTATATTCCAGGGTGATATCACCAGGGTCATCATTATCGTTACCACGGCGGTGATAATTACAGCGCCCCACAAGCTTATGGAATACCCGAATGCGAGAACGAGCATGTAAACTAAGGCCGCCTGGGCCAGCCATGATAACAGTGTCAGTGCAGATACAACGAACAGATGCTTCGTGCTCCTGAGGAGCTGAAGACCGGATAGGAATGAATTCTTTATATCATCGATTCTCCTTTTCGTGGCCGGAGGCAGGTGGATCGTGAGCCTGCCGAGAAAATCGTGGCTCTTCCCGTGGGATCTCGACAACACAAAAAGTGAAATCAGTACCGCCAGGACTATGACCCCCAGCACGATGAAATGCCACGCTTTAAACTGGGTCGGAATAACAATAAAAAGCGAAATCAGCAAAATGATACCGAGAAGCGCCATCCCGTCGAACAGTACCTCTAGAACCGTGGTGGTAAAAACAAAGGTCTTCGGAAGCTCCGTTTTCTTGCTTATTATATATAGACGAGCCACCTGGCCGGTTAGAAAAGGCATTAACAGGTTGGTCATCATTCCTATGCTATAGATAGCAAATATTTGAGTAATGCCGACACGTTTGATCGGATCGATGATAATCTTGAGCCTGGCGCCACGTACAAAGGCAATGGCGATTTCCAGAAATATAAGCGGGATCAGGTATCTGATGTTCAGAGACGAAAGAGCGGCCAGAACTCTGTTGAAATCAAAATCGTAAAAACAGTAAACCAGTAAACCGGCTGCGAGCAGAAGCCCCCAAAACCTTTTTCTCTTGATGAAATTCAAATTATAAGTACGGCCTCTTTTTCGACCCAGCCCATCAGGCTATTTCCCAACTCAATTAAGTAACTGTCCTCTCTCTCCCCGAGAATTTTAAACTCCAACCCCTCGTGACCGATTTCGATTTTCTGAAAATCTGTTCCGGGGCCTTCGCGGATATCAGCCGCCTGTGCCGTCAGAACTCCCCACGTCGTAAGCCGGTCCAGTTTGATTCTTCTGAACGATGCCGCGCCTGCAAAGATAGCAATTGTGACGCTGACTATCAATAGATAATGGGCTGTCGGCCCGGGGCCGGGTCTAACGATCATAAAGCCCGCCACCAGCCCCATTATCCACCATGTCACGGCGAAAAGTATCAGATAACCATTGGATGTAAGAAGTCCTGTAAGAAAATACCAGATATCGAGAACGAATCCTCCTGGTCTCCCCTCGATCTCATCGGCATTAAATGTGCGAACGTACTGAAGATTGGATTTTGCCTGCTTCATGTCTGGATCGAGTTTCAAGGCCCTGCGGTAAGCCCATATGGAGGCCCCCAGCCTTTCGGATTTGAAATATGAATTGCCAAGATTATAGTACAACTCCGGACTTGAAAAGCCACGTTCTAATATTTTGTTGTATTTTTCGACGGCGGATGAGTAGTCCCCCCGGTCATAGGATTCGGCGGCTTCATGCCACAGGGCCTCATTTGTAGTTGCCAATGCAGTTGATTGAACTACAGCCAGGACTATGGACAAAAGTGCGCCAAATCGCTTCATATCGTTTTCTCCAGCCGCCGCATCAGGTTCGATGCTTCCTCCAGCAGATCATCGGCGGCCTTCGTTTCAAGGCTGGAAGGCGCAAATCTGGCGGTCTGGCAATTCTCGAGAAAATTGGTCAAATCGTCTGTAATTTCGGCTGGAATTCGATCACTGGTACGCAAAGCATCGACGGTTAGTCCTGATCTCTCCAGATCAAGCCTGTCGGCAATAAATCCTGTCACGGCATCGTAAAGATCTCCACAGTAGCCTGGCAAATCCCCCGACCTTTTTTTCACCACAGCGGACTTGAAGACCGATTTCGATCTTTTTGTCGCAGCTATCCGGCGAGCATAGCTTCTATCCCCGAGAAGTTTCCTGTAATGCGAACGGGCTACCACTGCAGCGATCACGCCGATTATCGGTATTCCCTGCAATAACCAGAACCAGAGACGAGATGATAGATCAATATTATTTGCCGGTTCGGGAAATTCGGTGATTATATAGGCAAACGATCTCATCGAGGCATCTATGATGTTCTTCGGTGCACCGCCAACGTCGACAAGCCCCTCGCCTGTGGCCGCAATTCGGATCGGCCCCGTGCTGATAGCTTTATAAACACCCCGGCCAGGGTCGAAATAGCTATACTCCAGGGATGGTATCGTGAAAACTCCGGATGTTCTGGGGATGATAGCCTGTTCAAATGTCTTCGAGCCTGAGACAACGCGCCCCTTGTTGTTGATCGATTCAGTCTTTCCCGATTCGTAAACTCTGAAATCCGGAAGTTCGGGTATCTGCACGGGTGGCAATGATTTTATATTGCCCGTCCCTGATAAAGTTACTTTCAGTGTAATCGGCTCATCGACTCCTACGGAGTCTTTGTCGACCTGCGCCCGAATCTTGTAAGCGCCCACGGCTCCCGAAAAATCTCCCGGTTTCCTTTTCTGCGGCAGCGGCTTAACGTTCAACGCAATCGGTTTTGCAGTGAGTACCCTGGGTCTTCCCCGCCTCGAAGAATCTCTGTCAAATAGACTGAAAGGGTTCCTCATACTGCCGAAATCATCGGATTTGATCGTCAATCGCGGTGTATCAAGGGTAACCTTACCGGAGGTAATGGGAAATAGAGCCCGCCTGATTTCGGTAACCAGATACCTCTTACCGTTTACATTCTGGTAGGAACGAGAGTTCGGCGGCAAATCCTCCACCGTAAACCCGGCATACTCTGGCCATTCGAGCGAAGGTTGCTCCCAGAGGTTAACGCCCTGGTAAAATTTGAGTGTCAGCGTTACCTGTTCACCGACGTACGGCCTTGTTTTATTAACTGCTTGCTCTATAAAAAAATCGTCCCGTTGTTTCTGGTCCCGTTTCGTAGTCGATTTCCGCCCCGCCTGAGGCTTCTTTTGCAGGGACCCCGGCTGCTTTACAGTGATTTTTATGGGATCTGAGGCCACCATCTCTCTTTTGTTTTTGACCACTATAGGCCCGATAATGAGTTTACCAATCTTCTTTGGCACAAGCGTATAATTCATCTCGAGAGATGATGAAAAAGCGCCGTTAACGATGGAAATACTCTGGTTCCTCCCGGACGAATACACATCGAAGTCGGACAGGTCGGGGAGTATCGGGTCAGGCAGCGATCCGCCGCGCCCCTCTATGGTAATGCTCAGATTGATCGGGTTTCCCAGCTCCACCTCGTTCAGATCTACCGAGGACGTTACTGACAGGGCAAGAACCTCTATCGTAAGAATGGCTATAAATAAAAGGGTATTAAATAATAACCGTCTACCAATCACGCCCTGAGCTTCTCCCGATATTGACCTGCTTTAATCGTTTCTGAATCTCCTTCTCGTCCTCTTCGAATCTCGACAGCAGGTTTTTAGCGTCTTCCTCGCTCATTTTTTGCTCACCCATAGACTGCTGTTGCTTCTTCTCGGAATCTGCCTGCTCCTGATTCTGCTGCTGTTCCTGCAGTTCTTGATCCTGCTCCTCTTGATCCTCTTCTTTCTTATCCTGCTTATCCTGTTCCTGTTTTTCCTGATCCTGGTTTTCGTCCTGGCTTTGCTGCTGTTCCTGCTGTTCTTGTAGTTGCTGTTTTAATAAGGCCATTTCAAGATTATGTTTATAATCCTCATCATCCGGGTCGATCTTCAATGCATTGATATACGACTTGATGGCATCGCCGTAATTATCCGTCCTGTAAAAGGCATTTCCGATATTATATTGTGCATCGGCTTTGATCGTGTGGTCGCCCTTATCGACAGCCGTGCTGTATTCTTTATTTGCGCCCTCGAAATCATTTGATCTATACAGGGCGGCCCCTCTCCCGAAATTGGGAAGGGCCTTGTCTGGCTTTATGATGCCCGCCTGACGGTAATTCTCCGTCGCCTTATCGTATTCGCCGTTTCTGTAATATTCGTAACCTTCGTTAACTTTACTTCGATACTCGTCCCCCGATGCAGTAGCGGCAAAAAACATCACTATGAAAAAGGATATCACCTTATTATTCATGCTCGCTCTGCCTCCTCTGTGGAATAAAACATGCGGCCGAGAGAAAGGCAATCCCCGGTAATAGCAGCCATCTGTATTTTTCATCATATAGGATCCGATACTTCGTTTCCTTCTCTTCGCCCTTCAAGCCTTTAATATCGGCATAGATATCATCCAACTCCGCCTCTCCCGGGGTAGCCCTGAAGAATTTGCCGTCGCCATCCCTGGCGATAGCGGTGAGTTCCTCGACGTTCAGACGAGAGATGACTATTTCCCCCTCTTGATCCTTTTTCAAAGCCGCCCCTTTTCGTTCATCAACTGGTATCGGACGGCCTGCTGCTGATCCGACTCCAACGGCAAAGATCCTGATATCCTTTTTAGCCGCCTCGGACGCCGCTTTTCTGGCATCGCCCTCGAAAGATTCGCCATCAGTGAAGATGACTACTGCCTTGTCCACGGGTGAGCCGTCGTCAAGCAGTCTTTTGGATTCTTCGATCGCATCTGCTAAGTTCGTTCCGGTATCCGATATTATACCGACCTCGGCAACATCGAGAAAAAGCCTGAACGCCGAGTAATCTACCGTCGGTGGACACTGAACGAATGCTTCACCGGCGAAAACCACAAGGCCAATGGTCTGCGCCTGCAGCCTCTCGATTAAACCGATGATTTCTCTTTTAGCCTTCTCCAATCGGTTGGGTTGAAAATCGGAGGCCAGCATCGACAGGGAAACGTCCAGGGCGATAACTATCTTTCCGCCTCTGGTTTCCACTTTTTCCACCCCGCCGGGATACTGGGGCCGGGCCAGTGCGCCGATTATAATGATAACGCCCAAAAAGAACATTAGCATAGAGATATTACCGGCCTGACGGTTTATGCTCCCGAGAAGCCTGCCGACTGTCTCTGCCACTCCTACTTTCCCCACTGTCTTTCTACGAAACCTTGCTAAAAAAACCAACAGGACTATGACCAATGGAATAGCCATGAAGAACCAGAGGTATTCGGGATCGTAGAATCTCACAGCGGCGTCCCTCCCAGAATCGTCCTGGAAAGCAGAAATTCGCCCATCAGGACCGACAGACCGACCATCAGAAACTGCATGAAGAGTTCATTGTAACGATAAAATCTGTGCAGCTCGATCTTCGTTTTTTCCAGTCTGGAAATCTGCTCGTAAATCTGTTGCAGAGTAGACTCATCCTTGGCGCGATAAAACTTCCCTCCGGTAATTGAAGATATCTCCTTGAGCACTTCTTCGTCTATTTCAGACTGTACTTTTTGATAACGGATACCAAATCGTGTTTCCACCGGCATATCCACCATACCCTGTCTGCCGGCACCGATGGTGTAGATTTTTATCCCCAGTGCGCCTGCGGCCCGGGCGGCATCTATGGGAGCAAGATCATCCACGTTATTAACACCATCGGTAAGGAGAATAATAATTTTCGATTTGGCCTCTGAATCTCTCAACCTGTTGGCCGCGTTTGCCAGGGCCAATCCGATGGCTGTTTTATCTTCGACCATTCCGAAGTCGACTCGCTGCAGGAGGCTTTTGAGAAGGTCATAATCAGTGGTTAATGGGCACTGGGTAAAGCTCCTGCGGGCGAAAACCACGAGCCCCAGCCTGTCCGCCTCACGGTCATCGATGAATTTGCGGATAACTTCCTTGGCGACGTGAAGGCGGTTTCTCGGCTTAAAATCGATGGCTTTCATGCTGCCGGAAATATCCAGGGCCAGCATGATATCGACACCCTCAACCGTCTGCTTGGTATCTCCGTAGCCCGACTGGGGCCGACCCAGCGCCAGGATCAATACTGAAAGACCGATAGCTTTCAAAACGGGCATAGCGGAAACGAGATAAGTGCGCCATGATGATCCTATCCCGTCGATCATACTGAGGTCAGAATATGGCATCGACGGCGGTTTCAGATACCTGGTAAAATAGCGAATGTATACATACATCGCCGGGACTATCAAAAGCAAAAGCCATAATGGATCTTTAAACCGAAACATTCTATTCCACCACCTCTGCTAATTCGGGTTTCTCGGATACCGTTTCTTCGATTACAGGAATGGTCTCCCTCACAAACTCATAACTGAACGAAAGGTCCGATTCAGCTTCCGCCCGGGTGGGAACAGCTTTAGCGAATTTCGCCATATCCGCGCCATAGAAGAATTCGAATAATCTCTTGTATAACTTATCATCCACAGGCCTTAATCTATCTTCATTTTCGAGTTCGTAAGTTGTGCTCTCAAGCGCGGGGAAATCGTATCGTCCCTCGATATAACCGCGAATAATCATGGATAATTCAAAATAATACAGCTTGAAGCGGCCGAACTCCAGATGCCGGCTGGCTTTTAATGAATCCAGTTTTTCAAAAGCGATTTCCCATGGCGGCCGGGGAGGCGCCATCGGAAGCTCAGCTTTACCGCCTAAACGTCGCCTTAGCAGAATCATACCATATATCAATATAGCCAGGGCCAGAGGTATAAGAAAATAAGGCCAGATCGGGCCGGTCAACTTTTGTGGCTCTTTGATATCAGCTATTTCCAACCCGGTGGTATCGGCAGGGAGAACGCTCTGAATTGATACTCTGGCAATCTTGCCGCCAAACTCCTCCGATGATCCCGCGGTATCCGTCGCTACAAAAGTGAAAGCAGGAAGTTCTATCTCGCCGGGCTTATAAACGGCCAGAGTGCAGGCGAATGAGACAGTGCCGTCGCTGGATTCTTCGAGTTTATATATATCTGAAAGGACAAAAGCATCGCCCATTTTATCGGTCAGCGGCAGAGGCTCGACTGCGTAACCATCCTGAATATCAATCTTGTTTACATAAAGAAACTTATCACCCACAGTCAGGCTTTCGGGAAAAACGCTGACGTTGACGCTGAACTTCTGCCCCGCTGCCGGATCGTACATCCCTGCAAACAAACCAAAAGTCATCGCCAGGATCTTTACGGCTTTTAAAGACCAACCATGGGATCTCTTGAACGAAATCATTGAATAAAGCCTGGTCACCAATTCTATCGTCTTATTCTTCTGGCTCTCATTTCGAAAAACCTGAACAATGGTGCCGAATAATCCCCGCCCGCAGGAATATAGACCTTATCGATCCCCATCCGGGACATGGTTCTGTCAAAATCTTCATTTTTCAGACGTATTCTTCTTTTGAAGTTTCCCCGGAATTTGCCGCTCGATGTATCAACGATTCGTTCCCCGCCGGTTTCCAGATCATGCAGTCTCAAAAGCCCGGCTTTGGGAAACGCCATCTCCAGCGGATCGCTCAGCTTTAAGGCGATCAAATCATGCTTTCTTGCGGCCACAGCGAGCGGTTTATGATAACCGGAATCCAGAAAATCGGAAATTAAAAATATTACGCATTTTTTCTTGATTACACCCAGGAGATATTCGAGTGCGGAGGCCGTATCCGTCCCTCGTCCTCTGGGGCTAAAATAGAGAATCTCTCTTATAAGTCTGAGGACATGGTTTCTTCCTTTTTTCGGCGGAATATATTTTTCGATCTGGTCGGTAAAGGCCAGAAGACCCACCTTATCGTTATTCTTTATAGCCGCCAGGGATAGTATGGCTGTAATCTCTGCTGCCGTTTCGGTTTTAAACCGCTGGCCGGTGCCGAATCTTTGTGAACCGGAGAGATCGACCACCAGCATGACTACCAGTTCTCTCTCTTCCCGGTAGATTTTCAGAAATGGATGGCCGAAGCGAGCGGTAACGTTCCAATCGATATTGCGGATATCATCCCCCGGCTGGTACTCCCGAACTTCGGAGAACTCCATCCCCAGCCCTTTGAAAATCGAATGATATTCCCCGGAGAAAACTTCGTTAACCATCCGGGAAGTGCGAATTTCTATTCGCCTGACTTTCTTCAGTATTTCACGAGGAAGTCGGGAACCATCCTGAACCAACTATGGCACCTCCACACCGTTAAAAATCCGGGTTACAATGTCATCGGATGTCAGCTCTTCGGCCTCCGCCTCATACGAAAGGATGATCCTGTGTCGAAGCACATCCGGCCCGATTATCTTGACATCATCCGGCGTGACATAGGCGCGGCCTTTCAGGAATGCATGGGCTTTGGCTACCAGATGAAGATAAATTGTCGCCCGGGGCGAGGCCCCGTAGCTTATCAGGTCCTCCAGGTCGAGTCCGAATCTTCTCGGCTCCCGGCTGGCAAAAACTATGTCGACTATATATTTCTTCACTTTGTCATCCATATATATCTGATGCATCGCCTTTCTGGCCTGCAGGATTTCCTTCGGGCTGGTGATCTTCGATACGGAAAGCTCCGCACTCGATGTCATCCTCTCCTGAATCAGCAGCTCCTCCTCGGGAGACGGGTAAGTGACTTTTAACTTCAGCATGAACCTGTCGACCTGCGCCTCGGGCAACGGATAGGTCCCTTCCTGCTCGATGGGATTCTGCGTGGCCAGCACCAGAAACGGTTCCGGCAGCTTGAAGGTCTCGTCGCCGATAGTAACCTGCCTCTCCTGCATGGCCTCCAGAAGCGCCGATTGCACCTTGGCCGGGGCGCGGTTTATTTCGTCAGCCAGGATGAGATTGGAAAATATGGGGCCTTTCCTGACAGAAAATTCATTATCCCTGGCGGAATATACCAGAGTGCCAATAAGATCACCCGGCAACAGATCGGGGGTGAATTGAATCCGCTGGAAGCCGGTTTTGATCGCGTCGGAGAGGGTTTTGACAGAGAGGGTCTTCGCCAGCCCGGGCACCCCCTCGATCAGTATGTGACCATCGGCTAACAGCCCTATCAACAGCCGCTCGATAAGATATTTCTGCCCGACAATGACCCGTGAGATCTCAGTAGTCAAACGATCGATAAAGGCCGATTTTTGTTTTATGATTTCCTGCAATTCCGTAATCTCTTGATCCATCAATCTCCTCCCGGTTTTCGGAACGACTTTCTGACTGGTCGATTATACCATATCCGGGCGATCATTGTTCCTCTATCAAAAAGACGATCCGTCATCCACCCGGAATATAGAAATCAAGATAATATTCATCTTATATACTCATGTCAAGTCATCAGCATTATTGAAGACAATGATTTTAACTCGCCATCACCCCCCTCGGCTGCCTAGAAACACTGCCAGAAGCCCCATCGGCATGGCAGCCTTGAGCCAGCCTGCCACCAAACGCATTGTCGATGCCTTACCCGTCTGCAGAAGGGTGCATATGCTGGCTATGATGATCAAATCGGCACCAAGCAGCACGACAATAAGATAAATGAAGCCATAATGATTGACCAGAAACGGCGCAAAGGTCAAAACAATAAGAAGTGTAAAAACTGCAATTGCTGCTCCACGTGCGGTCCTATTGCCAATCCTCTGCGCCTCAGGCAGATATCCGGACGCCATATCGGCGTCCATATCCTGTATATCCTTGATAATCTCACGTCCGAGGTGGAATAGAAATGCAAATATCACCAGTATTACAGCACCGAGCGGCTTATCTACAGCCATCCCGCCATAGATAAACACCAGAGCAGCGACGAAAGCGATCAGGATATTGCCGATAAACAACAATCCTTTGAAAACAGGCGTGTAAAGAGCTAAGAGCGCGATTGCAAGCAAGGCCACAAGAATGGCATATTTATGGACGAACAGAGAAAGAGTCAATCCGGCAACACCCGTTGAAATTGCTGCCATCACCGCCTCCCGAACCCCCAGGGAACCGGACGCCAGAGGCCTGAACGGCTTATTAATCTTATCGGCATTTACGTCAAATATATCGTTAACGGTGTTGCCGAACCCGGCAATAAGGCTCGCGGAGACGGACGCCACGAGTATCCTCCATGAAATATAGTCCTCCCCGGCTACCAGGGCCGCCGTCCAGACTGCCAGAAATGTGATCAGGCAATTGAGCGGGCGATTCAGGACGAATAGTGCCTTCGCTTTGCTCATCAGAACGTGCCCGCCAGACCGAAATTAAAGATCGCTTCCGACGGAAAACCTGTTTTGCCCCAGCCGATCTCGATCTTGAATAAACCGATACCGGTAGGTGACACAAGTCCTAAACCATAGCCGGGCCAGAATCTGTAATCGTCGTTTTGACTCTGCGAGCTTTTGATGGCGCCGAAATCCCCGAAAACGTACGCCCGGCTTCGTCTTCCTGTAATTATGCGCGGTTCGATTGTAGCCACGGCGTACCTGAAGGCCGGGAATTGCTCTTCGGCATATCCTCGCAGATCGTCGAAACCGCCGACAAATCGAAGCTCGTCGATCGGTACAGTTCCATCAGCCGATGCTATGCCCCAGCCAGCCAGCCTGACAGCAACTACAAACTGATCTCTAAGTCTTACAAAGTAACCACCGTCAAATCCGACGGCGCTCAGTTCGGTGGGAGGACTGTCTCCCTCAATTACGCGACGATTGGATCTGTATCGGTAATCTACCTCGGTCTTCATCAAATATCCGCCTCTCGGATTTTCGACACGATCCGTCCGGTCGTAGCCGAAATCGAGTTTGACCGCACGCCCGATTGAGGATGATATATTTGCCCCTGGTTCCGGCTCGGTTCTTTTCGCCGAAAACCGAAGGCCTGCGCTGGAGCCGCGACCAAATCGATATACCAGGCCGACCCTTCCACCGGTTTCAATGTAAAGGCTATCTCTGTCGAGTTGGAAAACTTCCAGTTTAACGTCGAATCTGGTCCCCATGAAAAAAGGTTCGAGATAATCCAGCTTGAGTTCGCTTGAAAAACGGTCCTTTTTCTCCCACAGGAGTCCGAAGGATCTTCCTGTTCCCAGAATATCACCGAACTCGAGGTTGAGCCGTCCCAGAAAATCAGATCTATCTTTGGTGTTTACGAATCCACCGACACCATCGAATCTGGTCGATGGCAATTCCTTAATATGATAAATAATCCGTATCGAATCACCCCCCGATGCCGGCTCGAGCTCAAATGGCGAGGCAATATTAATATAACGCATCTGATCTATAAGTAGTTCTGAATCGCGCACCTTCGATTCCGCATATAGACCGCCTGCTTTCAGATCTATGACCCTCTCTATTGTCTCCGGTCTTGTTCTCTCGATACCATCGAATACAAGTCCCGAAATATGACAACGAGGGCCTGAAATGATCCTAAATGTCGCCGAAAGATTGTTGGCCGCATTGAATCTAAAATCCGACCATTCTCCACTGGCAAAGGGCATGCCGTATTCAGCCAGCCGGGAGATGGCCCGGTCTGCAAAATCGTCTAAGAGATCTCGGGATGCCACCTCCCCCTTTGCGCTCAGTACCAGATTATTGAAGTGGGTTTTCAGAGAATCGGGTACGACATCAACGGAAATCGAATCCACTACCGACGGCACTCCTTCCTCTATGAGAATTGCCTTTTGCCCATTCTTATCGATTCCGATACTTTTGACTTTTACCGAATAGTATCCCGCGTCGCCGTAAAGGGCAAGAATACTCTCGGATAGAGAATCGCCGGGAAGAGAAAAATCCACCAGACGTGTCAGTTCCTTATCCGAGTATAATCGATTGCCCGATATCTCGACCGCCCCGGCAGATTCCATCGACGCTAAGACAACGGTTATCGCAGGTATTATTACGCTTGCTCTCATAGGAACAGAATCGTAATCTCTATTTTCATATTATGTTTCTCCGGCCTCCTGGCTAATTTCTCGTAACGATATGAAAAATCAAGGCGGCCATTTTTATAAAGCTCCATCCTGGCACGTACATTGGCCAGAAGATTATCCCCCTCCCGTTTTCCTGACGCTACCTGATACGGTATATAAGCCCCCTCGGGATCGACAATAACCCTGAAATATGACAGTTTCGCAGATATTCTCCCTCTATCCTTGATATCACGCACCAGGCCGATCTCCCCCGATGGTATGGTTGAGCGTATATCAATATCGGTCTGTTTCGCCACCTCGAATCCCGATCCCAGCTGCAGAGTCCACGCGTCGCGAAACCTGTAATCCGCCTTCGCCGATTCCCGGTGGCGATTTATAGAATATCCGGCGCCGTTTAACGTGTTCCGTTTGCTGGAAAAAAAGACCGAAGTTAGCACGTTAACCTTCTTGCCGGCAGGAAATGCCCAGGATATCTCATCGGATCTGAAACGCTCGCTGATTGTCTCATTGGCGTATGGGCTACCGTCTTGAAACGAACGTGACCCTGCATATTTAATCCGCTGTTTGCCCGCCCGAGGATAATAATAAAGCCGCAAATCCGATCTTCCCTTCCTCAATACAGTCTCGTCCAGGTTGTCACTTCTCCACGGGAAAAAATCTGCTCCGGTTAAAACGTCGGATGATTTTTTCAATCGATATGTTAATTCGGTTTCAACTACCAATCGTCCTATGGATGATTCCAGTTCCCGCCCGGAATCGAAAATCGTCAGAGGCAGGATAGTCCCGTTGATTTCGGTGGAGATCTCCGTGACTTTTATGCCCTCACCCAGTTCCTCGATTAACAGCACGTAATCCCCGTCGGGATCTCTGATATACTCCCCGTCCTCGAAACGATACTCCCCTCTCCCTTCCCCGGCGAATAAATAGTTCTTGGCCTGCAATCTCTCGTTGGACGAACTTAGTCTCTCGCTTACGTAAAAATCTCCCCTGCCTGCCGGATCGGCATAAGACAGCCTCGTCCATCCGGATCGTTGATCCGTATCGGTGCCTGAAAAATCTTTGTATTTCTTCTTGTAGTACGATCCAGCCAGTTCACCTGAAAAGCCGGAACCTCCGGAAAGCAGCGCTATCTTCTGTTGAATCGAACCAGAACGGAACTTATCGCGCCAGTCTCCGTCGAGATATTTTTCATCCCGATAGGATATCTCCGTCCGGCCCGTGATATTCTCAAGATAGGTAGCTGGAACCGACGCAATATACTCATAGTATTTGAATCCGGAATCACCATCGCGGCTCTCGTTTTCGATTCTCAAAGATGGTTGAATAATTGTATAGTTCGCCGATATTCCACTCGACCGTTTCCACCAGGTTCGCTCTCCCCGGGTTCTCTCGAGCCTTGCGAACCAATCGACTCCCTTCACAAAACGCCAGTAAATCGTCCCCGCCTGCCTCTGACGGTTTTCAATATCGGGACGCGATAAAAATCCGAGATCCAGCTTTATTCTCCTGAAATTATCCAGACCGCTTTCTATGTTAATCTCCTGTAATTTTTCCCCTTCCGGTTGCGATTCAGGCTCGAGATCGTAATCTCTGTATCTTTCTATGAGGTCGATCCGTCCGGGAAAAATCGATCCTGACCCTATGCTCCTGAAGCGTCCATCGATCCCTATATAAGCGCCATCGCCGAACAACCGGCGATGATACCCTGCGGCCACCAAGCCCGAGGCGCCCTGCAGCGGATTATCCCTGCCAGACAGTGTGTTTTTGTCGAAAACCGATCCCGCCAGTTCCGCCCGCATGGTTATGGCACTGTCCTCCAGGTTCCATGATGCGCCGACCGAACCATATCTCTTTACCTGCGGCAATGGCAAAAGCACAACCGGCTCGTAATCTCCCGATCCCGCCCCCACGTATTCGAATACGCCTCCGCCAACGGCGCTGTAGGATGCTATATTCTTGCCTACAAACGAAAATGACACATCGTATTCGCCGAGATTCTGGCCCGCGTACTCGTAGTAGAGTATCCCGAGTGAATCGGTCAGAAGATTGTAATCTCCCATCCCCGGACCAACGAACGTGGCGCCATCGCGAGCGGCTTCCAGCCTGTCGTCTCCGGCGGCCTCCAGGAGGTCCCTGTTTTCGGATGTCATCCCAAAGCTTTTCGGGGAGTTTTTGTTATCACCCTCCTGAATCAGCCTCGTGAATACTCTGAATCCTCCGGAAGGCTTACCCTCCCCGGAAACTGCATAGAAGCTCCGGCTATATTCTTGCCGTGCGATTTCGTAATCTACTGTGATCCGCGTCTCGTTCCTTATGACCCTCGAAGGCGAAAATTGAACGGCCCCACCTTTATAATCTATTATATAATCGTTTTCGCTTCCTCTTGTTTGGAGTATGCCGTCCAGATAGACTCTCTCCGAACCCGGAAGTATGATGACGCCTTCCCTGCCTCCAACATCGGGCAGATAATATGGCCCCAGTCTCCCGTCAATACCGTTAATCGTTATGGACGCATACTCTCCCGGGAAAAAAGCCGCCGATCCTCTCACATTATAATTCTCCTGGGAATACTCAGAATTCAGCCCGGTCAACTTTCGCCGAAAACTCAAAAACTCGTCGCCTCGCTCAATGTGTTCGAAATCGCCGAAAATCCCCTTGAAATGATCCGATTCCGCCTCGATATAGATCTTATCGAGCTCCTGCAGCCTTCGCGTGACGCCGCTCGAGCCCGTTGTCTTATCAAAGATATGCGCCGAGGTTCTAAGACCGGGAACGAGATCGCCCCTGACGCTTAGATTAAGAGATTGCGAAAGGCCGCCTCCACCTTCGCCCGTCTGAATCGAAAATCCCTTGCTTCCACTGATGGTGAGGTCCGAACTCGCATATTTCAGCGGCGGCTCACGCGGGATATCGGCCGATTTGGATTCTCTCTCGGTTATGTTAAATTCATGCAGGTAATATTGCCGCTTGAGAGAAATCGGAACATATCCGAAAGTCACCGATAGCGAATCACCAATAGCTACCGGATCGGAGAATCGAATGAGCCCTTCGATATGCCGAACTGTAAAATTTACGGATGATAGTTTGACGCTGTCTTTATAAACAACTGCGCTATTCGTTATAAGATTGCGGTACCCGAGCGGATAAGGGCCCCTGATTCCCTTGCCGTATATTGTAACGGTAACCTGCGGCGGCTGACCGAAGGCAACAGAGTATGCATATAACAGAATTATTATCCAGAACCATCTTCTCATCAAAAATCATTTTGCCGAATAGCTCAATCTCCGATTCCCCGAATGACCTCATACAGGGTCAGTCGACGCAGCCCGGCATCCAGAACCAGGAGCCTGCCGTCCGAATCGAAGGCCAACCATCGGGGCCTGTACCTGCTCGCGCCTTCAGAATAATCAAAAAGAAGAACGCCGTTAAGATCATACGCAGATAGCTTTCCCGATTCCGGATCGGTGACCCAGATAACGTTATGGTCGTCCCAGGCCACTGAGGACGGCGAACCGGCACTGAATTCGGAGATCGGATTTCCATGTATGGAGACAACGATCACCTGACGGTTACCCTGGTCGCCGATAGCGACGTGCCCGGATCTTGAAACATCCACAGATGACGCCCGCCCAATCCGGAAATTTCCCGGAACGCGGTATGACAGCTCTATCTGCAGTTCATAGAATGGACTCAGCCGGATCACCCGGTCGTTGTCTGCAATCCAGAAGCTGCCTTCGCCATCGATGCTTATGTCCTCCGGCTGGTTGAACGCCAGAGGTTGATCGTTTTCGTCAAAATAAGAATCGATAGATCTTACAAAATGCAGATTTCTATCGAGAATCTGTATTCTCCTGTTACCGCTGTCTGCAATATACAGATTCAGCGCCGCATCGCTGGCCATACCGATCGGCCTGTTAAACCCCCCGAGCTCCGCGCCGATACCTCCCTCACTGGAAATGCTATTGAATTCACCTGAAAGCCTGTATATAGAGTTGGCGGCACGGTCCGAAATAAAGATGTCGTCGGTCCTGTTTATTGATATCCCAGCGGGTTCGATAAGAGACCTGTTCTCATCGATACTCGGACCTATGGTTTTGATGGGACGGAGGCTTAGAATCGATCTTGTAGAAATATCCTCTGGAAACTCCCGCCCGCGCCTGGCAGGGGAGGCACAGGCGGCTAATGATAACATTAGCGGTATGACGACATATTTAGAATTGCCTGGAAAGACCAATCTCAATTTTGCCGTGCTCCATAAGATCGGCTGCCGAACAGACTAATATCCATCTGGAATCGCCAAACTCCCGTTGACGGTTATAGGAACCCGCCGTCCGATAGGCATCGATTCCGGACAGGATCCTGTTTATGACTGCCGCTCCCAATATTAAAAGCGATCGCCGGTAGGCGTTCTTGCTTTGATTGCGAAGATCCCTGAAATGCGATCTCGATTCATCGGAATCCCAGTTCCAGTAAAATTCCGGGCCGGAGGGAAACAGCTCTGCCCGCGAACCCTCGTATAAAAGCTCGAGCTGATTGTATTCGTCGAGATTATCATAATATGTCATTTTCTCGAAATAACCATCGGATTTGCCGTTAACATCGGCTCCCGCATGGAATGCAGCCCACGATTTATAATCATCCTTCTTCCACCCCCCGTAGGTCCTGATACCGAGGAATCCCGACCATACCAGGACTTCGGTAGCCCCGAAGATTTTTGTCCTGCCTTTATTTCCGCTATAATACTGCCCGGCGCCCGGGACGAGTAGGGATAGTCCCAGAGCCTTCCATTTCGATTTTTCCCCAACTCGCGATTGGCTGGATTCTCCGAACAGCGGAAGACCCAGATCGTCGTCATCAGTGCTGTTAAGAGTCTGAATATTTAGAAGCATCTGTTGATGGATAGTTTCAGAACCAGCCGATCCGCCGTGGAGGGAGACGCAAAGCAATAGCGTCAATATTAATTTCGAAATCGTCCTCAAAGCTCTAAAACTTCGCAGTAAACGTTAAAAATGGCGTCGTTTTGCCGTCGATATTCTTCGTCTTAAGATTCAGAGAATATTGCTTGCGGCCCTTATTAAATCTTTTCGCACCAATGGCAGCATCGAACGCCGATACTACATGGTTTGCTATAGAGATCATTACCGCCGTGGTGGCATTTGAAAAATAATCGTTGGCCTGCTTCCGCATATCGAGATACTGCGATCTGAGATTCGAGACAATCTTACCTGCCTCCGTAGTGTCTCTTATGTCCCAAGGGGAAAAATCTATATCATTCCAGCCTACTTGAAATTGATCATATTTCCCGATATTTTCATAGTATTCATGATTGAAATTAGGCCGGTTACTTCCATCGTCCCACGGCATACGATGCGAGAATCTATCCTTATCCTCCTCCGGAAGCTGATCCCAGGCTATGATGAAGGTTTGCCACGTATAATTATCGTCGGCGAACGTCTGGTATTCGTTTTCTTTGTCGGAGCCTTTCTTATGATATATGAAGTAACCCGTCCAGAGAAGAGCATCGACGGCCAAAAATGTTCCCGCCTTGATTTTCTGGCCGTTATAATACTCACCTGCGCCGGGAATCGCCAGTGACAGCAGAAAAGCCTTGGCCGGGGATTTGGTGGAATATTCGTATATACTCCCGGGGCCGAGATCGTCCTGTTCACTTAAGATCACTTCGCCATTGAAATATTTCTCCATCGCCAGGTCATTGGCTAGAAAATACTCTTCCACCGAATAAACCCTGGCGATACCCGCTCCCCCCGACCAGGCGGTTGCAGCCGTCAGGATTATTATGACCATAAATGCTGACAATATCCTCATCCGAACACCTCCTGAAATTTAACCCGGAAAGATCTCACTTTACAAGGGCAATCTTTATAATCTGCCATTTTTTGCTGCCTCCATCATCGGCCTCCACCCGGCAAAAGTATACGCCGGAGGCAACTCCCGAACAATCCCAGACATACTCATTGTCCATGTGCGCCTCGCCGATCATCTGAGCGGATTCTATTTTTTCGCCCATGAAATCGTACATATCTATATTGACAAGAGATTCACTATTCAGATAATACCTTATGGTTGTAGAATTCGACGCCGGATTGGGATAATTATAAACCGAGCCTTTCGGCAATTGATCATCGCCGGCTACTATCTGCTTCTCATGCAATGGCGACAGATAATTGCTGTTTGAGTGATCACCGCCATCCATGCCCCAGGGGATATCGACGTAATCATAGCTAAACGAAATATCCCAGGCGCTTATCATACCCGACATCTCGATCGACAGAAGATCCAGATCTCCATCGTTATCTATATCCGCCAGGGCGCAGGATCTATCGATTCCGAATGAGCTCGGAAGAGGAAACCCGGCAATCCACTCAGCCCGGTAGTTATGGGCGTGAATTGCGCCGACCGGCAATCCAACTATGATATCGGGCAAACCATCCTCATCGACATCGCCCAGAACCGGCTGCGCCGCGATTACTCCCGTCAGATCATACAGGCTTAGATCGACTGGAAAATCGGACATGAGTACGCCGT
The DNA here is from genome assembly GCA_965541585.1 of uncultured bacterium. Lineage (GTDB taxonomy): Bacteria > Zixibacteria > MSB-5A5 > UBA10806 > UBA10806 > CBDVBL01. Next base: position 36,756 of record CBEUCH010000011.1, on the reverse strand, counting down.
TACGGCCAAACGCATATATTTTCGAATCGCCCGCAACGATGATTTCAGGATAACCATCGGCGTCGATATCGCCGAGCGCCGGACGCCCCAACGATTGGCCTATCTCTGTAAAAGTCTCCAGTGATCCATCATCCTCAATCAGGACTATCCGGCTGGAACAGACTGCTATAATTTCGGGCAGGCCGCCGTCCCTGTCGATATCTCCGGAAACAATATAGCATGTGTCCTCAGTGCCCGCCGGAATGGAAAAATCGAGCATGAAATCGAATCCTCCCGCATCAGAAATGAGCCGGGAAATCGTGGCCTGGTTATTAAGGATATAAGCGACATCAATTAGGTTATATCCTTCCACGGTAAAGGCAGCAGATGAAAGTATCGGGGCGCCGAAATCAAAAATAACGCTATCGGTTGCAGACCCGGTTACCGCGTGTACTATTCCATTGTCATCAAACGCAATCAATTCCGTGCCGGCTGCGGAATCAAAATCAGCCGCTATCACGGATGTAACGGCCCCAATTGAGATCTGTATCGGAAAACCGGGAAACGCATCGGCTCTGCCGTCCACGTTATCATCGGAAGGTGAAAATGCGTACAACCGTCCGGAGACGGTCGGCAAAACAATTTCATACGTACCATCACCATCGAAATCCACCGGCACCGGCCTATCCGAGATGGTCGTATCGCAAATGGCTGCGATGCCCCACGGATAAGCTTGTATGCTACCATCAAAACCATAAAATCGAAGGGAATCGGAATTTGTGATAAATTTCTCGCCATCATATCTGTAAATCAAAAGAGCCGAATCGGCTGCAATCAGGATCTCGAGAGCATCGTCTCCATCGATATCGACCAGAATCGGATCTGAATTCTGTTGGGGAAAGCTCATCTGCGGCCAGCCCGGCATTAGCCATTCTACCTCAATATCCAATGTCATAACCGTATCCGATTCAGATATATCCGTGATATGAATATGCGTGTCGGCGCCGAGGTTGGACATGGAGGAGGGATTGGTGAAGGGAGTCAACATTGTGCTATTCCCGACTTTATAAAAATCCGAGTCAGTTCCATATCCCCTGTAATAATTCCCGCCGAAATCTACAACTCCATTAGCTTCGATAAGGGTTAAGAATCTGCGATCCTTATCCCATTGCAGGGAGTTAGTCTGGTAATTATTGAAACCTGGAAAATTACTCTGGTAGGCAACATATTCATCGACGTGCCACATCAGGACCCCGTCTCCGGGAAGTAACCGGTCATATTCGGCATCGGAGACCAAAACCGTATCGTTACCCTCAAAATATGCATATCCCGGACCGAGTATAACACCGGTTAAGGAATCGCCAATCAACACGTTGTCGAAAGGATAATCCGGTTCCAGCGTATCGGTGTCCGGTTGACGATTTTCCAGCAGGATATATTCGAAATCGGTCATGGGCACTTTGATTATTTCAGTGGAGTCGCCGGAAAGGGCGGCTGCAGTCAAGGGTATGTCGATTCCGCCTGTAATCTCTCGCGGGATATCGAATCCCAGAAACGCTCTCGACCAGGCTGACGCATAAACCGGCAGCGTACCGCCGACAGTGGATCTTATGTCGGGAAATTGAACACCCACCGACATCCCGTTATTGTCCATCAGGGCAAAGTCGCCGACCTGGGTAAAGAAAGTCTGGGTGTTATACAGATCGATCAGTCCGAGCTGGTGGCCGAATTCATGCGATAGAACAGCATTTATGGCGGTGACGCGATTATCCTGGGACGCCGCCTCCGGTATTATCAAGCCCTCCTGTATCCCCACCGTCCCGCTGTCAACGTAGACCGGCTCCGACAAAATAAGAAATCCTGTAAAGAGATCATGCGGTGTGTTATTAATAAACGGAATATTATTCTGCTGGTCTGAACCGGCATGGAATAGAACGATCGACTGATACGCGGAGAAATCTATCTGGGGAGCAACGGAATCTGCCATTGATACGGCATCGATAAAGAAGTATCCGAGCTTCTCAGCGACTTCATCTAATGTAGCCGCAGAGCCGTAATAAGACATCGGCTGCGGTAGACGATAGGCCAGACTTTCCTCGCGGGGATATACATCCCAGGTTAAATCAAGCTTCTTATCGGATATGAAATACCAGTATCGCCTCAGGGCCTCCAGGTGAGAATTGAAATACGACGTGGTATGAGGCCCGGGATCGATATAATGCTGTTCCTCCGTGAGAAATTGTTCGTAGCTGCGCAGATCGAACGTACCGTCACCGGTGGTGTTGGGATCATCCGGCATCTCCCTTTGAAATTCCACTTTCAGCGCCAAAACGTTAAGAGTATCAATCATTAATGCAGCTTCCAGAGAAATCCCTCTTTTGGCGGTGGGCAATGCAAAGGGCGCTGGGCGATCGAGCTCTAAAAGGTTTTTCCTCGATACATCTGATATAAACCTATGCCTGCCGGAGATATTCTCTCTATGGATATCAGCTAAGGGAACCCGTTCGATTGGGCGAAGGATGGTTTCCGACCACGACGACCCGGTCAAAAGAAGAATCGAAATGACCGCATAAATAAAACGGCGGTAAAACAACACTAATTAAGTCCTTAAAACCCCGCGTTCATAGAGAATCTCATGGTGTTTCCAAGCCGGTTGAAGTCCTGATTGGATGACGGTATGTAGGAGAAATCGAATCTGTAGTTGGAGTACTGAAGCGAGGCACCCAGCGTGAAATATCTCTGAACGCCCACTTCATCGTAGACATATCCCGTCCTCAGGGCGACATAGTTCGAGTACCAGTATTCGAGACCGATATGAGGTATAATCTCCCTGAATTCCGTTCCTAAAGAGTGGTTGAGGTCTACCAGGAGCTTATCCGCCTCTCCCAGTACAGATAACCGGTTGAAAGGCGAATCCACGATCTTATAGTTGAATCCCACCGCCAGCTTCCGGGGAAGAGGGTCAGCCTGGTCAGCGTCGATATACGCAATATCGGGACCTATATTGGTGAAGGTGGCCGCCAGAGTCAGCTTGCTGGATACATCGTAGAGAACTCCGCCATCAACTGCCACAGAATATCCGGTTCCCTTGCCACGTTCGGAACCGGCACCAACCTCCGCCAGATGGGAATTGATATACCTCAAGGAAACTCCCCCGGAGAGATTGTGCATCAGTTTCGTGCCATATGATAGAGTAAACGCTATATCGTAGGATGAAAATGTGCCCAGCTCCTCACCGGACTCGCCGGTTCGTACTTGCTCACCGTACGATAAGAATGTTACCCCCAGACCGAATGTCCCCCATCCTTTCGAGGGATAAACGAAGGAAAAATAATCATAGTACAAATCATCAGCCAGTTGAACGAGGTAGTTTGAGTGCATAAACGTCATCTGCTTTTTGGCTCCGGCATAGACCGCTATCCTGTCGGCAGCCGCTATCCAGAGCTCGCCGTTTCGCTCCTGGATCTCGGAGACCTTCGATTCTGCCAACTGGATGTTCTGCAATCTACCCCATTTCCCCTTATTGTATTCCACTATTCCAAGGGCAGTAGCGATCAGGGTTTCATCGGCTGAAACCGGACGAATGGCAGAGATCTTGGAGCCGAGAGAATTGGCGTAAACCAATATCTTCGTTCCCCTGTCAAGATAGAATGTCTCCAGATCGTTGAAATCTTTGATCATCCGGGTGAGTTTTTCAATTATGGTTGGATCACGATCGGGTATAAATTGGGCGGCAATTTCCTCCAGCGCCATTCCATCGGAGGGAACCTCAAAAATCCTATATCCGAATTGTTGAAATCTATTGCCGTCGTAAAGCACTATTCCGTGGGTGGTTCCTATCCATAACTTGCCGCGGGGGTCAATCCCGAGCCGGGTGATTTCACCTTTGTAACCAAGACTATAAGGAAATCTCACGAGCTGGCCCGCCTCCACGCTGTCGAGATCGCCGGCATTCGCCTGAGCTATTTCTGCCAGCAATCTATCGTACCAGACCTCGCCGAAATCACCATAGAATTCCTGCATCGTCAAGGGGATGCTTTCCCCGATTGAGATCTCTTCGTTCTTTGCATCAAGCCATGTGGTGCCGTCATAATGGTAAAGCTTGTCTTCCGACACCGCCCAGGCGTCCTTATTGCTTATAGCGGCGATAGCAGTCACATAACCCCTGGGAGCAGCAGAATTATCCGGAAAAATCTCAACATTGCGGCCAGTGAATTTGACCAAACCCCTGTCAGTACCGATATACATCAGCCGACGGCCGACCTTTTCGATGACGGTAATATGATTCGAGGGTAGAGAATTCTGTTCAACTGTATACGTGGACCATCTCATATTGTCCGGATCGAGTTGGAAAAGACCTTCAGAGGTCCCGACATATATAGAATTGTCGTCCGAACCCAGGCAGGTGATGTTTTCGGGCAGGGTCACATCGAAAGGTATCCAGACTTTCCGCTCACCTCTGGCCGTTACGGCTCTGTGAAATCCGAACGCTATCTTATCCAGATTTTCCCGCACATTGAACGATTCCGCCTGCAACTGTTTGATTTCATCCCGAATCTCATTGAAGCCGTCCATGTCTATTCTTAAACGTTGCCAAGCATTATGGAGCTTCTCAAAACCGTATTCGATTTCTTCTTTATAGAGATAATCCGAGGGTACTACCTGCATTAGCTGATTATGCAGAGATTCTATGACTTCCGGGGTCAGCTCGTTGTTGGCCCTGGCAACCTTATCGGCATAAACCTCTGCCTCGCTCTCGGAAAGGCCGGTGAATCTCTCAACCAGCGATTGTAGCGACCTGTCCGCGGCCAGCGTCCTCCGGGTTCCGAAGATCCATTTCTCACCGTCCCATTTGGCAAGCCGATTATTGACCAGTCCCCATATATCATACTGGCGATAATTCGTCTCCGGCAGATTGTTTTTCACCAGAACCAATCCATTTACGGTATCCTGGGATGCTGCTCTAAAATCCAGCCAGGTTCCGCTCAAGGGATATCGCCCCAAGCCGGCAGGGTTCCAGTGCACCGCGGTGGCGTCATCAGATATCGCCACGAACGTCTCACCCATCCCCCCGGCGCGAGCTCCCGGCGCTATCAGCAGAAACTGCACTGCAGTCTGCGACACTTGGGCTGCCGCGGATACCGACAGAGCAAGTGTTATCAGGATAGCAAGCTTATACCCTTTCATTCGAGCCTCCATAATCGATCTTTTTGTTCATTTTTTCCGCTCAATAATATTATCGGCTTTCCAACATTTACATCTTAACGCAAGATGACCAGTTTCACTGCCTCTGAAACATTAACTCTTTTCCCGTCGAAATCTCGACCGTCAGCGGAGACCTGATACAAATATACTCCATTTGACAACGGGTCGCCATCGGCATCCCTCAGATTCCAGGCAGTTTGATGACACCCCATCCGAGCCCCCTCGTCCGGCCATGAAACACCTATAGTCTTTATTTTCCTGCCTGATTCTGTGAATATCTTTATAATGACTCGATCGACATCGCTATTCAAGCAGTATTGAAACTCAGTATTCTGGCCGCGTTCTCTGACAGGATTGGGATAATTCATAACCTCAGTTATTTTAAGCTTCTCCGTTGAAACAACCTCGATTCTCTTCACAATCAAGCTGGAATTGTTAAAGTTATCCCAGGCCTTCACGGAAATATCATGTTCCCCCGGAGGCAGCGAAGGTAAGGTCAGTTCCAGAGTCCCGGCTTGAAAACCGCCGCGGTTATAACTGAAATTGCCCGTGGCGTCCGCTTCAAAAACCTCGCCATCGTCCACTCGGATTACTATCCCATGCCCCAGCTGACCGGTGATATTTATTCCATGTTGGTCTTCAATCTCCGCCGTAAGATTGAAGCCCGAGCGCACCAGAGTAATACCCGATGAAAACGGGCGGCTATCCGCCAGAAGCCTGATCTCAGGCCCCGTCGAATCTTGAACAGACGAAACTGACCCGGAAACCAGAATTGAATCGACAACCCCTACAGCATCGTAAATCCCATTCTCGGCGTAGGCGTATATCTTAGCGCCCCGGCTGCCATACGACACGTCCTTTGGCATGAAGAATCGAGTTGAAAACATACCGTTTACAACATCGACAGGGCCGACGAAGATTGTCGCGCCAGGAGCCAGATAGCTTATTGTATTGTTGGGCGGTGACAGCGGATTGTTATACCTGTCGAGCATTACCACCGATTTCGTTATGGTGCCGTCTTTTACAGTTACCCAGGCGGTGCCGTTGAAATCGCTCATCAGGTTACCCTGGTTATCGGTAATTTCGCCCGATACGCCATCCTCACTGAGGGCTACGAGGGAATCCGGAGCCGACGTGTAACGGACATCGAACTTGGGAAACTGCAGAATCTGGGCAGCATCTCCGAAAAGGACATAAAACCTGTCGTTGGATTGAGTTCCATTTGGCCCGCCGCGAAGATACTTCGCCATATACATGGCTTCCCCGATACCAACCGAATCCTGATATAAAAGCTGATCGAAAACCATGTTGTTGTATGCCGTGTTTGGAGCGGCAAAGACCGTCCTGGTGGCCGATATCACCGCCACCGCTCCACGGGAGCGATTTCGTATCAGCTCTTCCCCAAAACTCTCTATACTGGGATCATCGAAAAATCCAATCGAGCAGGAAGCGGTGAATATCAATGGCAGTCTTTTCCCATTCGTCAGCCGGGGAATGTCTTCGGATCTCCTGAAGATATGTTCATCCGCCCACAGGTCGGGACTTCCATGGCCTATCCAGTCGACTATCAGAGATCCTTGATTAAAAGCCCCAATCAACGCCTCGCGGGCAGAAGGTTTCTCTCCATTCTGCATGGGATATTCGATCAGATAGATCTTCCCCACTTCAAAACTATTGGGAACATGAAGATTGGAAAGGGTTTCCGCCTGGCGTGTGTGGAATGTCTCGTAGGGTCCTCTTGGCGTTATGTTATCGTCGGCTACGATCACCACCCTGTTCCGCCATGAACCCAGATCGGGGTTAGTATCGTAATCGATAATTTTACCGATCATATCTTCAGCATCCTGTGCTGAGTTTGCCGGGATCCGGCCAATCATCATGTCGGGAGCTCCGCTGCTGTCGGAATCCAGATGGCCCTTTTCCCCGAAATAGATAAAATGGTCATCGGTCATCTGGCGATCGTTTTCGAAAGGCGGGATGAAAACGGGATTGTTCGAGCCCAAGTTGTTTCTGAAGTCATAATGACCATCTCCCAGAAGAAGCACAAAAGAAGGCGCCGGCTCGGGCCAGTTCTCATAGGCATATTTGAGAAAATCCCTTATGGCAACCGCATCCACCAGGCCAGAGGAGAATTGATTATAGATATCCGATATCCTCACAATTCTCACGGGCATATCATATTCCTGCTCCCGTAAATCTGCCAGTGTTGCCGCATGATCATAGAAATTATCATAGGTTACTATTATCTCATCAACTCTGTTTTCCGCCGATGATATGTCACGGAGGTTATCCATTTCATAAAACGATACCGAACCAGGGCTCTTAAGCCTCTCGACCGTGGAAATATAATATTGCTTATGCGATCCTGCAGATACTGTATCATGAAAAACGAGATCCTGCCCCTCGAGGTCACCCCCGGTGATTTTTACAGGTCTGTTTTTATCCGAAATGTCCATCAGTATATATGGCGATGAGACCTCTGTGAGGTTATACCGGATCGTTCCGAAAGTATCGGGCCGGGCAAATAACAGGTTGCCGTCGATAAGCTTCAGCCAGCGTTCATAGTGAACATCGATATAGTCCAGATAGAAATCGCCCGACGATTCCAGAACCAAACCGTTAAGGCCGTTTGATAGATCGGCTGTCGAATAGGTGGAAAAGTATTGATTGGTCGAGGGAGCGATTTGGCCGCCTCCGTTAACTGTCAGGTAAGGAGTCCCGGACTTATGGCGTACAACGATCTGAGCCTCTTCGCCGGGAACAATGTCGAAAAGCTGCATAGTGACGCTGAAGTCTCTCCCCAATCCCCAGTACCACTCGAAATAATCATAGACACCCGATGACGGTGTCTGCCACCAGAATATCCACTCCTCCTCCTTATGGTACCTGGCTGTAAAACCATCAACCGACACATCATATAAACCGCCGGGAGTTCCATCCGCGACTGAAAATCTCAACGGGGGATTGGAAAAAGTACCGCCAAGCGTCAGCCAGTAGATATTCCTATTGGTGTAATGATTCCTGTAGTGCTCAAACCGTCCGAGATCCTCCGAATACTCCCAGCTATCGACGGCATCGGCGTAGAAGATAACAAAATCCCCATTGTCAAACTGTCCGTCACCGCCGCCGAGAATGTCCACGGGGATCTCGAAAAGCTCTGGACGGGAATCGAAGTTTGACAGTGGGAGCTCCCTGCCGCCGCCATAAAACATCCTGATCTGCGATGGATCAACACTTAAGGGCTCTATGCCTGCAGCATTAAAGTCGAGCCATCCAAACTTATATATACCTTCAGATAAAAGCTCTATCCTGACCCACGTATCAGATGAATCGAAGGCGGTGGAAGTTGCCGTCAACGAAACCGGCGAAACTGCCCTCGGAAGAAACCAGTCTCGTCCCGCATCATAGTTTGCGACGGTGCTTCTGAGGATCCTGTCGAATGCGGCCCCGGGGTTGCGGTAGCCGGCAGCAAGGTTCTCCTTCGCTTCTGTGAAATCAACTCTTATGGTGATGCTCTTTAGAATAGATAATCGTTGTGAAATTCCCATATATCTGGCGGTGGGAATCGCCAGCCTTATGATATTCAGACCGCGGATTTCATCCTTGGATAAGATGTATGGTTTGCTCGAGGGCACCTCTGGATTCCGCGCAAGCTCCGAAGAAAAAGCCTTATCAAGTTCTTCACTCGTATGTCGGGCGAAGAATGGTGCTAGTTTTCTAAACTGGACATCGTAATATTCCTCTTCCAGAACCTGAATTGAAACCCGGGCCATCGGGGGAACGGCCAGCGGCACAATCTTGACCGGAATCTCCACCTGTCCTTCTTCTCTAATCTGGGCCGTACGAGAGATCTGAAGGTTATGATATTGCTCTCCCGCTATGTTGTTGGGGATAATCTCATGATCCGGAACCTTATAACTTATCGTTACACCGGTAATATCGGATCTCAAAATATCGACATCCATATCGAATACAGTAGCGGCACCTAAGGGACTGGCACTTATAGCAGATAGAACAAATACCCGGGAAATCTTGATCGCTATCTCAAGCAGGCTTCTCATTGGGTCTCCCCATCATATTCGGGCTCAGTCTTCCCGGCTTACCTCGCCGGAAGACAACAGTTCAGTTGACTGTAATCAAGCTCGTTAACTTACTGTCAACTCCAAACTTACACAAATCTTTTAGCCAGATACGATAGGCAGACCCTTTCTTTCGTTTTCGCAACATAAAAATAGTAAAATCATCAAATTTGTCAAGCATATTCTCCCTAAAGTTTGGCCGCCAACATGCTCGCGGAGCCAACCGCTCTGAATGCTTCGAAATATCCGATTGCCGTCTTCCTGGCATGGTCCTCAATTGCCAGCTTGTTCTTGGCCGGGATATCAGCGATTTCGCCGTAAAATTGTTTGGCGGCGAACTTGATGTCTTTCCCGGCTTCATCGGCCCATGATTTCATCTGCTGCATGAGATCCTCCGGCAGGTGGCGATGTACGACATTTTGCCACTCGGTGCCGACATTCCCCTTCCTGATTCCATTATCGGCGAATCGACCCACCAAATGAAGAGGAGTGCCCGTTATACCATGCTGGGCAATACAGACGCCATGGCTTTTTACCGCTTCATAGCATTCTCCGGTTCTCATCAGATCAATTGAGATCTCCTCTCCATCGAGATAATTGCCGTGTTTAGACCCATTGTTTATACCAAGAAGGTCTGGAGTTATTCCCTGGCTGACAAGTTCCTCTATAAATACTCTGGCCTCCTCCACGGTAGTAATCTCGCCTGTGGAGCCAACAGATTTTATCTCGCCTACCTCAGTTTCCAGGCCGAATCCACGTTCCACTATCGGTTTTGCCATCCGACTCGTAATCCGGATATTGTCATCCTCGAGATTGAATGAAGCATCCAGAGCGAATGAGGTGTATCCCGCTCTGAGCAGTTCGGCGATTAACTCCTCTGTTGCCCTGATTTCATCTTCATTCGTGGTCTTAACCGTCAGGTGGTCTCCATGTAAGATAAACGGCCGATCGAAACCAACTTCCTCAGCATAGGCGATCAACGTCTCGAAATATACCTGCGGCGTCATCCCTGTGTAACCGCCCTTAAGATCCGACTCCGATTTGGCCAGCTCGAACGCCACCAGAGAATCGCTCTCCATGGCCGCTTTCATGATACCGGGTATTGCATGCTTGATCCTGGTGTTGCAGGCCATGACGATGATCTTTTCGTCGCGAATATTTCTAAAAACGTCGTGGCCGTTGAGCAGGCACACCCTGGATCGAGAGCCAAGTTTCTCCCTGATGTTTTCCGGCCTTGCATCCAGTAGCTTTGAGAGACTCATTGTTCCTCCTTCAACCTGACTTACGAGATAATTGTTCCATTCATAACAGCCACCGGCTCAACAGAGCGGCCACTATCAACGCCGGCAGAAAATTACCTACTTTTATCTTAGCGATATCCAGAATATTGAAACCTATGCCGAGTATCAAAACTCCGCCGACCGCGCTTACTTCATTCATTACGCCGGGGCCCATAAAATCCCCTACTGCCATACCCAGGTAGGTCAGCGTTCCCTGGATAATAAAAACCGTCAGTGCGGAGAATATGACACCGATCCCCATCGTGGCAGTAAGGGCGATAGCCGCCGCACCATCCATTAACGATTTGATGTAGATCAGATCCGCATTCCGGGCGAAACCATCCTCCAGGGAACCCACCAGGGTCATAGGACCGGAACAAAACAGAAGCGATGCCGTCACGAATCCCAGAACGAACGTCGATGAAGAGGATCCGACCCTTCTTTTCAACCTCTCCCCAACCCTCTCCAACCATTCTTCGATGCCCACGATCTGCCCGATAATGCCTCCGCCCACAAGCGATCCCACGATCAAGATCAACTTCTGTGTTTCCAGCGCCATCTGCGTTCCGATTATGATAGTCGAAAGTCCCAGACCCGATAATATGATTTTCTTTACGGATTTCGGCGGCCGCGTCCCAATGAGTAAACCGAGACCCGATCCTGTCAGCACGGTGACGGTGTTGGCCAGATAACCCCAGATATGCATCAGGTTTCCTAATTAATCTATTTTAGATTCTGCCGCAAGGGATTTCATCCCTCGCTATTAGGGACGTATCTTTCACTTAATTTCAGGATGCAGAGTCATTATTCGCTGCCTGATAAGCTCCGCACGGGCCCTTATCATTTCGGGTTGCGATGATTCAATCAGGCTGTTTACGAAAGGCAGGCTTGCAGGCGAGGCCAGATGATATAGCAAATTGAGGTAAGTCATTTTTGCCACCATGGCCGAGCTGTCGGGCGTTGATTGCCTGTCAAGTCGACAGAACTGATCGATGCCCCAGCGATGTGAACGCTCGTAGCCGAGAATCGAATAGAATATGGCTTTGATCGGACCGTCAGGATATTTGGACAACAACTCCTGACCTGGAGGATAACCATAATAGGCCAGCGCCGCTGCAGCCTCCTGTGCCAGGAGCCAATCATCCGATCGCGACAGAGGGACCAGGACCTTGATTACCTTCAAGCGATCCTGACGAGTTTCGTCCCGGATTCTCTCAAGAGATTCTTCCGAGGCAAAAGAATCATATTCATCTACATAGTGAGCGGCTGGAGCGTAGAGACATTTAACCAGGCCCGCGAGTTTTCCCGTTTCCGTTTTCGAGCGGAAATTCTCAATCCTCTCCAGCAAATCAGAGACCGTTTCGTCATTATCGCAGGGTATGGCCGCCAAAGCTGATTTGCTCAATATCAAAAGGATTAATACTGTCTTCATGAAATCATTCCGCCACTCTCTTGTTCGGCCCGCTGCAGGAGATCCAGAAACTCATTCACTTTTTTCCTCAATGTCGACTTGCTGCCGTTATTCTCGATGACATGATCCGCCAGGGCGACCTTTGTCCGCTGGGGGATTTGCGAGCTTATCCGGGCTGCAGCCTCTTTCTTGCTCAGGCCGGAGTTTATCATTCGTTTTAACCGCTGGTCTCTCGTGGCGGAAACTACCAGGATATAATCGAACCAGTCGGCTATTCCCCATTCGAATATCAGGGCGGCATCGACCACGATAAGCTTTTTCGAAGAACGCATTCGGCGTTTCTTAATCCAGGTCTTGAGGATTTTAAGAAGATGGGGATGGACAATCCTGTTTAGCTTCCCTCTGGCTGCAGGATCAGCGAACACCATCCGCCCCAAGAGTCTTCTATCCAGCGAGCCGTCATCCCTTAATATTGAATCTCCAAAGGCATTTACAAGCCGCTTTTTAACTATTGGGATGCCTCCAACGACCTCGCGCCCGGCATCATCACCGGAGAGTATGATCGCTCCCCGTTCCTCGAGGTATTCTGCCACCAGCGACTTACCCGTCCCCGGCCCTCCTGTCAGCCCGATAATCGACATCAGGTTTCAACTCTGGATAATCGCTTGCGTACCGAAGACAAAATCATCAATGGGCCTCCAGCCAGTTGTCTCCAGTACCCATATCTACCTTTATCGGTACTTTCAACTTGACGGCACCTTCCATCTCCCGCTTGACAATTTCGCTCAGTCGATCCAACTCATCGAAATGTGCATCGAACACCAGTTCGTCATGAACCTGCAATATCATTTTAGATTTCATGCCTCTTATGGCATCGGCTATCCTGATCATGGCGATCTTTATCATATCGGCGGCAGTGCCCTGTATCGGCGTATTGATCGCAGTCCTCTCGGCAAACTGCCTGGCCTGTACTGACTTAGCGTTGATGTCGGGCAGATACCTTCTCCGATCGAACAAGGTCGATACATATCCGTTTTCCCGGGCAAATTTCTTTATATCTTCCATATATTTCTTAATTCCAGGATACCGCTCAAAATAAACGTCGATGAAATCTCTCGATTCGCCCAGGGACAGTTCCGATTGCTGCGAAAGCCCGTAAGCAGTTACTCCGTATATGATCGCAAAATTAGCCGTCTTGGCCGCCCGCCGCTGGTCATCGGTGACATCCTCTAAATCCACGCCATACACCTCGGCTGCGGTCCTGCGATGAATATCCTCATCGGATTTGAACGATTCGATCATAGTCTTATCGCCGGCGAAATGTGCCATGATCCTTAGTTCGATCTGAGAATAGTCTGCGGAAAGAATCTTATAATCATCGCCGGCGGGGATGAACGCAAGCCGGATCTCACGTCCCTCTTCCGTGCGGATCGGAATATTCTGCAGATTCGGATCGGATGACGACAACCGGCCCGTGGCCGCAATAGTCTGATTGAAGCTGGTGTGCACTCTGCCCGTATGGGAATTGACCATTGCCGGAAGAGCGTCGATATAGGTCGATTTCAGCTTCATCAATTGACGATACTCCAGCACCATTCTGGGAACAGGGTGAATCTCGGCCAGCTTTTGGAGAATATCCACCGATGTCGACCGGGCACCGCCCTTGGCAGTTCGGCGCGTGGATTTCAGGTTTAGCTTATCGAATAAGATTTCTCCAAGCTGCCGGGGCGAGTTTATATTGAACTTCTCACCTGATTCCTCGAAAATCGCCTTTTCCACATCCTTGAGCTTCCGATCAAAATCTTTTGATAGCCCTCCTAATAATTCACTATCGATCTTTACACCGGTTTCCTCCATATCTCCCAGTACGGCCACCAGCGGCATCTCGATCTCATGAAGAAGCTGTTCGAGTTTCAACTCTCTTATAGTCGGCTCCAGTGCTTTTTTCAATCGCAGCGTGAAATCGGCGTCCTCGCAAGCGTAAAAAGTCGCCTTTTCAATATCAACCCTGGCGAAATTGATTTGCTTTTTGCCGGATCCGATCAAATCTGAAATCGGCATCATCCTGTAATTGAAATGCTCCAGAGCCATGTTCTCCAGGTTATATCCTCTCCCCCCCGGGTTAATCAGATAGGAGGCTACCATCGTATCGAAGTGGGGCTTGTCGATATAAACTCCGTGATTCTTGAACACCTGTCGATCGTATTTGATATTCTGGCCCACGATTCTCACGTCCGATTCAAAAAGCTTTGAAAATCTTTCAAGAACATCCTGCATTGGAAGGTTCTTCCCTGTTTCGTGTCCCAACGGAATATAGAATCCCTCTCCCTCCCGGTATGACAACGATATTCCTACGAGACGCGCCTCCAGGGACGATAACGATGATGTCTCGGTATCTACGGCGACTTCTTTGAGTTTTTCAACCTCAGCCAGGATTTTATCCAGATTGGATAAGCTCTTTACGGTTTTATAATCCGCAGGAGGTTTGTCTTCCCCCTCCTTAAAAAGCGATTCAGCCTCCGGCAGGGCATATTTTTTCGCCAGGCCTCTCAACTCAAGCCGTCGAAACAGTTCTACAAGGGCCATATTATCCGGTTCACTCAAAGTCAGTTCACCCAGTTCAAGCTCTATAGGGCAATCGGTTTTGATGGTTACTAAATCGTAGGAGAGCTTCGCTTGCTCCTTATAATCCTTTAATGCGCCGGCTATCTTCCCCTTTTTCTTTTGAGGGCCATCCTCTAAAACCTTGTTGAAATCCCCGAACTCCTCTATGAGCGAGACTGCCGTTTTTGGTCCGACTCCGGGCACTCCCGGGATATTGTCGGAGGTATCGCCCATCAATGCCAGGGTATCGACTACCCTGTCGGGGGGAACGCCGAATTTCTCCTTCACCGCCTCGGGACCCATAATTTCGAATTCTCTGGGATGAAGTATCTTGACTCTCTCGGTCACCAGCTGATAAAAATCCTTATCTCCCGTGAACATGAGAACTTCAATCCCGCGGGCGGCGGCTTTGACCGACAGGGTGCCGATAATATCATCCGCCTCATAGCCGTCCATACGAATGGTGGTTATATTGAAACCTTCTATCGCCTGGTCGATCCAGGGAAATTGAGCTATCAGTTCGTCGGGGGTCTTGGCGCGGGTCGATTTGTATTCCGGATAGATCTTATGACGGAATGTCGGCTGCGGCGTATCGAACACTACGGCCAGATAATCGGGCTTGAGATCACTGATTATTTTATTCATTGAATTAACAAAGCCAAAAACGGCCCCGGTGTTCTCTCCGCGGGAATTGATAAGAGGATTCCTGATGAACGCGTAATAACTGCGATACGCAACCCCCGAACCATCGATAAGAATCAGCTTACTCATTGGTTTTATAGAGATTCCGTTTTAGAATATACTCCTCCACGGCCGGCGGCAGCAGTCCCGAAATCGACAGACCGGATTTCACCTTCTCACGGATTAATGTCGATGATATATTCACCGGGGTCATATCGAACGATTCAATCATGGCTGAGAACTTACCTGCGGCGGAAAAACCGGGCCTGCCGGCAGCCACCACCTTAACCATATCCATGATCCTCTCCGGCTGATGCCAGCTTTCCATCTCCGAGACGTTATCGGCTCCAATCAGAAAGTAGAATTCATCGTCGGGATTTCCCTTTTTTAATTCGGCAAGAGTATCAACGGTATAGGACGGCCCCTGCCGCTCGAATTCTATCTCGGATATCATAATTTTCTCTTTTCCACCCACGGCCAGTTTGAGCATGGCCAGCCTGTCCTGCTGGGATGATATCCTCCGGCTGGATTTATGCGGCGGAGTTTTGGCCGGAATGAAAATAATCTCTTTTAAAATGAGCTTGCGAATGGCCGCTTCCGCTATGGCTAAATGCCCGTTATGCGGCGGATCGAACGTGCCCCCCAATATACCGATACGGGACAAGTTTCAGCCTCCGTCGGCGCTCAATTGCAATTTCTCTATATTTTTTCTCGCCTTTTTCGATAACTTATGATCCGGAAAGGCCATCACAAAATCCTGGAACGTCTGGAGCGCATCGGATTCCCGATCCAATTTCATCAGTGCCACGCCGGAGTAAAATAGCGCATATTCGGCCCATTCGGTCCCGGAGTAATTATCCCGGATCATGTCGAAATACAGAAGGGCCGGCTCATAAGCATTCAGCTTCAAATAGAGTTCGCCGTTTTTGAATAGCTTCCGCGCCAGCTTATCATACATCTCGTTTATTCTGTCTCGCGCCTCGGGCACCAGCGGACTTTGCGGATACCTGTTCAGAAATTCCGTGAATTCGTCGATAGCTCTGAACGTTTCATCCGGGTCGCGCGAATACTTAGGCGATTGCTCGTAATGACACATGCTTAATTGAAACTGTGCATCATCCGCGAATGGCGAGATAGGGTAAGTGGCCAGCAGCCGCCTGAATTCTCCCACGGCTTCGGGGTAGTTTTCCATGTTGAACAGCGACATCCCCAGATAATACTGAGCCGTATCAATAAAAGTCTGTCCTGGAAAGCTGTATATCAATCCCTGAAGTCGAGCCTGAGCCTTGAAAAATTTTCCCTCTTCATAAAGCTCCATAGCCCCATTGTATTGGTCCCGGGGTGACTCTTGCTCCTTCAGCCCTCCGCGGGAACAGGATAATACGCATAATATCAATATTGCTGTAACAGGAATAAAGCCGATGCGTTGCATTTTCACCTCATCTATTCGCAAAGAATAAATAGACCAATCCGCCTATTGCCGCAGTTACAATTACAGGCTCAGCGATCTTCGTCCATCCTGAGCTCGGCAGATCCGGCGCCAGTTCGGGTATATCCCGACTTTTGACCAGATCCGCGAATCTCGGGTCTATATTGTCAACATAGCTCACAGCAATCTCTTCAAAACCAAGTATAGAGCCCTCGACTGATCTACTCATAGTAATCCGAAGCCTTGCTGCGAACTCTCTTTTTATCATTGGCTTCCTCAAAAAACCCCGCGAGGTGCCTTTCTCGTAGTCAAAATCGAAGCCCAATACGTCGTAAGTGAGGTTATTAGTTGATTCCCCGGCGATAGCGTCAACAAATACTTCGGCCCCCAGCGACCTTAGTGCCTCCGCGATCCCATTTGATACGGGCCTGTCGATTCCGGATTTCGCTATAGTCAATTGAATCCTGTCGAATTTTTGCCCCCGCATCGTCCTTTCGGCGGCTTCCCGCACCGATGATATGACCACCTGCTCGTTGGTGAGTATCATCTTCTGAGCCGACGCTGCTATCGGCCAGATGACCACGGATACGAGGGCCGCTATCAGGTTAATTGAAATCTTCAAACTGTCTCCGAAGCCTTAAGTAGTTGTATCTCACCTTCCTGTAGTAGCGCGCCGGTGGAGCAACGCCATAAATCTGGTACTCCCTCGTCACGGTCTCCCCCAGATTATACGCAATAATCGCATTCTTGATATCTCCGAATTTCAATATGAGCTCGAATAAATAGGTTGTCCCTATCCTGACGTTTAGCGCGGGATCTTTCAACGCCTCCGGAGACGGCCAGTCGATCTTCCATCTGACGGCCACGTCCTCTCCTATGGACGGCTTGACCTGCATCAGCCCGACGGCGCCCATATGCGAGCGCTGACCCCTCTTAAATGAGCTCTCAGTCAGGATAACGGCCAGAACCAAAAGTGGATCCAGCCCCAGTTTTTCGCTTTCATCTATTACCGCACCTGCCAGCGTGCCTATTTCGTCCTCGGAAAAGCCGATTTGATAGTTCTCGATTATATCCAGAATCTTAAGCTTTCTCTCCAGCTCTTCGATACGCCTGTCCTGCTCGCCTATCAATACTCTTTGATCGTAATAAATCCATACCAGCCAGATAATGGCAAACAGCTGGAGGGTATACAGCACCAGAAAAGCAATACCTATAGACCTGGAGAAAACAATCGCTGAACTTTTACCACTCTTACTCATATCCAAAGCGGGACTCCTTAACCATATTCAATGATCGAAGAGATCAAATCATACGAATCGAAATCCTCATATTTAACTTTCACGAAACCCACAGCATCCGTCCGACAATCCTCCACGATAACCTGCCCATCGACCTCCGGCGCTTGAAACCAGGCCCGGGCATGGCCGGTTCCGTCCCGTTCTACCTCATCCAGAAGCACTCTTTCTGTCCGCCCGAGACGGCTTCCCGATTTATCGTGCGAAATCTTATTCTGCAGGTCCATAAGAGTCAAGTATCTTTCCTCTATTATATCCTTATCCACCTGGCTGGCAAATTTCTCGGCGGGGGTACCATCCTCGGGAGAATACTTAAAAACTCCCATGTTGTCGAATTGAATCTCCTCACAGAAATCGAGAAGCTCCCGAAGGTCCCGGTCGGTTTCCCCCGGAAATCCGACTATGAATGTTGTCCGGAGTGAGATCCCAGGAATTTTCGAACGAAGCTTCTCTATCAAGGCAAGAATTCCCCTGCGATCGATTTTCCTATTCATCGACAACAATATCCTGTCGTTGATATGCTGGAGCGGCAAATCGATATATTTTACAATCTTCTCATGTGCCGCTATAGCATTGATAGTATCGTCATCCAGATGGGCGGGATGGACATACATTAACCGAATCCATTCACAAGCGTCTATGCTGACCAGTCGGTCAAGTAACGATGGCAGGGCTCTGGAATTCCCGTTATCTCTGCCATACATTGTCGTATCCTGCCCGATCAAGATCAATTCTTTAACACCGCCAGAGCAGAGAAATTCGGCTTCTTTCACTATTTCCGCTTCCGGCCGGCTCGCAAAAGGACCCTTTATATTGGGGATGGCACAATAGGAACAACGATTATCACAACCCTCCGAGATTCTCAAATATCCATACTGCCCGGGCGGTTTTATTCGCTTTATCGGACAAACCGAACCATCAAGCTGCCAGCCCAGATCGTTAAGTCGGGAGATTAAAGCGTGATGCTCATTCCATAGCAGGAATATATCGACTTCGCTCAAAGACTTGCTCAGACTGTATCGAGCCGGCAGGCAACCGCATAACACCAGAATCGAGCCTTTTTTTCGTCGACTATGAAGCTCAAATAAGGTATCGAGAGATTCTACCTTGGCATCGTCTATAAAGCCGCAACTATTGACTATCACCAGATCGGCGGAATCCACATTTTCGGCCCGCGCAAGACCGGCGGCCAGCAGGTCCACCTCGATCGCCTCCGAATCAACCTCGTTCTTGGGACAGCCAAGCGTGGCCAGCAGATATTTTTTCGCCTTCCTCATTTACCTTCAATCCTTACTCAAAACGGACGAATCTTAAATATAAGCAATTACTATAAGGATAGGAAATAAATTGATACCCGGCCATTTACTCGGTGACATCGATGAAATCGAAATCGTCGGGGATATCCAGAAAGAAAAGATCTATATTCCGGGGACGTTTCAGCTTTTCCCGCCTGATGGATAGCATCACATCATCGCCTTTGGAATCTGTATAGGAGATCTCTTTGATTTTCATTTTTCGATCGGCAGCGATTATGAGTCTCTCGGGAATAACATCCGCTTTTCCAGCAAGATCGAATATCATCATAGAGCCATCATTCGAGTAACCATCAAGATCATAGCTGTCTTTCCAGTTCAGGATAAAATCGAATGGCAGTTGAACGCCGGCCATCGATTTCTTTTGAACCTGACGGTGTCTGACGGACATAACCCAGATGGTGTCGCCTATCCCCACTATTTTTTCGAGATCGCTGGTCATTGAAAACGTATCGGGCGGCGCAAAGGCAAGATTCACGGTAGTCGTCTCTGCCTCCTCGAAAATCTCCGAGTACACTACGGATCGGATCTGCCATTGGATGCCGTCACAGGAACTGTACTTTTCTGAAATATCGGCAAGAAGCTTCTCTCCTGATGAGCCGAAGAGTACCGCATACAGGATTAATGCCTTAATCAAGTTTTGAACTCGTCCGATTCGAGATATGATTCGTTGACCATCACCTCGCGGGCTTTGCTGCCGTCATAAGGCCCTACGATTCCCGCATTTTCAAGCTGATCGATGAGCCGGGCCGCCCGCTGGTATCCAACGCCCAGGCGCCTCTGCAAGAGCGAAACCGAGCCCTGCTTGTGACGGACGACCAATTCCACCGATTCCCTGAACAACGGATCAGTGGCCGGGTCAAAACCCGGGATAGATTCTTTATAGCTTTTCTCAATGATCTCTATGGGCCTGGTCCGGAACTCCTGCTGGCAGATAAATTCCACCACTCTTTCGGTCTCATCGACCGAGATAAAGGCTCCGTGTATTCGCGCCGGTTCCGGCATACCGGGGCTGGAGAACAACATGTCTCCCCTGCCGATGAGCTTCTCGGCGCCGTTGGCATCGAGGATCGTCCTGGAATCGACTTTGGTGGCCACCTGGAATGCGATTCTGGTCGAGAAATTGGCCTTGATCAATCCTGTAATGACATCAACCGACGGTCTCTGTGTAGCCAGTATCAGGTGGATTCCCACGGCCCTGGCCATTTGTGCCAGCCGTGTGATCAACGATTCCACCCTGTTCAGGCCGCTGATCATCAAATCCGCCAGCTCATCCACGATGATGATCAGATACGGTAGTTTCTCTTTTTCACTCATATTGAAATCATCGATATTCCTGACCCCTGCCCTGGCGAGCCTTCTATAGCGTTCCTCCATCTCGAGTACGACGTCGCCAAGCAGTTTCTCCGCATCCCTCATCTCCGTAACGACTGGTTTTTCCATGTGAGGTAAACCGTTATAGACAGAAAGCTCCAGCCGCTTGGGATCGATCAGAATGAACCTCACTTCATCGGGATGCAACCGATATACAAGGCTGGTTACTATGCCGTTCAAACAGACAGATTTCCCGGAACCGGTTGAACCCGCAATCAATAGATGGGGCATCTTCTGCAGATCCGCAATAAACGGCTCACCGCTTATGGTCTTACCGAGACTTAACAGAAGTCTGGAATTGGATTCCGCATATTTCGATGATGAGATAATTTCCTTGATATATATATCGCGTTTCACCCGATTGGGGATTTCAACACCCACCGCAGGCTTTCCCGGAATCGGCGCTACGATTCGAATTCGTTCGGCCTGCATAGCCAGCGCCAGATCGTCGGCAAGATTGGTAATCTGTGATACCTTTATCCCGCTGGCGGGCTTGAACTCAAAGCGGGTTATGATCGGACCGGGGAATATACTGACTTCGCCCGAGTCTATCTCCACACCGAAAGTCAGCAATGTATGCCGTAAGGCTTCGGCTGTCTCCCTATAGGTCGGCTTGTCAATCAACGGTAGATCCTCCTGAGGATCGTCGAGAAGGTCGAGAGGAGGAAGCTGGTAGTCACCCTTTTTTCTTGGAGCAGCCTCGACCTCTTCCTCATCAGCGGACTCACCGCCTGTCTTCAGTCTCCGTTTGACCGCGCTTTTTTCGACAATCATTTCATCTTCGGACTGTACGGGCGGCTGCTCTCTACCCGCCTTATTCTCCCGCTTCTTTCTTATACGGACAAGTCCGGCAAGGAAGCCTTCCTTTTTGGCGGGGGCCGTTGCCTCCTCGATAACTCTGGTCTTAGCTTTGCGGATTGACTTTAACCATCCCGAGATCCTGGTCATCGACCCGGATGCCAACAATATAAAATTCTTTCCCCATTTTCTAAAAGCCGACGGAATCACCAATGCCATTCCCATTATGATCAATGAAATAACGAGTGTATAAGAAAATACCGAGCCAAACAGGGTCAAAAGCACGTGCGCGAGAAAATGTCCGACTGCTCCACCAAAGGTAACCTCCTGCCGGCTGAACTGATCAAGACCATGAGGCAATGAGATCAAAGTCATGAAGGCCAGTATGAAGCCGCCGGCGATAAGGCTCCAGCGTCTGATAACAAAAGGCGATCTGCCGAAAAAACGATTTACACCCCAGGCCAACAGAAATGCGGGCGTAAGAACCGAGCAATAGCCGAAAATCATATACAGGATAAACGCGATCGATGCCCCGACAACACCTCCCTGATTCGAGAGTCCTGTAAAAATCGAACCGTATTCTCCGGTCGATATAGCGGTTGTTATTTTTGCATGATCTTCAGAGAAATCATAGGAGATCAAACTGATAAAAAGCAAAAGCGCCAGCGCCGAAAGCAGAAGGCCAAGGATCTTATCTCTCTTTTCCTTTTCCATTTCTTTCAGCAATTTCATATCGGAAATCTACCACCGTGAAAAGTCGGTGTCAACAATTTATGCCGTCAATTCAGGCTATAGGCCGCGCTGTTCGCCCAATCTATGGCAGGCCGCTATGACGTCCGAAGATAATTTTCGTGCGGACGGAACGCTGGAATTCCTGGCAATAGGGAGCAACGATCTATATCGTGTGAAGTCTCTGCCTTGAGTCGTGATGTAGGATCGGCTTCATCCCCCCGGTATAACCGTCTGTCAACGCAACACCAAAAAAAGACCCCGCATTTTATGCGAGGTCCGCGAAAAGTTTACAATCCGGAGCTACCTGACAGCTTCTTTAAGCGCCTTACCGGCTTTAAATTTCGGCACCTTGGCTGCAGGTATGCTGATCTCAGCGCCTGTCCGAGGATTACGGCCGGTGCGAGCCTTCCTCTTGGTGATATCAAATGTGCCGAATCCGACTAATGTAACCTTTGTCCCCTTCTTCAGGCTCTTGGTGATGTTAGTAATCATCGATTTCATCGCCCGCGTGGCCTGGGCTTTCGTGATCTCGGCCTCTGCAGCCATCCTCTCGATCATCTGTTCTTTCGTCATAGCTCCCTCTTGGTTATTGGTCCATATTACCGTCAACTAAAGTCAATATCACGGTCTACCGATCCCTGTCAACCCTTTTCTGGCGCCATTTTAGCGAATCTTGCATCTAAAATATCCGCCACCAGGAAAGCGGATTAACGATATCCACTCCTTACTCCGCCCTCGGATTTTTCGATCTTTATGTCAGGAAGCGACTTAATATTAATCCGAACGTAATATCCGGCGATCCGTCCCGACGGTATCCAGGTAAAGATTCCTTCCCAGCAATGTAAATCACGCGATATATTCAGTGACTGCGAAGCTATCCGCTTGTCTTTGAAATCATATTGACAATTATAGGAGATCTCCCACCCCGAGGTAGGTTGCATCTGCAGCCCGAGATTCAGCCACTGCCTCTTCGTCGTGCTGGTTTCGCCTTTTGTAATCTGGTACCTGTGCTTGAGAGTAAACTCCATCCCAATCCCTGAAAATCCTTTCCCTTCGTATCCCTTTCTGCCGGGATACCCTTTCCGCGAACTATCACCGGAAGGAGCATCCAAGTCCCGGTCCTCATCTTGCTTTTCAGTCCTGTAGCCCCCGCTTATGGCCGTATTTACAGAAGCGCTTTTTAACCGCGGATTTGTCAAAGGCCGTCTGGAATCATCGAAGTTATAGAATGAATAGGAGGCATTGTAATCAAGATCAATGCGCGGTATGGCTGTGGTTCGAATAGAACTTGACAGGTCCCCTATTTTCTTCTCCTCTGCAGTGAAATTATAACCGCCTGAAAAATTCATCGTAAACAGGCTGATATTCTTCTCATCCTCGCCGGATATATATTTAGCTTGAAAAAAATTGCCCAGAGAATAGGATAGAGATTTCGATCTCTTCGAGTTGGTCCCCACGCCGGTATAGCTGCGATATTCCTCGTTTTCCTCTATCTCCGGAGTAAACCGATAGGATACCGATGGGGTTATTACGTGGCGGAGGCCGGCGATTCCCAGCAAGTTCGGATAGACAGTCCCGTAAATGCTGGTATTGGTCGATACGTTAAGATTGTAAGTTTTCCTCGTAAATAACCTGTCCGTCTCCAGGCCCAGGCTGTCCACCCTGGGATTCCATTCAACATGATATGCCGTATGCGTCATATTAATCCCCGGACTGACGGTTAATACTCCCAGAAGCTTCTGGGGGCTTGATAGAGATGCTGACGTATGAACGGTCTGGTGTGCTTTCCAGTAATCGCTGTTCTGGGAACGCTGTCTGAAATTTTTTCCTGCAGACCTGATAGAAAAATATATGGAATGGTAAAACCTCTTTTTGATCTCCTCGGGCTCCTCCCAGGGCCTTACCCTCTCTTTGGCCGTTGATTTACCCGGCTCCGGAAATATCGGAAGAGACGATCGGGAAAAGGTTATAGACGGCAGAAGCTGCCGTTTGACATCGGTATCCAGATTCCAGGTTTGGTCGGCTGCTATGACCAGCGCTGACGATTTCCATTTCTTGGTCAGGTTGGCGTTGGAGCGCACCGTTCGGTCGAGCCGCTCCTCGGGATCGTATATATTATCCTCTATATAACTTTTATCGGAAACAAAGCTGCCCGATGCGGACAGATTCATAGTCGGAGATATGGTTTGTCTATGGGCAAAATTGATCATCCATCTCGTGTTTAAGCTCTTCTGATAATTGACCCAATCTGTCTCACGAGCAAAATTCACCCTCAAAGAACCGTTGAGCCTGTAACGAAGAGAGTATCGGACATTGGCATTCAAGATCGTTCTGACACTTTCATAAAAATCGAGGCTGGTTTCCAGATCCCAGTATTCCGATGCCGCCCAGTAGTAGCCGAGATTGCGGATGAATCTCTCTCCCGGCGCCAGATCGCCGATTTCAAAAGTCAGGAAACCTGAATGACGCCCCTTTCTAACAGGAAAGACATAATACGGCACGGCGAATACCGGCAGATCTCCGATATAGAGTATTACTGGCCGGGCCACCACTTTGTCTTTGCCTATCATCTTCATCCGGTCGCTGTGAAAATGGTAGTGGACATGCTCCGGATTATCGCACGAAGTATAATTCCCCTGCGAAACGAATAAGACATCTTCGGTTACCTGCCTGATTTTGTCGCCCCGATAATAACCTCCCTCGAACTCGGTACGCGCCAGGGTTACCTGGCCCTTCTTGGTATCCACATTATATGTCATCTTGCGGCCTTCCAGTTTCTCATTTCCCTGGATCAAAACTGGAATTTCCGTCTCATCCTCAGTGGAATCTGCAATAATTCCCCTGGCCGAAAGAATCCTGGTACCGATACCATAGCGGATGACACCGGCGTTCAATATCATATCCTGATAGCGGAGTTCGGCATTTCCGAAGAGGTTAATTTCTGATTCGTCGAACCGGTAGTCGATTTCACTGCCCGAATAGCGAGTGGTATCATATGTCGGTTCTTCGGCACCCTCCTCGAATTTAGGTTCCACATAATGACCTCGCGCGCCCCCCGATATGAATACCCGCTGGATTAAACCATTGTCGAAATACAATGTTATGGAATCACCCGACGCCGTATTGGTGCCTCTGGTCAGCGTATCCGTTATGGCGGGAATATATATAGAGACAGCGTTATTTCTCATCACCGCTTTCTGGATCTCATCCTCCGAGAAGAACGCCTCCAATTCGCGCCCTGTAAGCTCCGTAGTGGTATAATCTTCAACCAGGGTATCCGGTTGTGTCTTGTAGAAGGTTCTGGCATCGCCATTCACCAGCAGTCTGTCTATCTGCTTTTCCCGGGCAAACATGGAAATCGTATCACCGGTCAATTCGTTTTCACCATAGAGGACTAACGGATCGATTGTCAGAATCGCCCTTTCCGGATCTTTGAAAAACTCAGCGTGACCACTGGTGGCATTCATCTGCTTCTTGATAATCTCCACAGAATCGTAGGCGACCCCTCTATTCTCCTCTCCGAAATACTCCATCCGGCGGGCTTTGATCTCCATTTTCGCCATATCATCATGAGGATTGAGGATGAGGATCGGATTTCCAACGGCGTTAAGCTGACGGTTCTTGCGAAAATAATCGGCCTCGTCGCATAAAAGGAGGATATTCTCCTCGGTATCCTCCATTTTCACATCGCCTCTGGCAGTTACACGCCCATCGCGACGATAATATGTGACCGTCTGTGCCATAATCCGCCTTTGTCCATCGATCACCAGGACCGAATCCAAAAACTGCACCAGCCCCGATTTCCGATACCAGGTGGCCCTGTCGCTGTAGAGATCGATATCCTCATGCGTGAGATGAACGTTGCCCACCAGGTTGACGATTTCGCTGTTTTCCCCGGAGCTTATGAGGCGATCGGCATGTTCGAGTTTCAGCGGCTCGGGCTCCTCGCCGGCCGAGATTTCACGCGACACAAAAAACAGACAAACAAAAGCAGATATGAACGCAAAATGCTTCATACCTATTTTTACGACTGAACAGCCTGTTTTCATCAATCTCTTTATATCAAATTATGACTATCTAGGCAACGGGAAAGGGGAGGCGTGGTGTGGGAGCTTATCTTATGCGCAGCGAGGCAGATCCGACATGACACTGCCAGATCTTTAGATTGGATTACCCTCCAAACGGCTGTCAGAATGTTTTTTCAAATATAAGAAGGCCGGACCGGATGCCCCGGGTTGATTCATCATGGTAGATGGCAAAGAAAAAGGCATGCTCATCCCGTGGAATAAGCATGCCACTCGAATAATTTACTTCTGGTTACCGCAACAGCGTCATCCGCTTAACCTGGCTTGAGCCGTTGGATTCAAGCTTATACAGGTAGATACCGCTGGCGACATCCGTGCCGGAATCATTGCTGCCGTCCCAGAGTATCTCGTGCTCACCGGCATCGAGAAGCGACGATATAAGGGTCTTGACCTTTCTGCCCATCAAATCGTAAATGACTATGCTCGCATAAGCCTTCTGCTCCAGAGAGAATGATATACTCGTCGATGGGTTAAACGGATTGGGGTAGTTCTGGCTGAGGGTGAATATATCAGGTATCGGTTCTGTATCATCGTCGGTGCCGGTCGGTGACCAGGTGATGCTGATATCATCGATATAGATACCCTCGCGCCGGCCGGTGCTATTGGTCACCAGGCGAAATCTCAGCCTGACATCCGGATTACCCATATAATCGCCGAGACTTGCCGTGTATTCCACAAACGAGAATTCCGATCCCGTAATCGATTCCGGGAATGGATCCCAGGTTGCCCCGCCATCGGTCGAGGCTTCCAGATAGAGGAAGTCCAGATCGGATTGCAGAACCCCCCTGTAGTAGAAGGTCATTTCAGCGCCGCCGACGTTAGTGAGATCGAGGCCGAATGTCGATTCGAACCAGCTATCGGTGTTGTCGTCATAGTATGTGGTCGGAGAATCAGTCATGCTCAGGTTGCCGGTTCTGGTATATTCGGTTGTCAGGCCCCAATTGTCGTTGGTTCCTCCGGATCTCCATAATCGAATTCCGTACTCGAAAGAATCTTCGACATACGATCCATCAAGATCGAAGCGAT
This sequence comes from uncultured bacterium, assembly GCA_965541585.1. GTDB lineage: Bacteria > Zixibacteria > MSB-5A5 > UBA10806 > UBA10806 > CBDVBL01. Next base: position 9,465 of record CBEUCH010000011.1, on the reverse strand, counting down.
ATGGATTCATGAAACCGCCCAGCGGATTTAATGCATATGAGCTGTTCTCATCTACGGCCTCGAAGTAATACCGAAGCCAGTCGCCGGGCTGCGACGGAATCTCCGCGTAAAAAACCACATTATCAGATGTATTCATGGTAATCCGCGTAAAATCTCCTTCTTCGCCCATCCCGTAATGTAAATAGGCGTTTGTTATGATGGCATCGCTGGAGATTGTCACGGAAACGGGAATCGTTTGTCCTCCACGAATCATAACGTCCGGCTTATGATCAAACACAATATCGCCTTCGGGATGATAATAGAGGGCCCGGCCAACATCTGCGATCCCCCAACCATAATCGTTATCCGGACCGTCGGATCGATCGGCAGTCATCATGAGCGCTTCCCGAACCATCATGGGTGTCCAGTTGGGATGGGCCGAGAGGAGCACCGCGCAGGCGCCACCTAAAAGTGGCGTCGAGAGCGACGTCCCACCGGCGGTCGTATATCCATTAAAATCGCCGGGATCAGCACAGACGGTTGAAACGCCCTGAGCGCAGACTTCCGGTTTTATTCGACCGTCAAATGTCGGGCCTAAAGCTGAAAAACTGGCAAGAAAGCCATTAGGATCAACAGCGCCGCAGGCAATAACAGAATCACCGTCAGCTGGAGCAAGAAGAGAGCCCGGTCCTAACGAGCCATTATTACCCTGTGCCGTCGCCACCGCAATTCCGTTATAAGCGGCCAGATCTGCCGCAATAGTAACTATCGTCGTGTTCCCGTCCATATCCTCATAAGTATAGCTGGTATCCGGATAATCGAATCCATACCGATATCCCAGCGAGGCTGATATTACAGATGCCCCTATGGAATCCGCCCACTCGGCGGCAGCGGCCCAGTTATCTTCCTCTATATGATGCTCTGATGATATATCCTCGCTCTTGGAAAGAACGAAACTCGCCATGTAGGCCGGCCCGTAGAGGTTTCCCTCGGACTCCCCGCCTAGCGTCGACCATGTCAGGGTTCCATGGTTAGGCTGGCCCCAGGGATCCTGACCCTCTTCATCTGTGTTGCCGTCACCATTTACAAAATCGTACTGGGCGATCAATCGCCCGCTATCGATAATATTCTGGAAAACCTCGTGCCCCTGACGATAACCGGTATCCATCATGCAGACTATTACATCCTGCCCCTTGAATCCCAGCTCGTGGGCCACGATCACGTTGATCTGCTCGAGCTGCCCCTGCGATGGCCCGTAATCCAGCGATACCAGCGTCATATCGGGTGGAATCGGGGTAAGCTCGAAATCCACATCCGGTATCGAATGCGCGATCGCTTTGGCGTACCGTACAAAAGGAAAGGCCGCCAGATCGCCTATCTGGGACGGGGTGGCGTTGACCGTAACGGCATTGAACCATCTCAGCGTATGACGTCGCTGTGCTCCGGTTGAGAGAACCTCATCTATGTATGTGTTATTGACCGGCAGATCGCGGAAATCCACGACATTATAAGTACCGCGGGCTTTTGCCCTTCTCTTGTTCGCCGCAACCGTCAGATCCCTCTCAGCCAGGTTTAATCTCTCACTGAACTCCCCTGCACCGGATATTCCTTTATCGGTGAAAAATACCCATACGGGAATCGGCGTCTCAACCATCTGAGACGAAATCAGAGTATTCAGCCTGGTATCTATCGTTGGATGCTGTTTTTCCATTGATAACTGGTAAGGACCGGCCCATATCGCGGGATTCTCCGCCGCTTTCATAATAGCCGGACTGAGCAGAATCGCCAGGGCCAGTACCGATGATAATGATCTCATTTTTCCTCCACAGACTTCCTTGAAGCGCCTTATCCCTTACGGGATCGATCATACTACTCTATTCCAAGTTATACCTTCTGGAGCGCAATGTCAAGAGGATATCACTATTATATGCCGGTATGCTTATCGCCATCCGGCTTTTCCCCTCTGAGTTTTTTCTCATCGAATTTTATATTGATATCCGCGGCTATTGGAGGCATATCGTACAGGCCGGTGATGGCGACATTCTCGTGACCGGGTATCCAGCTGATCTTGTATCGAATCCTGGCTCTATAACGAATGGCAGCGTCGTAATATTTCTTAATGTCGCTTGAGACAAATTTATGGTTGTTAATCTGGTAATTCACGATGGCGCTGTCGGAGAATACATCGATCTCCAGATCCTTAAAAGTATCCCGGTTCTCTTCCACAAACTTCAGGAGGCTCAGAAGACCTTTATACTGGCATTCAAACATTGTCCCAGCAAATCTGCTCCTGAAGGAAATACCCAGATCGGGGATGGCGAAGCCGAATAGACCCCCGTTTTTCTCCCGGCCGTCGCCATTGAAGGAGATGCCGAAAAAATAGCACTGCAGCGAGCCTGATAATGGTGATACTGTCTTCATGGGCTGACATTAAAGCAAACCGTATGCCCTAAAATTACGCTTTGATTGAAATCTTAAGTTATTGTGGTTTAACAGGATAATGGTTCGCTGGGTAACCCTGAATTCCCGTTTCCAGATTCACAAATCATCAAATATGCAAGCGGTTGCGGGACTTGGGAAATTTGTTTTTTGATTTTTTATCAGTGGTGTTTGAGAGTGCTTACACGTTCCCATCCCCGTCGCATAACCGACAGTCCACCAGTTTCTTCGAGTTCCGATGCTCGCCGGCCGCCCGGAGACATTCAATACAGGATGTCATCCTGATCTTGGCCCCGAACGTCTGACCACGGCTCTTATCATATGGTGTACCGGCCGCGCAGATACCGGTGGCATCGCAATGCTCGCAGTCGATACCCAGTTTCTCCTTCTTCGGCTTCTCCGGCGGCTTTTCGACAACCGGTTCCACTGGCGGCGGCTCTTTCATAACCGGCTTATCTGGCTTTGGCTTCTTGAAAATTGCCGCTATCTTCGGTACTATCTTTCTTGCGATTTTCTCCTTAGCGACCTTCTTTACAGCCTTTTTCTTGGCAACTTTTTTCTTCGTCGCCGCCTTCTTTACAGCCTTCTTCCCGGCGGGCTTCTTCGCTTTCTTTTTGACTGGCATATGATCTCCCATCTCTCTATAATTCAATTCCTACGCAAATTTAGCAGCTATTGAGGAAATCGGCAATGGAATTCTGAATCAAGCGTGGAACTTTAGAGCCGATACTCTGAAGTGAGGATTTGATCGGGTCGACCTGACACCTTATTGCCCGGAGGATTTTTCATGAGAACGGCCCTATTGTCGATATTCACGATATTGCCGATAACGGCTTTTGCGCACGCGAATTATACCGGTTATTCAGGAGCGCCCGGCTCCAATGGCACATGCACAAGTTCATGTCACTTTCAGTTCAGCTTCGCTCCCACGATAACCGTAACCGGTTTCCCGGAAATATACGAACCGAGGCAGCAGTATACGATTTCAGTCGGTCATACATCTGGAAGCAGCATAAACCAATTCAATGCCTCCGTCAGAGTCGGATCCGGATCAGATAATGCCGGTCTGATATCCGCCGGTCCGGGCACCCAGACCTATGACACGCCAAATGAAACCAACGGAGTCCGATGGTCTTCCGCTGACAGCGACTCGGGCAACTTTATCTGGACTGCACCAGACACCGGGGCCATCGAGGTCAGGTTATACTGGGCGGGGCTTCAGGGTTCCAGAGCATTCGGCGCCGATACGCAGGTTGTCCTGGTCTCGGTCGAAAGCGGTACCGATGTTGAATACCTGCCGGGTTCACCAACCTATTTCTCGATGAAGCAGAATTATCCTAATCCCTTCAACGATAAGACGATAATCGAAATAAGTATCGCCGAGGCCGGTCACTTAAGTTTCATCATCACCAATATTCTGGGACAGGTTGTTTATAGCTGGAGTGACAGAGTCACTCAGCCGGGAAACGTCTCGATCAGGTGGGGCGGAAAGGAGATGAGCGGCCGCGAACTGCCATCCGGCATTTACTTCTACAGATTGACCTCATCCGCCGGAACCATGACCAAGAAAATGATGTTATTGCGCTAAATAAACGCCGCTCTTCGGTCGATAGGTGGGAGCATGCTTTCCGTACCAGCCGGATAGCATGCTTTTTTATTTGATCTACCAAGCCTCGCGCCGGGTGCCACCCTCAAACTTGTTTGGGGGTGGTTTGGAAGTGCTTCTTCAACCCCAAACGAGTTTGGGGTTGCCACACATTATTACATCACTTTCTGGCGCCAGAAGTTACTTCTGACGCCCTTCCGTTGAAGTCGGAGGCAACTTCTGAGATCACATGAAAAAAGGAAATCGAAACTCGAAAGGCTTGCCTTTCCACGCTATATAGCATTGTCGAAACCGTGAAGGTTTCGACCCGCCGCATAGGCCAAAAGATTCTATTTATTCACCCCTGATTTCTCCCCGCATTTCAATTAGCAATTCGTGTTCAATGTGCTTTTCTACGCCAGATCCGTACAGCTCCGGGTGACGATAGAGTCCTCTTTCGTGGTTTTTCTTTTCTATTTCAACCTGGATGCGATTTGCCTGTGCCCATTTATCGTGGCGAATACCGGTCACTTGCCATGATACTTTCATACCTGGCTCACCGCCCGAGATTTCAAAACTATTGCCTGATATCTCACGTGCGATGTATAAGTTTGGACCGGGTGCGCCTATTGCCGTTAATTGATAACGAAATTCTATATTCAGGGCCTCAAACCATTCCGGCAAATCAATTGTGGCATTGCCGTTACCGTCGAGGGATACGTTACCATTATAGATATTCATCATATCAGGCGATTCGACAAAACTGTGCTGCAAATATTTGTTCTCGGGATCAAGAGGATGGTCAATTATGAAAGTGCCACCTGTTTTGAAGACATTACCATAAACCATTACGTCATTGTAGAATTCTCCGGCATAGTTATTATTCGAGGCATTAGACGCATGACCAACAACGCCATAAGCATTAGTTCCGCCATCGGCTCTTCCCATCACGCCTATAGTAGAACCTATATTATTCCCTATCCCCTTTCCGTATATTGCCGTCGTTGCCCCATAATACGATTCGCTTTGCGAGTATATTCCTCTTACATCGCCTGTTCCATCCCAATCTACGAGATCAATATCTATGCCATATCTTATGTCTGTACTGGCAGAGAGTTCGCGCTCAATACAAAGTATAGAAGTCTCTGGACAACCAGAGGCAGTACCCATTATCACCCTATTACTACTCCCGGTTACCATAGCACTATCTCCGAAGAGGATATTACTAGAAATGGTATCGTCGATTGCGGTGTGTAAATACTGGGGATGATCATCATCTTCTAAACCGGTTAGATCACCATGATCTGTTACACCGGCATCACCAGTTTCATCTTGTGCCGCAATCCACGTACTTCCGTTCCACTTCATAATCTGGTTTGTACTTGATCCGTTCTGCCCGATGTCTGCGAATTGTATCGTGCCGTCCTGAATCTTGGCGCTTGTTATGGCATCATCAACAATTGATCTGGCGTTCAAACTATACCCCGTTGATGTAAGCTCGAAGCGAGGTAATTCCGCTCCGCCCTGTACACTTATTCCCACCCAGTATGGTTCGTCAAACTCAACATTAGCCAAGCCGGTCAATATTACATGGAAACGACCTTCCCGAACTTCTACGCCAATATGGTTCTCTTCCCATAACATAGTCCCGTCTGTGATATCGTCCCATATTCTAAAGTGTAGATTGTAATCACCATCATCCACTTCATCACCATCCCCATCCGCCAATAAACCTTGATAGCTTATTGTATTGGGTACCTGTGCGTTTATTGGATTCGAAGAAACCAATAAAATGACTATTGTGCTTAGCAAAAAGATCTTCACAGTTCCAGAATTCTCAATCATAGCTTTCCCAAACATAAAAATCCTTCCTTTCAAAAAACTCAATTATTTAGAATGTTTTGTGTGTTTTAGTTTTGTCATTTATTTAAGAAGTACCATTTCCCTTTTGTAGAAAATACTTAATGACGGCTTTATTACAAACTTAAGCGATACTTATGGTCACATTAGTTATAATACCTATGATCAGCTTATTTGTCAAGAATAAAATGGATAATATTAACGATGTCTGCAAGTTATGACGGCTTTACATTATAACAAAAAGATTATATATTAAATGGATTACTCTTTCCATGCTATAATGCATAGCCTAAATCGCGAAAATTTCGATCTACTGGCCAAAAAAGGGGGGCGAATATCAATTTCCTACGGATCTGTAGGACGCCCCTACAACCGCTATCTTTGTTTCGCTTTTACAAATTCGCTATTATGCTCGTCGCATACTGCGATGTTGAAACCTTGGTCGCGCCTTCCATCTGACGCTCCAGATCGTAGGTCACCGTCTTCTGTATGATGGTTTTCTGCATGGCGCCCTCGATACTCAAAGCGACTTCCTTCCAGCCCAGGTATTTCAGCATCATGCAGGCCGAGAGAATGAGCGACCCGGGATTGACCATATCCTTGTCGGCATATTTCGGGGCTGTGCCGTGAGTGGCCTCGAATAGCCCGATGAAATCGCCGATATTGGCGCCGGGCGCCATGCCCAACCCTCCGACCTGCGCCGCGCAGGCATCGGAGAGATAATCGCCGTTAAGATTGGGCGTCGCTATAACGTCATACTCGTCGGTGCGTGTCAGGATCTGCTGGAACATCGAATCTGCGATCCGGTCCTTGATGAGTATCTTGCCTTCGGGCTGTTTGCCTTTGTATTTGCTCCAGAGCTCATCTTCAGTGATGGTCTTAGTGGGAAATGCCTTTTTCGCAAGCTGGTAACCCCAATCGCGGAAGGCGCCCTCGGTGTATTTCATGATATTGCCTTTATGAACGAGGGTCACCGAGGTTCGGTTATTGTCTATCGCGTATTGTATGGCTTTGCGCACCAGTCTCTGAGTCCCTGTCACTGAGATCGGTTTGATCCCGATTCCTGAATCGCTTCGCACCTTTACTTTCATCTTTTTCTTCAAAAAATCGATAACCGCTCGAGCTTCCCTGGACCCTTTGGGCCATTCGATTCCGGCGTAAACGTCCTCGGTGTTCTCCCTGAAAATTACCACGTCCATCTTTTCGGGATGCGTTACGGGAGAGGGCACTCCGGAGAAATAGCGCACCGGGCGGACACAGGCGTATAGCACAAGCATCTGCCTTAAAGTTACGTTTAGCGACCGGAATCCTCCCCCGACCGGAGTTGTCAATGGCCCTTTCAAGGCCACGACATATTGCTTTATGGCATTGAGAGTATCCTTTGGAAGAACTTCGCCATAACGTTCCTGCCCCGCTTCGCCGGCGTAAATATCGAACCAGACGATCCTCTTTTTTCCTCCGTATGTTTTCTCCACCGCGGAATCGACCACCCGGCGCGTTGCCTTCATAATATCGCGGCCGATACCATCGCCCTCGATTACCGGTATTATGGGGTACGCTGGAACCTTTAACTTGTTGTTCACGATTGTAATCGGTTTCCCCTCTCCCGGGGGCACGATCAACTTAAACCTCACCAGTCTCCTCCTCTTGCATTCTATCCACCACTATTATCATCACGTATTCTCTGAATCGTCAGTTCCCCGATGAAACCATCGACGATGATATGAAGCTTTTTATCGGAAGACTGATATTCATCGTCGGTCTGCTCCAGCTTTGGAAAAATCCCGTTGCTCTTATGGTGATCGTATTTTAATTCTCCGGCAAAAGTCTGAGCCGTGACCCGCAGGGGGAAACCTTCGGGAACGTAAATGGTCGTCTCGCCAATACCGAACGAGGCATTCAGACGATTCTCGCCGGTTAGCAGCTTCGCGCCTGCCAGGTCTATGGTGAGTTCGCCAATAAAAAGCGAAATCCTTATATCACCTATCTGCTGCCCGCCGTAGCTCGTTTTCAGTTCACCGATGAATCTGCTTCGGGTTTCCCAATCTGCCCCGGATTCCCCGCGGCCGAATCTCCAATGGTTAACGATTATATATAATCCGATGAAAATCAGGATCAGGGGCCAGAGATTAGCGATGAAATGCCAGAAGCTAAATTCCGGAAAAATGTTTCCCATCAGGAAGAGCAGGCCTATCGCGATGATAATCCATCCAATAAGCTTCTGACTATTGAACTTCACTTACCGGACCAACTAATTCTCTTTACGCCGGCGATCCCTGGAGGATTGATTGAGAATCATGCCGATCCCGATTATTACCAGCACCAATGGCCACCAGGTGCTAATAAAATGGCCCAGATTGAAATAAATGATATGCAGTCGGTCCAGTAGCATCAAGGTCCCGACGAGTATAAACAGCATCCCCCATAATATTCCTGAAAAATTACGGGCCATATTCACTCCAAGTCTAAGGTTTTAGTCCAGTTTGAAATCTCCATGCTTCTGTATATGCGATAAAAGTCCGCCATCATTGAGAATCTTAATCATTGTGGGCGGAAGAGGTTTAAAAACCATTTGCTCCCCGTTAGTAAGGTCTTTAATCGCTCCCGCTTCCAGATCAACCTCCAGCTCATCGCCGGCATTAATCTTGTCAGTATCGCATATGAGAACCGGTAAACCCACGTTTATCGAGTTTCGGAAGAAAATCCTGGCAAAGGATTTGGCCAGAACCGCTGACACACCGGAGAGCTTTATTATGGTGGGGGCATGTTCCCTGGATGATCCCAGGCCAAAGTTTTTCCCGCCGACCACAAAATCGCCCGGCGACATTTTCGATGCAAACTCAGTATCGGCATCCTCCAGCACATGTTTTGCCAGCTCGGGCAGATTCGAACGGAGATGAAAATACCTTCCCGGCGCAATATGATCCGTGGATATATCGTCTCCGAATTTCCAAGCTTTCCCTTTTAGCAATTCAATCACCTCCTGCCCTTTCCGGAGGCTCTTTTAGCCTTCTTTTTGATGGGAGTTTTTGTGACAGATTTTTTAACGGTCTTCCTGGCCGATTTTGCCGCCATTTTCTTCACAGTTTTTTTGACAGCTTTCTTGGCCTTCTTTTTGGCGGTGGTCGTGCTTTTCTTTGTGGTGGTTCTCGATCCTAAAGCATCTATCACAGCCCTGGTGGCACCGGAAGCCAGTCTGGTCATTGTCTTTTCGAAATCCCTGGCGGCTTTACGTGCCTTCGGTTTGTATTTCGCCATCGCCTTTCTGGCCATACGCTCAACTTTGACAGAAGCTTCCTTGGCTCTCGGCCCGATAACCGCCGCGGTGTCCTTGGCCGCCTTGCGAGCCTTCGGCCCGTACTCCGCCATCGCTTTCCTGGCCATACGCTCGACCTTGACTGAAGCCTCCCTGGCTTTCGGCCCGATGACTGCCGCTGTGTCCTTGGCCGCCTTGCGAGCCTTCGGCCCGTACTCCGCCATCGCTTTCCTGGCCATACGCTCGACCTTGACTGAAGCCTCCCTGGCTTTCGGCCCGATGACTGCCGCTGTGTCCTTGGCCGCCTTGCGAGCCTTCGGCCCGTACTCCGCCATCGCTTTCCTGG
>CBEUCH010000010.1:0-125102 GCA_965541585.1 uncultured bacterium | reverse complement strand
TATGGTTCGGCGGATTCATCGTGATCGGCGGAGTGTTGTTCCAGATGTGGCAGACACAGATCGGCGCCGGCTCCTTTAAAGACTCTTTCGTCTTTGCCGCATTCGGGGGCTTGGTCCTGTTGTTTGTGAGCAGTCCGGACGCTTGACACCTCAGCAAGAACGTGAGGTTTGGCCGCCGCACAACAATGCGTTGCATGTGACAGTAGTCCTCCAGACCTGTCCGGACATTTGGCTTGTTAATTTAAGATAGATCTTAACGCCTCGTAAGGTGAGACCTGCCCCCATAAATCGGTCCAGGAAATCTATTGTCGACACACTCCCGAAGCAGCCTTTTCATATTATCGTAATGTTGTCGCAGGGATATATTAAGAGTATACTGAAATGAACATAAGTATAATACTGATGGCATTAATGAAGATTCCTATACCAGCTACCCAATAAACACTACTCTTCTTATCTTCCTTACGATTCTCACGGATCATGGAGCTTGCGCCTAATCCGAAACCTGCGACGGGGATTATTATTATGCCCGAATACGAAGCTAATACCCCAAGAGCAATTGAAACTATAGCCAAGGGCATGCTGTTATCCTCCTATCGGCATATTATTCTGGGGAATACTCCCGTTCATCAACTAACCATACTGGGTTCAACTTATTACCGCATTCCATTGACCTGCCCCCATAGATCGGCCAGCTATTAAACAGTCCAGAATAACTTAAAATGTGGTACAACTATTGGCGGTAGATGAAAACGGCGGCTGGAATGAATCCAACCGCCTAAGACAAATCATTATCTTTGTCTCTTGTGAAGATGGCAGCGTTTCGCTGGAGGCGCCACCTTGCGTTTACACCTTTTGCCTGCTGATGTCTTGCCGGAGCAACGAACTTTCCTCTTACTTGGCATTGCCGTCCTCCTTAGTTAAACGCTTAAATATTATATTGGGCTGTTGGTTTCTATCTCAAGTATTGATTTGTGTCAACCCTAAATTACTTGCCTTATTGAAACAACATTTTTGGGACACAAACCTCTAAATGGGCCGGTGACCTGCTCCCATAAATCGGTCAAGGAAATTTATTGTCGATACACTCCCGAAGCCGCCTTTTCATATTATAGTAATGTTGTGACCTCCCCCCCCCATATATCGGTCCTGTTATAAGATCAGGAATTTGCATATTTGAACCGCTCCTCAAGTTAGACAAACCGCTTTGAATTCCACCCTTTTGCACGGTAGACTGTTACAGGCCCGCAAAAAGCGGGGAACTAACATGGGTACCCGGATCGTTAGTATTAACATCTATAACAAAAAATAGCGGCCGTGATTTTAAAATGGATTTCGAATCAGACAAATCCAATAGAAAAAGGAGCAAAACATGAAACTGATAATATTTCTGACAATTATGCTGTGTATAACACCAATAGTTCGGGGAGAGATGATGACAGAAATAATAACATATAACCACGGCGAGGTGGAATTGGAAGGTTTCATGGCCTGGGACGATAGCGATAGCGGAAAACGCCCGGGGATACTGGTCATACATGAATGGACTGGATTGAACGATTACTCCAAAATGAGATGCCAACAGTTGGCTGAAATGGGTTATGTCGCTTTTGCCGTGGATATGTATGGCAAGGGCGTTCGTCCTCAGTCATCAAATGAGGCTTCGAAGCAGGCAGGGATCTACCGAGGTAATAGGAATCTTATGCGTCAGCGGGTAGCGGCTGGGCTTGATGTACTTGTGAATAATGAGCTTTGTGATCGCTATCGAGTCGCCGCAATCGGTTATTGTTTTGGAGGTGGAACAGCGCTAGAGCTGGCCAGATCTGGAGCTGAGATTGCCGGAGTGGTAAGTTTTCATGGCAATCTCGATACACCTGATCCAGAGATCGCCGAGAATATAAGATGCAAAATACTTGTTTGTCATGGAGCTATTGATCCCCATGTACCGGATGATCAGGTCGCTGCGTTTTTTGAAGAAATGTCTACGGCAGGTGTGGATTTTCAGTTCATCGCCTATTCAGGGGCTGTGCATGCCTTCACGAACGCAGGCGCTGGCAATGATCCTTCGAAGGGTGCAGCGTACAGTGAGTCTGCTGATAAACGTTCATGGCAACATATGAAGATATTCTTCGCTGAGCTATTTGAGTAGATCGATTGTTTGAATAGAACATGGGCCACTGCCAGGATACTACTTAGGCCTATATTACCTGGGCTCTGATCCCAGAGAGGCCGTTATCGTTCAATCACTTACAAAATTTGCTGCAAATATGCTACAGAATTCGGCCTGGTTTCCTGTCCTAATCTAGTTGGAATAAGACGGTTATGTGATCCGTTGCTAAGGTGTTGTTGACGCGGTAACGTGGCTTATAATTAATCACCGCGGAAAAATGTGCTTAGATATCGGACATGAGCAGTCATGGATGAAACATGCTGGGGGGTAATAAGAAATGAGGCTTTCTATCAAAAATCATTTCATTCCAGTTCTTGCATTATTTTGACTCAGCAATATGCGCTTAGGTTCCCTCCTTAAGCTTTTCTAGTTGTTGCCAAAGCCGCCCAAGAGCTTTTGATCTTTTTTCAAAATCCTTTACCCATTGTTGATGTTCGGACGATATAGGCTCCTGGACGGCTTCCAGGAAGCCATGCAATAATTCTTTCTTATTGCGCGAAACCCCGATTCTGACATTATCAAGTTCTGCTTTAATTTTTTTCAAGGCTGCAAGTGTACGTCCGTAGCGTTCCGCATTACGGCTGTCTTGATTTACAGCTTCGTCATTAGATAACATAGCCCCGAATGCCTGTCCAATTAAAGCCACTGCCGCTAAGGCGGCCCATTTCGGATCAGCCCATCCTAAAATACCGGCGATGCCGTTTATGGCGGTCACACCGCCCAGAATATAGGCAATGTAGGTTAACCTTGAGCTGGATCTTTCGCCCAATCTACCTATTCTGTCTTCCAAGTAGTTTACTTGGACATCAAGTTGATATCGGCGGAAATATTCCAGCCTCAGTAGAGACAATGTTGTTTCTGATGTTTCTTCTATATCAGTTTTTTGTGTAACCACCGCTTCGAAATATCCCAATCTGGTACTTTCTGCCTCCGACCTGGCTTCCATCCACTTTTCGAGTAATTTTTTAGCTCGAATTTGCTGAAGGCAAATTCCGGCATATGTTCCAGCTAAAACACTTCCCACCGCCAAGGCCGTTAAAATGATTTTGCTGATTATCCCATCAGGGCTATCAATTGAAGACCAGCTTCCGGCCGAAACCAATCCAGCTGAAAAAGAAGCTGCCCATAAAACCGCCCAGCGCGCATGTTTTGATTGTTTAAGGAATAAAGACTGAGCCTTAAGGGCCATCTGATCATAACGCTCATATTCTTCAGCCAGCATGCTTACCTCTGAAGAATCTAGTATCTGCGCAAATTCCGGCGTTTGATTTGAATAAAGTTCTGAATGCCCGGTCGGGTTAATTATATAATCATTATCCTCGTTATTGCCGATTACCTCTTGAGCTTTCCTGATTTTTTCTGTTTCCGACATGACAAATCCTCAACTTGATTTGAATTGTCCTGATTATAAATTCATTCTAACAAATCAGTTTTATCGTCCACATTAAACAGACTATTTATTTTTCTATATGGTAGGTTATTCCCCCTGCATAGCGCCTGACGCAGTCCCGGTGCCAAGGTCCGCTCGGGAATCGGGGCATTTGGCACCGCGCGTTCGCGGCGCAGAGACCCGCAACTCGCAGAAGCCGGAAGTGGCTAGCTGCCGACCGAATTATCATTGCCTACGTATAGCTCGACGGGCAGTATCTGGACGCGCTCGCTCTCCTGAATTTTGTTCCTTCGCATCATTTTAACCAATAGACCAGCAGCGCAGGCTCCCAGTGGATCGGGATTCTGTTCCACGGTGTTGCGAACGGGACTTCCGGAATAGTCAACCATGCTCTTGGCTTGAAGCGTTCCATCGTAGCCGACGATCACAATGTCGCGAATCTTGTTTTGATTGTCGTCAAAGCGATCTGATACCGCGGTGTTTGCCCCCATTGCCATCACGTCACTGGAGCAGAAGATGCCGTCAAAGTAGCGTTCGTTCTGTCTCCAAAGTTGTTTGAAGGCTTTCTGCACACATCTGTAAGCTTCATCTCGATTGAACTTGCAGGGCACGACTTTTAGTTCGGCTGTCGGGTCAAGCGCCTTGAGTTCCTTGCAAAAGGCATCCCGGCGTTCGGGCTGTTCATCGGAGGTAACGACCAAGACCATAGGGGCTTTTCGCCCCATCAGCTCACGGGACATAGCCCGCGCTGCGAGGCGGCCACCCTGATCGTTGTTGAAGCCAACGTAGCAGACATGATCGGGCATCTTGACCTTGCCCTTTTCAAAGGGATTGATATCCACAAATACCGTGGGGATGTCCCAATCCGCGACTATGTTTCGTAGCTCATCAGCCTTGGGGCCGACGAGTACGGGTCGGATGATGGCGCCTACGTACTCATCTTCATGTTGAGAGATCTCCCGAAGCTTCATGAGAAACTGCTCCGCATCGTAGGCGTCTTTGGGAAAACGAAGTGCAGGGCCATACCCTTCAAGGAGAGTCCTGGTGATTCCTACATAGAGGTCGTAGTAGAAGGGGTCATCCTTAAACGATGGAAACAGAACAAGGACCTTGCCCGATAGCTTCGGACTCGGACCTAGCAGGTCCGTTAGCCACACTTCTGTCTTGGGCCGATTGTAAGTCCAGAAGTCCGTTAGCTTGTCTGCCTTCTCGAGGGACAGGCGATTGACTCCTTCAAGGTCGCTTGGTAATTGAGGGGAGCCTACGGTAGCTATCGCGGTATTCACACGGCCGTGCCTTCCGGACCACAGCCCGTATTCGAGAATGATGTTGTCCCGGGGCGTGTGCTCTTCCTTACCGCGACGCTTTACTTGGTCGTCCTCCGTCGCTATTAGGATCGCCGAATCAGTCTTATCCAATTGGTCAAATAGCGATTCGACGAACGTCGCGTTAACAGGAAAGATTCCCTCCTCCCACCATCCGACGACAACGAACTCCTCCCGCTCCAAGTTCAGTGTATTCTTCGCGATATCAAGCAGCAATCCCTTTAACCACTTGGCCTTCGCCTCACCCTCGCTTGAAGATCCGAGAAACAGTCGGTGTCTGATCATTGCACCCTCCGTCGCAGTGGCCAGCTAGACGGCCGTACAGCCGGCCTTAGGTATCTTGTTTGGTGTACGTCGTCAAAACCTTTTTAACTGAACTGGTAAGATATTAAAAGACGGTTTTGATAATTTCAAGTTAAAACCATCTCTTACTTCAAATGCCTTTTTGGCACAGTAGGCTCTGACGGGCTACAATCTATACAGTTATCCCCAACTGTGCTTACAGGTCAACCCACACATACAGTTGGCTATCTTGCTTCGCATTTATGTTAAGCCCGGGGAGTGGGCAGTTACTATTCATTATGTGTGTCGAAGTTAATTGTCAAGCAAAAAGTCCACAATAACGAATATTTCTTTATTCTTGAGGTCTCTTGTAAATGCGAAGTATTCTCAATATACGCATCCCTAAAACGAACTTGACATTTGCCACCCGCTCTTGAAGCTATAAAACCTCAAATAAACCTGACTTTGTCTATCGCAGGACTAACATAAAATGCGATTCTAATTATTCCCAGATCATCTTATAAGGCCTTCTAACCAAAATTGATGGTTCAATATTACCTGGCTTAAAATTAGTATGACAGCATCTCAATAGTTCTTTACCATATCTTTTACGAGCATTTCTAAGCGCTTTAAAATATGAGCCGGCTTCCAAAATATTTTCACATATTTTATCAGCTTTTTCTGGACAGGGATAATATAGACCACCATTAGGGCCAATACAGGGCAGCAAATATGGAATACAATAATTATAATTTTTTAAATCCCTAATAATTTTTAAATATGAAAGAGATTCTAGTGCCTTCCCGCCTTTGTTTACCTTTAAATTAATAATATAGTCAATTAGGGCTTGATATTCCTTATTTCCCAATAGGCTCTTTTCTACTTTACAACCATCGGTATTGGGAGTCATCTCCGGAGAAATAGTAAACGCAATATTTTCCCTTTGGCAAAAGCGTATTATTTCATACGCATTAGAAATTCTATTGGCTGCAATAACAATATTTATTACAGTATTATAATTATATTTGTCTTGATAATCTATCGCTGTATAGATATTACTAAGAGCTTGGTGAGCAATGTTCTTATTAATTCTATATAAATTAACCATTTCCTCCAGCTTCAGAGTGTTTACACTGATTATTAGTAGATCTAAGTACTTCAATACATCCAACTTAGAATGCAATAGACTTGCATTGGTGCTTAACGAAATAGGCCTGAATTTTAACTTTTTGGCTTCTCGAACAATACCCACAATATCGGGATGCAAAAGCGGTTCCCCTCCAGAAAAATAAATTGATCCCGTTGCCTCTTTTAGCATCCTAAGTAGTTCAGTGTATTCCTTTTCTTGCAGTATTACCCTTTCTTTTGGATCAACATATGTTTGGTCCGGAACTCTACTACAAAAATAACATTCATAATTACAATTATAGTCTACTAGATAGCAGACTATGAGAGGATTTAGGTTAGTCGTCTTAAAGATATTGAACTTAATAATATTGGCCGCAAGCAGGCGAATATTGTTTATATTAAAAAAGGTTTTGCTTTCGCTTTCCATATTAATCTAGATTATTTTACTGCTGATATTATGAGCGTAATGATGTGTAACAAACATGCAAGGCATATAAATATTATGGCTCCTAATACAGCATAAGCTTGCCATCCGATAGAGCTGCTTGTTAAAAGACTGTCTATCTCGCGTGCAACATAATCTATAGAATACCCGGTCTGAACTTTGCCATTATTAATCTCAAATTCAACTTTAAGTCTATATCTTAGGTGTTTGACAAAATCGCCCCCCATAGTTGCACCATACAAGACAGATACACCTTCTTTAGAAACGTTATTGACAGAAGCTCCATTTGCTATAAGAAACTTTACGATGTGTAGAAAACCCCCTACGCATGCATCATAAAGTGGGATTATCCCTGTTGCTGATTTCGAATCAACTGTTGCACCCTTTTCTATAAGAAATTTCACAGCCTCAAAGTGACCAAACGCGGCAGCAAATAGCAACGGAGTTAGACCATTGCTGTCTGGTTGGTCTAGATTTACATTATCAACTTTTGCCAGCTGTTTAAGTCTCTCAACGTTGCCCTCTCTGGCAGCTTCATGGAACGATGATGCAAATATGTTTGATGAGAATAAAATAATTATGGCAAACACAACAATCAATGTCCGGGGCGAGGTCATATAGCGTCCTAATGATAATATTCCTTTGCTTTCTCTATGTTCCATACCGGATTCCTTCGATAACTTGTCCCGAGTCAAAGTAGATTCTAAAGTATTTTACGTCTTCCTTCAATTAGAATCAGGTTGTCCCATTGCTTTATGAGCCGCATATACTAACCAAGGTATTAGCCGTTATATCCGTGTACGCCGAAAGAACGTTTGGGACATTTACATTTAAAAGTTGAGAAATGCGTTTTCAGCTTTAAAGTTGCCACAACAGCAATACCAAGCGGGATTAGATAGCAGCCCCTGTGTTGTTAATTTCAAATAACATCAAGCATTCACATCTCAAGCGGTATCAAAGATGCAACAAGTATGTTATCATTAATAGAATCCACTGTCAACCCAAAAAAAGGATATCTTAGTACGCTAACCATATATTAGGTGTTTGACAAGTAATGTTATCTCTGTAATGTGTATATAGTTGTAGCGATTCGATTTAATGGCATAAGAATATAATGATCACCAAGCCCCGCCCACTAGGGGCTTTTCCATTCCAATGAAAGGAGCATTTTATGAAGGTCAAGATTTTGAAGCTTGGCGAGGAGGCCAATGAGGTCATAGTCGAGCAAGGGGCTACGGTTCAACATGTTATTCAGGCCTCTGGATTTAACCGGGACGACCAGGCGATTACCTTTAATGGACACGCGACCTTTGATTCGTCGCCGGCACAGAATGGGGATGTCATGATCATGAATCCTCACATCAAGGAGGTTATCTATTGATCTGGGAAAAGATCGAGGAGAAAGTCAGATTCCATTCCCAAGCGAAACCTCTTAAACAGAATTCGTCGGTAGTTTTTAAGGCCCCTATCGAACCTAATCAGAGTATGGGGACAAATGCAAATATAGCGCCCCCAATACTATGACTCGAATAAGGCGCTGGTTTTTTCCAGGAGACCACAATGGACCCCCATTACCTGGGCTTTGATCCCAGAGAGGCCATTATCTGTCAAAGACTTATAAAGTTTGTTACAAGTATGCTACAAAAACGGAGAGACTGGGATTCGAACCCAGGAGCCCCTTTTGGGGGCTACACACTTTCCAGGCGTGCTCCTTCGACCAACTCGGACATCTCTCCCAAAAAAGTTGCAGGCTAAACATACCCGGCTCGAAAGGGGTTGTCAAGAGCCGGTTCCAGTGACTCTATCAAGTTATGATAAAGAGACCAAGCGGTAGTGATTTCATTTGACTTGCAACCCCGGCACGAATAGTATTGATCTAATGGAGAATTTTAAAAGACTGGTGGAGATAATCGCAGTGCTTCGAGGGCCGGATGGTTGCCCCTGGGATAAAGAGCAGGATCACAATTCACTCAAACCGTATATTGTGGAGGAGGTCCACGAGGTCATTACGGCCATTGCGGATCAGGACGATGAGAAGCTATCGGAGGAATTGGGCGATCTTCTGTCGCAGATCGTCATGCATGCCCAGCTCGCCGATGAGCGGGGAGCATTCGATATAGAAACAGTTGCCGCAAAAATAGCCGATAAGCTCACCGTCAGGCATCCCCACGTCTTCGGCGCCAAAGAGGATCTAACATCCGATGAGGTGCTCCACAACTGGGAACGGATAAAACATCAAAATGCAGAGGACCATGATTACTCGGT
The DNA here is from genome assembly GCA_965541585.1 of uncultured bacterium. GTDB lineage: Bacteria > Zixibacteria > MSB-5A5 > UBA10806 > UBA10806 > CBDVBL01. The sequence continues at coordinate 116,097 of CBEUCH010000010.1, read as the reverse complement.
TCTGCAGGGGGTTCCTGCCTCCCTGCCGGCTCTGCTGAAGGCCTACCGGGTACAGGAAAAGGTGGGGCGTTACGGATTCGACTGGAAGACTCCCGATGAAGTCATCGAAAAGCTAAAAGAAGAGATAAAGGAATTTGAAAATGCGCTCAAGACCGGCCACAGGGGTATGCAGGAGGAAGAATTGGGCGACCTGCTGTTCTCGTTGGTGAATCTCGGACGGCATCTGCAGATGCAGGCCGAGGAAGCCCTGAATATGGCAGTTCAAAAATTCATCCGGCGATTCCAATATATAGAAAACAGGTTACGCGAAAAGGCCAAAAAGCTGGATGACTCCAATCTCGATGAGATGGACGCTCTCTGGGAAGAGGCTAAGAGAAAACTGCCATGAAATCCATTATAATTGCCATCCTTATTTTAATCGTCGGGACTATGTGTTTGGCCGAAGAAGCGTCTGACGTCTCAAACCCACTTCAATTTCGTTACGGCTATGTTATGCGAGACAACTCTGTCATGCTGGAGGTTCCAAATGTCGAAGAGAATCGAAGATTCTTCGGGGCATTCAACAAGATAATATACGACACAACCCTCAGCAGGCTTCAGGGGGGCGAATATCGCATGTTGGATCAAATCCCGGAGGAAATGGGAGTTAAAGAAAAAATAGGCGATCGTTTTGTAATATTGGCCGGTGAAAACGTCCTCTACGGAACCCTGGACGGTTTCGCCGTTACGGAATCGCCGTTCGCCGGATTTATTCCAGGCGGCCATATAGTCCTTGATGATCTGGGGATAGAGCTTCCGAGATGCTCACGCCGAGATTATAGCTTTGTTTGTGCAAAACTCCTTATTTTGAATTTTACCGCTTTACCCCCGGTAATTGGCGATTTAGAAAAAATTGTAGAACTTGAGTATGATGACTATATACCTGTCGTCATCAAGAATTTCGAAATTGAAATCGAACCGTTTATCCCTTACTCTGCGGAGCTTCAATGCTGGCCCACTTTCTACAAATATTCTACCAGCGATGATAAATATATCACCTCTCGAAAATGCAATTATAAAACGTATTATTACGCATCGAGATATTTCTTGGCCACGCGTATTGACAATGACGAATTTAGATATGAAGAAATAACTCCTGAGGATTTGGCGAAATCCCCGACTATTCATTTCCTTGCAACCTTCACGCTCATGGGCGAAATATATTTCTTCGCAAGATCGTTCTGGTATGAATCTGAATGCTTGAGCGTATACAAGCTCAAAGACGGACGTTTAAGACAGGTATCGAAATCCAACATTTTCGGCGTATAGCCCGGAGATTTTTCCTTCACCTCTCTATAAAAAATCTGTAGAAATAAAAAAAGGCGAGGAAAACCTCGCCTTAAACATCGAGATACATTCAAAGTTCATTGCTGAACCGGAACAATCTCCACCCTTCTGTTTTTCTGCCGCCCCTCCTCGGTGCTGTTATCGCCGACGAAGAATTTCGCGTCTTCCCCAAAACCCTGGGAGACCATCCTCTCGCCAGCCACGCCTTGATCGCGGAGATATCCCATGACGGTATCAGCCCTTTTCTGGGAGAGTTTCAGGTTGCCGGTAGCGGACCCCAACGCATCCGTATAGCCGTTGACCTCTATGGTGAGATTTGGATAGGCTCTCATCGTTTCCACGATCTCGTCCAGTACCACCCGTGCTTCTTTATCGGGCTGGAACGACCCCGGAGCGTATTTGATATTCAGCACGATTTTTTCGGTCAGGGGCTTTGCTAGCGGGCAACCGAGTTCATCCACCAGAACCGCGACCGGAGTATCCGGACATTTATCGATTCCATCGGGGACGCCGTCGCCGTCAGCATCCAGCGCTACACCATCGGCGTCAACCACGGCGCCGGCAGGCGTGTCAGCCTCTTTATCTTTGAAATCGGGGACGCCGTCGCCGTCAGTATCCAGCGGGCACCCTCGCACATCAACTGCAACTTCCAGGGGCGTATTGGGGCATTTGTCAAGGCCGTCAAATATGCCGTCTTCATCCGTATCCAGCGGACAGCCCGTTATATCGACAACCGCACCCGTGGGAGTTTCCACGCAAGCATCCAAACCGTCGTACACGCCATCGCCGTCGCTATCCAGAGGGCAACCGTACTGATCCACCAGAGCGCCAACCGGCGTATCCGGGCATTGGTCGAATTTATCCTTAATGCCATCCTGATCGGTGTCTCTGGCTCCTCCGAAGAAATAGGTGAAGCCCACAGACGGTTCCAGATAGCCTCCGAACGGCCTGGTTTTATAATCGCTCCAATCGACCTGACCATAGAATCCTGTTTGATCGTCCGCGGATATACTCGCCAGATCATAGGTTAATTTACCCTGAAGATCCAGAGCGAAGCTCTCGCCGATCCAGAAGTTGATTCCCGCACCAACTCTGCCTCCAAGATCCGAGAAATTATATGTTCTGCCGCCAGCCAGCCTCTCCAGTCTCCAGAGGTCGGTGCCGATTCCCATCAGAAGATAGGGTTGGATATTCCCTTGAGGGAGGAAATAATACTGTCCCTCAAGACCCAGCCGGATACCGGTCATCTGAACGGAGGCATCATCGGATTTATTCAACTTAAAAGATTGATGTGCATCGGCCGTAGTATTATCGTAAGTCGAGGAATATCCACCGGAGAGATTCAACACCAGGCTTCTGGTGACTCCATATTTGACGTCAAGAGCTACGTTCCAGCCCATCATGAATTGCTCGTATCTGCCTCCAAAATTACTGTATTCCTCTCCTTTGAATAAAGGGGCGAGAACAGGTCCTCGCAGCCCGATCCCGAATTTCCCATTCCACTCGACCGCCCCTGCAGAAGCCACCATTGATATTATGACAATACCTGTTATAATCCCTCTGGTCTTCAAATTCCCTCCTTTATATTCAGTTTGTCTGCGCCAGAACCGACTCGATCGCCTTCATTATCCGTGTCTTTGAGTGTGACCCGACCAGCCTTTCCCTTTCTTCGCCCCTGCAAAAGACCACCATTGTCGGTATGCTGCGAACTCCGAGACCGGCCGCAACCCGCGGATGTTTGTCCACATTGACCTTGCCAATGATAAGTTTCCCATCATATTCAGATGCCAGCTCCTCCAGTATCGGAGCTATGGCCTTGCAGGGCCCACACCAGTCAGCCCAGAAATCAACCAGCACGGCATGCGGTGCAGAAAAAACCTTCTCGTTGAAGCTCGATTCGTCCAATGCAATTATTATTCCCATATTATCTCATCAAAATCTTCATTCCAAACAGGCTGAATTATATGCCTCCCCCGGCTCGCTGGCAAGATCTTTTTCTTCTAATATTGTCGGGCAAGATCCGATCATTATTAATCAGGATCATCTCTCAATATTGAGCCCCGATTGGCACGATTATAAGAATATCACCTCAGTTCCGGGTAGTAACCGACAGCCTTTTTCAGATCTATCCTGGCCATGGCAAGCTTATAAGCGGCATGATTTAAGTCCTGCTCGGCCCGGGAACGGTCAAGCTCGAGATCCAGCAAATCAGAAATCCCCAAAAGACCCTGCTGATACTGCGCCTCGGTTATCTTAAGCCCCTCGTTGGCAAGCCTGAGCTTTTTTCTCGCAAAGGATATCTCCTCGGTTGCTGTTTCCAGATCTGCCACAGCCGTTTCCACCTCCGATCCTATATACGATTTCATATCTGCCTTCAGATTGTCGACCCTTCTGACATCTAACCGGGCTTGAGAAATCCTGCTTTTGCGATCTCCGCCGTCTATCAGGCGCCAGTTTAGAGACACGCCTATGCTCCAGGCACCTTTGATTTCGTCGATGTCAGGCTGGTATCCATTTTGCCAGTCATATTTGGCCATGAATCCGAGACCCGGAAGATATTCGCTGCGATTGACGACGATTTTTTCCTTTAAAGCTTCAGATTGAAGTCTCAGCTTTCTGATCTCTATGCGGCTCTCCGGCTCAAGATGGAGCGACTCAGGAATAGCGATATTGAATCCCGGAAGGCTGCCCACAGGCGTGAAATCGTGCCTGCGATCCCATCCGATGAGGGCTTTTAAGTTTGCCCTGGCTTTGCGGTATTCCCCGCGGGCGAGATTGTGATTGTGTCTGTATTGGGCCAGGAGAAGCTCGGCCTTAATGCGATCGTATTCGGATGCCAGGCCTTCATTGATTCTTTTAAGAACGATCCTTAGTTTTTCTTGAGCCCGTTTGATATTTTCGCCCTCGATATTCAGTTTATCTTTCGAAAGTAATGTTGCCACAAAAGCACGAGCCGTCCTGTCATACATGGACCGCTTATATTCCTCCCTTTCCATTTCCGAGAGTTCGACCCCCTTCTCCATCCCTCTTTTCAGTGCCATGCGCCTGCCGAAGGTGTAAATCTCATGGGTAACCAGGACTCCAAAATTGTATTGGTCCTTGGGGAAAAAGTCGATTCTCTCCGATGACATGGTTGCCGGATTAAATATCTCAATATCGCTTTCAAGAGAAGTCCGCGTATAGCTTGAATAGGCATTTAGTTTCGGATAAAATGTCGAAATAGCTTGTTTAACCCTGAATCTTTCAGCGTTGACAGCGTCGTTTCTCGCCTCCAGGCCGGGATCGTTAGAGAATATAATTTCCAAAGCCTGTTCGAAATCCAGGCTTACAGGACTTTCCTGGGCATATGAAAACCTCATCATGAAAGACAAAAGCAATACAAAAATCATCCGTGCCATCAGAGGACGTTTCCTTCCCATTATTCGAACGTCAAATAGATAGTGCTGGTATTATAACGGCCGGAACACAGATCATATGTCAACTCTTGATTAAAAGTTATAGAACCATGCTCTCTCAAAAGTCCACGAAGATCGTATCGTCTCGAGAACTTCCGGTTGAGATCAACCATATCGGTATACCGATTTTTTCAGTGATGTAATCAAGATAATCCCGCGCCTCCTTCGGCAGTTTATCAAGTTTTCTTATTCCGGCGGTGGGCTTATCCCAGCCCTTCAACTTTGTGTAAACCGGCCTGGCATTATGGAAATCCGGATGATTGGCCGGAACAGCGCTTACTCCTCGACCGTCTATTTCATAGGATTCGCAAACATATATTTCGTCTAATCCATCGAGAACATCGAGTTTGGTGATTGCCAGTTTATCTATGCCGTTGGTATTTATCATCCTGGAAAGCATAACCAGGTCGAGCCAGCCTACACGTCTTGGTCGGCCCGTAACCGATCCATATTCTCCACCTTTCTCGCGTAATTCCGATGCAAAATCGCCGGTGATCTCAGCTGGAAACGGACCATGACCCACACGCGTCATGTAAGCTTTAAAAACGCCGATTGTGGAACCCAGATATTGCGGCGGAATTCCCAAGCCGGAGAAAATTCCACCAGTCGTTGTATGGGTCGATGTGACATACGGATAGCTTCCGAAATCGATATCCAGAAGGGCCCCCTGCGCCCCTTCAAACAAAACTCTCTTTCCGCTCTTGATCAGATCCATAATTTTCGGGCCGACATCCGTCATCAATGGTTTGAATAAAACCTCATAATGGGAAAGACTCTGCGCCAGACTGCTTTGGCTTATTAAAGTTTCGTTATGATTTTCGGCCAGGAAACTCTTGTGGGCCCTGACGAGGGTATCGAGTTTTAGGGCCAGGGCCTTGCTATCGAATATATCAACCACTCTTATGCCTATGCGAGAAGCTCTATCGGCGTAAGCCGGACCGATTCCCTTTTTGGTGGTATCGAGAGCGTCCTTGCCACGGCTGGCATCGAGAAGCCCATCGGAAACCTTATGCAGGGGCAGGACCAGATGCGCTCCGTAATCGATAAAGATTCTCCCACCTGTAGAAATGCCTCGATTCTCCAGTTCCGAAATCTCGGTCTCCAGCACCTCGGGATCACATGCCACGCCGGAACCGATAAAGCACAATTTATCCCGGTGCAGGACACCCGATGGCAAAAGCTTGAGGATGAATCTTTCGCCGTTGACTACAATAGTATGGCCGGCATTGGCTCCCCCCCCAAAGCGCGCCACGGCATGACAATTTTCGGATAGAAAATCGATTACCTTCCCTTTGCCTTCATCGCCCCATTGTAATCCCAGAATGGCGATGCTATCAGCTTTCATCATTAATCCTTTCGCTCATCCAGCGCCAGATTGGCTCGTTACCTCTCCCGTTTTTCGAAGAATGCAGGATAGGGTAATGGACATTTTCGCCGAATCGCCCGAGGATTTCCACCGTCTTTTTCACCACTTCGCTACCCTGACTCCTCGTTAGCTTATCCGATTTGGTTAATACCGGACAGATTTTTTTATCGAGCGATAATAGATACTCCACAAGCTGCAATTCCTCGTTCTCGACTCCCCTGCGGGAATCAATTAAGAGTATGAATCCTCTCAGATAATGCGATGCTTCTATATACCCCTCCACGAGTTTCCGCCAGCTTTGCCGCATCGACTCCGGTACCCTGGCATAGCCGTAGCCTGGCAGATCCACCAGGAACAACCCCTCTTTTCCGTTTTGACCGCTCAGGGCAAAAAAAATCAGAAGCCGTGTTTTTCCCGGAGTTTTGGATATCTGCGCCAGCTTTTTACGCTTGACGAGGCTGTTTATTAAAGACGATTTACCGACATTCGATCTGCCGCCAATAGCGATCTCCGGCAGACCGAGGCGGGGCGCCTGCTTATAATCCGGGTAGGACCCGACAAACCTTGCACTTGTTAATCTCATCCACTATTCCCGGGCCATTATAGGATAGAATTCCTGCCAGATCAAGGTCTGCCTGCTCTCCAGAATCCGAAATCCTCAGCTTTTTCCCGGAGATTGACCCGGTTGACCTACGCATGAACGTAACTCACCACACATCAACAGAATCTATATTTCATTATCTACAAATAAAGGTTTCTTACGAGCGAATTATGACCGCCGCCTATGCCGTCTTTTTTCTGGTTTTGTAGATTAGCTCGGGGGAGGCTTTTTTCTCGATTACGTTCTTGGTGATGATGCACTTCCGGAGATTTTTTTGTGAGGGGACATCATACATTATGTCGGTCAGGGCCGATTCCATTATGGATCTCAGGGCCCGGGCCCCGGTTCCTCTTTTCATGGCGGCTTTGGCAATAGCGTTCAATGCGTTTTTCTCAAATTCTAATCGCACGCCTTCAAGCTCAAAATACTTTTCATATTGCTTTACCAGAGCATTCTTCGGCTCCTGCAATATTCTAATAAGAGCCTTTTCATCAAGTTCCACGAGCGAAGAGACCACCGGCAGCCGGCCGATAATCTCCGGTATCAGGCCGTAGCCCAGGAGATCCTCGTCTTCGACCTGCTCCAGCAACTTGCTTACTTTTCCTTCGACCGCTCTGCTATCGGTTTTGAAGCCCACTATCTTTCGTCCGGTACGACGGGCGACTATTTTTTCCAGGCCGTCGAAAGCGCCGCCGCATATAAACAGGATATCCCTGGTATTTATCTGAACAAGCGGCTGCTCCGGATGCTTGCGCCCTCCCTTGGGAGGAACCGCAGCTATAGTGCCCTCGAGTATCTTCAAAAGCCCCTGCTGTACACCCTCGCCTGAAACATCCCGGGTGATGGACGGGTTCGCCGATTTTCGGGCTATCTTATCCAACTCGTCAATATATATGATCCCTCTCTGGCATGCCTCTACGTTGTAGTCAGCCGCCTGCAGAAGCCGAACCAGTATGTTATCGACATCCTCACCGACATAGCCCGCTTCCGTCAGGACCGTAGCATCGGCTATGGTAAACGGTACATGCAGCATCTTGGCCAGCGTCTGGGCCAGAAGTGTTTTGCCGGTGCCGGTCTGCCCGATCAGAAGGATATTAGATTTCTCCAGCTCCACATCATCGCCGGCCTTCGATGATTGATTCATTATTCTTTTATAATGATTGTAAACAGCGACGGCGATAACCTTCTTGGCCCGCTCCTGCCCGATGACATACTGATCGAGGAAGTTCTTTATCTCGTTCGGTCGCGGCAGCTTAAAGTCGATTTTGAATCCGGGCTCTCGCTCCAGAGTCAGAGTCTGATAACAAACGTCGACGCAATCTTCGCAGATAACCGCGCCCTCGCCGCCAAACAGCCGCCGCGAGTGCCCTGCAGGCCTTCCGCAGAAATCGCAATGATCGGCCTTACCGGGCTTTTTGCTTTTATTGCTGGTTGCGGACATGAATTGCGATTATGATTACTTCGGTTTCCGCTCGTAAACCTCGTCGACCAGCCCATACTCCTTGGCATCCTCCGCCGACATGAAGAAATCGCGGTCGGTGTCGGTCGTTACCTTTTTGAGAGGCTGACCGGTATGCTTGGCCACGATGCCGTTGATCTGTTCTTTAGTCTTTGCTATCTCCCGAGCGTGAATTTCGATATCGGAGGCCGACCCCTGGTAGCCGCCCCACGGCTGGTGGATCATGATCTTGGAATTCTTCAATGCCGCTCTCTTTCCCTTGGCGCCGGCCGATAGAAGGACGGCCGCCATCGACGCCGCCAGGCCGACGCATATGGTACTGACATCGGCTTTGATGAATTGCATGGTATCATATACGGCCAGGCCCGCCGTTACCGATCCGCCCGGAGAATTGACATACAGAAATATATCCTTTTCCGGATCCTCGGCCTCCAGAAAGAGAAGCTGGGCTATTATCAAGTTGGCGATGCCGTCATCGATCATCGTGCCCAGAAACACTATGCGATCCTTCAATAAACGGGAATATATATCGTAGGCCCGCTCTCCACGCCCCGTCTGTTCTACTACGATTGGTATTAATGTCATCTAAATCCCCTCTTTAGTTATCCTGCAGTTATGACTTCCGAATTTTTTATGATAAACTCGATCACTTTATCTTCGAGTATCGACTCCTCGATATCCTGAACCCGCCCGGATTTTCCCAGATACTCCCGGGCCTTTTCCTCGCTGATATTATACGTCTTCGCGAATCCTTCAACCCATTTTTTGCGTTCGTCGGTTCCTACTTTCAGCCCCTCCGCCCGGGCTATCTCATGGTAAAGGTAGTTCCAGCGGATAAAATTTTCACCCAGGGGCCGGTATCGACCCCTCACTGTGTTTTCATCGACTGATTCGCCCTTCTTCTTGAAATCCTCGACCACCGAATCAAGGTACCTATTCAGAAGCGATTGCGGGACATCGAACAGGTTACCCTCCACCACCCGCTTGACGATTTCCGATCTCATACTTTTCGTAGCGTCATCCTGGGCCTGAGCTCCCAGGTTCTTTTTTAATGATTCTCTCAATTCATCCAATGACTTCGCTTTGGAGACTCTGTCGGCGAAATCATCGTTGAGCTCCGGCAATACTTTTCGTTTGATTTCTTTGACCACCGCCATGAAGAGGATCTGATCGCCGGCCAGATTCTTGTCATAGTAATCGTCGGGATACTTAACCGAGATATCCTTCATCTCCCCGATCCGTACCCCCATCAGGCCGCGCTGGAACTCCTCTAAAACGCCATCCCCGCCGAGATATATCTCCACGTTCTCAAGTCTGTCCTCTTTGAGCCTGTTCAATTTATCGTGCTTCTTTATGAGATCGACTATGACGAGATCGCCATTCTCCGACGGCCTCTGCACCGGATGGAATTCGGCCATCCTGTCTCTTAAATACTGAAGCGAGTCATCGACATCCTTTTCCGTGACCTTGCCGACCTTCTTTTCCACTCTGAAACCTTTATGCTTACCCAGCTTGATCTCCGGGCGGATCTCGATCTCGGCTTTGAATTTCAACGGCTTATCGGTATCGAATTCCACATCGGAAACCCTGGGAGTACCCAGCGGGATGAGCTTTTCCTGTATCAGGGCCTGCTGAAAGGACTGTGAGAGGAGATCATCCAGCACCTCGGCCTTGATCTCGCCGGCGTATCTCTGTTTTACCAATCCCATGGGGGCCTTGCCGGGCCGGAAGCCGGAGATTTTCGCCTTGCTCCGGAAAGACTCATAGACGGATTGGAACTTCGATGTCACGTCCTCGGCCGGAACCTCTATCTCCAGAAATCTGGTCCAGGCCTGGCCTTTCCTGATATTGATTTTCAGGTTTTTCGGACCTTCTTTATCAGTATCAGTGGTTTGCTCGTCATCCCTGATGTCTTCCTTCGATTTGGCCATCTTATTCCTTTGCGTCTATCGTTTTCCAATGCGAAAGGGGGGATTTGAACCCCCACCCCTCACGGGACTGGATCCTAAGTCCAGCGCGTCTGCCAGTTCCGCCACTTTCGCAAACTCTAAGAGCAATAATAGGCTACAGACCGCCCCCGGGTCAAGGGCAATCCATGAGGCGGGGCGTTGCCTCCTATTACGGTTGCCATTATGCCGGGGGATGGTATATTTTAACAGAATAGTAGGCAGGGGTCCGAACGAGCGCGACGAGCAAGAAACTTGGCAAAAGGAATTAGATAGTGCAGAATAATCTTCCCGCATTCATTATCATGGGTTGGTTTCTTCCGCTGTTTCTTATCGCTGCCATTAATATGGTCTACTATTCTGAAACGAAAAAATCCGAAATCTTAGAATCGTTGAAACATGCCCCATATATATGGCAGGGGAGCACTATGTTTTTTGAGAAATTGCCTGTGGTTTTTTTCAGATTCCTCGGCTCTTCTATTGTTATCGTGGCATCGATTTTTCTTGCAGTAATTATCCTGGTGGAACCACATAGTGAATTTAGTACGCCCGTGGTGTCTTTGATGCTTTTATCCAGCCTTTCGCTTCAAATGATAGCTTTGTGGTTTCTAATGAGGCTAAGGCCCAAATACGAAAGAGGCTGCTTAAATAGCCGCTTTCTATTTGTCAATACAGCGTTATATTTGAGCGCTGCTCCCAAAATGTTTATCCAAATATTCTTTCCAATAGGGGTTACGATACACCTTCTTATCTTTTTCAAAATCCTTTTTTAAATGAAATGGGTCGCATTCCGAAGATCAATATGATCAAGAGATCTGACAAGAGCAGCGGGCTTGCCATAGTTGCTATTATCAACCGTGCATGCTATATTGACATCCGAAGAGACAAAAGGAGTTGTCCCTGAAGGATGGAACGATACCCGAGCTTGCGCATCGACAATGCTCCAGTTTTATAGCCAACACGCATACCGGGCCATCCGCATAGAAGAAATATCTTCGTCCGTGACAAACCAAAATGAACGTTGAAAACGTGCTTATCATCGGCGCCGGCCCCGCGGGGATAGCCGCCGCCTTACAGCTTCACCGCTACGGGATAAATCCGGTCATTCTGGAAAAAGATAAAATCGGAGGGCTCTTGAGAAACGCCGACCTGGTGGAAAATTATCCCGGCTTTCCCGATGGCATTTCCGGCAAGAATCTCACGGATCTTTTCGCCACTCAACTGCAAAATTCCGTTGATGTCATCTTTGAGGAGGTTATAAGCCTTGACTTTCACGAAGGTCTGTTTCTTATAGAGACCCCTGAAAGAATGTTTCACTCCCGCCTGGTTCTGGTCGGATCGGGAACCGGGGCCAGGGAGTCTTCCAATATCGAGATACCGGGAAATGCAAAAAGAAGAGTTTTTTACGAGATTCATCCCATACTGGAAGAAAAAGGAAGAAGGATAATTATAGTGGGTGCCGGCGATGCCGCGTTCGACTATGCCTTAAACCTGGGACATCATAATGATATTACTGTTCTCAACAGGGGCGAAAATGAGAGTTGCCTTCCTCTCCTCCGTGAAAGGGCGGAAAAATCACCCGCCATCAGCTACTACAAACAAACCGAGGTTTCTATGATTGACGGCGATTCATCCGGGGAATTGCTCGTAGAATGCAGGTCCCCCGAAGGGATCCTGAAATTCAATGCCCACTATCTCATATTCGCCACAGGCCGGGACCCGCAGCTTGATTTTCTATCCGGAAAGCTGAAGGAGAATGCCGGCGAACTGGAGGATAAAGGACTTCTTTACTTCGCGGGAGATGTGAAAAACGGTGTTTTCAGACAAACCTCTATTTCGGTCGGCGACGGTGTCATGGCGGCCATGAAGATGTTTAAGAAAATTGAGGAGCTGTCCCGATGAAGGTTCTCTCTTTCGCGGGCAGGGAAGATATCGCCATGGTGTATCTGGCCGAGATGGAAGATGGTAAGGTTGTGGAGTTTACCGAATCGCTGCAGCCGCCGTTGCCCAGAGATGAGAAATGGGTCATAATCGTCTCCACTCTTTTCGGTTGTCCTATAGGATGTCCCATCTGCGACGCGGGGAGCTTCTACGAGGGGAAACTGACGAAGCAGGAGATCATCGATCAGATAGATTTTCTGGTCACCAAAAGATTCGGGAATGAGACCATTGCAGTGAAGAAATTCAAGATCCAGTTTGCCCGGATGGGAGAACCGGCATTAAATATGAACGTGTTGTCGGCACTGGAGGAGCTTCCGTATCGTTATGACGCTCCCGGATTGCTGCCCTGTATTTCCACCGTGGCTCCACAGGGCACAGATGAATTCTTCGGCAGGCTCATCGAGATCAAACAGAAATTATACAGAGGCCGATTTCAACTCCAGTTTTCCATTCACTCCACCGATGAAAAATTGAGAGCTAAGTTGATCCCGGTGCGAAAATGGGATTTTGCCAGAATCGCGGAGTTCGGAAATCGATATTTTCAGGAGGGAGACAGAAAGATCACCCTTAATTTCGCCCTCGAAAAAGAATCGGTTATTGATCCTCATATACTACGAAAACATTTCGATCCCGATATATTTTTAATCAAGATTACGCCGCTCAATCCTACCTATGGAGCTGCCCGAAACGGGCTTTCCTCATATATCAACCCTCACGTGCAGGGCGATGATCATGAGGTTGCAGGGCAACTCCGCTCTTGCGGATACGACGTTATCGTGAGCATCGGAGAGGTTGAAGAAAACAGGATCGGAAGCAACTGCGGTCAGTATGTGATGAGGCACTTAAGAGAAAAAGGCGATATCAAGGATGCTTATGCATACGAGCCCCAGGGCTACTCTTAAAACAGTATACTTTAGGTTTCCTTATGGGCAGCTTCGAAAAATATCTTAGGCTGACTAAAAAACGGTATCCCGGCTACCGTTTCAGCTGGGAAATCCTAACCGATCTGATACTGGAAAATGTGGCACGCAGGCCCTGCTGGCTGGATATCGGCGCCGGGCCGAATCTGCTCATAAAGGAGCAGCCGGGCGCGGATTTCGCTGTCGGCCTCGATATCGAAAAGCCGGAAGAGATCTCCACGGACTCAAAAGAAAGCGCCTATTGTATCGCATCCGCCGATATCCTTCCGTTCAAAAGCAAATCCTTCGATTTCATAACCAGCCGCTACACATTCGAACATCTCGAATCACCGGAGAAAATCCTCGATGAAATAGGGCGAGTACTGAAACATGGAGGTATATTCGTCCTGCAAACCACCAATACCAGGAATCCTTTCGTTTTCCTGTCAAGATTGATCCCCTTCCGGCTCAAGAAGAGGTTATTCAGGCAGCTTTTCAGGGACGATCCATCCGGGACATTCAGGACACGATATAAAATCAACAAACCATCGTCGATAAAACAGAGCTATGGTCCGCTGGTTTTAAAAAAGCTGATATTAGTTGAGGACATCCTCTGTCAATCCCGGTTTCTTTACGTGGTTTCTCTTGGCTTATACAGGATTATCAAGGCATTCGGCCTGGAATCCATGAAAGGGAATATGATCGCTGTATTCCAGAGGACTGATCAAAGCCGATGAATGAAACTATACTTGCTGGTATAGTAAAGCCGGAGCCCATAAGACCCCGGCTGAATTTCCCAGAATAATGAGATTAACTACTTTTCTATCATTTCCACATTGGCGCGTGGGATAACCGCCTTCTCGCCGTCGGCGAACTCCACCTCCAGAACCCGCGCCTTCGATTCCGACTCGAGCTTCTGAAGCTCCGGCGGCAGTTCGGTAACCTTACCCAGTTTGCCGAAATACGGCTGCCTTATGACCCTGACCGGCGAGCCGATCTCCAGGCCGGGATTCTCCACCTCGGCCAAAGCCTCAATCTCGGATATATCCTCCAGCTTCGGTATGACCACCTCGGGACGGATGACTCCCGCCCTGATCTGGGTGGCGCCGTTGATACAGGCCTCCTGCCCCTCATGGTCTTTCAATAACTCGAACGTCTTGCCGGCCATCATGATCTCGCCGAAACCCTCGGTGACAACCAGCGTAATACCCTTATCCTCGCTACCGGTGATGGCCACGCCCAGATCATAGCCCAGAAAATCGCGCAGATCCTGGTCATCGAAACCGCCAACCACGATACCGACCGCGCCAACCTCGATAGCCCTGCGCAAACCGGCCGCCGTCACCAGCGAACCGCCGATAATGATGTATCCTTTGCAGGACGAATCGATTTCCTTATCTGTAAGAACATCTTTATTAGACTGCGAGACGATTTTGATAGGGCCGTGTGTTTCCGGCCCGATCCCGAAAATCCCCTGCACGAACCCGCCCCAGGTGGAGACTTCCACTCCCTCGTTTTTGAAAACGTCGGTTACCACGCCGTTGAGATAGGCCCTGACCTCAATCGGCACCGGCGCGCCTCTCAAAAGCACCTGTCCCGTCACCGACGATATATTCTCCACTGTACCGCTGATCCTGGCTTTGGCGGTCGATGTGAATAGCCCGAAAAACGATTTCGATTTGGCGACCTCCTTACCCTCATCCACATGCTCGCCGACTTTCTTGAGCATGGTATCGGGAACGTCCTGCGGGGGAACGCCAAGGATATTGGCCACATTGATCGGCTCCACCGGCCCGGGAAGCTCCGTGCGCGCCACAACCGTATCGGATGTAACCTTATCACCTTTCTTGACCATCACCTCGCCCTTCAGGGGCAGGATCCGCTTCTTTATGATTTTCATCCGTTCGGTGACCTTCAGGCCGGGAGTATATGCATGCGCCATAATTTCCTCTTTATCAAATCAATCGCCTTACATCCGATCCATATAAATTCAAGCTGGCAAGATAATGAAAATGGGACGGTGGGTCAAGATCCCTGTGGTCTTGCCTATTAGTCCTTAGCCGCCCTCAGGATGGCGGCGCGCTTCCATCCTGAGGTATTGCACGGACAATTATGAGATCTGTCCGTTCTTCTATGCAGATTAATATTGGTATCTCGGGAAATGAGATTCCCGAGATACCAGGACATTTTGATCTTAGCGAAGCAGAGTCATCGTCTTTGAATCCCGGCCATTATCCGATTTGAGAACATAGAAATAGATACCGGTTGCAACATCTTCAAATCGGGAATTTTTGCCGTCCCAGATCACCGAATGTACGCCCCCTTCCAGATTCCCGGATACCAGCGTCTTTATGAGCCGTCCCCTCAGGTTGTAAACAGCCAGGCTGACATGCCCGGTCTCAGGAAGGTCAAACGATATTTCTGTGGAGGGGTTAAACGGGTTCGGATAGTTTTGATGGAGACTGAATTCGTCCGGCAGGTTTGACAGCGATGGCTCTCTCTTCCAGCCCGGTAATGGATCCTCATCCAAATAATCGGAGTAATCGATATTACCTATGATCTGCCAGGGAATAGGGGGATCTTCACCCCACCAATTGCCCACCGCTCTCAACGTAAGTAGCCCCGTGTATTCCATATCTGCGTAACGCAATGAAAGGCCTGCAGTAACATATATAGAATTGCCGCCCCAGGACAAGGCATCTCCAAAATTCGGGTGCGATGAAGAGTTAGCATATACGCCTCGGCTGGTACATTCTCGAATTTTTGTCGACCTTACATAGGGGGAACTCGAGCTGCAATTCATGCCGGTTTTGCCGCCTATGATCACGTTGGGAACGCCTGAACCAGAAGCATCTATCGTTGGTGATGCGTTCAGCAGGTCGATTCCATATTCCGTATTGCCTGTCAGCTTATTGGCGATAACATCACAATTTGAGTTTACATCTTCAAGCCAGACGCCTCTCTTAAATTTCTTAACCGTATTACCTTCAATCCGCGGTGAAACCAACGGATTTCCCGTCGATACGGAAGAGGCAAAAATGCCAACTCCACTGGAGCCAGTCCGTGTATCTTCAATAACACAATCCGTGATCTCGGGGATCTTGGTATAGCCGATATTGCTGTTACCATCGTAATAGATTCCGTTATCACAATTGAGTACGGTATCGGCGTCAATGATCACGTCGAGGGCGTTGTCGTAAATATCTTTTCTAATCCTGATACCGTAGCTTCCGCAGTCGTAGAAATAAGAATTCTCTATCCTGGTGGCGGAAGTTAATGATGGATATCCCAGGTCTATTCCCGCCTCCTCGAGATTGGTAAAACGGCATTTGTTTATGTCAAGTGAGCCTACGCTTTGAGTTGAATAATCCACTCCGTAAAGCCCGTAGTTGGCGTAACTTACCCGGGCGAAATCCATAGTTATGGCATTGGCAGAAAACTTCGTATATAGACCTTCCCAGTCGCCAGATGCGGGCGTGTCATATTGCGACGTAAACAGTACGGGATAGGATACGGTCCCCGTCACGGTCAGCGAAGCGTCTGCATAAACCTTCAACTTTGGTCTGACGTTATACCGCCAGGTCTTATGGAAATAAACGTGGGTACCTTCCGTAACCTCAAGTTCTATATCCTCTATCGTTACGTCCCCGGAAACATAATAATGCCCATACTCGCTATGATTCCAGGTCATATCGTTTTCATCGAAAAGGCCGTGTTCGACAATGGTAATCCGCTGATTCGACGAGACGTCCTCGAAAAAGCTGGTATCGCCCGACGGCCAGTAGACCATGACCGAATCAACGGACATCGCCTCGCCGACACCGAATTCCAGAGGCAATGATCCGTGCGAGCCGGCGCCGGAACCGCCTCCGGATACTTCCAGCATCTGATGGGTGCGATTGTCTTGATCGTCTAAATAGCTCAATACCACATGAGCCCCTACCCCGGAGCGGTTCGACTCCGCGCCGATCAGCCTGACATGGAGATATCTGTTGGATGGCGCGCCTGTGAATTGATTTCTGTAGAGTACATTATAGATATAGGGGGCCCAATAGTCGTCATTACCAAGGTAAATATCCGGCTTTCCATCGGCATCATAATCCGCCCATTCAGTGCATTTGCCATCGTAACCGTCATTTACACCGGCATCCGCGCCGGCCTCCAGGAAATCATGGAGACCCTCGCGATATCTATTTACGTAAAATGGATTCGCAGGGTAGCGGGCAGCGTATAGATCCTGATCACCATCGAGGTCGAAATCTCCCCAGCCGGCGCCCGAAATATTGCTGTGATCCCCTATATCGCCATTGACCCCGGTTGAGTCCTCAAAAATAACGTATCCGTTATCGATGCCGTTATTCTCGTATAAGAGACCTCCATCGCCGTTTATACGGGCGATGAAGACATCCAGATCACCGTCGAAATCAAAATCACAAAATGCTGCATCAGAGCAATCTGAATAAAGCAGCTGTAAACCTGAGTGAAGTGCCTCTTCTCTAAAGTCCCATAACCCGTAGCTTTCTCCGTAGTTACGAAATAGCTTGTTCGTGGTATTAACACCGGGTGGCATTACACATGTCACGAAAATATCGAGATCACCGTCGTTGTCAATATCCCCCGCAATCCCTCCATAAGCTCCTTGTATTGGAATCGCCGGCGGGCATCCAAATGAGGATAGTGTACCTTGATTATTCTTATACATCTTACAGGTGGCATTCCAATTGACCACATACAGATCCAGCCAGCCGTCGTTGTTGAAATCACCCCACATAGCGCTCTTAGTGTAACGTTCCGTTCCATCAATCTCTATACCTACAAACCTAAACTTGCCGTCAACAGGATCCGGTCCGAGATTATGATAGAGCGTATCTTTATACCCCGTACCATACTCTCCCCCGCCTACAAATAGGTCGAGATAACCGTCGTTGTCATAATCTCCCCAGCAGCTTGCTCCAACAGTACCATCCATGAACTGCACACCGGCTTCAGCCGCCTTATCAGTAAAGTTGCCACCTGTATTCTGGTACAGGAAACTGCCGTTGCCACCAGAGGAATTTCCGACAAAGACGTCCATGTCGCCGTCATTGTCATAATCGCCCCAGGCGCAACTAAACGTATGATCATTTGGGTCTCCTGGAGCATGCCCCGTAGGTTGAAACCATGTCGCCATTGACGTCGTTGCCAGCAGAATACAAAAAGCTACGCAGAAATATGAAGTTCTTAGTTTCATGGTATTTCCCTCCTTAATTTCATATTAATATTAAAGGTAGATTTCTCACTGTATCACTACGATATTTTTCTATCCACTTCCCTCCTTTTAATTCTAATATATGTTCGTGCCGGAATTCCCTGATTCTCTATTCTATATTCCACCTCCTTTCCGTTAGACCTTTTGACCGGGTCTCTGTAAATTGAAATACCAAGCGGCTTCTAATTCATACATTAATCGCCGTCTTTAGGAAAAATACGGCGGGCAAGACACCGGTAAAATCTAAACCTAACCGAGCCTAGAAACTATAATATTGTCAAAACGCTTCGCAATTATATTATAATAGTATCAAGTATTCATTGTCAAGTACAAATCCAAAACGCAGCATAACTCCATGTTATATATTAGGCTGCGTGCGCTTGACAATAAAACTACTATATGTGTATATTATGATGAACGTAATTGACTTCCACCTACCCCAACTCTTCAACCCCACGCTCCAGATCCGCCAATAACCGCGATTTGAACTCGGCGAACCTGTCGGCTTCTATCGCCTCCCTGATCTGTGTCATCATATTCAGATAGAAATAGATATTATGCAAACTCGCCAGCCTTAACCCCGTTATCTCCGCCACCGATAATAGATGTCTGATATAAGCCCGGGAGTATCTGTTGCATGCCGGGCAGGGGCATTCCGGATCTACCGGGTTCTGATCCTCGATATATCGAGCCGATTTTATGGTCATCTTCCCGAAGCGGGTAAAGAGGGTGCCGTTGCGGGCGTTGCGTGTCGGCATGACACAATCGAACATATCGAATCCGAACTCCACCGCCTCCACTATATCCTCCGGGGTGCCGACACCCATCAGGTAACGCGGCAGGTTTTCGGGAAGATTCGGCATGATGGCCTCCAGCACTCTTCGTTTTTCCTCCTTCGGCTCTCCCACAGCCAGACCGCCAATGGCAATGCCTGGCGGATCGAGCTTTAAGAGCGATTCCAGGCATAGTTGCCGCTGATCGGTATAAATCGAGCCCTGTACGATAGCAAACAGCGACTGGTCGTCTTCCGAAACTCTATTCTCTCTAAAACGCCTGAACGATTGCCCGGCCCAGGCGATTGTGCGTTTCATATCCGAAAAGGCTGTCTTCTCATCGGCTGGATACGGCGTGCAGACATCGAGCGGCATTACGAAATCCGCTCCCAACCTTTGCTGAATATCGATCACGCCGGCCGGGGTGAAACGATGTCTCGAACCGTCGATATGCGATTGAAAACTAACCCCCCCATCGTCTATTTCATTAAGCGTTTTGAGCGAGAACACCTGATAGCCGCCGGAATCAGTCAAAATCGAGCGCTTCCATCCGGTGAACTCATGAAGACCGCCGAGTCGTCCTATTATTTTATGCCCCGGCCGTAGATACAGATGATAAGTATTTCCTAAGATTAATTGGGCTCCGAATGATTCCAGTTCCTCATTGGAGACAGCTTTAACCGTGCCCCTGGTACCGACCGGCATGAAAACGGGTGTGGGAATATTGGAATGTTTTGTGGTTATAACGCCAGAACGGGCGGCATCGGCCCGCGACCTGATCTCGAATTTCAACTTTTTTTCCGCAGCTTCGGATCTCCGCCGGTGAAACCGTATTTACCCTCCATACGCGATAGACCCGACCAGTACTGCCGCGCTTTTGTGCAATATATCAACGGATCAAGTTGCTCGACATCGATCCGCCCGTCGCTGCCAATGATGTTCTCATCTATATGTGTGGCCACGATTTCCGCTATGAAAATATCATGAGAGCCGAGTTCGATTACCGTCCTGGTCTGGCATTCCATGTTTATCAGGCACTCGGCGATCATAGGGACCTGGACCTTTGAGGCTGATTCGGCAGTCAAACCCGCAAGTTTGAATTTATCATGGTCGCGTCCCGATACCACGCCGCAGATGTCCGTGGCGGCCGCCAGCTTATGATTGGTTATATTAACGACAAATTCCCCGGTGCTTTTTATGATATCGTGAGAATACCTGTTTTTTCTAATGCTTATCGATATCATGGGAGGCTCGCTGCAGACTATTCCGGTCCAGGATACCGTTATGATATTGGCCTTCTCCCGGGGCTTCTGACACGTTACCATAACTGCGGGAAGAGGAATAAGGGCCGTTATGGGATCATATACTTTTTTACTCATCCTCTTCACCGTCGCCAAAATAAATAAACCTGTCCAACAACTTGACGTAGTTTGACCATTTAACCCCCGATCGATGTTCTTTATCTTTTATTCGACGCAATGCTGCCAGCTTGGAATCCAGGAGATCTGCTAAATAAAGAGCCATCCCCTCCGGAATCATGGGTGGAACCGGCGACGCCTGTTCGGGTGAGCCCTGGTGAGACAAAATTAAATGCCGGATCTTCATAGTCTTCTCGCGGGGAAAATCCGGTATGCCCGCAATAGCATCCTTAACCATCTGGTCGCCGATCACGATGTGCCCGAGAAGCCTTCCCGAATCCGTATAATCGATGGCGCTGTTTAACGAATAGCTTTCCACCTTGCCGATATCGTGCAGAAGCGCGCCCGTGAGAAGAATATCTTTATCGAGTTCTTTGTATTGCGATGCAAAATTCGAGCAAAGATCGAAGACTGACAATGAATGTTCCGCCAGCCCTCCGACATAATTATGATGCCAGAGCTTGCCGCCTACTCCCTGAAGAAATTCCCGGCGAAACTTCTCCTCCGAGAGTATACTTTTCAGAAGCTCCCTGTAATTGCTATCGGATATCCTGCTGATTGCATCTGTTAACCTCGTGTTGAGCTCATCAAATGTGAAGGGCCCGCGCGGTAAAAAATCTTCCGGATCATAATCGGTAATAGGCTCGACCCTTTCAACAGTAACCTGGCTTTCGCCTTTATATGTTGAAACCGCGCCTCTTACTCGGTGAACCTCCCCCGGGCGAAGATTTTTCATTATCTCCGATGATCCATTCCAGATCACACCGCTCAAACGGCCTGATCGGTCGACCAGCTCGAGGATTATCATTTTGCCACCGGAATACTCTCTCAGATCCACTTTGCGGATGGCAAATAGATCATCGACATCGTCACCCGGCGAAAGCTCGGCTATGAATGAAGGTTTCATAGGATTTCAATAACCGAACATCGGGCTTTTGTGTCAAGCAGAATTTGCTTGTGGAAGCCGCTTAACGCCAATATAATCAACTAATCATGAGAACCTTGTCCAGATACCTGGTGAGAGAATCGGTGGGGCCGTTTTTTTTCGGCCTGGCAATAATAACACTGGTTCTGATAATGGATTTTCTGGTTGATATCATGAATCTCATAATAGACAGGGGTATCAATGCGCCTCTGGTCGTTGAACTATTCGCTTTAAACCTGGCATGGATGCTTGCTCTGTCGGTTCCCATGGCGGTTCTGGTGGCGGTACTAATGGTTTTCGGAAGGATGGCGGCCGACAACGAAATCACCGCCTGCAAATCCTGCGGTATACCGTTCTACCGTCTGCTCCTGCCGGTATTGGGAAGCGCGCTCTTATTGACCTTTGTAATGATATGGTTTAACGATAGAGTCCTTCCCGAATCCAACCATAAGGCTAGAATGCTGCTTACCGATATCACGCGTAAAAAGCCGACCTGGTCGTTGGAGGAAAATATCTTCCTCGACTATTTCGAGGGCTACAGTATCAGGGTCAAGACCATTGCCAGAAAAACGTCCGAAATATCCGATATAATAATAATTCAAACGAAAAACAGCGAGAGGATCATAACCGCCAAACGAGGCAAGATGTATTTTAGTGCCGATGGCTCCACACTCATGATGGAATTGGAGGACGGTGAAATATTAGAGGTTGATCCCAAAGACCATGCCGGTATCACCAGGACAGATTTTGCACGTCAGACCATAGCGATACCGGGGGCCTCATCGAGTCTGGAGCGGACAACGCAGAGTAATCGCGGCGACCGTGAGATGACCGTGGCCATGATGCTGGAGCGCAATCGGGAGAGGCGCCAAAAACTGTCCGAGGTGAACAGCCAGTCCGATAGCCTGGCCAATTTCGCAGTTTCAGAAATTCTAAACATCTATCTTCAAGATAAGGTAATCAAATTCGGACTCACAAAAGGAGCCGCCAAGAAGGCCTATGCCAAAAACAAAAATGTAAGGGCCAGACTCGCTTTTTTCCAGAAGAGCGCTGACAACTACAGACGTGAAATTAACTCCATGGAGGTCGAGATACATAAGAAGTTTTCGATCCCGGCGGCCTGTATATCATTCGTACTGATCGGCGCCCCGCTTGGCGCGCTTGCAAAACGAGGCGGATTTGCAACCGGGATTGCATTATCGCTTTTCTTCTTCATCGTCTACTGGGCTTTTCTAATCGGAGGGGAACAACTTGCCGATTCAAACACCCTGCCCGCCTTCTGGGCCATGTGGCTCCCGAATTTTGTTGTCGGGGGAGCTGGAATTATGTTGAATATTATGTATATCAGGCAGTCGACCGTGGTATCCATTATGGATAGAATCCAATCGATATTTGTGCCATCAAGGCGCCAGTTCATGCGGCCTCGAACATGAAGACTCTCGATAGATATATCTTAAAAAAATTCTCAAGCGGCCTTATAGGGACTATTATCGCATTCAGCGTTATTGTCTTCGTCGTGGATTTCGTCGAACGCGGCTGGCGTATGATCCAGAGATATGATGTCGGTTTTGATATCATGGGCTGGTATTATGTCAACTATATGCCGTTTTACATAATACTCGCCTTCCCCGTCGCCATGCTGGTGTCGACCTTGTTCTCTATGGGCTCGCTCGCAAAAAACCACGAACTCGACGTGATGAAGGCCTCGGGATTGAGCCTCTATAGGATTTCAGCGCCTATCCTGACCGCAGCCTTCGTAATATCGATAGGTGTGATGTTATCCGGCGAGTTTGTCCTTCCCGGCTGCGAAAGGCGTAAGGCCGAAATCAAATCGACCCTGATAGAAAAGAGAGCGAGGCCTTCGCGATTGACCCGTAGCGACGTCAAGGTTCCCGGCAGCGACGGCTGGATCCTGCTGAGCAAAACATACAATATCAGCACAGAAGAGGGGAAAGACGTCAAAGTCCACAAGATAACAGGTAACAAGATTGTTAAAACATATATCGCAGAGAAGATAATCTCCTCTGATTCCGGGTGGATACTTATAAATGGAAACGTCCAGGAGTTCTACGATGATACAACCGGTATGTCTGATCGCTATGACGAATTTGATACACGATGGGTGCCCTTCTTGACCCAGACACCGGAGATGCTGGCGGAGCTGCCGGTTCCTCCGCGCCAGGTAGATTTCTTCAGCTTGAAAAGGAGGATCGATCAGAAAAAGACGATCGGCGAACCGACGAAAAAGGACGAGGTGGAGCTTTATCTCAAGATAACCTTTCCTTTCGCCAATTTCATACTGGCTTTGATAGGCCTGCCGCTGGCGGCCAACCCCAGGCGCTCAGGACCATCTGTCGGGTTCGGCATATCGATTATAACATCGTTTATATTCTTCGTTTTGATCCGTACCGGCCAGAGCCTCGGCAACAACGGCAAGCTGCCGCCGCTTCTTGCGGCATCCCTCGGCGATCTCGTATTCCTGGCAATCGGGATCGGGATGATGATAAAGGCAAAAAAGTAAACAATCATAATCCGTGATTCTCGAAAGGAACTATTCAGATTAAGCCTGCATATTTCAGATGAGTTTTAACAGAAGCCCGAATGGACACTTCTGTCAAAAAAAATCCCGGCCGAAAACCGGGATTTAGATTTTCGGATTAAATGTTTTGACTATAATTTTATGACCTCCGTGGCCTGCCGCCCTCGCGGGCCATCCGTAAAATCGTATTCAACAGCCTGCCCTGCCATCAAAGTCTTGAATCCATCGTCCTTAATAGCCGAATAATGGACGAAGATATCGTTACCTTCATCCGGTGGCTTGATGAATCCAAACCCCTTTTTGTCATTGAACCATTTGACTACTCCGGTGGGCATTAATACCTCCTCATAATAATTGACCGTTATCTATTATTAATTTCGGCAGACGCTAAGTAAAATTGAATAAAAAGCAATCCTCTGGCGCAGGTGTTTCAATGAGCCTGTCTCTATCCGCCGCCCGGGATTTCCTTCTTCAGGTGCCGAGTTCCCATGATGTCAGATACTGCCTCTGCTCCGCTGTCAACCTGTCAATCGAAATACCCAGGGACGCCAGCTTCAATCGGGCAATATCCTTATCGATTCTTTCGGGTATTGCATAAACCTTTCGTCCCAGCCCGGAGCCGTTCTTCAGCATCCATTCCGCGCCCAGGGACTGGTTTGCGAAACTCATATCCATAACCGATGCCGGATGCCCCTCGGCAGCGGCCAGGTTCACCAGGCGACCCTCGGCCAGAACCAGGATTCTCTTGCCTCCCTTGAGCGTGTATTCCATCACCTCCGGACGGATCTCGCGTTTCTTTGTAGACATCTTTCGGAGCGATTTCAAGGCGATCTCAACATCGAAATGTCCGGAATTGGCCACGATTGCCCCGTCTTTCATAGCCTTGAAATGCTCATCGCGGATAACGTTAATATCGCCGGTCAAGGTGACGAATATATCTCCCAGCCTGGCAGCCTTAGATATCGGCATTACCCGATAGCCGTCCATGATCGCCTCCAACGCTCTCAGCGGATCTATTTCGGTGACGATGATATTGGCCCCCATCCCCATGACCCGCCTGGCGAATCCTCGCCCGCACCAGCCGTAACCGGCCACCACCACGGTGGAGCCTGCCAGGAGAACGTTGGTCGCACGAAGTATACCGTCCACCGTCGATTGGCCTGTGCCATAGCGGTTATCGAAAAGATGCTTGGTCTTCGAATCGTTCACCGCCAGTACCGGAAAAAGCAAAACCCCCTTTTTCTCCATGGCCTTCAACCTGATCACGCCCGTGGTCGTCTCCTCGGAGCCGCCCGTTATTTCATTCGCCTGTCTTTTTCTCTTGGTATGAAGGATGCTGACGAGGTCGGCGCCGTCATCCATGGTGAACTGCGGATGAGCATCCAGACAGGCGTTGATATGATCGTAGTAGACCCTGTTTGATTCCGCCCGGACGGCATACACCGGTATCCTGTAATCTTTGACCAGAGATGCGGCTACATCATCCTGGGTGGAAAGCGGGTTGGAGGCGCACAGATAAGGCTCGGCGCCACCGGCTTTAAGGGTGATCATCAGATTAGCGGTTTCAGTTGTAACATGAAGACAGCAGGCCATCCTCACCCCTCTTAGAGGCTTTTCCCTGGCAAATCGCTTTTTTATGGATCTCAGTACGGGCATGAATTTCTCCGCCCATTCTATTTTCTTCTTACCGCCCGACGAGAGTTTGATGTTCTTGATATCGTAGTTCATTATCGCACCTCAGTTATGCATCTTTCTTGAGAATATCCGCCTTATCAGTTTTTTCCCATGTGAATTCGGGAACTTCGCGCCCGAAATGACCATACGCGGCGGTCCTCAGGTAAATCGGATTCATCAGGTTGAGGCTTTCTATTATGCCACGGGGAGTCAGATTGAAATGTTTTTTCACCAGTTCAGTTAGACGGGCGTTCGGCACAAGTCCGGTACCATTTGTGAAAACCATAATTGATATCGGCTCTGCCACCCCGATGGCGTAGGCGAGCTGGACGGTGCACTCGTCGCAAAGCCCGGCGGCCACGATATTTTTGGCAATGTAACGCGCCATGTAAGTGGCCGATCTATCGACCTTGGTCGGGTCTTTTCCGGAGAACGCGCCTCCTCCATGCGAGGCCGATCCGCCGTAGGTATCGACAATTATCTTTCGGCCGGTCATGCCGGTATCCGACTGCGGACCGCCGATTACGAATTTGCCTGTTGGATTTACAAGATACTTTGTCTTGTCATCCAGCATTTCTGCGGGGATCACCTGAAGAGCAACCTCGCTGATGATTTCATCAACGGCATTCCCCGCGATCCTGTCTCTGGTATCGTCAAGTATATCCTCGGTATGTTGAGAGGATATCAACACTGTATCGATCCGAGCCGGTTTGCCCTCCTCGAATTCGACCGTCACCTGTGTCTTACCATCGGGGCCGAGATAGGGCAATATCCCTTTCTTTCGAACCTCGGCCAGCCGCATGGAGAGTTTATGCGCAAGGCTTAGCGGAAGCGGCATCAGCTCCGGAGTATGATTGACAGCATAGCCAATCATCAAACCCTGATCCCCGGCCCCGCCGACATCAACACCCTGGGCAATATCAGGAGACTGGGGGCCTATGGCGTTCAGGACGGCGCAGGTTTTATAATTGAAGCCATACTTGGATTCCGTATATCCTATATTCTTTAGAACATCCCGCGTTAGCTTGTTGATATCCACATAGGCATTCGTGGTTATCTCGCCGCCCACTATTACGAGTCCGACAGTAATGAAGGTTTCACAGGCAACTCTGCCTGCGGAGTCCTGCCTTATCACATCGTCCAAAACAGCATCGGATATCTGGTCGCATACCTTATCGGGATGCCCCTCAGTAACAGATTCCGACGTGAACAGGTATTTATCTTTATTCATTTCTCCTCCAAATATACTCATCCGCACCCTGGCGGTGACGGGCAATCTATTAAAAGCAGATTCATATTGCAAGCTATTTGCATGCTTAATGCGGGCTATATTCTATTTATGAGAACGCTTCGCTATATCCGGGGGGAAGCATGAAATCTAATACTTTATCTCAGAGGAATCACCGAGATTGGCCCTCCTGAATTGTCCGGATATGACGGAGTTATTACCTATGAGGGATTGCTCCAGGAGACAATCGGTCACCTCGGCGCATTCTGATATAATCGAATCCTTGACTATCGACCGGACGATTCTGGCCTCGTC
This sequence comes from uncultured bacterium, assembly GCA_965541585.1. Taxonomy (GTDB): domain Bacteria; phylum Zixibacteria; class MSB-5A5; order UBA10806; family UBA10806; genus CBDVBL01. The sequence goes on along the minus strand of CBEUCH010000010.1, from coordinate 88,984 downwards.
CCCAACCGAGACATTAGGGCCAACCACGGAATTCTCCAGAATCGCCGACGGCGAGATGAATACAGGCGGCAGGAGAATACTGCCCGGACGTTTATCGACAGACTCTATCTGCGATAAAAGGTATCTATTCGTGGACAACAGAGTGTCAGGTTTACCGCAATCAAACCAACCATCGACATTGAAGGTGGTTATATTGCACCCGTGCTTGATCATCAATCCCAATGCATCGGTAAGCTGGTATTCGCCGCGGGTAGTAATTTTTTTTGCTACCATCTCCTCCAGACATCGGGAAAACAGGTCGGTCGATTTTATATAATATATCCCCACCAACGCCTGGTTCGATTTGGGCTTTTCGGGTTTCTCAACCAACGCGGTTATGAATTGACCGTCGGTCTCCGCGATCCCGAAGCGTCTGGGGTCGTCAACAATCTTTGTCCCGATGGAGTCGAATTGTCCAGCCAACACGTCCCCTAAATCGGTTTCGAATATGGTATCGCCGAGAATTATGAGGATAGGCTCCTCGGCTATGTGCTCCTTGGTAATATAGATCGCCCACCCCAGGCCATTCAGCTCTTTTTGAGTTATGAAGCTGGCGCGGATGTCATAATTTTTCTTAACATACTCGACTATCTTATCCCCCAGAAACCCGACCACAACTACTATTTCATCAATGCCGAAAGCGAGAAGCTCGTCGAGGATATGCCCTAAGATCGGTTTTCCCGCTACATGCAGAAGCGCCTTGGGCGCGGTATGGGTATGGGGCCTGAGCCGGCTTCCGATGCCGGCGGCTGGAATTATGGCTTTCATGATAACCTCAATCTATCTCCGATAATTTTTCCTTCAGGTAATCTATGGCCTTTACTGGAGTAGGGTCCAGACCGTTGAGCAAAGCCAGATAGTAGCTCACAAAATCAACATATTGAATCCAGAGAAATATCCTGGCCAGTCCTTCTCCGTTTTCAACCTGAGGATTGACCACCTTATTTCCCCTGGTCTCCAGGTATTGCGAGACAATATCCATGCGCGCCTTTATGCGGCGATGATCTCCGTCATCCCGTAGCATTATGACGGTGAGTTTCTTATCGAGGCCATACAATTCATCCCAGCCAACCAGTTCATTGTGATTGAACTCCGGGAAAACATTGACAAAGGCAAGACAGCCGGCATTCTCGCTTATTTGTCCCTTGAAGCGCCAGGCTACCGCATCCAGATGATCCTGACCCGCATAGATCACCGGAATCGTACCATGAATCTCTCTTGCCAGAGCCAGGGATGTGTTGCCCTTGCTCTCAGGCATATAACGATTAAGACGGTCTCTCATAGCCGCAGCGGCCTGACGTATTTCCTGTGCGGGAGATTCGCACAGGCCCAGCCGGGAGATAAGCGTTAAAAGCGGAGCGAAAGAATATCCTAACGCCGCTCGAGGTGGCAAACCGTCGGGGATCTTTACTACCGGTACTCTATCCGTCCCGGCTTTTGCGCCGAGCTCACCGCCCGTAGTCATGACAATCAGCTTCGCCCCTTTCGATACGGCGTCGTTATAAGCCGATAAAATCTCCTCGGTGTTGCCCGAATAGGAAGAGCAGATAACCAGGGTTTTTCTACCTACGAATTCCGGTAGGCGATAATGACGTTGTACAAGAAATGGAATCTGAATCTTGTCGGATAAATAGCTTCGCGCTATATCACCCGCAATGGCCGAACCCCCCATCCCCGAAAGAACCAGGGCATTAAAAGTCTCAGACTCGATATTCCGCATATCCACATTCTGCCCGATTGATATTCCTTCCTCCAGGTGATCCGCCATGCTGTTTATGTGGCCGAACATATTTTGAGTATCGAGGCGTTTTTTCAAATCTGCAATTTCATCCATCGGAGTTCCGCCCTGTAAACTGGAAAACGGGTTTGAGCCCGGGGAATTGCAGCTCAAACTCGCTTTTGACATAGTCCTCGATCTCCGGCTGACTTCTCATCTTCAGCGCATTCTCGGCAATCTGCCGGGCGCCGGTATAACTGATAGATTTGATTATCTTCTTTATGATCCCCACCGACTGAAAACTCACGGATAGCTCGTCAACTCCCAGACCTGCCAGAAGAACTGCGCCCATGGGGTCGGCGGCCATCTCGCCGCAAACGCTCACCTTCAATCGACGTCCGTGAGCGGCGGAGACTGCGGATTTGATCAGGGACAATATCGATGGGTGGAAGGTCTGATAAAGTTTTGAGAGAAGCTCGTTACCGCGATCCACCGCCATAGTATACTGGATTAAGTCGTTCGTGCCAATGGAGAAGAAATCGACTTCGTCTGCCAGGTACTCCGCTATCATCACGGCCGATGGTACCTCCAGCATCACCCCCAGGGGAATATTCTCACTAAACTTCACTCGCTTGCTTCGAAGCTCCTGCTTACACTCTTCGATTATTTCTTTGGTGGCTACCAGTTCCTCATAGTTCGAGATCATGGGTATCATAATTGAAAGGTTGCCCCATCGCGATGCCTTCAACAGAGCCTTAAGTTGAATCTTGAAGATATCGGGACGATCCAGGCACACCCTGATGGCCCGCCACCCCAGAAAAGGATTTAGTTCATACGATTTCCCCGTAGCTCCCGGGAATTTATCACCCCCGAGATCAAAGGTTCTGATGACAACGGGCTTCTTCCCCATCCTCCTGAGTATCGAGGAATAAGTCCTGTATTGTTCATCAAAGGTAGGGAATTCCGTCCGGGTTAAAAACAGATACTCGGTGCGGTAGAGACCGATACCCGACGCCCCGGCAGATATAACCTTGGGGACCTCGTTCGGAAGCTCGATATTGGCCAGAATATCGACCTTGAAACCGTCTTTGGTTATTGCGGCTTTGTCTTTTAGCTGAGCCAGCTGACGCTTGAGTTGACTCTCGGATTCCTTAAGCCGACGATATTTTTTGATTGTGCTTCCCGAAGGATTTACAATGAACAGCCCCTTATAACCATCTATAATTACTTTTTGTCCCGATGAGATTTCTTCGGCGATTCGCCCCAATCCCACTACCGCCGGCACGGAGAGAGATTTTGCGATCAGCGCCGTATGCGATGTCGGCCCGCCTATGCCGGTGGCAAAGCCCAGATTGCGCCTGACTGATAATGCCAGTATGTCGCCGGGCGTAAGATATCTGGCGACAAGAACCGTCGCTCCCCTGAAATCCTTCAGGATTACCCGTTTCTCGCCTCTCATCCTGCCTACCAACCGGCCCGTGACAGCTTCTATATCCTGGATCCTCTCCCTCAGATAGGCGTCATTGGAATTACCCAGTTGTCTGATCACCTTTTTCGATTCGTTATGATATATATATTCCGCGCAGATTTTCTCTTTCTCAATTCGTTTCTCGACATTCTTGTTCCAGACCTCATCCCCGGCGATCATCACCTGCGCCTCGAAGATTCTGGCATACTCCGGACCGAGCCTCTGGAAAACCTTAGCCGCCGTCTTCTCCAGTCTCTTTTTGACCTGAGAGATGGCATTTCGAAAAGTCTCCTTCTCGATCTCGGGATCGGCTATCTTATCCGCAGAGACGTTCTCAAGGTCTCTGGAAAGAGATCTCGTCGAACCTATGATTATCCCGGGCGACGCCGGAACCGCTCGATATATTACTTCTCCACCAGCCGCCAAGTTCTATTCCTCACCGAATTTAGATTGAATTACCTGCGCTACGGCTTCTGCAGCTTCCTTCTCATCCGGGCCTTCCGCTATGATCGTTATCTTCGATCCCAGCTCCGCCGCCAGCATCATCACACCCATTATACTCTTCGCATTAACCTCAAGATTGTGCCTCTTCAACTTGATCTCGGATTTAAAACCTGATGCTCTTTGAACGAGTTGTGCAGCCGGTCGCGCATGTAATCCCAGCTTATTCAATATTGTTATCTCAAGTTCGACCATCAGGCTTTTATCACGTAATTCCCGGGTTTCCGCATGATAAAACCTTTAATCTCCAAATTCAAGAGAAGTTCGGACATTCTGGGCGGGCTTAGACCCGATTTCCTGCCAAGTTCGTCTACATGAACAGGTTGAACAGAAATATGGCTAAATATCGCCCGCTCATTTGTATTGAGAACCGATAAGTCGCGATCGGGTCTTGAGAGAACCTCCGATTTATGCCATCCGAAATTTGCCATTATATCCTCTATCGAGGTTATAGGCACGGCGCCTTGCTTTATAAGATCGTTGGGCCCGAAACTGGATTTACTCTCGATGCTACCCGGAATCGCCATCACCTCCCGGCCTTGCTCCAGGGCCAGATTAGCCGTGACGAGGGCGCCCGACCTCTCCGCCGCCTCCACCACCAGAACACCATCGGTCAGGCCGGATATGATCCTGTTCCGCACCGGAAAATTAAAGCGCTCCGGCCGCGTACCTTTCGGAAACTCAGAGAGCAGACAGCCTGATTCGATTATCCTCGAAGCCAGAGTAGAGTGTGCAGGAGGGTAAATATAATCCAGACCACAGCCGAAGACTGCGGCGGTCTTGGCTCCCGCCTCGAGCGCCGCTTGATGAGCAATGGCGTCGATCCCGAACGCCAGGCCGGATACGATCAACACTCCCGTTGATGCCAACTCACCTGCAAGCCTGGATGCCATTCTGCGACCGTAATCCGTAGGACGACGCGAACCGACAATCGCCAGCGAAGGCCCATCAAAAATATCGAGGCTGCCCTTGAAATATAGAAATGGTGGAGGGTCGCTGATATTCTTCAACTTCTCAGGATATTCCGGTTCCGATACCGAGACAAATCGGGCACCGGATGGCGTTGATTTCTCCAGTAGATCCCCTATGGTTTCCAAATCCCCTTTCTTTTTACTTAACTGTCCAACCATGGATTTCGTGAGAAGTTTCGAAGCAATGAGTTGATCCCTGCCGGCATCGAAAACCCTGGCAGCCGATCCGAAATGCTCTATAATTCTTTTAATACCCGTCGGCCCCAGACCATCTAATCCGGCCAGAGCCCAGATCGCAATTTTTTCGTCCATCATTTTTCTAAAATCTTCTCACCGAGATAATTCAACAGATCGTCAACATTTTCCCCCGTGGCAGCGGAGATAAAGAATACCTCATCGTCCTCGATCTGATATTCATCCTTTCTCAGAGGTCGCTCGCCTACAAGGTCGATCTTATTGAAGGCCACGGCGGATGACTTCTTGATAAGGCCTGGATCAAATGATGACATTTCCGCCCGCAATGTTTTCAGATCACCTGCCGGATTATCCGATGAGATATCCAGCAGGTAGACTAAGATTCTCGTCCTCTGAATATGACGTAAAAACTGGATACCCATCCCTTTGCCGGCATGGGCTCCCTCTATCAAACCCGGTATATCGGCCATGACGAAACTTCTGTATCCCGGCAACGGCACGATCCCCAGGTTAGGCACTTTCGTCGTGAACGGATAATCGGCTATTCGGGGTCGGGCCGCAGAAAGTCGCGACAGGAGGGTTGACTTACCGACATTCGGCAATCCGACCAGACCTACATCGGCAATGCTTTTCAATTCCAATGATACTTTCAAACGCTCTCCGGGCTTTCCATCTTCTGCATATCTCGGAGTCCGGTTGGTAGACGATTTGAAGCTATCGTTACCCCGGCCGCCCTTGCCCCCCTTTACGAGAAGGACCACCTTGCCGTTTTCATTCAAATCAGCTTTGATCTTACCTGTTTCGAGGTCGGTAACCACAGTCCCTACGGGAAGATCGATATACAGTGGTTGACCGCTCTCACCGGTGCGATTGTTCTTGCCTCCGGACTGTCCATTAGGCGCTTGATATTTCTTTTTGTATCGGAAATCCAGAAGCGTGGAGAGATTGGTGTTAGCGCGGCCATAAATATCGCCTCCCTTTCCCCCATTGCCGCCATCCGGACCTCCTCTGGGTACGTATTTTTCTCGATGGAAACTAACGGCTCCCCTGCCGCCGTCGCCGGCGGCCAGTTCTATTTCGGCACAGTCAACGAACAAGCTGGTGTTATCCCTTATCGAAAAACTTCGAGAGGATATCCTCTAATTCATGCGGATCAATATCTCTGTATAGGCGACCATCGTGCGCGTACGATATCTGGCCGGTCTCCTCGGAGACGATAACAACGACTGCATCGGAATCCTCTGTGGCCCCGACTCCGGCCTTGTGGCGCATACCATGAAGACGATGATATGCGGGATTCTGCGATAAGGGCAAAGTGCAATTGGCGGCCATGAGCTGATTTCCCCTTACGACTACAGCGCCGTCATGCAGAGGTGTATAGGGAGTGAAAATCGACTGCAGAAGTTCGCTTGAGATGTCGGAGTTTAACGGTTTACCGGATTCTATTATGTTTTTCAGTTTGACGTTTCGCTCAAGGACTACCAATGCCCCGTAATGCATTTCTGCGAGCTTCTGTGTGGCGGCGACAATTGCATCCGTTTTACCCTTCAACTCAGGATTGATGATCAAACGAACCAGACGGCTTTGTCCAAGCCTGGTAAGCGCCCGCCTCAACTCCGGTTGAAATATTACCGCCAGGATTATTACACCGGCTATCAGGATATTCGAAAAAAGCCACTTGACCATGTCGAGTTCGAACCAGAACGCCAGGAAGCTTACGGCCAGCACCATGAACAGCCCGACGATTAATTGAATCGACCTGGCTTCCTTGAGAAACAAGAGGGCCCGGTAAAAGAAAAACGACACGATTACGATATCGATGAGATCGATAAGGGTAAAATTCAGAAAGCCGATTCTCAATAAAATCATGCCATCTGTGCGGTAGCGATTTTTTCCATAATGGTTACCGCCCTTTTTGTCTCGGCAACATCGTGTACTCTGATTATATCCGCGCCGTTTAGAACTGCATAGCAGGCGGCGGCCAGGGAACCCTCCAGCCGCTGGTCAACATCGAGATCGAGTGTCTTTCCGATGAACGATTTTCTGGAAGCGCCAACGAGCAGACGATAACCAAGCTTAAGAAAACGATCCAGATTTTTCATTATAACGAAATTACCATCCACGGATTTACCGAAACCGATCCCGGGATCGATTATTATTTTATCCTCCGACACGCCCGCCTTGATCGCTTTTTGCGCGGCATCATCGAGGAATCGAGAGATCTCGCCTATGATATCATCATATTCGGTGTTATTCTGCATGTCTTTGGGTGTGCCCCGCATATGCATAAGGATAAGGTAAGAACCATACTTGGCTGCTACATTCCCCATTTTTTTGTCGATTCTGAGAGCGGAGATGTCATTTATGATACTGGCACCGGAGTCAAGGGCACGCCTGGCAACTTCAGATTTAACGGTGTCTATCGAAATCGGGATCTTCACTTTATCGGCGATTTCTTCGATTATGGGAATTACTCTTTTCAGTTCCTCTCTGGCACTTATGCCGCTCGAGCCGGGCCGGGTTGATTCACCGCCTATATCGATGATATCGGCGCCGGATTCGACCATAAGAACAGCATGGTCGATTGCTTTCTGCGAATCGAAGAACTTGCCTTTTTCAGAAAAAGAATCGGGCGTCACATTGAGTATTCCCATAATCAAGGGTCGTTCGCCGATCCCGTTGACTGTCGCAGACAAGATCCCTCCGCTCTAATCTCGAGTTGATTTTATGAGTATCAGCGCTTCCTGGCGGGTCGCTTCGTTCCTCAGGGCGCCTCTTACGGCCGAGCTTACGGTCTTGATACCCGGCTGGCGCAGACCTCGCATGGTTAGACACAACTGTTCAGCCTCAACGACGACCAGCAGCCCTTTGGGATGTAGAACCTCTGTAATCGTATCAGCAATCTGGGTGGTCATCCTCTCCTGTATCTGGAGGCGGCGGGAGATAAGCTCCACCACCCTGATCAGGCGAGCGAAGCCGGTGATGGTATTATTTTCCGGTATATATGCAAGGTGCACCTTACCGAAAAACGGCAACAGATGATGCTCACACATGGAAAAAAATGATATATCACGGGCTATTATGAGCTCATCGCGGTTCTCGGCATGATATAACTTCAGGGATGCTTTTGGATCTTCCTTAACGCGGGCGAAAAATTCCGAATAAAAGTCGGCCACGCGAGTTGCGGTGTCTTTCAATCCCTCGGAATTCCTATCGAGCTCCAGGCCGTCCAGAATGAGCTCCACTCCTTTTGCGATCGCAGATTTATCCACCTGCGTTTTTCCTGCCGGAACGGCCGGTATCGCCGGCAGCCTCGGGCGTCTTCTTAGTACCCATTTTTTTCAGGATCTCATCAATTTCACTCCCGTCCAGAATTTCTTTTTCAAGCAGAACCTCAGCCAGCTTTTCAAGTTTGGCGGTATTTTTGGTCAGAAGATCGCTGGCTTTCTTCTCAGCCTCAAGTACGATACGTCTGACCTCGGTATCGATCTCCTCCGCGGTAGCCTCTGAATAATCCCGTTTCCTGGCAAAGTCGCGACCCAGAAAAATCTCATCGTCTTTACTGCCGAAAGACAAAGGCCCTATCTTCTCCGACATCCCCCAGTCGCAAACCATCTTTCGGGCCAGATTTGTTGCCTGCTTAAGATCGTTGCCCGCGCCGGTAGTCAGGTGATCGAATTTTATTTTCTCCGCAACCCGACCTCCCATCAAATGGACCAATCTTGTTTCGAGATATTCCCTGGACATAGTATGCCGCTCGTCTATCGGCAGGTAATGGGTTAAACCAAGAGCCAATCCACGCGGGATAATCGTTACCTTATGAACAGGATCCGACCCCGGTATCAGCTTGGCAACCAGAGCGTGTCCCGCCTCGTGAAAAGCGGTGGTTTTTTTCTCTTCGGGTGAGATCACCAAAGATCTCCTCTCGGTTCCCATCATGACTTTATCCTTGGCTTCCTCGAAATCCGCCATGGTTACAGCTGAACGGTTCTTCCGCGCCCCTAGCAGCGCCGCTTCGTTGACGAGATTGGCCAGGTCGGCGCCCGACATCCCAGGCGTACCACGCGCCAAGATCTTGAGATCGACATCGTCGCCTACTTTTATCTTCTTGGCGTGGACTTTCAGTATCCCCTCACGGCCCTTAACGTCCGGTTGGTCCACGACTATTTGACGGTCGAACCGGCCCGGGCGCAAAAGCGCCGGATCCAAGACGTCGGGGCGATTGGTAGCCGCTATCAGTATGACACCTTCATTTGACTCGAATCCATCCATCTCGACTAAAAGCTGGTTTAACGTCTGCTCACGTTCGTCGTGTCCGCCGCCCAATCCGGCGCCACGATGCCTTCCCACGGCGTCAATCTCATCGATAAAGATGATGCAGGGTGCGTTTCGCTTGCCCTGTTCGAATAGATCGCGCACTCTCGAGGCCCCCACACCCACAAACATCTCAACGAAATCGGATCCGGACATCGAGAAAAACGGCACCTGTGCCTCTCCGGCGATTGCCCGGGCCAGAAGTGTTTTTCCGGTGCCGGGCGCTCCAAGCACTAAGGCCCCTTTGGGAATCTTACCGCCCAACTTCTGAAACTTGGCCGGATCCTTTAAAAAATCTATGATCTCCTCTAATTCCTGCTTTGCCTCGTCGCAACCGGCTACATCGTCGAATGTCACCTTCGGTCGGGAACCGGTTAAAAGGCGGGCCTTGGATTTCCCGAACGAGAAAATCCCCTTCGGGCCGCCCTGCATCTGCCTCATCATAAATAGCCAGAAAAATATCAGGAAAAGCCAGGGTAACGAATAAGTCAGCAGGCTTCCCCAGCTGGAGCTGGCCTTGGCCTCGATCAATACGTCGTTCTCCTCCATCAACTCCAGAAGCTTATCATCGCCGGTGAACGGTATCATGCTGGTAAACTTGCTGCCGGTGACCTCCTGATCGTTGACGACCTTTGTGAATTCCGCTTTGAACTCCCCCGAAACCTTTCGATCCTCAAAGGTGACATTCATCACGTTGCCGTTTTTGATCTGGGCCAGAAGCTCAGTATAGGATATCTCAACAGTGTCCCTGCCGGGCCCGAAATAATAGTTGAACGCCCAGAATGAAAGCAGAATCACAACTGCCCAGAACGCCATCGTCTTGGCGGTTTTCTGCCAGTTGAGACCAGGCCCTCCTCCATCGGGAGGAGTTTCCTTGGGGGGCTGCTTACGCGACCCCTTGCCCTGCCGCTTTAGTTTGTTATCTATCTGGTTATTCTCAAAAGTATCTTTCGTCATCCTCGACCTTTCGCAATATACGGCAGCTGCCTGTGCCTTTCACCATAATCAAGCCCGTATCCGATAACGAATACGTCCGGTATTTCAAACCCGACATATTTTATGTCTATGTCGACCTTTCGTGCCTTCTTTTTATCGAGCAACGTTACAAATTCTATAGTTCTGGGTTGCCTGAGCTCAAGATATTTCCTGATATAATTAGCTGTCAAGCCGCTATCGATAATGTCCTCCACGATCAACACGTGCCGACCCCTGATATTGACGCTTATATCCTTCAGCAACCGAACGACCCCGGCGCCTTTCCTGGAATTACCATAAGAGGCCACACTCATGAAATCAAGTTCGCAATCGATATTCGCCGTCCTGATTAAATCGGACATGAAAATGAAACTTCCTTTTAAGATACCGATGAAGACCGGTTTTTTCGTCTTATAATCTCCGGCAATCTTCCTTCCCAGAGACCTGACCCTGGCCTGAAGCCTCTTGCTGGCTATGATAACTCGCATAACGTTATTTTTAAGACTTCCTTTGTCCCCCCTCCGACTTTAAAATCGTCGGAGATCATAACGCCCGCAACCCATGCGATCCTACCGCCGGTTGTGACAAGCGGAATCTCTTTTCTTTCGAATGATGATATCTTACGATCGGTAAAGATATCCGAAAGAAGCTTTCTGCCGCGCATTCCAAAGGGCCGGATCTGGTCACCATTTTTCCAATATCTGACCGTCACATCTTTCATCATCGCATTATCGAACAAGGCAACATCTCTGGCGGTTTCGAGTCTTTTCACCTTTGATCTTCCCAAGATTTTCGTGTCGAAATACAAATCCGAATACGGGATTTTTGTTATTCCCGGTATGGCGAGCTTGAATTTCTTCCGCCTGATACCTTTTTTGAAAACGCAGATCCGGTTTTGCGATTTTTCGATCCAGATATCAAGGCCGAGGGGCGCTTTAGCTCCATTTCTGCCGCCAAAGATCTCACGAGCCCGGGATATCGTCTTAGATGGCGGGCTATAAAAGCGTCCGCCCAGCCTGCCATAGGCCTCGCTCACCACCTTTTTCTTTACGTTCCAATCATAATCCTTCAGTCTGCCTAAATCAAGGACTATTTTACTCTTACCGGCACTCACCACGGCTTTCTCGTAGACTGATGCCACTGTCGAATCGATAAATTCAATCTCCTCGGCGGCATTTTTCGCCAGGCGCAGGATATTTTGCCTTGCCGACGGGTTCAGTTTCTCGAGCTCCGGCAGGATCTTCCGCCTGATCCTGTTGCGGGCATATTTCATCGAAAGGTTGGAGCTGTCCAGAACATAGGTGATCTCTTGATCCTCGAGCCATTTCAGAATCTCGTTTTTCCCGATTTCTATCAAGGGCCGGATTATGTTGCCGCGCCGGGGCGCGATTCCGGAAAGGCCTCTCAGTCCCGATCCCCTAACGATATTGAAGAGTATGGTCTCGGCGCTGTCATCCGAATGGTGACCGGTGGCTATTTTATCATAGCCGAAGAGGCCGCATAGATATTGGAAATATTCATACCGAGCCGTCCGGCCGGCCTCCTCCAACGTCAGTTTCTCCTTTTCTGCCAACTTTGGAATATTCATTTTCTTCGAATGAAACTTGATTCTCAGCTTGCGGCAGAGATTTCTGCAGGATACTCTTTCCTCGGTTGCTTCGGGGCGGATGCCGTGATCCAGGTGGGCTGTAGCTAACTTTATGCGATATTTACTCTTAAGGCGATTCAGGAGATGCAGCAGGGCGACCGAATCCGGCCCGCCGGATAGAGCCACCAATACCGAATCGCCTCGTTTTAGAAGCCGGTTCTCATCGATTGTTTTTGCAATACGGTCAACGACGTTGTCCATAATGGCAAGATAATTACAGATGTAGGTAAAGTCAATTTATTGGGGATTGCTGGGAGGTTGCCAACTTGAAATGGTGAGTTATTTCAGCAGCACCATCTTGATGGTTTTCGAAACGTCTTGCGTTTCCAATCGCGCGAAGTAGACGCCGGAGGGGAGATCTGAAGCGTTCCAGGTAATCTCATATTCACCCGCTTGCTGCAAGTCATTGGTAAGAAGGAAGACTCGTCGCCCGAGTATGTCGTAGATGGATAAATCAACCGCGCCTGCCTCCAAAAGCGTATAACTCAAAATCGCCGTCTCATTAAAAGGATTCGGGTATGAAGATAGGATAGATTCATGAATTGGGACCTCGGGGATTTCCTCAACCACATCAGTAGGGTCGTCGTATTGAGCAATAATCACTCCATATACTCCGGCCGGAATAAAAACATAGGGCCAGTCAATATCGAAATCATTGTAATGAGATCCGCTAGAATGATATAAAAAACCGGAATAGACAGGATTGATCGGATCTGCCTCTATATCCCATACTTGAAGACCGGGTTCTGTGCCGATACCGCGGGCGCCAAAATAAAACAACTTGCCATCAACATAAATGCAATGCTGAGCTCCATGGTAATACTCACCGAGGAACTGAAAACCATGATTTATGCGCCGATACAGTTTGTCAATACCGGCTAAGACGTATAAATAATCCTCGTATGTATAAGCTCCACTTACCGAAGAGTTATTGCTGTAAATCCTATTGACTTGCTCGGGATTACTCGGGTTTGAAATGTCGAAGACTATCACGCTCCAATGCATGTTCTCAGGAAAATACAAGAGTGGATAATCAAGATGAAGAGGTTTAACTCTCCACTCCACTAAACTTTCATATAAAACCTCGGGATCTGAACGGTCGGCAATGTTAGCGATGACAAGGCCGCCCGGCCCGCTAAGGCCGAAAACACAATAATTTGCTATAAGCAGCGAATCATAGACTATATAGTCATTAATATAATAATCCTCGGGCAAAGGAAATGTGTATGTCCAATCCAGAACAGGATAAAAGGGATCCTCGACATTATAAAACTGAACGGTATTTCTTGAAAGAGTATATAGATACCCAGAACCTAATTTGGGATTCCAACCCGTCATAATGTCATTCATTTCATCTATAACCTGGGGGCTATTTTTATCGGCCACGTCAATAACAATAAATTTCTCATATTCCAAACCTGCATACATGGCATCCCCATTGACAACAACGGAATTGCAGTAAGAATATTTCTGTGCCGATTGAATCAATTCCGGCCCATTCGGCCCATCCCAGTCAATTACATGAACACCCGGATGTTCGACATAGTAATTCAGTCTTGACGTCATAGCGTAAGAATATTCGCCGTATTGCTCTATCTCTCTAAAATCATGGCTCATTTCCTCGGGAAACATGATAGAATCGACAATCACAGGATTGTATAAATCACTAAGATCGATCTTTAGCAAGAAGCCGCCCCAAGAGCACACGAAGCCATATCGGGTTCCATCTATTTCAGCCTCCGATATATCCCAGAGATCATCGCCTGCCTCAAGAAAGCTCAAAAATTCGGGATGGGGGCCGTTATTGAATTCATAAATTCTGAAACCATGTTCTCTGCTGATGTATAGACGATTATCATAGACTTTTATGAACCGGCCTGATGTGTTCAGCGAATCCACAATTACAGGAACGCCTGATGGATCTTCAAGATCAAGGATGATTAGGGGGTAATATTGATTGTGTCTTGTAATTATTAGGTATCTCTCATATTTCTGAGGGGGATGAGAAACAGTATATACATCTATTTCCGATTCAAAAACAACTGTTGGATTTGAGCGATCCTGGAGATTGATTATCCCGAGCGCAGCCTCGCCCCAGTTGCTGTCATCCCACCAATAGTAGAGACTGTCTCCAAATACGGATATCTTCGATATGACCTGTAAATAACGCATTGGATTTGAACCAATTAGAATAGGACCGTCGTAATTCACACCGTCATAGATTTTTAAACCATCTACACCGGTAAGGTAGAGAAAATTGCCATCATGATCCATTGAAGTGATGACATACGGCAGCATTTTGGAGCAGGTTTCCAAAAGGGTACCGTCATCCTGTATCTCATAAATGACCAGATAGGCACCGAAGGCCACATACAGATGACCGTTTGCCAGCACCTGGGTTCTGGGCGTAGTGGGAAAGCCGTGGCTTAAGAATGTGAAGTTGGTATCCGGCCAGAAATACTGAATATCGGAGATGTCCTCAAAATATGGATCATTATCTGACGCCGCAGTAAACAGCGGCAGAAGCGAAAAAAACAACAACCCAATGATAAATATCAGCGCCCGTTTCATGCACGTCCCCTTTATAACAATAAAATAACATAAAACTCCCGATTGTCAATCATATATGCGTCAGGATGTCGCTTCGCCTCCATCCTGAGGGATTAAAAAATTCCTAAAACCCGACCTACTTAATTATGCAGTTTTGATTTTTGGGTATACAGTCTAAGCGTTCACCCCGAAAGACCGAGGAGCTTCGAGAGGAGCGATTCGATTTCGTTCACCTTGAACGGCTTGTAGAGGAAACCGTCGGCCTTCTGCGAAAGCGCCGTGTCCTGGCCCTTGCCGACAGCGTAACCTGTCACCACCACCACCGGCATGGCCGGGTGCTCCGTCTTGATCTTGTCTAAAAGATCATAGCCATCCATAACCGGCATCCGCAGGTCGGTGAAAACCATATCGTAACTTCCCTCTTTGAGCCTGTCCAGAGCCTCCTTGCCGTCTTCAGCGTGGAAGCCCTCGAAATCGAATATCTCGAGGATGTCGGAAAGTAGCGTCGACATATTGGGGTTATCATCGACTATCAAAATCTTCCTGGTACTCATATAAATTCTCCATCATACTTATCGGCAGGTTTCGCTTAACTGTTTAGGCCAAATCAGGAAGGCGGGGATCGCATAACGGCTTTGTTTGCCGGACGTTAGAAGGGACGTCGTCATTGTCCCTGGCTCCATTTGCGGCTGGAATATTTCAGATAGAGCATGACGGCGCGCACCGTCCAGTCGATCGGCATGGCCAGCCAGATATAAAAGGCATTCATTCCGAATACCGCGGAGAAAATATAAGCGGTTGTTATTCTGGCCCCCCAGGCTCCTGCCAGGGTGGAATACATGACCCAGCGGGTTTGCTCCGCGCCGCGAAGCGACCCGGCCAGCATAATAGTCAAAGCCAGGGGAATCTGCATGGCCGCCATAATCCGGCACAGCACAATCCCGTAATCGATGACCTCCGGATCGTTGGAGAAAATCCTCATCCAGAATTCCGGGAAAAACAGATAAGTCAAGCCCAGAACGATCATGAGGGAAAGCCCGATTATGAGGGCCTGGTTTCCATATTCTTTTGCGCGACGCGGAAGTCTGGCCCCCAGGTTCTGCCCGACAAGTGTTGTGGCCGCCTGGGCAATTCCGAACCCCGGCAGAAACGACACCGCTGCGATCATCAACCCTACCGTATGGGCCGCGTAAGCGCTCACCGATGTCAGAAGCAAAAGCCTGGTATACGTCATCTGCATCGTGGTCGTTATGAGACGTTCGCCGTAGACAGGCAATCCCAGTTTGACGATCTCTTTGAACCTCGTCAGCGACAGACACTTGAAACAGAGGAGCTTCTTTCTATAAGCCAAATATACCAGAAATGCCGCACCCACGGTCTCGGACAATCCTGTGGCCAATGCCACGCCCTTGATCTCCAGGCGAGGAAAGCCGAACATACCAAAGGCCAGAGGGAATGCGATCAAAAGATGTATAATGTTCACCCCGACTATTACCCGGAACGGTGTTTTCGTATCGCCGAAGCCCTGGAATATGCCGCTCGTTACCTGAATGACAGCTTTACTTACGAAAAACAGGCTGATTATCAACATATACGAGCGGACTCGAGCCGATAAGACCTGGTCGGCGGCCATGGCAGTCGAAAGCGGGCCGACGAATAAAAGACTGGCGACAGCCATCAAAAGCGCTGCCCCGATACCCATCCAGAAAGCGGTATCGGCGGCCGCTATTCTCCCCTCGTCATCACCAGCCCCGGTATGCCGGGCTACCGAAACCACGCCGCCGACGTTCACGCCCTGCACCATGGCCATCATAAAACCTATGATCCATTGCGACATACCCACCGCCGCCTGAGCCTGGGCGGAGATATGCCCCACCATGGCGGTATCCACTATGCCGACACCGCGCAGAAGCAGGTTGGTGCCGACTATGGGAAAGGCCAGCGCATATATGACGCGTCGCATCTGTTTCGCTGAAAGATCATCGTGAAGCGGGATACTCATAAATAAGCCTGCAAGAATTCATCCGGCCGGTTTTGTCATGACAGGTAATAAAGAATCCCTGCCGGATGGAGGCAGTATCATCTTACAAGAATAAGTTGAACTTCTCAACCTGAATGGTTATAATTTGCCGTTGCAGATGATAGCTTTTTTTCTTTAAAGGAGGAACTTGATGAAAAATCTCCTTTTAGCGATGGTGCTGGTCACTCTACCCTATTCCGTGCAGGCGAAAAAGGGCGATATCCAGCTCGATGTAAAAACGCATACTTTCCCCAACGGGCTCGAGCTTCTGGTGGTGGAAAGGCACTTATCCCCAACCCTGTCGACCAGAGTCCGTTTCAAGGTCGGTTCCGCCGATGAACGCCCGGGAATTACCGGCACGGCTCATCTGCTGGAGCATATGCTGTTTAAAGGCACCAAAAATATCGGCACCACCAATTATGACGCCGAGGTGAACCTCATGAGGCGTATCGATGAGCTGGCGCATGAGCTAACCGACGCCATCATCGAAACCAAAAGCCCCTTATACCGCGGCGGTAACGAAAAGGTGGATTCGCTGCGAGCATTGATCGCCTCAATACAGGATGAGCAAAAGCAGTATATTGTAAAGGATGAACTCTGGGAAACTTACCTGAAAAACGGAGCATCGTTCTTGAACGCCTCCACCGGCAATGACGGCACTCAATATTATGTATCTCTGCCATCGAATCGCCTCGAACTCTGGTCATACCTGGAGTCGGACCGGTTGTCGAATCCCATCCTCAGGGAATTCTACTCTGAGCGTGATGTCGTCTACGAGGAAAGGCGGCTCAGAATCGACAACGAGCCCCGCCGTAAACTCGGGGAGCAGCTTTACGCCGCAGCTTTCACCGCCCATTCTTATAACTGGCCGGTAGTCGGCTGGGCCTCCGATCTGGAAACCGTTTTACGTGAGGACGTGGAGGAGTTTTTCCATCAGTATTACTCTCCCAACAATATTGTCATCGGTATTGTAGGCGATGTTAAATTCGATAAGGTTGTCAAACTAATCGATAGATATTTCGGCTCCATCCCGCCGTCGGAGAAACCGGTGCCGCCGGTCACCACTATGGAACCGCCGCAGACCGGAGAACGTCGCATATGCGTCGAATACGATTCCGAGCCTCGACTTGCTATTGGTTGGCATATGGTTGCAGGTGGGGGCCGCGATCAGGAGGTGTTTGACATTATCGCCAGCCTGCTCTCACGGGGACGAACAAGCAGGCTATACAAAAGCCTGGTCGAGGAAAAACAGCTTGTAACATCCGCAAGAGCTTATTCGAGTTTTACGAGGTTCCCCGATATATTTGAAATCAGGGCTACTCCCAAAGCTCCCCATACTATCGAGGAGGTTGAAGCGGCTATTTATGAGGAAATCGAGAGACTCCGCACGGAAGGCCCCAGCGAATGGGAGCTTCAGAGAGTCAGAAATCAGCTCGATGCTGATTTCGTCCGGGGTTTGCGATCCAATGTCAGCCTCTCCCGCCGTATAGTCGATATGCAGGCAAAAGTCGGCGATTGGAGCTACCTGCTGAAGCTTAAAGATAAAAGGCAGGCCGTTACTCCAGATGATATAAAGCGGGTTCTCACCGAATTCTTCACCGAGGATAATCGCACCGTGGCATTCCTGGTTAAGCCGGGGAAAGAGGTAGCCCAGGCTGAACCTGCTAAGCTAAAGAAGGTCAAATCTATTGAGGTGAAGGCGAAATGAAAAGATTAATTGTTACAACAATAATTATCTCCATGGTATTTGCCATCGGCCATGTATATGCGCAGGAGAAAACCTCCCCCGGTTCAAAAGTCATCGCCGACCTAAAATACCCCGAACTAAAATGGGATGTGCCTGAGGTCGGTAAGGAGGTTACCAGAACAGTCCTTGATAACGGCATGATATTATACCTGATGGAAGATCATGAACTCCCGTTGATTTCGGCCCATGCTCTCGTCAGAGCCGGGTCAATCTACGATTCGAAAAAAGATATGGCCATAGCGGGCATCACCGGCACCGTCATGCGGACCGGCGGCACCAGATCTTTCAGCCCCGATTCTTTGAACGCGCTATTAGAGTTTATCGCCGGTTCCGTAGAGAGTGGTATCGGGACCGAATCCGGTTCTGTCTCCATGTCGATTATGGCGAAAGATCTCGACACGGGCCTGAGGATTCTCTACGAGGTCCTCCGTTATCCGGCCTTTGACACTGATAAGATAGATCTTGAGAAATCGCAAATTAAAGAATCGATCAGAAGACGCAACGACCGTCCCGGGTCGATTATCTCTCGTGAGTTCTCTCACCTGATCTATGGCGATCATCCTTATGGACGCATTCTGGAGTGGGATGACGTCAAAGACATTGACAAAGAGAATCTGGACGCCTATCACGAGAGATATTTCCATCCTGATAATATCATGATTGCTATCGCCGGCGATTTTAAAACCAAAAAGCTTGTCAAAAAAATAAAAAATATATTCGGTGAGTGGCAGATGAGCGAAACCGATTTCCCCCCGATTCCGGATGTCGATTACTCCTTCAAACCGGGAGTCTTCGTTATCGACAAAGACATCACCCAGGCGAATATCAGGGTCGGACATCTGGGTATCAAACGGGATAACCCGGATAAATACGCGGTCTCTTTGATGAATTTCATCCTCGGCGCCGGCAGCTTTACATCGCGGCTGACCACCAGGGTTCGGTCGGATGAGGGGCTTGCCTATTCCGTAAGATCCAGGTTCTCCACCGGCAGCCGTGATTTCGGCCTGTTCTATGCGTATTCGCAGACAAAGACACCGTCCGCACACCGGGTGCTGGAAATTTTTACGGAGGAATTCGATAGGATCCGGAAGGAGTTGCCATCGGAGGCCGAGTTCGAGACGGCTCGTGATTCTTACATCAACAACTTCGTTTTTCAGTTTGATTCACCGGGAGAGGTGGTCAACCGATTGATGTCGCTGGAGTTCGATGATTACCCCCGTGATTATTATCAGGAATATCTCAATAACGTTCGGTCCGTCACTCTCGACGATATTAAGAAGGTTGCGGAAAAATACTTAAAGCCGGAGTCGATGAGCATAATGGTTCTGGCCGATACATCTGCAATCGTCGGTTCTCTGTCGGATTTCGGTGATGTAACATATCTCAAATTGGAAGAGCCGAAAACAGATTGAGTCTCCCTGCGGAACATAAACTTGTAGAGGCACGCGACTTCAAATTTTGCCCCTGGTGCGGAGCGATTTTGGTCGAAAAGAAGCTCGATGGGCGAACGCGTCGCAAATGCCCCGATTGCGACTTCATCTGGTATAAAAATCCAATTCCGGCGGCGGGAGCGATAATATCGGATAGCGGCAGGCTGCTGCTCGTAAAAAGGAAATATGCTCCAAAAGTGGGGGACTGGTCCCTGCCTGCAGGCTTCATGGAGTACGATGAATCGCCGGTCGAATGCTGCATTCGGGAGATTAGGGAGGAGACCGGGCTCGATATCGAGATCACCCGTCTCTTCTGGAATTATAAAGGCGGTGACGATCCACGGTCGATGGTGGTTCTGATTCTCTACCTGGCAAATATTACAGGCGGGAAGCTAAAACCGGGTGATGATGCTGTTGAGGTTGAATTCTTCGGGATGGATGATCTGCCTGCCAATATCGCCTTCAGCGCCCACCGGAGAGCCATAGCAGATTACAGAGTATTCCTGTCAAGCGGTGATCTCCCGAAAACAGATGACTGACAACCCTATCAGGATACTGGGGATCGATCCCGGCGACAGACGGGTCGGACTTGCCATAGCCGATAGCGGCCTGGGAATAGCCACCGGGTTCGGTGTGATTGAATATGGCAGCAGGGAAAAATTCATTGAAAAGCTCGGATCGATTACCGGCGAGGAGGATATCTCGCTGATCATAATGGGGCTTCCCAGGAACATGAACGGTTCCGAAGGGGAAGCGGCTAAAAAATCAAGGCGCCTGGCCGAAAGTATTAAAGAGAAGCTGAATATCGAGGTTGAGTTGGTTGACGAACGCTTGACGACTCATCAGGCGATAAGGCACTTGCACGAGGCCGGTGGAAAAACAGGATCTGATAAGGGAAGGATAGACATGCTCTCGGCAATTGTAATATTGCAAAGCTATCTGGACGGCAGGGCGAGCAAAAGGTAGAATTGTTATGTCATCGTATCGAGCGTTTCTCATTGCCGCAATAATCTGCCTTTTCGCAGCGGGGTCATTCTATATATACGCCTATCACATCCCTCATCCCAGGAGCGAATTCAAGGATGAAACCAGGTATATCATTGTTAAAAGAGGCGAGACGTTGAGCGATATCGCGAAGCATCTCGAAGAGCAGGGCGCCATATCATCGAAATCGAATTTCATATTCCTCGGCAAGCTCTTTGGACACGGCACAAAAATGAAAGCGGGACGCTACGCCGTCAAACCGTCATATTCAATAGCCCGCATCATGAGAGATATCACCCGCGGAGAGGCCGCTCCCTTCAATATCACTATCCGCGAGGGATATACCCTGGCGGAAACAGCCAGGCTATTGGAAAATATTATCGGAATGGACGTTGAAAGGTTCAAAAAGATAGTCACCGATCCCGATCTTCTGGATTCGCTGGGAATCGAGGCCGAAGACCTCGAGGGTTATCTCTCTCCGAGCACATATAATTTCTTTTACGAGGAGGATGCCGCCAGGGTGGTTTCGAAAATGGTGGATAACTTCTTCAACAATCTGCCGGATTTCTTCGAAGCAAAAGCCAACAGGCTTGGCCTGACGTTTCACGAGGCCGTTACGCTGGCATCCTTGATAGAGGAAGAAGCCATGATAGATTCAGAGCGCCCGACTATCGCCTCGGTATTTTTAAACCGTCTTAGAAAGAGGATGCGTCTCGAATGCGACCCCACAGTGATCTACGCCATGGGAGGATTGGATCGTCCGCTCAGGAGAAAGGATCTCACTTATAAATCACCGTACAATACATACAGAAACTTCGGCCTGCCCCCCGGACCGATATCCAATCCCGGCGTAAAATCGCTGGAGGCGGCGGTAAACCCGACGGCTGAGAAATATCTATATTTTGTGGCTAAGGGTGACGGCGCACATATTTTTTCATATACTCTTCGTGATCATATAAACGCCACAAACCGCGTTAAGAAAATAAGGCGGAACGGATAACAGCTTGCGGCCCCCAATAAAGCCATCTTCACTCTGAATATTATATAAGCCTAATTATCGCTCTCCGATTATTGTGGTGTCGACCCTCTGCGGTCGACACCGTCGTTTGCTGAGGATCTGTCGACTACGTCCCTACGGACGCCCCTATGGGCGGAGAGTCGACAGCACAGGAAACGACTCTATTTCCACTCTGAGTATTATATAAGCCTAATTATCGCTCTCCGATACGTTTCGTATAAAAGTCGGTACCCGGAGATCCTCCTCCACGTAATTTGGCGATGTTACCCTGTCCAGAATCTCCCGTTTCGGACGGACCCTGCGTGTCCTGATTCGTTTGCCGCCCTGCGTCTTGAATCCGAAAAGATCGATCTCCTCGCCCGGCTCGTCTGTTTTCTTACTTTTGCCGAATCCGGTGGCGATAACGGTTACAAACAGCCTGTCATCCAGGGAATCATCGATGACGGCGCCGAATATGATATTTGCCCCACTTCCCGCCGCTTCACAGACGGTTTCCGTAGCCATGCTGACATCGAATAAGGTCATACCCGAACCACCGGTGACGTTTACCAGAACGCCCCTGGCGCCCTCGATCGATATCTCCTCTAAGAGTGGAGATTGCAACGCTATCCTGGCGGCGATTTCGCCTCGGTTATCGCCCGAGGCCACACCGGTGCCCATAAGCGCTTCCCCGGCATCGAGCATGATCGTCCTGATATCGGCAAAATCAAGATTGACCAGACCGGGTATAAGAATCAAATCCGAGATTCCCCTGGTTGCCGAGAGCAATACTTCGTCAGCAGTCATGAAAGCATCGTTGAGAGGTGTACTTCTATCGACCAGGCCAAGTAACTTATCGTTGGGGATGACAATAAGGGTATCTACGAAACCCCTCATTTGATGAATTCCTGAATTGGCACGCGAGTTTCTCAGTTGCCCCTCGAATGCAAACGGTTTCGTAACCATTCCGATGGTCAGCGCCCCCTGGTCCCTCGCCTCTCTTGCTACCAGTGGCGCAGCGCCGGTGCCGGTACCGCCCCCCATGCCGCATGTGATAAAGACAATGTTTGCGCTTTCCAGCACATTCCTGGTCGATTCAGGGTCTTCCTCGAATGCTTTCCTTCCTATCTCCGGATCCGCTCCGGCGCCCAATCCCCTGGTTAGCTTCCTCCCGATCTGGATCTTGAGATCGGCTCTCGATGTCTCCAGCGCTTGTACATCGGTGTTGATGGCGATAAACTCAACCCCGTTGAAACCGGATCGTATCATCCGGTTGATGGCGTTACCGCCCGCGCCGCCGACCCCGACGACCTTTATCTTGGATCCATTGCTTTCGCTGAAATCATACTCAAAGACCATAATTCTCCTTCCTGCTTCCCCTCCAAGGAGACATAGGTGTTATCTAAAAATATTCATTTAACCATCTCTTAATTTTGTCAACAGCCCTGATCGTCCGGCGTGGCCTGGAACGGCGGCTGGCGCCATCAGGGCAGGACGTGGCGTAATGTATCAAACCGACCCCGGTAGAGAAGGCGGGCCCCGGGGTGATCTCGGCATTGTTCTCGAACTGAAGGGGTGTGCCCAGCTTGGCGGGCAGATCGAAAATTTGCTCTGCCAGCTCCAGCGCCCCCTCGAGCTGGGCAGCTCCGCCGGTCAATACCACTCCCGCAGCCAACATCTCCGTGAAGTGCCCTCTCTTCAATTCACGTGCGACCAGAGAGAAGATCTCCTCCGTCCGCGGCTCAATGATAGATGCCAGCACCGACCGCGACACTTCCTTCGACTCACGGCCTGCTACCCCGGGGACGACAACCATCTCGGTTGCATCCACCAGCGACGCCAGAGCCGAGCCATAGTTGCATTTTAATCGCTCAGCCTGATCGAGCGGTGTCCTCAATCCGATGGCCAGATCGCTGGTAACGTTCTTACCTCCTATACCGACCACCGCGGTATGTTTAACCGCTCCTTCATGGAATACGGCGAGATCGGTCGTGCCGCCTCCCATATCTATAACGACGCAGCCGAGCTCCATTTCGTCCTTTGTGAGAACAGCATAGCTTGACGCCAGAGGTTCGAGAACAAGCTCATCGACCAGGATCCCCGACCTCTCGACACATTTCAAGATGTTCTGGGCCGCCGAAACCGATCCGGTGACGATATGAATATCCACCTCCAGACGAACACCCGAAAATCCGACGGGGTCTTTGATGCCGCCTTGATCATCAACATTATATTCTTGAGGCAGGACATGAATGATTTCCCTGTCCGATGGAATAGCCACCGTCTTTGCAGCCTCTATAGCCCTTTCGACGTCGCTAGGCACGATCTCCGTACTGTTTTTTCCAATGGCCACAACTCCCCGGCTGTTTATGCTCTTAATATGATCTCCGGCTATGCTCACACATGCTGAATCGATCTTCATACCTGTGATAAGTTCGGCATCGTCAAGCGCCTTCCTCACAGATTCTACAGCGGATTCGATATTGACAACCACGCCTTTTTTCAAACCTTCGCTGGGGGCGTTACCGACGCCCAGTATCCTGAACGAATCGTTCTCGGTCGGCTCCGCCACCACCACGCCGATTTTCGTCGTGCCGATATCCAGCCCCGTTATTATCCCGTTCTTGGCCACTTTACAAAATCCCCTTATGGGACGATGATTCCACTGCAACAGGACCGAACCGAAAATCGTAGATTTTATCTCCTTTCAGAGTACCGTTTTCATTCAATGCCGCAACCCTCTTAACGGCATCCTGAAAATCACGTTTGTCAACAACGACCTTCGTACCCCCGGGTGAGAAAAATAGATACATAATATCTTCTGATGTAAAATTAATCTCGGAAAGTCTACCGCACAGTTCCGGGGAAACCGCCATCAACGCGTCATACAGTTCTATGGCGTAAGCGATATCCGGGTCTTTCAGGCGGTCGAAACAGCCTGCACTGGAAAATCTACGACCGGTAACCAGCGGAAGAACGGGTAGCTGCGTATCAAAAGGCAGGACGATTCCCTCTCGCGAGAGACCATAAAGTTCATCGCCATTTATTAACAACGCCGGTTCAGCCACGCTGATCTCCACATAGATCGTTGAAAAATAGCCTCTTTCCACACGGCACTCTATTACCCCTGGTTGCTGCGAAAATCTCGATGCTGCGTATTTGAGGTTTTGATCATAAATCGATTTTCCCTCTTCAAGGCCGCTCACAGCCCGGACCGAATCCGGATCAATCTCCCAGTTGCCCTCCAGTTCGATCTTATCCAGTGCAAAAAGCGGTAGAGCAATAGCCTTTTCATAGGCGAATCGGCCCACCGCCATCGCCATTATTAATACTATCAGCTTCACCAAAAATTTCAACATTATTCCTTCAGCAATTCCAGAATTTTATTCGTGTATTTATAAATATCACCGGCGCCGAACAGGATCACTCGATCGCCGCTCTGGAGTTTCGGCTTTAAGAAATTCGGGAGATCTTTTTTATCTTCGATATAATCCACGCCCGTATGGCCGGATTCTTTCGCGGCATCAGCTATCATTTTCCCTGAGACACCGTTTATGGACTTTTCGCGAGCAGGATAGACGTCCAGTATAACCACAATATCGGCATCGGAAAACGATCCGCTGAATTCCTTATAGAACCGCTTGGTCCGGCTATATAGATGCGGTTGAAAAACCGCCACCAGCCGACCATCGAATACTCTTCTCATACCTTCGAGTGTCACCTTGATTTCCGTGGGGTGGTGAGCATAGTCATCATAAAGCTTCACGCCGCCGGCTTCGCCTGCAAGTTCCAGCCGTCGGCTGACACCCGTGAAAGTTCGGGATGCCGGGATGGCTGTTTCCAGGGGAACCTCCAGGTCGTAAGCCACGGCGATGGCGGCCAGTAGATTTCTCAAATTGTGATAACCCTGCAGCGGCGAACGAACCGGCGCGACCCGGGAACCGTTATGATATAGCGTGAACGTCGTTCCTTCGTCGCTGAAGGCGATATCCGAAGCGCTGAATTCCGCATCCGAATCAATACCGTATGTTATCATAGGCCGCGTGATCCTGGGCTCGATACGCCGTACTCCGGGATCATCCATGCAGATTATAACGCTTCCGAAAAACGGCACCCTGTTGGCGAATTCAACGAAAGTGTTCTCCAGATCCTCCAGATCTGCGTAACACTCCATATGCTCCGGTTCGAGGCTTGTTATAACGGCCACCGTGGGGAAGAATTTGGAGATCGATCGGTCGAACTCGTCCGCCTCGGCTATAAGATAATCACCCTTTCCAAGATAAGCATTGGAGCCAACACCCAAAACCCTGCCTCCGACAATCACCGTGGGATCGAGGCCGCCGGCTTTGAGCAGATGTCCGGTCAACGATGTCGTGGTGGTTTTTCCGTGAGTGCCGGCGACCGCAACAGAAATCTTCATCCTCATCAGCTCGGCCAGCATCTCCGCCCGTCTGATGACCGGAATCTTTAGTTTCCTGGCCTCCATCACCTCCGGGTTATCATCCCCTACCGCAGATGATATAACAACCACGTCTGAGCCAATGACATTCGCCGGCTCATGCGAATACTTGACCTCGATACCGATCGCCTGGAGATGAGTTGTCGTCTCCGTTTTCTTCAGATCAGAACCCGTCAGTTGATAACCTGTGTTATGGAGGATCTCGGCGATCCCGCACATACCCACACCACCGATTCCTACGAAGTGAAGCTTTTTTATTCTTTTAAATTTCATTTTATCTCATCGAGGATTGTCCGGGCGATAACTTCCGCCGCATCCGGCCTGCCCATCTTTCGTGCGGCATCGGACATTCTTTTCCTCAAATCATCATCTGCAATAAGATATTTCAGAGTATTACGCAATCTTTTATTCATCTGGTTTTCCGGTACGATTATCGCAGCCCCGGCATCCTCAAACTTTTTTGCGTTCAGGGTCTGATGATCACCGGTGGCATAAGGATATGGTATCAATATAGCCGGAAGCCCGATTGCAGATATTTCGGATAACGCCATTGCCCCGGCCCTCGACAACGCCAGATCGGTAATTGCGTAGGCGGCCGGCATGTCCTCGATAAACGGAACGACTGCTCCGCTTAAACTGTCAGTTGGTATAGAACGGGATATATCGGGATAATTCTTGCGCCCGGTTTGCCATAGTAGCTGCCAATTCTCCGGGAAAAATCTCTCCAATACCATGGCACCGACAATTTCGTTTATGCTTTCGGCACCGGAACTGCCTCCCAGGACAAGCAGCGTATTTTTTTTAGGATCAAGATCGAATTGCATATATGCCGATTCCCTGTTTCCACTAAGAAGATCCTGCCGAATCGGGTTGCCCGCAAGTTGACACTTATCAGCATCAAGGTATTTAGATGCCGCTTCATAGGATGTAAAAACAATATTGGAGTACCGGCTGCCCATCCTCGTCGTCAGTCCCGGCAGGCTGTTTTGTTCCTGAATGTAGATGGGGATCTTTAATTTATGTGCCGCCCTGATCGCCGGAGCGGAGACGTAGCCTCCCGTACCGACAACGGCCATCGGCTCGAATTCCTCCATTATCCTGATCGTCTGCCTGTAACCCTTTCTCCAATTTAACACGTATCTCAGAAAGCCAACCGGTGTCCTTCGCATGCCGACCACGTCGATTTCCCGTATATCAAATCCGAATCTTTCCACCATCTGCCGCTCGATTCCGTTTCGCTTTCCTAAAAAAAGAGGAGTTGCCGCATCATCAATGCTCCTCATTGCCAGGGCGATATTTATGCCCGGTACCAGATGTCCGGCGGTGCCTCCTCCCGCAAACATTATTCTCTTTTGACCGGATCTGTCCATTCATGTTTTGAACCGCTTAAAATATCTCCGCGGCGATTTCCCCTGGCGCCATACCGACGCCGTTATGCCAATTGCCGCAGAACAGACGACCAGGGATGATCCACCATAACTTAGAAAGGGCAGCGTTATTCCCGTAATCGGGAAAAGTCCCAGGGCTACACCTATATTTAAAGTACCCTGTAGAATCAGGAAAAGCACCATACCCCACGCTAGCAACGATCCCTCGATATCTACCGCGGAGGCGGCGATCCTACCCCCTGACCAGGCGATAAGTCCGAATAGGCTTAGAATTACAACAACAATCAGGAATCCGCCTTCCTCGGCGGCGGCAGAGAGGATAAAATCGGTATGCCGTGCCGGAAGAAATAGATGCTTTTGACCGCCGTTAGCCAGACCCTTGCCGACCAGGCCCCCCGAGCCGAGGCTGACGAGAGACTGGCGCGTTTGATAACTGGCCTCGGCCGCAAACGGATCCTTCAGTGTTACAAGATAGGAATCCACCCTATCCTTTTCATATTTAAAACCAAAAACAAAAACCGAGGCCATCATTATCCCTGCCAATAATAGCAGTATCAGATACCGCCTGGGAAATCCCGAGATATAGAGAAGCGAAATCGTGACCGCCAGCATCAAGGCGGTCGTTCCCAGATCAGGTTCCACGAGAATCAATACTATTCCCAGCAATACAAGACCAAGGGCAGGAATGAACCGTTTATATATTTTTTTTCTCCCGGTCAGTTTAGCTATAACCCTGGCCATAAATATGATAGCCGCAATCTTAAATAGCTCCGATGGCTGTACGGTAAGTCCACCGATGTTGATCCAGCGTTTGACATTTCCGCTGGAGAGAGGAAATACTGCGATCAACAGGAGGATTCCCGCGATCATCATATAAGGAGAGATCTTCACCAGCAGCTCATAATCGATTCGATAAGCTATATACATCGTCGTCAAAGCGAAAACAGCCCAGAGGCTCTGTTTCATGAGAAAATGCCAGGTTGGTTTGGGGGGATTCATGAACCTGGAAAAAGGTCCCGAGGCGGAATAAATAAATATTATCCCCAGCATGATAAGCGCGATGGAGGAGAACATTAAGATTTTATCCTGATGTCTTTCAATTATTGCATTCATCGGGAACCTTTCCGGAAGCAAGTTTCTCTACGGCCTGTTTGAAAACTTTGCCGCGATGTTCGAAATCCTCGAACATGTCGAATGAGGCACAACCCGGGGAAAGGAGAACCGTATCGCCCTCGACCGCCTCCTCGAAAGCCGCTTCCACCGCTTCTTCCATATCGGCTGCAGTCCTGCATTTCGTGCTCTTTTCCCATGTCGCCATAATTTTGGATGCCGCCTGGCCGATCAGAACGGCGCATTTGACCTTTTGTTTTATTGAATCGTTGATAGAGGAAAAATCCGAACCCTTATCCTTTCCCCCTGCAATTAATATGACCGGGGCGGAGACCGCCTGTAACGCCCAATGGACCGAGTCGACATTGGTGCCCTTGGAATCGTTTATAAAGCTCACCCCTCCGATGAGCCGCACAGGTTCAAGACGGTGCTCCACCCCGGGGAACGATTTTAATACATTCGCTATATCATCTGTTTCTACTCCGACATCAAGCGCCGCCAGAGCGGCAGCACAAGCATTGGACAGATTATGGACTCCCTTGATTTTCAACTGGTGAGAGTTAATTATCTTCATCGTGCCAGCCATAAGATCGCCGTCCGGCTCAGCCCGGACCCCGCTTTCCATGGGTTTATGGACCGAATACCACGATATCTTTGCCTCAAGATTGTTACAACGTTCTCTTAATGTTACATCATCATAGTTGATGACAGCTTTATCGCTTGACTTTTGGTTCTCAAATATGCGCATCTTTGCCGCGAAATAAGCCTCCATGTCACCGTGCCGGTCCAGATGGTCGGGGCTTATATTCAGGAATATTGCAATATCGGGCCGGAATTCTTCGATCATCTCCAGTTGAAAGCTCGAAAGCTCGACTACTGCAAAACCATCAACAGGAACCGTTGCCGCGATTGAGATAAAAGGGTGTCCTATATTGCCGCATACAAATGTCGACCGCTTCCCTTTTTTCAGAATCTCTCCTAATAGGGTGGTTGTCGTGGTCTTTCCGTTCGACCCGGTCACCCCGATTATCTTTCCTTTACAGATTCTGTAAGCAAGCTCAATCTCAGGCCAGACCGGTATTCCCCTGGATTTTGCCTGGCTTACCATTATGGAATCGGCCGGCACGCCCGGGCTTATTATAATTAGCTCACTGTCAAGCATTTTATCCGAATGCGCTCCGAACTCGGATTCAATATTCAATTCAGATAACCTCTGATCCGCCTTGCTGCGCATAACCGCATTGCTATCGCTGACGAATGGAATGCCCCCGAGCGATTTAACAACCTCCGCTACGGCCATCCCGGAACGTCCGGCTCCCATGACAGAGACTCTCTTATTTCGCAGATTGATATTCATTATCTTATTTTCAATGTACTCAGCGTAATCAATGCAAATATGATCCCGACTATCCAGAACCTGACGACAACCTGTTGTTCCTTCCAACCGGAAAGCTCAAAATGGTGATGTAACGGGGCCATCTTGAAAACTCTTTTCCCGGTTGCTTTGAAATATAGAACCTGGATTATTACCGATGCCGCCTCCAGCACAAAAACGCCTCCGATGATCACCAGGAGGATTTCCTTCTTCACTAAAAGCGCTAATCCGCCCAGAGCGCCCCCGAGCGCAAGGGCTCCGGTATCTCCCATGAAGACCTTTGCCGGATTGGTATTGAACCATAAAAAACCCAGGCAGGCCCCTATCAGGGCCCCGCAATATATCGTGAGTTCTCCCGCGCCTTTAAGATACGTGATATCAAGATAATCGGAAAAGTCTACTCTGCCGGTAATGTAACACAATCCCGCGAAGGCAATGGCACTGATCCCCACCAGCCCAATCGCAAGACCATCCAGCCCGTCGGTTAAATTTACGGCATTGGATGAACCGGTTATAACAAGAATGACAAACGGAATATAAAAGAATCCAAAATCAAGATAGTAGCTTTTAACAAAGGGAAGCTCGGTTGTGGTGCCAAAAGCGGGATCGGGAGGGAAAAAATAGAGTATGGCCCCGAAAATCAGGCCCAGCGCCACCTGCCCCACGAATTTCTTCCTGGCCACCAGCCCTTTCCTTTGCTTGAGCTTCACCTTTAGATAATCGTCCATAAATCCCAGGGCACCCATCCAGACCGTGACAAACAGGATCAGGTGCACGTACCGGTTGGTTAAATCAGCCCACAGAAGCGTTGGCACGACGATGGATAGCAGTATGAGAAGGCCTCCCATGGTCGGCGTGCCTTCTTTTGTCAGGTGCGTCTCCGGGCCATCGGATCTGATGCTCTCCTTTACGCGACGTCTGCGCAGAAAACCGATAAAGAGACTTCCGAAAAGAAAGCTGATGAGCATTGCCGTAACAGTGGCATAGGCCGCCCTGAACGTTATATATTTGAAGAGATTGAAACCGGAAATATACTTGCTGAGCGGATAAAGCAAATGATATAACATATTATAGCGATCCCATAACCCGGTTTGCGATATTTTCCAGAGCCATACCTCGAGAGCCCTTAAACAAGACCATATCGCCCCTGGCTATCTCCCTTAACAGGCGTTCCGCTAATTCTTCCTGCTCGTCGAAATGATAAGCTTTCTCGCCGGATGATTCGGCTATGAGCCCGGCTAAAGGCCCGTAGCAAAAAACGGTGTCGATTCCCTGTTCAGAAGCGTAAATGCCGATTTGCCGATGATACATCTCTGAGAGCTCGCCCAGCTCCAGCATATCTCCCATAACCGCAATTCGACGACCCTTGCACTCCATTTTGGCCATGGTATCCAGCGCATACTTCATGGAAACCGGATTGGCGTTGTAGCAGTCAATTATGAACGTTATCCCCTTCTTCTTTATGATTTCCGATCGCATTTCATCGGGCCGATAGCGATCTATGGCAGCCGCGGCAAGCTCCGGCGAGACTCCCGAAACCTTCGAAACCGCAAATGCAGTCAGTATGTTATAAACATTATGGACACCCGGCAGATTCGATCTTATAGGCGTCCCAGTGATCTTAAAGGAGGGCAACTGGTTCTCGTCGAAAGTCAGGTTCTGGGGATTGATATCGTTTTCTCCTGATAGGCCGAAGCGAACGATTTCATAATCTCCCTGACTAATCTTGCCATTTAGAATTTCATCGTCACCGTTTACAATCAGGGTTCCACCCGGTTCGATCCTCTCCAGAATTTCAAGCTTCGCCTCCGCGATTTCATCGACATTGTTGAAAAATTCAAGATGCACCGGCCCCACGTTGGTTATGACGGCGACGTCTGGCGAGGCTATCTCCCCCAGCCGGGAAATCTCTCCCCTGGCGCTCATTCCCAACTCCAGAACGGCCGATTTGTGGCGATCGTTGATCTGAAATATCGAGAGTGGCAGGCCGAAGAAGTTATTGAAATTCGCCGGCGATTTAAGCGTCGGGCCATTCCGGGATAGAATTTCATAGATGAGATTTTTAACAGTGGTCTTGCCATTGGAGCCGGTTACGGCTACCACGGTCAGGGTTAGCTTCTTGCGATGATGCTTTGCGAGTTCTCCAAGAGCGTAGATCGTATCATCTACGGTGATATATCTTTCGCCATAAAGCTTCCGGCGTTCCGCCTCTTGCCCGGAGACGATTGCGGCTACCGCACCATTTGACATTGCCGCCTCGATGAAATCGTGACCGTCATATCTCGGGCCCTTGATAGCAATAAATAAATCGTCCTGGTCGATTTTCCGGCTGTCGATCTTGATTCCCCTGACGGAGGTCAGGTGAAATCCGGGATCCCCCTCCAACTTCGACCCCAGGATTTCACCTACCTCTCCTATCGTAAACAGCATACTTTTTCTTTCAACCATTATTCCCATAACCCAACTTCCGCAACACTGATTTAACCACTTCGATATCGGAAAAATATTTCTTCACCGTGCCAATCACCTGGTATTCTTCATGCCCTTTACCGGCAATGGCTACGATGTCGCCCTCCGACGCTCCGGAGATTGCGGATTGAATAGCCTGCGGCCTATCCTCAATCACAACACATTTCTTGCGATCGGCAATACCTTTAAGCGTATCATCAATTATGGCTTTAGGATCTTCGGTACGGGGATTATCCGATGTCAAATAGATATGATCGGCCAGATTCGATGTTATCTCTCCCATAAGCGGACGTTTTTTCTTATCCCTATCGCCGCCGCATCCGAAAACCACGTGTAATCTATTCGGGTTAAAACGGCGAAGACTTGTAAGCAGCCTTTCAAGAGCATTGGGCGTATGTGCATAGTCTATATAAACTGCGAACGGCTGGCCAAGATCGACCGGTTCCAGCCTTCCGGGAATGGCGGTTGATTGTGTCAATCCCTCCACCGCCTGGTCGAGCGTTAACCCCAGACCGATGGCCGTTGCCGCGGCCGCAGCCGCATTCTGGTGGTTAAACCATCCCGGCAATGGAAATCTAAAACTTCTATCCTCGCCGCCGTGACGAAACCTCAAAACCGAACCCTGCATATCCGAATCTATACAGCTAACTTCGAGATCGGCATCCGTCGCGGATGAAAATGTAACAACCTTTCCGTTAATTCGATCGATCAGCTTTCGCCCGTATTCATCATCGATATTGATAACCGAAACGGGGACGTCCGCGAAAAGTATTGCTTTGGCAGCAAAGTAGCTCTCCATATCACGGTGATAATCGAGATGATCCTGGCTCAGGTTGGTGAAGGTAGCCGAGGAAAATTTTATATTCTTGATACGGTCTTGATCAAGTGCATGAGATGATACCTCCATGGCACAGCCGGCAAGATTCTTCTCGACCATGGAGGCCAGAATCCTGTGCAGATCGATGCTGCCGGGAGTGGTATTCCCGCAGGGGATATGCCGACCGGCTATGTCGCAGCCGATAGTTCCGATCTTACCCCATTTTATTCCGGATGTTTCGAAGATAGTTGCCAGTAAGAATGCTGTTGTAGTCTTGCCGTTGGTGCCGGTGATTCCGGCCACCGCCATCTTCGACGATGGGTGATCGTAGAAGCGGTCGGCCATTGCACCCAAGTCGGATCTTATGTTGTTGGTCAGAACTACAGGAATATTAGCATGCAAATCCATTCCCGGCGATGTCAGTATCGCTGCCGCCCCCAGGGTTGAGGCTTCTGCAATATATTTCCGCCCATCGGTATCATGCCCGGGAACCGCGGCGAATAGATCTCCTGGTTTTACCTGGCGTGAATCATCGGCCAGCCCGGAAATCTCTATATCGTAAGAATCCTCCGGGAAGGCTACATCGAATCCTTCAAAAAGCTCACGCAGAGTTATCCGCCGACTTTGTCTGGTTATTTCATTCATAACCGCAAGAATCATCTCAGTCCGCCGATTAGCTCGAGAGTTCCGGCTCCTGAGAGGGCAACGCCAGGAGAAGGATTTTGAGATATTACCACTCCGCTTCCGGCAATCGAATAGTCTAAACCCAGCGATCTGGCCAACCGCATGGCATCCCTGATAGTTTTACCGCGAAAATCCGGCAGGATGATACGATCAACCTCATCGTAGGGAAAATCCTCTCTTCCCAACGGGCGGATTGCGGCGAGAGTCATCATCTGTGCACCTTCCCAGCTTGCAATGTTAAAACGGGATTCGGATGAACGTTCTTCGCTCCCGGCAACAGCCAGCATACTTTTGCGAGGAAGGCTGCTGTATCTTCTGGCCATATTTTTGAACACCGGCGCCGAGACCTCGCCACCGTAAATGCTGGTCTGTGGTTCGTCGAACATCACCAGGCCGACTACTCGAGGATTCCCAACCGGGAAATACCCCACGAATGATGCCAGCGACCTTTCAGGATCATAACCTCTGCCCTCCAATCTCGTTCTAAGAGCCGTTCCCGTCTTGCCCGCGATCTGACAGCGACTGTCCTTGGCTTTTCTGGCCGTTCCCCTCTGCACAGCCCCCTGCAAAATCTGATCGAGAATTCCGGCCGTGCGACTGTCCGAGATCTTTCTGACAAGCTTCTTTGAATTCAAAATTCTTTCGGTCCCGTCCGGTAGAACCTTCTTTGCGGCGAAATAGGGCTTATATAGCTCGCCTCCGGAAGCAATGGCTCCGTACGCGGACACAATCTGGATGCCTGTGGCCGCAATGCCATATCCAAAACAGATGTTGGCCAGAAGATGGTCAGTCCAGCTGTCGGGCTTTCGAACCGTACCGGCAGATTCTCCCGGGAAATCAACGCCGGTTTTGGCCCCGAAGCCCATTTGCACAAGAGTCTTATAGATTCGTTCCGCTCCCGCAGTTATACCAAGTTTTGATACTCCGATATTCGACGAATAAATGCCTATCTCGTCACAGCGAAGCGAATCGTATGGATGATCATCCCTGATGACGCGCCGACCGATCTTGAACCTGCCTCCTTCTACGTTTATGATATCATCAGGTTCAAATAAACCCGCCTGGAAGACAGTGGCCAGAGGTACGATCTTAGCCGTGGAGCCCGGCTCGTTCATGTCGACGATACTCCTGCATCTGGCAAATTGAGGTTTGGTACTTTCGACGGTGGCGCAAGCAAGAATGCCACCGGTAATGACATCAAGGAATATCGCCGAGCCATAGATCGATCCGCTGGAATCGAGCATCCTGTTGAGTTCCTCTTCAACTATCTGCTGAAGATCGACATCGAGAGTCAGATAAATATCCGCACCATCCTGAGGTTGAACGATAGTATGCTCCCAGGCCGCCACCTCTCTGCCTCTGGCATCCCGAAGGTATACGCTGCTGCCATCGATGCCAGTTAAGATATCCTGATAGTGCATCTCCAGCCCTGATACCCCGATATTATCGGTGTCCGTTCGGCCGATAACCTCGGAAGCCAGATCGCGATAAGGATAGATTCGCACCGATTCGATCCTGTATCTCAATGTCTCTATTCCCGCATTTTCGAATTCAGGCTCTTTACTCTGAGGGACTCGACGCGCTGCCACCAGATACCCGGGATACTTCTTAAACTGCTGTTTCCAGTGGGAGACCGACCTCCCGGTGAGTTTTGCAAGTTTACGGGCGGCCATCTGGGGGGAATTCATATAGCCGGGGTTTACGGTATAAGTTCTGGCTTCAACATCGTATGCCAGAGTTCTGCCCTCGCAATCGTATATGGCGCCTCTTTTAGCCTTCAGCGGCATCGCCGATTGCTGTTGGGAATCGGCATAAGCGGCAAATTCCCGATGCTGGATTATCTGAATCTGCACAGCTCTGGCAATGAAAATGGCGCCAATGAACGCCATTAGAAATATGATTCCTCTGCCCCTGTTGCGTATGGTTCTTAGCTCTGCCATCTTTATTTTCGCCCTGCTTTCATATTTTTCTGCTCCTCTGCCGTAATATGGCCCGATTTGAATACCGCCCGTTCCAGCCAGTCCGTAATCTCCTGCATGTCCACCAGATGAAATTTGCTCATGCGGCCCGCCGGCTTAACCGGGTCCCGCAGGAAAACCCTGCTTGATACGTTCTGCGTCAGGCCATATCGTTTCGTTACTATATTATTCACGTTAGTAAGCGATTTCAACTCTGTGAGTTCGCCTTTAAGGCGGGAGTTATCAGTCGTCAAGGCCTTCTTCCTCACCTCGAGATTCTTCATCGTGGAATAATGCTCTTTGACTTTGTCCGCCTTCCATATCCAGGCCAGAGACAATAACAAGACCATGATCGGGATGATACCCAGA
The DNA here is from genome assembly GCA_965541585.1 of uncultured bacterium. GTDB lineage: Bacteria > Zixibacteria > MSB-5A5 > UBA10806 > UBA10806 > CBDVBL01. Next base: position 52,799 of record CBEUCH010000010.1, on the reverse strand, counting down.
AGCCCTCCTCGCCTCTTCTCCGGACGCCTTCTCCTATAACTTTTCCGCATATCTGAGCCTCGCTGGACGGGCACGCGAATTGGCCTTTACTTCTTTTTCAGATGGTCTGAGAGGCTTTTTCGTCTTAACCTCCAGCAGGCTGCGCTTACCGCAGGCACATTCGGCCACCTCCGGTCCGCAAAAGCACTTTCCTGAATTAAGCAGAAAGAGCCTTTTGACGATCCTATCCTCCAGCGAGTGATAGGAAATCACCGCCAGACGCCCGCCCGCTGCCAGCATCGGGATAACCTCCGAAACGGCCGTTCTTATCTCTTCGAGTTCATCGTTTATGATTATCCTCAACGCTTGAAACACCCTTGCCGCTGATTTGATAAACCGCCGCGAGCCCACTATATTTCTTATCAAGGATGCCAGAGATTCGGTCGTCGCCGGTCTTTCCGCAATAATTGCCCTCGCAATAGCCCTGGCGTTTTTCTCCTGACCGTATTCTTTTAAAATCTTTATCAATTCGTCTTCCTCTAAGGTCCGTATCAATTCGGCCGCAGACCTGCCGGATTCCCTGTCAAACCTCATATCGAGGGATGCAGGCTTCAAATATGAAAAGCCTCTCGATGGATCATCGAGCTGGACGGAATTCAATCCCGGATCAAATAATATCCCTGTTAAAGGCCCGATCTTTTCCCTCCGCAGCATTCCAGGTATTTCGGAAAATTTCATCTGGCGCAAGGTCACCGCTTGCGGCCGACTCCGCTCGGCTTTTTCCAGGATTTCGCCGTCACGGTCGACCCCGATGAATTCGAATTTTTCCCTAAAACTGCTCAGCAGCGCCCTGGTATGGCCGCCCAGTCCGTAAGTGGCGTCTATGAATACGCCGTCGGGTACATCAGCGAAAATCGATACGATCTCACCGGTCATGACCGGCTTGTGATCCATCGTTAGATTAGTAGCTCTCCAGCCATATCCTCATAGGACTCAGGCTGGTCTTCCTGATACTTTTTCAATGTTTCAGGGGCCCAGAGTTCAATCTTATCTAAAATGCCGCGTACCACGACCTCTTTTCCTATGCCTGCCAGGTCCAGAAGATTCTGGGGAATAGCGATCCGGCCCTGCTTGTCGAGTTTGGTATCTGCGGCATTCGAAAGCAGGGCTCGAACAAAGCGGCGAGCCTTCGCGTTAGAAAACGTTTTCAACTCCGATAACTTCTCTTCGATTCTAAGCCACGCCTCGTGGGTATATACGAATAGACAACCCTCAAAACCGCGAATTACCACATAATGGTCGCTTCCAGGGGTATCCGGTTTGTCCCTGAATCTGGCCGGGATGTTTACTCTCCCCTTGTGATCGATAGAATATTTGAATGTGCCTTTTAGTGCTGTCATCTCAGATTATCTCTCCCACTTTCACCCACAATCTTGGTATTTCTTCCCACCAGAGTCAAGCAAAAAAACTCTCAATCCGTATTTTGTTAGAAGATATAGCGATACAACGACAAGTATGGAGGCAATCCCATAGATCGGCCTATCAGAGGTCTCATTATATGGTGGGGAGCACCTTAACGCTCTGTGTATCCTTTTATGAATGAATACGTTATAACGCCGTTCCAATCCGGATCACCTTAAAACGGCCATGGCATCAGCGTTGCTGAACACCTTTACGAGTTTTTGAAATGATCACTATTTCCGGAGGGGAAATAATGAAAATGATCTCAGATAGAATACTGATAATGTTGCTAACTGCCTATAGCATGGGCAGTTTAGCCGTGGCCAGCGACGAATACATCTATACGGTGGTTACAGACCGAAGCACTGTCGACCTGGTAGACGGGAAGGTATCAATTGACGGCGGCGAAATGATTGCTTCTCCGGGCGCGCCGGCTCTGGAATATCGGATTATAAAGCTGGCCCTGCCTCCCAATACCGAGGTAGCCGATTTAAGCTATGAAATTCCCGACTCCCTGATAATCGGAACAGCCGAGGTCGATTTCATCAGGGGCGATCTCAGACCTGGCAACTATCCCGCTGACACGGCATCCTTCCCCGATCCATTAATCTATGAGTCCGACCAGGTTTTTCCGGCAGAGCGTGTGAGGCTATTGGGCTCCGGCAACTGGGGTGATATCCATGTCGCGGATCTGGCGGTTTACCCGATAGGTTATAAGCCGCTTTCGGGGAGGATCCTGTTTTATCCGGAAATTACCGTTCATCTCAGCCTCCGGTCCAGATCCAATAGGAGTGCTTTAATAATCAAAAGCGATCCAAATGCATATGGAGCGTTAATGGGAATGGTGAGCAACCAGATTGATTTTCCGTTGATGGCCTCGCCGCCAGCGGATGGCCCGCCGATAGTATTGGGCAACATCCCCGCACCGCAATATCTGATAATCACATCGGGCGAAATAGCCCCGGGATTTTATCCATTCCTTGTCTGGAAGAATCAGAAGGGATTACCCACGGATATGGTTTTGATCGAGGACATCCTGGCCAGCACCGCCGGGATCGATCCCGCCGAACAACTAAGGAATTACCTTATTCAGGCTTACAGCGAGGGTGTCCAGTATGTTCTCCTGGGCGGTAGCGATGATGTTGTCCCCATTCGTTATCTGTATCCTGGTAATGTCAGCAACAATCATCCTGAGCTGGATGTGCAACATATATCCGATCTCTATTTCGCTGATCTCACCGGTGATTGGGACGCTGACGGCGATGGTGTCTGGGGCGAATCGTATCAGGATCAGCCTGACATCTATCCGGAATTATATGTTGGCAGAGTACCTGCCTGGACCGCTGAACATGCATCCATCTGGGGCAACAAGGCAATCATATATGAGAAGAATCCGGGAAATGGCGATCCATCGTATCTGACCAAGGCGCTGTTTATTTGTGCCGATCAGATGCGTGATCTGGGTCAACACAATGTCCTGGCAGATATGATGCCCGATAACTTCATCACCGATGCCAGCCGCCTGATCGAGGAACCCAGTGGAAACGATCCTGCACCGACCAGCCCGACCGGGGAATACGTGATTGAAGTCATGCAGGAAGGATGGGGATTCATTTCGAATCTCAACCATGGCGATTACTCGTGGTACACAGCGAAAAGTACTCAATATAATAACTACGGCTATTCGGGAGTCTGGGGAGACACGGTTGCCTGGAATGGCTGTGGAGCATTGAGCCACCTGACGACCTATGACCAGCCGGCTGTCCATTACTCCATAAGTTGCGCTCTCGCCTCTCTGGATTTCGATACAGGTATATTTCGACCGCCACCGTATATCAGCCCCTACTGTTTTGCAGAGTCGTATATGATCGAGCCAGGCGCAGGGGTGGCTTTCCTCGGCAATACCCGCTGGGGATGGGTTTCATCCTCATACAATCTGGAAAGGAGATTTATAACCCATGTCCTCAACGATTCCACCAGCAGGCTCTCGGTGGCCGAGGCTCTATCGAAAATCGATTACCCCAACTACCGGGACATCGGATACGGGCACAATCTCTTTGGTGATCCGGAGATGGCGTTATGGCTTTCTGTGGATGGCAACCTCCGGGTGGAGGGTCCGACCGAGATCGAGTTCGGCGGGCCGCAGCAACTGCAATACCGGGTATTCGACGGCAACGATCATCTGTCCGGGGCAAGGGTCTGTCTGTATATGCCGGGTGAATTATTCGAGGTTGACATCACCGATAACGCCGGCCGCGTCCGTTTCGATATCGAACCGCTGGCTGAAGGATTTATGACCGTCACAGCGACCAAACAGAGGTATATTCCGGCCCAGGTAACAGCCATAATAGGATCTCCAGCGGACGTCGACGATGAGGAGATATTGCCTGAAAGCCCGATCGTATATCAGAACTTCCCCAATCCCTTCAACTCCTCTACCACAATAGAGTTTGATCTTTCCGAACGGAGTAGGGTTGATCTTAAGATTTACGATATCAGGGGTCGGCTGGTTAAGAACCTGGCTTCTAAGGAATTTCCTGCTGGTCTAAATCAGCTTTTATGGGATGGAAAAAACGATGCCGGAAGGAATATCACAAGCGGCATTTATTTCTACAAGTTTACCTCCGGACCAACGGTCTCTATCAGACAGATGACTATTATAAAATAGTCATTTATCTCTCCCATGCGGATCCTGCCTCACCAGGTCAAACGGCCGGAGGCAGGATCTGTACTTATATGTCTCGGGCATCCGGCGGGATCCTGAGAAATGCTATTTCCCTTTTACGGGCTCCCCAATTATCTCTCTGAATAGACTATTGAATTTCTTTGATATAACATCCCAGCTATACTGCTCTGCAACTTTTTTGCGTGCATTTTCACCCAGCCGATCGGCGAGATCATCGTCGGTTAGGATTCTAATGAGGCCTTCGGCAAGTGCATCTCTACTTTTTTCTACGACCAGCCCGGTATCCTCGTGCACCACCAGCTCCTTAGTACCGCCCAGGCCGAATGTAACTGTCGGAACCCCACACGCGCCAGCCTCAACCGCACTGATCCCCAATCCTTCGGGTGTCACGGACGGAAAAGCCAGCGCCCTGGCGCTACGGTATCTTTCAGGCAGCTCATCATAACGTACTCGGCCGCAAAACCTTGCAGAGTTCTCCATTCTGAGTTCTTTGACCTTTTTTTCGAGACTATCTTTTTCAGGGCCATAGCCGATAATCTCGAGTTCGGCCTCCGGAATCTCTTCCAACACGCTGCTGAAAGCATCGAGTAGTACATCGATCCCCTTTTGTTTGATCAATCTCCCCAGGAAAATGATCTTTCTGGATCGGGACGGTTTATGCGAACCGGGATGAAATATCTCGGTGTCAACTCCCATCGGTATTATCTCTGTTCTTGCAGGCAGGTCAAATTCTTTCAAAAGACCTTTCATATATCTGCTGTTCAAAGTCAAAGCCGCCGATTTTCTCAATCCATTATTTGCAAACAGGCCGAACGGTTTTTTTAAAGCCAGACGAACGTCCGTTCCATGCGCCGTCAGGACGATGGGCACGTTTGATTTCCGGCTGAACCGTCCGAGCCAGAAACAGACCGGGAACAGCCAGTGAAAATTGATCAGATCAAAATCATTTCTGTTCAGTAACCTGAGCGTCTCTTTATACATCGAATATATGAAAAATGGGACTTTGATGATTTTCCACGGTTTCTTTCTTATACCGGGTATTATTCCACCCGAGTATGCCATATCTTCGAGCCCCTGGGGAAGATACTTAAATCTAATGATTTTTATGTCGTTCCAGATTTCCTCTCTCTCAAGATCTCTATGATGCGGCACGACAGCTGTGATATCCCAACCGCGCTTCTTTAGATGCACACAATATTCCCAGATGAAAGGCGATAAGCCATCGCCCACTTTCATGGGAAAACTGCTTGATACAACCAGAAGCTTCATCAGAGATCCTTTAGCAAATAGAGATTACTTTCGCGGTTTATTTCGTCCTTCTCGATATCCACGGGCAAGACAACTGTAGAACAGCCAATCGTAACAGATATTAAAGAATAGGGCGCCGCCGGCAAATCTCTCGAGCGCTTTAAGCATTGAAATGGCGGAATCGGATCGCAAGGGAGACAGCACTCTTGAAACAGTTTTCTTCAACATCCCGGCTCTCGGATCGGGCAATCCCAGAATCCAGCCTTTTTCAAAAATGAGCCTATCGGGATGCTTTTCGAGCAGCACTCGAAAGCTGGATCGCCCAAATCTCTCATATTCTGACAGCATACCTTCGAGAGACTTCCTGTGGTAATGATAACATACAGCATCGGGGTTATGCCATATCGGGATCGACTCCTTTTCCAGCCGCAGCCCAAAATCCGTATCCTCACCTTTCCAGCCTTCGAATGAAAGCTCGAAACCCGATAGTCTTTCGAAAACATTTCTATCGATGGAGAAATTGCCGCTGGTAAAATACTTGCCCGGGATTTGAACTTCCGACTTTGCGGCCAGCCTGCCGCGCGATGAAAGATAATTATACAGACGGTCATTTTCCCATTGAGGTGGGTTGCGCCATGACGCGACGATAACCGCGGAAGGATGCTTGACCCAGGAACCGAGAAAGGAATCGATAAAGCCGGAACCGGGCACCATATCGCCATCGAGAAAAATCACTTTTTGACCGGCCGTTTTTTGAAATCCCATATTGCGGATAATTGATCGGCCGACATTATTGGCGGCGCGTGTGTACTTCAAAAAAATCGGCAAACGCAACCGTTTAATAAAACTCTCGGTGCCGTCGTCGGAACAATCATCGGCAACGACAATCTCGAACATCTTCGGATTCTTAATCTGCTTCGCCAGGCTGTCCAATAACATCCCGAGCGTTTCTTTTTGATTATATGTAACAATCAGAATTGAATAACTGATCATGCTAACGATTCCAGGTTTTCATATATTTCAATCCACTTTACCGATTCGGTTTCCCAGTTGTTTTTCAAAGACGATCTCCGGCAATTCTCCCTGACCGCAGAATATAAGCCTTCATCAAAAATAAATCCTCCAATAATATCGGCTGCTTCCTGCGGATCGCTTAATGAAACCACCACGCCGGTATTTTCATCTTCGACAAAACGCGATATCTCCGGCATCGGAGAGACAACCTGCGGAATGCCGGAGCTCAAATACTGAAACAGCTTTTGAGGAAGAGCCAGTCTGTTGTTCAAGGCGATATCCTCCATCAATAAGATACCGGCATCGGCAGAGGCGGTATAATTCAAGAGCTCGTCGGGAGGGACCCTGCCGGCGAATATGACTTTATCCTCAACGTTCAAACTGGACGATTTCTCTTTCAATTCGGCTTCAATCGGTCCTGTACCAATAAACAGCATCACCACTTTTTCCAGATGTTGCAGGATATCAAGCTGGTATAAGAGCCCCTGACCGCGCCTGAGAACGCCCTGGTAGACGATTATTTTATGGTCATCCGGAATGCCGAATTTCCTCCTCAAATCTACGGGCATTATACTGACTGGAGATTTCGCCACATTCCTGATGACATCAGGCCTCCTGATTCGGTATCTTCTGCAAAGTTCGTCGGCGATGGAATCATTAATTGTTACAACTCTTGCCGCTTTTCCGATCAACCGCTTCTCCAGATAGCCCCAGAACGATCGAACTAAATTGCGACCTCTTAGAGGCTCGAGTTCCGTATACAATTCCCTGGCCTCGTAGATTACTTTCCCCCCCGTTTTATTGGCCGCCCAGAAGGCGGCAGCCAGCGTATCCACGTCGACTGCATGATAAATATCGGCTTTCAGTCTCATCCCGATCAACGCCGCCTTGAGATTGTACTGGATGAAACGGATCTTTCGAGACGGCCATGTCAATTGAGCTATGCGATGAATCGGATACCCGAGAAATTCTTTAGTCTCGGCTCCCACGGTTACTATGATATCCACCTGGTGCCCCATCCGCCCGATAGTTTCGACCTCCAGCCTGGCCCGCGTGTCGATATCGAATGGATTTAATATGAAGTACGCTACCCTCAATCTTCCATCCCTGTTCGATTTTTCAATAAGGAGGATATCTGCTCCATCGTAGCAGAATAGGCTCCCTTCCCCAGAGCATAATCCGTTATCTTGCGAAATAACTTTCCCCACCCGGGATAGTCCGGATCATAGAGCGTTCTTTGATGCCAGTCCAGGACTATCATCCCACCCGACTCTGCAGTCTTATCGATCAGATCTTCGCCGCGTGAAATGACTCCCTCGGAATCGGCCGCTTCATCTCGGATTAAACCGCAGTCCATTATGGCAAAAGGGATCTCGACTATGTCAATTGCCCTGTCATTTTCCCTGTCGAAGGAAATAAATGGCAGGTCGATGCCATCGAAATGTCCGATACCATTATCGAACCCCAGGCAGGAGGAATGGGAAAAGCCGGATTCGGCGGCCGATCTCCAGTACTCCGGGACATGCGCCGAGAGATAATGCGGTCTCAACCCCGCTATATTTAATCCGGCATGATTTCCAAGTTCAGATCTGGAGTTGGCCAGGCTATCACCTTCATTGCATTTTATCCCGGAATGCAAAGCCAGCTCGAAACCGTTTAGCCGAATATCCTCTATTGAATGCGAGAGTTCATCAAGCCTGTATTTCGGATCATCTTGGTGCCGATCCGGGCCGGCGAATATGAAAAAAGTGGATTTGATTCCCAGGTCGTTCTCGATCTTTATCCATTCGGAAACTCTATCGTAAGGGTTATGCCGGTCTCCGATCGAAGATCGAACCGAATCATACAATCCTCTGAACCGACCCGGCGGTATCCGTTTCATTAATAGCCGAATGCTCCCCTTCACAGACCGGCACGCAATATCGACGTCATGCGTCACCGCCAGAGCGAATCGCTTGCCATCAGGCCATAGATCAATTTCACGGGATTTCCGTGAGATTACGCCCGTACTGGTTAGCGCTTTAACCAGATCTGAAATCAAACGGGTCAGTCTCGGCTCGCCCGGCTTTCGATTCCTCGATTCGATACCGGAGAAGGGACCCATTTGGGCCGCCGGTGATAGCTTTTCAATAATCTTCTCGACCGGATCATCCTTCAATATCAGTCGCGAAGATACAGTATCCGAATGGCCGGCAGATTCTCTTTGTTGTTGAGTTGTATGTTGACCTATGAGAACTCTGGCCCTATCGGGAACCGGGCTCTCATCGGATCGCCAGAGATCAGCATCCGATAACGATGGCCTGAACCTGATCCCGGTTACAGCGGAAAGATATGCGAAGGTGTGTTTTATAGCGGAAGCACTGAATCGATGGTTGACGTATCCATATCTGACTGTTTCAAAATCACTACGCATTTTTCAACTTCCGCATCACGCCGAATATTTTGCCTTTTATATTGAAGCTCTTATAAGCCTGATAATGATAAAACTCTCTCGCCCCGAATGATCTCTTGAAATCGGCAATACTTTTGATCTGGCCGCCTACCAGATCCCATATTTTTAGACCACCTCCTGCGAGTTCATGCCCGATCTCCGCCATCAGCAGTTGATTAGCTCCTGTGGCATGAAATTCCGGATCGGACCCGGCGATCCAATCATAAGCGAATTCGCCCTGCAAGAGCTGTCCTCTGAAAGCGACAGGGTTACCGTCTATTTTCGCAATGTAAATTCTCAGCATGGAATTCGTCATAAGACTCTCGCACCATCGCGCCAGTGCCCGAGGTTCCAGTGGAGGTTTCAGCCCCCTACGGGTATAGGCCAGCGACCATAATTTTTCGGGAAGAGATTCTGCCTGTTCAATCCTAACCGACTCCCTTTTTGCTTTTCTGATTTTGTTTTTAACATCATCCCGAAAACAACCGCCCCAGGTGCTGAGTTCATCGACGGTGAGCGCCAGAGTAACCGCCTTTTTTGCATGCCAACCCGACGGGAATCCGGCCGCGGGCTGAAATTCGGGTGAAAAGCTAAAATAGACGAAATCGCATTCCCCTGAGAGATATCTATCGACCTCAGCCATCGATCGCGCTTCAGAATCCCCTTCTAAGAAAAGCGGCCCGAAATATTGAAACATCAGCGGAATAGTGGCCGCCCTCACCAAATCTCTATTTTGTAATAGCAGATTCAGTGCACAGATAGAGTTTCCCGCCGACAGGAGAAAACAGGACTCTCCTCGTAAATTTAGATTTTCGGCGGCCATGCCGACGAATTGAGGGTGGTAAAAGATACCTCCCCAGAGACTTTCGATCTGGGAAATATCCGCCGGGATTTTTGTGATTTCTCTTTTACTTGATGATCGCAAATTTTCCAGTGCCCGAGGCATTTTTCGATCTCACATGGAAAATATAGATACCTCCGGCAACGGATCCGCCCTTTGAGTTTTTCAAGTCCCAGTGGTCCTGCAATGAAAGCTCGAGTTCATAAACGAGATCCCCGGCTACGCTGAATATAGAAATGGTAGCGTCGGCAGGGACCCTTTTGAAATAGAGCGCGTTATCTCCTGCGGCAACAACGACCGGGTTGGGATATGCTTCTACATCAGAGAGATCTTCCGATGGCGCTTCTACGCCGGATTCCATGATCGAGAGGCCCCCGGAGGTTCCGATATATATCAGGCCGGTTTGAACATCTATGGCGATATCCGTAACCTGGTTGTTGAGAAGCGGACTGTTGGATGTGTTATAAACCGCCTTCCAGATAGAGGCGTTGGGTCTGTAAACCCCCAGTCCCGAAGTGGTTCCCACCCAGATATTGCCGACGCCATCCGATGCCACAGCATTGACGCCACCCGAAATTTCCAAAGGAAGATCCACCCGGCGGGTGATTCCTGTTGAAGGCGAGGAATTATAAAGACCCGTTAAAGCTCCAAACCATAAATTACCGAAAGGATCAAGACCTGTATCGACTATGAATTCCCGGCTAACATAATTCTGCCAGCTATCATCAGATTCATCGGTAAATGTGCCATTGAAATTCAATCTGTGAATACCATTGACCATTCCGATCCAGATTGAGTTGCCCTGTATCTGAAGAGAAGTAACGTCGTTATCCAGAACGGTGTTAGGGCCTGTGTGATAAACATGCCATAAAGAATCGGCCGGTCGGAAGGCTCCCACCACCACGCCGGAGTCGGCCCCCATAGAGGATACCCAGACAATATTATCCTGTCCTGTCTGTATCGCTGTCGCCGCCCAATAATCATTATTCCGTGGCACTCCAACCATGGGGCTATTGTAATTTTCCCAGTGAAACCAGGATTGAGATTGACGGCTATACCGATACAATCCCCTGCCCCAGCTCCCTGCCCATATATCGTTATTTGTGTCCACAGTGATGCTATGCAAGGCATTATCATCCAATCCGCCGAGGGGCCCCGAATCATCGGGATCTGAATTCGCAGAATTATAGGTTGTCCATGAGCTATTCTCGAACCGGCTGATCCCCCTGCCGTCGTGGGTCATCCATATTGCGCCGCTGGAATCTATAGCAATATTCCTTATAAAATTCGACGCCGGCCCCGGAATAGTATAGACATTCCATAGCGTATCTATCAATCTGGCGAGCCCCGATGAGGGAGTGCCTGCCCATAGGTCTCCGGATGCGTTAACCTCTATATCCGATACGTTTAATTGAGGCAAACCACTGGTGGAAAGTCCTACCCAGTTTGAACCGTCGTACTGGAAGACACCGCCATCTGTCGCGGCCAGGAGCACAGAATCGGTCATCAACAGACTGTTAATCGTGCGGCCGGCAAGACCGAACGCTAACCAGCTTGTATCGGGAGAGACCTGTAATTTATATGCGCCGACCTGGGTCCCCGCAATCACTGTATCGTGATACACGGCAATCGATCTTATATCTCCGCTTCCCAGACCATCTTCCCCCTGTTGAAACGACCGCCAGAACCCAAAATACTGAATGTTCTCATTATCTTTGTCTATGAAGGCAATTCCCCGGGCGGTACCGGCCCAGAGATAGTCTCCTATGACTGAAAGGCAAACAACATCCTCCTCATCCGGGATATCACCGAGTCGTCGGGCGGTGTCCTTGATTTCGCCGTCATTCGAGTACATCAGGAATTTGCTCACCCCCAGATCGCTGGCCATCCAGACACGATCGCCATCAACGAAAAGATCATATACTGTGATAGCCCTCTCGAAAAACTCCTGGCTCTCCGTAACAGGATAGTTGGTGATCTCTCCGGAAGGCGAATATCGGCTAAGCCAGCCATCAGCGGCGCCAAGCCAGATATTGCCTGCAGTGTCGGACTCCACACAATTGAAGTCAATGCCTCCCAGGCCGTCGGTATTCGTCAATTTGAGTATATCGCCCGTGGACGGGGTCAATGCGACAACTCCCCCGGAGGTGGCGCCCCAGACCCGATCCGATTCTATGGCAATCTGTCGAACATTATCGGTATTGGTGAAGCTCATCCAGGTCTGCGAATGCAGATACGTACCAGACAATGGCAATATCACTAATAAGAAACAGACAGTTTTCATCTTACTTCTCCATTATACTGCCGTCGCCGTCGAAAGGCAACGACCAAGGATATTATGCTCAATATCATCGCTCCCTTCGGAATAATATCTCCGATACGACCATAAATGCTCTCTGAATTCTCCGGTGCGATTTTAGCCAACAGGTGGTCCTGTACAAAAATATCCGATTTTGTTGATATCCTACCCCATTTATCGACCGCCATCGATACCCCGGTATTGGCCGACCGAACCACGGGAATTCTGTTCTCTACTGCTCTGAACACCGACATCATAGCATGTTGTTCCAGAAGAGACGTCCTGCCGAACCACATATCGTTTGTTATCACTACCAGAAATTGAGCTCCTCTCTGAGCGAACTCGCGGCAATAACCGGGAAAAGCCGACTCGAAACAGATTACCGCCGCAAATTTGAAGCCTTTAAGATCGAATATGGTTTGCTCCTCACCCGCTGAAAAATCGGCCTGTCCGAGACGGATTTCCTTCAACTTCTTGAACCTGCCTGAAAACGGTATATGTTCGCTCACCGGCACCAGGCGAATTTTGGAATATACTTGATAATCGTCCCGGCCCGGTGTTATCAATACCGCCGAATTGAAATAAACATATTCCTGGGGACCTACTACCCTGTAGTAAGGGGTGCCGGTCAGAAGCGGCGCACCCAGGGAATCAACCAGAGACTGAACATTTCCTAAATATCTTCTTTCCTGCATCAGATAAGTGGGCGTAGCGGTTTCAGGCCAGATAAGAAACTCCGCCCCTTCGGAAGCCGCCTTCCGCGACAGATCGAAATAACGCTCAAAATTCATCTGTAGATTCTTAGGATTCCATTTTTGGCCGCGGGTCATGTTCCCCTGCAAAATACCCACCGCCAGCTTCTTAGAATCTGCGCCGCTGTCAGGACTATTAAGACGCACAACACCGTAGCCATAAAGCAAAACAATTACAAAAACCGAACCATATCGCAAATTTCTTCGCACATACTGTGAGAGATTGAGCTTCTGCGACACCGAGGCGTAGATAGCCGCATTAACAGCCAGGATGATAAGGGATATTAGATATACAGCTCCTAACTCCGCCGCCTGAACGAACGGCAGGTAATAAGCCAGCGCATAACCGAAGTCGGCCCAGGGATAATTCAGATCGGACATGGTAAAAAGCCAATTCCACATGATAAAATACGAAGGAAAGAATATCAGGGCCGCCCCCCGGTTTCTATCCATAAGCCTGGCGAAAAACCAGCAGGCGGTTGCCGGAATAAATGAAAGAATCAGCACGGCGGCCAACATTCCGGGAGGAGTGACCCAGGCTATATAGTAAATCAGCCCCAGAAAAAATATTATCCCCCACAGGAACCCCAGCTTAAGGGCCCTGTACGGAGGCATATCCTCAATTGCCAGAAGTAAAGGCACTAGAGACAGAAAAATCAGCGGGCCAAAAGGAAAAGGCGGAAAACATAGAAACGAGACTATGGCTGATGTTATTACTAAATACGGCCTGATCTCTTTCATCCCATGCCCTTTCAAAATCCCCGATTGTTGCGGCGGCAAATCATCAGACTTTTACCATAAGACTTTCTCCCGTCATCTCATCGGGTTTGGGAATTTCAAGATATTCCAGCATGGTCGGCGCCACGTCCGCCAGAATTGCCCCCTGCCGAAGCTGCCCGTCGAATTTGTCATCTACAAGGATAAATGGCACCGGAAAAGTCGTATGAGCGGTATGCGGACCGCCATTATCGTCGAACATCTTTTCGGAATTACCGTGATCGGCAGTAACCATAGCAACTCCGCCAGCCTTCAAAACCGAATCCACCACACGGCCCACGCAACCATCGACTGTTTCCACCGCCTTTACGGCGGCATCGAAAATTCCCGAATGGCCGACCATGTCGCAATTGGCAAAATTCAGGATGATAACATCGTACTTATCCTCCTCGATTTTGCCAAGCGTAGAACTGACTACTTCATGAGCCGACATCTCCGGCTTGAGATCGTAGGTCGCCACTTTTGGCGAATGTATCAAAACCCTGTCCTCGCCTTCAAAAGGTTTTTCGACCCCACCGTTAAAGAAGAATGTAACGTGGGGATACTTCTCCGTCTCGGCGGTTCTGAGCTGAGTTAAGCCGCCAGCGCTTATGACCTCGGCGAAAATATTTTTGTGCATAATCTGTTTGAACGCCACCCTGGCATTCAATTTGACATCATACAGCGTCAAACTGACCAGCGGCACAACCGTCCCGCAGTTCCGATCGAAACCGTCGAAGCCGATATCGGTCAGGGCATAACTCAATTGCCTGGCTCTATCGGCTCTGAAATTGTAGAATATCACGCCGTCGTTTTCGGCCAGACCATGCTCGAAACCGTCGACCGAGATCGGCTCCATGAACTCGTCGGTCGTGTTTCTGGAATAGTATTCTTTTATAGCCCGCACCGGGTGGGACGTTCTCAAACCCACTCCCGCCACGATAAGATCGTAAGCCTTTTTTACTCTCTGCCAGCGGTTATCGCGGTCCATGGCATAATAGCGGCCTATTACGGTACTGAGACTGCCGATCCCTATTTCCGCGCATTTCGCCATGATTTCCTCGATATAGCCTGCGCCTGACGTTGGAGAAGTATCGCGGCCATCCAGGAAGGCGTGTATGACGATATTTTTCATCTCCATTTGCTTGCACAATTTCAGAAGAGCGTATAGATGTTCCAGAGACGAATGCACAAGGCCATCGGAAGCCAGTCCCATCAGATGAAGCCTCCCCGATTGACTCTTAATTCTCTCTATTTGCTCCAACAATACATCGTTTTTGAAAAACGAATGATCGGCGATAGCCTTATCTATCCTGGTAACCTCCTGATAAACTACTCGCCCGGCGCCGAAATTGAGATGGCCGACTTCGGAGTTACCCATTTGCCCCTCGGGCAGACCGACAACCAGACCGGAGGCTTCCAGAGTGGTATGCGGATATTTTGATATCAGACAATCATAGTTCGGCGTGGAAGCGGCGGCCACAGCGTTCCCATCCGTTTCGGGATTCAGGCCGAAGCCATCCATTATAATCAATGTCAAGGGACGAGGAATGCTGGTCATAGCTTCAATTTTACTTTGCCTGTACCCTCGGTGATGAATCCTGCGGGTACGACTTCACAATCCGGAGCTTTCAACATCCTTCTTAACGCCGGTCTGTTCTTCTCCTCTAAGATAGCAACTAATCCTATGCCCATATTAAATACACGATACATCTCTTCTCGCTCCACGCCTGCAAGCTTCTCTATAGCCTTGAATACACCGGGCGGCTTCCAATACGTCGTGTCGACAACTGCATCCACGTTCGATGGAAGAATCCGCGAGATGTTGCCTTCGAATCCCCCTCCTGTTATATGCGCCACGGCTTTGATCAGTTTCTTTTTCATGAGAGGAAAAATGGTCGAAAGGTAAGAACGATGGATAGTTAACAACTCATCCCCGAGCCTGGTATCGGTTCCGGGTATGGCATCGTCCAGAGTCATTTTGCCAATCTCAAAGAATGCCTTCCGCGCCAGAGAATATCCGTTGGTATGGAGCCCGCTGGAGGAAAAACCGACCAGGATATCGCCCGGCTTGATAATGTTTTTATCAACCAGCATCGATTCTCTCGTTACCCCAACAACGAACCCTGCGAGGTCGTACTCATCTTCCGAATAAAGGCCCGGCATCTCGGCGGTCTCTCCACCCAGAAGAGCACAGCCGTTTTCCTTACAACCGTTGGAAAAGCCTTTTACCAGAGCGTAGACAATATCCTCATCCATCTTCCCCAGACCTATATAGTCCATGAAGAATAACGGCCTGGCGCCCAGGCAGAGGATATCGTTGACGAGGTGGTTTACGAGATCGTGGCCGACTGTATCATGCCGCGAGGCCATAACGGCCACCTTGAGTTTGGTGCCGACTCCATCAGCCGATGACACCAGATAATTGTCCGCGCCTATCCCTTTAAGCGAAAAAGCCGCTCCGAAATCACCGAAATCACCTGCGACGTTTCCTGAAAATGTTCCCCGCACCAGTTCGGCAAGACGCGATTTAGCCCTCTCGGCGGAATCAATATCGACGCCGGCCTTTGCATATCTGTCGGCTTTCTTCATTACCGAAATTATAGCAGTTTATTATCGTTAATAACAAGAGCGAATTTCAAACCCAGAAACTCGGCGGCACGTTTGCAGACCAGCATCCTGGAAAGAAATATTTCGAAATACTCCATAACCTGGGAGATGGAGGTATCGATCCTGATCTCAAGGGATGCGATTTTCTTCTCATCGTCGATGCGCAAAAAGGATTCTTCGGCGGCGTAATTGACCCTGTCGTGGATATCGACTTTGAGCATCTCCGTATTGCGGACTCTCGATCTATGGACGTCAGACTTATCGGCCAGAATCACGGCCGCCGAAACATCCGATATGGGATAGCCGTCGCGCTCGTCGTGGTTGCCGATAGCGGCGACAACCTCGGCGATATCAGCGGTATCCATTCCCATCTCGCTGAGAATGTGAAATGCCATGACGGAGGCCGTCTGGGCATGAAAATCGCGATTGATCAGATTTCCGATATCATGCATGTAGCCTGCGATGGCAGCGAGCTGGGCGCGCTTTTCACCCTTGCCGAGACGCATCATGATGTTATAAGCGATATTCGCCGCCAGGGATGAGTGCCTCTGGCCATGTTCGGTATAGCCCATGACTCCCAGCACCTCATCGGCCTTCGCGATCAGCTTCACAACGGTTTCGTTTTCTTTAACGTCATCGATGGTTATCATCTGCTGCTCCATTGTTGTCAGTAGTCGTCAAAACAGAGAGCCGAAGTTAGCCTAAAGCAACCGGCAGGTCAAGTTTCTATATGAAGGTCACCGGATCGACGTCGATCCTGACCGAGAAACCGCGTGCCCTCCTGGCAGTCCCGTTAAGAACTCGCAGAAGGTCCTCCGATTCTTCCTCCAGTGGAATCTTTAACAGAAGTTGGTACCGGTAATGTTTCCCCCTTTTGAAAATAGGAGATCGTGCCGGGCCCAGAACCTCTATATGCTTATCGACAGAAATATCGTTTATATCCTCCTTCAAGCTTTTTGCTGCCCGGGATGCCTTCGATGAATTATCCGATGAAACAATGACCTGTATCAGTCTTCTATAGGGAGGGTATCCCATTGTTTTCCGGATCTCCTTCTCGCACTCCAGAAAGCCCGTATAGTCATGCGCCTTCAAAAAATCGAAAACATTCGCCCCGGGCGTGAAGGTCTGCACCATCACAGTACCGGGGGCTGATTTTCTGCTCGATCTTCCGGCCCTTCCCGAAGCCTGAATCAAAAGCTGGAGAACCCTCTCTGCGGCGCGAAAATCAGGAAGCGACAGCCCTATATCTGCTCCTATTATGGCTACGAAACCCACTGCCGGGAAATGATGACCTTTGGCGACCATCTGGGTTCCTATCAGGATTCTAAATCCTCCGCGCCCGAACTCCTCGAGGATATTACGCGATTCCCATTTTCTCGACGCCGCATCGGAATCAAGCCTCTTAATTGGCGCCTCGGGGAAGAGATGCCGCAGGGTTTCCTCCAGTCGCTCCGTGCCGGCACCCCGAAAACTCAATCTTGCCGAGCCACAGGTGGGGCAGACAGTCGGGCCCTTTTTCTCCATCCCGCAGTAATGGCAGATCACCTTATTTCTATTCTTATAATAGGTCCAGCCGATATCGCAATCGGGGCACTTCCCGAGCCAGCCGCATTCGAAACAGACTACCGACGATGAATACCCGCGCCTGTTCAGCAATATGATGATCTGCTCGTTTCTTTTCATCCTGATGGATAGCTCCGTATGCAGAGCCTCGGAGACAGGCCAGAATCCCTCGGGGAAAATCGGTCGGGAATCCCGCGCAGGTTCCGTCGATGCGACCGTCGATATTATCTTTATTCGGGGATCGCCGCTTCCCGCCACTCGTTGCGGCAACGTTAGAAGATCCAATCGGCCGCAAACAGCGGCATGATAGGATTCTACCGATGGCGTAGCAGATCCAAGAACCACTGCAGCTCCCGTGATCTGCCCTCTTTTTAAAGCCAGATCTCTGGCATTATATCTCGGTGCGGGATCGTCCTGCTTATAAGAATGATCCTGCTCCTCATCCACGATTATCAGTCCCAGATTCTCCAGAGGACTGAAAATAGCCGACCTGGCACCAACGATCAGCCGGCCTCTGCCCGAGCGAGCGGCTTTAAACATCGCGACTCTATCCGCCGGGCTCAAATGTGAATGCCAGACGAGGGGAGCGATCTTCAAGAATCTCTCGAATCTGGCGATAATCTGGGGAGTCAGGGTTATTTCGGGGACAAGCACCAGCACCGATTTCCCGTTTTCTATTGCGAATTTCGCCGCCTCCAGATAAACCTGCGTCTTGCCGGATGAAGTCACCCCGTAAAGCAAGAATCCCGTATGAGATCCTGCCCTGACGGCGGCTTCGATCTTCTCCAGGGCCGATCTTTGCCACAGGGTGAGCTCAAAAACTTCCTCTTTAACCAGTGATTTCAGACCGCCTATATCCGCTATTTCTCTATCTTTATATTCGTATTCGATCAGGCCACGACGGTGCAGCGCTGCGGCTGACGATGACGAGATGCCGATGTCCTTTAACATCGACATCTTAATTCCATTTTTCGATTCAATCAATAATTCAAAAAGCTTTCGGCTTTTCGGCCCCAGCCCGGTCTTTTCAGGAATCGAGTTGATCGCAGCCTTCAGCCATCTTTCCTTCCCTATGGGTCTTTCTTCTCTCATGGTTCTAAAGGGAGATACCGATATGATACCCTTACTTATCAATGAATCGACGGCTCTGCGGGTAACACCATCGAACTGTCTCAGATCGCCGAAAGACCACTTGCCCGGCTTGTCCGAGATCTTTTTTATCAATTTCAAAAGCGCTTCTTCATTTACTTCCGATCCCCGATCGAGACCGGGATAGAAGAATACCTTTCTCCTCTGCAATGCTCCGGGAGGAAGAGCCGATTTTAAAACCATCCCGGGAGTAGTGCCATAATATCCGGAGGTATACAAAACCAGGCTCAGCAACTCAGCGGGGATCGAGAGATCCGGATCTCTCAAACCTGTTATTTCCCTGATATCGGCTGAAGGAATATCAGATTCTTCGACAATCTCTATAACCACTCCGGCAGCCGATTGATTGCCAAAAGGGGCATTGACTATCATGCCGGGGCGAATACGCTGTTTCAAACGATCCGGTATCGCATAAGTGAAATAGTCAATATACGGCACGGGAAAAGCGATTCTGGCAAACATCCTGAATACGCAGCCCTAAAAGATTAAAGGCAGCCCACCTACCCGACACAAAGCCAGCGGACTGCCCGTTTGATCAGTCGGTCAATAAATCTACTGTTTTGTGCCTTTACATTCTTCGTATTTGTTGTTGGCCTCAAGAGCCCGATTCCTATATCCCTTGCGCAATAGGGCCCGGAAGTAAAGATCCCAGCCGACACATTCATCGGGAAAGTCCAGTGTAAACGTCTCCAGGTTCGCGATCACTTCGTCGAAACGCTCCAAGGTCATCAAAACGACGTTTAGATTGATATGGGGATCGGGTTCATCGGGGCAAATGTCCACAACGCGGACGAAAATTGACTCGGCTTGCATGAGATTGCCACAATAATCCTTAACGGCAGTAAGTGCTTCCCTAGCCCTATCTTCAGCGGATGGATATAACTTCTCCAACGCGGCGAAAGCCGCTGCCTCGTCATCCAATAACTGACATAGACTCTTTGCCTCAGATTCAAGCTCTAAAGAGTCAGCCAGCCTGATAGCGTTTTCAAAATAGATGTTCCCGACACTCATGCGCAGTTGGCAATTATCCGGCTCAAACTCAAGTGCGCGCTTATAATAATCCACCGCCGTCGTATAATCTCCGTTTTCACCGGCAATGATTGCCAGCCTCATCATAGCTTCGGCGTTTTTCGGGTCCTGAGCTAAGATCTTCTTATAGAGACTCTCAGCTTTCGGATACATTCCCATATTGAAACAGAGGCTGGCGAAGTTCTCGAGAATCTTTATATTATCAGGATCGATTTCGTATCCCTGCGAATAATAATAGTAAGCCGAATCATTGTTCTCCAGATGTTGCCAGACAAAACCCAGGTTGGTATATGCCTCATATCTCGTGGGAAGGATAGCGATTGCCAACTGGAAACCGCTCCGGGCCTGGTCATATTCCTCGCTATTGGCATTCTTAAGACTGGCATTGAAGATTTCTTCCCAGGTATCGGCCCTGAGTTCTCCTATCTCCTTTTCTCCTTTAGGCCATGAGCCCTCGGCCGCATCGAGATGAGGAATCATCGATTCAAATTCGCCCATTTCCTTATAGGATTTGGCCATCAGAAAATGCACCTCACCGTCGTCGGGATCCAGTTCAAGCGCCTTTTGACCATCGCTTATAGCCTTATCCCATCTCTTCTGGCCCATGGCGATTTTGACCGACGTTTTCCACTTATTGGCACATCCTGCGATAAATAGTACCGCAACCGCCAACAATAGCCCGTAAACAAGCCAACTTCTCCTCATATTCCCTCCGGAATCAATACTCAATTGTGTATGTCATCGTATTTTCTCCGTTTGCTTCCACGCTGACCGGAAACTCCACCTTATAAGCGCTAACCTTCTTGTATTCTACGCTGGATCTTAGAATATGCCATTCATACCAGCCCGGTGTGGATTCTATCACGGTTACCAATACATCTTCGTCTTTGTGGTTTTTCAAATTGATCTCATATGTGTCTCGCCTATGGTAACCGCCGAGATCAACGACCTCGGTTTTCTTCCTCTCACATGTAATATCGAATGCCTCCCCCAGAAAAACGCGCACCTTTTCATCCTTGGGAGTATGGTCGATCAGATCCTCGCCGATAAACTGCAGTGCTCCCTTGCTGTCGGCCTTATAGACGCGGAGCTTACCTTTCGGCAAAGGCATCCCCAAACCTTGCTCTTTTGAATTGGTGAACTCCAGGTTGACTCTAACCTTGAGTTTGCTGTCCTGCGACCGCCATCTGGAGACTTGACTTTCAACAGTAAGAACCTTCTTTGCAGGAGTCCCGGTCTCAGGAAAAAGAGATAGCTGCTTAATCTCGTTGTCGGCTACGGTAGCCGGGCGGGAGAGGGTGTAAAGGTGATATTCAAAAAACGCCTCTTCCTCGAACTGAGGCGCGCCCTTCGCCATGGAAAAATCCATGACACCGGCCACCGGCATTGGCCGCCTTTCCTGCACTCTATGAACATCCCCCGCAACCAGCTTCAACGAAGCATCTTTATAGGTGGCCCCGCTCTGATTATCGATCGAGACCCACCCTGATAGATCGAGGTTCTTATCATCGCTGTCCACCACCGCCACATACTCAGCGTGCCAGTTCAAACCATCCGTCAGATAGCTGACTTCACAATCGGATTTTTGTTTCTTTTCGGAATCCGCAAGCCAGACCAGAGTCGGCTTCAGAATCAGTCCCGCCGGCAACGAGCCGAAACGGTAATCCACTATTTCTTCCGCGTTGGTTATCGTTATCTCGCCCGATAACGTTCTCAGGATAACATATTTCCCGTCGAAGGAGAGCAATTCCCCTTTATGCAGATCTCCACCCTTCGTTACGATGCTGATCCTCCGGCCCAGGAACTTTTGCATTATTTTCTGAGTGCTTACCAGGTCAAACTGGTAATTTTGTTCGAGAATCGAAATACCCCCCGCCTTCGGACTGATGTGAACCGATGTCGGGTCAATCCTGGCGGCCACATCATCGAATCTGACTTCGCCAATTCCTTTCTGAAACTCCAGTGATCTGGTCTGTTTCACCAGACCGAAATTGCCATTATAGATGGTCAGCGCCACCTCGTCGGAATAACCCGCTGCGGCCCGGCAAAATACCAGGGCCAATGTTAAGATTGTCCGTATCATTTCACCTCCCGGTCAAAACGTCCATACTAAAATACGCTTTAACCGCCATTGTATTCCAACATATCTCAAATGATCATTCCGGGCAAGTTTTTTTATCGGTGATTTGTGACTTATAAGTGCTTAGTAGCTCCGGTTTAAACCGGGGTAAATTTACCAGCCGGAAAGGGATTCGAGATTCTTATTAAGTCTGCCGATACTGTCCTCGGCCTGTCTCTGCTTTACTTTTTCGCCATCTATCACTTCCGCCGGCGCCCTGCTCATGAAATCGCGGTTCGCCAGTTTCTTTTTGATTTTCTCCAGAAACTGCTTCTGTTTCTCGAGCTCCTTTTCGAGCCTGCTCTTTTCGCTCTCGAGATCGATCAGGCCCTCCAGCGGTATGTAGATTTCGCCGCAGGGAACAACGGCCGATGCCGATAGAGGCGGTTTTTTGATCTCATCGCCAATAGTCAAATTGCTGATTCGCCCCAGCGTGAGCAGCTGAGATTCCAGTTCTTTCAGTATCGCCGTGGCTTTCTTATCCGATGTTTTTATGAGCACGTCCGCCCTCCTGCCGGGAGGAACGTCCATCTCAGATCGTATATTCCTGATAGCGCTGATCATTATTTGAACCAGCCCGAAATCCTTCTCCAGCCTGTCGTCTATAAACTTCAGAGCCGGCTCCGGCCAACCCAGGCCGTTCAGAAGCTGGTCACTCTTCGCATTGGGCAGCAGGTGATATATCTCCTCTGTAACAAACGGCATAAACGGATGGAGCAGACGCAATATCTGAATCAGAACGAATCCGGAGACCTTACGAGCAAGATTCCTGGTCTTCTCCGGAACGTCTCTGGCTAGCCGCGGCTTGATCATTTCCAGATACCAATCGCAGAAATCTTTCCAGATGAAATCATAGGCCACTTTAGCTGCGGTGTTGAATCGGTAGCCGGAGAGATAATTATTTACCTGACCGATTGTCTTGGCCAGCCGCGAGAGTATCCATGTATCCGGCAAATCCAACTCTTCCGATGCGACATCCAATTCAATTCCCGGCTCCTGCCCGTCGAAATTGGTTATCACCAGCCGGGCGGCATTCCAGATCTTATTGGCGAAATTGCGGCCCAGCTCGAAATTCTTCTCTGAGATATGCGGGTCCTGCCCCTCGGGCGTGGCCAGTACCAGCGATATCCGCAACGCATCGGCACCGAATTTATCAATGATTTCGATTGGATCAATGCCGTTTCCCTTCGATTTCGACATCTTCTCGCCGTTGCTATCGCGAACCGTGCCATGAATATAAACATCCGAAAACGGCAGCTTGCCGGTGAATTCGTAGGATGACATAATCATCCGGGCGACCCAGAGATAGATTATTTCCGAGCCGGTGAAGAGCGATTTTGTCGGGAAGAACTTTTCCAGTTCGGCGGTCTTTTCCGGCCAGCCGAAAGTGGAAAATGGCCAGAGCCACGATGAAAACCAGGTATCCAGAACGTCGGGATCCTGCTCGACCTTTGTCGATTTACATTTGGTGCAGGATTGAGGCTTATCCCGCGCAACGGTTATCTCACCGCAATCCTTGCAATGATATGCCGGAATCCTATGCCCCCACCAGAGCTGCCTGGAGATGCACCAGTCTCGAATATTCTCAAGCCAGTATAGATATGTCTTGGACCAGTGGTCCGGGTGGAATTTGAGTTCGCCGCTTTTCGATGCTTCGATTGCAGGCTTCGCCAGCGGTTCCATCCTGACGAACCACTGCAGCGAAAGATATGGCTCGACAACCGTATCACAGCGATAGCAGGTGGCCACCGAAAGCCTGTAATCTTCAATCTTCTCCAGATATCCCCTTTGCTTGAGCTCTTCCACCAGTTTCCTACGAGCCTCATAGCGATCGAAACCTGCATATTTCCCGGCGTTTTCGTTAAGGGTGCCGTCATCGTTGAGGATATTGATGGTTTCCAGCTTATGCCTGCCGCCTACTTCGAAGTCGTTCGCGTCGTGAGCCGGGGTAATCTTGACCGCACCTGTTCCGAACTCTACATCGACATAATCATCGGCGATGATCGGAAGCTCGCGATCGAGAATCGGCAGTATGGCGGATTTACCCATATATTTTTTGTATCTCTTGTCGCCAGGATTGACGGCCACCCCGGTATCGCCAAGCATCGTTTCCGGCCTGGTAGTGGCAACCGTCAAATACTCGTCCGAACCTTTTATTTTATACCTGACATACCAGAGATGGGAATCTATATCCTCACGCTCCAGTTCGTCATCCGATAAGGATGTGCGGCATCTCGGGCACCAGTTGATCAGGCGGTTGCTGCGATAAATCAGTCCTTTTTCGTAAAGGCGGATAAAAACGTCCTGCACCGCCTGCGACAATCCCTCGTCCATTGTAAATCTGGTTCGCTCCCAGTCGCAGCTGCATCCCATTCGCTTGAGCTGGGTGATGATCCGGTCGAATTTTTCTTCTTTCCAGGCCCAGACTTTTTTTACAAATTTGTCGCGGCCCAGCTGTTGACGCGATATGCCTTGCTTGGCGAGATTCTTCTCGACGACCACCTGCGTGGCGATTCCGGCATGATCGATACCGGGCATCCACTCCGCCTCGTAGCCCATAGACCGCCGCCAGCGGATCAGGATATCCTGCAGCGTATTGTTCAGGGCATGTCCCAGATGAAGAATATCCGTGACATTGGGAGGCGGAATGACAACCGAGTACGGTTTCTTATCCGAATCGACCTGGCCCTTGAATAATCCTGATTCAATCCACCTGGGATACCAGGTTTCCTCAGCCCTTTGAGGATTATATGTCTTGGGAATCTCTTTCGGCATAAACTCAACTCTTGCCTTTGCCAACCACCTTTGCCAAATGAAAAACGGGATCGTTCCCGCAACTCAATATTAATTTATCGGATCTAATAAATCCACCTTAATATTTTGATGCTAAGCCTGGCTGCTTCCTATCCTGCCTTCCTCCTAAATACCTTGCTCCCTCGATTCTAAGGTCAACCAATCTAAATGCCCTTTTTCAAAAAACAAGCATTTTTTCAAGGGAAATGCGGTTTCCCCTTGCCCCGTAATATCCTCCGATGGAAAAGGCTCCCTCCGGTATTGGGAGCATGATGGATTATCATGAAAAGCCCTCATCGCTTTCTTGCAAAATCGGCGAAATTCTAACATAATAGACGGCGTGAGGCGATTGAAATGAGCAGTGACAAAATCCAGCGACGGGACTTTATCAGCCTTGCCGGAAAAGCGAGTTTGCTGGCCGCAGTATTCGGCGGCGGTGGCTATCTGCTGTCGAGAAACGAATATAGTCCCCCCATGCTGCAATCGCTTATTCTTGACGGCGACCGAAGTATACCGGTCAATGGTGCTTACTCGGACGTCGCGGCGGTCAGGTCGGCTGACCATGCAAAGGCGACTGTAGCGGCGATCGGCTTAATCGGAGGAATCCGGCGATTTATCTCAAAGGGCGACATCGTAACCATCAAGCCGAATATAGGATGGGATAGGACGCCCGCTCAAGGCGCCAATACCAATCCCGTACTCGTAAAATCCGTAGCCCTGGAATGCCTCGAAGCCGGCGCAAGACGCGTTGTAATAACAGATGTGCCCTGCAACGAAGCCAGGTTCACTTTTGCTCGCTCCGGGATCCGCGGAGTAGCGAAAGAAATCGGGGCCGATCTGATAATGCCGGCACAGCGTCATTTTGTGAGAGCGGATTTAGGCGGCGAAATCCTCGGCGAATGGCCTGTCTTAAGACATTTTCTCGAAACGGATAAATTGATAAATATGCCGGTGATCAAGCATCATAGTTTATCGAAGGCGACAATCGGTATGAAAAACTGGTATGGCGTTCTGGGCGGGCCGAGAAGCCGGCTGCATCAGGCGATCGATATTTCCATCGCTGATCTATCGAGCTATTTCAGGCCCACGCTCATTATAGTCGATGCCACCCGGGTTATGGTCCGCAACGGGCCGGTGGGCGGCAGCCTGTCGGACGTGGAAATCAGGGATACCGTTATAGCGTCAACGGATCAGGTGGCGGCGGATTCATACGCCTGCCGGTTTCTAAACCTGGCCCCTGAGAGCCTCGGATATTTAAACGAGGGCGCAAAGCGGGAATTGGGTAAATTATCCGGATACTCGCTGGTGGAGAAAGATGTCGGCTGATCTGGCACCATCGAAAGACACCATTGGCAATATCATCAGGATCCGATGGCTCCGCAGATGTTCTCAATCCATCTTTCTGATACTCCTCATCATCGTGATCTATTTAACCGAATTTTCGTTTACATCAATAAAGAGCCCCGATGAGGTTATTGCGCCATCCCCATGGCTGAATCTATTCTTCAATCTAGATCCGCTTTCGGGACTCACAACCGGCCTGGCATCCTGGATTGTCTATGGCAACTTGCTGCTGGGGCTGATTATTCTGGTTGGCACCATCTTCTTCGGTCGCTTCTTCTGCGGATGGATCTGCCCTCTGGGGACATTGAATCAACTATTCTCGAGCTTCTCATCCGAACGGGAAAGCAGACGTGGTGCCCGCCTGATCAAAGCCAATGTATATCACAGGTATCAGGCATGGAAATATTACATCCTTTTCGGGCTTGTCGCGCTGGCCCTTCTGGGTTCGGTGCAGGTAGGATTATTTGATCCCATAACCATCGCCGGACGATCATTCGGCCTGGTGCTCATCCCGGC
Organism: uncultured bacterium; assembly: GCA_965541585.1. GTDB lineage: Bacteria > Zixibacteria > MSB-5A5 > UBA10806 > UBA10806 > CBDVBL01. Next base: position 26,209 of record CBEUCH010000010.1, on the reverse strand, counting down.
ATTGAACGCCGCCGTGACAGGCTTCGCAAATTTCCTGGCCGGTTCGTCAGTAGGATTCATAAGCTTGATCGGCGCCGGGATTTTCCACATTGCATCCGGTACTCTAATCTACTTCAAACAGCCTCACTTTCAGGGGATATTCTGGCTGGCGCTGATATTCTTTGCAATACTTCTCGCCAATCGAGTATTCACCCGCTTCTGGTGCCGCGGTCTCTGCCCGCTGGGCGCTCTCCTTGGCATTCTCAGCAGGTTTTCCATATTCGGTTTGCGCAAAGACAATGAGAGATGCAACGATTGCAACTTGTGCCTGCTGAACTGTCAGGGCGGTGATGATCCACAAGGCGATACCCCTCACAGGAGAGCCGAATGCCATCTCTGCCTTAATTGCAAGGCCGCCTGCCCTGAAAATGCACTTTCATTCAGGTTTCAGGCGAATACAAAGAGCTACAGGGCAAAGCCCGATTTAACCACCCGCCGGACTGTAATTGCAAGTATCGCCGGATTGGCTGCATTTCCCATCATCAGGAGCGGAGAGGGTTTTGCCGGGGAGCATGCATATATTCGCCCTCCCGGATCATTGATAGAGGAAGATTTTCTGAAGCGCTGTATCAGGTGCGGCCAGTGCATGAAGATTTGCCCCACCAACGCCCTGCAGCCTGCGCTCCTGGAGACCGGCTGGGAAGGTATATTCACGCCGGTGCTCAGCGCCCGGATAGGTTACTGCGAGCATTATTGTACATTCTGCGGCCATATCTGTCCCACCGGCGCCATATCCAAACTGGACGTCAAAACAAAGGTAGGAGATACCGAGACGCCGCCGACAAGAATCGGAGCGGCGTTTTTCGACAGGGGGCGATGTTTGCCATGGGCATTCGGTATAACATGCATAGTCTGCGAGGAATGGTGTCCGACATCGCCGAAAGCCATCTGGCTGGAGGAGACCGACGTTGTAGATCAGAATGGAGAAATTCGCAGGATAAAGATTCCTCATATCGATCCGGAGAAATGCACCGGCTGCGGCGCCTGTGAATACGCCTGCCCGGTCACTGGGAAACCTGGAATTTATATTACTTCTGCCAACGAAACCCGCGACCCTGCCAGGTCGCTTCTTTTGAGAAAGAGAAAATAGGCAAAACAATACCATTTACTCTGATTATGTCGATGGCAGTTTTCGAGTGGTCGAAAGCGGTCCTTCGATTGACAGTTTTCTGATTCAGAACAATCATCCAACGGGGTCCGATACGGAATTCCAGCCAATAATAAATAGGCCCCCGCCGAAGCGGGGGCCAAACCACACATCAAAACCCAAACACCAAACACATCCACTTATCGGATTGGCCTTAGAATGTGATTTGATTCACAAGCTAAGATACTGGCCTTTCCATCGAAAAAATATGGATTCCCATACAGGATGTCAAGCATTATTTTGAGTTATATAGGATTATCTGGATCGGCATACACCACATTATCGCCATATTATGAACCGGGATTACAAACTGACGTATGAAAGAACCAACTTAGCTTGTGAAATCAATATTTTGGTGAACCAAATCCAAAGGGGCATCCGTTACAGAAGCCCCTTCGACCACGCACAAGGGAACCGCCCAAAAGGAGGAAGTTAGCTTGCCTACGATGACTGAACGAAACAGGAGATTCCTTTTCTCTCGTATTTCGATTTCAACTTTTCCGCTTTTTTCTTACCCTTGACTTCCTTGAGTACCAACCTGTATTCATTATCGCCGTCTTGAATCAATTTGGCCGAGAATCCAAACATCTTCAATGTATCCATATGTTTTAAAGCAGCATCCTGATTGTTATAGCGCCCGGCGCAGACCTGGTATTTCTGCTTCGATTCGTCAACCGGCATTTCTACCGGCCCGATAAAATCCTCCTGGCGCTCATAATCGATCTTGTCGGAAGAAAGCGAAATTGCCACATCTCTTGGCTGCCCGAGCCTGAAAATAAACGAAATCTGATGCGTACCGCCCATCAGACTGTTAACATTGTATGCGTAGTCGAGGCTGTGCGAGGATAAATTCAGTCCACCGCCGAATGAGAGGCCGCTTTCATTGTCGAGGTTGTTGCGGGAATCGTATCCGCTCCTCAAGACCATGAGGTTCTGATAGGTATATTCCAATCCTGCACTAAAGGAAACATCGCCGGAGAACGGTACTGCCGCACCGGCCAACAAAGCCAGATTACCGCCTGACGGGAAATACGAGATCCCGGTATTGACGGTGGTCGGCAGCGGGGACGATGATGTTTCGTACTTGATATCCGGCCCGATATTCATAAGTGATAATCCGCCGAGGTAATTTCCAAACCTGTATTGTAGACCGATATCCCCTGCAAAACCGAATGCATCCACATTATCAAGCTTTTCCCCGATGCCTTTTATACCGAGGCCCATGGATAGGTCCCCGGATATCTTATGGCCGTAGGAGACGGTCAACGCCATATCATAGGCCTTGAGATTGCCGATAGGCACGTTCGTCTCTGAGTATCCTTCTATATCACCCATGTTCAAATAGGAGAAAGAAAATCCCAGGCCGCCTGCTCGCCCCACCGGCAAAGCCAATCCGATATATTCGTATCGCAGATCCTGGAGCCATTCGGCATGCATGCCGGCAATCTGGAAATTATCCGTCCGCGAGAGACCGGCCGGATTGTAATGTGCTGACATGGGGCCATCGGATATAGCCGAAAACGCTCCTCCGGTGGCCGCCGACCTGGCGCTGACACCTATTTCTAAGAATTCCATTGCCGACGATCCATCGCCAGCGAAAGCTGCAGGTTCTGAGAGTAACACCAAAACCAATCCCAATGATATTACTGGAAATCTCATGTATCCTCCCTCTCATTTATTCGACAGATATAAGGGCAAATCCCGTGCCCGAGACCTCCTTATCTTGATATTTGCAACCTATTGATACTCAATATGTTATACAAATCCCTCGGCGTTGGATTATGGGGTTTCCCTTCAAAAGATGTTTAGGATCGATACAGGCTTCTATCAACCACCATTCTTGGGATTTCATTGCTTAAGATCAGCTGGCCACTTGCGTTATAACCGCCTCTGTAATATGAGGTTATCCTGTCGTCGGGGATTCTTATGCCTTTGCTCAATTCCCAATCAAAACGCCGATGATTGAGCATTGCAATATGAAACTGTATCGGGAGACCGCCAGAGGTATGGCTATTTCTTTAGCCTTCTGGCCAAGAGATGTAAAAACAGCCCGACATCGGTGACGATACCCACCGCCTGGGCCGAACCGCGATCCGCCAGTTTGGTCACCACCGAGGGATTAATATCCACGCAGATGGTGCGTACTCGCGACGGCAGCATATTGCCGGTGGCGATCGAATGCAGCATGCTCGAAAGCATCAGGACAATATCCGCCCCTTTGATAAGTCTGCCATAAGCCGCCTGGGCCTCGACCATATCGTTTATCGTTTCCGGCAGGGGGCCGTCGTCCCGAAGCGACCCAGCCAGCACATAGGGAATATTCGATTTATGAAGCTGGTACATAATCCCGCTTTTAAGCGCTCGTTTTGCGATCATCTGTTTAATGCCGCCATATTTGAAAACCGCATTTATGGCTTTCATATGATTCTTATGCCCTTCCTCGACCGGTTTACCGGTTTTTGTATCCACTCCCAGAGAGGTACCGTACAGCGCTTGTTCTATATCGTGCACGGCCAGCGCATTGCCGGAAAGAAAACCATGAATATAACCATCTCTAATTATGGAACAGAGTGTCTCGCTGCCCCCGGTATGGACCACCACCGGCCCGGCGACCATAATCGTTCTGTATTTCCCGGATTTGAGCATGCCGGCGATCTCGCTCACCGCCAGTTCGACCTTCTTCTCAGAGGAGACGTCGCCCGACATGAATTCGAATACCGACCTGTCTCTCTCTTTGAATTCCGGTATAACCCGGATGCCTGATATCCCGGTCACCACCTGCATCCCTCTTTTCAGGTCGCGGATCTTGACACAGCGGGCCCTGCTGCCATTCACAACAATCACGGCATCCATACGCTGATCTTTCGCCGCGATCCAGCGGCTGTTTAACCTGATCTCGGTTCTATGGTTGGTGGTGGAATAGAAATTATCCGGGGCGCAGGAATTTTTGGGAGCCGGACGGGTGGAGGCCGGCGAGTCCTCCTTGACCACGCATCCATGCAGGTGAAGCTGTGATATGATATGCTCCAACAGCATTGACGTGGAGGCTGAAACCGAGATGGTGGTTCTGGTCGGTTCGGTATTGGTCCGCCCCATCTCGAAGGATCTTATCTTGAATTTCCCGCCCGATCTGATGATGAGATCCAGTATGGCCGACATGACGCCGGAATCGACCAGGTGACCCTCGGCGTAAACGTCCTGGGTGTAGGTTCTTTTTTTCATAATATATCAATGTTATCGACATTCCGAGCGTTGAGTTGAAAAGGGTATGAGCCGTCGGTCAAGTTCTCTAGTGCGGGGAAAAGCCCTGCAGCTACATATGGTCGCGGTAGGGGCTCAATATATTGAGCCCCTACTAAATGTTTTTTGCGCTGTAAGGAACCCTTTCCTTACAGCAAACCATTGGTCGTCAGGAAGGGGTTCCTGACGACGCGGCGTGCGGCACCTCTCCCCTGTCATGCCGGACTTGTCCATACGGATCTGTAAGATTATGACCGCTCATTCAGTAGGGGCGAGGTAACCTCGCCCCTACGAACATGATCATTATTATTTCAAATATATTAGTTTCAAGGTGCTTGAATTTCGCAACGTCTTTGCTCTGGCGAAATAGATTCCGGATGAGACTTTATTTCCCAGGGCATCCCGGGCGTCCCATATTATTTTTCCCTCCTTTGCCTTTGTAATGAGCGTTCTGATTTTTTGACCTCGTATGTTGTAAATCTCTATGTCACCTCCTTCCGACTGGTTATAGGTTATGATAGTGCTCCCGTTAAATGGGTTGGGATGAGCCGCCAACCTGAGCTTTCTCGGCAATGGCTCATACTCGCCGTCGTCTATGCCAACCTCCTCTTCCCAACGGCTATAGTATATCCCGTACCCGGGATCGGCTCGCCTGTCGTACCAGACCAGATGCCGATTCTCGCCCACAACCGCGATATCGGGAGCTCCGGAAGTTGCAGGATCATCATCCACCCTCATCTCGCCCCCCCAGGTCAGCCCGTTATCGGTACTCAGCATGTAGAAGATATCCCGCTGAGAATACCGCCAGTCTTCCCAGGCTATATGAATGGAATCACCCTGCCATAGGATTTGATTGGCAAAAGCCCCATGGGTGAATGTTAGTTGATCCTCCTCTGTCCAACTATCTCCTGAATCAAGGCTATATCTGATGAAAAGATCGCCGGTCCATAAATGCGGCGAGTACTTATAATCCATCCAACAAACTGCAATATTACCGATGGAATTTACTGAGATAGTAGGGAAATTCGAGCCATATTCATCATATGTTGAAAACATGGCATTCTCGGACCAGCTCTCCCCGGAATCCGTACTTCTAATATAGTAGATTTCCCATTCGTCATCGTAACTGAATCTACCGGCCCAGACAAAATGAACGGTATCACCACTTGCGGCCATGTCGATACGCCCTGTCTGCTGCGTCCTGAAGACCTCAGTCGGATCGGTCCACGTCTCGCCCCAGTTAGTGCTTTTCGTGAATTCGATAATTATTTCCTGAGACCATCGGCTATATAAAAGATAGTTTTGCCCCCGTCCAATAGCAAATGCATGCTTTTGAATTTCGTGATTATCGGATGGCAGAATGTAAGTAATGCTCCCCCAAGCTCCACCGCCATCTGTTGAAGATCGGAATCCGAGATTGTATCGGCCCCCCCCAGGTAGGTTCTGATGCCAAATCGTGGCTATCGTGTCTCCCGCTGATCGAATTACAGGTGAATTCTCGCTTCCAGCGATCAAGGAGTCCCCCAGGCGAAAGGGCTCTGCCCATTGCTCCCCTCCATCAATGCTTTTTACGTAATATACCCTATCCGCATCGCTGGAGATCCAATAAACTGCATGCAGCGTATCCCCACTGGTCACTATCTTCGGGTTGTAGGCCAAAGCTTCATCGCTTATCCTAACCGCTGGCGTCCAGCCGGCACCGGCATAGATGGGCAAAAAGGTAATTACAAAAGCAATGTATATGCCACAGGCTTTCAAGGCCTTCATCAAGATATCTCCCTAATAGAAGTTCTACAGTAAATGTAATGCCGAATGCCGAATTGTCAAGAGAAAGGCAGGCCTGTAGAGGCTACCGCAATGCTAAAAAAGCTACGCCTGGCTGATATGCTCCATATAGGCCGGAATGGCGCCTTCGTAAATATCTCTCAGTTTTGCCACGGGCAGGTCGATCAGATTCGCTCCCTTCGGTGTATCATTCGCCGGGCGTATCGGTATTTTGTCGGGCGACCCGATCTCGCATGCTATCTTCAGGCTATCACCGCCGGTCTCCCCTATCTTCTGCACCGGAACACCATGCCTTCCAAACAACTGCCAGACCTTAGTCTGATGCTTCGGCAGCGACGTAAACAGCACCCGCGATTGTGTCTCTCCGAATAGCAGGCTATCGGGTCGGATATCGGAATCGATTGTTACAGTTGCGCCGATACCGTTGGCAAAACAGCACTCCGCCAGGGCTACCGCCAGGCCGCCATCGGATATATCCTGCGCCGATTGAACCAGGCCGGACTTGATCAGGTTCAGAAGCAGATCGATTGTCTTCTTGTGAGTCTCGAGATCTATTCCTGGGATTTTACCTGTAACCTTATCATGGATCGTCTTGAGATACTCGCTGCCGCCGATCTCATCCTTCATCTCGCCAATTAAATAAATATCGTGACCGGAATCCTTGAAATCAACGGTGGTGATAAGGCTGATATCGTCAATGATTCCCACCATCCCGATCACCGGCGTGGGATAGACCGCCCGCTCGGGATCCTCGTTATAGAAACTGACATTTCCTCCGGTCACCGGCGTCTCGAATATCCTGCAGGCCTCCCCCATACCGGCCACGCACTCGGCGAACTGGTAAAATATTTCCGGATCGTAAGGGTTGCCGAAATTCAAACAGTTGGTTATAGCCGCCGGCTTGCCGCCGGAAGCCGCCACGTTCAAAGCCGCCTCGGCAACCGCTATCTTTGCCCCCTCCCCGGGATTCAGGTAGCAATAACGGCCGTTACAATCGGTGGTCATGGCCAGCGCCTTGTTGGTCTTACGAATCCTGATAACGCCCGCCGATGATCCCGGGCCGACGGTGGTCGATGTTCTCACCGATGTATCATATTGTTCGTAAACCCATCGCTTGGAGGCTATGTTTGGCGAGGCCAGGAGGTTTTCCAAAATCTGATTCATATCATCTGGAACCGGGACGGAGGATAGGTCGAATCCGGCATGCTCATCGATATAGGCCGGTTTTTCTTGCTGCCTCACGTAAACCGGGGCATCGCCCCCCAATACCAGGGAGACCGCAGGTATGTCCGCCACTTTCTGACCGTTGTTGTGCACCACCAACTGCCCTCCCGATATTACCCGGCCTATTTCCTCGGCATGGATTCCCCATCTCTTATAGATAGATTTTATATCGTCGACTTTCTCAGGCGTGCAGACTACCAGCATCCTCTCCTGCGACTCGGATAACATTATCTCATAAGGCGTCATCAGCTCTTCGCGCACCGGCACCTTATCGATCTCGAGCCTCATGCCGGACTCCCCCTTGGCGGACATCTCCGACGACGAGCAGGTCAGCCCGGCGGCACCCATATCCTGTATCCCCACAACTAATTTCTTGCGGATAACCTCGAGGGTCGCTTCCAGCAGCAGTTTTTCGGTGAAGGGATCTCCTATCTGCACCGAGGGCCGTCTCGACTCGGATTTTTCCGAAAGCTCCTCCGAGGCGAAGGTGGCACCATGGATACCGTCACGGCCGGTCGATGATCCCACGACCAGCGCGATGTTATTTTCCCCTTTACTTACAGCCGAAATCAATTCCGAATGCTTGGCGATACCGACCGCCATGGGGTTGACCAGCGGATTACCGGTGTAGGCCTCCTCGAAATAGATCTCCCCGCCTATATCGGGCACACCGAAACAGTTACCATAATCCCCGATCCCCCGGACTACGCCATCGAAAAGATAACGCACCTTCGGATTATCAAGCCGCCCGAACCGCAGCGAATTCAAGACCGCCACCGGCCTCGCTCCCATGGTGAAGATATCCCTGAGGATGCCGCCGACTCCGGTCGCCGCCCCCTGATACGGTTCAACCGCCGACGGATGGTTGTGCGATTCTATCTTGAAAACCACGGCCAGGCCGTCTCCGATATCGACTGCCCCGGCGTTTTCCTCCCCCGCCTCGGCCAGCAGAGCCGGCCCCTCACGCGGAAGAGTTTTCAACTGCGCTATCGAATTTTTATAGGAGCAATGCTCAGACCACATTACCGAAAAGATACCCAGTTCGGTATACGTGGGAGTCCGCTCGAGGATGGATTTTATCCTCTGGAACTCCTCCTCATCCAGGCCATGCTCTTTCGCCAATTTTAAATCTACTTTCGGTTCCATATAGTTTCCCTGGTGAATATCCCCGGTCACGTATGTAATTTAGAAGTTCTCATAATCTTAATCCAGTGTTTTCAGTTGAAATCCATTCTCGTCCAGAACGACGAAACTGAAGTTTTTGAAAAAATCGCCGCAATTAACATATACACCCGATCCGGCCTCTGTAATCTCCGGCTTATGAACATGTCCCATTACGACGGCGTCATATCCATCATCAATCTTCTGTCTGGCGAAATCGATATAATCGGTCGAATCGCTCATTTCCCGGGCGCTCGTATATTGGCGGGACGCTCGCGATGTCCGCATGGCCAGCCGGTATGCAATATTGACCGGAAGTTGGGAGTACAGCCAGATGCAAAAGCGGTTGCGGAAAATCCTTTTGATAAAGCGATACCCGCGATCGTCCGTTCTAATACCATCGCCGTGTGTAATCAAAATCTTCTTGCCGAAATGACGGACCTCGAAAAGATCCTCAGTCAGCTTGACCCCGGCCTGCCGCCAGAGAAAATCTCGCATCCAGAAATCATGATTTCCGGGGATATAGTAAACCTCCACTCCGCTTTGCGTCAAATCCAGAAGCGCGGATACCACCCTCAAGTATGCCGCCGGAATCGCATATATATACTCGAACCAGAAATCGAAGAGATCCCCCACGATATGGAGATGCGAGCCATTCTTCTTGATTCTTTCGAATACTTTAAGCAGCCTGTTTTCATGCTCCGACGGGCTTTCTCTGATATCCAGATGGGCATCTGAAACAAAGTAAACTTTACTCCCGGATCTATTATCTTGCTCCATTGTTGCCATTATAATATAATCACAAACGATGGAGCAAAAGATATTTGGAAGCGTATAAACCGGACGGCTGTTCTTGTGTCAAATATCATTGTAGAAAGGGTTTATGGATAAGTTCGTTGTAAAAGGCGGCAAGAGACTATCGGGCAAAGTCGAGATTTCGGGTTCGAAAAACGCCGCCCTGCCGATCATGGTAGCCTCGCTACTGGCGGAAAAGGGCAGCACGATATTGACCAACGTGCCGAACCTCATGGACATAAGAACGATCATCGGAGTCATAAAAGGTCTCGGCGCAAAAACCATACACGACCCTGAAACGGGCAGCCTGGTAGTCGACGCCACCAATATCACGAGCCATAATGCACCTTACGATCTGGTTCGCAAAATGAGAGCCTCTTTTCTGGTTATGGGACCGCTTCTGAGTCGTTTGGGAAAAGCCAGGGTGTCCCTTCCCGGTGGATGCGTCCTGGGTCCGCGCCCGGTCGATCAGCACATTCTGGGATTCAAGCGCCTCGGTGCTCGGGTGACCGAGAGCAAAGGGTACATTACGGCCACGGCGAAATCGCTTACAGGAACCGATATATTCTTCGATAGACCAAGTCATACCGGTACCGAAAATGTCATGATGGCGGCTGTTCTGGCAAAAGGAAAAACGACTATCATCAATGCTGCCTGCGATCCGGAAGTTGTCGATCTCGCTATCTTCCTGAATAAGATGGGAGCCAGAATCGATGGCGCCGGAACTGCCAGAGTTGAAATTGCCGGTGTCAGAAAGCTTCGTGCGGCAGAGCATCATATCATGTCCGACCGTCTGGAAGCCGGCACTTTCTTGCTGGCTGTGAGCGCCTGCGGCGGACGAATCGAAATAGCCAGAACCGACCCATCAGGCAACGAGATCCTGATTTCCAAGCTGCGTGAAGCGGGCATGGACATAGTGGTCAGGAAAGACAGTATCATCGCCTCTCGCCGGGGACGCCCCGGACCGGTCAGAATTACCACTTATCCTTTTCCCGGTTTCCCCACCGATCTGCAGGCAGCCACAATGGCTTTCGCGGCAATCGGGAATGGTACATCATATATACGTGAAACGGTTTTCACCGAACGGTTTACGCATGTTATGGAACTCCAGCGCCTTGGCGCCGATATAAAAATATCGGGAGACGAGGCTGTCGTAAGCGGCGCCAGACGGCTAAACGGGGCATCGGTGATGGCCTCGGATATTCGCGCCGGGGCCGGGTTGGTTGTTGGCGCACTCGCAGCCGGCGGAGATTCGGAGGTCCTCAGGATCTACCATATTGATAGAGGTTACGAGTCATTTGAAAAGAAATTAGAGAGCCTGGGGGGGAATATCAGGCGGGTTTCCCTGTAACATCATTGGAATCGGAACCAGCTTCGGCAGAGTCCTGTTCTAATAGGAGGAAGAGAGACAAAATGGAGTTAATTGGATGATAATTAAACGGATAATCCTGGGGTTGCTGGCAGTAACCGTCTGGCAGTCTGCAATCGCTCAAAATGTCTACTTCGGTCAGAACAAGGTCCAGTATAGAGATTTCAACTGGCGTTATATTCAGACCTCCAATTTCGATATATATTTCTACCGGGGTGAAGATACGCTGGCGATATTTGCAGCCGGTACGCTCGAGGATGCATATAAAGAGATCAGAGAGGAATTGAATTATACCCTGTCAGAGCGGGTACCCATAATAATCTACGCTTCGCACAATGAATTTCAGCAGACCAATGTCATATCGGAGCTTATTCCCGAAGGGGTCGGGGGGTTCACCGAGGTCTTCCAGAGTCGTATAGTAATACCCTTCACCGGCTCCTATGAGGATTTTCGCCACGTCTTACATCATGAATTGACTCACGCGGTCTGGTTCGATCTTCTTTACGGTAACGCCATTAAGTCAATCTTCTCCCGGGAGGCTTTATTCCGACCACCATTGTGGTTCTCGGAGGGCTACGCAGAGTATTCATCCCGTCGCGGATGGGATCTCCAAGCCGATATGTTTGTCCGCGATGCTGTCATCGAGGGGTATCTACCGCCTCTGGAGCTAATGGGCGGATTCCTGGCATATAAAGGCGGACAATCTGCCCTTAACTTCATATCGGAAAAATACGGCGAAGAGAAAATATTTGAAATCTTGAGTAAGGGTAAGGTCCAGGTTACCATGGAAAGGGCTGTTAAAGCCGCCCTGGGATTATCCATGATGGATCTTTCGGACCAGTGGCAGAAAGCTCTGAAGCGCATTTACTGGCCGGAGATAGCGGAAAGGCAAGAGCCCGGAGAAATTGCCGAACCTCTGACAGATCATACAGAGGACGGATCCATATATAACCAGAAGCCGGAATGGTCTCCTAAGAGAGACCGGCTGGCCTTCTTTTCAGACAGATCCAATCCGCGGCACGGTTATTCCGATCGCTTCAACGAAATCTATATTATTTCCACTATCGATGGTAAGATCATTTCCCGCCTCGTCAAAGCGGAGCGATCCGGCGATCTGGAATCTTTACACTCTTATATATCCGGAATTGCCTGGTCGCCCGATGGGAAACAGATTGCCTTTGTGAGCAAAAGCAGCGGTCGCGATGTTATTTTTATATGCGATGCCGAGAACGGTGACCGCAAGATGAAAATCGACCCGGCGCTTAGCAGTATGCGCAATCCTTCATGGTCGCCGGACGGCAACAAGATAGCTTTCCAGGGTATGAATGAAGGTTTCACTGATCTTTATACCTACGATATCGAAGATGCTAATCTGACTCGTCTTAATCAAGATAAGTACGACGACAGCGACCCTTCATGGTCACCGGACGGCCGATTCCTGGCGTTTGCATCAGACCGGCCTACGGGAGACAACGAGGAAAACGATAAAGGTTTCGCCTACGGCAATTATAACATCTTTCTATTCGATATAGAACATAACGAAATAAGGCCCTTGACGTTTAATCCATATAAGAATAATCAGCCCGCATTCTCCCCAGATGGAGAACGCATAGCTTTCGTCTCCAATAGGAATGGCATAGACAATTTATACCTCTATGAGATCAACTCGGGCAACGAATTCCCATTGACCAACATAATATCGGGCGCCTTTTCTCCGTCCTGGTCTCCTGATGGCGACAAAATTGCATTTTCGGCGTTCAACAATTTCGGATTCGATATATATACCCTGGAGGATTTGAAAAACGTCGCGCCGGAAACCGGCGAGCTTACGTTGACCCCGTATATGCAGAAACTAAGAAACGGGGAGGAGAATATTTTCGTTCCTCGAATCGAAATGGTTGCCAGGGAAAAAACGCTTGGAATTGACACTATTGAAGACACGTCGCTGGATTTCAGCAGCTATATATTCCGCGCCGGAGAGGGCATGATTGATAAAACCGATGATACGGAAGCTGAATCTGACTCTCTCTATGCTGCTACAGAGACCGCCGAGATTCCTGTCGAAGATACGCTGGAATATCTTCTCCCGGATGGACGCTATAAGCAAAAACAATATAAATTGAAATTCTCTCCGGAGTTGGTCACCGGAGGATTCTCCTACGATAACTTTTATGGGCTGAGAGGACAATCTTTCTTGTCCATTTCAGATATTTTCGGCAACCACCACTTCTACGTTTTCACAGATCTCGTGAACACCATAGACCAATCCAATATCCAGGTCAGCTATGCCTACACCGGCAAGAGAATAGACTACGCTGGTGGAATCTTCCATTTCAAGAACCTCTATTACGATGATTTTTCAAGATTCTATTTCTCCGACAGGGTTTACGGCGCCCAGGGCTATGCGAGTTATCCGTTTTCGAGATTCTCGCGGCTCGATCTATACCTGACGCAGCTGACGGTGGCAAGGGATAATTTCCTTTTTGAACCTAATAGCACTACCAATGTTCTCTCCACAAGTCTGGAATATGTAAACGATGCCGTTATATGGGGCATCGTCGGACCCGTGGCTGGCCAGAGATACAAGGTATCGTTCGAAAATTCAGTCAAGGCCGTAAACAGCGGTTTGTCCTACAGGTCGATACAGGTGGATTACCGCAAATACTGGCATTTCTGGGGTCGCTACAATTTGGCGCTGCGTTTAGGCGGAGGAGGATCGAGCGGGGCAGATACCAAGAAGTTCTATCTGGGTGGCTCATCAAACTGGATCGGACCGAAACGGGCCACCGCCGACATATACGGAGTCGAGGACATATACGTAAATGAGATTATCGTCCCCTTGAGAGGGTATTCGTATTTCGACGAGGTCGGGTCCCATTACAGTATAGCTAATCTTGAGTTTCGATATCCGTTCATAGATTATTTTAGACTTCGTTTCCCGTTACCCATCACTTTACAGCAGGTGTCGGGAGCCATTTTCTGGGATATGGGCGCCGCCTGGAATTATAACAAGGAGTTCCGCTTCTTCGACGATCGAAGAGGATTCCCAACTCTGGGGAGCGTAAAGGGTGGCTTTGGCGTGGGCGCACGCGCTAACCTCGGTATATTCGTATTGAGAGTTGACCTCGGCTGGGCAACGAACCTCTCCGATATCGCTCCCAAGCCGGAGACATATTTTTCGTTTGGAGCGGAATTTTAATATTCCGGTCGGGAAGTCGCAGATGCTCATGTTGTGGAGAGCGGAGAGTTATTTGTCCTTTTTCCAGCCCTCTGAAAAGCCTCTGATTGAATTCGGAATTATCTGTAATCCCCTTATAAATAACAGATTACCCCTCCATACGGAAATTGAATTGACAACCAATAGTATTAGGTTAAATTAGAATAAATGAAGATGAAAGAGACTTTTTCTAAAATCCCAACCGCCTTAATAATCGCCGGAATAATCCTCTGGGGCTATCCATCGGAAGCTATATGCGATGGGCTGGATAATATAGAATCGGATTTCGAAAGCGGCAAACTGACTCTTACGGAGAAGCTTACACTGAAAGCCCTGACGTTGACCGACCCCGCTTCGCTACCACCTGAGTACATTATTGAACGCCCTTTAAAGGATGGCACCCTTCTGGTCATGGATATCAAGCAAAACTGGGGCGAAACGGACGATGAGTTCAAGAGGCGGTTCTCGTTCTTATTATACCGGGTTGATAAGCAAACCTTCTTTGATTCGCCCTCCGGTTTCTTCAGAATCCATTATGATACCGCCGGAGGCCATGCAGTCTATCAACCCGATATCGATAACGATCCAGCCGATGGTGTCCCGGACTTCGTGAACCGAACCGCCGAATATTTCGACCTGGCCTGGTACTATTCATGCGACACATTGGGGTACGATACCCCCCCCTACGACGGCTCTCGTGGAGGAGGAGAGGATCTCTACGATGTCTACATGCACAGATACCCCGGAGCCTATGGAGTTGCTTTCCAGGAATTCCCATCGAACCAGCGTCCGGGCCGCGACAATGATTTTACCAGTTACATCTATGTCGATCCGACTTATGACGGATTCGGGTATGAAGATCGCACGGTGCCCATGAAGGTGACCTCCGCCCATGAGTTCTTTCACGCTGTCCAGTTTGCCTACAATGCCCGTGCCGGAGGCTGGTACCTGGAAAACTGCGCCACCTGGATAGAAGATATCATCTGGGATGAGATCAATGATAACTACGCTTACCTTCGCTATTTTCTGAATTACCCACACCTCTCCCTTTTTACAGCCAACGGTGGATTCGAGTACGGGAGTTTCATATGGCCCATGTTTCTCTATGAAAATTGGGGTCATGAGTTTATCCTCTCATCGTGGAATTACACAATCAACAACGATGCAGAAACCGCCCTGGAGTTAACATGCAACGATTACGGGACCTTCCTCGAGGAGCAGTATAAGATATTTTCCCTCTGGAACTATCTAACCGATCATAGAGACGATGGCAGCCATTACGAGGAGGGTTCAAATTATACTCTGGCGCGCACAATGCGAACGCACTCGGAATATCCCGTTGACGATATGACGTCTATCTCCAGGCCCACCGCCCCGGGCTGCAATTATATACTCTTCGCCAATGATGGCCACGACGGCAATCTTCACATCGTATTCGACGGTGACGACGACAGGATCTGGTTCTTGCAGTTAATCAAGGCGGTTGCCGACGACAGCCATGTATACGACATTTTTGAAATTGACGACGCCAACGATGGCGAATATATCCTTGAGGATTTCGGTCAATACCTGTGGGTAGCCCTCGTTGCAGATCTCATTCAGGGGGCTTCAGGCGATTACATATATTCAGCGTTCCTGGAGCCGACCGCAGTAGGCCGTGGAGGAAACGCCCTCCCATCTTATTTAGCGCTCGAGGGCAATTATCCCAATCCTTTCAACGGTAGAACCATGATATTGCTGTTCTCTCCTGTCGAGCAGACGGCCTATCTCGAGATATTCGACGTTCGGGGGAGGAAGATCGCCGCTCGGAATCTCCTTTTATCTTCCGGGAGAAACAGGATTCCGGTCGATCTCGAGGAAAGATCAGGGGCGACCCTCGCCAGCGGAGTTTACTATTTTAAAGTTACATTGCAGCGGAACAATCTTAAAGGCAGAATGCTTTATTTAAAATAGGGAGGATCATGAAACTGCAAATCTCTTGTGCCACCGTTTTAGTTATGTTTCTGGCGGTCGCATCGCCCGGCCAGAATATCAAGACAAAAATGGCTCCCGATTTCACCCTGCCCAATATGGACGGTAAGAGGGTAACACTGTATGATAATCTGGGCCAAGGGCCGATCTACATATCGTTCTGGGCCACCTGGTGCAAGCCTTGCCTGGAGGAGTTGAAAATTCTCGAGGGGCTTTATCAGGATTACCGGGATCGGGGCTTTAGAATATTTGCCATCAATACCGAGGGAGCGAGGGCCAAAGGCAAGATCAAAAGCTTCGTTAAATCTAACGGGTTCTCCTTCGATATCCTCATCGACCGCGATGGCGAGGTGTACCGGCGCAAATACAAGGGATTTGCCATGCCGTTTTCCGTTATGACCGATCCGCAAGGCAAAGTCATTTTCTCCGCTGTTGGCTTCAAACCGGGAGACGAAGAACATATCGAGAAATTAATTCTGCAACATCTTCCAGGGGTAGAAGATGACGAGAAAAAAACCGGATCGGAAGAGTAGATGGAAAATGGCAGAGTTCTTTTCATAATAACATTGACCGCGCTCATGGTCGTCTCAGGGCTCTTTTCTCCTTCTACCGCCAGGGCCCAGGATGATTACTGGTCAGTTTCTGCGGCCAACTGGATGCAATACTGGCATGATAGGGACACAAAAGAAGACTCACTCGATAACCGCTTTATAGTCGATTTCAATCTCGGTGATTTTTACGCCGGTGCCTGGATGAGAATATTCGAACCGATGGGGCCGGATACATCTTTTGAAAGAACTACCCAGAGGTACTTCGGCTGGAATAACGGTGGTCTAACCGTTCATCTCGGCAATTTCTATCAGGTTTTCGGTCGCGGCCTGACCTTGAACGCTTTTCAAGATGACGCGCTTAGTTACAACGACAACAATCTCGATGGTATCAAGCTATCCGGCCTATATGATTATTTCGAGTTTGACGCTTTTTCCGCACGAGGCCTGAGATTCAGACCGAGTACCGGATTCTCAGCATCCGAGAGAGAATATATTTTGAGGGGTATCAGCGGAAATATCAGCCCGGGAATACCGGGGAATCTCGGATTCTCCTACGTCAGATTCAAGCAGGATGACCTCATGAATTTCGACCGGGCTGCAAACATAAATTTAACCTCTTTTTTCTCTGAGCTCAATTATGGACCTCTCGATATCTATGGAGAATACGCTTATAAGAGAGGATTTGATCCCTTCGGGGCGGATGTTCGAGGCGACGCTACCTATGCGAACATTTCAATATCCCAAGGCTTGATAAACGTCGTAGGAGAATACAAGAATTACATTAATATCCTCTATCCCAGCCCGGCCGGCGCCTTCAATAATCCCCCTCCGGCAAGTCATCAGGGAAGATCCTTAGCCTCCCTGGAGGGAGCGCCGGGCGAAAGAGGCTATCAACTGAGCGCCTTAATTGCCCCCAGTTTCGATTTGAACTTTGATTTCTCTTTTTCAGAATCATTTTCTCGCGGCACTTTCGGTAAAAGATATCTGGCCGAGAAATTTGCAGGAGTCCGCTGGCAGGTTTTTCAGGATCTGATTTTCAATTATCACTGGGACCGCTTTGATTATACCGGAGAAGATGAGATCGAAAACTACTTAGATGGTTATTACTACGTAGACCGCTCCAACACTGTTTCCTTCACTGCATATTCCCGCCGCTTTTTGGACCCATTTTCAGAACACTATTACGAGAATTACCTGACCCTGGGCTATAGCAGGGGCAGCTTCCTCCAGCTAAACGTTGGCGGCTCCACCACCACCGAGACGATTCGAAGCGATCCCGAAAAACTTGCCTTTGTCGAACTCGTAGTGCGCTATAAAGAGCATGAACTTGTAATCTTCAATGGCGGTGAACGCGGCGGCTTACTCTGCTCCTCGGGGATATGTCAAGTCAGGCCTACATTTGAGGGAACCAGGGTGATGCTATTCTCGAGATTTTAGCAACTGGATCGGGTTTGAATGGTCATCGGCAAAAGCCGGATCATAATGGATAAAAACATAGATCTTCAAGAGGCTCCGTCCCTCCGGCAGTCTGGCAGTAATAATGATAATAAAAATAGTTGCCTTTTCCGGAGGATTTACTATATTATCCATAAATGATGGCGCCAACCAAAGGAGGTTCGATGAAAATTATTAACGGGATCGTGATCGTGGCAGTTACCTCACTGCTCTTAATCGGCACGGCTTCAGCCGCCGAGAGGCTGGTTGTCGGAGAGTTGTCTACCAACACGTCGTGCGTCCCCTGTTATCCTGCTAATCTGCTCTTAGATCAGTTGGCAATAGACCTGGAAGGAAGCGCGATCTTCATACGTTATCATGCCTGGTGGCCAAGCTCGGGGGATCCATTCTATCGGTATAATATCCCGGAGAACACGGCTAGAGTAAATTATTACGGCGCCGACTACGTGCCGCATTTTCGCATTGACGGCCACATAGATGGTGAATCCAACCGCTACGCCTGGGCCGGGATGCTTGTAAACGAGACCCAGGTACCGTCCATACTGGAAATGGATATCACAGGCAATTATGATCCCGATGCTCTGGAGGGTGAGTTCACGGTTACCATTTATGCCGAGTCTGATCCGCGTGTATCGAATCTTAAGTTGAGAATAGCGCTCATGGAGAACGGTATACGCTGGCAGGCTCCTAATGGCCTAACGCAACATGATCAGACATTCCGGGATATGATCCCCAGCACATCGGGGCAATCGATGACCATAAGCGAGGGAGAGACAGTAGAATACACATTCGATTTCGAAACACCGGACCCCCTCGACCCCGAAAATTGTATGCTGGTGGCATTTGTGCAGTCCGATCAGAACAGGGAAATATTGCAGGGCGCCCGGGCTGCGATTCCCGATTTGATTCCGACCGGAATCGAAGACGAAATTGAGATTCCTCAGAGTATTGCATTAAAACAGAATTACCCCAATCCCTTCAACGCCGAGACGAAGATCGATTTCCATACTGACGGCGGCGTTGTTTCGCTGGAGGTTTACGATCTCACCGGGGCTCTGGTCATAACTTTAATCGACGGTTCTCTCGATGCTGGATATCATTCGGTGGTCTGGAACGGCCTCGATGAAAGCGGCAGTGAGGCTGCTTCTGGTATTTATTTCTACCGCCTGAGCGGTTCCAACGGCGAGAGTGTGAAGAGGATGACCTTGCTGAAGTAGATCGTATCTAAAGAATATAGAACTCATACCCTCCCTGAATCTCGGGGAGGGTATTTTATTGGATTCCCATTATAATAGAATCTTCGGGTTGTTACCCTAAAGGCTATTTGAGGATCGTGGCTTTGACGGTTTGGGAAACGCCATTTCCGGAGAGCCTGAAAAAATAGATTCCCGACGGCCATTCATCGCCGCTCCATCGTAATTCATAACTCCCGGCATCGAGATTCCCGGTCAGAATACATTCCAGGTGTCTGCCCAGCTGATCGTAAACGTCCAGAGATACATAGACCTTCTCAGCTAACGAGAATTCGATGGTGGCGTCAGGATTGAATGGGTTCGGATATATTCCATCAATGCTGAATGCCGACGGTGTCTCGGGTGTAACGCCATCATCTACCCCGGTAGCGTCGCCGAGCAGCAATACTATGAAAGAACCGTTATCGCCCAAAAAGACATTTCTTCCTCTGGCAAAAACGCCTTTGGCGTTTCCAGGACTGTGATAGGTGGCTATCTCTATCGGCATGGATGGATCGGCGATCGAGTAAGCTATGACACCTGTCGAATCGTCGGCCACATACATCAGGGTGTCACTGACCGCGACATCGTTTACATAGTCAGGTGTATCGACCGTTGATACAAACAAGATATCGGCGGGATTTGCAATCGACAGAATCTGAACTCCTTCCAGACCATCGCTTAAGAAAAGATAATTATCGGAACCGGTAACGTTGAAGGCATCTCCCGATGAGAGAAAGGTATCGACCAGCTCGGGTGAGGCTGGATTGGTTATATCGAAAGCCAGAATGCCGTTGGGGTAGTCCGCGACATATAAATAGTCACCGTTTCCCCATACGCCGGTAGCCAGACCTCCAGTTGGCAAGGTGACCACATGTTGTGGACTCGACGGATCCGAAACATCAATTATCGCCAGACCCATGTTGAAATCAGCAAGATACGCATAGTTCCTTATGACGAAAACATTATAAGTAATCCCTGGTGAATCCCATGTTGAAAGGTACGTGGGTGATGCAGGATCGGTGATGTCGAAAATCGATATACCGCGGCTCCAATCGGCTACGATCGCCAGATTGCCGAATACGTGCACTGAATTCGAGAGGCCTGGGGTGTCATATCCGAATATGAGTTGCGGCTGCCACGGGTTGCTGATATCGATAACCGACAACCCGGCACCCCAATCTCCCAGGTATGCATAATCGCCGACGACATAGAGATCATGAGGGTCACCCCCGGTTATGACCGATCCCTGAAAATAGAACTGCCACTGCGCGCCGGCCGGCGAGCACCATATCGCCAACAGAAGCAATGTCAGAAAGGAGACCGATTTTGCAATTGTTCTGCTCATAAAGAATATTCCCCTGGAATACAGGGCAAATTCTGTGCCCGGCAACCTAAGTTGTTCGATACCCGCCAACGGCTTAGCGCCTCTCTAAGTTAATCTATCTCAATAGCTAAGAAAAGCATACCGCCGGCCCAAATCAAGACAATTAACCTTGACTTCGAAAAAAGTGCAAGATCCTGCATACATATTCACAGTGGAGATCACCGTTTTCAAACAGCTGATTTTCAGTTATAATGCATTTACGCATGCAACCATAAGAAATCTATTCAAAGCCCGACCCTTTTGCTGCCGCCCGGGGATGAATCCAGACGCTTTGCGTCGAGATTCTAAACCTTGCGGAAGCTCCATCTTATTATCAATATCCGATACATCTATAGCCGCTTGACAGATTCCTCCGTAAGATATGCTCTGTAGATAAGGCCTCCGGACCCCGAATTCCGCATCATCTCCTGCAGCCGGGGGATTTCATGGAGGTAGACCACTTTCGCCTCCCTGATTTCCCTTCTGTCTAATGGTTCAATTTCCCCACCCTTATAGCACGCTGTGAAGATATGCGACGTCCAATCGATCGATTCCCCGGGAGACTGAAAAGAGACGTCAATTCGCAAGATATATTTTTCCAATTCGATATCGACGCCGGTCTCCTCCAGCGCTTCTCTTTTGGCGCCTGACTCGAAATCCTCGCCGCGCTGGACGCCGCCGGATGGCGCACGATAGAGCCCGGGCGGATAGAACGGTTTTGCTATAAAGATGTAGCCGTCCCCCTTCCTGATATATAGAGTGATATCATGGGCGCGTCCTTCTTTCATGCTGGCCCTGACAACCGCCAGCTCCTCGACCGTCATTTTCTGCGTCTTGTTCAGGCAATCCGGTTTGCCGTAAAGCATCTCCATCTTCTCTGTCTGCGCGGATACGAAACTCAAAGCGCCTCCAGTTCTCTTTCAATCAGCTGCCTTTTGTATAGTCGAGCATAGTGGCCACCGACCGCAAGAAGATCATGGTGTTTCCCTCTTTCGGCAATTTTCCCATCTGCTATTACGAAGATCACATCGGCGCTCTTGATGGTGGATATACGGTGCGATATAATGAAAGTGGTTTTCCCCTTCAAAATCTGCCTGAGGTTGGTGAGAATCTCCTCCTCGGTATGGGTATCAACCGACGAAAAAGCGTCATCCATGATGAGCACTCTGGGTGCCGACGACAGTGCGCGGGCCAGCGCGGTTCTTTGTTTCTGTCCGCCTGAGAGGGTTATTCCGCGCTCGCCAAGGAGAGTATCGTATTTATGTGGAAAATCTTCAATCTCCCCCGCCACGCCGGCGGCCACGGCGTATTTCGTCACCGATTCCAGGCTCAGATCGTAATTGCCGTAGGAGATATTGCTTTTTATGGTCTCCGAGAACAAAAATGTCTCCTGCATCACCGGAACGATCTGCGAGCGAAGCGAATGAAGGTCATAGTCGTTGATATCGATGTCGTCGATAAAGATCATGCCGCGCTCGACCGGGTAGGCTCTCATCAGAAGCGAAATCAGGGTGGTTTTCCCGCTCCCCGTCCCCCCGATTATGGCCGTATCCGTCCCGGGCTCTATTACAGCGTCAATTCCTGTCAGGACCTCGGTTGAATCATAGGCGAATCGCAGATTCTTAAATTCGATTTTTCCTTCTATTTCCTTTGATATCGGTTTCTTGATATTTTTGATGGTCGGCCGGGTGTTCAGAATCTGCTCGATTCTCGACAATGATGCTTTTCCTCTCTGATAAAGACCCACCACCCATCCCAGCGCCGCCATGGGCCAGATCAAAAGCAGAAGATACATGGTGAAAGCAACAAAGTCTCCCAGCGTAATCGACCCTGAAATCACGGCTTTACCGCCGAACCATAAGACCATTATTACGGCGGTCCCGCTGAAAAGAACGATGGCCGGGAAAAATATCGCCCAGACCTTAACCATGGACATGTTTTTTCTGATATAGTCGAGATTGAGAAGTGAGAAATCATCTATTTCGGCATTCTCCTGTACATAGGCTTTTACGACCCTGATACCGGAGAAACTCTCCTGGGCGCGAGCTGTTATAGTGGAGTATTGCTCTTGAATTTTCATATAACGTCTGTTGATCTCCCGGCCCAGGAAAAACACCAGGATCGTGATCACGGGAAGCGGTATCATCGAAAGCAAGGTCAGCTGCGGGCTGATTGTTATCATCAGCGGAAGCGCCAGGGTCAGAGTTACGACGGTGGAGCAGAAATACATTATTCCGGGGCCTATCATGCTTCGCACCGAGTCCATATCGTTGGTGGCGCGGGCCATGATATCCCCCGTTGGTATTTTATCATAGTAGGGACGATCGAGAGTTAAAAGGTGTGCAAAGAAACTGTTTCTGAAATCGTATTCGATCTTTCGCGAGGCGACTATCATGGTTTGTCGCATGAAGAATCTGAATATTGCTGAAATGAGAGTGGCGACTATGATCAACGTCGCATATCGAACCAGGCCGCCCGTAGTTACCCCGGCCTCCAGAGCATCGAATGCGTCTTTGAGTATCCAGGGGGCGGCCAACTTGAAAGCGTCCGTCATGGCCACCGAAAACAGCCCGGCGATCCAGAGCTTTTTATATTTGAGCAAATAGGGGCGTAGAACCCGTAACGATGAACGGTTATCCTTTTTCATACCGAACCAAAAAATCCTATGTTGAGCTTAAAGTCAAGGTGATCCTTTAGTGTATTGGAGCCTTGGCAAAATGCCTTAAGTCAATTGCCACTGCTCTAATAAACTATCCCTTCTGCGCAAAATAAACTCCGATCAAGATTACAACACCTGAAATAATACTCCCGCCGGACAGCCTTTCACCGATCAGAAAATATGCCAGAATGGCGGTTATTATTGGATGGAGGTATATAAATACAGCTGCTTTGGAGGCTTCGATATGTTTGATGCTCCAATACCACAGGGTGTAAGCCACGACCGACATTAAGACGGCCGTGTATACGACACCACTCCAGCCCAGCCAGCCGACGCCGGAATAATCGAAGTTCAGGGCAAAATATATACCGGGAGGGAAATATATAAGCGTCCCTATGATAAGGGATGTAGATGTTACAGCCATGGCGCCCCGCTTCTTCACAAGAGGTCTCCCCACAACCGTATAGGCTGCCCAGGACCAGACAGCTATCATTATAATGGAATCGCCAAACAGATAATCGAACTTAAGGGTTATCCCCTTTTCGATAAAGAAGGCCGACACGCCGATAAGAGCGATAACAATCCCCATTGTTTTCCTGGTGGATACGGTTTCTTCGCCGCGCCAGGCCGAAAGTATATAAACCCAGACAGGAGTTGTGCCGAATAACAGCGCCGGATGCGTTGGCTGGGTATAATTGAGGCCATATAAGAACAGGCACTGATTCATGGGGATGGCAAGAACACCGAGGAAAGCCATCAGCAGCCATTCGGATCTGCTAAAATGGAGGTGATCCCGCCTCAGAGCTTTAATCACTAGAAAGACCAGTGAGGCCAGGCAAAACCTGTAGAACGCAAAAACAAAAGGAGCGATTTCGCTCATCGCTCCTTTTGCTATAAGATAGGTTCCCGATGCAATCAGCGTATGGACAGCAATTGCCCCGTACACTGATTTGCCGGCCGGGCCGGCCCGGTTTATCTTACCGTGCAGGATTCCTCTCCCAATTTGACGCCGCCGGCCGCAACAATCTCGACTACCCACTGGCCGTCCCATTCCGCAGGAATAATCTTGGAGCTCCACACCCTGTTGCGAGGGTATCTGATGGGTAGTTGCACCCTGGCTTTCTCCTCGCCGTTGAGGTACCAGACATGCTCGGCGGTGGTCTCCTCGCCTTCATTCAAGATATTGCTCCAGAAATAGAGCTTGCCAACGTCGGTAGAGAATTCCAATCCGCCTTCCACGGGCTCTCTCTCCTCGACACCGGTGCAGAATGTCATGCTCTCGATAGAAAGGGGCGATTCGGCTTCCGGCATGGCACTCTCAACCTCGGCTGGCTCGGTTGCCTCCCTCTCAACGGCTTCTTTCGTTGTATCCTGAGTTGCCGTAGACTGCGCCAGAAGCGGCGAAGCGGCAATCGCCAGGATAAGCAACCATAACAACACGATCTTCATAACTCCCTCCCTCAAAAGGTTATTGGGCTTTCTTTAAATTCAAGGGCCTTAAATTCATCACCGATGTCCAGGCAATATCGCTCTGATTCAAAAGGTACAGGACCGAATCCGCCACATCTTTCGGGCGCAAGATCCCCGGCTTCGACACCATCTTATCATCGGGGCTGCCGCCGCCGAAATGAGTGGCGGTAGAACCCGGCATGAGGATCGACACCTTGATATTGTGCTCGCGAAGTTCCAGACCGAGCGACTCCGAGAATCCTAAAAGACCGTATTTGGTAGCACAATATCCTGCATAACCTGCGATGGGGGTCTGCGAAGCTCCGGAACCAATATTGATTATATATCCCGACTTTTGCTGCATCATTTCCCTTGCCGCAAGCCTGGATAACAGGAAGGCGGCCCTCATATTGACCGCAAACATCCGATCCCAATCGGCGATATCAATGCTTGCCACATTGCCCTTTATGCCAATCCCGGCATTGTTTATCAGGATATCTATTCCGCCGAGAAACTTAAGTCCGCTTGCGAACATTCTTTCCAGCTGCAGGTCGTCGGCCAGTTCGGCCACCGCAAAATCGACATCCGCCCCTTTTCGAGACAGATCCGATTTCATTCTCTTCAAAGATTCTCCATCGCGCGCTGTCAGGAATATCTTAACTCCTGCCGTTGCCAGAGCCCCCGCAATCGCCTCCCCCATGCCTTTCGATGCCCCGGTTATTAACGCCCTTTTATTCTTTAGATCCATGGTCGCCCTCTAATATAGCGAATTCAATCCCCTCGCTTTTCAGCTTCCCCAGCACTCTCTGCGGAAGCCTGACGGTAACCTTTAGAACTCCATCGTCGGAAACAGAATTGAGCAGATGCCCGAGCGAGCTTACCAGGTTTATTTTATCGCCGTGATCCGGCTCGATTCTGGCCACAATGGTGACTTTCGATGTCTCTATCAGCTGATCCAGATCCGCCCTGATCTGATTCATACCTTCGCCCGTTTTGGCCGAGACAAACCGCGATCCCGGGTATCTTCCAAGAAGTGCCCGAAACAGATCAGGATCGTTTCTTATATCTCTTTTATTGAACAGGTTCATCGTCGGAATATTGCCGCAGCCGATCTCATCCAAGATACCATTGACGGCGGCAATCTGCTCCTCGAAATAGTGCTCGTGGACGTCTATCACATGCAATAGCAGATCGGCCTCGGAGGCCTCCCGAAGTGTTGATTTGAATGAGGCTACGAGAGACACCGGCAGACGTTTGATAAATCCAACAGTATCGGACAATAAGATCTCGTTTCGGCCGGAGAGCTTTACGCGTCTGGTTGTAGAATCCAGAGTAGCAAACAGGTAATCCTCGGCCACTATGTTTTCTCCGGTTAGAGCATTGAATATTGTGGATTTGCCGGCATTGGTATACCCTACCAGGCAGACCTTGAAAAGTTTGGCGCGTTCTTTGCGTTGAATTCGCCTCTCGCTCTCAATCGCCTCCAGTTTCTTTTTGAGGTCCCGAATCCTGTTTCGCACCAGCCTCCTATCCGTCTCGAGCTGAGTTT
>CBEUCH010000009.1:0-140961 GCA_965541585.1 uncultured bacterium | reverse complement strand
GTAGCCGTGCCGGCATCGCCTATCTCGCACTCAAATGCTATATCGGGCGGACAGGTGAGAACCGGATCGGTTGTGTCCTGAATGGTGATGGTCTGCACGCAGCTGTCGGTATTTCCGCAGCTGTCGGTAGCGGTCCAGGTGCGCTCGATCACCGTCGGACAGAACTCGTTTATGATGTTATCCGTAAAGGAAATATCCGGATCAGAATCGCAGTTGTCGGTGGCTGTGGCCGTACCGGCGTCACCCATCTCGCACTCGAAAGTTATGTCTGCCGGACAGGTGATGACAGGATCGGTAGAATCTTGAACGGTTATGATCTGATCGCAGATGGAAGTATTACCGACCGCGTCGGTGAACGTCCAGGTTCTGGTAATTGTAGTAGGACAACTTCCGGAAACTTCATCGCTGTAGCTGGTATCAACGGGCGCACAGTTGTATTCCACTGTAGGCCAGCCTGTATTGGAAGGATCCGTGCTGTCGGTGCATTCAATCGTGACATCGGGCGGATCCGTGCAAAGAATCTCACAAAGTTTGTTGCCGAAGTTCATGTCCTCCTGGCTATCAATGTCTATCGTCAGACCGACCGACCATCCCCAGGGGCCCTGGCCCGGCTCAGCGATTGCTGTCGGTGTCCCAACGCCAACTGAAGCCGAGAAAGGATTCGTATAGGTTTGGATGTACCCACCTTCAGCCGGTACGCTGCGCTCTTCGTTCTCGCTGACCGTCCAGGTACCGGCCGTCAGGCTCGGGAAAGCGTAGTTTCCGAATTCGTCAGTAAGCGTTGACGTCGAGAACACTATGCCCTCGACTTCGCCACTGACCGTTATTTCCCAGCCTGATAACGGGGAGTCACCACCACCATACAGGCTGTCGCCATCGGCATCCAGGAACTTCAAGCCGGCGACCGCACCCGGAATACGTTCGGGAATTGGGATCGGAACGTCCTTGCTCCCGCTTACGTTTTCCAGGTGTAAATGCCCTGAAGACCCGGGAACGTATCCAGCACCCAGAACGGAGTCAGCCGGCCAGCCGTCGGTGTTGTATAAATAACCTCCCCAGTCGTTGGTCGGTGAACCGAAGTTATACTGATCCTGGAGGCTGTTGGCCCAGACGAATGTTCTGGATTCATGCAACTGGAAATAAATGACAATTGTGGGAGCATCCTGAAGCGCAGGCGGAAGATCGGTTCTTTTAATGTAAAACATGTGCCGATCCTCACCGTGAGGCACATCGAGGCCTCCGTCGAGCTTGCGGTTGACCTGGCTGTTTGGCAGATTAAGAAGGGTAAAGCCTGTCCACTCATACTCATCAGGATCGTTTTGCGCTGTCTCAATTTGCCCTCTGGTCCCGTCGGGAAAGGCGCTGCCGTCAGCCTTAACCCATCCCTGGTCATCGTTTCGCTGAACCGTGCCGACCTGAATCCCGCGAACGAGGTCAACAAAGCGGTAGTAGTCGGAAGAGCCGTGGGGGCGTGTGAAATCATAAGAAATGATGAGCGAGTCGTAATCGTCAAAGGCGCCACCGGATGGATTGCTGATTACAAACTGGTACGGAACCCACTCCCCCTCGGCCCAGGTGTTCCCCAGGTTGCCCTTGGTCCAGGGAGTGCTGATAGCACCACCGCCTCCCTCGTTAGCGCGGTAGCCGTAAACATTGTAACTGATTGATCCGGAGCCTGGGCCAGGCGCCGCATCTATCCCGATGGTAAGGCCTGATGCCAGAAGCATCATCATAGTCAACAACGCGATCTTTGGCAGGATTTTACACATCCCGCCTGGTTTTTCTATTTTCATAAACAATTCTCCCAAAGGTTAATTAAAAGCATCTTGACCCGGCTATAATAGTTACAGCCACAAGCTTTCATAATCCTCCTCTCTCTTTCTTTATTAGTATCAAGCCTGTTTATATTCGTGTATGGCGTACCCTCCATCCGCCAGTAACGGTGCCCTGTTAGAAATTTCCTCGATCATTATCTCCCTGCCGTCGATCTTACCTTTTTATTTATTTATTTAAAATAACAAGCCTGATTTCCTTGTGAAGGCTCGTTATCTGCAAGAGAATTAATTTGTAGGAATCCGAATATATATGGAGTTAATGGGTCTGTCAAGTCCTTTTTCCGCCTTTCGCGTATTTTTTTGCCGATTTTCAATGTACTCCACATGGTTACGGTGAAGTCAAGTCCCCCATTCACGGGGATTGAATTAGTGTCTTTCAACGAGCAACATAGCCACTTGAAGAGGTGGCTTCATGCATTTAACTAAAAAGAAGTCGAGTAGACAGAACTCTAACGTATGCAGAATTTAAAATGGAGTTTCTTTATCGGATAGTCAAGAGGAAAATGATTATCACATCCTTGAGATAATAAAACGGTAGCCCAGGTGTCGGATTTCGCATCGTTTTGAATTCGTTAAATCCGACCTGCGGCTATTTCAACAGGATGAGAATCTTCGTGTCCGTAAAATCCTCCGCCTCTATGCGATAGAAATAGATACCGCCGGGAAAAGCTGTGCCGTCGAATGTAACGTTATGAGAGCCTTCAATCGTCTCTTCGTTTACCAATGTCTGAACCTGGCGGCCTTTCTTCATGGGCTCGGTGTAGTGTCGACGGTGTCCATGAAACGGAGGAGATTTCGTTTCTGTAACTCATCGTAGAGCCTTACGTTAAATTTTTCTACACCAGTCTGGTTCAGGTGATCGTCGTCGTAAAAATCGTTTTTGCTATCCATAGACATTAATTCGTTAAAATCTGCGTACATAACTCCGTTCTTTTTGGCAAAGGATGAAAATTGCTCCTTAACCTCGCGCAGGTTTGTAATAGAATTCAGTGTTTCGCGTGGCACAGGCTGAACTACAAGTAGTACGGCAATGCCTCTTGCTCTGGCCATCGCGAGAATCTTCTCGAGGTAACGGAATTGCCGCCAATCGATATCAATTCTGTGGGGCCACACGGATCTCTCTACTTCGAAGCCCATGTCCTTTTCTACAAAGCCTCTTGAGATATATGTGTCATGGATGGGCATTCTGGGCGCCATGGACTCAATAGGCTCCCTGCCGATCTCAAGCAATCTTGCAAGGATAGCGTTTATCGCCCTGATATTCCTCGTCGCCAAAGCCATCTGCCAGATGTCACTGGTCAATGGCAGGTTATCGCACAGCTCCAGGAACGATTCCAGGCCATCGGTCTTGAACGGTTCCCAATAAACTTCAAAAATTATCAACTTTGGATTCAATCGATCAATGTGTGGTCTGAGAAGGAAATACGAGTTCAGAGGACTTTGGTTATTAGATCCCATGTTGAAAGTCGAAAGATCATACCGATCGAAAAATCTGGGATCGAAAGCGCGGTAAGTGTGCGATGACCCGATGAAAAGAATATCTACGTCGTGGTAGTCATGAATTTCCCTGAACCTTAAAAGCGAGTTGTCGCCTCGCTCGGCGAGTCCTACCATTATATTCGTATGTATCATAAAGTAAAACTTCGCTTCCACGCCAGCGTTGGTCACCAGGAAAACTAATGCCACGTGGCACAATACGACCAACAAGCCACACATGAGTATTTTCCTAAGGAAGGTGATCATTGTCCTTTTCATCTCCGAACACTGGTTTCGACGGTAAGCCACTTTAATATGTCCCGGCAATTAGAATTGAAAGTAAATAAACTCCACCGCACCGAAGTTCCCAAGTTCGATCACTAAGAGACATGTTGCAACGTAGATGGGCCACCGTGCCACAATAGGCAAGCGATCTATCTCGAGGCCATGCTGCCTGTCGCGCTGAATCCATTCAATGAGCGCGAGAGCGAGGACATAAATGATCGAGCTGATATACTGCCCGTGCCAAATGCCTCTTCCAAACAGAGGACCTCCGAGCATCTGGACGATGTAGCGCAGCGCATCGGTGATCGTTTCCGCCCGGAAAAAGATCCAAGCAAAAAACACCATCATGAATGTAATAAGTATGCAGACGATTTCTCTTATGCCTGGAAACAGTCTGCCTTCCGCTACCTCGCCGGCATGCTTTTTGTGCCAACCCATCAGCATAAATGGTATATAATATAGCCCGTGTAGAAGCCCCCACACGATGAAGGTCCAGTTGGCCCCGTGCCAGAGGCCGCTCACCATGAAAGTGATGACGATATTCCGTATTCGTTGCATCTTGCTTGAAAGACTGCCCCCCATAGGAATATAGACGTAATCGCGGAACCACGAGGAAAGCGAAATGTGCCACCGCCGCCAGAACTCGGCGATATCCCGGGAAAAATAAGGGAAGGCGAAATTCCGCATCAACCTGAAACCGAATAGACGAGCGGTTCCGATCGCGATATCGGAATAGCCGGAGAAATCGCAGTAAATCTGGAAAGCGAATAAAAAGGTTCCGATAAACAATGCGACCCCATCCATAGAATTGTAATTGGCGTAGATCTCATCGACGTGAGGTGCGAGGTTGTCTGCCACGACCACTTTCTTCAGAATTCCCCATAGCATCTGACGCATGCCATCCTTCGCATGTTCGATATCGAACCTACGTTTCATCTGGAACTGGGGCAGCAGGTTCTTTGCGCGTTCGATCGGCCCGGCGACTAATTGGGGGAAAAAGCTTACGAACGCGAAGAAGCTGATCGGATCTCTGGTCGCTTGGATCTGCCGGCGATAAAGATCAATTGAGTAACTCAGGGTCTGGAATGTGTAGAAACTGATACCTATCGGGAGAATAATACGCAGGGTCGAAATATTCGGCTGCAAACCCAGGGCTTGTACGAGATCGGCGAACGATTCGACGAAGAATCCATAATACTTGAAGAATCCCAGAATCCCCAGATTCACAGTCAGGCTCAGGATGAGTAACAGCTTCCGGTACCCGCTTCGTTCCTCGCGATTCAATGCCAGACCGACGAGAAAGTCCACCAGGGAACTGATAAAAATCAGCGAGAGGAAGCGGTAATCCCACCATCCGTAGAACACATAGCTGGCGGCAAGCAGAAGGCAGTTCTGGAAATTGACATGTCTTCTTTGTAATAACCAGTAAAGGGCGAATACGAGGGGAAGGAAGATGATGAATGGCAGGGAATTAAAGAGCATGGTCTAAGAATGTTGAAATAATTGATTGTGAATGATATGATCCAGTTTGAGAAAAAACACCAGGTTTGGCTCTGATGCTCCGCCTCTTGCTGAAAAAGCCACGTATCCCGGAGCCAGGAGGGAATATTTTCCCATAGAGATTCTGGCTATTTCTTTGAGCTTAATAATCGGTCTGTTCTCTCAGCCTTATCTGTTTATTCTACTCTACTTATCATTGTTTCGGGCCTTACAAATATTTTCGACACCTTAAACCGACAATAAAGAAATATCTCTCGAATTTTAAGCTCCAGGTGTCGGATTTCTCTCCCGCTTAGCGGGATCGGAACCCGACCTACTTCTCCTACTTCTTTGCCCGGATGTCGCGCCGCGTGTCATAATCTATTATGACCGTCCGGGGCGCTATGTTACGATCACAATCTTACAGATCCGTATGGACAAGTTGAGACACGCAATTCGCTGAACTCGGGTGTCCGGTTTTGCCTCGTTTAGATGTCGATAAATCCGACCTACGGCTCCGTCAAGAACATATCAATCATCGTCACGGCGTTGGCGATGCCGTTTTCAGAGCGTATGCGTTCGCCTATATCAGCGGCCCGACGACGCATGTCGTTGTTTCCAACCGCTTCTTTGATGGCGGCGGCCAGGCGTTCGGCTGTCAGCTTTTTTCGGGGGATCGATTGCGGCCCCGCACCCAGTTCGGAGACCCTCCAGCCCCAGAAGAACTGGTCGGCGAAAAACGGCACCACAATCGACGGTACCCCGGCGCGCAGGCCGGTGGCGGTGGTGCCGGCGCCTCCGTGATGGACGACGGCGGCCATGCGGGGAAACAACCAATCGAAGGGAGCGGAATCTATCCTGAAAATATTATCGGGAATATCGATATCGCCGAGACCACCCCAACCGATTCCGATAATGCCTCGCTGCCCGGCTTTCTCCAACGCTTCTATTATTATGCGAGTAACTGTCTCGGGTTCGCGGTTGGTCATGCTGGAGAATCCCACAAACACCGGCGGCTCCCCCGACTCCAGGAATTCGAGCAAGTCGCTGGGCGGCTGCCATTCGGATGACTTCTCCAGAAACCAGTAACCGGTTATATAAATGTTATCGCCCCATTCGGGAGCCCGGGGGACGACAGTTGGGCTGAAACCGTAAAGACACTTATACCGTTGTCTCGCCAATTTACTGAAAGGACCCTTTAATGAGAGGCCCGGCAGCTTCAGCGATTCTCGTCGCCACCTGTTAATATGAGGCCTTAACATCTGCCAGTAGATCACCGAGCCCAGCGGGTATGTTAAGAGGTTGTACAAACCGCCAAGTCTAGGCTTCGGCACCGACATCAATCCCGGATATAACCTGGTATTATGAACATGCTGAAGATATGCGGCCAGGACCCTGACTTTAAGCTTCTCCCCTAAAGAAATGGCCGCCAGCGCAGATAGAGTGGATGTTATGATGAGGTCCGTTTCCTGGCATGCCTTAATATAATCGTCGAGCATCCCGCGAATAATGGGGCCGGCGGCGTCCATCATCCGCTTCACGAACGTAAAGGGATTCATTCTCTGACCCGTTTCGAGCCATCGCCTGCCCGCCTCCTGTTCCAGCAGTTCCTGCGGATTACCCTCGACCGGGAAATGCTCCATTCCCTTATCAACAACAAGATCCTTGAAACTATCGTGCGTGGCAATACTTACGACTTGACCGGTATCGCGCAGGCCTTCCCCGAGCGCAACATACGGTTCAACGTCGCCACGAGAGCCCATTGTAAGAATAGTTATTCGCATATTCTTTCGATCGGCCGTTTTCATTACGATTCGAGCAGTCCTGTTGATCGCCGCCTCGATCGGCATCCGACCTGCCTGGTGCTAATTAAAAAAGCCATCTAATACGATGGCCATTCTTAGCATATTTAGTGCGGAAGGGGGGATTTGAACCCCCACACCTTTCGGCACCACCCCCTCAAGATGGCGTGTCTACCGATTCCACCACTTCCGCAGATTTTCCCCGGCTAATATCTCTGAGGATTCTTTAACGCCCGGAAGTATCCTGCGTCGGTGGCAGCTGGAATAAGTCTCCCGGGCCTGCCTCTTCGCCGGCCGGAATCTCACCCGGCACTGTGCTCGGTTGGCCCGATGGCGCCAGATCGCCCGGGCCCTCCTGCAGATCCCTGACAACGCCGGATTCCTCGCCACCGCCGCTTGTTATCCCCAGCGATACAAATAGAGTGAGACTGGTCAGCATGAAAGCGATGGCGATAAATGACGTTGCTTTTGAAAGAAATGTAGCTGCTCCCCTGCCCCCGAATACGGCGCCGGAGAGGCCTCCGCCGCCGCCAAAAGCTCCGGCCAGACCCTCACCCTTGGAAGACTGCATAAGAACTGCAACTATCAGAGACAGCGCAAACAGGATATGAATCACAAGCAAGAAAGGGTAAAAAACATTCATATTCTAATCTAAACCTCCATACTCTTTTTCGACAACGGCCAAAAATACTTGAAAGCGGAAATATGTCAAGTGGTTATTTCAAAGATTCAGCTATGCGCAGGAAGGAAGCGGCCTTCAAGCTGGCGCCGCCGACAAGGAAACCGTCGATATTCTCCTCTTGCCCCAGCGAACCTGCATTTTCGGGTTTAACCGAGCCACCATAGAGAATCCGAATTGATTCCGCCACCCTTGCGCCCCAGCGATCGGCGATCAATCTTCTCATGAATCGATGAACCTCCTCGGCCTGCTGCGGAGTAGCGTTCCTGCCGGTGCCGATAGCCCATACCGGCTCGTAGGCCATTGTCAAACGGCTGATATCATCGATATCGCCTACGCCGCCGACAAGCTGGGCTTCCACGGTCTTTTCGGTAATACCGCTTTCTCTCTGTTCGAGGGTCTCCCCGACGCATACGATCGGCTTCAGACCGGCGGCCAGAGCGGATCTGACTTTCGACAACACCTGCTTATCCGTTTCGGAGAAATAGGTGCGCATCTCGGAGTGGCCGATGATTACCCATTTACAACCGGAATTCAATAGCATGGCGGCGGAGATCCCCCCGGTAAAAGCGCCCTCGCTTTCCCAATGAATATTCTGCCCGCCTATTTCTATATTGCTATCTTCGAGGGATTCTACGACCGCGTGAAATGAAGTAAACGGGGGGCAGACAACAACGTCCGCCCAGGCGCAGTTTTTGAATTCCTTCTTTAGCTCACCGGCCAGCTTCATTGCTGACGACGGATCGGTGAACATTTTCCAATTTCCAGCGATGAGCGGACGTCTCATTTTTCACTTCTCCTGTCAGTTAATGCCGCAACTCCGGGCAGGGTTTTGCCTTCGAGGAATTCCAGGGATGCCCCACCACCCGTGGAGACATGCGACATTCGTTCAGTCAGGCCTGCTCTGGTTACCGCCGATGCCGAATCTCCACCGCCGACGATAGAAATGCATCCCTTATCAGTCGCCTCCGCCAGGGTCCTGGCGAGTTCGAATGTCCCGGTGGCGAAGGGCGTTTTCTCAAATATCCCCATGGGGCCATTCCAGAAAACGGTCCCTGTAGACTCAATTATGCTTTTGAAACGTTCGATAGTTCGTGGACCGATATCCACCCCTACCATATCTTTCCCCATACCTGCAGCCACTACTGTCTCCGATAAAGGTGGATCGACTCCGGGATCAGGAGTCACAACGATATCAATCGGCAGCACAAGATTGACCTTACGTTGCTCTGCCAGCATCATGATGTTACCGGCTTCTCTTATCTTATTTTCATCCAGAAGCGAATCACCAATTTCATATCCCTTGGCTTTGAAGAAAGTGAATGCCATGCCGCCGCCGATCAAAAGATCGTCTACTTTATCAAGCAGGTTTGAGATGACGTCTATTTTGCCGGAAATCTTGGCGCCCCCCAGAATGGCTACAAAGGGCCTTGGGGGATCCTCGAGCGCCATACCGAGATAATCGAGCTCCTTTTTCATAAGATAACCGGCCGCCGATGGATCGATAAAACGGGTGATGCCCTCCGTCGAGGCATGCGCCCTATGGGCCGTGCCGAAGGCGTCGTTTATGTAAACATCGCCTAAATCAGCAAGAGCACGTGCGAAGTCGGGATCGTTTTTTTCTTCCTCTCCATGAAATCTTAGATTTTCCAGCAGGATTATTTCACCTTCCAGAAGCCCGGCTATGCTCTTTTTGGCGGCCCTGCCGACGCAATCCTCAGAGAAATACACCTTTCGCCCCATAAGCTGCGATAACCTCTCCGCGACCGGCTTCAGACTGAGATTCGGCTTGATCTCCCCCTTCGGGCGACCGAGATGTGACATCAGTATGGCCCTGGCATCCGATGCAATTATTTTATGTATAGTCGGTATTGCGGCCGTTATGCGAGTATCATCCGCAACCTTCCCGTTTTCAAGCGGTACGTTAAAATCGACTCTCGTTAAGACTTTTTTGCCTGCAAGGTCTACATCGTCTATGGTCAATTTCTCCACTCATCCTCCTTACAGCATGAGAAGATATTACTGGGGATCGAAATCAACAATGACGGGGGCGGACCTCGGCGATTCCAGCCCTCCCCGCGTCTTGGCGGTTACGGCATAATAGTAGGTTTCCGCCGTATCGGGTGCATCTGTGGCGCCGGTATCATATACCGTTTGATTAATCTCCAGATTTTCCGGGCTCGTCCCCCTGTAAACATCGTATTCTGATGCTCCCGTAACATTCTGCCAGTCTAACTGCACGTAATTTCCGGCATCTTCGCCGGTCAGTCCCGAAGGCATTTCGAGAATCCCCGAGAAATAGACATGAACATGATCAGATAGATCAGATTCAATATCGGGTGCTGACAGAGCCTGAATCTTGTAATAGTAATGCCCGGCAATCGATGGCCAATCATCTGCATACATCGTCTCGACAGTATCAACCGGGATATATTCGCCGATAGAGCTATTGGCCCGATAAACTATGAAATAGTAATCAGGATCTTCACTATCCCAATTTAGCTGAATCCTGTACAGGTAATCAAGAGCTTGAACATCATGCGGAGGCAGGGGTATGGCTGTGAAAAGGGTATAAGCATAGAAGCTGAACGGCGACTCATTCCCGAGATCATCGGTGGCCCTGACCTTGTAGAAATAATCGCCGGCGGATTGAGGGATATCTTCATAGCTGCTCAGAGTCGTCGAGCCGATTTCGACATAGCCACCCCCTCCCGATGGCGATCGGTAGACTGTATATCCATCGGCGTCGGGCACGCTATCCCAGGAGACTACAACAAAGGTGCCGAAATTTTCCGCAACCACATTTTCAGGGCGCGTCAGGTTGTCGCTGAAGAAAACGCTGGCAGCCGAGGACAACGGACCTTCCACCCCGTCAACTGTTTCGGTGGAAACCTTATATGAATAATTCCCCGCCGCCGGAGGAATGTCGTCGTAATCCAAATAACCGGCCGAAAGACGGGCTATCTGATGGTAGGTCTGGCCATCATCAGATCTATAGATAACGTAGGCGCCCGTCCACAGAACTTCACTCCAACTGATCTCCACATATAGTCCCATGTCGGTGGCAAGCACCTGGTCAGGCGAATCGAGCCGCCCGTCGTAATTTGCCCCCACTATGGATGAGGGTTCCGATTCGAGCCCGTTCGGCCCAACGACGGTGACTCGATAGTAATAATATTGATGGATAGTCGGGAAATCCTCATAGTGGAGAGACGACGTGCTATCGATTGCGACAAAGTCGGTATCCGGTTCAATGGAGCGGTAGATTTTGTAATATCCGGCATTATTCCCTGACAGCCATGTCAGGTACAAGTTCGAGCCGCGATCTATCAAAGTCAATCCCGACGGTGGATCATAGCGGCCGTCATATTCCACCATTTCGGATGAAGAAGGTGCTGATTCGGTAGCCAGAGCAGAAACTGCCGTCACGTAGTAATAATATGTCTCGTAGGTTTCCGGAACATCAGAATATGAAAACTGCGATGTAGAATCCAGAACCTGCCATGATTCCGGCGTGGAAACTGCGCGATAGATCTTATAATAGGCGGCGCTGGATTTTTCCGTCCAGTTTAGGGCGATGTGAGTGATCTGGTCTGATGCCTGGAGACCCGAAGGAGGGTTGATTGTAGCCGTGAATACTACCTCAGCTTCATTTGAAGGATCGGATTCGATGTCATTTGCCACTCCGGTGACTCTATAAACATAGGTCTCGACTTCCGGGGGAAAATCAACCCAACGTATCCTACCGCTCCACATCGGCGTTGCAGCTATAATTTGAAAGTCATCCTGTCCAAGAATAGAACGGTATATGCGATAATAATTGGCGTCGTAGCCACGTTCCCAGGTCAACAGGACCGCCGCATCATCGTCCACCGCAAGGAGATTTGCAGGAATCGGATCCTTGAGATCGACATTTACGACAACCTCCGAAGCAGGCAATACAGCAACGGGGTAGCGGGCGGTATGGAGGAGTATACCATCCAGGATCTTATCATATTCAACCTTATACTGTCCGGGGAGCAGTTCTATTCGATAATCGCCATCTGCTGCAGTTTCCGCCACAGTCAATTGGCTCTGTGGTTTTGGCGATCCTCCGCCGCTATAAGTATAAGCCGATACTGTAATGGTGACGCCTGCCAGACCCACGCCGTCCGCCGTAACCCGCCCACTAATGAAACCGTTGATCTGCTGAACCGGGTTAGCATCATCCGAACAACTTGCACAAAGAAGCAAGGTGAATGCTGCCAGAAATAAAATTGTCTTCCGGGCCATAATCCCCTCCCCGGATAAAAAATCAGTTTTATCCAATCGGCCTGACGATCCTACCGCCTAAGCCGCCATCCTTTTTAACATATCTATCATGCGACAGGAAAATCCCCACTCGTTGTCATACCAGGAGAAGACCTTGACCATATTCCCACCGGTAACCATCGTGGAAAGAGCATCGAAAATAGATGAATGAGGATTGCCGACAACATCGACCGAGACTATAGGATCCTCCGTGTATTGGAGTACACCCTTCATTGGTCCTTCAGCAGCCTTCTGCATGGCAGAGTTGACCGATTCCACTGAGGCTTCCTTTTCCAGATCGGCAACAAGATCCACGAGAGAGCCCGCTGGCGTCGGCACGCGCACGGCCACTCCATCAAGTCGGCCTTTCATCTCCGGGATAACCTCCGCAATGGCCTTGGCAGCGCCGGTTGTAGTGGGAATCATTGATAATGCGGCCGCTCTTGCTCTTCTGAGATCGCTATGCGGCAAGTCAAGAATTCTCTGATCACTGGTATAAGCATGGATGGTAGTCATGAAAGCGCGGGCGATTTTGAAATTATCATGTAATACTTTAACTACCGGCGCTAAGCAATTGGTAGTGCAGGAGCCTATGGAGATGATATCGTGTTTTTTCGTATCGAACTGGTCGAAGTTTACGCCCCGCACGAAGGTCCCGTCATGTCCTTTTGCCGGGGCAGATATCAGAACCTTTTTGGCGCCGGCCTGCAGGTGCTTTCCAACCGCCTCCCTGGTCCTGAAAAGGCCCGTGGATTCCACCACCACATCGACGCCAAGATCTCCCCAGGGTATTCCGGCCGGGTCTCTCTCGGCGAATATCTTTATTGATTTACCATCGACTTCGATAGAGTTGCTGCCCTCCTGAGTATCTCCTTTGAAGCGTCCATGGATGGAGTCGTATTTGAAGAGATGGGCCAGGGTCTTAGCGTCGGTAATATCGTTTACGGCGACAAATTCAAGCCCCGGATCGTCATAACCAGCCCTCAACACCAAACGTCCAATCCGGCCAAACCCATTAATACCAATCCTGACACCCATCGCTCCTCCTTTTATTCATCAACCGAAAAATGTTTCGGCAACCTGATACAGGTCTTCAGATACCTGTTTTATTCCCTTAACAGCCTCCGATATCGGGATGGCCACAATATCCGTCCCCTTCAAGGCCGCCATTTTTCCGAAATCTTTTTTATGGACCATATCGATAGCTGCTATACCATAACGGGTCGCCAGAATACGGTCGAAGGCCGTGGGTGATCCGCCGCGCTGGATATGGCCGAGTATGACAACCCTCGATTCGAAACCGGTTCTTTTTTCTATTTCTTCGGCCAGGACATTGCCGATACCTCCAAGATATACATGTCCGAAGGCATCCTTTTCCTTTCTTCGAAGGATCATCCTTTCTTCCCCGCTCGATTCGGTTTTAAATTTCGCGCCCTCTGCAACCACGACTATAGAAAAATCCCGTCCCTTGCCATGGCGCATGGTGATAATCTCGCAGACTCTTTCGATATCGAACGGCTTTTCGGGGATTAAGATGACATCAGCGCCGCCCGCCAGTCCCGCTCCCAGAGCGATCCACCCGGTATGACGCCCCATGACTTCGACGACCATTACGCGGTTATGCGATTCGGCGGTGGTGTGCACACGGTCTATGGCCTCCATGGCGACATTTATCGCGGTATCGTATCCGAAAGTATAATCAGTGCCGGAAAGATCGTTATCGATTGTCTTTGGCACTCCCACTATCGGAATTCCTCCTTCATCAAGGGCTTTTGCCACACCCATCGTGTCCTCGCCGCCTATGGCAATTAAAGCGCTGAGCTTCAATTTCTCGAAATTCTCCTTGATGCGCTTTACTCCATCTTCTTCTCTAAATGGATTGGTACGAGAGGTCTTGATGATAGTTCCGCCCCGGTGGAGGATTCCGGATATTTTGTTTCTGTTTAGCGTTGCGTATTCCATTTCCAGGATACCGCGCCAGCCGCCGATAAAACCGACAACCCTGTAATTGTATATATCCACCGACTTCCTGACTATGGCTCTGATTACAGCGTTCAGACCCGGACAATCTCCACCTCCGGTTAATAAGCCGATCCTCTCAGGCATTATAGCGCTCCATACTAATTCCCCAGCATTTCTGCAAGCCGTATGAATTTCTCATTAAGCGGTTTTCTTTTCTTGAGCACATCATCGAGCGGTGTTGTCTCGACCTTTCCCTTAACCAGGCCGACCATGCAATTGGATTTATTCTGCAACAGTTCCGAAACGGCCGCCGAGCCGAGTCTTGTCCCGAGCAGTCTGTCGAATGGGGATGGCGAGCCCCCCCGCTGTAGATGCCCCAGTACAGTGATTTTCGACTCGATACGAGCAATTTTAGATAATTTGCGCCCTATTTGATAAGCCGTGGAAGCACCCTCCGCCACAACAATTATATTAGCCGCCTTATTCCTTTTATACCTCTCAAGGAGGCGTTTTGCAATCTTTTCCAGATCGAATTCCACCTCGGGTATCAGGGCGGCCTCGGCTCCGGTGGCGATGGCGGAAACGAGCGCCAGATATCCGGAGCCCCGCCCCATCACCTCGATGATGAAGGTTCTTTCGTGTGATGATGCCGTGTCCTTTATCTTATCTATAACTTCCACGATGTTGTTCAGAGCCGTATCGGTTCCCAATGTCATATCGGTTCCAAAAATGTCATTATCGATGGTCGCTGGCACGCCAACCACGCTTACTCCCCGATCGGCAATAGCGGCCGCGCCTCTTAAGGTGCCGTCACCACCTATGGTAATGAGACCGTCGCAGCCATTTTCTATCAAGACCTTTATGGCCTCCTTCTGTGCCTCCTCGTATTTAAACTCCTCGCAACGGGATGATCGCAGAACTGTCCCCCCGCGTTGAATGATGCCGCTGGTATCTTTTACCTCCATCACGAAACAATCATTGTCGAGAATCCCGGCGTAGCCTCTTCTGAAAGCCACAATTTTAGTCCCGCTCTTTTCAGCCTCATAGACTACCGCCCTGATACAGGGATTCATGCCCGGGGCATCTCCACCCGACGTTAACAGACCGATCCTGTTCATAATTGAGCTAATCTCCACACCCTCAAAACAGCATTCCCAAGAAAGTTTATTATATCTCCGCCTTAATTAGATAGTCAAGAATTTTTATACCGAAGGCTGACTATAGCTCAAAACCAATGGAGAACATAAAGGATGACGCAGTTCCGATTGAGGGAACCCTGATCATCGCCTTTTTTGAGCGAGATTAGTAGATATGGTATTATTAATGCGGTCAAAAATCCATAGAGATTGGCGTGAGAAAGGCTATTTTATCCCTTAATATTTGCCATGGGGATGAGCCGCGCTACTTTTCTCGAGATGCCGACGGCATGAACCACATCGACCACCTCGGAGACGTTCTTATATGCGAAACCGGCCTCCTCCGCCAAACCTGAAAACGAGGCGGTTCGAACCAGTATACCGTCCTGTTCCATTCTCTGCTGCAGATCGGTGCCGCGGACCTTCTTCCTGGCGGCCGCCCGGGACATCACCCGCCCGGCGCCATGCAGCGTGGATCCGAAAGTAAGTTCCTCGGCTTTCCTGGTGCCCACCAGAAGGTAGGAGCCGGTCTGCATAGAGCCGCCGACCAGGACCGGCTGGCCGGTGGTTTTGAAAACGCCAACCAGATTGCTATTGCCGGGGCCATATGCTCGCGTCGCTCCTTTACGGTGCACGAGTAGCTCTGTTGGCTTTCCGTTTATATTGTAAGTCTCGAACTTCGCGATATTATGCGCAACGTCGTATATGAGGTTTATGCCCATACGATCCGCCGGTTTGCCGAATACACTGGCGAAACTCTGCCTTATGCCATGGGTGATAACCTGTCTATTGACAAATGCTGAATTAGCGGCGCACGCCATGGCGCCGAAATAAGCTTTTCCCTCAGGAGAATTTATCGGGGCGCATGCCAGTTCTCGATCGTTGGTCTTAATTCCGTATTTCTTCATAGCGGCTCCAAAACTCTGGAGGTAGTCGGTGCCTATCTGATGACCGAATCCTCTGGAGCCGCAGTGTACCATGACTACCACTTGACCGGAGCTTTCGATACCGAGCAATCTCGCTGTCTCCTGATCACAATCGTTCTCGAATGTGACGCTTTGTATTTCGAGATAATGGTTGCCCGAACCAAGAGTTCCCACCTGATCGATTCCTCTCTTGAACGCTTTATCGGAAACGGCCGACGGATCGGCGCCCGGCAATTTTCCTCGTTGTTCTATATGGTCGATGTCGGCCTCGTAGGCATATCCGTTCTTCAAACACCAGGAAGCGCCCTCCGTCAGTACTTCTTTAAATCCGGCCTTGCCGAGCCTTATAGACCCACTTTTACCGACACCAGCGGGAACCGTTGAATAAAGTGTATCAAGCAGCTCTTTGAGTCTCGGCCGTACTTCCTCTTCGGTCAAATCGGTTTTTATCATTCGGACGCCGCAGTTTATATCGAATCCGATGCCTCCCGGAGAAATAATGCCCTCATCCCGGTCGAAGGCCGCCACCCCTCCTATGGGAAAACCATAGCCCCAGTGACCATCCGGCATACACCAGGCATGTCGGCTGATTCCCGGCAGGCAGGCGACATTGGTAATTTGATTTATGACCCCCTCATCCATCTCCTGCATCAGTTTTTCGGAGGCGATGAATCTGGCGGGCACTCGCATGCCCTGTTTATAATCCGGTAAAATCTCCCAGATATTCTCGGCGACCTTATTTGGTTTCACGTCATCTCCTAAAGATCCAGAATCATGCGAGCCGAATAGCCCTCCTTTTCGGCCCGTACATGAAGATCATGATAAGTGACCGCTTTCACATCGGTCTTTATCGTATGTTTATTATAATCGATCCCTTCACCCCTGACAACCGCTTTCAATATGGTATTGTTGAGCGAAATATCTATATCGAATTGCGAGAGAAAGACTTTCTCAGCATCCTTTATGAATATGATTTCGGCCATGAAGTTATATAAAAGATCTTCGATGGTTTCCCCTTTTACTTCCACGTCAAAGCTTGTAACCGGGTCGACGCCGGCCGTATCGGTCATGGCGAAAAAGCAGGCCAGGGCACAATTGGCGAATAATTCGTTGATGCTGACGCCGTAGGCCTCGAAGACAAAATCCGCCGAGGTTGTATCCTCGACGATCTTAAATTTCGGTCTTTCTGTCATCTTGCGTATCCCAGGCAGAAGACGTCCACCAGCGACGGATTTCCGGCCTGCAAAGGTTTCGCCGCTTCACAAATCGTGGCGCCTGTAGTAACGATATCATCAACCAGGAGAATCGCTTTTCCCGATAGAGATGCTTCACCCATATCAGCCAACCCGAACGCACCCCTGACATTCTCCCATCTCTCGCTTTCTTCAAGCATGGCCTGCTGTTGGGTCGGCCTTATGCGTTTGAGAATCTCCGTATTCAATTCTAAATGAAGAAGGTCGGCAAGGCGACGGGCCAGTATTTCAGATTGGTTGAAACCGCGTTCGCGACGCCGCGATCTATGAAGAGGAACGGGGACGACCATATCATAATGGTTGCCGGAGATCCTTTGATGAAGAGAGTCAACCGCCATTTCTGCCAGGCGGCAACCGAGA
Source organism: uncultured bacterium (assembly GCA_965541585.1). Taxonomy (GTDB): domain Bacteria; phylum Zixibacteria; class MSB-5A5; order UBA10806; family UBA10806; genus CBDVBL01. The sequence goes on along the minus strand of CBEUCH010000009.1, from coordinate 123,478 downwards.
TCAATTGCACCGTTGAATTTGAATTGCACCAGGCAATCCTTCAACAGCCCATCATATACTCCCGAAAAAAATAATTTGATTTTTTCTTGTTTCCTGCAAAAGCGGCAGCGATCGCCGATTCCATCCGGGCGACCGCAGAAAGGACAGATCGGACCCTCCCCCGCATTTGTTTTCTTTAGAGTTTCGATACAGGATTCACACAGAAGCGGATCATCAGAGAGGATGTCGCCGTTACAGCCAAGACAAAACGAGGGTGAAAGGAATTCCTTGAGATCGTTGTAGAGAGACCTGGCAAACTCGGAGGTTTTATGAAGAACGCTCATTATGTAAAACCCCGGTTTTGCTTCTTCCTCGGGAATACATTACCAGATAAGCTGTGATTGAACCAACGAATAAGAAAAGCGAAAGAGCCTGATTGAGTGAGAATTGCTGATCGCCTATTATGGCGACTACCATGGAATCCTCGTAATATCTGAAAAAGTCGATCACAAAACGCCATACAGAATATAGAGCGATCGTAAGCCAGAACGAGTGGCCGTCGAACTTCTTGAATTTTTCGCTCCCGAGGACGATCAGCAATATGGCGATACCGGCCAGCGACGAGTAAAGTTGAACGGGTATGAGAGGCGTATCAGGGAAATGAAATCCGGCGGCGCAGTTCGGAGGAAATATCACCCCGAGATGGCCATGAGCCGGCAGGCCATAGCAGCATCCGTTTAAGAAACATCCGATCCGGGCAATTCCTATTCCCAGGGCAAACATAGGCATCATGGCGTCAAGAATACCCCACGGCCGCAGGCGCCTGATGACGAAGAATAAGTAGGCCGATATCAACGCCAGAACTACTCCCCCCATCATGGATAATCCGGATATTCCGACCGATCCTCCCTGAAACGGATTGACTATATCAAAGAGATTATCGGCGAACTCATCGAGATGATAGATCACGTAAAACAACCGTGAACCGACAATAGATGAGATAAGCACAACAAAGGACAAGTCGATAACATGTTCCGGTGGAATGCCTGTTTTGACGGCCCGCCCTCTGGCCCAGATAATGCCGATCAGAAATCCAATTGCCAGCATTACGCCATAGGAACGGATAAAACTTATCCCCAAGAATTCGAGGAGTTCAGGATACATCAGTACTCCTGCCAATCTCTGTTAAACGCCAGTAAGAAGCCGATGGCCGCCCAGAAGAATATAAGCGACGATCCGCCGTAACTCAAAAATGGAAGCGGCAGGCCCGTCACCGGCATAAGGCCCAGGGACATGCCGATATTGACCAGGGCCTGGAAGAGCAAAATTGCGGTGAGTCCACAGGCGGCAAAGCTGTAGAACTGGTTGCGAGCCTTCAAGGCCACGGCAAATCCCCTGTAGAAAAGCAAAACAAATAAAATTAGCACGATCATACAGCCGATGAAACCGAATTGTTCCGCAAGAACGGAGAATATGAAATCGGTATGCCGCTCAGGGAGAAAATTGAGCTTGGTCTGGGTTCCCTGCAGAAATCCCTGGCCGAACAATCCGCCGGCCCCGACAGCTATTTTCGACTGTATAATCTGGTAGCCGGCGCCACGCGGATCCTGGCCGGGATCAAGAAACGTTATGATTCGCATCTTCTGATACCCGTGCAGATTATTCCATATCAAAGGGGTAACCATTCCAATTGAAAGATTGGCAAAAAAGAAAAATACTCCCTGCCAGATACGGAGACGGGAGAGAAAAATCAGTATCAGGATAACGAAGAAAAAAACCGCCCAGGAAAGCCAATGAAAAGCAAAGATGATACTCAGGACCGGAGTCACTATCAGAAATAACCTGTTCAGTGGCATTCCGGACCACAGGATCAAGGCGAAGAACAGAGTGAAAAATACCAGGGAACTACCGAGATCAGGCTGCAGGATAATTAACCCTGCGGGCACGGCAATAATCGCAAGCATAATAATGACCCATTTGAATTCCTCCAGCCGGGCCTTGCCGAATCCCAGGAACCTGGAGAGAGCCAGCACCACGGCCAGCTTAGCTAATTCTGCCGGCTGGATATTGAACGGCCCGAGATGAAACCATCGGGATGTCGATCCTCTCGAGGAGGCCAGCAAGATAACGAGCAGCAATATCGCCAGAAAGTAATAAACGTATGCGAAGGCCTCGTGGATCTTTAAAGGAATAAGAAAAATAGCGATGCAGACAACCAGCCCTGCCCCGAACCATATTAATTGTTTCTGGTAGAGGGCTTTTACATCCGGCAACGGTGAATAGTATGTGGCGGCGTAGACAAGCAGGATTCCTATAAGGCTCAAGATGAAGGCCGGAATAAATATTCTGAGATCGAAAGTCTTATTCATGGCCGGGCATTCAAAGTATCTCGAGGGTCTGAAGCCACCGGCGCATTCTCGAAATATTTTTCCAAGATTTTTTTAGCCAGCGGAGCCGCGACGGTGCTACCGTGACCGGCGTTTTCGACCACCACAGCCACGACGATTTCCGGAGCTTCGGCCGGCGCATAACAAACAAACCAGGAGTGGTCGTCACCGTGCGGGTTTTGAGCCGTCCCCGTCTTTCCAGCAACCGATACGCCGATAGATGCGACAGAGCGCGCTGTTCCGTGTTCGCCAGCGACGACACCGAGGAGTCCCTGATGAAGGATGTCCATATTTTCCTCGCTTATAGGCAACTGACCCGTTATCTCCGGCTCGATTTTCAGAGAATCACTCTCAGGGGAGATGATCCTGGAGACGATCCTCGGTTTGTAAACAATGCCATCGTTTCCCAGCGCGGCGAACAGCACTGCCATCTGTATCGGCGTTACAAGAAGCTCTCCTTGCCCGATGGCAAGGTTCAAGATCAGATATCTCGTCCAGCCATCCACCCCATATCTCGAATCGAAATAATCCTCTGAGGGAACCAGCCCCGTGAGCTCACCCGGAAGATCAACTCCCGTTGTCACCCCGAATCTGCAATCCTGCGCCATTAAACTCCAGAAATCCAGCCCTGATTCCACACCGAGCTGATAAAAATAGACGTCGCAGGACTGTATTATGGCACCGACGATGTTAAGCTTTCCATGACCTCCGGGACGCCAGCATCTGAATACTCTATTGCCAAATTTCTTCGCTCCTCGACAGGCATCGAAAACGCTTTCCACTGTTATAATATCATTTTCGAGTCCGGCGGCGGCGGTGAACGGTTTCATCGTGGACCCCGGCGGGTAGGTCCCCTTTATACTTCTGTTGAATAGAGGGTGAAGGGAATCCGATGAAACGGCTTCCCAGACTTCCCTGGATATCACGCCGGAAAACAGATTGGCATCGAAATTGGGAGCCGATGCCAATACTCGTACTCCGCCATTGCGGGGATCGATTGCAATCACGGCGCCTGAACCGTAAAGGGCCAGCTCTCGTTCAGCTATCTCTTGCAGCTCCCAGTCGATCTCCAGCTCAAGTGCAGATCCTCTTACGGGGCTGATTCTCTCCTTGTCGGGTAGCTCACCGAGGATCCTTCCTCCGGCGGTGACCTCCAGATATTTTAAGCCGTCCTGCCCCCGCAGGTAACGCTCATATTGTTTTTCAAGTCCTTCTTTGCCGATAACGTTTCCCAGGGAATAACTCCCGATATCATCATTGGCAAGATCATCTTCCGTTGCTTCGCCGACGTAGCCCCAGATATGAGAGCCAGAATTATCCTCAGGATATAACCTAGTCGGTTCGACCTGAAAAATTATGCCCGGGAACTCCAACGCATGCTCCTCGATATAGCAAACGGTCTCGAACTGGAGATCGCGTTTTAGTCGGATCGGTTGAAAGCGGCCCTGCCAGCCCAATTTGATCCGGGCTTTTATCTCTTCCGGCTCCCGATTCAGCACCCGGCCGAGATTGATTGACGCAGAATCGATGCTATTCACTTCGTAGGGAACCAGATAGATTGAGTAAGAGGGACGATTCTTTACGAGCACGGTCCCGTGAAGGTCGGTTATTATTCCGCGAGGAGCCTGAATCGGAACCATGCGCACCCCGTTTTGCTCTGAGGCTTTTCTATAAAAGCCGCCTGAGAAGAGCTGCATGCCGAATAGCTTGACCACGATAAATAGCACGGATATAATTATTCCGGCCAGGAGAACATAATAGTTCGATCTGCGTCTTTCTTGGCTATCTGCGATCATAGAAGCTCCTTCAAGCGATACCGTTGCCTTAACAACAGCAGACCAAGACCGCCTATTAAGGCCGAATAAACCGCTGTCAGGAACGATTCGGATAAGGATCCCAGAAGGTTGTCAAAAAAGTAGCCCGGCCAGCTTACGAAGTGAAAGAGGATCTGATAAACGAAGACAATGGCCAGCACCATTACGGTCTGATAAAAGCTGTTTTCGACATAGATCTTCTCTCTAATCGTTCCAGCCCCGAGACCCGCTAACGAGACCAGCAGAGTTATCCATCCCAGGTTGCGGGGATCAAGCAAACCGATGGTCAATCCGGTGGCGAAACCGAACCATAATCCCATTTTCCACCCACTTCTCATTCCTATAAAAGCAGCGGTTGCCAGAAGGATATCGGGGTATATTTCGCCAATAGCCAGACGGGGCGCTATCACTACCTGGCAGAAGATAATAAAAAACCAGCTGGCGAATAAATAAAAATTAGGCATTATTGGCTTTCCATGGAGGAGACTATGACGAAAACCTCCTCCAGAATGGAGAAATCAGCGCCCGGCTTGATGAGGATGTCAAGGAACAACTCCCCCTCTCTTCCTTCAGATTTAACCACCGTCCCGATGAACAGCCCCTGCGGGAATATTCCACCTAAACCGGACGAAATGACTGCATCGCCTGCAGAAACCTGCTGGTCGACCGGGATATTCGTCAGGGAAAGATATGGCCCTCCCAGATAGCTGACTATTCCAGAGGCCCGGCTTTTCTGGACCCGGGCGGCAACCTTGCAGTTCGGATCCAGTAGAAGCTGAACAGTAGAGGCTCTTTTATCCACGGCCACTGTCTTGCCAATGATTCCGGACGGCGAGATGACCGGCATATTAATATCTACCCTTCTCTCCGTACCGGCATCGATAAGAACTGATTTAAACCTGCTGGTAGGCGATACTGCGAGAATTTCTGCCGGAACGAGGTAATACGGGAGATTCAGGTCGAAGCCCAGCATCGTTCTGAGCCGTTCGTTTTCATACCTGTACTCTATCAGCGAAGATATCTGCACTGATAGCGAATCGAGTTTTCGATTGAGATGTCTATTTATTTCAAAGGTATTATCTATTCTCAGGAGATATTTATCGATCTCTATAAGCGGGAGAAGGACCGATACCGCTCCCAGCCTGGAAAGAGTTGTTTTGAACCGCAGCGGCATGACGATCATGACAATCGAGATGATTATCACGATCGATACCGGCTTGAAGTGAGGACTTCTTAATATCCCCCTCAATGAAATCCACATCTAATCGTTAGAATCAAGAACCTCTATGAGGTCCTCCTTATATTTGGCCTTCATGAGCTTCTGTCGGTTTTTCTCGCTTTTCATCAGGTACGAGAGCTTTGCCATGACGTTAAGATGAGCGCCGATGGCGTCCTCCGGAGCGGCAATCAGGAAAAACAGATATACTGTTTTTCTGTCCATGGCATCGAAGTCCACTCCCTCATTCTTGCGGCCGAAGGCTATTACAATTCCTTTCACGGCGCGGGTCTTGGCGTGAGGAAAGGCAACATGATAGCCAACTCCGGTGGTTACCAGTTTCTCACGATCCAGCACCGCTTTTAAGAGATCTTCTTTGTTTTTCACCATCTGCGAGTTGGCGGCCAAATCCACAAGCTCGGCTATTATCTCATCCTTGGATTCGCCTTTCAGATTGAACGATATGACATCATCTTCACAAAATCTCGACAGCTTTATCATTAAGCCTCCAGTTAAAACTTCTCAGCTTCATCAATCAACATAATCGGAATATCATCTTCGATCCTGTAGCGCAATCTGCAATTTTCGCAAATCAACTTATCGTTATCCCGATCATAATTCAAATCCCCCTTACACCTGGGACAGGCTAATATTTCAAGGAGTTTTTCAGAAAGCATTGGCAACCTCCACTAATCTCGCTTTACAACCCCCAGGGACCTGAATTTGTTCAGCCGCTCCGCCAGCAGAGTCTCCCTGTCTTTACGCATAAGTTTTTCCAATTCGAGAATCAGTTCTTGCTTCAAGGCCCTTGCCGTGGCGGAATAATCCCTGTGCGCGCCACCAAGAGGTTCAGGTATAATTCCATCAACGACGCCCAGAGCAATCAGATCTTCGGAGGTGGGTTTTAAAGCATCGGCGGCCTGGGTTTTGTTTTGTTCAGCCTGCTTGGGATCGTTCATATTCTTCCACAGGATTGCGGCGCAACCTTCGGGCGAAATTACCGAATACCAGGAATTCTCAAGCATCAACACGGTATCGCCCACACCGATGCCGAGCGCCCCGCCGGAAGCGCCCTCGCCAATTATAGCGATAATGATGGGGACCTCGATGACCGACATTTCCCTGATATTCCTGGCGATGGCCTCCGCCTGCCCCCTTTCTTCGGCGCCTATGCCGGGGAAAGCGCCCGGTGTATCTATGAAAATAATTATAGGCTTGTCAAATTTTTCAGCCAGTTTAAATAGACGTAGAGCCTTGCGATAACCCTCCGGATGGCACATGCCGAAGTTGCGGAATTGTCTTTGTTTCACGTCTCTGCCCTTCTGCTGGCCGACTATCATGACAGGAATATTCTGCAGCATTGCGAAACCGCCAACAAGGGCCTTATCATCAGCGAAATAGCGATCGCCGTGCAATTCAACGAAGTCGTCGAAAATCAGAGCAATCAGATCAAGAGTATATGGCCTCAAGGGATGCCTGGCCAGTTGAATCCTCTGCCATCTGGACAGCCTCGAATGGACATCCGATTGAATCTTGCTCCTTTTCTTCTCCAGTACACGAATTTGCTCCTCGAGATCGCGGTCGCCGGTCGAGGTAAGATCTCTCATCTGTTGTATTTTTCGGTCGAGCTCGATAATCGGTTTTTCAAACTCGAGATAGTATTTTTCATCCATTCCCGCCTCCAGCCCGTATTTTCCGGGAGAGAAATATGGCAATAAATATAATAAATACACCTTCCAATACAAGAATTATATTAACCTTGCCTATGACGAAGCCCACCGCCATGATTGAGAATTGAAAACTTATCAAATAAAAAAACCAGACCACGCTTCGATGTGATAACCCTTGCTCCATCAGGTAATGGAAGAGGTGACGCCGATCGGCGACGTAGATTTTCCTGCCGGTCGCCAACCGTCGGATAGTAGTCGTTACCACCTCGATTATCGGAAGCCCTAACGCCAGGATAGGAACAAACATCACCAATGAGGCGTAACTCTTGGGCCAATACAGGGATACTACCCCCAGTATATATCCGATAAAAAGGGAGCCGGAATCGCCCATGAAAATCTGGGCTGGAAAATAATTGAAACGCAGAAAGCCTAAGGTAACGCCCAGAATGCCGGCGGCCAGAAGCGACGCCAGAGGGAGGTTAAGAACGATGCTCAGAATGACAAAAGTAAAGGCCGAGATCGCACCAATACCGGCAGCCAGGCCATCCAGCCCATCGAGAAGATTGAAGGTGTTGGTTATCGCCACTATCCACAGGACGCTTATGGGTATGCTCCAGAGTCCCAGAGGCACGACCTTGAAATAAGGTATATTCAAGAATTCCGGCCTGATTCCACATAGAACGGGAATCAAAGCCGCCAGGATCTGCACGAGCAGCTTCTGGATAGGCGGAACTTCCTTAAAATCATCTTTCAATCCCAGCAGAAAAATCACTATCCCCCCGGCGAGGATTCCGGATATACCAATCCAGTTTTCATACCATAGTCCCGGGCTGGCGACGAAGCCGAGCCATACTGCCAGAGTGAAAGAGATAACGAGAGCCACTCCGCCGAGTCGTGGAATCGGATTCGAGTGTATCTTCCTTGGGCCCGGGTGGTCCAGAAAGTTTCTCTTGTGGCAATATGATTTTATCAGGGGAACGAGCAGGTAGGTAAGGTAGGCCGAAAGGGATGCCACCAATACGTAGGCCGGAATTCTCCAGTTCACTTCCGCTTCCTCCTGCTGAGGGTTATTATGAAGGAGCTTATTACCAAGCCCGCAACCAGGGCGGAAAGAAGCATAAGGTTAGACAGCCACTGATCCGGGTAGTGCTTTCTGAAATATTTGAAAACTGAAATATGGTGATGGAAGGACGAGAAATACGGTCGCTTGCCGGAAGATTTTCGCCATGAATGTAACACCTTCACTGACGGCAGAAGAACTACTTTGAATCCCATATTCCCGACCCTGCGGCAGAGATCGAGATCCTCCAGATATAAAAAGAATCGTTCATCGAACCCCCCGATTTTCTGGAACAACTCGGATCTTACGAAAAGGGCGGTGGCCGATACTGCCGGAACATCCACGGGTTCGTCACCATCGAGGGCTATATAGCCGGCCTCCTTCTCCCCCGTCAGGCCGAGCAGAAATGGCGGGGAACCTCGCCCCAGAAGGAAATCTCGACGTCTCGGAGATTTGCGCGCCGATAATTGTAAACGGCCGTCCGGATAACGCAAACAGGGGGACACGAGACCAACATCGGGATTATCTTCAGCATACCTGTATATTGTATCGAGTGCAGTCGGAGGCAATTCAGTATCGGGATTCAAAATGAAAAGATACTTGCCTTCAGCATTCTTTGCAGCCTGGTTAACCGCCGCGCCATAACCTAGATTTTTTTGAGACAATATCGTCCTGAATTCTTGTTCTTTCAAAAAAGCGTCGGTGTCATCGTTCGAGCCGTTATCAATGACAATCATCTCCGATTCCACGCCCTTTTGATCCTCCAGCGATGCGACGCAGGTCTTTAATGATTCGAGGCAGTTATAGCTTACAATTATGTTGCTAATCTGATATCGAAAAGGCATCCTCGAAATACCATTCTGACCGGCTTATTTGCCGGAAGGAGCCGGTTTCGAATCTCCCCTCCGCCGACGAACGGATTTTGATATAAGACCCGCTGTAATACCGATAATCAATATAATCCAGGAGATCTCAGACACCATCCTGGCATATATGTAATTAGGATTTTCAACTCTGAACTCCAATAAATGCTCTCCGGCGGGAAGCTCGACGGCCATAAAGGTGAAATCCGATCTATAAACAGGATATTCGATATCGCCCTCAAATGCCTTCCAGTATGGATACCAGTTATCCTGAAGCGCCAGGAAACCGGGTACCGAGAGATGCGCTTTGACCCTTATGCGATCGGGTGGTGAATCGAGAATCTGTACGAAATCATCCTGTGTCGAATCCGGGGCCTTGATTTCGCCTGAGGGCCGTCGGTCGATGACAATTCTTTTGACAACATCAAAATCCGGCTCGAGGATTAGAGATAGAGCTGAATCCGGATCGGGAACCACAATGTAGTCATACACGATTCTGGCGCGAGGGATAACGAAATTATTCTGATAGATATTGATTCCACCGACGCTATTCACCTTCTCCAGATTGGGATGGTTTACCTCCTGTCGTATCATAATATACCTGGTATTTGCCAGGGCCAGCCCGGAAGGATTCCCGAGAAGATTCGCGAATCTATCGCCGAGAAATTGGTTATACCATCGAAGCTGATTGCCATGATACCCGGCCACCTGTTGGAGACCGAACATCGCCAGGCTGTTCTGATTGGGCATTGTGCCGGGTAGCACAAATGATCTGAAAGGCCCATCTTGCTCCTGCAAGAACGGTATCCCGGCCGGCGTGGCAAAATAGGGTTTGTGGTCAACTGACCTGATAAATTTCATATCCTCCATGATCCAGCTATCTATCATCACCAGGACCAGCAAAGCCGAGGCCATAACTCCGAAATGAACTTTTTTTCTAAGAGATGCCCAGAAGGTCACCGCTACGGCCCCGATAAGCAGGGCGCCAATGATCAATCCTGACGAGATATTCGATAGATTGGCCTGCAGGCTATTCCACTGACCGGTCTCCATATTCGAATAGAATATCGATGTGTAAATCTTCATAATTCCCGATCCTGCCCGGATGAAAATCAGGCCCGAAAGAAGGTAGACTCCCGCAAGGATTAAAAGCCAGCGAAAGATCTTAGCGGCACGAGGAGTTTTCTTCGTCTTTTGAAGTGTATCAATGGTTCTTGCTGCCAGATATGCAATAGAAAAACTGAATAAGAACATTATGGTGGAAGGCGCTCGGAATTGCTTGACGAAAGGCACGACATGATAGAAAAGTCTGAATATCAAACCCGAATCGCCGAGCGCGTATAGCAGCGCGAAAATGGCTGTCCCCAGAAAGAAATATGAATATCTATCTTTGTAGAGGAACAGACCGGCCAGTCCCAAAAACAGTGCCACCATGCCGGCGTATTCGCTGTTGATTTTGAAATAGTTTTTTCCCCAGTAAGTATGTTCACGGGTTAGCGGCGGATGATTCTGCAGATTGCTTAACCCGGCAAACCCGGGAACCACCTGGGAGATGGCCTCCTCGGCATGCAGCGACCATGAGGCAGAATACTGGTAACCTCTGCCCTCACCTGAGCGGGGCGAATATTTGCGGACGTAATCCTGCGCCGGCCAGATCTGAATCAGGCCCAATGCAATGCCAAAAAGCATGGAAGCGATGAATCCAAAGCCGGGGATTAATACTGAACTGATTTTCCCGGACTCGCGGTATAAGAAAACGAGTTTAAGAACGAAATAGGCGCCCACACACCACATGGCAAAGTAGGAGAACTGAGGGTGATTGGCCAGAATCAAAAGCCCGAAAGCCGCCGAAAATGGCCACCACCAAAGAAACCGCCGTCGCCGGAAACCTATCTCCAGAGTATATAGAAGCAGTGGCAGTATGCCGCTGACGTACATCCTGCCGTCGTGGCCCGCATAAACCAGCGATACCATGAATCCCGATATCATGTATGCGGTAGCCCCGAAGACTGCGGCCCAGACGGACATTTTCATTTCTCTTAAGTAAAGGTAGGCAAAAATGCCTGCCATCAGGACTGCCAGAACGAGCTTATAACCCAGGGCCTTGTGCAGAGGCATTATGAACTGTAAAATCGCCAGCGGATAAAACGTATCACCGTGCATGGCATCTACGAAGGGCAGACCCCCGAAGATATAAGGATTCCATAACGGAATCCTGTGATAGGATTTTACGAATTCGGCATAAAATCCGCGGAAAAATAATCCGGCCTCGACTGTATCGGAACCAAAGAGCATCTTATCGGAAAATATAAATTCAGCGAATACTGCGACGGTAAGAAGCACAAAATAAAAATATGGCCAATATCGTCTGATTATGTCTCTGGCGTTCATCTTCTATCAGGGGTATTCCATAGGAGGTTTACTTTTTCGATTTCAACGACTCAATCTCGTCCCTTAAACCGACCATCACCTCGGCCAGAAAGCCGATGGCAAAAAGCATCAGGCCCGACAGGGTCAGGAGGATAACCAGGTATAATAATGTCCTCGAGCCATGAGTGGTGAAAAACCGGAGATACACAGCCACCAGGCCTGTAACAAGTCCGGCAAACCCGAAGACGAAACCCCAGGTGCCGAAAAACCTTAGCGGTCTTTTCATAAAGGAAATCTGAAACTTCACCGAGAAAAGATCCAGAAGCCCGCCCAGGATTCTGGCCGACCCGAATTTGCTTTTCCCATATTTACGCGGGTAGAGCGTGACCTTTGCCTCTTCTATTACGAAGCCGGCCTCGGCGGCCATAACGACCATATACCGGTGCCAGTCTCTCCGTAGAGAGAGATCATTCACCACCTCTTTTTTGAATGCTTTAACCGAATTCAAATCATGCACCTTAAGGCCAAAGAGGACCCGGCAGAGTTTGTTATAAATATAGGATACAATCCGCTTTCGATATTTTCCTTGTTTCCAGCCTGTCACCAGGTCCGCGCCGCGGTCAATTCTTGCAATCATCCTGGGTATATCCTGGGCATGATATTGCATATCAGACGGGTAGAAGACAAATATAGTGCCTTTAGCGGCTTTGAATCCGGTGTATAGAGCGGCAGTCAATCCCCTATTCCTGGAATGGCTAACAACATTAAGCCAGCGGTACCTGAAAGAAGCGTCCCTGGCCCTTTCCGCCGTCTTATCCGTAGAGCCATCATTGACCAGGATAACTTCCCAGTCCTTCCCTGATCTCCTTATGACCTCGTCGAATTGTTCCAGAAGAGGTTTTATGTTATCCTGTTCGTCGTAAGCGGGGATAACGATACTCACTCGTATGCGAGGTTTGCTGTACGGTTTTTTTCTTGATCCCGCCTCTTTTGCCCTCGGAGAATTCTGATCCCGTCTGTAATCTCGCCGCGGTTGAGGTCTCGAGGGTTGTCTCCTGGGCGATGGTTCCCTTCGCGGCATTAGCGCTTGTTTTCTCGCTGGCCCCGCCACACCGTCGGAGCGGGTCGTCTCGCCCGCCGCAGGTGACTCGATGGATGGGACTTTATCCTTCTCAGCAGGTGAAGGGGCATCGCCGACCGGCGTTTCCTCAATCTCTTTGGGGGTAACGATCGGTCTTTGTTTCTTCACCCTTCTTCTGCCATAAAGCTTATCTTCGCTCTTCATAATTCAAGACCGCCTGATTTAGATTTTGCAATAGTCCTTCCTTCCGGATCTCTGGCTTTCAGTTCTTCATCTATTCCATAATAGCATTATCGTCTAATTCGCACAAGACGTAATCCGGATCATGGCAGAACCGAATAAACCATAATAAACATTTATCGATGCCGCTGTTTTCAATGGCCGCCCATATTGCTTCGATCCGCTGCATGAGCTTCTTTTTTCATCCATCATTTGATATCCTTAGCGATAGATGCTGGCGCTTAAGATAATACAGGCCGATCAGTGTAACCGGTATATACTGGCAAAGCCATAAGATTATCGAAAAAGAAAGAGCCTCCCCTTTAGATATTCCGAACAGGCCAAGCGTCCCGCAATAGGACCCGAAGGCCGGAATGGGAGCTTCCAAGAATGCAGGTACGGTCAGAGACATCATCTGGATTTTCTCCAGTGTCAACTGATAGCCGATCATATTCAGGTTGTTCAACAGCGCAAATGCACCTATGACAGCCGCCTGGAAGACTCCAACGAAACCCGGGGCTGATGGCAGCATGACTCCGGCAGCCACAAGGAGAAGAAGGATAAACGAAGCCGCAATATCGGGATAGAATCCGAAAGCCATGAATACGAAATAATTCGAAAGACCGGTCGCCACCCAGAGAAATAACGACCAGGCCGCTATGAATCCCAGCGACTTGTACTTCTCGACTATGTTCAAGCCCTCTGCGAACTTGCGAAATATATGATCGATTTTTTCTGCCAGGCCAGACGGCAAAAACTGAGCATGACCGGTTATCCAACCGACCAGCGATTTACCCTTCTTCTTGAGGATGATTAAAAAGGCTATGAGCACCAGGTTGAGTATGAGCGTAGCGATTCCCAATTTCCTCACGATGTCTGGAAGCGGAATAAAAAGAATCACCAGCCAGAACAAGACCATCAACGAGAGGCTGTCGAAAATGCGCTCTATTACTACGGTTGCGAATATGGATGATTTCGATTCGCCTGTTTTCGCTCCCAGGGAATACGCTCTGACAACCTCGCCCAATCGAATGGGGAGAACGTTGTTCGCCATAAAACCGATCATGACCGGCGGGAATAGTTGCTTCATTTCATATTTACGTATCGGCTTGAGAATATGCCTCCATCTCTCGGCACGAATTACCATCATCAACACGACTGAAACCGCGTTGGGAATCACCCAGAGGTAATTGACATGCCGAACAGAATACATAACCTCCGTGAGCTCGACCCTTCTGAAGGCAAGATAGACGAATACCGCACTGATTAGAATGCCGATTATAACGTTGATCCGCTTTTTCACCGTTCTACAGCGATCCTTCTCAGGATTTCCTCTGTATCCCGGGCAGCCTTATCCCAGGAAAAGTTGGCAGCCCAGCGAAGCCCTCCCATTTCGATAGCCCTTCTATGTGCTTCATCGGTGAGTAACTTAATCGCCAGTTCGGAGATTTGACCGACATCGCCATATTCAAAAAGTAGCCCGGAATTTCCTTCATCAACAGAATCCTGAAGGCCCGGTACCCTGGCAGCGAGAACCGCCGTCCCGCAGGCATTGGCCTCAATATTGGTCAATCCCCAGCCTTCCTTCAAGGATGGATACACGGAAATGTGAGCGCGCCGGAGATACGACACCTTCTCCGTTTCCGGAATGTATCCCTTGAACTCGACGGCATCCCGTAAACCGAGAGCCGAGACTCGATGCTCGAGGATCGACCTGTGATCGCCGGCGCCTATGACGATCAGCCGGGCCGCGGGAACTGAACCGCGTATCGCGGGCATTGCCTCGATCACCGTCTCCACCGACTTATATTTCTTCAACCGGCCAACATACAGGAGGGTCGGAACCTCGAATTTGTGCACCTCCGGGTCGAATCGATAGACCTCTTTGTCGACACCGCATTCAACCACGTGGATACTCTCACGGGGCACGCCGCGCTTCTCCAGTTCTGCGGCAGTAGAATTAGAGATCACCATGAAACTATTCTTCCTGTAAACTCTGGCGACCAGTTTCTCTGATAAATATATATAAGTGCCCAGAAGAAAATTGATCTCCTTGAAAACGGCGTCTGCGAAAAGATGCGGGATGACGATGAGCGTGGGCAGCTTTTGATAAACAGGCGAATAGAACGGGATTTTATTGATATCTTCCACGACCACATCATATCTATTCGCTTTTATGAGCTTTCTCATGACGAAGGGAGCAACCCAGTTGAAATTATAGCGTGACCCGTGTCGATTGATTTTTATGCCGGAGGTAACGTCTGTTTTCGACCCGCCCGGATAATTGCTGCATAAGAGATCAACCTGGTGTCCCGATCGAACCAGCCTTTTTAAGATCTCCTCTAAGTGAACCTCGGCTCCCCCGGACTGAGGGTTCTTCAAATCCTGCCAGTTTAACGCCAGTATTCTCAAATCTACCTCTTAAGCAATGGCGGAAGCTTATTCAGCCGATCAGCCAATTGATCCAGCGTCATTAACAGGTTAAGATCATTTATGTTATCCGCACGAAATTTCGCTATCAGGGTATCGATCGCGACAGTATCGCCGTTCTGGTAGTATATAGCGGCCAGGTTGTTAAGGGCCGTGAACGACGAAGGGTATTCCCTCAAGGTTAGCTCCAGCAGCCCGGCAGCAGCAGAATACTCTGAATTCTTGATAAGGTCCTGCGAGGCAGCCAGGAAAATCTTCTCACCTTCGGAAGAGTCCCGGGCAAGATCTGCTACTTTGTCAAACCTGCGGTCTGCGGCATATATTATGGCAAGATACGCCTTGGCCTGCCAGAAATTGATCTGGGCTTGTAATTCAACAGCCATCTCGGCTATATAGGTTGCCGAATCTATATGGCCCTCCTTCTGGTATGCGTCTGCCACCTGCAGCATCGCCACGATATAGTTTACAACCATCCGCCGATCATTTTCATCTTTCCCCACGGAGGGATCGTCTATACCCCTGAAGTGTTCCGCTGCCGCAAAAATCTTATACCCGATACCGGTATCCACGCGGTTAACGCCGGACGATTCGGTTATGCGATAAGTCATTCCCTCCATGACCAGGTGATCGTCCAGACCGAGCCTGTTCCGGGAAGGAACCGTAATGGCAAAATAAACGGGTACTTTCCAGCCGTCCCTTTGGATATTGGTCACGATATGCTGGATCATCTGATCCTGTACCCGCCACAAACCTTCACGGTCGGGAAGAAGGAACGCTTGAAGACTATCGATCTCACCGTCGCGCAGGGTGATAGGGATATCCATTTGATTTTTTAATTGATTGATATACCAGGAAGTGTTCAACAGACTTAAGTTCACGATTCTAACATCCGTCCGGATGCTATCGACCTCCTGCAGGCACCATAGCGGAAAAGTATCGTTATCACCGTTGGTAAAAAGGATTGCATCGGAATCGCATGAATTCAGTATATTGTTTGCGTAATCCCAGGGAAGAAAATTGCCGCGCCTGTCGTTTTGCTCGAAGTTGGCGCGAACCGTCTGCGCCGATAGTATAATTGCTGTAATCAGGGCCAGCGTGAAGATCGCACGCATGAAATACCCAACTGTGCCGGGCAACCTGGTTTTACCGCCAAGCCATTGGAGAAGATACACCATACCGATCCCGATCATCACAGCGAAATACATAAATCCCGGCGTGTAGAAATAGTCTCTGTTGCGCACCTCGGCTGCGGGGGCGATAGCGGTATTATAGGAACCATCGGAGAAATTCATATAAATTGCCAGCCCGATAGTACATATCATCAGTGTCGTAAAGAGGAAGATCCCCTCGGGCGGTGCGCGCCTTAAGATTTCATATATTCCATACAAGCCGATAATCACGAAGAGCATGGGCAGCGCAAGGCTGAATTCGGTCCCGACTCCTCCATCACCACGTTTATTCGTATCAAAGAGGGCGATCCTTGTGTCCGGAGAGGCATACTGAAAAGAGAAATTCGCCCATAATCCAAACCTGGGATCGGATACCAGTTGGTTGGTCCAGCTTCCCCGTCTCTTCAGCATCCGTCGGATCATCGATTCCTGACCATATTGCTTGCGCTCGAGAAAGCCTTTATAGCGGTTCCAGTTCGATGGGTTATTCTCGTTGATACCTGGATTCTGGGATGCCCTGATAGGAATATAAACTACGGTAGAGTATCCTATGGCGGCGAAGATCATGGTCGTTGCAGCCAGGGTCCAGACATGCGCGCTTCTGGATTTTCTTATATTCTTAATCAGGGCTACCAGTGAGGCGATAACCAGGGCCGTTACAAAAATCAATATGAATGATTCGAGTTCATATCTTGTCAGGTCTATGCCGAAAAGTCGTAGAATTTCAACATGGAGAGGCACGGCATACAGGATAAATATCGCCATCACGGCCCATACTGGCCAGCGTCGAAATCCGCTTTCAACGTAATCCTTATAAGCCATATATGCAACTATCGGCAGCATCAGAATAAAGGTAGTCATATGTATGCCAAGCGATAACCACATGAGATAGGAAATCAAAAGAATTGAGCGGTCGCGTCCTTTGCTTCGAGTATCGTGTCCCCATTTGAAGGCCAGGTAATTTGCCAGAAGCATCAGGAACATCGATAGGGTGTAAACCTCGGCCTCCACGGCGCTGGACCAGAAGGTGTACGAGAATCCCATTATGATAGACCCGGCCAGAGCCCCGATACCAGCCCCGATCTTTCTCAAACCTCCCGGAACATTCTCTCCCCATCCCAAGGTAGCTCTCAGGATGAGCCAATAAGCCACTAATACCGATGCCGTAGCACCGAACACCGAGAGCAGATTCACACGAACAGCAATATCCGGGGAAAGGGGGAGCAAAGATATAAACCGCCCCAGAATTATATATAAAGGATAGCCTGGCGGATGAGGCACACCCATAATATATGATGCGGCTATGAACTCACCGCAATCCCAGAAAGAGAAGGTCGGAGCCTTGGTTATCCAGTAGATGATGAGGCTGATTAGAGTTGCTGATATCGATAAGCTTAAGAAATATTTGTCCTTATATAACTTCATCCTGATATTATATTCGACAAAAGTCAATTGAGTTCAGCATATTTTCCCGTCCCGGCTCTTCCTTATTTAGATCAGGCCAATCGTCATATTTGAAAAAGGCACCTGCCCCGGGTGCTTTGTGCGTCTAACCTACTATAAACCGGATGATTCTGTCAATATAAGATAGACTATAGATCCTTAATCAGTGCGTCGAGTACGCCGTTGACAAACCGGCCTGACTCGGCGGTGCCGTATGTTTTGGCCAGCTCAATGGCCTCGTCGATAGAAACTTTCTTGGGGATATCAGGGAAATAAAACAGCTCTGCCAGTCCAAGTCGAAGTACATTCTTATCGATGGTCGCCAGCCGATCAAGATCCCAGTTCGTTGTGTGGGCCGCTATTTTCTTGTCAAGCTCACTCAGATTCTCCACGGTTTTCGTAAAGAGATTTCTTGCGAACTCGGCGGATTCATCATCCAGCTGATGGGTCTCCCTGCAATATTCGAAAATCCCATCAATGCTCGAGGCGTCCCTTATCTCATAGCAATAAAGAGCTTCTAAAACCGTCTCCCTTGCGTCTCTTCTTTTGCCCATCAAAGCCTGCCGTAAAGATCGATCATCTCTATAGCGGATAACGCCGCCTGAAATCCCTTATTCCCTTGCTTGGCACCGGCCCTTTCGATGGCCTGTTCCAGCGTATCTGCGGTGACCACACCGAAGATTACCGGGATGTTTTTTTCAAGACCAATTCTCCCGATCCCCTTGGCCACCTCAGATGCTATATAATCGAAATGAGGAGTCTGGCCGCGGATCAAGGCCCCCAGGCAAATGATGGCATCATATTGGCCATTCTCAGCCAACCGTGCGGCCACAGGGGGCAACTCGAAAGATCCGGGTACCCAGACCACGGCGATATCGTTGTCGGAAGCCCCATGCCTTACAAGGCAATCAATAGCGCCGTCCTTGATTCTTGCCGTAAGAAAATCGTTGAATCGCGAAACAAGGATAGCAAACTTCTTCCCTGTTGCGTTCAGCTCTCCGTGAATCTCTTTGGTCATTTCTTACTCCTTATTTGCATTCCTTTAAATCCTCTGCGCTGGTGCTATCTATCAGGTGTCCCAGCTTATCCCGTTTGGTTTCAAGGTAGCGGACATTATGCTTGTTCGGTGTCGTCTGTAACGGTATACGTCCCGTAACCTTTAGATCAAAGGCTTGCAGTCCTACCACCTTCCTGGGGTTATTTGTGAGAAGCCGAATCGTTGTCAGGCCGAGATCGGCGAGAATCTGCGCCCCCACTCCGTAATCTCTCAGATCCGCCGGAAATCCAAGTTCGACGTTGGCCTCGACGGTATCTCGTCCTTCATCCTGAAGTTTGTATGCCAGTATTTTCTTGGCCAGACCGATGCCTCTGCCCTCCTGCCGCATATATAACACTACACCCAATCCCTCATTGTCGATCAATTCCATGGAGGCGGTAAGCTGCTCGCCACAATCGCACCGGCATGATCCGAAGACATCACCGGTGAGACAGGACGAGTGCACCCTGACCATAACATCCTGCTTGCCCCGGACATCGCCCTTCTCCAGAGCCAGATGATGGTGGTCATCAATGGAACTCTTGTATAGATGCAATTTGAACTTCCCATGTTCGGTAGGCAGATCGACCGTGGTGACCATCTTAACCAGCTTCTCATTTCGACGACGGTATTTTATGAGATCCTCGACGCTTATGATTTTCAGATCCATATCTCCGGCCATCTGCAAAAGCAGAGGCAAACGAGCCATCTTACCGTCATCGTCGAGTATTTCGGAGAGGACGCCATACGGTTTAAGCCCGGCCAGGCGACAGAGATCAACGGTGGCTTCGGTATGGCCGGCGCGGGAGAGAACTCCCCCCGGTCTGGCCTCGATCGGAAATATATGGCCCGGTCGCCCCAGATCCTCGGGTTGCGCACCGTCGTCGGCCAGGGTCTCTATCGTCATTGCTCGGTCCTGAGCCGAAATGCCGGTGGTCGTGTTCTTCACTGCATCAACCGAAACCGTGAATCTCGTCCCGTGCAGCGCGGTGTTGAATTGCACCATGGGGGTCAGCTTGAGTTCCTCCAATCGCTCCCCGGGCATGGGCACACAAATCAAACCGCGGGCATACTTCGTAAGGAAATTCACCTTTTCGGGAGTGATGAATTCCGCCGCCAGGACCAGATCGCCTTCGTTTTCGCGGTTTTCATCATCCACTACGATCACGATGCGGCCCTGCTTTATCCACTCAATTGCTTCTTCGATGGTAGAAAGTTCAGACATTTATTCTCATGGCCGGTTAAAAAATCTCAACCGAATCCATGCTCCTTTAAAAAGTTTACCGTTAATTTTCTATTCCCGGGCATAACCATTCTCTCGACATACTTGGCTATCATATCGAACTCCAGATTTACAGTTTCGCCCGACCTCCTGTATTTAAAATTGGTGTTTTCTATCGTATGAGGTATCAACGCAACAGTGAAATGGCTGTCTGACAATTCCACTGTTGTCAGGCTGATCCCGTCGACCGCTATGGAACCTTTTTCGATCAGGAACTTTCCGTATTCAGCGGGATAGTCTATGGCAAAGATCACACTTCCGTCAGCCCGGGAGATTCGGGAGATAATTCCCGTACAATCGATATGCCCCTGTACCAGATGGCCATGAAGTAAGTCATCCGGCCGTAATGGCACTTCCATGTTTACAGGAGAACCAGTGCCTAATTGGCCGAGATTGGTGCGTTTAAGAGTCTCCCCGATGGCCTCGACTATGAATTTTTCCCCGGAAAGCTCCGTCACGGTCAGGCAGACGCCATTGATCGCGATGGAAAAACCGATATCGAGTTTGCTGATCAGTTTGCTTGAATCCACGGCGATAGCCCGATTGCCGCCTCTCCCGGCAATCGATTTCACCCGTCCGATTTCCTGTATTATACCGGTGAACATCTTATCCCCAAATCGGTCGCCCGCTTACGAACAGATCTGGTCCCGATTTGAACCATTCCATTTCACCCAGAGCTATAGAATCTTTAATGTTCGCCACCCCCAGGTTCCCGATAGCCGGGACACCGTCGCCTATCATGATGGGAGCGATAAAGACCATAACCCTATCCGCCATCCTTTGTTTGATAAACGATGTCAATACCTGCGATCCGCCCTCGACCAGAAGAGTGACTATGCCCATCTTGCCGAGCTTCGACAGAAGGTCTTTCAAATCAAGGCCGGATTTCGAATTTTTGACCCTGATGATTTTCAAATTTCCGCTTTGCTTCAAATTCGAATTCGTTGCAGTGGCGACATATGTTGGCGCCGCCCCGTTGGTAAACATGGTTCGTCGTCTGGCTACTCGTCCGGAGGCGGAAAGCAAAATCCTGATAGGATTGGGGCCTTTCGCAAGTCTGGTGGTAAGCTGTGGATTGTCCATACCAAGAGTTTCATTACCGATTAACACAGAGTCGGTTACAGCCCTTATCTTATGTGATAGTTTAAGCGATTCCGGCGAGGATATCCAGCGTGAATTGCCATTTCGGGTAGCGATCCTGCCATCGATACTCTGAGCGAATTTCAGTGTCACGAATGGCAGGCCGGTGGTGATGAATTTAAAATAAGGCTCGTAAAATCTCCGGGCCTGCTTTTTCAGAACGCCGCTTACCACCTCGATACCTGCCTGGCGAAGCTTTCGATATCCCCTGCCGCAAACTTGAGGATTCTTATCAGTTATGGGCCCCACGACTTTTTTTATACCAGCAGCGATAATCGCATCGGTACAGGGCGGAGTTTTACCGTGATGTGGACAGGGTTCGAGAGTAACTATTAGAGTTGAGCCGCGGGCATTCTTATCGGCTGTCCTGATAACCTCTATTTCAGCATGAGGCAGGCCGGCGCGCCTGTGGTAGCCTTTGGCAATAATCCGATCGCGTTTGAAGAGCATGGCGCCAACAGCGGGATTGGGACTAGTATACCCCAGCCCTTTCTCCGCCAGTTCAAAGGCTTCTGCCATTAATTTTTCAAAGTCGGCCAACAAAAAAACCCCGACTTCGGGGGATACAGATGGTATATCATCACCATCAGTTGTCTTCTCCCATCCGGACTTTCACCGTCGGCACCGGAATTCCACCGGCTCAATCCCACTTTTGCGGGACTCGCGGGCTCTCACCGCCGGTCGAGGATTTTCGCCTCGCCCCGAAGACAGGGGTAATATATGGGATCGATCAGGGAAGTCAAGCCGGTTGAGGGAAATTATCTTCATTGCGCCTGCCGGAAAATCAGGTTGCTAATATAGGCAAAAGTTCCCATATTTGCGTAAACGCGATTTTCCCTTGCGAAGCTCTAAAACTGAATAGAAGGAGTAAGTCTCATCGTTGAATATGATGTGGATTGAGGAAAGTTTTCTGTTATGTGCATGGCTACCTACGGGAACGGATAGGCCCGATAGCGGCATGAGAGTCTTTATTCAGCGCACATGAATGATGAAATTATGAGCACTTAGAAACTGAGGAGAAGGTATGAGATTTACGATTACTTTAGCTCTTACTATTCTAACGATTCTGACTTTTACATCAAATACGCTTGCCCAGAGACCTGATGGCGGCAGCGTAGAGTTTGCCTTGCTCGGGGGTCTCAACGTATTAACCTTCGAAGGTTATTTTGGAGGAGATAACACCGAGTCTTATTTAACGATCCCGGGTGGTTCAAGCGCTTTCCCGATGACGTCCATGCTGCGGATGTCGGTTTGGACGAAATCGCTGATCGTGTTCGACTTCGGTTTTTCTTTGTTTAACGTAAGCGATGGCGGTGATTTCAGAGTCTTTAACACTGAGGGTGGAATAGGGGCTGCTTTCGGAGAATCGGATGCCAGGACGTCCCCTTTCGCAAGCGTCCTTTTGGGAGTTCTCTCTCTCTCCAATGGTGATACAGATACAGAGGGATATGTGGGATTTCAGGGAGGTATTCGTCACTTTTTCCGCAAGCATGCAGCGGTGAGGATGCAGATTGCATATCGTAGCTTCTTCGGGGATGAGCTTAGCCTAAAATCGTCATTGGAGATAGCTGGCGGCTTGAGCTTTTTTATCTGAGAATTTGAATTCGCAAATAATGCCTTGCCGGCCCGACGGACTTGCTCCTGCAAAAATAAGCATGCCACTATAAAATCGGGTTGCAAATATAGGCGAAAGGCCCTTTATTCGAATCGGCTCGATTTTTTTTCTGGTGTTGAAAAAAGGAGGCGTTACAGATGTGTTTCTTTTTCTCTTTAATTCCGGCAACCTTCTGGGCGACAGTTGGCTATTTTGTACTGTTCTCTTCTGCCAGAGCAGAAGGAACTGTCAGTAAATTCGGGCGGATCCTGGCCATCTGGATTTTTATTATCGCCTTGTTTTTCCCGATTTGCGGGACGTATATGGCATTATCCGGTGATTGCCCTCTGGATCAAATAATGAATCTGTTGAAAGCAGGTGGCAATTAATCTACAAGATCAACTTCCGTCAACTGTCCCGGATATATACCGCACTTTGAAAGGCCGATATTCGCATCCGATCAAGGAAGTAGGCCGGTCTTTTTGCCATGCAGACTAACGCGTTCAAACGCTCAGACGGGTTACTTTAATCGGTGCGCCTGTTTCCCTCTTTGTAGGCTAATATTCCGATAACGATCAGAACAGCACCGACCGTCATGAAAGGCCGTAATCTCTCGATATACCATCCGCTCATGTGAGAAAAACCGAGCTGAACGATATCGACGATATAGTATCCCAAGATTCCGGCGCCGGTTGCCATCAGAATACCGCCCGCCATCCTGAGCCAGAACATGCCCACCTCTCTTTTTCCGCCTGGTTCCATTACAAAAGTCTCTATATATACTATACCGTCTTCGGTTTTTCCAGTCAAGGGATGTCTGTATGCAAAAATCCGGCACCGGCCGCCGGGTGTCTCACATCATTCTTCGGCGGTGTAAACCCCGGTCTCCGGGTAGAAATCGTGCCAGGCGAACCAGTAGGCTGTATAGAACGGGAGTTGTTCCAGCTTCTCCCCCGCTAATGAGCCGTCAGTCGCCAGCCCCGTAGCCGACCAGGTAGAGCCAGTTTGATCGTCGGTCATTGTCGTCTTAGAACTATTGTTTCTGATCAACGAGAAACTCAGAATGTCGCCGCTCACCAGACGTGAATAAACGCCCATATACCGGCCGTTGGAGTCATAGACAATCACCAGGGGCATACCGGCAAGTTCGATATTCACCACTTTCTCATTGAAAAGCTCGGTCGATGGGAACGCCATGGCCTGACCACCGAATTGCACTCCCAGAGTCAGATGCTTGGGATGGTATCTGCTATCCGGAAACCTGACCGGGAAAAGTGTCGAGTAAGTCACAGAATAATTGCCATAAGGACTCGAGGTGTAGTCCCGGGAATGGCCGGTATTCGGAGACATTACCTTCGTATCCGGGTAATGATTCTTCCAGAATCCCCATGTGCATCGCAGAGAGGGATACAATAGCCAATCGAAATCGCGGTAGTCTCCTCTGATACCGCTGACATACATCTGCGAATAGAGGCTGGACGAGGTTCTGTCGTATGGGATCAGATTATTCCTGAATAGAAGCCCGGAGACTCCATAAGAAACCTCCCGCCCGTCCAGGACACTTGCGAATACCACCCCTGAACCGGTCAAGGGACAATAGGTGACACAGACCGGGCGACTCTGAAAGTGATCGTTGACGATCTCATGATAATTCATGATGTTGATAGGGTAAGCCCTGGCTTCACCCTCGATGACTACGCCCAGGACAAGATCCGCACTGGATAAATATATGGCCTGATTTGCCTCTATGAATACCGGATCGTTCAAGGCTGGTATCCCGTCGCGCGGCACCCCGCCGGAGTAAATCTCATCATCTACAATTACACCCTGCCCCGGCGCGGTTGAATCATCGCCACAACCGCTTGCAAACAAGGCGATTAGATTTAGGATCAAAAGCTGCTTTCTCATTGTTGCACTCCCCGTTGTCAATTCTGATTAACTTAACTGCAACTCAAGTGCGAATTGTTCCTATTAATAGCGAATATGTCCGCTTTAAGTTAGGGGATCTATTTCCCGGAGCGCCGGAGCAGGCTGGGCAATTCCTAATTATCGGTAATTATCTTAACAATCAGTTTTTTCGAGCGGGGCCCATCACAACTTTCTCTTCAGAAGGAAATACCCTTGTACTTCAAGATTATTTCTTCGTAGCGAACGTGATTGCGTGCCGGCGCCCATAGAGGGTCCAGCTCAACCCAGGCCGTCGAATAGGAAGACGGAATAGACAAGACCTCTTCCAGATAATCAAGCGCCACATCAATATTCCCGGCATTCAACTGAACATAGGCCATGACCATGACCGAACCAGGTCCTCACCAGTGGCAGTCATCGGTAGTCATGGTTTCCATGGCCAACTGTGCGTGATCAATAGCGAGCTTATGTCTATTTGTCTGTGAATAAGCCAGCGCAAGAAAATTATAAATGCTGTGATCCAGATCGAAATTTTCAAATCGACCGGTAGTGTCGCCCCGGGCCTTCGCGACACGATTTTTGATCAGGATACACGCCGAATCCAGATAGACGTACGAAGAAACTTCGTCCCCCTTAAGTTGATACAGAAGCCCCGTGTAGAAATACTGATCTGGATTCTGATAGTCATGTAATCTTGACTTCATAACAGAGATCTTTGCATCCACGTCAATCGACTGATTCCATAAGCGAAAGAGTCCGAAAAACATCGGTCCTTCTGACTCGAATGCCCATCCCTCTAAAGTGGTACGGCGTGACCATTCGGAAAGGGTCTCTTGAATCTGCTCGACATCCGCTCCCATGTTAATCTGAATCTGTGCTTTTATGGAATAGATTCCAACTTCGTCAGGAGCTAAAGAGATTGCTCGCTCAACGGCTTCCAGTGCCTCGTCGTACTGATGAACGAACAAGTTTGCCTGGATCGCCACTAACCCAGCCCGAAATGATCGAGGGTCAAGCTTGTTGACCTGCCTGGCGATAGCTATTGCCTCATGCCATTTGCCCTGTCGCATCTTGACTATTGAGATTGCATTTAGAACCTGCGCTTCGTCAACTTGTCCTTGCTGAGCAAGTTCAAATTCTTCGAGAGCGCTCGAGTAATCTCTTTCAATTAAATTCAAATAAGTCCCGCGGGCCAGATGTGCCTCAGCCAAGTCAGGTTGAATTTCAAAAGCCCTTTGATAAGCGAGTCGCGCCGGCCCGGAATGCTCTGAAGCGCCCAATTCCTCTCCAAAGGCATAATTTGAATGTGATTGAGATTTCAAGGCGAAGGCCAATGCAAAAGTCGAGTCCAGCTCGGTGGCCTTATCGAGCAATTCAATCGCCGCGAGAAAATCGTCATGGTCGCCATAGTTTCTCGCTCTAAGATAATAGTCATAGGCTTCGAGGTTTTCGGTCGGTCGATAAACAAGCGTCTCTCGCTCTCCGGTTATTAAGGCTACGTTTAGCGCTCCGGCGATACTCGTGGCAATTTCTTCTTGCACTTCAAAAATCTGCGAGAGGTCTTTTTGAATATTGTCCACCCAGAGATGCGTTTCATCCGACACCCGGATCAATTGCGGTGTGATACGGACTCTGTCGATATTGCCCGACTTGTCCCAGCGAATCGTCCCCTCAAGAATGTAGTCAACATTCAGTTCAGAGCCAATTTCCGCAATTCGCTTTTTTGTGCCCTTGTATTGCAAGATACTCGTCCTCGCAATTACGCCGAGACCATTAAGAACCGCGACTCTTGAGGTGATTTCATCAGTGATTCCATCGGCGAAGTATTCATCCTCCGGCGCTCCCAGGTTTTCAAATGGAAGTACTGCCAACATTATCCGCCCTTGAGTTGGCGCACCGGGATGCCCAGTATCACCGTCGGGCCAGTATTTTACACCTGCTACCAGTAAACCTACGATAATTACCAGCCCACCGACCGCAAGAGGCCATCTGTTCTTCTGTTTGGTCGAGGGTAAAGTCATGGAGCTCCTGGTCGATGCAATAAGTGGTTTCAAATCACTAATAACACCTGCGGCGCTCTGATATCTCATTGACGGATCTTTTTCAAGCAACTTGGAAACTGTGCGTTGAAGTTCATCAGGTATATCGGACTTGTACCTTCCCAGCGGCTCAGGATTGTCTTGACCAATGGACTTTAGGGTGGCGGCCTCATTGTCGCGCTCAAATGGGGTGCGGCCAGCGATCATTTCATAAAGAACGGTACCGAGTGAAAACAGGTCTGACCTACTGTCAACTTTTCTTCCCTCTACCTGCTCTGGTGACATGTATCTTATTGTACCCAGAGTAGATCCGGTCTTGGTAATTTGTTCACGGCCCCGAATTGCCGCCAAACCAAAATCAAGAATTTTAGGACGGCCATAAGCGTCGATAACGATGTTGGACGGTTTAATATCTCGATGAACTATTTCTTTCTCATGAGCGGCGCTTAGACCATCGCATATCTGAATGGCAAGTTCAATAATTCTCTCGCAGCTTAATCCTTTACTTGAGGATAATTCTCGTAATGATTGACCCTCGACCAACTCCATCGCGAAGAATGGGCGTCCTTGATATTCTGAAACCTCATAGACTGTAATTATATTAGGGTGATTTAATTTAGCAACGGCTTGGGCTTCCCTTTTGAATCGTATGTGGTAATCTTCATCCGGACATAGATGGAGCGGTAAAAATTTGAGTGCGACCTTACGATCAAGCCTGGTGTCTTCGGCCAGATACACTTCGCCCATGCCACCGGCGCCGATCTTCTTAATGACCTTGTAGTGGAAGATTATGGTCCCGTTGGATATGGGAACGAATGAACGGGTGTTGCCTTCAAACTCTCTCTGATTCATTTAACGATAATCTTTCCGGTAACAATGGCACAATAAACTGTGTCAATTCATCGTATAAAACATAGCCCTGTTTAGTCCATAATGCAACAAAAAAATCAACCAACTTGACTTATATACGCTGGTAGCTTTATCTCTAAACTACAAAGACCTACCTGTCCACATACCCTCATATCTATCTCAATCTTCTCGAAAATCCTAAAAAGGGAAATCATCGTCCCTTTGGATATGGGGGTGAAAGATCGTGTGTTATCCATTCCATTTCCGCTAATTTCTATTTATCGGGAATTATCTTAACAATCAGTTTTCTTGAGCGGGGGCCATCGAATTCGCAGAAATATATCCCCTGCCAGGTTCCCAGAACAATTTTCCCCCCTGAGATGAAAATGGACACCCTTGAGCCAATAAGACTGGCCTTGATATGCGAATCGGAGTTTCCCTCGGAATGGCGGAATTGTTCGCTTCCGGGGATTAATTTCTCGAGGTGGTCCAATATATCGGATTGGACTGCAGGATCGGCGTTTTCGTTTACGGTCACGGCGGCAGTCGTATGAGGAACAAAAATCACTGCCGAGCCTTCCGCCACGCCTGATTGACTTACCAGATCCCGAACCATGTCGCTTATATCGAGAAATTGATTTCGTCTATCCGTGCGGATATCCATGTGGTGTAACCTATTCATCGATACCTACCAGGGCCTCGGCGAAAGCCACCGGATCGAATTCGATCAAATCCTCCGGTTTCTCTCCGACCCCGACATACTTTATGGGTACTTTGAATTTCTCGACAGCGGCAACCAGCACTCCTCCCTTTGCCGTGCCGTCGAGCTTGGCAATTGCGATTCCAGTCAATCCAATCGCTTCATCAAAAATGCTTATCTGCGAAAGGCCATTCTGGCCTGTGGTGGCATCCATAACCATCAGGATCTGGTGCGGCGCTCCCTCCATGGCCTTATTGATCACCCTTTTTATTTTTTTGAGTTCTTCCATGAGATTGGTCTTGGTCTGGAGTCTTCCGGCGGTATCGACCAGGACAAGATCGTAGTTGCGAGCGATCCCCGCTTTGACGGCATCGAAGGCCACAGCGGCAGGATCTGACCGTTCGGCCTGCCGGACAATCTCCGCGCCCACCGTTTCGGCCCAGTGTTCGAGTTGTTCACCTGCCGCCGCTCTGAACGTATCGGCCGCCGCCATGATTACCCTGCCGCCGGATTTTATAGCCGTGTCCGCAATCTTCGCAATAGTGGTGGTCTTTCCGGAACCGTTGACCCCGACAACCAGAATGACCTGCGGCTTCGCGGTCAAAGATAATTCTTCGTCAGCATTTGTGTTGAACCGATCAGCGATTATTCTCGCCAGCACATTTTGAGGCGCCTTGCCGGTATAGTTCTTTACCAGGTCATCAATAATCTCGGCCGCCGCTATGGCGCCGATATCGGCCAGGATCAAGGCCTCTTCTAATTCCCCCAGAGTCTCTCTATCGAGAGTTTCATTCTCTCCCGGCAGACCTACAAAACCCGGAAAATTATTGGCGATGGCATTTCTGGTTTTTTTCAGGCCGGCAGCGAATCTCTTAAGCACCCTCTTATCCTTCGTCACCATCTCCGTTGCCCCTGAATTTGACAGCCACTACTTTTGAAACTCCGGGGGATTGCATGGTAACTCCGTAGAGGATATCAGAGGCCTCCATGGTCAACTTATTATGGGTGATTATGATAAATTGAGTGCCCTCGGCGTACTCCTTGATCAGCTTCAGAAAACGCATCAGGTTGGCATCATCGAGGGGCGCATCGACTTCATCGAGAATGCAGAACGGGCTGGGCTTTACCAGATAGATTGCAAATAACAATGATATAGCGGTTAGAGCTCTCTCTCCTCCGGAAAGCTGGGTTACCGAAAGCATTTTTTTGCCGCGTGGACGTGCCCATATTTTTATCGGGCTTTCGAGCGGGTCCAGAGGATCCTCCAACTCTACTCCGGCCTCTCCCCCCTCGAAGAGCGAAACGAATACATCCCGAAAATTCTCGTTGATTTTCTCGAAGGTTCCGTTGAAACGTTTCTCCGCCGTCGTATTGATGCGCGTAATGGCCTGCTTCAAAGATGTTTTTGCTTCAAGCAGATCCTCGCGTTGACGGAGGAGGAATTCCAGCCGATCGTTTTCTCGTTCGTAATCCTCGGCGGCCATGAGATTGACAGGTTCCATCCTTTGGAGAGAGTTGCGAATCGATTCGCTTTTCTCCATCTGCGATTCGACAGTGATGCCATCTGGCAGCGGCGCCGATTCTATTGAGGTTACGCCGAACTCCAGCTTGAGGCGCTCCATTGCCGATTTTCGCGTGGAATCAAATTCCATGATTTCCATATCGAACTGATGCAGCGCGGAGGTTTGTTGTTCCCTCTCCGGGCGCTTGCCGGCAAGTTTACTCTCGAGTTGTTTCAAATCGGACATCAGCTCCGAAATAGAGCCATCTACCACATTGATTTTTTCTTTTAGCCTGTTTCGATCATCGAAACAGCTCTCGAGCGATTGTTTTAATTTTTCATTTTTCGTCCGGGATTCCGATATAGCCTGTTCTGCTCCGGCTATATTATCGCGATTGGTCGCAATCATTTTCGTGGCTTCCGAGCTTAATTCGAGGCCGTGCTTGATTTCGGAATTCAATTTTGCCGTCTTACCATCAAGCTCTACATTTTTAATCCTGGCCGTTGTCAGGCGGACCTCAATTTCCTTAACCGAATTTCTTAGGTTCCCGGCATGATCGGTCATCCGGGCCAGGGTTTCAACGCTTTCTGCAGATCTTGATTCATATTCTCCCAGCTCGGTATCGAGTTTATCCAGTTTCTCACTGTAATAGATGATCTCCTTATTTAACTTCTCCACCTCATCAATGGCCGCTTTGTATCGATTCTCCTTTTCCCTGAAATCGAATTTGAACTGGCCAAATTCAGTCTCGACTTTGCCGCGATCATCTTCCAGACTATCGATGTCCCTCTGGATATTCTGGAATTCCGCTTTCAGTTTTTCCAGAACCCCGAGATTGTGGTTCAGTTCGGCTTCGGTCGAATCGATTTCGGTGGAGATTATCTTGAGTTTTGCCTTGATGGAGTCTGAATCTTGCTTCCTGCCGAGAACGGTTGGAATCGTCTTGCCACCCGAGACAAAACCCGAGGGCAGGTAAACGGTACCGTCGAGGGTGACTCTGGTTAGATATTGCCAGGGGCCACCTGCGTTGGATGCCGAACCTCTTGACTCGAAAAGGGCAACACGGTTCAAAAGCAGCTTCACAGCCGGGCGATACTCTTCAGGATAATCAACAAGATCGTCGAGATACCCCAGGAATCCGTCAGCACCATCGGGTCTATCATCACCGGACTTTGATTCATTCAATCCCTCCAGGACGAGAAAAGTAGCCCGGCCTCCCGCGCTGGAATTCAAATACTCAATAGCAGATTCCGCGTCCAAGTAGCTTCCTACCGGGATAACCTCGCCCATCTGACCCAGGGCCGCAGTTAACGGCACCCGATAATCCGGCGGCACCTCGAGAGCTTCAGCCAGAGGCAAGAACATGCCGGCGGGCTTTTCGGACCACGAGAGAAGAGCTTTCGCTCCACCGGAATAACCCTCACCCGATTCTATAAGTTGCCCCAGAAGTTCATCTCTTGCTTGCAATGCCGAAGATTCAGATTTTTGCGCGGAGAGTCTATCTTTCAAGCGGGTCAGTGATTCCTCGATATCGGCAATCTCCTTTGATTTCGAATCTCGGGATGCTTTCGTGCTATCGACCTTCCTGATAATTCCCCGGTTTTTCTCCTCGAGATCTACAATATCGCGGCGGTTTTCATCACGAAATTTATCGTACCCGCTGACATCCTTCTGGAGCTGTACAATCTTTTGTTCGAGACCATCTTTCACTTCTATCAGAGATTCGGCCTCGGCCTTGATACCCGATATCCTCTCTGTAATTCCGGAGTGGTCGGTTCTCTGTTTCTCGAGGGCAGACTCCGCTTCCGTCGACTCCTTCGAAAGTCCCTCCAGCTTAGCCTCTATCGTCTCATTATCCTCTTCTGAAGATTTCTTTTGAGTATCGATATCGTTCAGCCGACGCCGGTTTTCCGATATCCCATTCTCCAGCGCTTGTATACGGTTTTCCAGGGCGTTGATCTCGGCCTTGCATTTCTGGATTTCATTCGATGATGTTTCCGCACGCTGTTTGTTAAGTGTGATCTCGCTCTCAATACGAGCGGATTTGATTGTCGCATCCGATTCAGTCTGCCTGTATTCGGAGGCCTGAGTCTCATGATCGGTTACCTTGAGCTTAATTTCCTGAAGATTGAATTCATATTTTTTTATTTCTGCATTGTAAACTTCGAGATCGATCTGCAGACTCTTTTTTCTATCAAGCAACTCTTTGTACCGCTCCTGCGAACTGAAAAGCCGGGCGGCTGCCAGGGTGCATTCGATATCTTTTAAGAGCTCCTTCTGTCCGGAATACCTCTGCGCCCTCTTGGCCTGGCGCCGCAGCAGAATAACCTGTTTCTCTATTTCGGCGATAATATCTCCGAGCCGCAGAAGGTCGGCCTCGGTGGCCACAAGTTTGTTTTCCGCTTCCTTCTTGCGATGTTTGTATCTGGTGACACCGGCGGCTTCCTCAAATAATGATCTGCGATCCTCCGTCCTGTCGGATAGAATAGCATCGACCATCCCTTGCTGTATAACGCTGTAGGCGTGCGGTCCTATTCCGGTATCGAGAAATAGCTCCACAATATCTTTCAAGCGGCATTGATTTTTGTTGAGCAGGTATTCGGATTCCCCCGAGCGGTAAAGTCTTCTGGTAATGTTGAGGTCGTCATATTCGATCGGCAGAAGACCGCGATTGTTCTTTATGAAAAGAGTAACCTCGGCCATTCCTATGGGCTTCAACTGAGACGTACCGCTGAATATCACCTCTTCCATTCGCGAACTTCTCAAAATACTCGTGCGCTGTTCCCCGAGCACCCATCTTATGGAATCGAGAATGTTGGATTTGCCGCATCCGTTCGGCCCAACTACGCCTGTTATACCGCCGTCGAAGTCTATGATAGTCCTGTTCGGAAAGGACTTGAATCCGGAAATTTCAAGGCGCGAAAGTAACACGATCGTCTCCTTTACAATCTAAAATTGCCGAGAATGTCAGCCATGGCGCGGCACGAGACCTTCGGAGCCGCCTCCGCCGCAGGAATGCCGACAATTAAATTATAATAGGGGAGTCCAACTCCTTTGTCAAATGCAGTCCTGACTATCGCCCCGGACCGGAGCGAAACCACAGCGTTGAAAAAATTGGGATATATATCCAGATCCACCGAAACCGCCAAACCGCCCGCCGAAACACGTTGTATGAATTCCCTTTTCGGCAACGAAAAAGCATCGAGATCATACGATAGCGGTTTTATGACTATGAATTTCTTAATAATATCATGCGATTGGGGATCTACATTCGATGTCAGCAGAATCCTGATGTCTCTATTTGGAAAGATCTCTGCAATCTCAGGAAGAATATCTGAGGCCGCCCTGATAAGCTCCAGTCTGGCAGGCATACAGACAAGGCAAGCCCTGAAATTGCCTGAAAGATCGCTAAAATTAACCGGATCCGGCCTGTGTGTAAAAGCGTCTTTCAGGCCGGCGAATCTCTGTACGATACCGCGGATCTTAACGCTCAAGATCTTGCCTTTCCCCTGTGACTCCCAGACGGTAGTTAAATAGACCTCTGATACTGGAGCCGATTCTGGCTACTTTTTCACCATTGAAGTATCCAATGACGCAGTCGTTTCTCCCGAGACTCAGGGTAAATCCCTCTCTGGCGGTAAAGGTTTTGGCCGTGGCGGGATTTAGAAATCCCACATATGCCGTATCGCCGTCGGCAACAACACTGATCCACACTAAGTCGGATGCCTCGATTCGCAATCTTTGATTAAGGCCGGGGCTTTCCCAGGCTGCCGGACGCTCCCAGGGCCTGCTCCATTCGACATCTCGTCTCGGTTGATGGCTTTCTGCCGGAACAATATCTGTATCCCCCGAATCGGGGAATCGGCCCTGCCGGAAGCTGACAGTTAGATAGATCAACGCGATGATCATAAGGCCGATTACAATGACAAGCGGAAGTCTATAATCCAAACCTCGCTTGGATTCGGAGATAGTCGCCGCCGGGATTTCATCGTTTACCTTTTCTCCATTCTCGTCATCGATTAATCCATAAAGTTCTTTCAGGTCAAGATCCAGAGCCTCGGCACAGATTTTGGTAAACGGCTTCAAATAGACCTGCCCCGGCAGCAGGTCGCGACGCCCGCTCTCTAAAGCTACAATAAATTGCTGATTTAATCTCGTGAGGGCCGCAAGTTGCTCAATATTCAACCCTTTGGCCTCTCTGCCTTCACGAAGTTTGTCGCCTAGAGCTCTGGACAAGTCAGAACCTCTTTATACATCCTCTCAAAAAGCTTCGATGGAAAACCGATCACGGTATCGAGTTCACCTTCGTAACTATCGACCAAAAACGAGCCCATCCCCTGGATGCCATAAGCCCCCGCCTTATCCAGCGGCTCCCCTGAGTCCACATAGCGTTTAATCTGCTCCGGATCGAGTTTGTTGAATGTCACTCTCGTCGAATCGTAATCCGACGTGGTTATATCTTTCGTCAAAACCATCATGGATAAGCCTGTATAGACGGTATGGGTCTTACCTGAAAGCAGCTCAAGCATCGATCTCGCCTCCGACTTCGATTCCGGTTTACCGAGAATGCTGCTTTCTAAAACGACCACGGTATCCGCTCCCACCACGAGGCTGTCCGGGAATTGCCGGGCAACAGATCCACCCTTCAGCCGCGATAGCCTCTGAACGTGATCCTCAGGCGCCTCCCCGGGGATATTCTTCTCGGAAACGACCGGAGCCACAATCTCGAATTCGTAACCCATTTCAGAAAGAAGTTTTTCCCTTCGCGGTGAACCCGACGCCAAGACTATTTTCATGGCCGTAATTGTATTCATCTCCCTAAAGTTCGGTCATCCTTCCAGGACGAACGTAACCGGTCCGTCATTTATAAGCCGTACCTTCATCCTGGCCCCGAATCGTCCCGTTTTTACATTCAATCCACTTTCCATCAGCCTTTTCACGAAATAGTCGAAGAGCTTTTCCGCTTCGGGCGGCTTCATGGCGGAGGTGAAACTCGGCCTTCTGCCTTTAGAGAGATCCGCCGATAGCGTAAACTGGCTTACGGCCAATAGATCACCGCCGGTATCGACCAGGGAGCGGTTCATCTTACCCTCATCGTCCTCGAAGATCCGCAATCCCAGGCAACGGTCGGCCAGAGAATCGGCATTCTTCTCGGAATCCCCCTGATCGGCTCCAATCAAAAGCAAGAGCCCGCGACCTGTAGAAGCAATCATCTCCCCTGAGACCTCCACGGAGGCCTCGGCGACCCGCTGCAGGACTGCTTTCACTATCCCTCCAATCAGCAGCTAACTCTATTACGAATATGCGATATAGTCAATAAAAAAGCGGCCTTGCGGCCGCTTTTTGAAAGCGAGATTGTCAAAAGCGAGATCAGCTTCGGGCAGCCTCTTTTGCAGAAACGGTATTACGTCTCCGAATGACAGCGATGGTGCCGGCTGTCAGCAAGAGCAGTGTAAAGATAATCATACCCCATTCGGAAAGCGTGGGGATGTTCGGAGGCTCCGGGCATTCGAAAGTTGTGCAGTCTTCCCCTTCGTACCAGAAACCACCAAGGACAGAACATTCCTCAAAGGTGTTGGTCTCAACGCAGACCATATCTACACAGCAGGCGCCGGTCGGGGGAGCACATAAGGGCGGATCCTGGCATGGTGTTCCATCGTCGAAGACATCCAGTTGGAAATTGCCTGTATAGGATGAGAATCCAAAAACCTGAATCAGGTACTCGGTGCCGACTTCGGAGCACCAGACCACTGTAGACTTGCGGTTCAAACCGTTAAGATCGCACTCGGGCGGGGCACCAGACGTATCGTCATTACCGCCAACGCAGTAAGGATCTTCGCAAGTATGGCAGAACACTCTGAGCTTAGTATCAAAGTCGGTATAGGGATTGCATGTCGTGGCGGTCATGGTGTTTCCGGTGCCGATAACTCTATACCAGACCCCTGGCGCGCCATCGCTGGTGCCGCAGAACGGGAGTGTCTCTCCATTTGCAAGGTCGGTATTACCCTGCGTGGAGGAGGGCACCGCAACCAGTTCGGCGTTCTCGCAATCGTCGTTGGCCGGCGGAATCGGGCAAGGAGTACCACAATCCAGTCCCTCAGTCCAGGTTCCGGAATACCCAGCGAGGCAATCATCCTCGGTTACGTTGTCGACGCAGTCCGGATTATACGGATCGCCATAGCAACAACGACCGGTGGGTAATACGTATTCATCGATAGTTAGAGTGTAGTTATCAATACAGTCCGGCGATGACCAGGTATCTATCATGAGGTAGTATGTGCCGGTGGCAAGTGTAAGACCTTCAATCGTTTCATCACTACCGGAGCTCTTTGACAGGGCCAGACAGCCGGGTCCCGGAGGACAGGAGGTGCCAATTGCCATACCTGTCCAGGTCGTATTGGAGGTAAGATAAATGCCAACGGTTACTTCTTCCGTGACCGTTATCTCATAGATTATGTCCTCACCATTATCGTAGTAAGGCTCGAGGCAGGTGGCATCATCGTAGCTGTGGCCTCTGCCACACGTTGTTTGATTGGCATCAACGTAAGGCCAGGTCAAGGGTGGCGGCGGCAGAATAACCTGGATGGCGTTGCTGCAGTCGGTTGGTACAGGGCATGGTGTTCCGCAATCCAGCCCCTCGGTCCATACTCCAGAATACTGAGTGGTGCAGTCAGCCTCGATTATGTTGTCAACGCAGTCCGGATTATACGGATCGCCATAGCAGCAACGGCCGGTGGGTATCACGTATTCGGTAATATTCAGAGTGTAGGCCCCGCAATTGGTACCGAACCCGTCGACCACGATATAGTAGGTGGCCGGAGTAAATGTAGCGGTGATTTCCGACTGCAGGCTGCAGAAATCATCGTTGTATTGCCAATAATCCTGATCGCCGGAACAGCAGGTGGGAGTATATATGGCTAATTTGGTATCATACGAGGATCCGCACAAAGAGACCGTTAAGTCGATCGTAGTGGTTATATCCAACTGATAAATGACATCGCTGTTGTCCGAGAATGCGATATCGCACTGATTGGTATAATCACAGGTATTGTCGCTATGAGAATACGGAAAGCTCTCGGGAATTATGAAAGGATCTGAGCAAACGTCCCCCTGAACCAGAATGGTGGGCGGATCATCGAGTTCATCCTTGTAGCCGGGATTGGCCTCGAGAAATCGGCTTTCTTTAAGGGCTTCCGCCTGCTCGGGCGTCAGATTCATTTCCTCGGTCAGCCTTATCTTTTCGGCCACCCGCCTGGCTTCCTCTTCTGCCGGTTCTGTCTCTAACGCAAGCTTTTGCTGCTCATAGAGTTTTTCCTTCTCGATCTCATCAGGAGGCGCCTGGTTACCAGGCGTATCTGCCCCGGCAACTGTCCATATACAGAGCAGCGAAAGGATTAGCATCCATAAAAGATGTTTTTTCATAATACTTCTCTCTCCTCAAATCCGTCTTTGAAATCCCTCAGTGTCCAACTAACTCAGCAGCCGCGTATCCATAATCATTGTTCTTATTCCTAAAGATACAGGCTGCACTACTTTAATGTCTGCGAGTCACCTCCCGGTTAATTGGTTTTATGGATTATTAGCAATATCCTTACCTGCGAACGGAATAGACCCCATATCTGCAGATATTGTAATACTACTGCGCAAGAAGACTTACTCAAGGCGCGCAGTCTCAAAACCTATATTAAAATATAGGCATTTTGGTCTTCTGTCAAGCTTTTTTCAGGTGCGAAATCCGTGGCTCGAGGCTCTCTCTAACGGCCAGCAGCTTCCGGGATTTCTACTGCCGGCCGCCTTCTCCATACACCAATCGATGAAGTTGGGTAATCTAAGGCAGTCCTGGGCAATCAGGGCATCCCGAGGGAGTAGCATTGCCTCTATAGGCCGCAATCTGGGTAACGACGTCGGAAAGCTCAAGTGCGACGCAGTTTCCGTCGGGGTCGGCTTCAGGGGCGAAATCGACACCCCAATTTGCGCACTCGCACGTATACTCCGGCGATAACGTGCCCCTATACATTGATACCATGGCGATAACGTCCACCAGCTCTACCGGTACCGAGTTATGGTTGCAATCACCCGGAATATAGACGCAAGCTCCAGCAACGATACTGAACAAGACACAAATGTCGCCGGAACCGGAATTCGCCGTCACAAGATCCAAACCTCCACGATGATCGAGATCGGCGGCGAAAATTGAATGAGGCTCGATGCCCACACCGTATTTGGAGGTCGGCTCGAAGAAACCACTTCCGTCATTAAGCAAAACAGAGACATTGCCCGCCTTGTTAGCTGTGCTAATATCCAGATCACCATCGCTATCGAAATCAGCCGCGATAACGGAAAAAGGAGAATCTCCCACCCGATAGGAAACCTCCATTTGAAAAGTGCCATCTCCATTATTAATAAAAACAGAAACATTTTCCGAACCGGCGTTGGCCACAGCCAGATCATTATGGTCATCATCATTAAAATCTCCGGCGGTTACCGCCCAGGCGCTGTCGCCCGCCGGATAATTGACCGGCGGTTGAAAAGTCCCGTCACCGTTATTCAGGAGAACCGAGATATCGTCCGAAAAGGCGTTTGCCGTAGCCAGATCATCATGGGTATCATCATTGAAGTCCGAGGCCACAATGGACATTGGACCATCTCCACAAGGGTAGTACTCCTCCTGCTGGAAGCTCCCGTCGCCATTGTTACGCAATACCGCGATCTGGCCATTTGCCCATATATTCGCAAGAGCCAGATCAACATCATTATCGCCGTCGAAATCTCCGCCAGATATTGAATTAGCACAGTATTGGCCACCATACGCAACCGGCGCCTGAAATGTACCGTCGCCGTTGTTGGATAAAACAAGGACGTCGCAAGTTAATAAGTTCCCCGTTACCAGATCATTATGGCTGTCTCCGTCTAAATCTGAGATAAGAACGGTAAAGGAAATGCAGTCTATGTCGTAGAACTGGGCAGGAAGAAATGTCCGGTCTCCGTTATTGATATAAATGCCGAGATCCTCTGCCCCAGCATGTACGACGGCCACGTCATTATCCCCGTCACCATCAAGATCGCCGGCCGAAAGAGACCAGGGACTATACCCGGTCTCGAGATAAGTCCCTGCCATGAAAGAAAGATCTCCTTTATTCCTGTAGACGGATACGCCGTTAGTCACTAATTCCTTGAGGCCATCTCCGTCAACGTCAACGACAGCGAATCTGCGTGCGCCTCTATCCAGGTTGAAATAATGCGGCCCCGAGAAAGCACCGTTTCCGTCATTGGTGAACATGGATATATCATCATCATTACTGACCAGCAAGTCGTAATCATCGTCTTCGTCCAGATCATCCGCTAATAAAAAACGTGGGGTGTCGCCGGTTTCATATTCGACATGTTCTGGAAACTCCCCGTTGCCGTTGTTCAGGAGAACCGAGATCAGATCGTCATCGTATAGATTTACAGCCAGATCGTCGAAGCCGTCGCCGTTGAAATCAGCAGCCGCCACAAATGTCATCCATCCTCCCAGATAATAACCTTGCGGCTGTGCAAAGGTCCCGTCGCCATTGTTTTTGATAACATAAAGGGACTGACCGGAAATCGAGGCCACGGCCAGATCGATATCGCCATCTTCATCAATATCGGTCACGGCCAACCCCCCGACTGCGTCAGAGACATCGTAGCCAACGGCTTCCTGGAAGGTTCCATCTCCGTTATTGAGAAAAATCGACATGGTACGCACATCTATATTGGCCACCGCCAGGTCGTTAAAGCCATCAGCATCGAAGTCTGCGGCAACAACTGAGCTCGAACCGCCGCCCGCCTGATATGCAACGGCTGGCTGAAATGTCCCGTCGCCGTTGCTGATGAGCACGGAAACATCATCGGAACCGTAGCTGGCGACAGCCAGATCGGAATCATCGTCGCCATCCAGATCGGCCGCGCAAACAGACCAGGGACGGTCACCTACATCGTATACTATTTCAGGTTCGAAGTCTCCGTCGCCCTTGTTTATAAAAACCGATACGTTGTCATAATAATTATTTACCACGGCCACATCCTCGAAACCGTCTGCGTTAAAATCACCGACAGTTAGCGAGTATTGCCCCTCGCCTGCAGGAAAATCCAACCGGGCTTCGAATATCGGCTCAAAAGCTATCGCATTTACCGCTGTTAGAGCCATAACCAAACTAAGAACAATTAAAGTCCTCATATTTCACCTCCGGAAAAGAGCCTCTTATGACATTTAAAAGGAGCGTTCCCCAAGCTTTAGAATTATGACGATCTACAAATAAGCCAACGTTGTCTTAGGTAAACTACTCTCCTTACCTAAGTATAAATTTAATATATAATATACAATGTTGTCAACAATTATCTACAGCTCGGGGCCAGCCACATGGCTGTAGATTCAATATGCTCCAGAACGAGAGACGGTTTTATTCCGCTTTTACCGAATCCTCGAAAACCGACATCAGGTCGGTGCCCTTTTCTGCAATTTCGCGCATGACCCGGGCATCATCGGCCAGATCACAGTCGGGGTATTCCGCCAGCAATTGATCAAACACTTCAAGAGCCCTGGTCTTATCTTTTAAGTATTCGGTGTGGATATAACCCTTCATGAAGATCGCCTTATATCGGTTCGGGCTATCGGGATATTTTTCGATTATCGTATCATAAGCTTGGAGAGCCTGGTTGAATTCCTGAGCTGCTTCAGCTTCCTGCGCGCGCGAAAATAGCTCATTCTCCGCGGGGACTTTTTCACTACAACTCAAGAAAAGTAAAGTTACCGTAAGAGCTAATATTGTCAGCCTCAAAATTGCCTCCTTGACAATCTCAATTATCATCAGACGCCAGGATTATTCAAAAGCCTCAATTCTTAAAGAACCATTTCTTTGAAGATAATCTATCGATATCAAATGTCAAACCGTTTTCATCGGCGGCAATCACTATTTTGTCACCGGATCTTTTTTCTGTTCGCATTACCGATCAGCTTCCCTTGTCTCCTGTGCCGGCTCCCTGAGTCGCCTTATAAGAACTTCTCTTGTCTTCATCAGTCATATCCTCAGTCTCTTTTATATCAATCTCTACAATCTGATCTCCCTTACGCTCTCTCAAGACGAGGCCAAGGCCTTTCAGCCTGAACTTTGCGCCCGCTTTAGTGCCGGGCGGGATCTTGAGTTCGGCCTTCTTCCCGGATAGCGTTCTAACGCGAATTCTCGATCCGTTTACTGCCTGTTCGATACTTAGAGGTATACGGCAATGGATATCAAGACCCCGCCTGAAGAAGAACGGATGCGATGTCACATCGATCCGGAGGTAGAGATCACCCGGGGGGCCGCCGTTGATTCCGGGATTTCCCAATCCTCGCAAACGAATCTTTTTGCCCGATTCCATTCCCGACGGAATCCTGACGGATAATTCGCGACGTTTCGATACCGAGCCTGTACCGGCGCAACCGGAGCAGGCCTCGCCGGATATCCGGCCCCTGCCAAGACAGCGCGGGCAGGGACGCGAGACGGCGAAATTACCCTGCGTAAAACTAACCACTCCGCGGCCCTGGCAGTCGGGACAGATTCTCTGAGACGAACCGGGCCTCGATCCGGTGCCTTTACAGTCCGAGCACTGTTCGTTTACATTGAGCCGGACCTTTACTTTTCCACCGTTGACAGCCGTTGAAAACGGTATTTTTATATCCGTGTAAAGATCATCGCCCTTCCCGGGGCCACGGGTTCGCCCGAAACCAGATCCGGAATTACGGAGGTTATCCCCGAATATGGACGAAAAAATATCCGCAAACGATCCAAAACCTCCCGATTTACCGAAAACAGACGACAGGTCCTCGAAACGGACCCCGCCACCGAAACCGGCACCGGGCCGCGCACCTTCGAAGCCGCCCCCATATCTTCGCATCTGGTCGAACTGCGCTCTTTTATTTTCATCCGATAGAACTTCATTCGCCTCCGAGACCTCTTTGAATCTTGCCTCGGCCTGTTTATCTCCCGGATTGGCGTCGGGATGATGCTTTTTAGCCAGCCCGCGATAGGCCCGTTTAATATCCCCCTCCGACGCGGTTTCAGATACACCGAGTATTTTGTAGAAATCTTTCATTCTATTGAAATCTATTCCAAATGCTATTTTGTGTCAACTTCTCGGGAAAATAAAAACGGCCCCGCCTCTTTGAATATGCCGGGCCGTTTCATTCCAACATCACTTTTCCCCCTCAACTCTCCATGGCAGAAACGATTTTGACGAGAGATTTCACCATAGATGCTTACCATCATTTTTCCGGAGCTTTTACATTTTCGATCTTACCCGGATAATCTACCGGGAACACCTGGTATCGCTTTTTTATTTCACCACTTCGAAATCGGCGTCAACGGCATCCTGATCGTCCTTGCCGGAGTTCTGAGCAGGGCCGGATTCCGCGTCCATATGCTCCCCCTGGGTCGACGATGTTTGCTTTTGATACAGTTTCGCCGAGACCTCATGCCAGACCGCTGTCAGGGCCTCGGAGGCAGATTTCATCTCCTCGATATTCTCCTTTTTCACAGCCTCTTTTA
Source organism: uncultured bacterium (assembly GCA_965541585.1). GTDB lineage: Bacteria > Zixibacteria > MSB-5A5 > UBA10806 > UBA10806 > CBDVBL01. The sequence goes on along the minus strand of CBEUCH010000009.1, from coordinate 81,179 downwards.
AGCGATCGAGAGCTGCTTCGACCCTCGCTTTTGTTCCCGAATCGATTTTATCCTCGAACTCGTTCAGCTGCTTCTCGGTTTGATAGATTTCCTGATCCGCACGGTTTTTCAATTCGGCCTCTTCGCGATTAGTCTTATCCTCGGAAGCATGCGCCGCAGCATCCTTGACCATCTTGTCAATATCCTGCTCAGTTAATCCTGAGGTGGCCTCGATCCGGATGGACTGCTCCTTGCCGGTGGCCTTATCCGTGGCAGAGACATTCATGATACCGTTGGCATCGATATCGAATTCAACTTCGATCTGCGGCATCCCGCGCGGGGCAGGCAGCATACCGTCCATATGAAAACGCCCGATTGTCTTGTTGTGAAGTGCCATGTCCCGTTCCCCCTGGAGGACATGAATCTCTACAGATATCTGGTTATCAGCGGCGGTGGAGAAGATTTCCGATTTCTTGGTCGGGATAGTAGTATTGCGTTCGATCAATCTGGTAAAGACTCCTCCAAGCGTTTCGATACCCAATGACAGCGGCGTAACGTCGAGAAGCAGAACGTCTTTCACATGGCCGGCCAGCACCCCACCCTGGATCGCTGCTCCTATGGCGACTACCTCATCGGGGTTGACACCCTTATGTGGCTCCCTGCCGAAAAAGCTCTTTACGGTCTCCTGCACCATCGGCATCCTGGTCATCCCTCCGACCAGAATTACCTCATCGATGTCCGAGGATGCAAGCTTGGCATCGGCCAACGCCTTTCTGCATGGTTCGATTGTTCTCTCGATAAGATCATCGACAAGCTGTTCGAATTTGGCCCTGGTAAGAGAGAGATTCAGATGCCTGGGGCCGTTCGAATCTGCGGTGACAAAGGGTAGGTTTATGGTGGTCTCCGTTGTGCTCGAAAGCTCCATTTTGGCTTTTTCCGCGGCCTCCCTCAAGCGCTGAATCGCCATGGGATCTTTCGATAAATCAATGCCATCGGATTTCTTAAACTCTGCCACCAGCCAATCGATAATCCTCTTGTCAAAGTCGTCACCACCGAGATGAGTATCTCCGTTGGTGGAGCGCACCTCGAATACGCCATCGCCCATTTCCAGAATGGAGATATCGAAAGTCCCACCGCCAAGATCATAGACTGCGATTTTCTCGTCTTTTTTCTTCTCGAGTCCGTATGCCAGAGCCGCAGCCGTGGGTTCGTTGATGATCCGCAATACCTCCAGCCCGGCTATCTGCCCGGCATCCTTCGTGGCCTTGCGCTGTGAATCGTTGAAATAAGCAGGAACCGTAATTACCGCCTTGGTCACCTTATGGCCCAGATAATCTTCCGCAGTCTGTTTCATCTTTTGCAAAACCATTGCCGAAATCTCAGGGGGAGAATAATCTTTGCCACTCATCTCAATATTGACGATATTATTCTTCCCGGTTTTGACCTTATACGGGAAATTGGCAATCTCGCTTGTAACCTCATCATAGGCTCTTCCCATGAACCGCTTGACCGAGAAGATCGTATCGGTGGGGTTGGCAACGGCCTGGCGCTTGGCCACCTGGCCGACGAGCCTTTCTCCGGTTTTATTGACGGCTACTACCGAGGGCGTTGTGCGAGAACCCTCGGAATTCGGTATGATGATCGGATCTCCGGCCTCAATTACAGCCACGCAAGAATTGGTGGTGCCCAGATCAATGCCTATTACTTTGGACATTATTTTAGAACCTCCTTATTATTATCATTAATTCTTCAAAGAAACTTTTTCGCCTTCGGAGTCGGATCGAATGACAGCGTTCAGTCGAGTTGGCCCGAGCTCGGTATCTATATCTTCCATCGCCGGTTCCGGCCTCAACTTCCTGATAGCGGCCATGATTACTACTATCAGACCGAGCGCAAGAGGTATTATTGCAAGCGTTAGAAGCATTCTATTTCTCCCATCATTCGATGCATCTTCCTTACGGCAGAACCTAACGTGTCCCATCCGGGTCCCTTAATCACCGCTTTTGTAAAATCGAGAACCCGGGTGGGACACGGAGTTGTTCCCCCGCTCCCGGAATGCCTATCAATCCCGGATGGCGATCTCTTTCGGCTTTGCCTCTGCCGCCTTGGGAACGATGACTTTCAGCAATCCGTTTTGGAACTCGGCCTTTATCCTGGCCCCATCTATGCTGCCGGTCAGCCTGAATGACATCTCGAATTTGCCGAAATTCCGCTCGGAGAGAAGTTTGGCTTCTCCTTCTGCAAGCTCCTCTTTCTTCTCGCCGGAAACAGTGAGAATATCATCCTCAAGCCAGATTTTGACGTCTTCTTTCATAGCGCCGGGAATTTCAAAACTGAAAAGATAATTATCGGCGTTCTCTATGATATCGACGTTCGGGCGCGGGCGGTCGCTATTCCTTTGAAGAAAGCTGGCCAACGCTGGTTTGTAATGAAACCCTATCATTTCATTCCTCCTTTTCTTTGCCTTTAAGCTAACACCGGCCGATTGATGTTCAAAACTCGTGCCAATCAATTATGGATCACTGTAACATATTATATTGTATGATGTTATATTTCATTTCAGGTTAATGGGGGATTTGACCACTGGGAAGATACTGCCCTAATGGCAGGGTTATATGTCATTATGGCGCCCTTATGCCATTTTGGCTATGTCTTGCTTTTGGAATCGAGAATGAGCTTTGCCGTATTGGATAGCAAGTCTTTTTTAAATAATGATTTACTGAAACTCATTCGTGAATATTCTTCGAGCTTCGTCAAAGCGGCCTCATCCCCGATCCGAGACAGCGCTTTCAGGATGGCAATCCTTACCTGTTCTGTCTCACGTTTTGAGAGACTGAGATTAGTGAAAAACTGGTCATCCTCGAACATGTCTATCAGCTTATCGCGGGCATGCGGGCCGCCGATTCGCCCTATAGAGGCAACGGAATAGACCCGGAGGTCCGGTTCCCGCCGGAATATTACCAGGAGTCTCATTATCATATCAGGATGGCCGGTAAGCCCCATGGCCACAACCGCCGCTTTCTTGATCTCAAGATCCTGATCGCCTGAGAGCTTTTCATAAAGCTTACCCGCGTCCTCAGCAGGCATGCCCTCGAGAGTTTTTATAATTTCCAGTTTCAACCGGAATTCGGGCCATCCGCTCATTATTTCCAGATACGGAAAAGCTTCCTCGGCCTGAACACTCCTTAATATTCGGAGGATATTTCTAAGATAATACCAGTCCTGATCATCGATTGCGCTTCCATCGTATTTGCCCACCCATTCGCCGAGCAATTCAGAGAGGACCTCCGCCGATTGATCCCTCATGCTAGCCAAGAGCTTTATCACGCGCGATCTAATATTTATGTCGGGATGAGCAATCTTATCGGCAAGCATTCTGATGATATCTTTCGATCCCAGATCTCCCAGAGCTTCAAAGAACGCTCCGGTATCCCCGGACAAGACATTCTCCATCATATCCGAGACTATATCGGCTAATTGATTGGATTCACTGATCTCTATCAACTTCCTGGCCGCTATGTTCCTTTTGCTCTTCGGATGAGAATGATCATCTCTAATACCCTTTAGAGTTCGAACCAAAAACTTCAATTCCTGCCACCGCTTTTCTTTTATGGCGTGCCAGGCGAACTCCGCTGTTAGCTCCACCGGTTCCAACGTTTCGGTCGGCAACAGAGCCAGCCTGATGGCCTCCCTGCAAAGGGAATTAAAATCGTCATAGAAGCCACCTTTTACGAGAACCTCGCCCGCAGTCCCCACCAGGTGCAGGGCCTTCTGACGAAGCTCGTTCGTGGCGCTGGAGAGAGATCGGATGAGCTGATCCAATAGATCGTTCAGATAATCCTTTTGCCCGGCGGATGCCAGCTTGAATAGCGTTTTTCTCAAATCCGCCGGATCGACCTGGGAAGGATCAGCATATTTCAGCGTATTGACTATCATCTCCGATTCCTGAAAGGTGCGCAATTTCAAAACCGAGGATCGATCGAAAATCTGATCCATCACGCTATCGGGAGTGCCAACCTTTTTAAAAAGTTCGTAGATATCCGAGAGCATTTCCTGGTCGGAATGCTGTGACAGATAATCCTTAAAGAGCCTCCGTAAGCCCAACAGCATCTCCGGATCAATATGATCATCGAGCCAGTTGGTAGAAAAAACAATTTCTTCAAGAAGTCTTTTGCCTTTCTCCCTTTCGAGATTAAGAAGTGCATCTTTGAAATGATGGCCGAGATACGCCAATCGGAAATCCACATTGATATACTTCAGAATATCATCGTCTTTTCTCAGCAGACCCATATAATATGCCGCAATGATACTGGGATTTCTGGAAATTAAAGCCCTGGCTCTCTTTGACAACGAGAATTGTGCAGTATCGCCTACCGAATCCGATCTGTCGAAGTGAAAAAGATTCGGCGGATTTTCCATATTTACCCTGATGGAAGATATATTTTTAGACTTGAGTATCCGGGCCACGTTATCTTCAGATGGGCCGGCTTTGGAGACAAGCAATGTCAGAAAATAATAGAGATCGCCAATGTTGATATCGGAATAAAATCCGATATTCACTAGATTGTGCTTCTTCATGTCGAGAGCAAGTCCCGAGACGTATATGGTATCCTCAAGAAGAACGCCTTCGGCCAGCAGGCTATCTTTGAAAAGCTCTATGATGACGCTATGCTTGAACGGAAAAATCTTGTTTAAGGCATTCAGAGGTTTCTTCAGTGTTTCTTGCGTAACCGGATGTCCCAGCGGATACATGGCCAGCCGGCGGGAACTGCCATACAAATCGCGGAGAATATCGAGGCTTAGACTCTTAATATCCACTTCTATTCACCCTTGGAAAGTTGAAAACAATAAAGGTTCTTATCTTCTCCGGCAATAAATACTTTATCCCTGCAGGCCAACGGCCTGGTTGTAAGCATACCGCCGGTTTCATAAACATAACGAATTTCCCCTGAGATTTTATCGACGAAATAGACCTTATGATCGATGCTAACGAATATGACCGAATTCCCTGAAACTGTCGGCCCGGCTTTAATGGGTCCTCCAATTTCTATCTTCCAATCGACTTCGCCGGAATCGAAATCAAGTCTTATGATAAAACGGTTATTTGTACCTATGAATACGCCGTCACCGTCGGAGGCGGGTGGCGCCAAAACCGGGAGATGCAGGTCTCTGTTCCAGATGAGGTTTCCGTCTTTCATCCTTACTCGCGTAACCTGACCATCCGCGGTTGCGAATAAAAGCTGGTCGTCCATGATCAGGGATGCGCCCCTAATCCTCCCCCGCGCGGCAAAACTCCAGAGCCTGACGCCTGTATCCGGATCGAAGCATTCTACGACCCCATCATCAGGAAATACTACTACGCCAAGTGAACATGCCAGAGGGGGAGCAGTAATGGCCCCCTTGATTCTCTCATCCCAGATCCTCTTGCCTCCAGTGAGTTCGAAACAGCGCAGATAGTGCATGCCATCGGACCAGTAAAGCTTATTATTGAAAACAAGCGGCTCGACGGAGGACCCCGCGAGCTCGACCTCCCATTTTATTTCTTGCGTCATCCAGTTTTCAACCATAAGGCGATCTCCACCCAGATTTATCACGGCAATTGAATCTGCCAGGATAGCAGGCGATAAGATGGCTTCCCTAAATTTTATTTCGGCAAAGCCTGAGCCATTATTAGCCAGAATTATGTGGAGTTTTTTATCCGGCGTGGGAATCAGGATGGCTCCCAATGCGGCCGTCGGCTCGATATTCAATCGAGATGTGAACTCGGCTTTCCAGAGCAGCCGGGGTTCGTCAGGGGTGGGAAAATTGACAAATGCAGACCTTCCCGGACCTCCTCCTCCCTGCTGCCATGAACAAGAGTCAGATGATTCGTCGATTGTGAATGGCTCCGGCGGGCCGCAAGAAATAAGGCAAAACCATCCCGCCAGAGCGCTGAGAGAAAACTGCCTTAGAAATTCCACCCGAAAAAGAAATCAAAATCGTAGCTGTTATTCACCGATTTAAAATCGGTCTTCCTCGCAAAATCAAATCTCAATACCGTAACATAACCCAGAGCAATCCGGAATCCAAATCCAAAACTTCCCACGAGGCCGTCAGAACCATGGGGCCATTTTTCGGTGCCTCTGTAAGAGTCCTCCCACGAGTTGCCAATATCGAAAAACAGCGCCCCGCGGATCGCCTGAAACCTGATGTTGCCAATCGGAAAGCCGATCAGAAGATCGTTCACCAGCGGGAAACGAAGCTCATTATTGAGCAATAGAAGATTGTTACTGTAGAATTCACGTCTTGCGTAACCCCGCAGAGACCAGCTCCCACCCAGATAATATCTCTGGGGATCCTCTCCCACCGAATGGAGATACATAAGCCTTGTAGCGTAGGCGGACGCATTTCCCAGGCGGAAATATTTCCTGAAATCGAGATTGTAGGTGCTGCTGTAATATCTGAAGTTCTTTATGTCAAGTGACTGCGACATCCCGATATTAAACCTGGTGCCTTCAATTGGCCCGGTGGGGTCCCAGATTGATGTATCTTTTATATAAGACAGGATCCACTGAGCGGTGGTAGCCTTAGGGGATTCTGAAAAGATCGTCTCCTTATCGATCCGGCGTACGTAGAGAGCGGATTCAAGCCTCCTGTAACGGGAGAATGGATAACTTCCGGCCAGAAAACCACCATAAGTTCTCTCCGCAACGTAGCCATAGAAATCTTCGGAGTATTCATTGAAGAAATGAAAGAATCCGCCGCCATAGTTGAATCTTCTGGTTTTATTGAGATAGGTAACGCCGAAATTGATGCTTTTCAGGAAATCCTCTCTGGTGTTGGCGGTATTATACAGCAGAAAGTAATACTGGTGGTTGCCGAGAATATCGGTCAAAGCGAACTGCAACCCCCCCATGGTTCCTACTATAGGATCGTAAGCGACAGCGGATTGCGCGATATCGAACGAGAGCTGGGTCTTATACCTGGCCGATCCTCCTGATAATTCGCCCTCGAGTTTCGGGAGCGACCAGGAATCGGCAATTGTCCAGGGGTGGCGATCCTTGCTGGTCTGGTCGTTGGCGGCGATGGAGATTTCCGGCAGTTGCATTTCGGCGATGGGAGTTTCCGGCAGCTGCATTTCATAGATATGGGATCTGAAGCCCTGGTAAGCCGAGAAGACCACAACGGAATCGTAGTTGGCGAGAATGGGATCGAAGGCGCCGGTGACGAAGTTTGTCATCTGCATGATCTTAAGGCTGCCATTGGTTACGCCATCGAGGATGTACAGGTTCATGGCACCGTTGGAGTCCGATGTAAAGATAATCCTATCCCCCGATCTGGTAAAGCGTGGAGATTCGTCGATCTGATTTCCGGATGTCAGGCGTGTTATCTTTCCACTTTCGAGATGGTATAAGTACAGGTTCCGCGATCCGTTCATACCATCGGTATCACGGTCCGATGAGAATGCTATGAGGCCGTCTGTAAAGGAGAAGGAAGGAGTTTTATCGGCATAAATATCATTTGTAAGTCGGGTAAACTGTTCGTCGTGAAAATCGTAAATATAGAGGTCGGATCTTCCACCTTTGGTGATGCCCTCGAATACGATTCTCTGACCGTCGGGTGCCCATGAGGGCGAGGAGATAGCCACAAGTGAGGAATTCTTGATGTTCTTTATGACTTTTCCCCGTTTGGAATCGTAGATATACAATACGTCGCTTTCCTGACTCTTGGAGGCGAACGCTATCAAGCCATCGATATTGGCGTCCAGTCCCGAATCAGTAAAGTGAAGAGATTCATATTGTTCTGATCTGCCGCCCTTTATCAGTGTTTTATAACGTCTCTTTTCGCCGTCTAAGGGCATCTCGGCGATACTCGCGTATCCCATGCGGAAGGTCTTGAATGCGATATATTCTTTTCGCCCCTCTTTAGTATCTTTCAGGAAGATCGTAGGTTTGATATTATAGCCGTCGTGGGTCAACTGTTTTGCCACCCGGTCCGGCAGTTCCTGACTCTTTATATACGGGTAGTATCGTTTCTTAACCCAGTATTCCCATTCTGCACCGATTTCTTTGAGGGGCTTATCATAAGTTAGTCTGACTACTTCAGAAAAGGTGCGGCCCCTCCACCAGTTATCGAAAAGGTCTGCCAGTTTATCGTCACCATAAGTCTCTCCCATGTAATTCAGAATAGATTGACCCACTTTATACATCAGAAAGCTGCCGGATATGGAGTAGATGTTTTCCAGAGTTATTAGCCGTCCGGCTATTGCCATATCGCGCATTATCATATCGGCCTGGCTATCCCAGCCGCTTGACCAGTATTCGGCGATACCTTCCGTAAACCACAGAGGCGGAGAGGGTACGTTGTTTTTGCGATGCATTTTCGCCACGTAGGCGATTTTCTGCATAGTGAAAACATGGATCAACTCGTGCCGGACGACGTGGGAGAAATCCGAGAAAGAACCATTGAATGGGATAACGACACGCTGCTTAAAGAACTCCGTGAAGCCTGCAACATTTTCCGGCAAAATGCCCGGGATGATGTTCGTCTGTTCGAAAAAGACAGGGGAGCTGTATACGATAAACGGAATCCTTTTGTCTATTGTGTGATTGAACTTTTCCTGGAGGAAATTATATGAATCCTCGGCCAACCTGGCGGCCGTTTCGGCTATTTCCTTTTCCTCCGGGTAAAAATAGATATTAAAATGTTCTGTGGTCAGGACTTGCCAGTCGAAGGTGGCATACTGGATTTTATTTTGCCCGAAATAATACTGCGCCTGCGTGCCAGGTGCCAGTATCAGCCAGAGAAGCGATCCCCCCAGGACAATCTTACTTAGCCTCATGAAAACCCCCTGTCCCATATAAAGTTAACCTGTTCCGCTTCGACGGAGTTCCCCATCCGTCGTATGAAGGCACAAAAGAGGCTCTAAAGATTGTAGCGGGCATCATAACCCGTCGGTAAAAAGATATATCATAAATGGATTTTGTCAATACCCAAAATCTGAACAATTTTGTAACTTTATATGCTATATTCAATTACCCGGCCATCTCGGTTTTTTTACCGCTTTTTCCGATGATTATCAGGATCAAGATAGAGAGCTCGTATAGCATATATAGCGGTAATCCCATCATGGCCATGGAAAAAATGTCCGGAGGAGTTACGATGGCCGCTAAGGCGGCAATCCCGACGACAGCGTATCTTCTTCCCTTCCCCAAAAGCCTGGCATTTATAAGCCCCAATTTACCCAGAAACAGGGCTACAATGGGCAGTTGAAAAACCACGCCGTACGCCAGGGTCGTCCACATGATGAAATTGAGATATTCGTTAATCGTCAATACAGGCTTCACATCCTGCGGCGCTATCTCCAGAAGAAATTTAATCGTAAACGGCAGGACCCAGATGAAACATATGGCTGCTCCCAGCAAAAACAGAAACGACGATGACGCCACCAGAGGAATCACGATTTTTCTCTCCTTATCATAAAGGCCGGGCATCACAAAGCGCCAGATCTGATAGATCGTTATGGGTATGGATATGAAGATCCCCGCCAGGATGGAGAGTTTTATCCTGACCGTAAAGCCCTCCCCTACTTTCAGAAAATTCAGATCGACGCTACCGTCGGGAACCGCCCTCTCGAGAGGCATGCGAAGCCACAAAAAGAGATAGTCGGAGACCACATATGATCCGATCGAGGCAATCATCAAAGCGATAAGGATTTTTATGATTCGCCACCGAAATTCCTCCAGATGGTCCAGAAACGGCATTTCGCCTTTATTTTTGTCCGTCAATTTTCTCTTCCTCGGAAAGGATTTCAACCTCCCTGGTAAATTCGGCCACGTCCTGAAATTTGCGGTAAACCGAGGCAAATCGGATGTAGGCCACCTCATCGATTTCGCGGAGCTGCTTCATTACCAGCGTGCCAAGTTCCGATGACGATACCTCAGCTCTGTTTCCGAGAGAATTGATGATTTCATCTGCAGCTTTCTCAATTCTCTTACGGGAAACGGGCCTCTTACGCAGAGCGATCTTAATGGATAAAAACAGCTTCTCTCTTTTGAACGGCTCGTATCGTCCGCTGGACTTGATAACCTGCAGGGAATTAGGGAGAGCTTTCAATGACATAATAAACTCGTCTTTATCGAAATAGAGCTTATGCACGGATGCGTAACGAACATAGGCGACCTCGTCCAGCTTCAAAAGCTCATTTAATACAAACTCGGCTATTTGAGCGCTTGTGATCTCCACGGGAAAATCATTTTTAATGCGGGTTGCGATATCGGATACTACGGCTCCGAGTCTCTCATTGGATACCGGCCTTTTCTTCAGAGCCAATTTTAAGCCGGCTGTAATTTTGTCGCCATCGAAAGATTCTCGTCTGCCATCGGATTTGACAACAGCTGGGCCGGGAGTTTCCACCTGTTCGTAGGTCGTAAACCTGTTACCGCAGGAGAGGCATTCACGTCGCCTCCTTATGGCACGGCCGTCACCAGCGGGCCTCGAATCGATCACTTTATCGCCGTCGGTTTTGCAGGCGGGGCAGATCAACCGGTCACCGTGACTTTCCCGCCGATACCGATATCGAAGTAGCTATCGGCACGGCCGAGGTTGACTGCGATTTCAAGATATCCAAGGCTTCCAATATACGCCAGGGGACTCTGCGGCGGAACATCGAAAAATGTCCTTACAAATGGAATCGGCTCCCTGTCAGCCAGAGTAATCTTCATTCTTTGCTGAAACATATCCGAACTTATATTTGTAACAAGATTTCCGAAATTGTCAATATCGATTATTTCACCTTCGATAACATTATGGCGATCCACCGGCTGCGGAATTTCAAGCATAAGTGGTCGTTTAGTTTTTTCCCCAATAGTATCCGGATCCCGGTTTATTGAAAGCAGGGCGGCTGCGGGGGCGAATATGTCTCGTCCATGAAAAGTAGTGGACGTTGCCGGACGTGGCAGAGACGAAATATCCACAGACCACCATTTAGAATCAGGATTTCCTGCGATCACCCTGCTGAAAAGGCCGTTATCCGGCCCGACAAAATATTGATTTTCAGACTGCCCGATAAGCGCTTTTCTTTCGGACCCGACGGTCGGATCGACGATCACGAGATGAACCGTCCCAGCCGGATAATATGGATAATATCTCATGAGCACCAGGGAAGCTTTCAGGATTCCCGCAAGATCATCGGTAACGTCGACTATTTCGGCTTCCGGAGCGATGGTTTTGATGACTCCTTTTATGGCGGCCGTATAGCCATCGAAATGGCCGAAATCGGTGGCGATGGTGATAATTCCCATTAGAGTTTTATTAGATTCAAGCCGGTGAATTTATCGAGTTCACGGTTGATCTCAGTATCTGCAGGCCTGATATAGAACTCGCCCGTTATGGCTATCACGCCGCTGAACAGGTGGCCGCCGGTTACCGAGTAATCGGCATCCGAGATTACGGCATGGCAATGAAGCATGGTCTCCGAATTTAATTTCGCGAAATTTCCGGAAAGGCTCAACAACTCGTAGATACCGTTAAACTCTTTTCGCAGATACTCTTTTTTGGCCAGGTCGAAATATCCCAGGACGATATCCTTGAGGGCGCCGATACCGATGACCGTGCCCGACGATATTTTATTTTCAGCTGCGAAGCTGGTTAAGGTCGACATAACCTCATCACCTATATCGCATCTGACAAGATATCCATCAGAAGTTTTTTTGCTTTCCACTTATCCTTCCTTGCTATCCTCGATATTCTCTCCTGGCCGGCAGGCCGATCTTACCCAGGAGGCGTATTTCTCCGATGCGGCTGTGATGTCCATTGCTATTATCTCCGGGCACTCGTATGAGTGGTTAGCCCTTACATATTTTTCGATCTTATCAAAATTCGAGCGTATAGATTTAATGATAAGCAGGCGTTCGTTTTCTTTTTCAATCTTGCCTTTCCACTCAAAGACCGATTTGACATCCGCAATATTGACACAGGCGGCGAGACGATTGCTCAAAAGGCCATCGGAAAGCTTTTCCGCCTCCTCATCCGATCCGCAGGTTACGTAAATGACGATAAGTTTCTCTATTTCCTCACCTCGTTTATCATAAAGTACTCGGTCGGGTGGCATGCTCTGGCGAAGCCTGAGCATGTTATGGTAAAAGGCCGGCGCATGCTTAATCCTTCGGATAAAGCATGCCACCCCATGCAGGTCAGATGGATAACGCCGTGTTTTTTCATTTCCTTACCTCGCGGCCCAGGATTTTCTCGACATCGGCGACCTTGCCCTTCAGGCGGTCGGTAGCGCCTTGCCTATCGTCGATGTTGATCTTAGTGTAAACCCGTCTGGAATTCTCGCGAAGCTTGTGGTGGCAGCTCTTGATAAGCCCCATGACCTCGTCCCATTCACCCTCTACAATGGTGCCCATGGCGGTGGTCTGGTAATCGAGACCGGATTCATCTATCAGTTTGATAACCTCCGCCACGTCTTTTCCCAAAGATTCGCTCTTGCCCGTTGGAAACGTCGAGAATATTGCCAGCATCTGGATACTCCTTTCTATTCAGAATAATAATAAATGCAGGGAGCCGGTGCAATGGGAATGAGAAAACTGTCTGCACATACGAAACAAAAAAGGTCGAACCATGTCCGACCTCTACAATAACATGTGGCGTCAGAAGTTACTTCTGACGATTAAACGCCAGGTGTTGGAAGTAACTTTCCTACGGATCCGTAGGACCGACATCACGTAACGATATTTTTAGGCTACTGTAAATCCCTATAAAGCGGAAATCTCTCACAGATGGCGGAGACCTCTTTGCGGACTTCGGCGATCAGATCCTCGTCCTTCCGGTTCTTGATGACGCGGGAGATCATCCTGCCAATCTGCATCATTTCATCGGCGCCCATGCCGCGGGTGGTTACGGCAGGCGTGCCGATCCTGATGCCGGAAGTCACGAACGGCTTTTCCGGATCGAACGGCACTGTATTTTTATTGACCGTGATAGCAGCTTTCTCAAGCGCTTTTTCCACCTGCTTGCCGGTCATCCCCTGCCCGATGAATGATATCAGCATGAGGTGTGTATCCGTCCCGCCGGAAACTACATGAAAGCCCTCATCGGCAAGCGTTTGCGCCAGCGTTTTGGCGTTATCGATAATCCGTTTCTGGTAATCTTTGAATTCAGGCTTCAGTGCTTCTTTGAAAGCCACGGCCTTGGCGGCAATCACATGCATCAGCGGCCCGCCCTGGATGCCGGGCATGACTTCGCGATCGAGGTCTTTGGCGTATTTCTCCTTGCACATGATAAGGCCACCCCTCGGTCCGCGAAGCGTTTTGTGGGTGGTGCTGGTGACGAAATCAGCATAAGGAATCGGCGATGGATGCAAACCGGTCGCCACCAGTCCGGCGATATGGGCGATATCCACGACAAGACATGCGTCGACTTCATCGCAGACCTTCCTGAAGGCTTCAAAATCCAGTATACGAGGATAGGCTGACGCGCCGGCCATGATAAGTTTCGGTTTGACCTCCCTGGCGCGTTTCATCAGCTCGTCATAATCGATGGTTTCGGTCTCCTTGCTGACCGAATAGGGTTCGACATGATAAAGCTTCCCGGAAAAATTTATAGGGTGGCCATGAGTCAGATGCCCGCCATGGGAGAGGTTGAGCCCCATGATCGTATCGCCCGGTTTCAGAACCGTGAAATAGACCGCCATGTTGGCCTGCGAGCCGGAATGCGGCTGGACATTGACATGCTCGCAGCCGAAAAGCTCCTTCGCCCTGTCGCGGGCGAGATCTTCGGCCTGATCCACGAAGGTGCAGCCGCCGTAATAGCGTTTGGCGGGGTAACCCTCGGCGTATTTGTTGGTCATCACCGATCCCGCGGCTTCAAGCACGGGAAGCGATACGAAGTTTTCCGAGGCTATCAACTCGAGGCCGTCATGCTGACGATTTATTTCGTTTTGTATGGCCTGGTAGATTTCCGGATCAGCTTCTTTCAGCTCCTCATACATCAATTCCGATCCTCGTGTTTGGTGATTTTATCAACCCGCCTTTTATGCCGGCCGCCATCGAATTTGGTGGCCAGGAATTTATCGACGATCTCGTCTAATAACTCGGCAGGCGTGTATTTGCCGGACACCACCAGCACGTTGGCATCGTTATGCGACCGGGTAAGCTCGGCCATCTCGACATTTAAGGCCAGGCCCGCCCGAACCCCCTTGACCTTGTTGGCAGTAATAGCCATGCCGTTGCCGGTCCAGCAGACCAATATGCCGAAATCAGCATTTCCGGAAGATACCTCTTCGCTGGCTTTCAATCCATAGTCGGGATAATCGGTGCTTTCCTCAGAGAAGGCGCCGAAGTCGGTCACCTCGATACCGTTATCGAGGAGATGCGACTTGATTTTGTCTTTATAGTCGAATCCCCTGTGGTCGGCGCCCAGGGCGATTTTCATTTTACGTAAGTCAGCCATTTAAATTTATCGTATTTGCTATCCTCGAAAATGGAATAAAACTCTTTCTGCAGTTTTTCGGTAAGCGGCCCGCGTTTCCCCTCGCCGATCTGGATACCGTCGATTTTGCGGATGGGGGTAATTTCTGCCGCTGATCCGGTGAAGAAAACTTCGTCGGCGATATAGAGCGCCTCGCGAGGTATCTGCTCCTCGATCACCTTTATACCCAGATCCACGGCCAGCAGGATGACTGTGTTTCTGGTTATGCCCGGTAGGATCGATGATCCGAAAGGTGGGGTGATAAGCGTGCCGTCGCGGACGATGAAGATGTTTTCGCCGGAGCCCTCGGAGACAAACCCGAAGTAGTCGAGCGCAATCCCCTCGATATAACCGTGTGCATGGGCCTCCAGGCGGATGAGCTGGCTGTTCATGTAGTTTGCCGATGACTTGGCCATATCAGGCATGGTGCCGGGAGCGTTGCGCCGCCAGGACGACACCCCGACATCTACACCGCTTTCTATAGCCTCCGGGCCGAGATATTCCCCCCAGGGCCAGACGGCGAGGGCGACATCGATAGGTACCCCGGTGGGATCGACACCCAGATGACTGTAGCCGCGATATACCAGCGGACGGATATAGCAGGCATCCAGTTTATTTATTTTTATCAAATTTATTATCGCTTCGTTTATCTCCTGCTTGGTGAATGGAATCTTCATCCTGTAGATCTTGCAGGAATCAAATAGCCGGTCTGTATGGTCCTTTAGACGAAAGATAGCCGGTCCTTTGGGCGTCTTGTAGCATCGGGCCCCCTCGAATATCCCCGAGCCGTAATGAAGCACGTGCGAGAGGACATGAATCCGGGCATCGTCCCAGTTAATGAGTTTACCGTTCATCCATATTTTATCTGTTTTATTGAAAGCCATTGCTCCTCCATATCAGTAAGCCGCTTTAAGTAACCGCTACGACAAACTAATCCCGTTGCGGCGGCAAGATACAAATTCTTAGAAAAGAATTCAAGGGGATTCATTTGGTCATTTTGAGTGCGAATATTCTTGAAAAACAACAATGTTATCTATTATATTTGGCCCAGCACGCATACGGCGGTTGTTTGAGTACAAAAATACGGTTACAACCAACCGGAAACCATAAAGGGGCAGTTTATGCCGAAGTTGATCGGTCTCGTACCCAAAGAGTTTAAAAAAAGCCTCACCGAAGCCGAAAAACTAATGCTTGAGCAGGCGCCGAAAGGCGAGTATGGGGATATGCGATCGGGCGATGAAAAATTTGATGACCCGGCGAACGCTAAAAATTGGCCGGAATCCCGTCATGTCCGCGCGAAGTTTCTGGAGTGGCTGTTGAGGGACAAGAAAGCGCGGGATTTTATTCACGACAAGGGCATTATGATATCTGGCATAAGAATTGACGGAAGATTGGATCTCTTTTCACTGACCTTTCCATCTCCCATCAATATACAATATTCGCATTTTGCGGACGAAGTAGATCTCCTATTCGCACGTGTAAAATTAATTGATTTCTCTAACAGCTATTTTAATAATTGTCATGCAGACGGCCTTGTTATTGAACTATCAGCATTTTTTAATAACTCGAGATCGGAGGGTGAATTCCGTCTGGTTGGCGCAAATATCGGCCGTGATCTTGTGTGCAACGGCGCCACATTTATAAATAAAAAGGCCGATGCTTTTTCAGGCGATGGAATAGCAACCAAAGGCAACGTTTCTCTAGATGGAATTGAATCTAATGGTGTGTTCCGCTTGGTTGGCGCAAATATCGGCGGCATTCTCGATTGCACCGGCGCGAAATTTTTGAACAAAAAGGACGAATCCTTTAACGGCGACGCAATCACAACGAAAGGTACGGTTTTCCTTAAGGGACTTAAATCCACGGGGATTTTTCGTCTGGTCGCGGCAGATATAAGCGGCAATCTTCAATGCCACGGCGCAAAATTCATGAACAAAAATGGCGAATCCTTTAATGGCGACAGAATATCAAATAAAGGCGACGTTTTCCTGAATGGAATTGAATCCAAGGGGGAATTCCGCTTCGAGGGCGCACATATCGGCGGTAATCTTTACTGCGATGGCGCATCATTCCAAAACAAAGAAAAAACAGCTTTACAACTGAGGCAGGCAATAGTTGAAGGAAGATTATGTCTTAATAAAGTAAAGAGAGTTAAGGGTAAGATAGATCTCTTAAATACAAAAGCTGGTGCCTTTGTTGACGATGATAAGAGCTGGCCTGATGAAGGGAATCTCTTACTCAATGGTTTCGAATACAGTTCATTCGCCGATAATACACCAACCGATGTTAAGACGCGACTCCAATGGTTGAAACGTCAGCCGCAGAAGAAATATTTGCCCCAGCCATATCAGCAACTGGCAAAAGTATATCGCGAGATGGGAAGGGATAGAGATGCCAAAAAGGTCCTTCTGGAAAAAGAGAGAATGCGGCAGAAGTATGGGGATATAGGAAAACTGGCAAAATCATGGGGCTGGTTTTTGGATAGGACAATCGGTTACGGCTACCGGGTGGATAAGGCTTTGAGGCTTTTGGTGCTTTTAATATTAGCGGGGACGTTATTCTTTAGATTAGGGGATCATTTTGGATTGTTGCAGGAAACGAAAACCGCGACCACTTTAATCAAAAAGTCAGCAGGCCCAGTTGAGAAATTTTACCCGGAATTTAACTCTTTTTTCTATTCGGCGGACGCCTTTGTGCCCTTTCTGGATTTGCATCAGGAATCATACTGGCTTCCGGATTCCTCCAGTGGCTGGGGTTCTGCACTGCGTTTTTATTTCTGGTTTCATATCATGGCAGGCTGGGTATTCTCAACATTGCTTCTGGCCACGTTTACCGGCCTGATACGCAAGGAATGATAAAGTCCTAAGCTCCCTATTTATGAATCCCCGGCTCGGTAAGCTTTATGAGATCGAGGATCTCATCGATTTTTTTGGGATCGACGAGCTTCTCCTCCAGCAGGATCTCGCGGATGGTTTTATTCTCCGCATACGATCGTTTGACGACCTCGGCCGCCTTATCATAACCGATCACCGGATTTAATGCCGTGACAACCGCCGCGGATGATTCCGCATAGGCTTTGCATCTATCGGGATCGGCCTTGAGGCCCTCGATACAAAACCGAGCGAAGAGATCGACGGCATTTGTCAGAATGGTCATCGATTCAGGCAGCTTACAGGCGATCAGCGGCATCATGACATTGAGATCGAGTTGTCCCGCCTGTGCGGCCCAGAGAATAGACTCATCGTTGCCGATAACGGCGAAACAGACCATATTCACCATTTCCGCCATCACGGGATTGACCTTGCCGGGCATTATCGATGATCCCGGCTGACGCGTCGGCAGCAACAGTTCCGCCAGCCCTGTCCGGGGGCCAGAGGAGAGAAGCCTTAAATCGTTGGCTATCCTCGAAAGATCCTGGGCGAAATTGCGCAAGGCTGATGACAGCCCGACAAACGGCGCCATGGACTGCATAGCTTCGAAATAATTCTTTGCAGGCCTGATATCGAAGCCGGTTTGTCTGGCCAGATTTTCAGTTACTTTTCTTCGATAATCGGGATGGCAATTAAGGCCGGTGCCTGCCGCCGATCCACCGAAACCGATCTCCCCCAGCTCAGCGGACGCATCATCAATCCATTTGATATGCCTCTCAACAGATCGCGCATACCCCGAGAACTCCTGCCCCAATCTTATGGGGACGGCGTCCTGGAGGTGGGTTCTGGCTGCCTTGATGATCGAGTCAAACTCGTTCGCTTTGCTATCTAGTGCTTTCTCTAATATATCAAGTTTACCTTTAAGTTGATGCGATAACTTAATGGATGCAATGCGGATAGCCGTAGGCATAAAATCGTTGGTTGACTGGGACATGTTTACCGTATCATTCGGATGGACGGGATCATATCGTCCCAATGGAGCACCCAGGATCTCATTGGCACGATTGGCGATGACCTCATTGCAGTTCATATTATGCGAGGTTCCAGCACCAGCTTGGAAGATATCGACAACGAACTGGTCATGCAGTTTTCCGTCGATTATCTCATCGCAAACTCGCATGATGGCATCGGCATTATCCTTCTCGATCAAGCCGAGGTCTCTATTGGTGATGCAGGCCGCCTTTTTAACCAGTGCCGAGGCCCAGATGAAGGCCGAATGAGCTTTCTGCCCGGAAATCGGGAAATTTTCTACCGCCCTTTGAGTCTGAGCACCCCAGTAAGCGTTTTTCGGGACCTTAATCTCGCCCAGAGAATCTTCCTCTATCCGAAATTTCACGTAATCTTCTCCCGGCCTGCAATTCGCTTAATACAGGTCTAATCCATTGCCCTTTCCAAACATACAATCGAAGACGGCAAATGAAAACCTTTTTCAACAAGAAAATGAGGTTAGCATCCTTGCTTGACTTTTTTTGATAATTGCTTATTCTTGATATTGTGCGTATAAGTAAAATGGCAATATTGGTTTTGCCGATACGACCGGCAGGAGAAGAGTAGAGAAATATGTCGTCAAAGATCCAGCGAAGAGACCCCTGCCCCTGCGGAAGCGGCAAAAAGTATAAGAACTGCTGTGGAAGGCAGGGAGCCGGATCCAGCTCAGAAAAAGGGTCCAGGCTTAAGTTTATCGCGCCGATTATCGTTATCGTGGGGGGGGGGATAGCAGCATATATGATTTTTTCAGAACCCACAATTCCTACAACGGCCCCCATATCAGAGGAATTCTCGACCGAGGTACTCTCGAAGCGCGTTCAGCCTATTCAGTCTCAGCCTGCGGGAACCGCTCCCGAGGGTAAGGTCTGGTCTGAGGAGCACGGCCACTGGCACGACGAGCAGGGGGCCGCGTCTGACTTCGCTACGAAATTTACGCCTCAACCTCCGGGGTTAGCCCCTGAAGGCAAAGTCTGGTCTGAGGAACACGGTCACTGGCATGACGAGCCCGGCGCAATATCTGAGACTCCCGGAGAGCCAACTCCTCAACCCCCCGGGCCTGCACCAGAGGGTAAAGCCTGGTCTGAGGAACACGGCCACTGGCATGATGCACCTATTGCAGCAAGGCCATCCGGATCAAGCACGGTCCCGACCAATATCAAACCCAGCGCAACAACCAGAGCGAGCGCTGAGCCAACTCCACAACCTCCAGGTCCGGCTCCAGAGGGAAAAGTCTGGTCTTCTGAACACGGCCACTGGCATAACGCGCCCGCCACTTCTACGCCGTCGGAATCAGGCAAGAATCCGATCACTATTACTCCCGCTAAACCGCCCGAAACCGGAAGCGAAGATCCGGATTGAGATATAGAATCCAGAGAATGTATTATAGATTTTTGTCTCTCAGATTAGTAGTTCAATAACGTCCTGGATAAAAGGACGGCGCCAGCATTAGTTTTTTCTTAACGTGACATATATTCTATTATAAATGTGGCTCGACCCCGTCCTTATGTTTTTCCTTCCCCACGGGACGGCTCGAGGATGAACATCAGGTGGGAACTCCAAGCCTGGGGAATAGATATTTCACGAGGAAGAACCAGACGCCGATTATCAATCCGATTTCGAGAAACTCTCTCATTTTTCTCCCTGCTCGATCTCCTTCAACAACTGTCTGCATATAACTATCCTCTGTATCTCGGAAGTTCCCTCCCCTATCTCGCAAAGCTTGACATCGCGGTACATTCTCTCCACAGGATATCTATCTCCGAAACCCTCGGCGCCAAGGATCTGGATGGCATCATAAGTTACCCTATTACCGACCTCGGAAGCGTAAAGTTTGGCCATGGCCGATTCTTTGGTATAGCGATGTTTGCCTTCGTCCTTTAGATAGGAGGCATGGTAGACCAGGTGGCGGGCGGCTTGAATCTGTGTGGCCATATCGGCCAATTTGTTACCGACCGCCTGGAAATCCGCTATCGGTTTACCGAATTGCTTTCTTTCTTTCGCATAGCGGACGGCAACATCATAGGCACCCTGTGCCAAGCCGAGCGCCATTGCCCCAATAGAAATCCGGCCGCCATCGAGAGTTTTCATGAATTGCTTGAATCCCTCCCCCTGCTGGCCCAGTAAATCATCATCCGGCACGAAACAATCGTCAAAATGAAGAAAACATGTATCGGAGCCGCGAAGACCCATTTTATTTTCTTTTTTGCCCGAAGAAAAGCCCTTGGCATCCGCCTTTATAACGAAAGACGATATAGAATGAACGCCCGGTTCCTGCGAAGTCTTGGCTGTAAAGATGAATGTGGAGGCAACACCGGCATTGGTGATCCAGCACTTGGTGCCGTTGACCTTGAAACCGCCATCGACTTTTTCCGCAAATGTCCTGGTGCCGCCGGCGTCAGATCCAGCCTCCGGCTCTGTCAACCCGAAGGCGGCGAGCTTACCGCCGGTTGTAATCTCAGGGAGATATTTCTCCTTCTGGTCCTCGGTGCCGAAGACAAATATAGGCCAGCAGCCCAGGGAATTGTGGGCCGCGAGTGTAATACCGGTTGAACCGCAAACCCGGGAAACCTCCTCCACGGCGATAATATAAGTCATCATATCGATCTCGGTTCCGCCGTATTTTTTATCCACCACCATACCGAGGAGACCGAAATCACAGAGTTTCTTCACCAGTTCCTTGGGGAAGATCTGATCACGGTCCATTTTCTGCGTTATCGGCCCGATTTCGCTTTCGGCGAACTCTCTGACCAGGGCCCTATATTTTTCATGCTTGTCGCTGGTCCACATTCTATTTCTTCCCCAGGCTTCTGAATATAACCATTCGCTGCGCTTCCGATGTTCCCTCATAGATCTCGGTTACGCGCGCGTCCCGGAAATACCGTTCGACCGCGTACTCTTTTACATATCCGTAGCCGCCATGTATCTGCACCGCCTGATTGGCCACCCAGTTGGCGGTTTCCGATGCGAACAATTTCGCCATGGAAATGTACCTGGCTGTATCACGCCCCGGGCGATCTTTCTTCCAGGCCCCGGAATAGGTCAGAAGCCGGGCCGCCTCTATCCTCATGGCCATATCTGCAAGCTTGAACTGGATGGTCTGGAAATTGGCGATAGGCTGGTTGAACTGCTCCCGCTCGTGAGCATATTTATAAGCTTCTTCGAAAGACGCCTGAGCGATACCGACTCCCTGGGCGGCGACACCTATCCGGCCGCCATCGAGAAGCGAAAGGGCAACTTTGAACCCATTATTTTTCTCGCCGATTAAGTTCTCTTTTGGCACTTCGCAGTCGATGAAAGAAACCTCGCGTGTGTCGGACGGTTTGATCCCCATCTTCTTCTCTTTAGCGCCCAGGTTCAATCCGGGTGTATCTCTATCCACGACAAAACAGGAAATCCCATTCGGCCCGGCCGCCTTATCTGTCAATGCGAAGACGATAAAAACCCTGGCCACGCCCGCAGAGGTGATCCACGATTTGGTCCCGTTTAAAACGAATTTATCGTTTTTCTCATCCGCCGTGCATTGAAGAGAGCCGGCATCAGTGCCGGAGCCGGGCTCGGAAAGGCAATAAGACCCGAATAGCTCGCCGGAGGCCATACCCGGAAGGTACTTTTCCTTGAGGTAATCGGAGCCCCAGTCATATACGGCGCTGCAGCAGAGCGAATTATGAACCGAAAGACCGATCATGACCCCGGCCGATCCTCTGGCCAACTCCTCCATGGCGCAGACGTAGGAGAGCGTATCCAAATCGAGACCCCCATATTTCTCCGGGAGAAGCATACCGAAATATCCGAGTTCACCGAGTTCTTTATAGATTTCAGCAGGAACCGCTTCGTCCTCGTCCATTTTCTCGGCGATCGGCATCAGCTTCTTCTCGGCAAACTCCCTGGCCGCCCCCTGCATCAGTTTCTGATCTTCACCCAATTCAAATTCCATCGCGCCACCTCTAATTATATTCAAAAAGACAATTCATTTTTCATAAACATAAAAACCACGCCCCGATTTCCGGCCGAGATACTCCGCCTGCACCATCTTTTTGAGAAGCGGGCAGGGACGGTATTTGGAATCGGAATAACCCTCATGCAAGACCTCCATGATATCCAGACAGACATCCAGACCGATGAAGTCGGCCAGGGTCAGAGGTCCCATGGGATGATTCATGCCCAATTTCATAACCGTATCAATATCCTCTGCGGTGGCCACGCCCTCCATCAAACAGTATATAGCCTCGTTTATCATCGGCATCAAGACGCGATTTGAGATGAAACCGGGATAGTCGTTAACCTCCACAGGAGTTTTTCCTAACTTGACAGCCAGATCCTTGATTGTTTCGCAGGTCTCATCGGAAGTGGCAAGCCCGCGAATGATCTCCACCAGTTTCATAACCGGAACCGGATTCATAAAATGCATACCGATAAACTTATCAGGTCGTTTGGTATCAGCGGCCAACGCCGTTATAGGCAACGAGGATGTATTCGACGCAAAAATCGTTTCCGGTTTACAGATCGAATCAAGCTCTTCGAATATTTCACCTTTTTCATGGGGATCTTCGAAGACGGCCTCTATAACGATATCGGCAATCCGGGCCTCATCCAGTTTTATAGTCGGCTTGATCCGTCCCATGGTCGATGAGATATCCTCGGGGCCGATGGCGCCTTTTTTAGCCTGGCGTTCGAGGTTCTTCTTAATAGCGCCCAAAGCCCTGTCGAGGAATTCCTGTTCGGTGTCGACAAGAAGGGTTTCGTATCCATTCTGGGCGAAGACATGGGCGATACCGTTGCCCATGGTGCCGCCGCCGATTACTGCGATTTGTTTGATTTGCATATCACTTTCCACTTTTCTTTCTTTTATTAATCCAGAATCTATCCATCGTTTTGAATCTCCATATCTATCAATTCCCAGGTTTCAATAATTCTGGCCGAATCCAGAACAGTGCCACCTTTATCAAGTATTTCCCGAATCCCATAGTCAATTTCTTTTCGAATCAAGCCGTCATTAGAAAACCACTCGTAAGTGACTGAAAGTGTATCGGCATCTTGCTCAAAACCATTGATGACGCGTGTCAGAAGTACGTCACAAATAAACGAGCCGTATTCTACATCTATCCGCTCGGCACCCACGACGGCGCTGTTGGCGACGCCGAAATCCCATGAATAAGCAATCCATTCTTTACCGGCGGACAGCGGGAAATCCAGAATGATATGTGGAATATCATAAAGATATGGATCCGGATCCGAATCGACCACGAATGAGTAAGCGTATTCTTTCAGTCTTTGCTCATCGATTCCCTGCCAGCGCCTGATTATCAAAGTATCGATGACTATCCTGCTTTCGTTTATGATAGTATCTTCGACAGCAACCAGTTCGGGCAGATTCAAGAGAGTATCCGGCCCTATAACATATCTAATAATGTCCCGCCGGACTGTATTGGCGAGCGAGGGATCATTGAAAGGTACATCGTACATGTAAGCCTGATAATGCCATCTGCTGTCAGTTGTAAGGGGAAAAGTAGAGGTGGCGGTTCTCTCGGGAGGAGTGCCGCTCTTGGTGCAACCGGCCAATATCAAAGAAATTATCGAAATCAAAATGAAATTGATCATTGCCTTCATAAAATTCCTCCCTCGCATGCGTTCACAATGAACTGTGACACGTTACTGGACGGCTGTCGAGTGCGGGGACCCGACAGCTCACTTTGACAACATCAAACAACATCATCTATATTACATCATCTCAATCGCCATGGCCACGGCATTTCCGCCACCGAGACAGAGGGTCACCATCCCTTTCTTAAGATCGCGGTCCTTTAGGGCGTAGATTAGCGTCGCAAGGATCTTGGCCCCGGTGGCCCCGATGGGATGTCCCAGCGCGATGGCTCCGCCGTTGACATTGACCCGCGACCAATCCCAGCCGAGTTCTCTACCGTCGGCCATCGCCTGGGCCGCAAAGGCCTCGTTAGCTTCGATTAAATCCCAGTGGTTGATATCGACGCCCATCTTGTTCATCAGTTTTTGAACTGCATAGATCGGCGCGTAGAACAGATCCCTGGGATCGGTGCCGGCGGCGGCGTAGGCGATGATTCTGGCCAAAGGTTTATGACCTTTTTCTTCAGCGTATTCAAGTGACGACACCACCACGGCAGCTGAGCCATCGTTTAGCCCAGGCGCATTGCCTGCAGTAACAACTCCATCTTTTTGAAATGCTGGTTTCAGTTTGGCAAGTTTCTCCACGGTGGTTTCAGCCCTGGGAGCCTCGTCCGTATCGAAAATTATCGGGTCGCCCTTTCGCTGTGGTATCTCAATGGGGAAAATCTCCGCCTCGAGCTTACCTTCCTCGACAGCCCTGGAGGCTTTCATCTGTGAGTTGAAGGCGTACTCGTCGAGTTCCTCGCGTGTCAACTTTGATTTCTCGGCGGTGTACTCGGCGGCGACGCCCATGTGGAAATCGTTAAACGAATCCCAGAGGCCGTCGGTGATCATGAGATCGACCAGCTTTTTATGGCCGAACTTCAAGCCTCCCCTGGCGCCATGAAGAGCATACGGGGTATTGGACATGGATTCCTGCCCTCCGGCGACAAACAGATGACCGTCCCCGGCCTTGATAGCCTGGGCCGACAGCATCACTGCCTTAAGACCGGAGCCGCAGACTTTATTGATGGTCATGGCTGGAACCGTCGGCGGTATGCCGCCATGAACCGCCGCCTGGCGGCCGGGGGCCTGATTGGAGCCACCCTGGACCACCTGCCCCATGATGACCTCGTCTATATCGTCGACATTGATGCCGGCCCGTCTGACTGCCTCCTTTATAGCCAATGCGCCCAGCTGCGGCGCGGTAAAAGATGACAGCCCGCCTAAAAAATTCCCGACCGCCGATCTGCATGCCGATAATATTACCGCTTCACCAGCCATCTTATTTCCTCCTTAGCACCAGATTATTTAGTCTCAGCTGTCAGCAGATAAACTGCCAACCTACATTTATTATCTATTGATAAAATCCGCCTACATTTAAAAAATAAAAAAATACTGAATACAAAAATAGAAAAACCATTGAGGTAAGGCATCCGATTATAATTAGAAAATATCTTAGTTTCCGAGCCCAATCGATAATAATACCGGCAATACTCAACAGAATCATGATAAGTAACAAATGGAATCCGGCAGTGAGAGGCGTTAAAACCATAGCATCTATAAAATCAACCCAACTTTCCATACTATTTGATATCAAGGTCACTAATCCAGTTAAAAAAAGCATACAAAAAGTGAAGATAGTTAAGTAATAATATATTTTTCTAAAAGGTCTCACGTATCGACTTACATCCATACAAATATCCCTACCAGCCAAATCTTCTTTTAAACTGCTAATCCCACCTCAGCGATCACAATAAAGGTGACACACAGGCTATCCTTCTTTGTCGGGAGCGCAGGGCTCCCGACCTACATCTCTACTTATTCTCTCCTTCGTCTTGCGAAATGATATCCTGCGTGTCATAACTTGTTATGACCGCACCAAGAGCGGTCGCAATAAAGGCGACACGCAGGCTGTGCTTTTTTGTCGGGTTTCACAGCCCGCGGGCACACCATAAACCCGACCTACTTCTTTGTTATTCATTATCCGCATTGCTCTGCTTCATAATAAGCAGCATATCTTTCGCCTTTTCGGCCCATTCGCCAATCGGTTCTTTTTCAAGATATCTCTCGAACCAGTTTTTCGCCTTATTGTAAGTCCTCTTTTCGAAATTCAACTGCCCCAGCATATAGATCGCCTCCGGCATGGAGCCAACCTTGACCGCGTCCAAGAACTTCGCTTCCGCTTCCTCTATATCTCCCTGCTTCAGGGCAACTATACCCAGACCGTAATAAGCACGCGGATAGGTGGCATCGACGGTAATTGCCAGTTCATAGTAATATTTTGCTTTCTCATAGTTTCCGCGTGAAAGCCAGATGGTGGCCATGTTGTTGTATGAACGGGGGTAGAGATCATCGACCTCGGTGGCCTGGTCATACCTTATGAGGGCATCATCATAATTCCCCTGCATATAGTAAATATTGCCTATGGACTGGTAGGCATCGACATTGCGGGGATTGTATACAATGGCGCCCTCATAATAGACTATGGCGCTGTCGTTCTCCCCTATCATCTGCAGGCACACGGCAATCTCCTGATAGGCCGATGTAAAATCTTCTTTTTGCTTTAACGCCTTTTTATAAAAAGGAATCGCTTTATGAGGCAGGTTTTGAACCATGTACTCGTGGGCCTTGGTATAGTTTTTCAGATACGCATCTTCGGAAGGAGCGAATAATCCACATGAAACTGTCACGATAATGATCGACAATATTCCCTGCATCAGATACGGATTTGTGATTTTTTTCATTATCTACCCTAAAAAAAGATTCTTTTCCGATAGATCACCGGGCGCAAATATATGGTTTGATCGAGCAATAATCAATTCGATTTTAGTATTCCGTTGCTGCTTTCATTGTACAATCCCCGGTATGTCCCTAGCTTCCACCTGAAAAATATAATAATCGATTTTAGCATTAGATGGAGGAAGTGAGCTTGGGCGCTCGCAACAGATGAATATACTGGGCATCCAACTGATTTTAAGGCAAATAAGTTGACATTAAGATACCCAAATCTTAGATTGCTAAAACTATGAAAACGAGATGCAAACAGCTTTCAAAATAGATCCAGCGAGCGAGGATTTTTTATGGCGGGAATAATTGGTTACGGTGCATACATACCACGAAACAGGATCAAAGTCGAGGAGATCGCCAAGGTCTGGGGCGCCGATGCCCCCAGCTACAAAAGAGGTTTGATGCTCCAGGAAAAATCTGTTCCGGGTCCGGACCAGGACACGATAACCATGTCCGTAGAGGCTACCAGGCACGCTATCAAGCGTGCAGGCATCGATCCCCGGAAGATCGGCGCTGTATATATCGGTTCGGAATCACATCCGTATGCGGTCAAGCCGAGCGGAACGACCCTGGCGGAGGCTATCGGAGCGGTCCCGGATTGCCATTGCGCCGATTTCGAATTCGCCTGCAAAGCCGGGTCAGAGGGCATGTTCGTGGCCATGAGCCTGGTTAAGGCCGGTGAGATAGAGTATGGAGTCGGTGTCGGCGCAGATACTTCGCAGGGAGCGCCCGGTGATGCCCTGGAGTACTCCGCATCGGCGGGGGCGGCATCGTTCATATTCGGCAAAGAGAATATTATCGCAGAGTGTCATTACACTCATTCATTCATGACTGACACACCCGATTTCTGGCGACGCGAACATCAGTTTTATCCCAGCCATGCCTCCCGTTTCACGGGAGAGCCGGCCTATTTTAAACACATCACGGGCTGCGCCAGGGCGATATTGGATAAATCCGGCATGAAGCCCGAGGATTTTGCTTATGCGGTCTTCCACCAGCCGAATGGCAAATTCCCCATGACCGTCGGCAAGAAACTCGGTTTCACAAAAGAGCAGATAGAAACCGGATGGTTATGTCCGCTTCTGGGCAATACATATTCGGGCTCGTCGCCCATGGGCCTTACGGCGATACTCGATGTCGCCAGGCCGGGAGATTGGGTCTTCATGGTCTCCTATGGCTCCGGGGCCGGTAGCGATGGTTTTATCTGGAAGGTGACCGACCGGATAAAAGAGGTGCAGGACAAGGCGGCGAAGACCAGGGACATGCTGGAATCGGACAACAGAAAATATCTTGATTACGGCACCTATTCCAAGTACCGGGGCAAAATCAGGATGAGGGGTGAGTAAGGATTATTGATGAATGGGATTCCCGGAGGAATATAGATGAGAGAAGTCGCGGTAATCGGTATTGGTATGAACAAATGGGGCGAGATCTGGGAATATTCTATCCGCGATCTACTGGTCGAAAGCGCTCTTCTGGCTCTCGATGATGCAGGAATAGACAAGGTCGATGCCATGTATATAGGCTGTATGTCATCGGGGCTTTTCTGCGATCAGGAACATCTGGGTTCCATGGGGCCCGACATGGCGGGCCTCTGCCCGACTCCGGGTATCAGGATCGAATCGGCCTGCGCTTCCGGCGGACTGGCGTTCAGAACCGGATATATGCACGTGGCATCCGGTATGGCCGATACAGTGATGGTCACCGGCGTGGAAAAAATGACCGATGTCGATGGCGGCAAAGCGACGTTTGCCCTGGCCACGGCCGCCGAACAGGAATACGAGGTTTACAACGGGGTGACGTTTCCCGGGCTGTATGCAATGATGGCTAATCACCATATGAATAAATACGGCACCACGCGAGATCACCTGGCGCAGGTGGCCGTTAAGAACCATCATAACGGATCTATGAATCCGCTGGCACAATACAGAATGAAAGTAACAGCCGATCAGGTTAAGAATGCAGTTATGGTTTCTGATCCACTTACTCTCCTGGATTGCTCTCCCATCACCGACGGTTCGGCCGCGGTTATTCTATGTTCCATGGACAAGGCCAAAAAACTAACTAAAAAACGCCTGGTAAAAATCACCGGTTCCGGACATGCATCAGATACCATTCAGCTTGCTCACCGTGAGGATCTATCCTTTCTGAAATCAACCGCGGTGGCGGCGGAAGAGGCTCTCAAAATGGCCGGCAAGAAAACATCGGATATAGATTTTGCCGAGGTTCATGATTGTTTCACAATCGCCGAGATTATGGTGATAGAAGCTCTGGGATTTGCAGACAGGGGCAAAGGCGGCCCCGCCACGGCCGACGGTAAAACGGCGCTGGACGGTGATATTCCGATTAATGCCAGCGGCGGATTGAAATCAAAAGGACATCCTGTAGGCGCTACCGGAGTGGCACAGATAGTAGAGCTTACCAAGCAGATTCGTGGTGAGGCCGATAACGGCCGACAATTGAAAAAAGCCGATATCGGATTGGCACAGAACATGGGCGGAAGCGGCGCCAGCAGCGTAGTCCATATTCTGGAGGGAGTGTAAAATGTCGGGGCCGAGATACTGGAGAGAGATGCCTCAAAGATATCGTCTCGAGGCTGTAAAATGCAAGAAATGCGGCAAGGTGTTGTTCCCTCCAAGGCAGATCTGTCCTGCATGCAAGTCGCGAGAGTTTGATGAAACACAAATAGGAGATAAGGGTAAGGTCGAGGCATTCACGATTATCAGGGTTGCCCCCAGCCAGTTTACGGATCAGTCTCCTTATGCGGTTGCCATTGTAAATGTCGGCGATGACGTGAAGATCCTCTGCCAGGTAGTGGATTGTGAGCCGGAGGATATGAAGATCGGATTGCCGGTTAAGATCGAATTCCGCAGGATACAGCAGGAGGGCCATGGTGGCATTCTCAATTATGGATATAAATGTGTTCCGGCTTAAGTAATCGTATTGCGTAACAGGGACGTTTTGTGTTTCAGATAGAGTCGACGGTCGATACCAAGAGCGAAGAGTTCCGGAAAAACAGCAAGCATATGGAAAAAGGGGTTGCCTTACTCAAGGAACGCCTGGCCGAGATATATAAGGGTGGGCCTGAGAAGGCGCGCCAGAAACATCTTAAGAGAAATAAACTCCTGACCCGGGATAGAATAAAAAACCTATTCGACAAAAATACGCCATTCCTGGAATTCTCCGGGTTGGCGGCTCTCGATATGTATGACAACGAGGCTCCCTCTGCCGGCGTTATAACAGGCGTGGGAGTGGTTAATGGCAGAGAAGTGCTGGTGGTGGCCAATGATGCCACGGTCAAGGGCGGAACCTATCTCCCGATGACAATCAAAAAGCATACCCGGGCCCAGGAGATCGCCTTGCGGAATCGGCTGCCATGCGTTTATCTGGTTGATTCGGGAGGCGTATTCCTGCCTCATCAGAAGGACGTCTTTCCCGATAAAGGGCATTTCGGAAGCATTTTTTACAATCAAGCCCGACTATCCGCCCAAGGCATTCCGCAGATAGCGGTTGTAATGGGGTCATGCACGGCCGGAGGGGCCTATGTCCCGGCCATGAGCGACGAAGCGGTTATAGTACGCAAACAGGGAACGATCTTTATCGGTGGCCCTCCCCTGGTCAAGGCGGCAACCGGTGCCGATGTCACTGCCGAGGAACTCGGAGGAGCTGATGTTCATTGTCGTATATCCGGTGTGGCCGATCATTACGCACAAAACGACAAGCATGCGCTGCAGATAACGAGGAATATCATTCAGTGTCTCGATAAGCCTCGAAAGTTCGATCTCGGGCGAAACGAGCCTGTTGACCCAAAGTATGATCCGGCTGAACTCTACGGCATTGTTTCGAGAGATATTAGAAAGCAGTTTGAGATCAGGGAGATCATAGCCCGCATCGTCGATAACAGTGAGTTTCATGAATTCAAAGAACTTTATGGGCAGACGTTAGTCTGCGGTTTCGCGCGCATCATGGGCTACCTGGTGGGAATACTCGGCAATAACGGTGTTTTATTTTCGGAAAGCGCTGTTAAAGGCGCACATTTTATCGAGCTTTGCACAATGAGAAAGATCCCCCTGTTATTCCTGCAGAACATCACCGGTTTTATCGTCGGCAAGGATTATGAGCATGGTGGCATCGCTCGCAATGGCGCTAAGATGGTGCATGCCGTAGCTAACGCCGACGTCCCGAAATTCACGATTATAATCGGCGGCTCATACGGCGCCGGGAATTATGCCATGTGCGGCAGAGGCTACGAGCCGCGTTTCCTCTGGATGTGGCCAAGCGCCAAAATAAGCGTCATGGGAGGCGAGCAGGCAGCCAACGTCCTTCTAATGGTAAAGAAGAAAGGTCTCGAAGCCGATGGTAAATCGATGACGAAGAACGAAGAAAAAGAGTTTCTGGCTCCCATACTGGAAAAATATGAACAAGAGGGCTCTCCCTATTTCAGCACGGCCCGGGTCTGGGACGACGGTATTATTGATCCGCTCGACACACGCACCGTTCTGGGGCTGGCCATTTCATTATCGTTAAACGCTCCCATCCCCGATCAGCGGTACGGCGTATTCAGGATGTAGGTTCGGAATCAAGTAAGCGTTATGGCGTTATCCAACGATTATAAAACCCTGAAGGTAGAAATCCGAAAACGGGTCGCATGGATAACCTTGAGCCGCCCGGATGTGAGAAATGCCTTCAACAATGTTATGATATCCGAGTTAGCGGATCTGTTTAAGGAAATAAACTCTCGAGACGATCTGAGAGTCGTGGTATTGACTGGCGATGGATCAACATTCTGCGCCGGCGCCGATCTGCACTGGATGAAGGATGTTCTCGATTACACTTATGAGGAAAACCTGGAGGACTCCAAAAATCTGGCGGATATGTTTCATCTTATGTTTAGCTGTCCGCTGCCAACGATTGCACGAGTCAATGGCGCTGCCATCGGTGGCGGTTGTGGTCTGGTGGCGGTCTGCGATCTTGTCATTGCCTCAGAAAAGGCCGTTTTCAGTTTGAGCGAGGTCAAGCTGGGACTTATTCCGGCCTGTATCTCCCCCTACATAATCCGGCGCATGGGAGATAAGAATTGCAGGGAGTATTTTCTGACGGGCGAGAGGCTTACTGCTGAAAAAGCGAGAGCCGCCGGTCTTGTCAACGAGGTCGTACGCGATGGGAAGCTAGATGAAGCAGTGGAAACGAGAGTGCAACAGTTATTATCCAGCGGCCCGAAAGCTTTATCCTGGTGCAAACAGTTACTTTTGAATGTGCCCACGATGCCCGAATCCGAGGTCGGAAATTACACTGCCGAGATCATAGCCAAACTTAGAATGGGCGACGAGGGCCAGGAAGGGATAAAAGCCTTTTTTGAAAAACGTAAACCTAATTGGTATGAGGATTGATAAAGGCGGTCAGGGCAAGCCCTGACTCGCGGACAAAATGTAGGTCGGGTTCCGAATGAGCGAAGCGAGAGAAAAACCTGACAAATAAACTGGCGAAAATGTAGGTCCGCCCCGCGAAACGCGGGGTCTGCCGACAACTAAGAAACGTGACTTTACCAACAGGTACGGAGACCCGGCGGACAGAAAGATTCTTTAAAAAATGTTCAAGAAAGTCCTGATAGCTAATCGCGGCGAAATAGCCGTTAGAATAATACGTGCCTGCAGAGAATTGGGAATCGATTCCGTTGCCGTTTATTCTACCATAGACAGAAACTCCTTGCATGTTCAGATGGCAGACGAGGCGGTCTGCATAGGCGAGGCGCCACCCCAGGATAGCTATTTGAATTTTGATGCCGTTATTGCGGCTGCTAAAGAAACCGGGGCGGAAGCTATACACCCCGGATATGGCTTTCTTGCAGAGAATTATCGTTTTGCCGAGCGCTGCGAAAAGGAAGGCATCGTCTTCGTCGGCCCCGACTCAAGGGCCCTGAAACTGGTGGGGGATAAAGTTGCCTCCCGGGCGATCACCGGAAAGGCCGGTATCCCGCTAATTCCGGGCATGAAGAAGAAAAGCACCGATCCGAACGAATGCCTGGCCGAGGCGCAAAAAATCGGATTTCCGGTATTGCTGAAAGCATCGGCAGGCGGCGGCGGCAAGGGAATGCGGGTCATAAACTCGAAGAGCAAACTGATAAACGCAGTTGAGGCCGGTATGCGTGAGGCCAAAGCCGCATTCGGCGATCCATCCATATATCTCGAAAAATATATCGAACGGCCCCGGCATGTCGAATTTCAGATTCTGGCGGACAAACACGGAAATTCTGTTCATCTTTTTGAGAGAGAATGTTCGATACAGAGAAGGCATCAGAAGATAGTCGAGGAAAGCCCGTCCACCGCTCTCGATGACGAATTGAGAAAAAGAATGGGCGAAACGGCTCTGAAGGTTGTCGAGCTATCGGGATATTCGAACGCCGGTACGGTCGAATTCCTGTTGGATGAGAATAAGAATTTCTACTTTCTGGAGGTCAACGCTCGTCTGCAGGTAGAGCATCCGGTTACCGAGCTGGTTTGCGGTGTCGATCTGGTTCATGCGCAATTGCGGATAGCCTCGGGAGAAAAGCTCTGGCTTTCCCGGGATGAGATCAGCCAGAAGGGCCATGCCATCGAATGCCGCATCTATGCCGAGGATCCCGAAAACAATTTTCTACCGTCGGCCGGCAGGATACTATTCATGAAGGAACCGTCGGGGCCGGGGATCCGCCATGATAGCGGCATTTTCACGGGCTGCGAGGTATCAGTCTTCTATGACCCGATACTCTCCAAGCTGATAGCCTGGGCGCCCACCAGAGACATTTGCTGCCGCAGAATGATTACTGCTTTAAATGATTTTCCCATCCTGGGTATAAAGACCGATATCGAAATTCTCAGGGATATTATAAACCATAAGGAATTTTTAGCCGGTAATACTCATACAGATTTTCTGCAAAAACATATGCCCGACTGGAAACCGTCTTCAGGGGAAGAGATCGTGAACCAGGCTCTGATGGCGGCGGCCGTTTATTCAGGCACGAATGACAGAAAGGCTGTATCGCTATCGAGAGCCGAGGAAATGTCATCTCCTTGGCAAACTCTGGGCGATTGGCAGATTGCAGGCGGGTAACATCAACACGATAATCCGGGATTAATTAACGATGGAATTCGAGTTTTCGCATAACGGGAACATACATACTATCAATTTCCAGGCAGATGAAGGCAAGGACGATAGCTTTATATTCTCATCCGGAGAAAAGGAATATCGATTTAATGCTACCCTCGTTTCGCCGAATTGCTTCTCGATTCTATTCAACGGCAAAAACATTATCGCCTACATAGCGGAATCCGAGAGTAGCCTTTATGTCCATATCGGTGGCCGGGCGGTGAAGCTGGATAAGGTAAAAGACGACAGGAACAGTTTCGCCGGAGCCGCCGTGGAGTTTGTGTCCGGGGACGAAATCAGCACTCCGATGCCCGGCAAGGTGGTCAAGGTACTGGTAAAGCAAGGGGAAAAAGTCAGGGCTAAACAATCTCTGGTGATTGTGGAATCGATGAAGATGGAAAACGAAATAAAATCGCCCACCGACGGGGAGGTGAAATCCATTCACTTCGGGCCGGGCGATCTGGTAAAGCCTGGTCAGCCGATTATTAAACTTACACCTGCAAAATAATTTAATAAAACGATTTCATTTATGATTCTTATGTGGCCGGAATAATCGATATAAGCGCTCCAAGGTCATATTCAATTTTCCCTTGACTCCGAATTTTGATAGATAATTAGAAATTCGATCGATACTGGTTTCTCCGGGAGCGAAGATAATAACCGCCATATCATCAGAGATTTCGGCCTCCCTGACTCCCGGTTGCCGCTCCAGACCGGAGCCGGTCAAACCGGCTCATATAAAGCATGGGAGACCTTTAATAGTATAGACTGCCCTTGACAGGCCGGAACCGAGGTTGCTTTCCTCGACGATCTCAATCCTGTATGGTTCGAAAAGCCTCTTTAAAAACATGACTCCCTTTCAACCGTGACCTCCTTGCGAGTCTCCTAAAACTCTAATCGCGCCAGGTATCTATAAGTTCCTTCTTATGAAAAGAAATATAAGTCTATCAATTCAGAGATTTGAAATGTTTAACCTATGACCAGGTATCCGATTTTTTCCTGGCGATGATCTGCGCAAACCCATGCTGGTGGAAACCGCTCTGGATGCCGTGAGGCTTATCCCACAATAAGCCCTCGTAATAATGAATAAACTCCCAGCCTTCAAAATGAGATGCCAGTTCTCCTTTTGCGAAAAATCTGATAGGATACCCGCGCGTCGGGTGCTCAAAGGTCAGTGATCCTCTCGGTGGAATTCCGGATTTCAGCCAATCCTGGTAATTGGGATCGTCAACGGTAAAGACTTGAATGGCGACTATTCCACCCGATCTAACCCGCGATTGAAAGTATGCTAACCGCCCTGTTATCATGTCAGGATTCAAGAGTTGTATGACATTCATAGACAAAAGGCCGTCGAAAACGCCCAGATGGTCATGCGACCGGTGGGCATCCAGATTTATAAGCTGAAGCTTGCAGCCATTTCCTTCGGCCAGGCGTCCGGCCTTCTCGAGACCATTAGAAGCGATATCTGTAGCAATGACGTCGAAGCCGAACCGCGCCAGAAAAAGCGCATCGCGCCCCTCTCCGCAGCCTATTACAAGCACCCGGGAGCCAGGCTCTAAGTGGCTGCTTACCAACGGCACCAGCAAATTCGGCTGCTCGCCCCAGTAGAACTCCTCCTCCGCATACTGAGAGTTGAAATACTCCCCGCTGAGGCGGGAATACTCATCCGCTCCAATTGATGATGCGGTCTTTTCCTTCAAAGGTCCCAAGAGATTATCCTCCGAAGACCTTTTATTAGCAATAGTTGATATTTTTGTCAAGTCCGAATTTAAGCTATTTGAGAAGCAGCATGCGGTGCGATTTTAAATCGTTGCCGGAGCGCATAGTATAAAAATAGATCCCCGATGACACCGGCCGACCCGATTGATCGGTGCCGTCCCAGATCACGGTTTGCCGGCCAGCATCGATCTCAGCATTGACCAGCGTATTCACAAGCCGCCCGGCAATATCATAGATATCAAGTTTAACATGTCCCGCCTCCGGGAGCGTGAAACTGATATTTGTGGAGGAGTTGAAAGGATTGGGGTAATTCTGGTGCAACGAGAATTCCAGCGGGATATGAGGCTCCTCGATTCCGGTTTGAGAAATGTAAACGGAGTCCATGGGCGTCTCAACGACCTCGTCCCCGTCGGAGAAACTAAAGTGGTAATAATGCCAGCCCTCAATCTGAGGCGGCAGAATATGTTCGAAATTCGCTTCATCCCCGTCATATTGATGAACATAAGAGCCCATCTCGTAAAAACCCCAGTCGAAGAAGAGATATTTTTCCACCGGCAAATTATTATCCTGGTC
Organism: uncultured bacterium; assembly: GCA_965541585.1. Lineage (GTDB taxonomy): Bacteria > Zixibacteria > MSB-5A5 > UBA10806 > UBA10806 > CBDVBL01. The sequence continues at coordinate 45,006 of CBEUCH010000009.1, read as the reverse complement.
GAAATAAAGCGCATTCGCAGTCACGGAAAAGTCAGGCTCAACGGAAATCGACACGTTCAAATCCGGGATCTGGTTTTCATAGAGATCGAGAAATTGAGTCATCGGAACGAAAGCTCCCGGATATGTGTAATCGCTCAGGAAAGGTTCAAACAGGCTTACGGTGATAGTCAGGCCTCCTACCAGAGCGAACCCTGATTCCGGAGGCCAGGCATCCCAATCGGGATCGGCCAGGAGATCTTCGATCGCGCATGACATATGAAGGTTTCTACCCTGGGGAGTAACCCAAATGTCCCCTATTCTCTCAAACGTGGTATCCTGAAGATCTACATGATACAGGCCGGGATCGGGAAGGAAAAAAGGGACATTGGCATAAACCATGGCGGTTGCCGAAAGTCCGACGTTGTCCGGATTATAGAGAGCAAACGCGTAAATATAGAATTCCAGAAAGCCGTCGTCGGTGGGCCAGCCACCATCCACATTATCGAGGCGCGCAAAGATCCTATCCTCGGAATAAGTGATTGCGGCACCCGAAAGATCGAGCCATGAGCCTGGAGTTCCGGGTAACGTATCGTCTACTGCTTCCTCGGCCAGATCCGCATACAGCATCATCTCGGGCGGAAACTGATTGCCGGTATTCCGGAACGACTGGGTTATGACCAGTGTTTCAGCTTCCACGCGGCCGTAATACTCGATTACGCTTACCGGTTCCTCGAAAATCCAACTGCCTTCGTAGGTATTCAAATAATAAGGCGGAAAGTCGAGATGCTCCAGTGGGATCGAATGGATTTCAGGGAAGTTGCTGATCCGGGCCTGGATGGAGACATCGAAGATCGGCAGACCGAATGGATCTAAGAAATCGAGGTTGAAAAGGATCTCATCCCCCGGCATCAGGGCCGATGACGTTACATTTTCTATCGGCGCTGCAATGGCCATAGACGCTATCGATAGCGCTATTAAAAAGACTAAGAGATCTTTCATGATTTTACTCCTGAAGATTAATGCCCCGTTTTTTCCTGTTTTAGTTCTATCAATATCCCTCCGGTTGATTCGGGATGGATAAATGCTATAAGAGAACCGCCCGCACCCTGGCGCGGCTTGTCATCGATCATCTTAACATTCTTTGATTTCATCTCATCGATAGCTGCCTGAATATCATCAACTAAAAGGCAGAGATGATGAATCCCCGGCCCGCGCTTCGAAAGGAATCCGGCGATCGAAGAATCATCATCCACGGGTTCAATAAACTCCAGCTTGCTGTTTTGAATATCGAGAAATGAAAGGCTGGCCCGGTTTTCCGGATTGGTTTCCACCGGCCCGGTTTTCAGACCAAACAGTTTTTCGAAGATCGATGAATAATTTTTTAGATCATCGACGGCGATACCTATATGATGCAGGCCGAGTATCTTCATAATACGACGTTCTCCTTATATTCGCCCCATACCTCGCGAAGCACTGCACAGATCTCGCCCAGTGTTACCATGGACTCCACACATTTAACTACGAGGGGAATAATATTCTGTTCCGAATGCGCCGCCTCTCTTAATTCTTTCAGCCGATTATCCGCCAGCACAGAATCTCTTTTCTCTCTGACTGAATTTGTGAATCCGATCTGACTTTTTTCCAGTTGCGGGTCCACCTTGAGCACGTTTTGCGGATCCTCAGATTCTCCGGTGAAATCGTTAACGCCAACGACTATTCGCCGTTTCGTTTCGACATCCTTCTGATATTCGTAAGCGGCCTTCTGTATTTCCAACTGGAAATACCCCTGTTCGACAGCCTTGAGCGCCCCGCCGATTTTATCAATCTCACTGAGGTAGTCCTCGATTTTCTTTATCATCTCAGATGTCAAATATTCAATATAATATGATCCGCCCAAAGGATCGACTGTAGCGCCGACCATGGACTCATGCGCTATTATCTGTTGAGTGCGCAGGGCGATGGTTGCGCTTTTTTCAGAGGGTAAGGCCAGCGCCTCATCCATCGAATTGGTATGCAAAGACTGCGTTCCGCCCAGAACCGCGGCTAAAGCCTGGATAGTGACGCGGGCGATATTGTTTTCGGGTTGTTGTGCAGTCAGTGTCGATCCCGCTGTCTGTGTATGAAAACGCAGCATACAGGAACGATCATCTCTGGCCTTGAACCGTTCCCTGATGATCTTGGCCCAGACATATCGAGCGGCTCGGAACTTTGCCACCTCCTCGAAAAGATCGTTGTGAGCATTGAAAAAGAAAGAAACTCTGGGCGCGAAATCATCTATATCCAGACCGGCCTTAAGAGCATGCTCCACATAGCAGATACCGTCAGCAAGGGTGAATGCCGCTTCCTGGGCGGCGGTCGACCCTGCCTCGCGGATATGATAACCGGAAATTGAAATTGTATTCCAGTTCGGCATGCTGCCCTGACAAAATCTGAATATGTCCGTAACGAGCCGAAGCGATGGTTCGGGCGGGAAGATATAGGTCCCGCGCGCAATATATTCCTTGAGAATATCGTTCTGAATAGTCCCCTTTAATTTGCCCAGGGGGACATTCTGCTTTTTGGCAACGGCAATGTACAGTGCCAGGAGAACAAAAGCGGTGGCATTGATGGTCATGGATGTCGAGACCTGATCTAAGGGAATCTTATCGAGCAGGATCTCCATATCAGCGAGCGAATCTATTGCCACGCCTGTTTTGCCGACCTCCCCGGCGGCCAGCGCGTGATCGGAATCGTAGCCGATCTGTGTCGGCAGATCGAAGGCCACTGAAAGGCCTGTCTGACCCTGCGAGAGCAGGTAGCGATAACGTTCATTGGATTGCCTAGCCGTCCCATAGCCTGCATACTGGCGCATGGTCCAGAGCCTCTGACGGTACATTTCGGGATAAATGCCCCGCGTGAATGGATATTGGCCGGAATCGGCTTCCGGATGCACACGATTTTCAGAATCAGATTTATTGTAGATGCGCTTTGTAGATATTCCGGACGATGTTTTTTTCTGTTTCATATTCAGCACTACCCTGCAGTGATAATATAATAAAAACAGGGAAATAAAGAATAGAAAATCTGCCGCGCCGGGGATAACCGCTCGTTTCCGGAAATTGCTTGAAAGGCAATAATTTGCCCGGTCAAATCGCTTGAATAATTGCTATTTTTGCGGTTATTATTATACGAAAAGAGTACTTACGGGAGGTGAGCAGAATGAGCAACGGGGCAGTAATTGCAGGGGCCGCGGCTGCGGCAGCCATAGCCAACGCCATAAAGGCCTCCGGGGCTATAGTCCGGGTGGAAAACGGCGATTTTTTGACAATCATCGGAAGGGCCGAAAAACCGCTGGTGGTGATGAAACTAAAGAGTTTCTGGTCACCAAGCTACAAATATATCTCAAGCCATAAGGGGCTGGCTTTTTTCACCAAATCAGCGGAGCCTCTAAGGCTTCCCAGCGACGCCGAACTGATTATGGCAAAAAGCATTAGCATTCCGGGATAAATCGCCGTCCGGTCCCAGTTGGCCGAAACACCCTATAATTCAACCTTCCATATCAGGAAACCGATATATATATATAGAAAGAGCTATACAGGAGAGTAATATGCTTAATCCCAGGATATTAATAGCGTCGATGGCGTCCTTTATAATAGTCTTAGCGGCCATGAATTATGTAACCGACAGGGGTTACGATAAAGTGATGCCGAAACTCGAGAAGCAGAAGCAAGAGATGATCGAGCGGCAGAAGCTCTTCTCCGGATATATTCAGGAGGATCTGGAGGATATCGGGGCCTCGACCAGAGATTATCAAACCGCCTCAGTCCCGAAGGTTCCGGGGGAATCTCCCGAAATCGAGAGGGCTCCCATGCCGCGCAGACCGGTGGGAACCTGGATGGGCGTGAGGCGAGCCGACCAGGCCAACATGGCGGTTTTGAGATTCGACAAACGCCATTACTGGCTCTTAATCAAAGATCCGGTAGCGGGAGAGATAACAGAAAAGGGAAAATACGATTTCCATTTCGACAGCATCCGCTTCAAGCCGGAGAACGGTGAGCCGTATCTATTGGATTACTACATGGTCTCCGGAAAAGGCATACAGCTATACGGCTATGATTATTCATTCAATTTCGAGAAAGCTGATAATATAGATCTGGATTTTTAGAAAATTGTCGGGTTCCTCATTCCTGTTAGATATTACAACATTGAAAAGTATATTTATTCAAACACAACCAGCACCTGGTTTTTCTCAACTGGCTGGCCGGGTTTGACTTTGATCTCATTGACCACGCCGGGGCTCTGGGCTTTGATCTCGTTTTCCATCTTCATGGCCTCGATGATTAAAAGGCCGTCTCCCTTCATGATTCTCTGCCCCGGTTCAACCTCTACTTTAACCACCAGGCCGGGCATGGCGGCTCTCAGGACGGCCTGTTTTCTGCCGGTTTCGGCACCGCCCATGAGTCTTTTAAGCCGTTCGGTTTTCTCGTCGGTGACCTCGACGAAGACCTGCCCTCTCCCGTGCCAGAGATTGAACCCACCGTTGGAGCGCTCCAGCTCGAACTCGAAATTTTCGTTATCGGCCAGAATGGAATGGAGCTTGCCGCCTTTGAGACTTCTCAGATCGACATTCAAACGCCGGCCGTTGACGGTGACACCGGGCCCGTCGCCGTCGATGCCGACCTCGTACTTTCTCTCGCCTATTTTGACTTGGTATTTCATAAGTCATCCGGCTCGCTGTTGCCCGGACGCCAGGAGGTCTTCCAGGCGGAGACGGGAGTTTTCTTCATGTTCGAAACGGAGAGCTTGTTGCGAGCGTTATGCTCCACCATGGCTGCTGCAACCGCCAGTGTTTCCTCTGTCTTTTGATGCTGCTCGTCCGCAGCTTCGAAGTAATCATCGATGAAATGAGTAGATAAATTTCCGGCGACGAATTCGGGATGATCCAGAACGGTTTTGTGAAATTCTATATTGGTGGTTACGCCCGATATCCGGTATTCATTTAAGGCACGTTTCATGCGGCCGATGGCCTGACCACGGTCCTTGCCGTAAGAGAGCAGCTTGGAGATCATAGGATCGTAATATACTGAAATTTCGGCCCCCTCGTAAACTCCCGAATCGACTCTTATACCCGGGCCGGCCGGCTCCTGGTAACAGCGCAGAAGTCCGCTTGAAGGTAAGAATCCGGCGCTCGGATCCTCGGCATAGATGCGGCATTCTATGGCATAACCCTCGATCGCGATATCATCTTGCATAAATGACAGCTTCTCCCCCGTAGCGATGCGGATCTGTTCTATGGCAAGATCGAGTCCGGTCACAAGTTCGGTTACCGGATGCTCCACTTGCAGACGAGTATTCATCTCCAGAAAGTAAAACTTCCTGTCATCGTCGGCGAGAAACTCGACTGTTCCGGCGTTGGTATATCCGGCGGCTTTTGCGGCAGCGATGGCAGCCTGCCCCATCTTCTGGCGCATGGCATCATCGACAAGCGGGCTGGGGGCCTCCTCAATCACCTTCTGATGACGCCTCTGAATGGAGCATTCCCGCTCTCCGAGATAGACGTAATTTCCGTGGAGATCGGCAATCATCTGAATTTCGATATGGCGTGGCCGGGGGAGATATTTTTCGATATAGATTCTATCGTCGCCGAAAGCAGATTTAGCCTCAGATTTTGCACCCCTGACCGCAGATTTTATCCCCGAATCATCGTCAACGATTCGCATCCCCTTGCCGCCACCACCGGCAGCGGCTTTGATCAGGACGGGGTAGCCGATATTACCGGCCATGGTCATAGCATCCTTTTCACTGCTTATCGGTTTTTCAACTCCGGGTACCACCTTCACGCCGGCTTTGATCATGGCTTTGCGGGCGGCTATCTTATCGCCCATCATTTCTATCGAGGTCGCAGGCGGGCCTATAAATACAATCCCTGCGTCCTCACAGGCCCTGGCGAACAAGGGATTCTCAGCCAGAAAACCATAACCGGGATGAATTGCCTCAGCCTTTGCCTTCTTAGCCGTCTCGATAATTCTATCGATTACAAGATAAGATTCAGATGACGGCGCGGGGCCGATCGGGTAGGCTTCGTCAGCCAGGCGAACATGCAATGAAGTTCTATCCGGCTCGGAGAAGACAGCCACCGACCTGATATCGAGATCGCGGCAGGCCCGGATAATTCTTACCGCTATCTCTCCCCTGTTAGCAATTAAGATCTTCTTAAACAATCCTCGCCTCGGATATTCAAATGCAATCTAAATATATACTACCGATCTAATATATTCAAAGGATTCTATTGTCGGTGGAAGTGTATCTGCAGCAATTCTTTGACTATTTACCCAGGGATCCTTTATAAGCCTGCACCCTGGGGATATGTTCTTTGAAATGATTGGTTGTCTCATCCTTCGACCAACCGGGTATGCCTCCACGCTTCTGCCAGATATCCTCCGGTATTGCAGAAACCTCGGCTATGACTGCATAATGTATGAGATTGAACATACGCATGACCTGATCTACGGACATCTTGGAAGCGGAATCGATCCAGAAATCGTTGAAAACCTGAATACTCTTAATATATGACCAATCGGGATCATGTCCTGTGCGCCACACTGCAAGACCCTTCAATGCTTCGCCCTCCCACATGGCGATATGCAGGATGACATCTCGAACAGACCATTCGCCGATAGTTTTTTCCCGGGACATTTCCTCCGCCGTGTTATTTTCGACTGCGGCCAGTATATCCATATGGGATTTCTCCAACTCATCCACTATTCCCATTTCAGGCTCCCTTTTAAGAGTGCGGGAATATTATCATATCTATTTCAAAGACAATTAGAAAAGGCAGTCGCGATTCTCTATCCTGCGATAGCGACTCCTCTATCTATGGCTTTTTTGTTGGTTTCGACCATCTGGTCGGCGGCCCGCACGTAGACTTTCTTTATACTGTCTTTAAGAGTCTCGATTCTGACGGCGCCGGTTTTTTTTGCGTAGGCGCCAAGCATGACCATATTGGCGGCCTTTATGTTTCCCAGTTCTTCGGCAATGTCGTTAGCGGGCACTTCTATAACCGTAATATCCGCCCTTGTTGGTTTCGATGCCACCAGGGACGTATTCAAAAAGAGCAATCCGGCCTGCTTAAGAACCGGTTCAAATTTCGCAAGGGATGGCTCGTTTAATATCATAATGGAATCCGGACTGCCGACAACGGGCGATGCCACAAGATCCGTTGACACTACCACGGAACAGTTGGCGGTGCCGCCTCTCATTTCGGCGCCATAAGCAGGAAAGAAGGTAACGTTTTTGCCGTCCATCATTCCGGCGTAAGCCAACATTATACCACACGATATGATCCCCTGGCCGCCAAAACCGGACATTATGATTCCCTGATACATCCGCCTTACCCCTTCCTGGCTGAGACGGACTCTGCAGTTGTGGTTTTGGCCGGCCGCGATCTTTTGTCATCCTCGGGCTCCAGGTACACGCCGAGAGGAAAATATGGGATCATCTCATTTCTGATTCGCTCCAACGATTGCAGGGGAGTCATTCCCCAGTCGGTGGGGCATTGAGAGAGTATCTCAACCAGGGTGAAACCCCGTCCCTGCAGCTGGTATTCGAATGCGCGTTTGATCGCCTTTTTGGTCTTGATCACCCCGGCCGGTTTGTCAACCGAGGTTCTTTCGAGATAGACCGGTCCGTCGAGAACGGACAGCAGTTCGCAGACTTTAATCGGATAACCGTGGGCCTCAACAGTGCGGCCCGCCGGGGAGGTTGTCGATTTCATACCCAGAAGCGTTGTCGGCGCCATCTGCCCGCCGGTCATACCGTAGATGGCGTTGTTTATAAAAATGATGGTGATGTTCTCCGAGCGCATGGCAACGTGTAGCATCTCGGCAGCTCCTATCGATGCCAGGTCACCATCTCCCTGGTATGAGAAAACCAATCGGTCGGGAAGGTTTCTCTTGATGCCGGTGGCGATAGCCGGTCCCCTGCCATGAGCGCCCTGGATCATATCGACATTGAAATACTCATCGGCGAAAACCGAACATCCCACGGGCCCAACCCCGATTGTCTGTCCCTGGACCCCGAGTTCCTCGTAAACCTCGGCAACCAGGCGATGGACAACACCATGACCACAACCGGGGCAATACCGCATGGGGATATCGGTGAGTCCTTTTGTCTGTTCGAAAACTTTTTTCATGTCTATCTCCAATCCAGCCAGATATCAGGCAAACCGCAGGGAGTCATCGCCGGCAAGGACCTTTCTTGTTATTTCAAGGACCTCTTCGCCGGTTGGAATGCCGCCCGCCGGACGTTTATGCAGGTGAATTTCAGATTTACCGTTAACAGAAAGCTGAACATCCTCGACATACTGTCCGAGACTCATTTCGATGACCAGGAATTTGCTGACTTTAACAGCCAGATCCCGAAAGACCTGACCGGGGAATGGCCAGAGCGTTATCGGTCTCACCAGACCTATCTTCAACCCCTGGCTCCTGCCGAGCATCATGGCTGATTCACAAATCCTGGCCGATGTGCCGTATCCCGTTAGAATAATCTCAGCGTCATCCAGGTTAAAACTTTCATATCTGGTTTCGTCAGCCCTTATTTGATCGTATTTTTTCTCAAGCCGAAAATTCCATTCTTCCATCTTCCCCGGCCTCAGGTCATAGGATTTTATGACTCTCCTTTCGCCACCGTTGGTACCCCTCAAGGCCCAATCCGGCGCCGGTAATGAGCCGGGATCTATGGGATCGAAATCGAATGTGATCGGTTCCATCATCTGGCCCAGGATTCCGTCAGCCAGAACCATGGTGGGAATTCTGTATTTGAATGCCAGATCGTAACATTTTCTCGGGAAATTAGCCATCTCTTCAACCGATTTCGGAGCCATGACGATGACGCGATAATCGCCATGGCCGCCGCCGCGCGTGGCTTGAAAATAGTCCCCCTGTGCCGGAGCGATGTTGCCGAGTCCCGGCCCGCCCCTGACAACGTTGGCATAGAAAATAGGAAGTTCCGCCGAGGCGCAATAGGAGATCCCCTCCTGCTTTAAGCTAATCCCCGGCGATGACGATGAAGTCATTACTCTTGTTCCGACAGAACTGGCGCCGTAAAGCATGTTTATGGCGGAAACCTCTGATTCGGCTTGAATGAATGTACCCCCTTTTTCCGGAAGACGCCATGACATGTATTCAGGGATTTCATTTTGGGGCGTTATGGGATAGCCGGCGAAGAATCGGCAGCCGGCTCTCACGGCGCCTTCAGCAATCGCCTCATTACCCTTCATCAATATTCTCTCGGACATTTCTAATCCTTCCTATTTATAGACTGTAATGGCTACATCGGGACAAACATAAGCGCAAAGTTTACAGCCATTACATGCCTCGGGCTGGACCATAGTGGCCGGATAGTATCCGGAGGAGGAAAAGGATTTTGAGAGGCCGATAACGTCTTTGGGGCAGGCCGGAATACACAATTCGCATCCCTTACAGCGTACAGTATCAACATCTATTTTGGCCATCGAGACCTCCTCGATAACTGGAAATCCATATCAACAAAAAATAATCCCCGGAGCCGCACGGGTCAAGGGATTTTGTAAATATTTTCACAAGCCGCCGATTCTAACCATCTGGAATCGTCGGCTGATTTAACTCGATAATCATATATACACAAATAAGTTACGCTCACCCATAGATTTCTTTGTGGTTACACTTACAGACGCTCACCATTCTCTTTTTATACTTAATATTCCCGCTACCGGTAGTCTGCGGAAGCACCACCAGAGTTGCTGTGATAGGTGAATTACAGACCTCGCAATTGAGCACATGTTTTTTCTTTGACGCTTTGTCGGCGAAAGATTGTCTTTTAGCCATAACTCCTCCGTTTGAGCGAATATAATACTATTCCACCGGCAAAGAAAGTGATTTTTCGAAAACCATCACGCTTCCCGGGCTGCTTCACTACCTGATACGATAGAGAATGCCGATCGCTTTCTGCTTAAAGCTCGCCGCCGTATCTGTAACTGTCTCATTGCTTATGGCCTCGACCAGGAAATGATCGTATCCTTCGCTACCGGAAACTCTGAAGCCGGCAATATATTCACCCTCGGCATTGGGCATGATCGGAACCGATCTGAAATCCGTACCGGACCTGTAACGGAGGCTTATGAAGTCACCTGTATCTGCAGCGATAATCGAAACCGTCAGAGACTCGTCTGGAGCAAACCGCAGAACATCCGATAAGGGCCTGATATCGGTATCGACAATATAGTCCGGGTTTGATGCTGAATTTATTGCTATCGGACCGATTGCTCCAATTGGGCCAGGGACATCGCCGACAAAGACAGCATCGGAGATATCTGTCAGCAGCCAGCCCCGGCGGGTGTGGTAATCAGCCCCGAACTTCTCAAAATCTGCCTCCATGATGCCCAGAATAGTAAACTCCTTCGACATCCTGACCGGAACCTGATCGCCGCCGGTCGTATCCACGCCGATTATTTCAAATGTCCCGAAAAAATATTTCGATAGCCGAACATCGGCTTTGGCGTTGGTTCCAACCGGGTCTCCGGGCTGTGGATAATTGATATCGATTGCAATAAACAGAGAATCGCTGTCAAGATCGAGCCAGTAATCAGCAGGCACAATCGGCCCTATTGGCACCATTAAAGTCTCGGGAACGGAGAAATCCAGAAGGTTAATATTGAATTCCGAGGGCCGGTCAAATCTGATGATATTATAGATTGCGTCCTCGTCAGTCGGTTCATCCTGCCCGGTTACACCGGTATCTCCGCATGAAAGCATGAGGATGAGCATCAAAACCATTAAAACGTCGAGATTTTTTTTTAGCTCAGTCATTCTTTTCCAACCGCCTTTCTCAGACGCGAGATTTCATTTCTCAGTTCCGCCGCTTTCTCAAATTGTAATTCTTTTGCTGCCTTTCTCATCAGCCTCTGCAGGGCTTGAATTCTCTCCTCGTATTCCAGCCTGGCTACGGCATCAATTTCTTCCGGGGCGGCCCGTTCCGGTATGGCCGTTTTGGCATCGGCGAATGACGTTGTTCTCAAGATCTCGTCGCGCGATTTTACAATAGTCTCAGGCTTAATGCCATGCTTATCATTATATTCGATCTGAATTTTCCGCCGACGATCGGTTTCCGAAACCGCTTTTCTGATTGAGTCGGTTATCTTGTCCGCATAGAGGATTACCTCCCCCGCCTTGTTGCGAGCCGCTCGCCCGGCAGTCTGGATCAGCGATCTTTCCGAACGCAAGAATCCCTCCTTGTCGGCATCGAGGATGGCCACCAGCGAAACCTCCGGCAGATCGAGACCTTCCCTCAACAGATTTATCCCGACCAGAACGTCGAACTCGGCCAGTCTTAGATCTCTCAATATTTCGACCCTGTCGATGGCATCGATTTCCGAATGGAGATATCTCACTTTTACACCGAGGTTATTAAGATAATCGGTCAGATCCTCGGCCATCCTCTTGGTCAAAGTTGTCACCAGAATTCTCTCACCGCGGGGAGTAACCCTCCTAATTTGCCCGATCAAGTCATCGACCTGAGATGCTACAGGTTTGATCGTTATTATCGGGTCGACGAGACCGGTGGGTCGAATAATCTGCTCCACCAGTACACCCTTTGATTTCTCAAGTTCGTATTCCGCCGGAGTCGCAGAAACGAATATCGCCCGGTGCACCCTGGATTCAAACTCTTCGAAGAAAAGCGGTCGGTTGTCCAGGGCCGATGGAAGCCGAAATCCGTATTCGACCAGAGTCTCTTTCCGCGATCGGTCTCCCCTGTACATCCCCTTAATCTGCGGAATGGTCTGATGCGATTCGTCTATTATTGTCAGGAAATCCGACGGAAAGAAATCTATCAGGGTATATGGAGACTCGCCGGGTTTTCTTCCTGAAAGGTATCGAGAGTAGTTCTCTATGCCGGAACAGTAGCCGATCTCCTGCATCATCTCGATATCGTATTTCGTTCTGGATTCCAGCCTCTGGGCTTCGAGAAGTTTGCTATTTTCCCGGTAACTCTTCAGCCGGTCGGCAAGCTCCGTTTCTATTGAATCGACAGCCCCGATCAGTTTTTCTTTTCTGGTGACAAAATGTCTCGCGGGATAAATGGCATGCTTATTCTTCTCGGCCAGAACCGAGCCTTCGACGATATTGATGATTGTGATTTTTTCGATTTCATCGCCTGAGAACTGCACCCTGACGGCCTGATCGTCATAGGCCGGATGGATCTCGACCACATCGCCTCTGACCCTGAAATGGCCGCGGCCGAATTCAATATCGTTTCGGGAATAATGAATGTCTATCAGATCCTTCAGCAATCTATCCCTTTCTATGGACTGGCCGGACTCCAAAAATACGAGCATATCCTTGTAATCCTCCGGGGAACCGAGGCCGTAGATGCAGGAAACGGAGGCCACTATGATGACATCGTCCCGCTCCATGAGCGATGAGGTCGCCCGCAATCGAAGACGATCGATATCCTCATTGATCGAGGTATCTTTTTCGATGTAGGTGTCGGAACTGGGGATGTAGGCTTCGGGCTGATAGTAGTCATAGTAGCTGATGAAAAACTCCACCGCGTTTTCGGGGAAGAAACCTTTGAACTCGCCATAGAGCTGAGCTGCAAGGGTCTTGTTATGAGAAATGACCAGGGTTGGCCTTTGGTAATTGGCTATGACATTGGCCATGGTGAAGGTTTTGCCGGAGCCGGTGACTCCCAGGAGGGTCTGGTGCTTATCGCCACGTTCGAGGCCCTCGGTCAGTTGCCGGATGGCCTCCGGTTGGTCGCCCCTGGGCTGGTAGGTGGAGTGCAGTTTGAAATCGGCCATATTATCATAATATACAAATGAGGCCTGCGAATGTTAGCGAAAATCTAAGGGAAAATATAGCTATAATCATCCGCTATCATAAGAAAACAAAACTTACGGGATAAACTTCCTATTGCGCCAGCCCCGAGAGCACCTCACCCACTGTAAAATGAGAGCCTGTTACCAGAATAACATCATCGGGATTGCTTATGTCCTTGGCGGCCTGGTAGGCTTCTCTTACCATCGGGATGACCCGGAAGTTTGTTCCGGTTTTGGCGATTTCCTCAGCCAGTAGCTCGGGATCCGCGGCTCTGTCGGTCATAGGACGAGTGAGAATGATAACATCGGCGATTCTATCGAGCTCTTTTAGCATCTGATTGTAATCTTTATCCGAGAGGATGCCGAAGACGGCGATGATTTTCTTATCAGGATAAAATTCGTCGAAATATTCCCTGATTCTGGCGAGAGCAGCCGGGTTATGGGCAACATCGAGGATTATGACGGGTGAATCGGAGATCCTCTGCAGGCGACCCTCCCAATTCACCGACCTGAAGCCGGCCGCAACCGCATTCGGAGAGGTCTTTATGCCGGTTTCTTCCTCAAATAATTCAACCGCTATGAGGGCAGATACGGCATTTTCGAGCTGATGGCGCCCGGGAAGCGACAGCCGCAGATTGTAATACTTATTCGAGCGCGTGAAAATATCCACCTCGGTGTTGTCACGGGAGATACTTTTGATAATCCACTGGGTTTCATCGAATGCCGATACCATCTTACATTTATTCTGTTCGCATACCTGCCTTATAACTTTGCGGGCATCCATGTTAACCGCCGCAGTCACAACAGGTATTCCGGGCTTTATTATTCCTGCTTTCTCAAAAGCGATCTCCCGGATCTTGAAACCCAGCCACCTGGTATGTTCTGTGGCAATGTTCGTGATTATAGTAACCTTTGGCGTAATCACGTTCGTGGCGTCCATTCTCCCACCCATTCCCGTTTCGACTAAGGCAACATCGATTTTTTCATCACCAAAATATGAGAATGCCAGGGCGGTCATAGCTTCGAAATAAGTGACGGGGAGCTTTTCGATTTTCTTAAGATTCTTGTTGAAAAAATCAGTTATATATTTCTTTTCTATAAAGCGGCCACTAATGCTGATTCTCTCTCTGAAATCCACCAGGTGAGGCGAGGTAAATACGCCTACCCTGTGACCGGCTGAAGAGAGGATCGATTCCATGACGGCAGCCGTGGAGCCTTTACCATTGGTACCTGCTATATGTATTGCAGGAAAGCTCTGGTGGGGGTTTCCCAAATAGGCCAAAAACCTCGTAATATTGGAAAGGCCTAATTTGATGCCGAATTTCTCCATCTGGAGAATGTAATCCAGCACCTCGTTATATTTCATTTCGGGCGTTTTATTCCGTAATGCCATCTCGGGGAAGCATATATCTTAAGAGTTTGACGACAGAGTCTTTTAGCTTCGGCCTGCTTACAATTTTGTCAAGAAATCCGTGATCGAGGAAAAAATCTGAAGACTGGAAGCCGGGAGGCAGCTCCGCCCCAATGGTCTGAGTTATGACTCGAGGCCCGGCGAACCCCAGAAGCGCCTTTGGCTCGGCGATTATCACGTCCCCGAGTGATGCATAGGATGCCATGACACCTGCCGTAGTTGGATTTGTTAGAACCGAGATATACGGAATCCTCCTTTTATTCAGGACCGCCAGCAGAGCCGACGTTTTGGCCATTTGCATCAGGGAGAGAATACCCTCCATCATGCGGGCGCCACCGGAACTGCAGACTATTATCAAAGGGATTCCATGTTCAAGAGACCTCTCGATAGAGCGGGCAACTTTTTCTCCGACAACGCTTCCCATGGAACCGCCGATAAAATCGAAATCCATTACACCGAAGGAAACGTCGATGCCATCGGTCTTCCCTATGCCCACCATGATGGCGTCGTTTCTGCCGGTCTTCTTTCTGGCGGCGGCAATTCTTTCGGGATATTTTTTCGAGTCCTTAAAGGTGAGAGGATCGTCGGATACCAGATCGGCATCATACTCCTCAAAGGAATCATCATCGAGAAGCAACTTAATATATGTTGTAGGCGGTATTTTAAAATGATAATCGCACTTAAGACATACCCTGAAGTGTTTTTCGAGGGACATGACAGTGAGGATTTCGCTGCAGGAGGGGCATTTAATCCATATCCCATCGGGGATATTCCTTTTCTGATCGCCAATTATGCCCTTCCTCGTTCTGCGGAACCAATCAACCATCACAGTTCCTTCGCCATCAGGACCGCTGATTCGCGGGGATTCGCATAATAATTTTTTCGCCGCCCTGATCTTATAAATCCGAACGATTCATATAAAGCTTGAGCCTGACTATTTGACTCTCTAACCTCCAGGAATATAGAGTTGCACCCATGATCGCCGGCGATCTTTATAATCTCGGACATCATCTTCTTCGCGACCCCCCTCTTGCGATAGCCGGCAGCAACCGCAAAGTTGCCTATCTGCACCTCACCCGCAACTATATATAGACTTGTGTAGCCGATAATGGAATTCTCAAACTCCACCACCAGCGGCCAGGTCATATCGTTATTCAGGTCCGTCTTGAAGGCGTTGAGGCTCCATGGATCCGAAAAGATTTCCTGTTCAATTGCAGTAACCCTTTCGAGATCCTCTTCGGCCATTTTCCTGATCGTTATAGCTGACATATCTTATGCTCTTTCCCTGACAAACCCGGGTGTTCTTATATAATTCGGAGCTGCCTCCGCGATATTTAGCCTTTCCCCGGATATCAGAGATGCCCTTCCCAGGCGAGCGATTTCTCCGCCCAGGCAGTTGCCATCGAAATCGGTTTCGATAGTAAAGTGAGGGGGAAGATTTTTCTGCAGCGTCAGGACGCCGGGGCCTGCGACTTTATATCCTTTCTCCATAAGCGCGAAAATGTCCTCAGCCGATCCAAGAGAATCCGGGATCACCTGTGCCATTTCGGTTTCAGCCATGTCAAATCCACCGTAGTAAAATTCTTTTTTCCTGGCGTCCTTTATGGCCAGGAGCTTCCGGCCGTCAGGTTTTGAGCATCCGGCTACGGCACGGATGGAAGAGACTCCTGTCAGCGGAATATTCAAAGACCAGCACAATCCCTTAGCCGTGGCCAGCCCCACGCGCAATCCGGTAAAAGATCCGGGCCCGACAGCTATTGCCACACCGCCAAGATCGGCAAAAGAAAGTTCTTTTTCGGCCAGAGTATCCACCATAAATTTGTGGAGCACGTTCTTATTCCTTGACTCTACCCCGGAGGATCTCGAAATCATAACCCCCGGCGGCCCGGCAACACCCACCGAAACAAATTCGTCAGAACTATCGATTCCCAATATTATCATCCGCCATTATCTCCACTCGCCTCATCTCCGGGCCGGAAAAATCTAAATAAACGTCAAATCTCATCGACGGCAACATATTTCTGACCCGTTCGGCCCACTCGATAGCCAGAACTCCATCCGAATCGAGATAATCGGTCCAGCCGAGGTCGATTATTTCCGCTTCCTTTTCCAGGCGATAGAAATCGATATGATACAAAGGCAGCGGGCCGGAATATTCATTAACCAGACTGAATGACGGGCTTCTGACTTTCTGGCTGCATCCGAGACCAGAGGCGAGTCCGCGAACGAAACAGGTCTTTCCGGATCCTACCGGCCCGTATAGAGCGACGATATCACCGGATTTCAGGGCGCCTGCCAGATCCCGGGCGATCTTTTCCGTTTCCGAAGCGCTTTTCGTAGTCTTTGAAAGAAATTCTCTCATGTTGTCGAGATTCTAAGATTCTTAACCACTGGAAAAACTCATTCTTGTCGTGAGAAGAAATTGTTAACTATCTTGGTCTTAACGTTGCCACCGGCAGGATCATTTCATCGGGCGATATGCCACCATGTTGAAAACTATCCCGGTATTGACGTTTATATTCCGAATACTTGGTTGGATAAACGAAATAATAATCCTCCAGGGCGATGATATAGGTTGTGGCCAGTCCCCATATCGGCAGGCGAAGCTCTCTGGGATCCTTGATCATCCATGCCTGCTTGGGATCGCAGTTGAGGTTATCTCCGTATTTATACCTGAGGTTGGTGGACGTATCTCTTTTACCGTAGGCCAATGTTCCCCTGGTTCCAATAACCGAGCCGTGGTCAGTGGTAATGACGACTGCGCAATCAAGCGCCGCAAGCTTCTTGAGCATATCGAAAAGGTGAGAATGCTCAAACCATGATTTTACCAGAGATCTAAAGGCCGCCTCATTGGGGGCTATCTCCTGCAGTATCTCCGACTCGCTCCGTCCGTGAATCATGATATCAACAAAATTATATACGATTGAAAGAAGGGGCACGCTTGAATAGGTTTTTATCTTCCTGGCCAGATTCTGTCCTTCCGCATAATCGAGAACCTTAACATATTTAGGCTCACTTTTAAACTTCTGGCCGAGTTTTGCCAGGTTGCGATCGAGAAGCTGTCTTTCATGTCGATTGCGGCTTGCCTCGCTGAACGATTTTTCCCAGAGTTCTGAATTCAACTTTGCGACCTCATCGGGAAATTCGCCGGCGAAGATGGCATTTCTCGAAAAGGGAGTTGCTGTCGGAAGAATTGAAAAATAGTAATCCCTTTTTATTTCAAAATAGTCAGCCAGGATGGGTTCGATCATAAACCATTGATCAAGGCGCATGCAATCAATTACTATGAAAAAGGTCTGAATCCCATCTTTGAGCAACGGCAGGACATGGTCTTTGACAATATTGACAGACAATGGCGGTCCGCCGCCATCACTGACCCAGCTTCGATAATTTTTCTTGACGAAGTTCCCGAATTCCGCCGAACTATGCTTCTTTAAATCCTGGAGAGATTGCCTGAGACCCACATCACGTAATTTCTCCAGCTCAATGTCTATCTCAGAGAGCTTGATATGAGTTTCCAGCCAATCCTTCCAGCTCATGGGCCCCGACAATCTTGCACTGATCCCGGAGAATTCGGTTACGAATTCGCGAGTTAGAGCACTTTCTGTGATCTTCTGACGCTCGAGTATTCTCTTAACGGCTGAGAGAATCTGGGTCAAATTAACGGGTTTGGTGAGATAATCGTCTATCTTCTTACCGATGGCCTCGTCCATTAAGTGTTCTTCCTCCGACTTGGTGACCATGATAACCGGCAGGCTGGGATTGATATCCTTGATCTCCACCAGGGTCGACAGGCCATCCCGCCCTGGCATCATCTCATCAAGAAGAACAAGATCTACACCGCCTTTTCTTACTAACTCGATCGCATCGTCGCCGTTGGAGGCCTCAACCATCCTGTAACCTCTCTCGTTGAGGTATATGATATGAGCCTTGAGCAGGTCTATCTCATCATCGACCCAGAGAATTGTTTTTCGTTCTTCTTTCCGCATAATCAAACCGGTAACTCGATGCTGAACGCCGTTCTTATCCGAGGGTCCGAGAACTTAAGAGTTATCCTGCCTCCATGATACTCCTCAACGATTCTTTTAGCAAGAGTTAGCCCCAGTCCCCATCCTCTTTTTTTAGTGGTGAAACCCGGTGCGAAAACCTTCTTTTGCTCTGATGGAGGAATTCCGCGGCCGTTATCCTCGATGGTTATGCGGACCTTCTTCTGTCCGGTATCATATTCCGTGGAAATTGTGATAAATCCCGTTTTCGGGCTGGTTGACTCCAGAGAATTTTTTATCAAGTTCTCGATAACCCAACTCATCAATTCCGTATTGACTTTAACCGGCCTGATTTCTCCGCATTTCTCCATTAGGTTCACGCCTTTCGAGGGTAAGCGGAGCCTGAAATAAGCGACCGTTTCTTTGACAACATCATTTATATCGCACTCCTCCAGTTCCGGGATCGAACCAATCTGTCCAAAACGAGTTGCTATTTTATCCAACCTTTTTAGATCGCCGAGCATTCTAGATGTCATCTCCTCAAAGTCTTTCTCGCTGTTGTTCTCCGAAAAACTTATTTCTCCATCGGAATGTTTAAGCTTCATTAGCTCGACCCAGCCCATCAATGACGATAGCGGCGTGCCCAGTTGATGCGCTGTCTCTTTTGCCATACCAATCCAGATCGATCTTTGTTCCGAATGTTGAATATGGCGTATGCCTACGAATGCTACCAGGATAAACACGCCCACCACTGAAATCTCTATCACGGGAATCAGCTGGAGCTGACTGATCAGACGTGAATCTCCATAATGGAGGATACTGATAACGTCATCTCCCGAGGTGATTTCAATGGGTGGATTCTGATTATCGAACTCGGCGATATACCTTAATAATCTGTTTCTGGCTTGCTGGGTGGTGTCAGAGGGGTCAATATCTACGGTCCAGGCAGCCGGCAATCCGTCTCTATCGGTGACGACGATAGGAAAATTCACTTTAGTTACGATATTTTCAAAAATGAAATCTATGATTGCCGGGTCGGTAGCCTCGCTGGCGCCGTATTGAATAAGCGTCGCGTAGGCGTGGCTGACCCGGGCCGAGTCCTCCCGGAGCCCGGCGACAATCGATTGGTTGAAATAGATAAACAAGCTTATAACCGCAATCATCCCGAATATCAAAAATCCCTTAAAGAAACGCGTATATCCGACATATACGGATTCGGGGTATTTTTTCTTGAACAGGCGCATGAGTCAGCCCTTCAGGATCTTCAGACCTCCCATGTAAGGATGAAGAGCTTCCGGCACCACCACTTCGCCGCTTCTGGTCTGATAATTCTCCAGGATTCCAACAAGTGTTCTTGGCAGAGCCAGGCCGGAACCGTTCAGGGTATGCGGGAATTCGGTTTTGCCGCCTTTTTCGGGCCTGTAGCGCAGATTCATGCGGCGAGATTGGAAGCTTTCGAAGTTGGAGCAGGAGGAAACCTCGAGCCAGGCGTCCATGCCGGGGGCATAGAGTTCGATATCGTAACATTTTGATGCAGCGAATGAAAGCTCCCCCGTGCAGAGGGCTCTAACCCTGTACGGCAAATGCAGAATTTGCAGGATTTTCTCAGCATCCGCAAGAAGAGAGTCGAGTTCATCGTATGAAGATTCCCGCTCCACGATCTTTACCATCTCCACTTTGTGAAATTGATGCACCCTGACGATGCCACGGGTTTCCTTGCCATACGAACCTGCCTCCCTCCTGAAGCATGGAGAAAAAGCGCAAACTTTTTTCGGCAGCGAGCCGGGCGGCAGGATTTCGCCGGCGTGAATATTGGTCAACGATACCTCGGAGGTCGGGATAAGATAGAGGTTATCCTGTTCGATCCGGTACATATCCTCTTTAAGCTTCGGCAACTGGCCAGTTCCGCGCATGGAGTCCTCGCCTACAAGATAGGGCACCATAACCTCGGTATAACCATGTTCCCCGGTATGCAGATCCAGCATGAAATTGATCAGCGCCCGTTCGAGTCTTGCCCCCGGCCCGGTTAGAAAGTAGAATCCGGAACCGCTGACTTTAGCCCCGTGCGGTATGTCAAGACCGCCTATCATCTCCCCTATCTCCCAATGCGGTCTGGGAGTGAAGTCGAATGATTTCATCTCTCCCCAGCGCCTGATCTCCACGTTATCCTCATCGCTCCGGCCAACCGGTACCGATTGGTGGGGAATGTTCGGGATCCATAACAGGATATCCGCAATCCGATCTTCGAGTTCCCTCAACTGTTTATCAGAGTCGGCGATCTTATCTCCTACAACCTTCATCTGCGAGATAATCCCGGAAGCGTCCCCTTTTTCTTTCTTTATCCCGGCCACCTCCATGGAAGCGGCGTTGCGTTCGGCCTTTAATTTTTCCACACGGGCAATAACCTGACGTCTTTCTTCATCAAGAGCCAGAAACTCGTCTACGTCCGCTTTTTCCCCTTTATCCCGTATGGCCTTCTTCAAAAGTTCAGGATTGGTTCTTATAAATTTTGGATCAAGCATTTTCCGTTTTGATCTCCTTCGATACAGGTATCCCCAGTATTTGTTTTGCCATCATGATCAAATCACCACGCAGCGACGTCTTCTCCATATAGGCCAGATCCAGCTCGAATCTCTCTTCAGGCGTGCTCCCGATGTATCCCGGCCCGAACAAACCCGGTTTCAACAGGAATTTCCTCCAGTATCCGGGGATGGAATCCCTGGAGGATTCATATTCATCGGCAATCGTTATAGTAGGGCCGTAAAAGCTTAGATTGCCCTTGAGTACAGACAACAACGCCGGCCAGCTTCTAATGCTGATAGACCCGGCATTTCTGGAAAGCGCCTTCATTCTGACTCTTCTCTCGCCTCTCGAAATTATTTTTACATCCTCAAGA
Source organism: uncultured bacterium (assembly GCA_965541585.1). Taxonomy (GTDB): domain Bacteria; phylum Zixibacteria; class MSB-5A5; order UBA10806; family UBA10806; genus CBDVBL01. The sequence goes on along the minus strand of CBEUCH010000009.1, from coordinate 23,899 downwards.
ATTCTATTCTTTTTCAGCCGGGCGAGCAAGACCTTTAATCCCCAATATGGACTGATCGCTAACAGCGTAGCAAAAGAAAGTCCCAGATCAATGAGACGCCTTAGCATCAAGGGGAAAAGCCGTCGATGCCTTATCGATATAATATCTATATCTTTATTGTTCGACCTGAATCTTTTCAACCCCCTGAGATTATCCTGCCCATCCGCATGCACCAGAAAAATAGTCTCCATATAAAACGGACTTTCAAAGACGGGTCTTAAGTTACGGTAATCTGATTTCGCTATATCCAGGATAACACGGCCGGCTTTCATCACTCTCAGAACATTCTCCATTTCGGATAGCTCCCCGAGCCTTTCCAGGCTATTCTTTGTTTCAGGACCGATATATCCAACCACATTGTAGCGATGGCCGAAAATCTCGTTCGGCGAGGGAGTAGTGATGGCGCCGCTCGGATTTACAATGACACCGTTCATTTTTCGATCGGTTTTTTTGAATTTCTTCGAAAAATGAAAATACAATATGGCTCTCATCAACGAGCTAATTGATAATAGCAGAATTACGAAAATGACAATGGACGCGAAGGAGACCTGGAAGCCGGCACCGGGCTTGAAATTTGCCAGAAGAAAGATCGAGACCCCTGCGAAGATGCTCTTTGCCAGAATCGAATAATGCGTACGGAATTTCATTTCAAATGAGATATCATACAGCCCCAGGGCTGCGTATAATACGATCCAGAATATATTTATCCAGGCCAGAGGATTGGCAAGCGCCTCCGGTGATAGCACCGTAGAATAATGCAAAAGGCCACTTTTATATTTTATCAGATAATAGGCCCAGAAAGCGAGATTAATAGATATCAAATCGACCGTTAAGGCTAGAATGTTGTCCTTGAGAAAGAGAAAATTCTTATAAAGTTGGGCACCAATAAAAGAAAGAAGGAGTGCAAATCCCACAACCAGGAGTGTTCGATAAGGTGAATCATCCATAAAAAAGACAGTCGCACCCGATATCACCAGCATAAGGTTGATCAACAAGATTACGTATACTGTGGCTTCATTCGTCAATCCTTGAATCTTGATCATATCCCAGGCATGATCCTTGCTGGCAATATAAACCTTTCGCCCCTTATTCAATCTGGTAATTGTCACCAATGTCATATCGAAAATCGGAAATGCCATGATAAGTATGGGAGCTAATGCCTCGGTGAATGATTTTGAAGTATTGAGATGAACGATGCCCAGACATGATAACGCAAAACCGAACAGAAGACTCCCCCCGTCACCAAGAAAAATATTCGCAGGGGTGAAATTATAACGCAGAAATCCAAGAGCGCCCCCGGCGAGTGCGAAACTGAATATAGCAAATATCGGCATTGCCTTGATGATGAAAAGGATCCCGAAGGCCATTGCAATTGTCAGAGAAATCCCGCCGCACATACCATCCAGATTATCAATAAAGTTGATGGCATTTTGCATCCCTATGATCCAGATGGACGTCAGGATAAGAAACGCAGGCAACGAAATAATCGGAGGATACTTCTCGACAAAGGTCAGAAAAATCAAAGCCGCAATGATCTGCCCTAGAATCTTGCCCAGCGCCCCCATTTCATAATAATCATCATATACGCCAATCAAAGCTATCAGAATGGTTCCGGCGATAATTCCTGCAGCAGTTTTAGGTATTTGTATACCTGATACAATGGCAACAACTGTCATAAGGATCACTGAACCGGCCAGAACGGCCAGGCCTCCGCCCAATGGCGTAGGCGTTTTGTGGCTTTTTACTCCGGCAGGGATATCGAGAAAATCCAAATTCAACGCCCAGCGTCTCACTACCGGTACAAAGGCGATAACGGCCAGAAATGAGATCACGAATGAACCTATATAGAATCTACTCATTCCTTAAAATATTCTATTATTTCATTAATGGTTTGTTCCAGATCCAATTTTGGCTCGAATCCAATTAACTCACGCACTTTGGCTATATCGGGCATCCGTCGATTCATATCCTCGAAGCCAGCCTCGTAAGCATCATCATAAGGGATATAACTGATTTCCGAATCCGAGTTGCATAAAGTTTTGACCTTAAGCGCTAAGTCCTTTATGGAAATGACCTCCTGAGTGCCGACATTGAAGACCTGTCCCTCGGCCTCCGGTTTTCCGGCAAGCTCCGCTATGGCCCAGACGACATCCCTGACATTGGCAAAACAGCGGGTCTGTTCACCATCGCCGAAAACTGTAATTGGATGACCCAGTAGAGCCTGCTGTACGAAGTTGGGCACCACCATCCCATACCTGCCGGTTTGCCTCGGCCCGATGGTGTTGAAAAGCCTTACTATAACTACCGGAAGCTTTTTTTCATGGTAATACGCCAGCGCTAGAAACTCATCTATAGCCTTTGAGCATGCATAACTCCATCTCGATCTAAATGTCGGCCCATAAACCGAATCATCGGTTTCCTTAAAGGGTATCTCGTTATTCTTGCCGTAAACCTCGGAGGTTGAAGAGATGATGACCTTTTTCTTATGCTTATTGGCGTATTTGTAAATTATTTCGGTTCCCATGATGTTGGTTTCAATCGTTTCCACAGGACGCTCTATTATCAGCCTGACACCGACAGCGGCGGCCAGATGGAATATTTTTGAAGATTGGCCGATGAGCTTATCCATCAAGTCCTCATCCATAATAGTGCCGGTATTGAACTCGAAGTCGGGATTGTCTCTGAGATGAGCGATATTTTGAAGGCTACCGGTCGATAGATTGTCGACCGCCACAACTACATAGTCTCTTTTTAGAAGTTCCTCAGCGAGGAAAGAGCCGACAAATCCGGCCCCACCCGTTATTAACATCTTCTCTTTCAACCTGGACTCCTGTTTATATACTGCACTGCGTCGTATAAGTTATCGGCAATATGATCGGGTTTGACAGGAACCGTTCCCTGCTCTTTTCCAGCATATCCCGTTCTTACGAGAACCGTCTTCACTCCGGCAGTTTTACCAGCCAGTATATCTGATGATTTATCTCCAATCATCCAGCTTCCTTTCAGCTCAATCGATAGTTCATCTGCCGCTTTTAACAACATCCCGGCCTTTGGCTTACGGCAAGGGCAGTTGTCTCCGGGCCGGTGTGGACAAAAATACCAGCCATCTATTTTAATGCTCTCCCTTTTCAGCCTTTCCGACAATGCGAGATTGAATCTTTCAACGTCATCCTGCGTAAATCTCTTTCGAGCGACGCCGGACTGATTTGACACAACCACCTTTAAGAACCGCTGGTCGGCCTCTCTTAGAGCATCGACTGCCCCCGGATAAAATTCCATTGTCCCGATATCAATCTGAAAATTCTTTTCCACGATAATCACACCATCTCTGTCCAGAAATAGAACCGGCCTCTTCTTATCGGATTCCATCTAAGATACGACCTCAATACTCCAGATCAAGAACATTTGACAGGCTTGTAAATTCAAAATCCGAAAACAGTCTGTGCAATTTCTTACGGGTCGAACCCAGTCTATGATAATGGGTAAGATAAATCCTCTTAGGCATATCTGTCTTCGGCTGATCAGGGTCTAATTCCCAGGGGTGAATATAAAAGACGGCGGGATTTCCCATTCTATTCATTTGCGTAAATCCCCATTTTGTTATCGCATACGGCCAGATACGGAAATAGGCGCCACCGCCAACGGGGACATTTAATCCCAATAGCCTTCCCGTGGCAACGGGGATTTCGATAATCTGAGCCTTCGATTCAGTAGTAATCATATGACGAAACCGATCAGATTTCACCACGCCATAGCGATAATTGAAAACCGGGTAAATGCTGGAATCGTATTTAAAGCCATTCTCGGCTAAGATATCGAATGCCCATAACGATTCACTTGTAATCGAAAATATGGGCGCCCGAAAACCTATAGGTTGCTTGCCCGTAATCGCCATGATTGCTTCATTGGTCCTGACTATCTCGCGGTCAAATTTCTCCGGTGTGAGCTTGAATATCTGGTCATGGCCGTACCCGTGAGAACCGATTTCATGTCCGGCTTGATGAATCATTTTTATCAGGTGAGGATATTCTTCGGCCAGGTACCCGAGAACAAAAAAAGTCGCCCTGGTGTCATATTTATCCAGAATTTCCAGAAATTCATGGCAATATTTTTCGATGCGGGATTCGAACTTATGCCAGGTATCGACCCTGTAAATCTCCAATCCCTGATACCAGTCCTCGAAATCTACCGTGAATGCATTCAACATTTTATAATCAGACGGTAGATGCAGGAGTTAGTGTTCATAGTATTTTCACCATCATTATTTACAATTCTCGAGAGAATGAAACATTCAACCTATCCCATTATCTCCATATAAAGATCATTCATCGCCTTGAGATTCGACTCCCAGCGGTAATTGTTTTCAACATATGCCCTTCCGGCCCGACCCATCTTCTCTCTCAGGTCGGGATTCGAGATCAATTTCTCAAGGGCGTTGGCCAATTCCGCGACGTTCTCGGGCTCGACCAAAAATCCGGTCTTATTATCCACAACGACGTCCGGCACGCCGCCCACTTTTGCCGCAACCACCGGCAAACCGGTAGATGACGCCTCCACCGCCGCTACCCCGAAACTTTCGCCATCCGATACCGAAGGCATAGCAAATATGTCCATTCCATACAGGAAATCCGGCAGTTTGTCGTGGTTGATAAAACCAAGAAACCTCACCCTTTCCTCAAGCCGGAGATTCTTAACCAGTTTTTTGTATCTATCTTCGAATTCCCCTCTGCCGGCAATAAACAACTCTATGTTGTTGTGGGAATCGGACAATATTTGAAAAGCCTTTATCAAAACATCAATACCATATTTGGGTCTTAAGGATTTTGCGATTCCTATATTTATCTTTGATCCCCGGGTTCGCTGACGGTAATCAAACCGCGCCGGATCTATCCCGAAGGCAATCACCCTTATTCCCTTTATATTGCTATCAAGCCTCTCAACGGATCGGACCAAAAATTGACTCGTGGCCGTAATATAATGGGTTTTTTTCAGGGATCGCTTCACAATCGCCTTGAACAGCGAATTTGAATACGGAAACACTATTACATCATTACCCCAGACCGAAAGGATCTTTCTCGGATGTTTAACGAAGCTGGCCAGAAACCCAAAACTGGACGCATAATGGGAATGCAGGATGTCCGGGTTCAATTCTCGAACCAGCGACTTGAGCTTCCTTATTTTCGTTAAATACGACCACTTGCCGGTGGCATCGAGTGATATTCCGCCTACATCGTCATCCTTATCCTTGATGAGGGTTATCAGATCGATTCGATGGCCCATCTCTCTCAGGCCGCGAACCCAGCGTCGCGTATGAATAGACCTCTCATCGGAAAACATGCAGACGTGCAAAGGAGTCTTTGATTTTAATTCATCAGTCATAATGCTACGGTGATTTAAGACAAAGATCTTATTGCTTCGGCCATGCTTTTTGATGCAGGTCTCATGAGATTTGCCAGATCGACATGCGGCTGATCGATCCGGGAATTCTCCCTCGACAGATCAAAATCATAACCAACGACCTTCGCCCATCCCGATTCTTCGAGCTCTCTCCATTCCGTTTCCGGTCGGGCAACATATACACGCTTGCCAAGGTAAGCTGCCTCTCTTTGAACGCCACCCGAATCAGTGATCACGAATTCGGACGATTTCAGGAGCGAAAGAAGATCTGTATATCCGACCGGATCGATGAGAAGGAGATTATCAAGAATCAGAGACTGGAGATTATATAGATCGATTCTCTTCCTGGTTCTGGGGTGAACCGGCAATATTACAGGATATGGCGATGTAGCCAACGAACGTAATATATTTTTCAGTCGCCCGGTATCATCGACCGCCTCGGCTCTATGTAGTGTCGCCAGTACATATCTCCCGGGCAATTCAAATGGCAGAGACGGTCTTTCGGGAATACTCTCTTCAAACATCCTCAGGCAATCGTATATTATATCACCGGTATCGAAAACATCCTTAGTCCGACCCTCTCGCCTAAGATTCTCGACCGCCGTAGGAGTTGGACATAACATGCAATCCGAGACGGAATCGGTCACGACCCGATTAATCTGTTCGGAGAGACTATTATCTTGAGACCTGACTCCTGCCTCAACGTGAACCAGAGGTATAGCCAACTTTGACGAAGCCAGCGCCCCGGCCAGTGTCGAATCCGTATCGCCCACGACGATTGTCAAATCCGGCTTCTCGAAAGCCAGCACCGAATCCAGTCCCTCCAGCATTCGCCCTATCCGTCTGCCTTGCGAGCCGCCCGGCGTATCCAGATGGTAGTCGGGATCCGGTAGATCAAGCTCCTCAAAAAAGGTATCTGACATTTCAAAATCGTAATGCTGGCCCGTATGAATCAGGGCTATCTGGAAAAAACGCCCCAACTCCAGAATCAGAGGGGCGGTTTTTATGAATTGAGGCCTGGCTCCTACGACCAACGCCGCCTTCTTCATTATTTTCCGTAATGCTCCTTTATGCTCTCTACTACGAAGTCCTGTTCCTCATTGGTAAGTTCGGGGAATATAGGCAATGATATAACTTTCTCCGATAACCTCTCTGAAACAGGCAAATCTCCCCTCCGGTAACCCAGGTCTGAATAGCAGTCCTGTAAATGGAGCGGCAAGGGATAATAAGTATCTATCCCGATTTCTCTCGTTTTCAGGAAATCCTTAAGGCCGTCGCGATCTTCCGCTATCAGGGTATACTGATGATAGATGTGATAATTATGCCCGTGCACGAGGGGCGTTGCTATCTGTTGAACATTCTTAAGCATATCGTCATATCTGGCCGCCCTTTCCCTCCTGGCCTCATGCCAGTCCGGCAGGTATTTCAACTTAACCATCAGCACGGCAGCCTGAACAGTATCCAGCCGGCTATTGTATCCTATCAGGGAATGGTAATATTTGGGTTTCGCGCCGTGAACGCGAAGTTTCCTGATTAAATCGGCAAGATCGTCATCGTCGGTGGCGATGAACCCGGCGTCGCCATAGGCGCCCAGGTTCTTGCTCGGGAAAAAAGAAAAACAGGCCGTTCTGCCAAAGCTGCCCGCTTTCTTGCCCTTGTAGACTGCGCCTATCGCCTGGGCAGCGTCCTCGACAATTGCAAGATTATGTTTACCCGCGATGGCAGAGATTTCATCCATCTCGGCGATCTGACCGTAGAGGTGAACCGGCACAACAACTCTCGTTTTTTTCGTGATAGCGCCGGCAACATTTTCGGGATCTAAGTTGAATGTTCGCGGATCTATATCGACAAATACAGGCCTGGCACCGAGGCGGCTGATCACACCGGCAGTGGAAAAAAAAGTAAAAGTCGATGTAATGACTTCATCTCCCGGGCCGACACCAAGAGCCCTGAGGGATAAAAGTAAAGCATCGGTACCTGATGCCACTCCGATGCCGTTTTTGACAGCGCAATAATCTGCGAGATTGGATTCGAACTCTTTTAACTCGGGGCCCATGATAAATCTGCCATGATCCAGGACCCTCTGGATAGCATCGTCTATCTTGTCCTTGATGGACGCGTACTGTCTTGTAAGATCCAGTAATGGAACTCTCACCTATCAGTCCTTTTGCCAGTTTTGATTTTCCAGCAACTGTTCGGGCGGCACCTTTCTCAGTTTCTTTGCGGGCACTCCTGCCACAATTTGCCGCGGCTCCGCGTTTTTCGTCAGTAACGCACCGGCGGCAATAAGGGCGTCCTCCCCGATTATTTTGCCGGGTAAAATCACCGCACCGACGCCGATGCGCCCCCCCTTTTTAACGGTAACACCCTTGAAATGTTTGAATCTCTCTTCCGTTCGGCCAATGAAATTGTCATTGGATGTTGCCACGCAGGGCGCCACAAAAACTCTATCCTCGATCTCAGAATAGGCGGTAATATATACGTTGGTCTCCAGCTTGCAGTATGTTCCTATCCTGCAATCACATTCTATTGCGACTCCGCGCCCGACAATGGTATAATCTCCAATATCGACATTCTCGCGAACCGTCGATAGATCGGCTACGAGGATTTTTTTTCCCAGAGTGGCGCCACGGTAAATCACCACAGAGGTCCCGATAATACAATCATCGGCAATCGACAGAACGGGAAGCCGTTGATCTCCGGTAGTGGCCGAGTTAGCCGCTTTCATGGGGAATTTTCCCAGAACAGTATTATCATCGATACGAACATTAGAACCGATCCTGGAACCCTCGTGAATAACCACACCGCATCCGATCCGGCAACCGTCACCTATCTCCACGTCCTCGCCGATAAAACTGCGATATCCTATGGTCACATCATTACCGACTCTGGCTGTGCCGTGTTGAAAAAAGTCCATAAGACCTCACTGATCAATAGTGACCGGTTTTATCTCGATCGGTGCGCCGCCCTGTTCCATTGATTTCTGCGCCGCCGTAAGAATGTTCAGTACTTTGAGACCATCCATACCGTCAGACCTCGGTTGGCTACGGTTCTTGATGCATTCTATAAAATGAGAGCATTCGGCCTGCAGTGGCTCAGTGGAATCAACTCGAGGTATGAGAATATCCCCCGCTCTCAGACTCAGATATTCTCCGTAGGTAGCATAATCGAGCCTGGTATCTACTCCCTTGTCATAGAGCCTGATTTTCTCAGAGCCCAGGGTATCATCGAACACCGCCATCATCTTCGAGCCGACCACGGTCAACTTTCTTTCCTTGTGAGGATCCAACCAGCTGACATGCACATGCGCCATCGTCCCATCTGTAAAATGAAGCGTCATGAATGAGACATCCTCGATCCCGTTCTGAATATAAGAGGCTCCGGTTGCGGTAACCATCGAAGGAGACGTGCCCAGAAGAAACATTATCAGCGAGATATCATGCGGCGCGAAACTCCACAGAGAATTCTCGATATCTCTAACCTTCCCGAGATTAATCCTGGTGGAATAAAGATAGTATATTTTCCCCAGCTTATCGCTTTCAATATATTCTTTGAGCTTCAGGGAGGCTGGATGGTATTCCATTATATGTCCCACCATCAGGACCCGGCCCTTCTGTTCGGCAAGGGCCACCAGCCTGCGGCCATTCTCTAGATCCAGTACCAGAGGTTTCTCGATGAAAACGTCTTTACCCGCATCGATCGCTTTCGCGGCAAGTTCATAATGAGAGGCGGGAGGAGTGGCTATTACTATGGCATCCAGAGAGGGATCTCCTATGACCTCTGCCGGATCCCTGGTCCAGTTGATTCCGGGGAAGGAGGCGCTGATCGTGGAGAGCCGTCCTGCATCGGAATCGCATCCTATCGTTATGGATACGCCCGGCAGATTATAGAATGTTCTTATAAGGTTTCGTCCCCAGGCCCCCAGCCCTATCTGCCCGATACTAACCGGCATCGTCCTGCTTCCCCTTTCGAAACGGGGACCTGATCCAGTAGAAATCCTCATTCAGCATTCTGGAAAATCCCTGGATCCTCTGATGAATGAGAGAATTTTTCTCTTCTTCCCTCCGGGCAAATTCCAGAATAATAACGAAGAAAAAAGTCAGGCCGAAACTCATCACGCCGGCTAAGGCAGCGATCATAGTCCGTTTGGGCCCGCTTTTCATCTCCGGCACCCGGGCGAAATCCAGCACCTGGACCGTCGGTGTGTCTCTCATCTCCTGGATCTTGGCCTGCTCATACTGCTGTTTGAGCAACTCGAAGATTGTTTCCTGGATTTTCAAATCGCGCATCAATCTCGCATAAGCCAGGCCGAGCTCGGGGGCTTCGCTCATCGGGACGCTCAAGATTGAAGAATCTGGAAAAACCTCATTCCCTTTCTCCAGCCTTTCGAGCTGTATTCTAATCTGCTGGATCTTGAACTCCTGATTCTTATATCGCGTATTATCCGGAGATAGAGATTTCTTCATGACACCGAGTTCTATCTCCGCAATGACGAATTGCGCCCGCAAATCGGCTATGGCATTGATAGCGGCCCTTACTTGTTCGTCCAGGGCGACGGCATTATGTTCTTTCTGAAATGTCTCCAGAGCCTCCTCAGCTAAGGTTAAGTCCACCACCGATTCGTCAAGTCTCCCCTCGATGAATTCTCTCATAGCCCTGGCTTTGGAAACGAGATTCTCCTGGTTGACACGATTGAGTTCATCTATGAAACTATTGGCCACTGCCGCCGCACGCTCGGGATCTGTATCCTCATACGATAAGTTGATAATACCTTCCGGTTGCACGATAACGGTCGTACGACCGTGGAGTTCCGCCAGCGCTTCTATATCAAGCTCGGTACCGAAAACCTCTCTTAAGCCGTGTTTCTCAATGACGGCCATGGAGACGGTGCCGCTTCTTAGGATGGAGGCGTAAAGATCGGACGGGCTCGCCAATCCGGGCAATGCGAGCCCGCTGCCTCCCAGAAGCGAACTTAGACCCGACGGCAGCATACCCGCACCAAAGCTCAGGCTGCCCGAATCTTTTTCCGGCGGCATGATCGAGGTGGTGGCAGTAAACCAGTCGGGGGAGAATATCAGCATCACTGCAAGAGTCAGAATCGCTGCCGCTAATGCATTGACAATCAATAGACGTCGCCACCGGAATATGATCGTCGTTAACTGCAGGATGAAATTGCTATCATCGCTTATGGGATTTTTCTCGTCGTTCATTCTGTAGCCTGCTGAATTACAAGATAAACGGTTGCCAGATTGCCAACGAATATCAGCGTCTCTTTAATAAAAGTCCAGTACTCGCGTTTTTTTCTCTCCGGTATCCAGACAGTATCACCGGGCTCCAGCGGCTTTCCCTTTCTGGCCTTTTTCCATTCGCGTGAGATCCCTTTAATGATTGAGACCTTTCCTTTACTCGCACGGTAAGAAAACCCTCCGGCGGCATCAATATAGTGTCTGTAATCGGCCCCGGACCTAAAAGGTAAGAGGCCGGGATTTGAAACCTCGCCTATGACGCTAATAATCTTCGTTTTGCGGGGAACATTTATAACATCGCCATCTCGAAGGATAAAATCCTTGGTGGAATCGCCTTTGACAAATAGGCCGACGAAATCGGCGGCCACCCTGCCCGGTTTGCTCCTCGATTTGGTCTTGTAGTAATCGTATTCGCTATCGGACATATCCGAAACCTGCATCCTCCGCAACCGCTCATATTCCGGATCGATTATCTCCTCGATTGAAACCCTGGTCATCTCGGCTTCATCCAGAGAAGCAGACAGGGTAAAGCCCCCGGCTTTTTCAACAATCTCAGTCAGCCAGGAGGAATCTCTGCTGATAGCGTAATAGCCAGGATATGTGAATTCTCCGGTAAGCAAGACCTGATATTTTTCGTGATATTCCTGGATTGCCTTTACATAAACGCGATCATCGGCATTTAGAGAGATATTCCAATCGGTTGATCGAAGATCAATTGTTATACTGTAGGTTTGCCTGTTATCGGGCCTGAATCTCACAACCTCTACATTTTGAGAATCCGCACTCAATTTCAGTCCATGGGCAAGCTCTATAAGATCGGAGAGCGAATCATGGCTTGAATATTCAAAATATCCCGGATTTCTAACGGCCCCAAATATACCATAGAGGTTAATTGAACTCTCCATCACCGGAACGAGAATTCTGTCGCCATCACTAAGAAGCAGATCGAATTTAGTTTGACCCGTTATCTCAAATCTGAGAATATCGGCTGTAAGGATATCTCCGTTTTTTCGATATACCTGTACGTTCCTCTTCGATGACATTTTCCTGTTTGATGTTATTCTTCGGATCCCAGGTGGGAAATTGATTTCGGGATTATCCTCCCCCAGGAAACCCCCTGCCATATTTATTATCTCCGAAACCCTCGTAACGGCTGTTCCAGGATAAGGTCCCGGGTATTTGACCGCACCTCCGATATAAACCTTGAACGTCCGCAGATCAATAAGCGAGACTATGGTTTCGACATTGAGATAGCGCTTCATTATGCGTGCCGATATTCTCTTTTCTGCTCTATGGAGGCTGATCCCGGAGACCTGAATCGGCCCGATCTCGGGAACGAGCAGAACACCCTCCGGCGAGACGGGCAGGCGATACTGTCCCTGGAAATTACCCCATGTGAAGATCGAGAGGATATCGCCCGGACCAAGTATATAGGTCCTGGGATCGACCTTTTCCTCCAATAGCACTTTTCCCGCTTTCAGGGCAGGCAGCCTGGTCAAAAAGCTCTCGTCGACTTTTCCCCTTCCCGAATCCTCTCCATTGTTCTGACCCGAAGCCATAGAGGGTACGGCGATCATCGCCACAATAAATAAAAGAACTGCCCTGCTCATAGATGGTATAGACTTTCTTGAAATAATTTTAAATATCTTTAAAGATTCCATGGATAAGGAGCACCCATTCCTTTTTTACGTCCTTTTTCGTCTTCCCGATCCTTAAAAAATCAGCACAAACTTTTAACGGTATCGACCTGGCGCTCCTCCTTACAATTGACTCTACAATACAATGTTTGGGCCGAAAAGGTCAAGGGAAATATTCCTCGCTGACAGCCAGAATACGACCTCGGTTTAGCGCTATTTTTGCCAGTTTTTTATGTACTTGACATATTGCCCGGCCAACTCTCTGGCAGTTCCGGCATTGCTCGATTCCGCCTGAACGAAAAACTGGGCGCGCCTCCTGTCCGGCCTGACCAGAATCCAGGCGCCATCCTCCGAAAATCTTGCTCCATCTACAAGAATACGCTCAAATCCCTCGGAATGGTGTAATAAGGAACGCATTACCTGACCCTTTTTGCCCCACGAGCAGGCCACGCTCTTTTCCACCATAACAAGCTTATCCCAGGGCCCCGTGATACTGCCTATTCTTCGTCCCGCCTTCTCCAACAGCTCGAATATCTTGACGGTGGCGAACATTGCATCCACTCCGAGTTGGAAGCCGGGGAAAAGGAATCCTCCTTTGGTGCCCCCGACAAAGACTGTTTTGCCCGAAATGCCGGCCTCCATCATCCCCTGGTGATCGCCGGGTATCCATTCGATCTTTGCCCCGTGCTCCCTGGCAATAGTTTCTATTCCTGACGAGGCCGAGACGGGAACCGCGATTTTTCTCGGGCTGGCCGCCTCGCAATATAATTGGGCTACTTTTAAGAGCATTCTCTGAGAGTTTATCACTTCTCCTTTTTCACTGACTGCGATGATCTTCTCTGCGCCGGAATTCAGCAATATCCCGATATCGGCACCAAGCGATTTGACGATAGTGCCGAGCTGTTTGGTGGCCTCTTTTTGCCGACGCGCAAAATAATATGCCTGACGTGGATCGACGAAAGAGTTCAAAGACACCGAATCGATGCCGAGAGAGCCTAAGATTCCCGGCAAAATCTCCGATGCTCCTCCGTACCCGTAATCGATAACTACCTTAAACTTGGAGTTTAAGAAAACAGACTTATCTATATGGGATACAAAGGATTCACGATAGGTTTCATATACCCTCTGTGGAAAATCGAGGCTACCGATGCCGCTCACTGGAGCCCGTCGAAAATCCTCTCTCGTAAAAAGCCTTTCGATGCTTTTGGTTTTGGGAGTCGGTAGATCCCGCCCATCTTGATCGAAGAAGATAATATCGATTTCGTCGTTGCCGTCGGGATTGAGCCTCACATGTATCCCGCCCGCCATCCGCCCGCTTTTGAGCTCCTGTCTCAAAACCGGAACAGGGATTGTCCTGAGATCGGCTACGTTCACACCCGACGATAGCAGCCCGGAGATGACGGCCCTATTAATCATCCTGGACGTGTCCGATGCTCCTCTGCAGACTGCAACGGTTCGTCCGGCTCCAACGATGGCGCCATATGCGGCTCCCAGTTTGGCTGCAAACTCAGGGGTAATCTCCGCATTGCCGATTCCAGTGACCTTGGCGTCGGAGAAAAGCTCGCGGCTCCATCTTTCGCCCCAGATCAGACTGAAGGTAAGCGTGGCTCCGGCCTCCACCTCCTTGTTGGGCCAAATCTTAACGTTTCTTTTAATCCATGCAGCATTGCCGACTCTGGAATTATCTGATATTATACATTCCTCTTCAACGGTTGCTCCCTCGCCCACGATACTGCCTTTGCAAAAGATCGCTTCGGAGGCCTCGACTTTAGGTCCGATCGAAACACCCTCCCAGGCGATAACGCGGCTCAGATTCACGTCGCGCCCGATGATAGAACCGTCTCCGATAACACTATTGAATATCCGTGCCCGCGGCCCGATCTTAACATTATCACCGATAACCACGGTTCCGGAGAGCATTGAACCGTGGGATATCATGGCGTTTTCGCCAATAAAGATATTGGTGTCCGCATCGTCAGTTTTAATGCCTGGAATCTGAACATTTACCTTGCCGTCCAGAATATCCTGGTGGCCAACGTAGTAATCCTCGATATTGCCAATATCGCGCCAGTATCCCTGAGCAATATAGCCGTAAAGCTTTAACTTCTTTTCAAGCATATCTGGAAACAAATCTTGCGAGAAATCATACTTTATCGTTGGAGGGATCAGATCTAAAACCTCAGGCTCCAGAATATAAATCCCGGTGTTCACTGTATCGGAAAAGACCTGCCCCCAGCCCGGCTTTTCGAGAAATCTGGTGATTTTTCCCGATTTACCCGCTATTACGATACCATAGTTCAACGGATTCTCGACACGGGTCAATACAATGGTGGCCATGGCCTTCCTCTTGATATGGAAATCTATCGCCTCGGAGATATCGAAATCCGTGAGGATATCACCGGAGATAACTATAAATCGCGAATCCAGATTCTTTTGTGCGTTCTTAGCTGCTCCGGCGGTGCCGAAATCCGCCTCGGCAGTGATATACTTGATATCGACGCCCCATCGTTTGCCGCTTCCGAAATATGATTTTATCTGTTCCGATTGAAAATACAATGCAGCGGTTATGTTCTTTATCTTGTGCTTCTTGAGTAATCGGACAATATGTTCCATCACCGGACGGCCTGCCATGGGGACCATCGGTTTGGGGACGTTTGAGGTCAGCGGTCTCAATCTGGTGCCGAAGCCGCCGGCCATTATCACCGCTTTCATCCATCCTCCTCCACATCAACAATCTTATCGCATATTGCAGGTTGCAGCAATATCAATTCTACCTTTTGATCATACGCTTGGATCGAACGGGAACGGCATTGGAGATGCCTTCGGGGATCCATTCCATTTCATCGTGCCACCAGGAATGCCGCAATATAAATGGCTACGATAATGGTCGCCATATAGAACAGTCTATGCTTCCCCGACCGGAACGAAATCACGCCGGCCGTAATTACGCCAGCAAGCGGAGCGATAGCCATCAGGCCGATGCCGATAATCACCAGAGTTTTCGAGATTGAAAATCTTGCTAAATGAGTAATAACGGCCATCGAAAGTACAGAAACGGCAGTATATTCGAAAATCTTCAATGACCGACCGGTCAGTTTGTTGATACTTCCCATATTATTCGCCATCAAAAACCCCTTAATATCATTTTATACGCGGTATAAAGCAAAATAGCCACGAAGAGCAATCGCAACGTAAGGACATTGATTCTGTAGGAGATCGATGCGCCCAAGCGGCTGCCAAAGAATATTCCCAGGATGATGACTGCGGCTTTATAAAGATCGACGTCGCCCCTGACCAGGTAGATGATCGAGGCCGTGGCGGCGGTGATGCCTATCATATAGCTCGAGGTTGCGGTGGCGATCTTAAGCGGCACGCCCATGACCAGATTCAGAAGCGGCACTTTCATGATGCCCCCCCCGACCCCCAGCAAGCCGGAGATATTGCCCGCCGCAAACGACAGCCCCAAGCCGATTAATTTGTTTCCGGGATATGTACTTTCTTCACTCTCTGAGAGCCTGTTCCGCGGACGAATCATATTGAACGCCGCATAGAGGCAGACGATGCCGAACAAGATATAAAGGGAACGGGCAGCGATTACAGCGGCCAACAAGCCCCCGCTCAGCGCGCCCAGAGCAGTTAGAGTTTCGAGGGTCAGGCCCAGTTCAAGATCGGCTCTTCCGGATTTCAAAAAATCTATGGCGGCGGCCGTGGAGACGGCCACTACGCCCATCAATGAGGTTCCAACCGCCTCCGTCATCGGCATGCCGAATATCAGGGTCAACGCCGGGACGAGAATTATCCCCCCGCCGAGGCCGAAAAGCGAGCCCACGAAACCGGCCAGAAAACCGGTCGCTATTAGATAGGCTAATTCCATCGGGAGACAACTTATGATGAATGTAGCTAAAAGGCAAGAATCAGCGCTGGACGAGGATAGAGTTGTACTTTTGAGAGTTGGAGAGAATATCGACGGCCTCGGAGATCTGGGGCTGATTCGAAACCCAGATTTCGTAGATATTCTCTTCACCAAAGGCCTGAAGCAGGATCGATTCTTTCAGATTCCAGGCGATCTCGAGATAATTGGATTCGAAAAGCCACTCCTCTTTCGACAGGAGCTTCTGATCGAGAACCTCCATCGCTTCCTCGGTTTTGCTGTCGGCAGCCGTGAAGTTGCTTTTGAAATCGTCGAAGGCCGTTCGGTCTTTCTCCTCGAAACGGAAATTTGATTCCTCCACAAATTCCTTAAAATCCTGCATGATATTCTCATCGATCTCCAGCCCGGTAGTTACCTGATGGTCTTTGATAAAAACGGTGGCGAAATCGAAGAAACAGGATTCGCGTTTTAAAGCCTCGACAAAATCCGATGCGGTCTTTTCATCGAGATAGACGTCCGGCAGGATGCCGCCGCCGCCGAAAACGGGACGGCCCGAGTCGGTGGCGAACAGCTCATCAGTTTGCGGCTCGACCTCACCGGAGACCAGCTCGAATGTCGACCAGTCCGGTTTCTGCAGGCATCTGCCAGCCGGCAGGTAATATTTAGAGGTGGTAACTTTCAGCGCCGACTGTTCGGAGAGCTTGAGGATCTGCTGAACCAGCCCTTTCCCATAGGTCTCGGTCCCGACAACCACGCCCCGGTCGTGATCCTGAATGGCACCGGCGACGATCTCTGCTGCGCTGGCGGTCTGGCTATCCACCAGAATCACCAGATCGCCATCGGGAAATATGGGCAGGTCTTGCGAAACATAGAGACCTTTCAACAATTCCCGTCTGCCGCGCGCCTCGACTATAATAGAATTGGCGGGCAGGAAGGCGCTGGAAACCTCGATGGCCTCCGACAGCAGGCCGCCCGGGTTATCCCGGAGATCGAATATAAACGATTCCATTCCCTGCTTTTTCAGATCGGTGACGGCCGCCCTCAACTCCTTATAGCAACCCTCGGAAAAACGCAACATCCGGGCATAGCCGACCTTCTCGGTCAGCATGGTATAATATGGGATGGCTACCACTTCCACCTCGGCGCGCTCGGCAAACACGTCGTATTCACGGTCGCCGGGGCGACTGATGCGGAGCATGATACGGCTGCCCACCGGACCTGCCATCAACGTTCTGATTTCCGTTTTATCCAGGCCCGCGGTTTGAACCGAATCGATTTCGATGAGCCTGTCTCCCGGTTTGATCCCCGCTCGATAGCCGGGTGTGCCCTCCTGCACCGAGGTCACCGTCAGGGTATCATGATGGTACTCCAGGTAAACGCCGATACCATAGAACCGCCCGTCGGTCTCCTGCTTCAGATGCAGGTAATCGCTGCCCTCCAGGTATTTCGTATATTTGTCCAGCTTCGTGAGCATGCCGTCGATACCGGCCCGCACCAGCTTCGTCTCATCGAGATCCAGAAGGTAGTTCTGGCTGACTAAAAGCGCTATGCGGTCGAAGACGCGGATGTTGCTGTAGAGCTTATCCGATGACGACCAGGTGAAGCCGACCGCGAAGATAGCCAGCAATACCAGCGTCGTGCCCCAGCCGTACTTGCTCAAGACTTTGAATATTTTGGAGAATATATTCATATTTATCCGGCAGGCGCATACTGCGCCATACCGTTATCTTATCGTCTTAAATTATTATGCGGCTTACGGATGAACAGGTTTGCGTTAAATTTGTTGCAGTCTGCAATAGGGGGAATCGCCATAATGGTACAGGGGTGGCACCCTCAAACTTGTTTGGGGGTGTATTTTGTTTATCTCAATCCCAAACGAGTTTGGGATTGCCACACTCCATACTAATAATTATGCGGCTTATGGATGAACAGGTCTGCAGTTGGATTTGTTGCAGTCTGCAATGGAGTGATTGCCCAGAATGGGACATGGGGGGGGGCTGGGGGAGGTGGGGTGAAAAGAGCCGTCAGAAACCTTGTGCCGAAAATACTCTGTGGTTGTAAACAACGAAAGCTCGGCACATTTATTACTGTATTTTACCAGAGTTTTTAAGTTTTCTGCATTTCTAATACTATGCCTTTGAAATATTTTTCCTTCATTTTCCACATCTTGCTTGTCGAGTCAATTGCATACAGAGTTTTGATATCTTCAGAAAGTAAGGTAAGATCATCATTTATTTCTACGACTTCATCCCCTTCCTTTAATGTTACGGGTAAATGCCGTCCTAGGATAAATAAGCACCTTTTGTCTATTGCCTGTTTCTTTTTTGTTGCTCCCCATCCGGTTATTCGAATAGGTCTTCGACCAATATTGGTTATAGTGACTACAAGTTTCCTTTCCTCAGGATTGCCAGGAATTACTTTTCCAATATAGCCCGTCAATCTTATTTTGCCCTTATCATTTCTATCCCGGATTATATTCCAAGTAACTGCAACAGTAGATAAAATGGCCCCCCAAATTGCCAAGAAAGAAGTCACTGCCATTTAATTACCTCACATAAAATCCAGAAAGTTTTCATGCATCAAGATGGCAATTAAATGACATCCTGCCGGACCCTAATTTCGAAAATTAAAATCATAAACGTCCATCGCATTTACCGGTGCGAACCCGGCCGTTTTCTTAAAAGCCATATTGTGCTTAAAATTCCTCATCGAATCAGAGGGATCGATAGCGTCGAAATTTAGTGCTTCCAAAGTATCTCTGATCAGTCCCACTGATAATATGGGTTTATCTTCAACATGGCCTGTTGCACTATCGAGAATTGACCCGAGCACGGTTACAATTATTAGATTCAGCGGCAATAGAGAAAACAGTTCTCGTCCGATTCGCAACGCGCAGCCGCATACATAATCCTGATAAAGCTGGTTCACCTGCCCAATAGGCATCTCCCGTGTTGACAACTTGCTGGTTTTTGTTAGTGATTTCTTCGTCTTCGGGATTACATCGGTATCATTTGCGTTAAAAGTTACGCACATTTTGGAAGAATCTATTGGCTCAAAATCCATTGTAGATCCCAACAATTCAATATCATCAAAAGGATTCGATAATTTTATCGCTTCAATGTGCATCTTTATATCGCCATTTAGTACACCTTTGCCAACCCTAACAATTGATTCCCACTCTTCACGATCTTTTTCGTATTTTTGGATTTCAATTTTATAATCACTTGCATCTTGTCTTCTAGCTTCATCAATTTTATCTTTCAATTTCCCTGTCTTCTTTTCGACATTTTTGAAGATCTTGTCAAAAATACTGGGCTTATAATTACTTAGTGCCTCCATAGCTTTATTTTCCTGTGTATTGCTCTTAAGAGGCTTCTCTGGTGGAGGGGTATTGGCGATTTGGCCCCAATCCCAAAAGCCTGCGCAATCTTTATGAATGGACGTTAGAAGATCAATAGTATTTTCATAGACTTCGACTTCATATTGATCTCGTTCAAGCGCCATCATTTTATCATATTCTTTTTGCTGCCTTAGAAGTTCTCTTTGCCTTCTATGGGCCTCTCGCTCGGCTCTTCTTTGAGCGGCAGCCAGCGTTCTGACAAATCCCCGTACTGTCATTTTTTTTCTACGCCCTTTCTACCCTCGCAATGTTAAGTGAATAGTTGTTACCTTACCTCCATTCCTTTTCCGCCGGGTTACGGTCCGCTCCGCCCGGGGGGAGATTTATCTTCATTATCCTGGCATTTAGTTATTGCTCCATTTTGGCTAAAACGGATTTTCTTCTATAATTGAACAGAAATGACTTAAGACCTCAGGCCAGAGAAGAGCGGCATTAACATAGCCCGTTTTCCCCCATCGTCGCTTCCCGTAATGCGTTCCTGCATCTAAATACAAGATCTCATGGAGAACCTCTCTTTCAGCCTCAGAGTCATTAAATGCTCTCTTAAATGTTGAGTGATCGATACTCTTTTTATCTATAAAAATAGATTCCAATCTAATTAATACTGGAGTCCACCAATCATTAGAATATCCCCAAATATCCTGTAATTTGCATATGGATACGTTATTCTTAACGTCAGGTTTTACATCAATAACAAAGGCATGTTTTTGGGGATCAAACTCGAGATTTGTCAATATCTCATTCTGATTAATATGCCATGTAAAAATCTGCGATTTCTTGACGTTTCCGCGTCTTAGATAATCGATTAGAATTGCTGCGAGGATATTAACCTTTAGCGGTTCAGGATTTCTGAAATCCATACCCAGCTTGGCCTTTGAAATTTCATAAACCAAGAAAGCCATATCATACCTCATTTCTCATATTCCCGGGGGGTGGGAATCCCGCCTACGGCGGGGATGATGCAAGAAAGTGAATATAGCCCTCGGTGTCAATATAATTTTTGGGGGTAGGCCGCGTGTCATGCCGTGGTGTCGGGTCGCCTGACCCGGCGGGTGGCACCCTCAAACTTGTTTGGGGGTGCATTTATATGTTGTTAAATCCCAAACGAGTTTGGGATTGCCACACCCAACCACGGCAATATTTGTAGGGACAGAACAATGTTGTGTCCGTACGTTAGCACCTTTATTCAATTCCAAACGGTCGGGAGTTGATCCGAAGGCAATATGGCATACTGATAAACGAGATAATTCAAAATGCAGGAAAAGAGAGAAAAATGGGATTTTTATACGGGAACGTTCTGTTCAACCTCTTGCTTTTTTAATAGACCGAGAGCGCGTTCTAATTCTTCAACTCTGGCCTCCAACTCTAAGTTTTTTCTAACAAGCCGTTCTCTAAATCCCCTGGTTCCCAGTATTTTTGTTCTGATCAGAACGCCAAGCGCCAGAAGCATAAACAAGATTGAATTGGCGCTTCGAAAAATTTGGCCATAATTAACCTGGGAATCAATAACGGCCAGAATTCCAAGGACCAAAAGCACAATACTCCAGATAAGCATAAATCCCCCCTGCTAAGGATATATCTTTAAATCCAGTGATTGTATCGGCAGGATTTGATCAGCCTTTACCGGTTATCGTCATATCCTGCAATATCCTACCGGTCGGACTCAGCCGCCGGTGGGAGATATGCTCGTTATATCAGTTTTTCACCTCGACGCCACCCATGATGGCAATGCCTTTGATAATAAGACTTTTGCCCGGTGTAGGTCGCGCCGCGGCTTTATCGTCATCTGATATAGAGGAGGTTTTGTTGTCCATCCCGCCAAGTATCGGAATACCATGCATTGTTACCTGCCATCCAATCGGGACCTTTATTTCCACGCCACCCATCATGGCGAATACATCAATGACCATAGAATCCTCGAGCATATCGGCCTCCGTGAGATTCAACTTACCTCCCCCCATGAATGCGAATATCCTTCCGCCTTTAAGGGATTTGGATGTATAGTTGTGATCCCCTCCTCCCAGTATGGCCATGAGATTGATATGTTCGGCATCAAACAAAACCCCTCTCCCGCGGCCGACTCCGTGTTTGACGATCGCTACGCCAACCAGGATAAGAAGAACCGGCCAGAGCAGGTTGAATCCGAAATCGATTATATAGAAATTATCAAGCAGAAATAAAATTCCGATGACAACGAAAATAGATCCGGCAAAAGCATTTCTGTACTCGGCCGGCTGGAGTATGACGCTGAGACCGATCAGAATCAGGATAACAGGCCAGTAATCCCAGATGCCGATGTCGGTATCAAACCCGAGATTTGCGAGTAACGCCAGCACACCGATCAGAATGATCGCCAGCCCGATGATCAGTTTGGGATTAAGACCGCGGCCATTTTCGCTTTTCATATCTCCTCCCTGTCCCTCTATTTTTCATGCTTCAACAGCTCATCGACGCCGACAGCTATCTTTTTGGCGATCCCGGATTTCTTCTCGGAAGCGTCTATAACCAGGAAACGTTTCTTTTCTCTTTTTGCTATCTTCAGAAATCCCGCCTGAACCTTCTTCCTGAACGCCAGAAACTCCCGCTCCAGGCGATCATCGAACAAATCGGGGCTGAATCGCTTGATATTCTTTTTGGAATTGGAGATGGATTTATCCGCCACCAGCAGTATGGTC
Source organism: uncultured bacterium (assembly GCA_965541585.1). Lineage (GTDB taxonomy): Bacteria > Zixibacteria > MSB-5A5 > UBA10806 > UBA10806 > CBDVBL01. Next base: position 1,634 of record CBEUCH010000009.1, on the reverse strand, counting down.
AGATCGGGAACCAGGTGATCTGTGGATACCATATTGACGGTTTCTATAAAGCCGATATCCATTCCGCGGCCGTAACCCTGGTAGGCGGTTGATGAGTCATAATACCTATCTGTAATAACGACCTCTCCCCTCTCCAAGGCCGGCTTGATCGTCTCGGCCACCAACTGGGCGCGGCTGGCCGAATAGAGCAGGAATTCTGTCAACGGTGAGATCTTGCCGACCAGGGATCTATCGGCCAGGATCTCCCGTATTCTCTCGGAGACCTCGGTGGAACCCGGCTCACGCACCAGTGTCGGATCGACTCCGCTTTTTTTCAGATGCTTGAGCAGTTGCTTCACCTGGGTCGACTTGCCGACCTTGTCAAGCCCCTCGAAGCTTATCAAAACGCCCTTTTTCATGCCGCCGGCTCCTGCCCGGTTTTCAGCCTGATCATCACCATTATCACGGACAATATAATGATCGCGCCGCCGATGATGGTGGATATTATCGGGTATTCTTTGAATATAATCATTGCCCAGATGGTCGCCAGAACCGGCTCGCCGAGAATGGACATACCGACCGGGAAGGCCGGCATGTGACGAAGTGCGTAATTATAAACATTATGACCTAAAATCGTGGGGCCCAGGGCAAGAAGGAAGAATATCAGGTAATCGCTCCCGACCGCCGGGGCATGCAGTGAACCGCTGACGATACCGAGAACTAAAATAGTGACCGATGCAATACCGTAAACCGTAAAGACGTATGGGATCAGATCGACACGCGGCCGGACGAACCGTCCCATAAACAGATATAAACCTGCGGCCAGCGCTCCCCCGACCGCCAGAACATCTCCCTTGAGATGGACGCTGTCTATGGCCAGGTCTCCCCTGGCTATAAGATAACTGCCGATCATGGCGAAGATGATGGCCACCAGGCCTATTTTACCGATGCCTTCTTTCAGGAAGATATATCCAAGAGCGGCCACGAAAACAGGCTGAGTGGTGACCAGCATTACCGACGACGATATCGACGTGAATTTCAAGGAGGCGATCCAGAGGTAAAAATGGAAGCCGAGAAAGATGCCGGACAAAACTGATACCCAGAAATCCGAGCTTCTATGGAACCATTTCTTTCGATAAAAAGGCAATGCGAAACCAACCATAATAGTCGAAAAGAACATTCTGAAAAAAGCTATAGTGGTGGGAGCCGATTCGGAGATCCGGATCAATATTGCAGCCCAGCTGACAAAAAATACAGCTGCGATAAGCATCAGGGCGCCCAGGCCCGGCTGTATTCCGGATGATCTGTTTGACAACTTTTATATTATGGCGCGCTTTCCCGTTGGTCAACCGGTGCGCAGAGTTCATCGATTTTGGACAGTTGATCTCCGCCGCCTGCCATAATCAGAGTATCGCCGCCTTCTATTACCTGTTCCGCAGGCGGATTATAAACCATTTTGCCATCGCGTCTCTTAATGCCGATAACGTTCAATCCGTATCTGGCCCGGACATCAAGCTCCTCAAAAGATTTACCGATTAGCGATGATCCATCGGACACCACCACCTCCTCGATTCTGAGGCCATCTTCATCCTCGAGGCGTGCAATAGTCATAAAATCCACGACATTAGGCCTGAGCGCCCCCATGGCCATGCGGG
>CBEUCH010000008.1:0-162632 GCA_965541585.1 uncultured bacterium | reverse complement strand
GCATTTGGCTATCCACTCGTTTTGAATTGCAGGAATAATATCCAGATCACGAGCAGAAAACTGATCCCGGCCCCCACAAAAATCGGGACCTTTCTTTTCAGGTTCGAGCCAAACGGAAGTTCCATTCTGGGAATAGTGCCTATGACCTTGATGCCGAGATACTTTTCGACATCCTCCACCTTCTTGAATGAATTATCCAGAACCTCCACGGTCAACAAAGCCCCGCCGCCCAGAGCCAGGCCCAGAATAATTCCCATAAAAAGCAGCCTTTTCTTGTTGGGCGATTCCGGTTCAAGAGGAAGGGACGCCGGCTTGGTGATCAGGTATTTCCCTTCAGCCTCCACCTTTTTTGCCGATTGGTTTATGGCAGCGTATTGAGCATGAGTTACGAAAAGGTCGTAAAGGTTTCTGTAGTTGTCTATTTCGCTCTGGAGCCTCTGCATGGTGACTTCGGTATCCGGGTTTCTGAAAATCCTATTTTTGATATTGACAATGCTCTGGTCAAGGGTTGCTCTCTTAGCTCGATTGAACTCAATAGCCAGATGTTCGATAAGGTAGCTCGAGATATTCTCACGCAACTGAGGCGGACTATCGGCGTATTCCTCCGCCACATACCTGGTGATATTGCTGTTAATGAGGGAGAGAAGGCCTCTGGTCTCTTCGTTTAGATTCAAGACCTTGGGGTCCTTCCAGATATGCCGCGTAAGCAGATCCGTGAGAGAGGATATAGCAATTAGAAGTCGATCCTTCTGTGGCAGCAGATCATCGGGCAGGGCGATGGAATTTATGTCGATACCCTCGACGATCAGCCGGCCCCTGAAATCCCGCAGCTTGCTCTCCTGCAACTTGATCTCCAGGTCGAGCGCATCAATGGCGGAGACGATTTGCTTGAGATCGTAACCGGTCGTATCCTCAACGGCCTCTGTGACGAGAAGTTCCTTTCGAAATTCTCTGAGTTTGTCTTCGGCTGTTTTCAGTTTCTCCTGATACAGGGCAAGCTGTTCCTCTGAAAAGCTGATATTGGATCTGACTCCCGCAAGTTCATTAGCCAGGCTCTCTTCGATAAAAATATCGGCTAACGCCTTCGCCGTTCTCTGTGCGACAACGGGATCGGATGCGGAAAAGCCGATCTCTATTAAGTTATTCGATTTCAAATTGACCGAGGCGTTCTCGCGCAGGCCGTCGGCCAGGATGGTCTCGGCGAGTTCATTTTCAGAAATCTCCGGATATTGCTGCTTCATCTGAGCCGCCACCTGCCTTATCCCGCCGGGCACGGGAATATCCAGCACGGCTATAAGGCGTTTCAGATACTTGGTTGATGTTATCTGGTCGTATAGTGACCTTTGCCTGTCACGCAACGAGGTTCGATTGAAGGATGCCCTCCCCTCAAGCTGCTGTTCAACCGTGGGGGGGAGTATTTTCGCTTCACCCAGCAATATGTTAACCGATGATATATAGGTTCGCGGCAAAAAGAAGCTGGCGGCGAATGCAGCCAGGGGGACGATTATCAAAGGCAATATCAATAGCGCCTTGCGCCTGAGTAATATCCCCCAGTAATCTTTCAGGTCAATATGAGTCTTCTCTTCGTTCATACAGATTATCTTGACAGTAAGATAATGGTCCCTATGGCCGTGACAAAGGGCATGATGGCGCCCAATGTGCTGAGCACCTTCGTAAACATACCCCCCTCCCTGGCCGGGACGACGATTGTATCTTCAGCATGCAAAATAAAGCGCGGCGAAGAACCGTTTTCCACATACTCCTCCAAGTCGATCCTCACAATATTGGAGTATGCGGATCCCTTCATTACCACTCGCACATTTTTTAAATCGGCTTCGGGTGTCGTTCCGCCAGCGAGGGCTATCGCACCTAATACGTCCATACCCGCTTCCAGGTTCCTCACGCCCGGTGAGGCCACGCTACCCAGCACGAAGTAGACGTTCTTGCCTCTGGCATCCGGACGCTCTCCCAGCTCCATCGAAACACCAAATGGGGCCAGCGGAACATTGACCAGGTCGCCGGGCTGCAACTGAGGCGCCCTGGAAATATCGCCGTCTCTGATAATGCTGTAAAGATCGACATCGATGATATCCGATTCTCCATCGGCTGATCTTATTATCCTGACGCGGGAGAGGTCCGCCCGGTCCGTGGGGCCGCCGGCATCGATTATGATCCGCCATAGATCGGGGATTTTCTCATAGCTCAACCTTGATGGTTCCATAACCTGACCGGAAACCAACACCGCCCGGGAATTGAATTCCCTTACCACGACCGTCGCCTGTGAAATGGGACTCTGATAAAAAGTCATCTGCTCCACGATGTCCTTAGCTAATTCCGTACTCGTCAGCCCAGCCGCCCTGATCGTACCTATAACCGGCAATGTGATCATGCCGTCCTCACCAACCCTGACTTCGCGGTCGAGGGCGGGCTCCTGCCAGAAGCTTATGGAAAGAACATCTGTATAGCCGATATTATATGCTTCAGAATCATCCTGCGCCGATATCAGACCGGTCGAAAGCGCCGACCAGAGAATCAGCATAGTCAGCGTACGCATCACATTTATCAGGGTAGCTGGCCCTAAATACCTGTATTTGCCATCTCTCATTCATGACCCCCGATGGAGGATTCTTTTTTATCTATAAATTCGGGCTGGCACATAATCGCCCGGTTTCGTCCCAGCGCCTTGGCCTTCAAAAGGGCCATATCCGCACAGTAGATGATTCTATCCGGCGTGGAGGCGTGCTGCGGGTAAACAGCACCTCCCACCGAAACAGTGATGACATTATCCCTTTTCAGAATATCCGATTCCAATTTAAATTGCGCAATTTCAGATCTCAGCCTCTCTATGAAAACCTCGCAACTGGCGGCGTTAGTGTCAGGCATTATAATGCAAAACTCCTCCCCCCCGTATCTGCTGACGATATCGATAGACCGTACCGTCCTGGAGATTATCTCCGCCAGACGCTTTAATACAAAATCGCCGGTCTGATGTCCATAGTTATCGTTAAAAAGCTTAAAATTATCTATATCCAGGATTACCAGGGCAAGATCGCGGCCGTACCTTTTAGCCCTGAGTATCTCCTCATTCAGGCGCTTATAAAAATACCTGTAGTTGAAAACCCCGGTCATGCTGTCGGTATAAGATAGCTTTTCGATAGTAGAGTATTGACGTATGTTTTCGAGCGCCAGAGAAGCTATGTTTGATACGATGGATAAGAAATCCAGATTCGAATCTGAATACTGGCCCTTATCGATTTTTTCGCGGACAATCAATACGCAACCGGTTCTATTTTCAGCTCTGATAGCCATGGCTACCTCGTAGCCCCGTCCGATGGCGGCCCTCAGGAAAGGCTCGTTTCTTCTCATTCCGGAACCTACAACTGGCAACAGAAGCGGCTTGCCGCTCTTCTCAAGCAATGCGAGAAGCTTGGAACTGGAATCCAGAACCAGATCCGGCAATCCCTCGGCAGACCGGGTAACAAATTTGCCATTGTCCGTGGGATGCATGACATCCGCTCCCCTCGCTCCGACCTGGACACAGACGGCCTTTATTAAGGACTCGAACAGTTGTTCCTCGTTGAAATGAGAATATAGATCGCTGGAAATCTTCACGTAAGATTGCAGGTCGAAAAGCTTTTTGTTGAGTTCCTTATTGAGATCCAGTATCTCCCGTTTGGCCTGTGAAAGATCGTTTCTCATCCGCTTCGTATCCGAAATGTTATCCGTCAGTCTTGCACCTTGCCTGACGTGATTGTCCAGCACCGGCCAGAACAATCTATTGAATTCCTGGTCATTCAAAGCGTCGGCAAAAAAGCCCTTTTCATCCTCGGCGATAAGAATCATTGAGCGTGAGCGTCCCCACCTATAGCGGAACGTAACCAATGGTTCCAGAATCTCCTGGTTGTTTTTCTTAAGCAACAATCTCCGGATGCTATCCTCGGCGGATAGCTCACCGGCAGCATTGATTTCTTTGAACAGGTAATGCAGTCGGTAAGTCCTGGGACGGTTTAATATGGCCGCGGGTATATTGAAATAAATCTTCGGCTTGAATTTATCGCCATCCTGGAAGAATATGGCCAATTTCCCGAGCCCGAACCTGCCGCAGATCAACTCGGCCACCCTGGCCAACCGGGACCCTGTGGCCGGACTTTCTGCCAGGATTTCAGCAAGAATTCCGATGGCGATTGATTTTTCGCGGGAGCTCTCGGATTCATACAGGCTGGAAATGAGACGGGCATTGCGGATGGATCTCAAATAAGCAAGGCCAACGATAGTCGAGGCTATCAGGATGATGCCTCCGATACCTATAGTCGTCCATTCTGAATCCGAGATAAAAAATACTGCGATAAATAAAGCTCCCAGTATCATCAGCGCTAAAACGTATGGCCGCGCCGGAGGAGGCTTAATCATTATTACAGATCCCTGGCCCTATTCCGAGCTCTGCGATAGCGGCTTTTCTTGCTGAGGAGGCCGTTTCGTCTCAATATATTCCAGATCTTCCACCATCCCACCCCAGACCGCTGATACTTCCTTTCCACCTCTCTTTTAATCTCCGAAACCGTATAAAAGGGGTCTTTTGCTATCATCTCCAGGACCATGGTTTCCACGTTCCGTGGCGCGCTCTCGATCCCTTCCACCTTCTCTTGATCTCCGGGTTCACCAACCACTATTTTCTCTGAGGCCGAATCGACAGCTGGTCCGGGAGGTGGTTCACCCGTAATGCTCTGCTTTGCGGCGACTCCGACCTCAACCGGCGTCGGGGAGCCGACAGCAGCTGTATCGTATCTGTCTTCCTCGAAATCGCCCCTGGCCTTTTCGATGCTATCGAAAGCACGAAGGATGGAATCGAATTCCAGAAGCTCGAATATTTCATACACGTTGGGAATCATTCTGGCCAACTTGATATCGCCGGAATGCTGTCTTATCTCGCGAATGTTGGAAATGAATATACCCCAGCCGGCCGATGATATGTAATCGACGCCACCGAGATCGATTATAATTTTGTATTTTCCACGATCCAGCAACGAATTCATAACTTTTTCCAATTCAGTGGCCGTCATGGTATCCACAACACCGTCAACTCGAACCACCGAAACTGCCGATGCAATTCCCGAACTATCCAGGGATATTTTGATATCATTCATGTCGCTTTTGACCTCGCACTCTCTCCAGGACCTCCTTGGCCAGATTGAAATAGTCGAAAGCCCCATAAGAATAGGGGGCATATTCGAATATAGTCTTCTGATACCATTGCGACCTCCGAATCTGGGCGTTGGTCCTGATTTCCGTTTTTAAAATCAGACTTCCATATTCGCTGCGGAGACTCTCCAGAGCCAGCCGCGATATAACCGTCCTTCTATCATAAAATGTCGGCAGAATGCCGAGAATCTCAATATTGCCATTTCCCCCGTTGTTCACCTCGCCCGTTATCTCAAGGGTTGTCCTGACCCCCTCCAGCGAGAAATAATCCAGAGAAGAAGGAACCAGCAGGTAGTCGGCAAATCCTAGTGCGTTGAGATTAATAATATTTATCGAGGGAGAGCAGTCCAGAATTACCCAATCGCATCCTGAGAGACGATGAAGGGCATTTTTTAATATCTGATAGCGGTCGGCCCGGGAGGCCATCATTATCTCGAGGTCTGCAAGCCGCTTCTTCCCGGATGGCAGAAGATACAGCTCGGGCCTTATTTTGTATATATCCGCCCGACCCTCGATCAGGAGGTCGACGAGACCTTTCTCGGATTTGACTCCGAACGCCGATGTGGCCGATCCCTGCGGATCACAATCGACAATGAGAACCCTATGTCCCGAGAGCGCCAGGCCATGTCCGAGGTTTATGGCGGTTGTCGTCTTTCCCGTCCCGCCCTTTGATGTCAGCACTGCCAGCTTAATCATTTCTTGTTGAATTTCTCATAAAGTTTTTTGCCATATTTTTCCCAATCGATATTTTCCTTTTTTGCATCGTCGTTTTCGATATGGGAAGCGGCATCCACCACATCAATTGGAGCCGTATTATCATCGATAGTGGGAAAGTCAAGATCGTCCGCAGGGGCCTCCAGCTTCTTTTCTATTGAATCTACGGTCATATCAATATTCGGATCGTCCCCAGGAACCTCAACGCGCCCGGGCTTAGAAATGAGAGGATCTTGCGATTTTCTGTCAGCCTCGGCTTTTCTTATCTGGGCCATCCTGAGTATCATCTTCTCAAAAAGCATGGCGATGTCTTTCCCGCCGCTTAGTTTGCCGAGTTCGGCGGCTATCTCTCCGTAGAGGCCGGTGTCTCCCAGTGCAGGTTCCAGATCCTGTAATTTTCGCAGGATATCAGCAGCGGGTTGTTTGGCCTCAACATCCTTCTCCACGATGCTTTTCTTTATATCTTCAACATAGCCCTCGCGATCGAATTCACTCTTTTTCTTCCTCTCACGGAGAATTTCCTTATCCAGTTCCGCACGCAGTTCCGGGGTGAGGCTCCCCACTCTGCTTACATACTCAAGTCTTAGTTTCTTAGTATTGAGTCGCATTCGAACCAACTCTTCGTAGATCCCTCGATATTCGATCTCCCGGAAATCCCTTCCGGCGAGTTCGCTCATAATGCGCTTGGCACCGTACCCGGGATTCTCGCGAACGATATTTAAGATTTCTTTGCGGACCTCATAAGGGATCTGCCTCATCACCGATTCGGCTCGAAGCTTCTTGTTGAGCAATCCGGCGTCGCCCAGTTTCTGCCAGCGGCGGCGATATTTATAAAAAGTGGACGTCGATACGTCCATCTGCTTGCAGGCTTCATCCAAAGGAACTCCTTCATGCTCGACCATCTCGATAAGTCGCTTCCTCTTTTCAAATACCAGCTCATCAAGCATAATCTTTTCTTTAACGACTACCAGGGTGATATCATCATTTTGAGGGGCGCCGGCGGTAAATCTGTTTATATCATCATCGAGTTTCTTAGCGAACTCCTCGGGGGAAAGTTCGGTGTTCTTCTTAATAAATTCGATCAGTCGGTCGTTTCCATATTGAGCGCCCGGCTTATTCATAGCCTCGGTGATGCCATCGGTATAGATAATCAGCATATCATCCTTTTTAAGTTTCACCCTATCGGCCTGAAGCGATTTCTCGAAAGTAACCCCCTCCGGCAAGCTGATTCCCAGGGGCATGCCTCTTGTATTCAGGAAATAGCAAGCATCGGAATCTTTTCTATACAGGATCATCGGGTTGTGCCCGGCGGAAACATATGAGATAGTTCTATTCTTGGAGTTAAGAGTAATGAGAAATATGGTGATAAACATTCCCTTTTTGACATCATCTGTAACGAAGTGATTGACGTTGCCGAGGATGTCTGCGGGAGAAAGGTTTCCCCTGGCCTCGAGGCGGAGGGCGGTCCGGATCATGGTCATAACCAGCGAACCGGGCACCCCTTTTCCGGAAACGTCGGCCACTATAATCCCCAGCGTATCCTCGTCGATCTGAACAAAATCGAAATAATCGCCGCCGACATCTTTCGCTGCCCGGTAGATCGTGGCAATATCATATCCCTCGATCTCGGGAAACCTCCGGGGCAGAAGCGCATGTTGAATTTCCTGGGCAACCTGCATCTCTTTCTGGAGCCGTTCCTGCTCAACCACGTTCTCCTGGGCTTTTTTGAATTTCAAAGTGATTTCGTTAAAAGCCCTTGCGATCTCCGAGAATTCGTCGGTGCCTTCAACGGGCAGGGAGCGATCCAGATTGCCGTCCCCTATGCGCAGGACACCCTCCGTGAGTTTCTGTATCGGTTTCACAAAGTAGTTAGAGAGCATAAACACAGCGATAAATCCGGCAACAAGTCCCGCGATGGCTATGAGAAAAAGCCCTCTTCTGGCATGCGAAACCTCCGCTCTCAACGGGGCTTCCTTCAGGCCGAAATAGACGTATCCGACTATACTATTGTTGAGCCTGACGGCCATTTTGTAATGAAAATTCCGTTGTCCGATGGAGTCCTCAACTGCAAGATCGTTGTTATAATATGAACCTGTCAGTGCAGTATATTCCGTTAGAAAATTCTTGGGGTTCCCGGGATCTGCAATAATAATATCCGAGGTATCGGTCACAAGAATATATGAAAACTGATCAGTATTGGCCGAGAGCCATCTGGAGGCTGACTTAGAAAGGTCGAGGTCTCTTGAGACTATTTTATCGCCGGTATCCGATACAAACGAATTCATAACGTCCGAAGCGCCTCGGAAAAAGGCCGCATAAGCGCCATCAGCTACCCTATTGTCGAGATATAGAAATACGCTGGCCACGATGGCGAATACCACCAGAGAAGCCCAGAGAGCGAATTTGACCCTGATAGAAACCCCGCGGGGCCGGACGGTTCTGGCCGTAGCCTTATCAGCTAGTTTCTCCATCCGGAGCTCGTTTTCGCCTTCGCGGGAATAATACTCCACCGTGTCCATCATTTTGCGAATCAGATAGAGTCCCAGCCCGCCTTTTCGGCCGGTTTTTATGTAGCGATCGAGATCCGGGGTCTCCGAATGGTCATAATCGAACCGGCGACCCTTATCGAAAATAGAGAAAACCACGCGCCCCGGATGGAACGCTACCTTGATCCTGAGCGTGCCAGGGCCATAAAGATAAGCATGCCGGATTACGTTAGTGCAGGCTTCCTCGATACCCAGAAGTACGCTGTTTATATCCTTGGTAGAGAGATCCGACTCGGATAATACATTCTGGATGCTTTTGCGGATATCCTCGAGCTGTCCCTCCTCAGCGGGAAAGCTCATAAAGATCTCTTTTTGTGGCTTTTTCGCCATAGCCTACACCGACCCCATCTTACGTTAATTTTAAGGCGGATTCCGAACTAAGTAAAGTCTATTCTGGGGAGGAATCGCCTTCAGCAGCCAGCCTCTGTTCGGCCTGGCTTATATTCTTTTCCAACTCCGGATTGTTCGGATAAGATTCTCGCAGGCTACGCCAGGAATTCAGCGCCTTTTCGTATTCGTTGGCCTGATAGCTTTCGAGACCGGAGAGATAAATCCTCCAGTGATCGGGAGATGACTTTATATCTTCAAGCGTGGTGAGTGGAGCAGATTTAGCTCGAGCATTTTTCAGCAGCGATGCAATAGTCTTATCCTGCGGTTTCAATTCCGCTGCCTTTCTCAGATGGCTTACCGCGCGGGCGTACCTGCCTTCCTCAATGGCAGCCAGGGCTGCGGTTACCAGATTGCCTACCTCCAGTTCTTTCCTGAGGACATCGATCGAATCGGCTGCCTCCGTATCCGTCCGGTCGAGCGCCAGCAACCGATCCCAGGCCGCTATGGCATTGACATAATCGCCCGCTTCCTGGTAAGTTCTGGCAGTATTCCTGCTGTCCTCGATTTCTTCCCGACGGGTCTCCCTGGCGGTTTTGAGCAGATCGATGAGGGTCTCGTTTTCCGGATCTATCTCCAGAAGCAGATCATAATTCGATATGGCTTCATTCAAACGCCCTTGACGGAAAGCGGTGAGGGCGGATTCAATCCTACCGGCGATCAGATCTTTTCTTTTCCTGTCACCGGCGTCCGCCACCGCCCGACCGACGATGCGGGCCATCATACTATCCGCCCCGGCCCGAGCCTCGACAAAACCGGAATCAAGAGCCGACGCCCTCTGATAATAATCCAGGGCTTCATGGTATTGGCCGTGGTCCTTTAAGCTGTCTGCCATGTCCATATAGGTATTGGATTTGTTCTTTCGTTCCGATTCGAGCGATTCTTCCCATCTCTCCTTTTCTTCATGGATTATCCGTGCCTTGTTCTCCTCACTGGCCTGCGCCACGGACTTCCCGAAGGCAAAAGCAACCGATACTCTATGGCTGCCGCCGAGATGTTCAACATCCTCATAGGCATAGTCCAGCCTGACAAGGTTATACAATAATCCCGCCCCGAAAGTGGGCCGTCCGTCATCATATCCCAGGCGAAGCGAGAATTGCCGGTAGAAGGCCGCCTCCAGCCCGGCACGTATCCTGACGCTCCTGCCCTTTGTTTTCTCGAGGTCAAGGGAAACCGTGGAACTGGCATCCTTGAATGGCCTGTTCTGCGAGGATATTCCAAATCTGCTGACTGTCTGATACTCATCTTTGACCGATACCAGTTTTACGGCAGGCTTTATCAAGTCGTTGAATGCCGCACCTACTGTCACCCCTTTGACGAAGGAAGGTCGGTATTGAAATCCCAGATCGGCGCCGAATCCGGATCCGCTGACATTACCGATATCAACCATGACAGCTTTCAGCGTCAGTCCCCCGGATAGGCCGAAACGGATATCACGTGCGAAACTCAATCCATATTGTGATTCGGACGATGAAAACTCATCGATAAGTCGATTGAATTCGTCCCTGCGTTCAATACCGTCTGTGGCAACCCTGCCGACCGATAGCGAAAAAACTCCGATTTCCCCCAGAGGATGAGATAGCCCGAGACATTCGTAGTTGGTTCCCAGAAAAAGGGAAGTGTGAAATGCCATGACCTCAGTTTTATCTATGGAGGCCGTAGCGCCGGGGTTCCAGAAGGGAGCCGAGGCATCACCCGAGAGCGAAACGAAAGCTCGTCCCATACCCATCCCCCGCGCTCCCGCACCCAGCGAAAAAAGCGATTCCCGGCCGGCGTCGCCTTCAGAGAATGCTATCGAACTCCAGGATAACAGGAGAACGGCTGCGCTCAGTACTACTTTACGACAGCAATTTTGAATCGCTCCTCCTCGCCTGTGGACCTGTTTTTGATGACGCAGATATATACGCCAGATCTGATATCGGAACCAGAATCGTTTTTGCCGCTCCATTGCAGGGCCGTCTGGCCGGTATGCAGTCCGGCGCGTCCAAGGGAAGCCGTGGCTTGAATTTCCTTCGACCAGACTAACTCGCCCAGGAGGGTGAAAATCTTCACTTCCAGATCCGAATCGGCGGCAAGATAGTATCCTATTTTTGCCGCGTTGTTTTTCGGATTGAAGGGATTCGGATAGCTGGAGACCGAACCGGCAAATGATCGCGCCAGAACAGCCGTAGGATCGCTGTTCCAGAGTAATGGGACACCCTGTCGGGAGACAGCGGTCAATTCGGCCGTGGGGACTCCTCCATCCAGGACGACACCTTCTATATCCCGGCTATCGAGCCCAATTACGAAATCCCTGACTTCCGAGTTTAATGATATATTCAACCACAGATCAAGCTCGGCGTTCTCGCCGGGGGCTATATCAAGCGTATCCGAGAACTCGAACCTGATTTCGTCGGCCGTAATTTCACTGCTTTCATACTCCGTCGAATCGACGAAAATAGTTGCCCCGGTTAATACCACGGGCGAGCCAGTAGAATTGGAAGGCAGATTCGAGTCCAACCTGAATGTCATCTGAGTCACGCCGATAAGAAATGATCCGCCGCGGTCGTTATTGCTCAGGGCAAATGACATAAAATTAAGCTTCTGGCCTTTTACCACCGAGCCCGAATGAAGCTCGCCGGGGATTAATTCCAGCCTCGGCAACAGTTCCCTGATAGTGACAAGAACGGATGTTGAATCATTTACAACCGGAGCCCGAATCCCTGTGTTTTCCTCATCCGGGATTGAATCCAGCGTTACCCATACCGGAATCGCATTCGAAATCTCAAGGTTGGGCACAGTGATGGTCCAGACGACCGGAATGCCCGGCGCAAAATCGCGTTCCGTTTCCTCGGCAGGGATCAAATCAGGGTTGCCGAGATGCAACGATAATCGTCCTGTTCCAACGTCGGCCTGCCCGCCATTAACCACCAGAGCCTCATATTCGAAATGACCACCGGGCTCGATTATGCCGTCGAGAGCCGCCCGGGGCCCGATAATTTGCGATCCGAGGTTCAATGTGGCAGCCTCGACAACCGTAGTATTGACAAAATCAGGCCCGCTGGATATCGAATCGCCCGTATTGACATCGTATAGCCAGCTTAAAACGCCGACGGAATCCTGTCTTGATCCGGCCGGAGCCCTGATATCCCAGGATGCCGTATTGCCAATCGGATGCTTGACGAGAGGATCCTCGGTCGTGAATCCCGGAGGTAGTATGATGGCTGCCGATAGATTGACATAAGTTCCGAACACGTCTATTGTATCAGTTAAAGTAAACGTCTGGTCTGTGGAGATTATCCCGTCCAGCGCACCGGCTGGATCGCTTATCACCGGTCGATGTAACAGGTAAGGACTGGTATCTATAACAAACTCCCTGGTGGAAACCGAGTCCGGACCTGTGGCGTCGGAACCATCATTGGAATCATTCGCTCTTTGCAAGAACCTCACCGTCAGGATCGCAGAACCGGAAGGATTGCCCGGCGCCGTAATATCCCAGAAGACATCCTGATCGAGAACATAATCCCTGTTGACCGAATCCGTGACAATGAAACCGGAGGAGCCCGTATCGAGGACGAGCCTTTGAGAACCGGTTATGTCCGCCTGGCCGAGATTATTCACCAGTGCCGAAATCCTGACCGGCTGGTTGACAGTTACCGTATCATCCATAGCCTCCGGTGGAGCAGCCACCCCGATTGCGGACAGCGCTAATTCCGCGGGTGTCTCGATGACAAGCAAGGCTGCATTGTCCAGCGGTGGCAGAAAAAGCGGCGGCAGGCCCGATACGTTACCCCTTCCCCCCGATAATGCACTCGCAAACACTTCTCCGGAGTCCGGGTCTACTGCTGCGCTTAGAGAAAACATAATAGCGCTTGCCTCCAGGCCACCTATATGCTCCACAAGAAGCGATTCGGGAAAAACCGAGGCGCCGTCGCTGGAAAGGTGAACATATAAGGAATCCACCGGCTCTTGGCCCTGATTGGATAAGGCAACCCTGACGGAGCAATCCTGGGCGGTGTTGACAAATGGAGCGTTTAAACTCATAACGTATGTCGTATCAATTCTCAACGTTCCCCTGGATAATACGTCAATCGTGTCAGGCTCAGTCTCGAAGTTCATAGTCACAATATTGCCGTTCTGTACACCCCTGATTGTTACGTCCGGCAGGTATTGCCCCAGCGCAAACTCCGGCGATAAGATCGTGGGATCAAAATAAAGAGTAGTGTCGCCCGGTATTATAACATCAATACCCACGGGGAAAGATGTATCAGAATAGGCCACAAAATCCCGAACAGAATCGGTAAATCTTATTTTCGTCATTTCATGATCGAGTATCAGGGATGCGATACCGTTATTCCTGACCCGAATGGAGAACGACGCATTTTGCCCCAGGACGAGCGAATCGATATTCTGCGATCCCGTTATATAGCTGATATCCGCGCCGCTCTGGACGGTGATAGAATCACTCAAAACGATAATGCCGCTTAAGAAATGTCCATTTTCCTGACCGAAATAATGGAAAGTTGCTTCATAGATATCTGAAATAAAATTCGGATCGACAAGCGATGAATCGAGAATTATGTCGGTCCCCCCGGGAGTATCCGGCGGCAGGTAAACTCCGCTGAAAATCCCGGCCCTGAAATCGAGGGAGCCATCGGTAAAATAGAGATAGGAGCTGTCTATTAATCCCAATCCTGCAGTTCCACTGTTGCTTAACTTCAAGGATAATGCATAATATTCGCCGGATGATAACGTATCCCTGCTTATAGAACCGGTAACATAATCGATTTGAGAAGCAGACTGGATCTCAAGCGTATCGGGAAATCCGCTGAGCGTATCGGTGACAGTGAATAGTCCATATAATCCCTGTGCAGTCGCCGACAGCGGATGAATCCCCAGTGCAAAGCCGCTATGGATGGGGATCGAGATATCATAGGTACCGTCCAGACCTGCCTGTATGGAATCCGGTAGACCGGGTGAAATAATCGATGGTTCCAGCGACCATCCGCTCTCGGTAAAAACGTCAAGATCGGTGATCTCGACAGCCACGTCGCCATCATTGCTGACAATAATAACTCCGGTGGCCGTATCCCCCCAGGATACAATTCCCTCATTGATTATGAGCGTATCACAGAAGACGGCGCGCATGACGACGGGATCGGATATTCCAACTACGCCGGATTCAGATGTCGCCGAAAACGTCATAACTCCCCCGCGCCCGTCGTATCTCGTGCCTCTGGCTGCCAGGTCAGCCACACCGTTGACAAAATCGCCGGCGAGATCTAAAATGTTGTTTTGCATGGTACCGGCCGCCGAGGATTCTACGACGACGGTATCAAGGGAAGCATCGTAATTCGATTTTAAGTTGCCATATTGATCGAAAGCAGTGATTTCCGCCGTACCCGTAAACGAATAACCCGATATTTGAGGCGAAGAGATATCCAGGTCAAATTCACCTGTAGTTCCGGAAACGACTGTGATACTGTCGGTAACCTCCACCACGCTGCCAGCAGTCCCCTTGAGTACTGTCGTGACAGCGTTAACCAGCGTCTGGTTGGCGCTGCCGGAACCCGATACGACGCGTATGGAGTTGTAGGCCGGCTGCGTACCATCCGGCGATGCGCCACCGCCTACCGAATCAGCGACATTGACCGTGCCATCCGTGAGGTTTCCGTATGTATCACGGCATTCCGACACCCCGACCGGAAAAGGGATGCCGGCCGTAACCGGCGACAGCGGCGCAAAAATTATGAACTCGTTTATCTGGCCTGGATTGACGGTAATGGTCTCCGATGTATCAGAAACGGCTCCGTCTGTTATGGTGATGATCGGCTCACCGGCCGTTCTGAGTGAAAAGCCCGAACCGTCAAAAGAATGAGAGCCTGAATCGATCGGTACGAATTGGTACTTTGACGATACTGTATATGGCAAAACAGCCAGGGGATCAGAGCTGGTGAAATAGACCCAATCTCCATAGTTGGTTTTCTGATTGCCGAAAACATCAAAAACAACTACGGTTACCGGATCGGGGAACAGATCACCCGCGATCGTCGTATCCGGATAGCCGGACATTTCAAATCTGCCCAGAAAGCCGGGCTGGACTACTATTGTTGTTTCGACCACGACTCCGGCGGCAGATCCTCTCAACACGGTAGGAACGGCATTGGTCAAAGTCTGCGATGCTGATCCGGAACCATCGACGACTTCGATATTATTCAAGGTGGGCGGGATACCGTCGGGAGAGGAGCCGCCGCCAAAAGGAGTAGATATAATTACTTCAGCAGAAGCGGGATTCCCGAATTGATCTTCGGCGAATAAAACCTGCAAGTCGAAAACCACGCCGGCGTTCTGAACCAGGCCGACACTGAACGTAAAGGTGTCTATCAGCGCGGCGCTTACGTCGATGGGATCGGAGGCTACCATAATAGTGCCGTTGGTTGCCGTAATCGTCTGGCTACCGGCGGTGCGCAATTCGAAACCGGTACCTGCGAAATCGGCGCTGCCTGTATCCTCCACAACAAATGTATAAGGATTTCCCGAATCATATAATAGGACTGCGGCGGGATCGCTCGATTCAAACCAGAGGTCCCCGAGATAGTCGGTCTTGATATTATCTCTGGTATCGTAGGCCGTGACATTAACAATGGATGGAAATACCTGTCCTGCCATCCGGGTGGAAGGAGTTCCGGAGATGGAAAAACTGCTTAAAGGCCCCGGAACGACGGTTATCAGACCGGAGGAGTCTGTAATGCCATCGGCGCTGGCGGTGAAATAACAGTCCCCCACCTTATCGGCTATGAAAACCCCATCGACAACATCGCCACAGGAGTCGACAGTGACATTATATGTGAAGACGAGGGTGTCTATTTCGTTCTCGTATTGATCGTTTCCGCTGACATCGAAATTTATGACCGAATCTGCAGGAATAGTAAGTGCGGTATCGGGCATTATAATTATGTGATCCAGCGGTCCCGGCTGGAGAGAGAATTCCCCGGAGACTGCCGGACCGTTGTCGATATTGCCCGTTGAATCCGTTGTCATCACCACGACCGTATAATTCTGGGCCACCGTATCGTTGGTAACAGGGCTGAACTCCACTGATATGCGTGATGCCGGAACAGCCGGTAAAGCCCCCAGGTTAAGCTGGAATTGGACGGTTTGATCGACGATGGCAATCGAGCTTATGACAGGTTCGTTACCGTCGTTACCGGCATCGTTATCCGAATAGACTGCACTGTCTACTGCCGCGATATCGAATCCGGATGGAAACGTCACCCAGATTATCCCCGAATCACTCAGGGCATCAGTCGTAGTATTGAAGGCGATCTTGTGAGTATCGGCCGCCGCCACCGTTGCCAGCAAAAGGCTGTCCGTGACATTTGCAAGATTTCCGAGCAACAATGGCGAGAGATCACGCCAGCTTCCGGATATTATCTTCCCCCCGGCTTCAACTATGGCTGCGGATAAATCCGGATCAGTTGCAATCTTTTGCAGCAGGAGGACTACACGCGAAATCGAGATCGATTGATTGAAGGGTTTCAGTGAAATTCGATTTCCAGTTTGGCCGAAAGTAGCAGCTATTTTCCGGTCGGTGTCAGTTTCCAGATAGGCTGAGACAGGATCAATGTCACCATCGGGGAAGGTAATCCTGATCGAACCGCTAATCGGCTCATCTGAGACGAAGATACCTTTATAGACCGTCGATTCTTCTCCTGCATGAGCCGTCGGAATCGAAATTATGAGGGAAACGTAAGCTAATACCAGCAGCGAAACTGGCCCCAGAGCCGCTCTTTGAAGCATATCTTATATGATAGCATATGATGATTGCATGTCAATCTTTTTCACCGGCTTTCGCCCGGCAATTCGATCAGGCCTATATCTGTGGTCCACCGGGAGCGAACGCTAATCGAATCTGCCAAAAACGAAAACGGCTCCGCCGGCTTGAATGGTTCGATAATGCCCGGCGACCATCTACCGTCACCATCGGAATCCTCGAAATATTCAAACCAGTAGGAACCGGGAAGCACATTATCAAAAGAGATATTTCCCTGCTTATCCGAAGAGGATTCATAGGTATTACCGCCTCTGTTCTGCGGCCTTAATATTCCAATTACCGGCAAAGTTCCGGGCGGGTCGACGGAAGTGGTGACATATCCGATGGTATCGGTCGGCGGAAGCCTGAACGAAAAGGCTTTGGCCGAATCTGGCATCGGATTATCGGCCATATCGAAAACACCAGCCGGATCCAGAGTTATTTCAATCTCCCGTTGCCTTGGAATACGATCCTTAAACCTCAAGCGAACCATGTTGGGAAAGACCCAATCGGGAGTGAATTGCAAGGTGTCGATGGAATCTGCTACCACGGCAACCGCTGCCGGGAAATCCACGACCCTTATCCTCTCGGAGAAGGTTAGCTCCACCACGCTATCCTGATATGTATTTCTTGATCCGCCACGTGGTAAAGTCGATATGAGTTTGGGGCCGATAGTATCGCCTGGTTGCCCCCCCTCGAATATCGCCCCGGCGGTATCGAAGGGGACACACCAGACGGTAAATAGATCAACAGGAATCAATCTGTAGCTATGCCCCGGTATTTGAGGTTCGGTTTCCAGAACAAATCGTTTTTCCTCGCCTGTATAGCCGCCGAGAATCCTGAGGTAAGTTGTATCACCCGTATCATCGGATGATCTTATAACGTATGATTCGAGATCGAGCATGAGGCTATCCAGTACGGGCTGGGAGAACTCAACTGTCAACCGTCGATTATCTACGGCCTTGATCCGGGAGAAATACGCCTGCAACGTATCCCGTCTCTCCGGTCTGAGTATTATTCCGCGTACCGTCTCGCTTCCCTCCAGGGATACTATGAATGGCGGCAGGCCGATTGATTCCGAACCCGGCTCCCAGAACAGATCGTCGTTTCTATCGTCCGTGGCAACGACAATATATTGTCCCGGACCGATGTTGCTCAGAGAGAAACCTCCCAGCGAATCGACCTGCGTGGCATATTCCGGTATTCCGGTCATGAATTCCACATTTGCGGCCTCGTCGATACCATACACCCAGATATCATAATTCTTGCGCTTCCCCTCGGATGAGAATACTGCTCCCTCAATTGTCCCGCTGTCGATTTCCGCCCCTGTGGAAAAGGCAAAGCTGTAAGATATGCCGATTTTATTCTGATGGTATCCGATTCCTCCCGCACCGACTGTCAGGACGTAGGTTTTATTCGGTTCTAATTCTTCAGGTGGAATCACCGTGAGTTTCTTGCCGGACCATTTCATTTCAGGATAATCCCAGAAAACCGGCGAGAGAAAGACAGCGCTTTCGGTTCTCCTGCGATCCATCGGCTTTGAAAAGGTAATGGTAAATCTGGTGTCAGCCGGGATCATGGTGCTGCCCGGCTCGGGTTCCACCTGGATTATGGCAGGTGGCGTCTTATCTTCGGGGCCTCCCGCTGGACTCTCCTTAACGGCACATGATATAGCAGACATAAATAGACAGGACAGGAACAGATATGGAATTGATCGTATCACCTGGGATTCAATTTGGCTTTGATTTCCTCATTATCCGGCTCGATCTTAAGAGCCTTTTCCCAGCTTTCCCTGGCCAGCTCATGGCTGGTCAGTGCAGCATAGATATCTCCCTGATGGTCGTAGAGAATGGCGTCGCTCTCATCATGCTTGATTGCCTCTTTCATCTGCACCAGAGCCTCGTCGTAACGTCCCAGTTTAAACAGCACCCAGGCGTAGCTGTCGAGGAAAGCTCCGTTTTCGGGATCGATCGAAACAGCATCCTTTATCATCTGGAGAGCCTTTTTCAGCTTGATGCCATTGTCGGCGTACATATAGCCGAGATAATTCAG
Organism: uncultured bacterium; assembly: GCA_965541585.1. Lineage (GTDB taxonomy): Bacteria > Zixibacteria > MSB-5A5 > UBA10806 > UBA10806 > CBDVBL01. Next base: position 143,942 of record CBEUCH010000008.1, on the reverse strand, counting down.
CGCCAGGGCATGTTCGGGAGCTCTTTCGATGATCCACTGAAATTCTTTTTCGGCACCATCGAAATTGCCGAGGCGCTCATATGAGGCGGCGAGATTAAATCGGATATCGATATCATCCGGCCGGGATTCTAAGAGCCTCAGATAACCATCCCTGGCAAGATCATAATGCTCGTTTCTGGAATGAATTATCGCAGTATAATACAACACCTCAAAGGAATCATAGGGGATCTTTTCATAGGCACCATGCATTATTTCAAGCGCTTCTTCATACCTGTCCTGGGCGTCAGTAACAACCGCAAGATTAATCCACGAATAGGTGATAGTATCTTCGAGGGCCAGCGATTTTTTGAAATAATCCTCGGCGGAAGAAAAATCCTCACGGCGTTGCAGGAGACGTCCGAGATAATAGTAAATCAGGCCGTTGGCCATGTCCTTTTCATCGAGAGTTATCATCAGCGACTCTGCAGCGGCGAAATTACCGTTTCCGAAAAGCGTAAAGGCATACCTTCTTTGCATATCGGGGTCGTTCGGCAACAGCTCCGCCGTTCTTTTTGCAGCCTTCTCCACCAGTTCCAGCCTGTCAAGGGCATAAAAAGTAGATATCAGTGAATTCAACGACTGGACATCGTCGCGGTGTCCCTCCAATAGAGATAAACAGATGCTATCGGCAGTGGTCGTATCTCCTCTGGACAGATGTATTCCTGATGCTCCCAACGCCGGACGGAAATCGGCGGGGTCCTCCTCCAGTGCCGCATAATATGCTTCCAGCGCCTTGTCGTTTTCTGAAATCCTCAAATAGAAGGAGGCCAGTTCCAGATATCCCTCAACCTTGCTGGATGCAAATTCGACCGCGATTTTGAAATTCCTCTCCGCCCTACGATAATCTTCAAGATGATAAAGCATTCCGGCTAAGTATATTCGGGTCGTATACTGGGTGGAGTCTATCTCGAGCGAGCGTCGATAAAAGTCCGCAGCTCCCTCCAGGTCGTTACTGTATCTTAAGCAATCGCCGATGAAATTGTAATCCTTGGCATTCTTTTCTTCAATCTCCGAGCGCAGAACAGCCGCTTCCGTGAATTTTCTCTGCCTCATATATATTTCCGAGAGCGACCTCCTGATCTCAACCGAACCCGGATCGTATATCAGCGCCTTACGGTATTCATCGATCGCCGCCTCAAATTTACCTGCCTGCTCGTAAAGATCTCCACGGACGAAGTGATCGTAGGCCCTGTAAGCAGAAAACGGATCTGTTTGTTTTTGATCTGTGGCCAAAGGCTGCTTCCTGCCCGCGCCTCCACATGCCATAATCATGCTCAGTAAGAGAAGAATCAGTATTCTAATGGTCTTCATGTCGGTTTTCTCCAGCGAGATTCCCATCGTCAGACAATAAGCTCCCTCAATTCAATTTTTTCCGGATCGCTATTTCCCAGGCCGTACTGTGCTGATCTCTGTATATATATCGGCTCTCTTCGGGAGCCTTTCAACGGTTGCATTCCAGCGTTCCTGCGGAGGTCCTCGACGATGCCATTCCCTACGGCATCGATTGCCACCGGATCGGTCCCCATTAAAAGAGCTCCGTAATCGGCCGCCCAACTGCTATGATACGCCGGGCCGCCGTGAAATTGTACTCTCAAACAGTCCACAATTATCAAACGCTGTTGGTTCCTAATCTGTTCCAGGCTATTCAAATCGGCAATATAGGGATCGCAGCCGTTGTCATGGTATTTATTCGGATTATGGATACTACCATAATGGTTCTTTAAAGAGCAGGTTATACCTGCTAAACTGTGATCCTTCAACACCGGAAAATTGACGAAACCGCTGCAATAATCGGTCAGAATCCTGCTCAGCAATCCTCCTACTTTGCCTTTTGAGACCAGTCGCTTTGAAAACCCAACGCCGGTATGATCGGTTCCGAAACACATAGGGCCGTTCCGGGTTTTCAGCGTGAATCCCACCGCTGTCAATTCCCTATCGTGTCTATCCCAGATCAGGTGTTTTTTTTTCGGGATGCCCGAATCGCTCATGAGACCGGAGAGAATTTCCACGGCCTCTACCCTCGTCGACATCCCCGGGCCGCCGAGCGTATTGACCTTAATTCCTATAACATCATCGTTTCCAAAGAGTAGACGAAAATACTCATGATAATCATTGCCGCCCGATAAGGCATTCAAACCGGTTTCGAACATCTGATATAGAATATCTACGTCGAATTTACCGGCGCCGGTGTTTACCAAAGGCGAGCTTACCTTGACGACGAGTGAGGTTTCATCAGCCATACCGAGCAAATATTCGGTCAATCCCTGCCCCTGTCAACCTTTTAGATGACAGACGCGGAATTATCGCCTGCCGTGATGGCAATTATAGCAATGGCCATATAATTACTGCCGGTGTTTTTCCGCTGGATGGAGCCGAATAGATCCCTTTATGAGAGAAGAAGGCCCCGCCTTATACCAGGCAGGAGGAACATCGGCCGATAAACGATTGTTTTATCGGGGACGTCTTTTTATTTCCGCCTTCTTGGGTGTGGGACGTCTTTTTATTTCCGCCTTCTTGGGTCGGGATTCCTTCTTTTTCTTCTTCACAGTCGGCGGCTTCCTCAAGCGGTCGTTGATGCCGTCGCTGTCCTCATCGATAAACCGATCTTTTTCTTTGAACCTCCGCCTCTCCGGGGCGGGCACAGGCCGACTGCTCCTATCCGGGGTGGGTTTCGGCTCCTGTTTAAGACTCGTTTCCTTCTTCGGCGCTTTCTCCTGGTCGCTTGCCTGACCGCTTGAAGCCGTTTGCTTTTTTGGCTTCTTGGGAACTTTCTCAACCGCCAGAGCAGGAGAGGACATTATGAAGGAAACGGCAACCAGAAGCGCTATTAACCTCTTTAGCATTACCTTCTCTCCTTTCGAGGGGAAGACTTGCCGGATGATCTCTGCGGTTTTCTAGCTTTAACGGTCGCCTTTTTCGCAGACTTTTTCGATGATCCGGCTGCCTTTTTGATTCCCGAACTCTTGGAACCTTCGGATTTCGGCTTCTTATTGGTTACAGAACTTTTGCGCTTGCGATTTTCATCTCGTTTCTGCTTGGAATAGGACGCCTTCTTGTCCTTACTCCTCTTTTCAACTGATTTGTAATCCCCTTTTCGTCTATCGGACTTTTCCGGCAGCCTGCCATCTTTAGGAACGAGCATCCTGGATTTATCGATTCTGGAATCGCGACTTTCGGGACGTTTCACAGACGACGTTCTATCAGCCTTTTTTCGCTTTTTATTGACGGCTTTCCGCTCGATCTCGGATCTCCGCTCCCTGTTGTCTGCAAAGCGGATGGCGTCTCTGGCGCGAGAATCATCCCTGATCCTCTTGACGATGGGAGCCTCTTTTGAGATTATGCCCCTCTTTTCGAAATCCCGGACAACGTACGACGGCAGAGTTCGTGAGCGAACCTTTTTGGCCCGGGCCTTACCGGCGCGCTCTTTGAATCCTTTCTCGTTGCGGTATTTCTTCTCCAGGGGAATCCAGCCGCTGAAGGATCTCCGGCGGTAGCGGTAATCCTTATAGCGGTCATCGATTCGAACATCGATGTAATATCTCTCGTAAGATGACACGTAGAAATACTGCTGGTAGCAGGGATAACCGCCGTAATAAGCCCATAGCCAGTGATTACCGTAATAGATCCAGGGGACAAGCACCGGCGAGATACCGTAGTAAATACCGTCGATCCAGATCTCGGCGCCCGGGTAATTGCTCCCGATCCATACGGAACCAACGCTGTAGGGATCATAATCCCAGTAACGATAGTTCTTATGGTGACGGTACCCGGAGTCAACGTCAAAACGTGTATAAGCCGCCGAATAGGGGCCATTTACGATCCTCTGATTCACAGAGTTGACGAATCCATCGAGATCTCCCCATACATCTTTGACGAAGTAATCATCGACATAATATTCGGATTCGCCGTAGTCATATCCCGAATACATCATGAAATCAGGCGGTTCGAAATAGTCGTAACTGGCCACCGCGAATATATGCTCTGTGCCGGATCTGCTGGAAACCTCGAGCGTGTAATCGCTGTAATAATCCGGAATACGATAAACACGGTCACCGGTCACATAGCAGCTGTTGTAGTAATTCGACGGGAAGAGCACGTTAACCCAGCCGGAGGGATCGATATCGTAGACGACCACGTAGCAATCCCGTTCGGCGCGGAAGTAAACGGCTACATCCTCGCCATAATAATAGGTGGCGTCATAACCCTTATTCGTCCAGACCTCGATATCCGGACCGTCATCGCTGCTCAACCAGTACCGATCGGCTCCGGCAGGCGAGGCATAGGCTGCGACGAGCGCCAACATTACCGTTATTTTCAAGAACCTCATCAAAATCACCGCCTTTCATAAAATATCAAAAAAAGACAAATAGTCAATCATCGCCTCGACTTTTTACCCTTTTTAACTTTCTCTCGTTCCTCTTTTAATTCCTTTTGCTTTTTTCCCCTTATCTCTTTGTCGCGGGAGTGATCGTATTTTGCAAACGTAAATTCCTGGTGCTTCGCACGTCTATGTGGCCGATAACGATAGCCATCGTGAACAACCTTGATCTCGTAATGATCGCACCGCGTATAAACCTTATGCCAGCGGGGGCGAGGGTGGCAATCGTAGCAGTAACCCGGCGTGTGGGAGTGGCTGCGTGAGACGAAGATAAAACTGCAGCCGGCGGCTATGAGAGCACCGATCGCCAACATTATTATGATAAGAGCGCGTTTCATTGCGATGTCTCGCTTGATTCCATAATTGCTATCTTCCGCCTGGGATCGATCTTCAGCTCACGGTTGCCGGGATCGATTTGATATCCCCAGTCGAATATCATTCTGTAAGCGGGGAAGCTATCGAAACCGGTTACACGAATCTTGGCATAGTGATTATCTTCTGTCAGGATAACATAGGTATGCCCCTCGATGGCTTCGACATAAAGAAACTCCGACCAGCCGTTCACGGGAGCGTAAGTGATATCATCGAAACCATCGGTGTATCCCATATCCTGAATGGCCAATCCGTTCCACTCCAACCAGATAAAAAAGGTTCTGATCTCCGGCCTGGCATCGTATTCCAGGCTGATATCGCACCGGGACGCGTCATAGCGAACCCGTTCTTCCCTGGAGAAATCGAAACCGGAAAGATCTTCGTAATCCGGGTCGTTGAAATCGTAGATTATTTCATCGAATCCCTCCGGCCGAGGAGTGTCGAAGGCAGTTTCATAATCAAATGAAACGCGGGATTCGTTGCCGTCCTCGTCGAAAGAGCTGATGCCGTAATAATAAGTGACTCCGTTGCTTACGTCATCATCTTCATATTCTATTACATCTTCGCCAACCGTGGCGATCCAGAAGAAATCGAGGTTATCGGTGCTTCTCCAGACGTAGAAACCTGCCAAGTCGGGTACACCATTGATCGGATTCCATTCTACCCAGATTATGCCGTCGCCGGTAGTTGTAGTCACACCGCTGGGAACCGGCGGCGCTGTTATATCATTGTCGGCCACATATGTCGTGCTCCTTTGATCACAGGCGGTCGACAGTAAAACGGCGATTATTATCAATGAAAAACCGAGCGTTTTCTTAAGTCCATTCAATCGTATCTTTACCTTCATTTTTTCCTCCGATCTCATAGTTGCACCCCATAAATAAACAACTATCATGCCAACGGTGGCCGCATCCTAACCTGTTGTCTTACAAGGCGATAGAAATCGCAGATTAATACTTTCTGGTGGGTATGCACAATAATTGTTCGTCGGCGAAACCGGATTGTGCGTCAGATCTTGATATTATATTTGCCTATCTTCAGTCTAATTGTATTGCGATGAATCCCCAGAAGCTCGGCCGCATCCTTGAGGCTGCCGCCCGTTTTCTTCAAGGCTTCTTTGATTGCCGCCTTCTCCAGATTCTCCAGATTAAGATCGTCGCCAACCGGCCCACCGCCGGCTTCGCGACGTCCGATAAAAGGATCGACATCGGACAGATCGATGACGTCGCCGACCGAAAGCACGATGGCGCGTTCGATAAGGTTTTCAAGCTCCCGGACGTTACCCGGCCAGGCATGACTTAAAAGCAGATCTTTGGCCAGGGGCGTTATGCCGCTAATATGTTTATTGTTCTTCTCATTATATTTTTTGATGAAGTACTCCGTCAGCGGAAGTATATCCTCCCTTCTCTCGCGGAGAGGGGGAATAAAAATCGGTATGACATTGAGCCTGTAATAGAGATCCTCGCGGAATTTGCCCTCGTCAATCGCCTTCTCCAGATCCCTGTTGGTGGCCGAGAGAATCCTGATATCGGCCGAGATATCCTTGCTGCTGCCGAGCCGTTGAAATGTTCTCGACTCCAACACGCGCAAGAGTTTTGCCTGAATCACCAGCGATATATCCCCGATTTCGTCTAAGAAGATCGTCCCCTTATCGGCCAACTCGAACCGTCCGAGGTGACGGGACGTGGCGCCGGTGAAAGCGCCCCTCTCATGTCCGAAGAGCTCCGATTCGAGGAGGGTTTCCGGTAACGAGGTACAGTTGATCGCCAGGAAAGGACCGTTTGATCTTGCCGAGGCGTAGTGAACCGCCCGGGCGATCAGTTCCTTGCCGGTTCCCGACTCACCCCGGATTAAGGCGGTGGCATCGGATTGGGCAATCCTCGATACCTCTGCCAGCAGCTTTTTGATTACCTGTGATTCACCTATAATACCCGCCGGTTGATCCACCTCTTCCAATTTACGCCGCAAATACCGATTCTCTGCAATCAACCTATGGTTTTCCTGAATCTTTGAGATAATGATACTCAGGTGCTCAAGATCTATCGGTTTGAGAAGGTAGTCGAAAGCTCCGGCTTTCATCGCCTCCACCGCCGATTCCACCGTCCCGTAAGCGGTCATTACCACTATGGCCAGATCCGGGTATATCTCGAGGCTTTTCTTTATGAATGTCAGGCCGTCCATGCGAGGCATCCTCATATCCACAAGTGCTGCCTCGGCGCCCTCACCCGTCAGATTCTCCAGCCCTTCCTGACCGTCGCCCGCAGTCGCCACCTGATGGCCATTCTTGCGTAGATGTTCGGCCAACAGCTCCCGTTGATGAGATTCGTCATCGATAACAAGCAGCCTCATTTATCAGTCTCCCTCGAAGGAAAAATCATATCCACCCGGCAGCCCTTGCCCGGGGATGATTCTATTATCAGTTCTCCGCCGTGGTCGGCAAGTATTTTCGATGCCGTAGCCAGCCCCAGCCCGGTGCCGCCGGCCTTGGTCGTATGGAAAGGTTTCAAAGCAGCGGCTACATCCTCAATACCGGGGCCGTTATCTATGACGGAGATCTTAGTTTTGTTATCCGATAATGAAACCGAAATTTCGATCTTACCGTCAGGGTTCACTGCCTCGATGCTGTTCTTTACAACATTGACCAGCGCCTGGGTCAGTCCGGCTTTATCCCCGTGGATGCTGATATCGGACGAAGGATTCCAGTGAAGTTTTATCTTCCGGGAATCGGCTTGATTTTTGAACAGATCCACGACTTTCGAGACAAGCTCGTTGATATCAATTTCTTCAATTCGAGGCCTTATCGATTGCGCCACCGAGAGGAATTTTTCGATAATAGAGTTCAGCCTCGCTATCTCCGTTTTCAGTCCATCCAGGAAACGTCCGAAATCCTCTTCTCCCTCCGCCGGCTTTATCTCCGCTTTCATGCGCTGGATGGTGATGCCGATGGCGTTTAGCGGATTTCTTATTTCATGAGCCATGGAGGCGGCTAAAGCCCCCATCTCCGATAGGCGGCGACGGGATTCTGCCATCTCCTCTAATCTTCTGGAATCGGTAATATCCTGGGCAATAGCGATGGCGCCCATGGCCTCTCCACCGTAGCCCGTCAGCGGAGTGGCTGTCACGAAATAACGACTGTCGTTTTTGCCCATAGAGCTTTCAAAACTGGAGCTTCTCTTACTGTCGATCGCCTGTCTGAAATGAAAAGGATCATCGGGAAAAACCTCATGATAATCGGAGCCGGATGCCGGCAAAGATTGGAGACCGAAACTCGATTTCGCTGCAGTGTTGATGTCGGTGATTCTAAATCTGGAATCGACGGCCACCACCGGCCCGGGCAACGAATCGAGAAGGCTCTGCGAGATGATCCTGGCCTTGTGAAAACTCGCCTTCAACAGATCAAAATTCTGGAAGCCGACAACCGCGCCGAAACCGAGCATACCCAGGATGATCAGCGCCGCCACCACCAGCCAGACCTGGCGTTTCATGCCGTCTGCGATCCTTCTATATCCGTATAGAGAAAGTCCAACTCTAAACAGGCCTTCGAATTCGCTGGATTTGAATTTTCTCACGGTCTCCAGAACCTCGCGGTCCTCGAAAGCCAGAAGCCGGCTGACAGTGGTATCACTGGTCAGAGACTCCTGCAGGAAGGGATCATCGGAGATGCGAGGCATGCTGGCGATCTTCTTTGATGCAAAGACGATACCGTCGAGATTCTGAAGCATTATATACTCTACGCCGGATTCGCGCCCGACGATATTCAGAAGATGATACAAGCTCAACTTTTCATTGCCGTACTGGCCATATATCCATCTGGCCGCAAGAAATAGTCCGGTGTCCTCGTCATAAGGAAAGTATCCCCAGAAATACCTTTCACCGTCAATTGCTCTGAAGTCATAGATTATCTCAATATCGGGATCAACCTGTAGTGAGTCGAGCCAGAGTTCGATAGCATCGTTGTTTAACGGGAAAACTCTTGAGGTGGACGATCTCTCGACTTTGCCCTTTCTCACAATTGCAGCTTTATCCGCAATGACCTTCTCTCTTAGGCGGTCAAGTGAAGATTCATCCGAAACCAGATTCGCGAGCGAAAATTCAGCGACTTTTTCAGAGAGCCGATCGAGGCCAAGATTCACAAATTCATCGTCCGCCTCGATGATCATTTCAGCCGAGGAGATAAGCGTTTCAGTCAATGCTCTGCCCTGGGCGGTTACGGCGTTGAAGGCCGCTTTTTTCCCGGCCGAGACCGAAAAATAGCCCGCCAGAATCAAAATCACCGCCAGACAGGCCAGGAGGGCTACTGCATGCCTGAGCTTGAGGCCGTAAAAAAGAGTCGGCCTCATAAGCGGCTTCGATTTATCAACCAATTCATGAGTCATGCATTTCAATATTAAACCGGCAGGATTATTATGTCAACTCCAGAAAAATCTAAGAAGAGGCATGATTAATTCCGATAATAGCTTTGGAGGCAAATTAATGAAGGAAATTCCCAGTAGCAGAGGGCTACAGGACAGTTTTCAAAAGATGGACAAGGCCGCCAAGGAGAAGACGCGCGGCATTACAGCGGAGATGGTAGCGTCAGCCGAAGCTCTCATAAAGGCCCAGAGCACCCTGATCCCCAAGCTATCAAATCATAAGCGCCGGGGCGAGGATATATTGCCTCCGACAAGTTTCATAGCCTGAATTTCGGGGCAGAATACCCAAATCCAAATATTTATATAGAATATCATTACAAAAGTAAGCCGGCCGCAACTTCACGCAGGCAAGCCGGGAGTTCGCTCACGAGCCCGAGACACACATATTTGAATCGGCCGGACGAATGAGCCTGTCCGGGAGCCGAAAATTAGGGCTTGACAAGTACCCCATCAGGCAATATTTATTGATTGGTTTAAGGGTGAAGCCATTGCCTGGGTAGTTCCAGCCCCCCTCTACCCAAGTTGCGTTTCGCCCTTATCCTTTTTCGGGCAAAATCCTTATATGATTGGAGTATATCCATCCTCTTCTATTTATTGAGAGTTCCACCCTGTACAGCCCATCGGATGGGATCGGAAACTCCAGGCTGCTGCAGCTGTCAACGAAATGGGGGTTGCCATCCATTATCAACGTAACCCGGGCTGTTTTTGGTGATGACAAATGCAAGGTCATCCCCTGGGAAAAAACCGGATTATCTCCTATCCGGTAAATCCGGCCATTGCTCTCTGCGTAGAACTCGAAACCGCCGGCATCGCCCCAGCGGTAATTGGAGATGAACACCCGGCATTTCCTGATGGCATCGAAAATCTGGTTTCGCGCAATGATGATGTCGTGCGAAAGCGGTTCATATAAAAGCAGGTGAGTCCTTATTGAGCGGAACTGCACTTTATATGGGAATATGGTGAGCCGGATCGGCCCTTTGCGATAAAGATGCGCATGGACGTCCGACGATCCTATGCCAGCCACTGGCCTCGATTTTACTATTTCATCCCATTTTTTCAACACCCGGGCGGTCGGCCCGCGGAGGCTTCGGCGGGGCATAATGGCCATCTTGAGCATATTGATCGGCCTTAGCGATTCCATCCAGGCCGACATATGATTCCAGATCTCCAGACCATCGTATCCATCGAGTTCCCAGGCGTTCCAGGGAAAGCTCGGGTACTGGGGAAAGGCGTTCCTTATCTCATCCGGGTGTGCGATAATCCCCAGACCTTCTGCTTTTCTCACTTCCTCGACATACTCCGCGGCCCTGGCCCCCCGTTTTACAGTATCCTGCAGGCCGAAGGCCAGATAATGGTTTTCGTCATTCGGATCTTCTATTTCGTATCCTATCAGCACGGCGATTTTCCCATGATATCGCTGATATCCGTCATGCAATGGTTTCAAGGTATTATGGTCTGTAAACATCAGAAAATCCAGCCCGGCGCGCTCCCCGATTTGCGCTATTTCCTCGATGGTCTTGCTGCCATCGGAGTAGTCCGAATGTATATGAATTACGCCGACGATTTCGTGATAGCTCTTATCTGGCATCAGGTACCTTACGCATAACGAAAAATCCGGCGATCATCATAGCCAGAACCGATCCCACAGCGAATCTATATTTTACGGGGCCCAGGGAATCAAAAGCCAACACGATCAAACCCCATATAATCGGGCCGATAACAGCGGCCATCCGTCCCGACAGCGCAAATAAACCGAAATAACCTCCCAGCTTGCTGTTATCTCCCACGAGGTTTATCAGAAGCGGCCTTTCGGTGGTCCATACGCCGCCAAGAGATATCCCGGCCAGCGAACCCAGAAGGAAGAACAGACCCTTGTGCGAGAATATTATTATACCGAGCAGCGTCACAATCCAGAGAACGATTGTTCCAAGGAGCGAATTTCTCGGCCCGAACTTCTCCGTGACAAAACCCCAGATAAGCGATCCGACGGCCGTAAATGCGGTGACGATTATGAGGAATACCGTTATCTCGTTGAGATTCCCAAAGGTCAATTTTTCGTCGGAAAAGCCCACTGCCTCTTTTAAGAAGATTGCCATGAAAAATATTATTGTCTCGAGCGCCTCGACTACAAGAAACCGGCCCAGCAGAAACCTCAATATGCCCGGCCGGTCTCTGGCATCTCTTAGAACGCCGACGATACCCTTGATGGAATCCCCGGTGACGGTAAGCAGTCCCTTGAGCGGCTTAGGTGATTGGTCCCCGATGGTGATGAAAAAGGGCACTGCAAAGATGAAAAAGAGGACGGCAGTTAATGCGAATGCATCTGAGTAACACCGGGGACCGGCGAGCGAACCGACGACTATCAATCCGAAAATAGTGCCCGTATAACCGAGAGCTACGCCATAACCGGATACTCGCCCCAATTTCCCCGGTCCGGCCACCTGCGGCAGCACGGCATTATAAAAGACCAGCGCGCCCTGATAGCAATATACTGCCAGCGCGAATAACATAAGATTGATCAGCATGGAACTGCTATGTCCGAGAGAAACGGTGGCCAGGCAGCAGAGCAGCGTAAATCCCATGGCCGGGAGCATGCGTCTTTCGAATCTATCGGCGATTGTCCCCGCCAGCGGCATTGTCAATGCCAACAGCACCATGGCCGATGATCGCGCCAGGGACAGGTCCAAGTCGGAACCGCCATAGTTGTTTTTTATCATGAGAGGAAAATTCAGGCTGACCACGTTCATCGAGAAAATGGTGTTGGCAAAATCATACAGCGACCAGGTGAATATTCTGGTTTTAGAAAATTTCATAACGCCAGCCCGGCCAGCAGAGCTCCCGTCAGGGCGCCGGCAATATCCCAGATGAGGTCTTTATGGCTCGATGTCTGGCCCGGAGTCCTGTAATCGATGATCTCCTTGGCAGCTCCCAGCGAGATGGTAATGCTGACACCGATGGTGAACGATTTGTTTTTATCAAAATCGAAATGACGATTGGCAACGATACAGGAGCCTCCTGCAAAAAACGCGGATAAGCCAAAATGCTTGAGCTTATCCTCGGCGAACCATCTGTCGCCACCGGGATTGCCGGCGACGCAGGGAGAGGCGAAGGTCAATATTATCAAGATAAAAGCCAGCGACTTAAAGCCCGAGTTCATCCGATATCCCCTGCATACCTTCCAGAACGAGACCGAGAAACTCCTCCGAAGACATGTCCAGATTGGAACAGGCTGCGATCGATTCTCTTCTCGCTCCAGCTGCGAACCGTTTCTCCTTGAATCGTTTCATGAGAAATTTAACATCGAGGCCGACCAGCGAGCGGGTGGGATGCATCAGGGCCGCTGCTACCACCAAGCCTGTAGCCGGATCGACGCTTAACAGCGTCCAGTCGAGTTTCGATTTCGGCTCTACCTTCTCGGCGTGTGCCATGACGGCATGAATGAACTCCTCACCGAACTCTTTCTCTTTTAACCATTCGGCGGCCAGCATGGAATGTTTTTCCGGATCATCCAGCGTCCTTTGATAATCGATATCGTGCAAAAGTCCGACCATACCCCAGTGTTCGGGGTCTTCGCCGAAGTGTCCTGCGAGCCGCCTGCACGATGCCTCCACGGCCAGAACGTGCTTAACAAGATTCGGGTTTTCCAACTCCGATTTTACCCATGCTAATGCCTCCTGGCGAGTCATAGCGAATCCTCCTTGACATAATTTCAGGTCTGGCCTAATATAATCTATCGAGAGGAAGATTTGCAGCCCAAAAAACCAGAAAAGATCACAATCAGGAAAAGTCCTTGCCCCGGAGGGAAATATGTTATCCGGATCGAGGGCAAGGTTACCTGGGAGGGGAAAAATCCCCGGAAAAAGCTTCCACGAGTACTCAATTCGCACCCCGGGAAAAATGTAAGTATCTCCTGGAAACCCGGCGAGGAGTTTTTGATTGTCTAAAAAAGTCTCTCGCCGGCCCGGAAGGAAATCAGGCGGGCTTGGTATTACGATCCCATATGCTAAGGAGGAGTCGAATATATTCGATAAGGTGCTCCGCCCGAGATTGAGCATCGAGATTTATTCGGAATTCTTATCCGACTGGATCACGATAGATGACGTTCTGGCGGACACGGGCGCCGATCTCTCGGTTCTTCCCAAAAGCCTGGGTGTGCTTCTTGTAGGCAACATCCGCGAGGGTAAGAAATATCGGGTCACCGGTCTGGCAGGTTACAGCAAGTATATTTATCTTCACCACCTGATGACCAGAATCGGCCGCAAGAAGATCAAGGCTGCCTTTGCAATAGCTGTCACCGATGATATACCCCCCACACTGGGACGGATGGACGCCCTGGATAAGATGAATATCGAGTATCAAAAGGGGCGGCGGATGGTGATCTCCTGGTAATCCATCAATCGAAGAATCTCCACCGGAAACCCCACCCGACAACTCGAGGCTCCTCCGGATAAGGCCATAACGAGTAATATCTTAGATTTTCCAGGTTTGTTTCATTGAGCCAGAAGGTGAAATCCTTATAGCGAAATTCCAGCCGTCCCGAAAACGCCGCAAAACCGTCGGCGTATCCGATCAGGATCGAGCGGTAATCCCGTCTCGATGAGGCTCGCAGCTCCAGCGATCCTCCGAGATACAGGTCGGGAATAAAAATCTGCTGTAAAAGTGATATCCTTCCGAATCCGATTGCAGCAGGCCCTTTCTCCAGTCCGTTTGAAAAATATTCATCTTTCCATTTTCTATATGATCCCGCCAGCTCACCTGAAAACGGGCCATAGGCGCCGTCGATCTTGCCATATATCTCCATATAATCATCATCGAAATTGGCGGGCGAAACATCGACCTCGCCGGTGGAATCGGCTTGATACGCCAGCCGGATCTGGTCATCGACCATTTTTTGTGAAATCATCAAGAGCGCATCGAACGTCTCGAATCGGAATTCCACTCCCGCCGAAGCGGACGTATTTATCGGCATGGTAGTGCTGGAATTCGATATGAATCGATACGAATCCAACGTTTCCCCGGCACCCAATCCCGTAACCTGATCATTGAAATAAAGAAGGTTCAAATCCGGGATTCTGCGGTTTCTGAGAACTGAGACGAATGGAATTGTCTGCCGGCGCATTCGATACGATACTCTGAGTTCCGGCAGGAAGACACCATGATCCGTACCGTTCCATTCGTACGCCATCTTCGCCGCATATTCCAATTCATCTCTCTGGCCATCGATTTTAGCGGAATATTCGAAAAGGTTTACCGAAGGCCGTCGATTCGCCAACCCATAAAGCCGGATATTGTAGTAAGCCGCGCCAAGATCGAGAGAAATATTAGAGCGTTTATAAAGGAGAGATCCTTTTCCTCCACCAATATCGTTTTTGGTCTTTATCTCGCCGGCATAACCGGTGATCGTCTGCGCGCTTCTCTGGAACAGCCCTGCGATGGACATCTCCAGAGGTAGAATCACTGTTCTGCCGTACCGAAACTCGGTTCTGTTCACGCCGCGGCTCTGACGAGAAATCGATTGCACCAGATTATCGAACGACAGCAAACCGGCCTTGGCGCGATGTTTCCAGAGATCGATCTCGGCTTTCCCCCCGAGGATCTTCCTCTTCAGACCACCGGTAACATGATATCCATCGTAATCGGTATTAAAGAAATATCCGCCCGATTTCTTAAATCCGAGGGTGAAGTAAGCATACGTGTTTTGGTTAAAAGGCCGGAAAAACCTCCAGCGGGAGCTGTCGTAACCGTAAGAACCGCGTGCCAGCTCGACATCCGATCTATTGAGGTTGTGCGGGGGAGCACCCAGTGAAAGATCCAGATTGCCATTGCCGGCCCGAATACTATTGACAATCTCCCAGGGGACAACATTAAGATCGGTCCCGATCAGGTAAGGACGATATATGCCATTGTATACGAACGGCAGCCCATTGATGGTTATTTCCGTCCCCGCGACGTTCAGATATTCGACCGGAATCTGCGGCGAGCCCGCCATACCCGGCGTGACAACAAAAAGGTCTGGCTGAGATCCTATCTCATCGCCGACTCCCCGGGAGAGATATGCTCGTTCATCATAAACTGTTCCGACTATCTTTTCCTCGGCCGGTTCGGTTGAAATGGAATCGGGAACTACGTCCGGCTCATCAGAATCGGGAGTACGCCTCGACTTCAACCCTTTTTTTGATTTGCCCTCCTGGCGCGCTTTTGCAGAATCGGGCTCCGCCTGCGTCTCGGGGTGTCGGGTTGAATCCGAAACTGTAACATCAGGCCGATTCAAGGTATCCGGTTCTGATTCCTGAGCCTGAGCCGGGGGGGGAAATAATATTATCAGCCAGCCAATGGCGGCATAATATATTCTATTCTTCTCCAAATCTTATAAACGATTGCTCCTGCTAACGCGAACATTACTGTATTGCCTGCCAGATGAATCAAACTGAAACCGAGACCGCCGATCAATACCGGCCAGAACGGGCCGAATAGAAAGGCGAAAGCGAGATTTGTTGAAAGATCATACCACAATGTCAACAAGGCTCCCGCAGATATTAGAATTAATGTCGATCTGCCGGTACTCCCTTTCAGTAATATCAACGGCCTCAAAACTCCTCCTGCGAATCCGAAAAGGAAAAATCCGAAAAGCTGCGTGATACCGATCAACAGCACCGGCTGGGGGCCATTGGGATTAAAA
The DNA here is from genome assembly GCA_965541585.1 of uncultured bacterium. Taxonomy (GTDB): domain Bacteria; phylum Zixibacteria; class MSB-5A5; order UBA10806; family UBA10806; genus CBDVBL01. The sequence goes on along the minus strand of CBEUCH010000008.1, from coordinate 128,062 downwards.
AATATGAATATGATTCCTGCCACTGCCGCCGTGGCAGCACCGTTAGCTTTTCCCAGAAAAAGGCCTGAGAGAAAAAGGACCAGGCTGAACGTTTCCACGTTCGGTATCGCCAGAAACGGGGCGTTGACCCCGAAGGCCAGGGCTGCGAATACGGCCACTCTTGCTATATTGTTCATATTCGACCGTTTATCGGTTTCCCGGGCCATGGCTACCTGAAGCCGTTTACGACCGCAATCTTGGTCGTCGACGAATTGCCCTCGGCCTCCATATGGATTATGTATATGCCGGATGCCACGTAATCGCCGTCATCATTCTTTCCATACCAGGTTGCGCCGCTCTGATGCTGGCCGGGGCTGGATGATGGTATGGCCGTTTTGGGTATCTCGGCCACCGGTACGCCCGATGCATCATAAATCCATATTCCCAGCTGGCTTTTGGTATAACGTTTATCGAGGGAATACGGGATCCTCAAGAGGGAGGCTTCGCCGGATATAACGAACGGTGAAGGATATGCCGGAGATAATTTAAAATCAGGATTAGGGTCCTCGTCGCCGATGAGCGTGGGATCATACGAAACCCTGCCGCTATAGGTAAACTGATTATACAGGGGAGTAAGTCCGGAAACGGTCGGAATCACCACCACGTTGTCGAAAAAATTCCAGTCTCGCCATTCCTCGGAACCGTCGCCGGTGTTCTCTTCGACCAGCATATCGATCCATTCGCTATCCCCCTGGATATGGCCGAGTATGGCGACATGCCACGAGGCATTGGATAAATCCTGCCCGTCGAAATTAACCTGCACCCCGCCGGGCTCGGTACCTGATCGTATGACGATAAAGTTTGCGCCCAGATGCTCGGGTGGATTAAATACAGTGCCCAATGTTCGCGGGCTCTCCATGAGCTGGCTAACATAAGTCACAGTATCGACTTCCGGAAACAGAGCCCCCTCGCTGAAGAAGTTTACCGGATCGGCAAAATCCCCGGTATGAAAATTCCAGACCGAGAATTCAAGAAAGCCGGTCGATAACGATGACGATCGGGAAAGCAGGGCGTCATTGGTAGCATGAAGAGTATTATATCCGGCTATCGTTGCGCATCGTTCCCAGATCTCTTTCACAATTTCGACGCCATATTTTTCTGTCAGGTAGATCGGCCAGACGCAGGAGCCATAAGGATGAAAGGCGCGAGGGTCTCCATAATTATATGAGAAAGTCCCCAGCCCCATCCATGAGTATCCATAGTAGAATGGAAGATACGCAACGTAATCGTTAATGTCATCGTAAACTACATCTTCCATCCAGGTGGCCGATGCCTCCAGCCACCAGGGTTTATAGGTGAATGCATCAAGCGGATCATCAAAATCAAACTCCAGGGCATCGTAGCCGAACTGGATAGCATGGAAAAATTCGTGGGCGGCAGTCACCTTCATACCATCCACCGGATTATTGCCATAATACGTTCCGGCGAAGTCGTTTTCGATGTTTATGTAGCTGTATGCCCGAAATTGGTCCACCATATTTTCGGGGGTGGTGAATCCGTAAAAACCGGCACCGAGATTCTCTACATAAATATCATACCTGTTATCTCCGCCACCGCCGACATCGGCGGGAGGAGTATTATATCCCAGGGAACCAATCTGGAATTCCCAGACATATTCGAAGACCTCGAAAACCCGGTTGATATAATCGGGTATCCCGTCCGCCGGCTGAGTGTCGTTGCCGACCTGATAGGGAGCATGAATACCCACCGTAGTATAATGAACCAGGATATTTTCCCCTCCCAGCGTATCCTGCAGGTAATCGGGGCGTTGCAGGAGGGTTATGAGGTCTTCATCATGCCTTTGATTCATGATAGGGTATATTGCCACCGTGACCGGTGTGCCGCACTTGGGATCAGGCAAATCGGCACTCACCCTTTCGTAAGGAATCTCTCCTTTGATTTCAGCCATTCTGGTTTTCAACAGTTCTGTCGCATCGTCTGGCGGGCCGCCCGATACCGAAACGGCTATAAGGGAAAAGAGAAATATCCCGATAAATAATTTTCGCACTACTTGCTCTCCTTGACCTTTTTTAATTTCACCAACACGCTATAGGGAACGCGCTGAGTTCCGATCAGAGATTTCCCCTTGCGGGGCCCATGACAATCCGAGCCGCCGGTATATATAATGCCCAGTTTCCCGGCCAGGTTCTTATAGCGGGTGGTATCGTTTCTTTTATGCTGCGAATGATAAGCTTCGATACCGTCGATACCCATCTCCACCAGATCTGGTATAAACTCATCGTGTCTGAGTGTTCCGGGATGAGCCATAATCGCAACGCCCCTTATCAGATGTATTAGATCAATCGCCTGGGCCGAGGTCAGAATTTTTTTCGGCACGTAGGCAGGCGCATGATAGCCGATATATCTGGCAAATGCCTCATCATAGGTTTGAACGAACTCCTCCCTCAGCAGGGCATCAGCCACGTGAGGTCGCCCCAGAGAGCTCTTGCCGGCTATAGTCTTCACGGTGTCCATCGAGAGGTTTAACCCGAGTTCGTTTAGCCGGGCTACCATATCTTCGCCGCGCTCATAGCGATACTGCCTGAATTTGAGGATTTTTTTGACAAACTCGGGGTTTTGATAATCTATATAATAACCCAGAATATGAACGTCGGCTCCCTTATAGTTGCTGGAGAGTTCCACACCCGGAACAACCTCCATCACTTTCTCATCGACCATTCGGGATGCTTCCACGTATCCGTCGACGGTATCGTGATCGGTGATGGCGATTGCTCCCAGCTCCAGTTTGAGTGAATTCTCCACTACGTCCGACGGCGTAAACAGACCGTCGGAGGCATTGGTGTGCACGTGGAGATCAACGTACTCTTTCTTCATTCCAGTTTACTTTCCACAGTTCTCGCCGTCAGGGCGAATGACTTCTCCCCTTTTTCAAGGAGCTTTGACGCTTTTTGAGAGAGTTCTGTTTTCCTCTTTTCGTCAGCAAGTCCGGGAATATTTATTCTCACGTTCAGATGAGCTCCCTTAAGAGAGGAATCAGCCAGGAGATTGGCCACGCCGACATCGGAGATGGAATTCTCGTTTCCTTTTTCGGCTATGATCGGCAAGAGTTCCAGAACGGCCACGGTTTTCTCCATTACTTCAAGGGGCACCGAGGCTGCCAGAATGGTGGCCTCCTGGAGCCTGGCGTCGCGCTGTTGAACCTCAAAATCAGTATATTTGGGCATCTTCATGGCCAGCATAACCTGGTCGAAGGCCTGTGCGTCCTTTTCGATGAGAAACGTCAACTCCGAACGCAGATTCTCGATATTGTCCAGCACCGATGTCAATTCCGGGGAAACACCGGCATATTTCTTTTTGCCAACGGTCAAGCGACAAACCATGGCACCCAGCGCTCCGGCCAGTGATCCCGCCAGCGCCGCAACCGAACCGCCGCCCGGAGTCGCTGTCTTGGCCGCCACCAGATCCAGAAAACCTTTCGTGCCCTCTTTGGCGGCAACTTTCCGCGATTTCAGTTTATATTCCAATACCTGATTCATCTTAAAATTCTCCAGGCCGAGATAGAAGTCCGCGGTCTTTGTGATCGCTTTCAGCGGCGCCAATCCTACTATCTCGGAGCCGACGACCGGTACGCCGTACCTGCGGGCTTCGACCTTGATCATCTCGTAGACCCTGAAAATCGGCGATTTTTCGTAGTCAACAAGATTCATGGATATCTGAACCTGCTGACGTTCCTTTATCTCGAAACCCATGGCCTTGACAAATCGGAATCCACCCCGTGCATGCCTGATGGCATTGGCGATGTTTCTGGCTATCTGTAGATTCTGCGTGCCGAGGTAGACGTTGAAGGCTATGAGATAATTTCTGGCTCCTATGGCTATGGCCCCGGCCGAGGGGTGCGTCCTGGAGGGACCGAAGTCCGGTTTTCTATCCGGATCGGATCCGATGGTTGCCTTAATGCCCTCGTATTCCCCCTTCCTGACATCGGCTAAGTTTTCCCTTTCCGGCCTGGTGGCGGCGGCCTCATAGAGGTAGACGGGAATCTCAAGCTCTTTGCCAACCCTCTCTCCCAGCCGCTTTGCCAGCTCGACACATTCCTCTATGGTGACACCCGAGATGGGCACGAACGGGATAACATCGGTAGCCCCCATCCTCGGATGCTCGCCGGTATGCTTCTCCATATCGATTAATTCAGCAGCCTTGGAAACAGCCTTGTAAGCCGCCTCGAGAGACGGTTCCGGCTCGCCCACGAAGGTTATGACCGCCCGATTGTGATCTTTATCCATTTCCTGATCGAGAAGCTGAACGCCATCGACGGATTCGATCTCGGCTATGATCCTGGCAATATTCTGAGGATTTCTTCCCTCCGAAAAATTCGGAACGCATTCTACCAATTTAGACATTCTATCACCCTTCCGATATCTCTTTATAGCTGGATTTTATGGCGGCGGCCAGAAGCGGCAACATCAACTCATGATGACCGGTAAGACTGAATCCGGCACCTTTTCCGGTCACAGGCCTTATAACCACGTTGGTATTGGGACGATAATGCTGGATCATATCGAAATTAGCGGCCGTAAAATTCTCTATGGTCCCGTATATATTTCGGGCGACGGTTAAAGCCTTCAAAAAAACCTCCGGCAGAATCACCGCCGAACCGATATTGACTATAACCCCATCCCCGAGATTAGAAATCGATTCGCAAAACATCAGGAAATCGTCATTGGAGAGCTTGCCAAAAACAGCGCCATCGAATCCGGGATGCTGGGAGATTGTATCGGTGCCAATAGCCATATGCACCGATACCGGAACGTCATTATCATAGCATGTAGAAAAGATCGATTGCTCTGCAAATCGGGGAGATTTTTTCGAGATGAACCTCCCCAGGCCTTCTCCCAATCCCAGGCCATTTTCGATGGCATCTTTTGCTGCCTCAAAGATTAATCCGGGAGTTTCCTCGACCATTCCGAAACGTCCGTCCGCCAGGCCATCCGAGACCTCTTCCGACGTTTTCCCGAAAAAGGCTATCTCCAGGTCGTGGATGGCGCAGGCTCCGTTAAACGCCAAGTGACTGATAAATTTCTCCTTGACCAGATCATTTATAACGGGCGCAAGTCCCACTTTCAAGGGATGCGCTCCCATCATCCAGACTACAGACTTCCCGTTTACCCGGGCCGCGGCTATCTTTCCCGAAAGAGATAACAGGTCCCCTGCTTTGAGAAAGGCGGGCAACGACTTCAGGAAATCGGAAAATGGCAGGTCCGGATCGAACGGCTTGCCGAAACGACTAAGATCGGTTTTGTTCTGGCGATCGTCCATTTTAACCGTCTTGACTTTCGACAGATCTACTCTCTTAAACTTACCCATCTTCGGCCTCAACCGTTCCGAGAGTGAATTTTTTTAACTGAGCCGTGACAGAACCCAGGAAGAACACCTCCGTCTTCATCTTGACGGGTATTTTATATTGATCGTCCGTCAGCCAGATCCAGATCCGTCCTTTGGCTTTGAATATCCCCTCCGCCCTCATAACCGGTTCAATCACGATGCAGTCGAAGTTACCGGCAGGAACCTTCACCGTCTCCTTTCTGTAAACCAATATCTTTAGCGGGAAGTTTTTCTTATCCGTATGGCTGTCGACTAGAATTTCGCTTCCCGGCGTCAGTTCCCTCGTTCGAATGAAATACATGCTGGATAGTGCGTCCTGCACGAAGGCATAAGTCGGAATGGTATCATTGCCGGCAATAGCAAGATGCTTCCTCTGATCGAAGAGCGTTGTTTTATCGGCCTTGTAGCCGCCCTCCCGCAGTTGCTTATGAAATCTGCGAGGAAATATACCGTCGTAATCTACGATGGTCTCTACGCTATCGCGGACTCTATAAAAGACTGAGATCACTCTGTTGGATCTGGCGGTGGAGACTATTCTGAAGCTGGGATGTCCTTCATAATCGATTATCTCGGGGATCTTCATGACAGCTGTTCCCGCAGGCAGCATTCCATATTTAACCGAGAATTCCAGCCTCTCGCCCACCCCGAAGGCCTTATTTTCCAGTTTGCGATACCACCAGGACGAATCGGCCGAGGCGGCTATGAATTCTTCCGTCAAAGGTATGGTGTCGATTGCGGCGGAGTTAACGGTTATTTTGCTCGGGAGGGGATTGCCGTTCACAGCCGAGGAATCATAATCGGGTTCACCATTATCGCCATAGACGATACGGGCAGTCAGCAACATTATTATGGTAACGACTTTCGCCGCTCGAGCCATTAAGTGCCTTTCCCGGAGGAACTTGCGAGCTGAATAATATCTCCGGCGATCCGCCTGAGGACGTCGTCCAGTTCGAGATAGGTATGGTTGTACTGATCGAGACTTCCTCCAATGGGATCATCGACCCCTTCCTGCGACGGCGCGTATAGTTTCGGAAACGATTTCAGCAGGTAGGTCTTACTCTTCGCCCGGGGATCCGTGCGTAATATATTATCTGCGTGTTCCGGAGACATGGCCAGAATCAAATCCGTTTTCTTTATCATCTCATGACTCAACTGCCTTGCTCGATGGTCGGAGATATCAACATCCCAATTCTTTGCCACCTCAATGGCAAATCCAGAGGCCGGATAACCCTCCAGGGCGCCTACTCCTGCGGATGATACGATTATATCATCCTTTCCTTTCTGTTTCAAAAGTGATTTCAAAATCCCCTCCGCCATCGGAGAGCGACAGGTATTGCCTGTGCAAACCAGAAGTACCTGGAAATCTCGCCGGTTCAAACTTCCTCCGCAACGGCATCGTAGATATCACTGGACGGTATAGCTCCCTCGCGTATGATCTTGAGCTTGCCTCCCTCGAGCCTGACGACGGTTGATGGCAGCCTGACAAGCCTGGCAGGAATATCGAAAGTGCAATCGACGCTTTTCACTATAGAAACGTCAACTTCTTCCATCCTTCCCGGAGCAGGCCAGCCATGAAGATTAGCGCTGGTGGCCGCCAGAGGCACGCCGGCCATCTCTATTATCTTACGCAGAGAATCCACATCCGGCATCCTCAACCCAATAGAATTGCCTGCTCCGCTGCACGGGAACCGATCATCCGACGATAAAACCAGGGTGAGCCCCCCGGGCCAGAATTTCATCGTAAGCAGATTGGAAAGACGGCTCCGGCGGATTCTCAGGCTATCGAGTTGCTGCATCGATGAGATCAGGACGGCGATGGGATCCGAATCTTTGATACCCTTTATGGCACGGAGCCTGGCAATATCCTCTTCCGAATCGAATCGGCAGCCGATGCCCACAACCGTGTCGGTTGGGAAAAGCGCTATCTTTCCCTTCCTTATGAACTCCGCATATTTGCTAAAATCGATATTGCCAGCCAATCCCTTTCAAACTCCAATTTCACCGTAGCCAAATCCTGACCAGCCAGGCATTGGGTAAATTCATCTCTTTAACTTTTTCCAGAAGAGCCTCCGCTTCCTCGAGATCCGCGCACCTGCCGATCCTTACCTTGTAATAAGGCGGTTTATAATCGGTCCGCACTTCCTCGTCGAACAGCGGGGCAATCGAATGCTCGAATTCTTCCGCCTCTTCACTCGATTTGGAGGCGAACACCTGCACCGAGAAGACCACCTGGACATCTTCTTCTCCAGAGGTATATTCGGGAAATGAAATAAGATCGCTTCCCTCTCTTAAGGTATCATCGACGGCGGGAACGTCTGCCGTAATAACTTCATCGTCGCCGGGAAAGCCCAGAAGATTATAGCGCGACTCCTTGGCGGTTCTACGGTCTTCTATGGTTTGCCCGGAACCGGGGCCGGCATAGCGCGCACAGGAGGTAATCCAAAAAATTGCAATGACCGACAGCGGGATTGCTATCTTACAGATATTTTTCACATTTCTCATCTCCGGCCATGCGTGTTAGAAGATCTCTGATATCGTTCAGCCGGGTCTTATGCGCTACCATCACAATATCGCCGGTTCTGACTATCACCAGATCCGAGACTCCCAATCCTACTATAATCCCTTCGGCATCGTTGACCACTATATTCTCGTAGCTCCCCTCGAGAAGGACGTCTCCCACTTTAACATTGCTGTCTCCGTCGCGATCCTTGATACGTCCCATGGCGAGCCAGGATCCAATATCATCCCACTTTATATCTCCCCTGACCGTCAGGACGTTCGATGCCTTTTCCAGAACCGCGAAGTCAATAGATATGTTGGCGCTGTTGGAATACAGCTCGCATCGGGCATCATACTCGCTTGAGGTGCCTATATTCCGGTCATATTCCGCCAGGCATTTATGTATTTCGGGGATATGTTTCTCAATCGCCTTCAATATTGAATCGGCTCGCCAGATGAAAATTCCGGAATTCCAGTGATGCTGCCGACCCAGATAATACTCCTGCGCCTTGACGGGATCCGGCTTTTCTTTGAATTGCTTCACCCTGGAGAAGTTTATTCCCGAAACCGTCTTCAACTCCTCCCCGAGTTCGATATAGCCGTATGCGGTCTCGGCACGGGTCGGCACCACGCCGATCGTGATGAGATAATCTCCCTCTTCCGCAACCTGGCTCCCGCTTTTGAGGACGGAGACCAGTCTTTCGGTGGGCGTTATCATATGATCGGAGGATAGAATCACCATTACCCCTTCAGGATCCTCCTTCATAATATGGACAGCCGCCAGGCCGATGGCCAGACAGGTGTTTCGGCCTTGCGGCTCCAGAAGCAGATTATGCTCTGAAAGATACGGGACGGCTTTCAGTATCTTTTCCTTGAGATGCTGCCCCGTAACGACAATTATCTTATCTTCCGCCACGAAACCTTTAAGACGGTCTACGGTTTCCTCAATCATGGTCTTTTTATCGGAGGTCAGGGTCAGCAGTTGCTTCGGATGGTCGCTCCTTGAGAGGGGCCAGAATCTCTCGCCCCGCCCCCCGGCTAAGATAACTCCATATATCATTTGGCTTCTTTCGATTGAGACAGAGGTTCCGCCTTATGCGTGAAAAGATATCTTTTGATTTTTTTCGTTGACGTTTTTTCAAACTCCTCCGGGCGGACTTCAACGTATTTCACCCGCTTGAAATCGGCCAGAGATCTTGACAGCTCGACGACCTCTCTTTTTATGGTCCTCTCTATCTCCTCCTGGCCGAACTTGATTCCTTTTTCAGCCGCAATGGAGTCGAAATATTCAAAATCCGGAACGATAACCGCCTCTATCTCATCGCCCCGCGTACCCTGCATGGGTCTTCCCCTCACGAGCGATTCCAGGATATACGGCGATCTGTTGAGCTCGGCCTCAATCTCCTCCGGATACACGTTCTTACCGGCAGGGGTAACCATGACGTTCTTTAAGCGCCCTGTGATATAGTAATATCCCTCATCGTCGACCCAGCCGGAATCACCGGTATAAAGCCAGCCATCTTTTATGACTTCGTCGGTGGCCTTCTGGTTTTTATAATAACCTTTCATTATCATGGGGCCTCTGGCCAGAATATGCCCTATCCCACGACTGTCCTTTTCGGCAATCTTCATTTCGGCGCCGGGAATGGGAACTCCGATGGAGGCATCCTTGCTTTTGCCTATGGGGTTGATCGTCAAAACCGGTGATGATTCGGTTAATCCATAACCCTGGATGAAGGTAAACCCGAGGATATTGAAGGCCCCAGCGACATCCGGCGGCATGGGGGCGCCTCCGGCCACCATAAGTCTGATACTGGAAAGCCCGGCCTTCTCTCGCAGACCGTGGAATATTTTCTTGCCGGCATCGGCCTTGAAAAGACTCTGCATAATCCTGCTGAGGCCGTAGGAGGCTTTAAATATTGCGCGTGTAGCGCGAGGTTTCTTGGAGATAGCCCTGAGGAGACCGGCGTGCATCTTCTCGAACAAAAGCGGCACGCCCAGCAGAATAGTGGCCTTGTTGTTTTTTATATCCTCGATTATCAGCTTTGACGCCAGCCCGCGCGCATAGGTCACGCACCCGCCTCCGGCGAAAGGCGTTAAAAAACCGCCGGTGCACTCGAAAGTGTGATGGATCGGCAACACCGACAGGAAATTATCATTTCCCTTAAGCTCGATGACCTCAAAGACGCCATTGATATCCGAGACGATATTGCCGTGGGTCAACATGACACCTTTGGCCTGCCCTGTGGTTCCCGACGTATAAATAATAGCTGCCAGATCCGATAACCCCGGTTCCGGCATCGGGCCCTGATATCGAGCGCTTTTCTCCTCCAGCTCTTCAAGTGAGATGGCCGAGGAATCGGGCCCTGGATTATCCATGCATATCAGGAACTCCAAATCCGGAAGGTCATCGAATATCTGCTCGAACTCGGGTAACAAGCCCTGTGAGACGATCAGTGCTTTGGCCTGCGAATCGCGGAGGATGTGGCTCCATCCCGCTATCTTCAAAAGAGCATCCAGGGGAACATTTATGCATCCGGCAGAGAGCACGCCGAAATACGATGCACCCCATTCGGGCCTGTTCTCGGACAAAATCGCGACCTTATCCTCACCAGAGAGCCCCAGGGATAGAAGACCTTTCCCGATACGGAAGGCCTTATCGGCGAACTCCTCGAAGCTGATATCCACGAACCTCTCGCCGTCGAATCGCTTCATGCAGGTCTTATCCCCAAAAAGGTCGCGGCTCTGTCTTAGTATCTCGATAAGGCTTTTGTTTTCAATTCGTACTGCAGCCATGATCTTCTCCCGGAATGCGTTGGCACCCACATAGATTGACCCGAAAATATAAGAGTTGAGACCAATTCTGGCAAGGCAGAATATCCGTCGGGTTTCTCACCGCTGCAAGTGAAGAACAGACCCTCTGCGAATAGGATAAAATTCGACTTTTCGCCGGAAAAGCCGGCCTTGTAGAGCTCTGAGATCGATATATCGCGGGAGGTAAAGGCAATCATTAAAAAAAACCCCGACTTATGCCGGGGTTTGAGATCTCTGATTCTTTATATTTTTTCAGTCATTGAACGCTTGCACCGGTTGGGCTACGATAGTCGGGGTGACAAAAATGACCAGATCTCTGGATATGACCTCTTTCTTATCGTACCCGAAGAGGAATCCAATGATCGGGATATCCTTCAGGATAGGCAGACCGACCTTCAAATGCTTGACCTCCTGGTTTGTCAGGCCGCCGATCACCGCCGTTTCGCCGTTTTCGACCACAACATTGGTCTCGGCGTTCTGGGTGTTGATGACCACGCCATTGGGATCGAACTGATAAGAACTTCTTTCGGGTACGAGGTGCAACAGGATTCTATTCTCAGAGGTGATATGGGGCGTCACCCTCAATTTCGTACCGACATCGTAGAACGTTATGATGGTATTCCCCGAAGGGTCAAACTGCTTGATTGGAATTTTCTGACCCATCTGGATATAAGCCTCAACGTTATCAAGAGTGGTAATCTCGGGATGAGCAATGATCTTGCCTTTGTTGGACGATTCGATTGTGGATAAGATGGCACCGACACTGTAGTCTCCATCGGCTATCAGTCTTGCGAATGAGAACTGCGCCAGTTTATCCCCCGCCATCTGTCTCGAACCGAAAATTCGGCTTTCCTCCTCAGCAAAATTCTGTCGATCGGGATTACCAGTAAGTAGAGGATCAACGAGATATTCAAGCTGATCCGCATCCATAGGAGTTTCTTCTACAAAGGTCTGGTTTACGATTCTCCAGTCGACGCCTATTTCCCTTAAGAATCCCGACTCGACTTCAAGAAGCTGAGCTGAGATTTTCACCTGCCTCGTTTCCTTGTCCAGAACCCCTATGAGCTCGTCAATTCTCCCGAGGACCTCCGGCAGATCGCGGATAACCAGGGAATTGGTTCTCTTATCGATATCGACCGTGCCCCTGCTGGATAGCAACCCTCTCACGGCCTGTTGAATTTCATCGGCAACGTTGTATTTGATCGATACGATGTGGGTTCTGAGGGGCTTCATTTTCTCCTGTTCCTGGAGATGTTGCTCCTCAGCCGATTTCTCCGCATAATAGTCTTCCGCATTGATAACCCGGATATAATTCTTCGACTCAACCCCTACGAGATTATAAGTACTGAGAATTATATCGAGAGCCTCTTTCCAGGTGACATTAGAAAGGCGAAGGGTAACCGTGCCCTCCACGCTGGGCGAGGCTACGATGTTGACGCCACCGTAGGAAGATAGATACATCAAAACGGACTTGATATCGGCGTTGGTCAGGGACAGAGTCATGATCACCCGCGGGGAAATCATTTCAGTCTCTGTAATCTCAATCCCCTCCTGGCTCTTGAGCGCTCCGATATTCATGAACGTCAGGCAACCTACCGCTAAGGCCGCCGCTGCAAAGTATGATATTCTGCGCATATTCAACTCCCCTTTATTCCAACTCCGGAATCTTAAGTTCCAGAGCTACTGTGCGAGTCCACCCGTACTCCGTTACCTGGAATATTGCTTTTCTCTTCGTAACGCTTACGAGGTATCCGTTTTTAACCTTATCATTCGGAATAAGGATATAGCCGTTACCCTCGGAATCTTCCAGCAGCGCTCTGTTGCCATCGATGTCCTCGAGTATCCCTACAAGTTTCAGGTTTTCGAGCACCGGCAAGCTTGATGATAATATTCCGCTCGCACCGCCGATCAGGGGTAAAAACGGATCTTTAAAGCCGGTGGTCCTGTATCTTACCAGTTTCCTCTTGGGATAAGATTCCAGCTTCACCCCCGTAGTTGCCTTCTTGGGAGCCTTGACCTTTTGCTTGGGAGGCGTCCCGGCTGTTTTTCGCACGGCAGGAGGAGCTTGATCCCCCCTGGCATGCCAGCTTGGGAAATCGGCTTCGCCCTCTATGACGAGAAACTTAATGATAATGTCATTGCCCTTCCGAGATTCTCTGAAATCTATCGGCCGCCCCATATCGAGCACAACTCTCGATTCCAGAACCGGGGTGGTTCGATACTGGCTGGTTCGAATTGACTGGATCGATTTAAAAGGGAGTTCCATGAATCTTTTTCTGGTCCAGGAATTGGTTACCCCTTGCAGATCGATTACAATGCGCTCCGGCTTACCGTCGGTCAGGAACACCTTATATTGATCAGCTTTCGTGGTGGAGATTATCACCACGGCGGTGTCTCCCGCGTTCTGAACGCTGATATCTTTCAGGTAATTAGCACCGCTGGCAGGAAGTGCGACCGCAACCAGGCCGACCGCGATGAATGATCTGGAAAAACCTGCAGTTCTCATCCTGACGTATCCTGTTTAACGTTATAAGTTGAAAGTCTGAAGGTCGCGACTACGGCCTTATCCGGCTCTATTTTGACGGGCGCCCCCAGCATGGTTCCTCCGCCAACCGCCGGCGTTTTCAATTCAAGATCGGAGAGATTGATGATAAATGGAAAATTGGCTACTTTGGCGAAAAACCCGCCGAGACCATGATACGATGATTCAACTTCAACGGAATAGCTGTTGGTATCGTAGAAATCCGATTCCTGGGTGCCGAGAGGCGTAATCTTCCTGACAACCGAATTCGTCAATTGCGCCGCAGCATGGATCTGACTCAAGAAGGCCTCATCCTCTTTTTTCTCCGGCAGGAGGATTTCTACCTTCTTATATTGTAACTGCAGCTTGTTATATTCTTTTTCGAGTTCTTCTAATGTTTCCGCCTTTGCCTTCACTCCATGCAGTTTCGTTAGCAGCGTGCTGTTAGTAATTTTCAAACCGTCAATTTCGTCCCGGTAGGAGGTGTAAATTTTGGAGAACCAGAGATAATATATAACAACGAATAAGATAACGACGAAAATTGCTATTTGATTTTTGGGATCTCTCAAATTCATGTATCCCCTCCCACAGGAATTACAGCGCCGGCCCTAATGAACCGCCGCTCCGGTGTTTAAAACCGACCGCTCGTGGCTTCCGGGGCCTGGGCGGTCTCTGTCGTCGGCGCTACCGTCCCGGGCACCTCAAGACTGTAAGCCAACTCAAAAGAATAAGCTTTCGCCTGTTCGTTCTCCTGTAACACGATTGCCGATAATTCCACGTTCTTGAACATATCCGATTTCTTCAGTCTCACAAGGAAAGTCGCCATGGCATTTAACGAAAACGAATAGCCTTTTATCGTCGATCGAGCAGGAGCACCTGTTGACTGTGCCGCTTGTCCAGCCGTGGGTGCCTGCTGGATAGAAGTTAGCCAGACATATTCGGGAACGCGCCGAACCAGATCCTCCATCAGGTCAATCCAGTAGTCGCGGTTTTGATCCAGAACCTGGATCGCAGACATCCTGGCCAGAATCTGTGTTTGCCTGGCAGTGATCTCGTCTATTTTTTGTATTTCAGCGGAATATTTAGATTCCTCTTGTCGGGCATCGCTGATACCTTTCTGCAACTCGGCTATGCTGCCCGCCTGGTAAACATAACTATAACCTGCCATGCCCAGGGTGATTACGATTCCGGCCGCCAGAATATAAATGATGTTCTTGTCCAGGGTGAAGCGAAATCTTTTCCATTGTAATTCTTTTGGCAGAAGATTAATTTCTATCATTACAGCCTCCGCGCTGCCAGCCCTATGGGAACCGCAAGAAGCGGCGCCACTTTTTCAGGTTGGTGCTCGGTGAAAAGATCGGGATCATATTCTATGTTTCTTAAAGGATTGAAAATCTCGACCGGAATCCCCAGCTTATTCTGCAGGAGTTCCGGAAGATAAGGCACCAGGGCGCCGCCTCCCGAAAACACCATCCAATCGATATCTTCGGCATTCGACGAGCTTTTAAAATACGATATGGCCACTTCAATTCCCGCCGTCAACTCCTCAAAAGAGGTGGCCACGGTGGCCTTGAACATATCCTGGTCTATCGACCCGTCCATGTCTCCCCTGAGGGCTTTGGATGTCATTTCCTGGTTGAGGCGAAATTCTCTGCCGACGGCTTCGAACATCAACCTGATACCGTTGGAGACATCCCTGGTGGAATGAAATACTCCGTCTTTGATAAAGATCAGATGAGTGCTATCAAAGCCGATGTTGACCAGGGCCGTGACCCTGGATGGATCTACTTCGTAATTAATATTATAAGCGTTCAACATTGCGAAGGCATCCGTATCCACAATAACCGGCCTCAATCCCGCGTCGAGGATCAAGTCTAAATAATTTTTCAAAAACTCGTTGCGAGCGGCGACCAGCAGAACCTCCATCTTGCCGGCCTCCTCATCGACCTTGATTATGTGATAGTCCATGGTCACATCCTCGACATCGAAGGGGCTTCTCTGCTCCGCTTCGAAGAGAATAGCCTGCTCGGCTTCCGAACCGGTTTTCTTGTCCATGGTGAACTTGTCGGTGATGACGCCATGTCCAGAGATCGAGATGACCACTTCCTTGATTTTCGGATCCGTCTGGTCTATGAGGTTTTGTATATCGAAAATGACCGCATCGCGATCTTTTATCTCCTCGGAGGATATGGCATCGTAAGGCAGGTCTTTTATTCCCATGGCCCGCAGGGCATACCCGCCAGCCTTCTCCTGGAGCTTGACCAGCTTTATGGAACTGGCACCAATATCCAGACCTACGGCCAATTTAGATCTTTTTAGCACGCCCATATCAGGTCTCCCCCATTACTGGCTTAAAAAGTCTGCAAATTCATGCGCTGTAATTGTATCGGCTTCTATCTCGGATGTCAAGATTTTTTGTTTCACACAACCTATTATCGTCTTCGTGCACCAAAAGTTAACGACTACTGAAAAAAAAATGATGGATGTGAAAAATCCTTGAGAAAATGCAGACTATTGCAGCTTCGACTTCCCGGTGGAGCTCAGCACCGATACGGTATAGCTGGAGCCCCCTTCGGCATTATCCAGGGTAAAAGATCCCGATTGGGACGCCCCGCCGGTCGGCAGGAAGATTACGCTGTTGCCGGTGAAAGTGGAGTTCGTAAGAACCACGTCCGAATCAATGGTTTCGGGACCAACGACCACCGAATCTCCGATATTGTACATCACCTGGGACGGATTGATCGTATCCTTGAACAGGATATACTGCCTGTTGTTGGTATCTATATAAACACCGTACTGAACCCCATTCGCAACAGCCTTACTGCGGGCAAGCCTGACGAAGTTTAAAATGTTTCTTGCTTCGGTGCGAGCTTTTAGCCTGGGTATGGCGCTAAGAAACGACGGTACTGCCATGGCTGCGACTATTCCTATAATTACGACTACAATCGCCATTTCGAGCATTGTGAAGCCCGCGGTACGCTTTTCGCCGATTCCGTTTATCCTCATCTCATCTTCTATCTTATTCATTATCTCTCCCCGATGTCTATCAAAATCCACTCTATTCTGAAGTCCTTTGGTATCCATTCCCGCCTGATGATTTCTTTTAATATCCCTGCCCAAATATCGGCAATCCGCTGCTCCAGATTAGCATTATTAAACGCGTTGATATTCCCGCTCATCAAAGGTTTCTCATTTCGACTATCACCGAATGACTCTTCGACATGGTCTCTATTTCATCTCTGTTCTCCCGGCGATGCCGGGCTGAGGAAATTGTGACCACCACCGTATTCTGTCCCACGCGCACCGTCCTGATAGAACTCAGATTTTCTGCAATTACTTTTTCAATCGATTCGACCCGTCTTATCAGATTGTCGTCGCCATCGATGAAATACTCGTAGCAGACTCCATTGTGCTTTATCTCTACGATATCCGACTTTTCCCCCTTTTTGATCGTCAGCGGCTCGGCGTCGCCCTCCAGCTTATAACCCGCAAGTCGGATGTGATATCTGATCTCGTCCAGCGCATTTTTGATCTTCTCGCCAATGTCGCCCGCGGCCGATGGCTCACGCAGGGTGTCGATCTTCGTTAGCTGAGCGTTCCAGACGCCGGTGGCAGCAACCGAGACCGCAATGACCAGGATCATCACTTTATCCAGCGCAAATCCTCTGTTGTTGGAAAATCGGATCATCAACCCTCCAATACCGTTAAGCCTCCAAGTATGCCAGATCCCGATATTTGCAAACCGTGTGCCCGATCGAGCGATCCGACAATCTCAACGTAATACAAAACGAGATATAACCTTAACATGTAAACCATAATATTAGTCAGTTGCCGCGCAGGTCCCCAAAGATGGGCGAAGACCGAAACCTATGGGATTTATCCAATACCTGAGCGGTCTGGATTATTTGATTAACGTTATCTTCTTCGACGATATCCCGATCGGGGACGTAAGCTTTACGATGTAAACACCGGACGATAGAATGCCTCTCCGATCACCGGTGCCGGCCCAGACGATATTGTAGTAACCCGGGGAATATTCCTTCGACACAACCTGTTTCACCAACCTCCCCGAGATATCATAAATTGCGATGTCCAGAAACTGCCTTTTCCCCTCAACAAAAAACGGAATATTGGCTGAGCTGTTGAACGGGTTGGGGTAGACGCTCATAAGACCAGCTTGTGCAGGCAGTTGCGGCGGGTAACCGTTGTCGATTCCCGTGAGCTGTTCGGCTTCTTTCAAAATCCAATTGTCCGGATCGAGCAGGAGATCGAGGGGAAGGCTCGATATCGTAAAATCATAGGTCTGGTATTCATACTGGTTTTCGATTGTAAACTCATAGGTGATTTGATCGGAGAGGATTGCTATCTCTATCGGCATCCTGAATGGCGGCGCTGCAGTCTGCACCTGGAGTATCTCCAGATGAACCGTAAACGGCCCCTCACCGGAATATGACCAAGCATATTGGTAGATCGGATGAGCCTGGTCGAAAATCCACTCCTCAAAAAACCAATCCAATTCTATTCCGGAGATTGTCTCCATGGCGTCGGCGAATTCCCAGGTGCTGGCGTTGCCGTATCCATAAAGAGAGGCATAATAATGCAGGCCGCCGAAGAAGGCATAGTCGCCGATTATACCTCTCAGCATGTGGAGCACCCAGGCCCCTTTACTATACGAGGGAGTGGCAAACAGATATTCCGGGTCGTAGAGTGGCTCATGCCCGAAGAGATCGACATACGCCAGGTATGCCTCGCGATTAGCCGCTATACTTTCGTCGAACCTCTCGGATCCATAGAAGGACTCATTGAAAAGTGCCGAGGAATAGGTGGCAAAGCCTTCATTGAGCCAGATATGCCGCCAGTCGGACATTGTTACGAAATCACCCCACCACATATGGGCCAGTTCATGGGAAATCCCGGCCTCCCTCGCCCTGTCGCCTGTGATCCAGTTGCGATGCAGTGTAGACATGGTCTGATGCTCCATACCTCCGAAGACGTAGGGGGAAACTGTACCCTGCCCGTATTTATTGAAAGGATATGGATAAAAGAGATCGGAGAAGACATCCATCATGGCCGGTACGTTGCCGAAATCATAAATGGCATCGGTGGAATCCTCGGCATAGACCATGTTCAATATCGGGATGGAGTCCTGCGGGCCGGGGATATAATAATCATTCCAGACTGCGTAATCGGCCATTAGCAGGTTTATGAGATATGTTGCAATCTGATCATCGTTGACCCAATGATAGGTTCTGGTATGATTCTGCTGATCGTGATTTACAGATTCCAGCCAGCCGTTGGAACCGACATCGTAATCCTCGGGGACAGTAGCAAAAATTTCCGATGTCGCCTTATCCCAGGGCTCATCGAAGCAGGGGAACCACCAGCGGGCATCCTGAGGCTCCGCCATGGTATAAGCATTCCTTGGATAATAATAATAACCACGGTTGGTGGTGTAATCGTGATAATGAATTATGACCGAGAGCGTCTCCGGTGCATACCGGTATCCATTTAGATTGACCGTTATTGTGGAATCGTCCCTGATATGGGTGGCCGGATCGTTCCCCACAAAGGCTGAATCCGCCACCAGGTGAACCATATGCAAAGTAACCGAGGATATGCTGTCATCGACCACCCGGAGACGCAGGCTCATACTCCCCTCGAAATAGGGGCCATCCATGGGAAAATTCAAATCGAGATTGTAATGTAAAGCATCGAAGGCGTGGACCGAATCGAATAGCGCCACCCCCGGACGGGCATAGCCGCCCTCGTGCAGAAATTTCGTCTCCTCCTGACCGGGCCAGAGGAAGCCGCCATTGATGACATTATTAATATCACAGCCCTGAACGGACGGAGTTAATACTCTCGAGAATATCGCCAGGACGAGAGCGAGAAAAATGGATGACTTAAATCTCGGGATCACTAAGCCAACACCTCATCAAAGGGGCGAATCGAGGTTCGCCCCTTCATATCTAACTCCCCTACCGCAGCAGAGTCATTTTCTCCTGCCTGACACCCTCATCCGTGGATAAGCGATAGAAATAGATTCCGGAAGATGCCTCATGGCCGCCAGCGTCCCTGCCATTCCAGGTGATGGTGTAGCTGCCGGCGTTCACTTTCTCATCGATCAGGCGAATCACTCTCCGTCCCAGAAGATCGAATACGTCCAGACTGACATGCGATTCATGCGGCAGAGCGAAGGAGATATTGGTCTGCGGATTGAAAGGATTCGGATAGTTCTGGTTCAGTGAAATCTCAATTGGCAACTCAACCGCATAATCATCAACACCGGTCATGGGGCCGATAGCCCAGCCGATATCATCAAGCAACACACCAATGGTATGTCCGCTCTCGTCCGAAACGAACCGGAAACCTACTCTATAGTCGTGATCGTCAGGGCTCAGAGCCGACGAGATATCGAATTCAGCATACTCAAAAGAACTTCCGGAAACGCCGGTAATCGAACCGACCGTCGTCCAGGTTTGTCCGCCATCTGCAGAAATCAACACGAAGCATATATCTCCATCCAGGATGGCATACTTGGCGTAGAGGGCGATCCGGGCCTCGCCGTAGGCCGAGAGATCATATCCGAAATCCATGTAGGCCATATCGTCGGCATTATCCGGGTAGTTCGGCCCGAAGATCATAGAACTGCTGCTGTTATGTCCCTGATTGAACAATGCCCAGGCACCTTCCGTGATCCAGCGGCCAATTCCGAATTCCTCAAAATCCTCAAATGTCTCGGCGTTAGCCATCAAGAGCTCGAAGGTTCCCGATTCGGGGAGCCTGCCTGTATTGGGATCATTAGCCTCGTCGAGGGCAGTGAAATAGTAATGTACGATATCGCCGCTATTCAGCTGGCGCTCCAGGTCAAGCAAATCGAGGCCAAACTCGTCCTCGCTACCGGTGGGATTGAGGGCAATTTCACTATCGGTCTCGTCATTCACGCGGTAATGCATGATGACTTCGGATTGATTGACGCCGTGGACATCCCAGGCCGTGATGACGAACGGCCCATAAGGGCCAAACAGATCGACCGTATTCGGCGGCCCCTCGACAAGCGTCATGGTTGGGGGAATGACATCAGTGCCCACATAAAAGCTATAAAGGTCATCCGGGGCATTCTCCGGGACGGTGGCGGATTGTCCAGTCTCGTCGATGCCCTCGATGTAGTAGCTTACAGTCGTTTCGTACGGTGGAGTAGGTATCTCTCCATACCAGGTATCGCCGGATGTATTGACCATCTCTATCTCTTCAAAATCACCGTCAAAGGTGTAATACGTTGTGACAGAGCCTTCCTCCATTGAAAAGAAGCTGGTAACGTCAGCATAAACGCCGAGAATGGCGTTAGAATCTTCGGTATCAATAAGAGGCGTATGCTCGATCTGAACGCTAAGTCCCGGATCCATATTGTGCTCATAGGCGAACCCGGTGATTATCTCCATCCCATGTGGCGTACCGTTCCAGATATTGCCATCGTCATCGTCAAGCGTCAGGTAATCGAGTGTGATAGAGGGAGTGATCATATTCCCCTGGTGCATCAGAATAGAGTTTACGGCCAGGTTGGAGAGAATATCAATGTAATCGTCGGGATTAGTGATCGCCAGTTCATTACGTGTGCTCCAGACGCATCCGGAGATCAATCGCCCGCAGTAATGGATCTCGCCCGAGCAGGGATACTGGAAATTGTTGTCGGCATTCCTCATAAATCCGTTGCAATTACCAAAGAATCCCCAGGCCAGGTGAGAATCATCGGTGATCAAAACTCCCATCACGTCTCCCATACCCTCGCCATACTGCCCCTGTCCGCTTCCACCGACATTAACCAGGTGGTGGCCGTACTCATGATGCACAACGGTCGAAAAAGCGGTGTTGGAACATCCACCACCGGCGGTGAAGAAATTTATCGAATATCCATCGTAGTAGGCGTTGCAATTATCGCTGATATTAACATTGACACGGAATTCGTTCTGGTTCCAGATCACGGGAAATTGCGGGTTATATGTCAATGTAAAGTCACGAACTATATTAGACTCGACGTAACCGTTCACCTCGGCCCGGTTATATTCGCTGGTGTTCTCGGCATTATGGAGAAAATTGGCCGGCCCCGGTGGAATCACCGCCTCCGAAAGCTGGGCATTGCCGCCGCTCGAGTTGAAAACCCGGAACCATTGTCCTCTGATATTGGATATTACGGTGACCTCCGTATCGCCGTCGTTGGGAATAACGAAATCGCCGTTTTCATCGGCCATAACCGTGTTTCCCCCCTCGATATAGACCCGCGCATACGGTAGAGGGGTCGGCTCCTCCGGCCCGCAGAAATCAGCTGCGTCTCCCTGGGTAGCCATACCGCTGACGTTGCCGGTAACATCCACATCGAGGATAAGATCTTCAGAATATAAAATCTCACCGGTCCGGGCATCGACCAAAAACAGCCATCTCTCATAATCTAAAGTAGCCTCCATGCCATTGTCCGCGGTGATCTCCATGGTGACAGTTGGCTCGACTTCCATATCGTTGATCCCCGCCCAGATTGTCAACCGGGGTTCGCTGAAATTGATCAGACCCGGTGAAAAAGATTTGGCGGCGCTCTCGGCCAGAGCGGGATTCACCATCATGCCGATCGGTTCATCGAAATCCGTCAGGTCACGGAGGGCGGAAGCCGCCATAACTAACGGATAGCCAGGTTCGTTGCGGACAAGAAGCCGCAGATCCGATCTGAATACCGGAATCCCGTCCTTATGCTGTGAATAATAGACGAGAGTAAATTTATACTCGCCAGTGTCTCTATCGAACATTACCGGTTGGGTATGTCGCCCATCGAAGAGAATGCTGACGGGAGACAACTCATCCGGTACGACATTGAAAAGACCGGCGTAATTGTCTTTAAACTGCAGGGCGGCATCCACGGGGCTGGAGCCGAAACCAAATGCCCGGCCGTAAATGCGGGCAATACGACCGCCCTCTTCATAAGCTCTTACCCCGGGATAATCGGCCTTCAGTTCTTCAAATAAAGCATTCGATGCATTTCCGAATACAGCCAATCCAAAAAGACACATGAAGTTACAAACTACAAACCAGAATAATAACGACCGTTTCATTAGGCTTCTCCTCTTAAAGTAATTGGTTAAAATCAAATAATTCAAACTCAGTAGCTCTCTCCCATTCTTACAAAAACCTATTCTCTCGATCAGTTTACCAGCTTAGCCCGAAGGGAAGAACGAACCTCGATGGACTCGTCACCGGCACCTAAAATAGAATTGTCTGTCCATACAACATCATAGCTGTCAAAATTTGTTCCTCTGAATCGGCCAACCATTCTATCTTCATACAGTAGAAATTCTATTTCATCAAGAGCGATTTCGTTGATGCGGAATATCTTGAATTCTCCGCTCTTATCAGATAAACACCGGAGGCCACAGGCTGACCATAATTGTCTCTGCCGTCCCAGAGAGCGAATCGGTTCCCGCCACCGGGCGCGTCCAGGGATCTGACTTCGCGGCCCAGCAAATCATAAATACCAATACTAACTGGTTCATCAGCATCGAATCCGTTCAGATGTATTGTAGTTTGAGCATTGAATGGATTCGGGAAACTGGCAATTTCAGGTTGCGCTTCAATCCCGGCCGGGGAGGGATCGTTGGAATCGAACGGGATTTCCAAGTAAGAGTCATATAAGTTTCGCGCTATAATCTCCTGAACCTCGGCGATCTCCTGCGGAGAAGGCAAGTCATTGTTCCAATCCTCAACATATTCGTCAGCCATCTCCAGTGCCTGTTTTTCGAGAGGCAACGTATACGAGTAGAGTCCGCCATTGAGATTCACCAGATACCGGCTATCAATATAAAAGCTTGATTTGGGGGAGGGATAGAGATAAGCTCGGTGCCTGTTTGTCAGACCATACATGGGCACCTCGAGACCCAGATTGAGAGGCTCCGGAACCTGCCTGGCTCTTACCCAGAGCGGATAGGCAACAGAAATCACCGGAGGTCCGATGGTGCAGAAAGATGTCGCTAACGAGGGATCCTCGCCTGGCTTCGTTCCCCTTATAACCATACAGGACCTGGAGATGACGCGATTGATTGTAACCGCCTGGGACAAAATATATCCTTCGGGCCTGCCATTCTGGACGCCATTATATGGCAAAGGATAGGGGTCCGCTATCGGGTTAGCCAGATCTCTGGATAAAACCTGCAGGATGAACAGGGCATCTAGCGGACTCTCATTGGCTCTTTCATAAACAAGGTGGTTGGCCCTCTTATATCGCTCGATGCCTGTTCTGCGCGGGCCGCCCGAGAGGCTGAAAGTGGCGCGCAGTATGATGCCATCCGCAGCATGCCCGGCGTTGTCAGTATCGAATTTCACATACCCGAAATTCGAGCATTCGTAAAGAGCGGCGTGGCCCCCGGCATCGAATACGCCGAAATTCCAGCCGTCCTTTCGTCCCTTCTCCGCGGTCAGGTCGAGTAGAGCCTCGAAATCCTCCAGCGTCCGACACCTCTCCAGCGCCATCCTCATCAAATCACCGTCATCGACGCCATCCGCAAGGCTATCTCCGAGATTATAGCTGTTGGAGTTAATTATGGCAAACCCGACCTCATTTACACCCATATATACCCGGTTTGTGTCGGCGGAATATACATTTCCCAAAAAACCGTAAGCCGGTCGATCGGTATCCCGTGAAGGCTCGAAGTAGCAGAATTTTTGCACGGCATCACTCACATCGCGATTCTTCCACAGCATCGGCCGGCCATCGACCGTCGCATCGCCGGAAAATACGCCGATGGTGCACTCCCCCGAACTCGGCGGAGGAATAAACGCCAGCCTATCGGTGCAAAAAGCCAGCAAAAAAACCGCAAAATGTAAAAAGAGTAGCTTCATGCCTGACCGTCGAAATATACCATAATTTCAGTCAAAATCAACTCAATTATCATCGCTAAAAAAAGGATCATAAAATCCACCAATTCTCCATTATTCACCATATCCTGCCGATATCTTTTCCCCAGAATCGAAATCAGCATAAATCAACTCTAATCCTGGAAGGGCTCTATTATCAACGCTCAATTAATAGTACACACCTCCCCATTCAAGATCCTGTAAATTAGTGAAAATACAATATTTATTGGCGTTCAATATAGCCGCAAATCTACCGATAATTCCAAAGAGATAACCTCAACCGGAGGGATTAGATGTATTGCGAGAAATGTGGTACGGAAAACCAATTCGAGGGTGCAGCTTTCTGCAAAAACTGTCATCATCCTCTACAGCCCAAAGCGGGAGCCGCTTCAAAAGAACATTCCGGCACCGATGATCCCACTGACTTCTTCTTAAAAGAGCAGCCGGAAGAGGAAACGCCGCCTACCGATAACGAGGACGATCGGATTGATATGGCCGATCCCATAGACTTTATCATGGGCGATGGCACCTATGGCAACGATGCTGCTCCGGGAAGCGGTCCCGATAACGCGATCAAACCGGAGCCTGTGGAGGAAGATCCGACAGCATTTAGAGGCGATGAGATAAAGCTCGCCTTATCAGAGGTGGAATCGGAGCCCACCGTAACTCTTCAAACACTTAGCGGCATAGTGGGCGAAGGAATTCAATCCGTGGAGGATCACGAACCCGCCGTCGAGAAGGGTGAAGAGGAGAAGCAGGATAACCTGAGCGAAGGCTCACCGGACGGCCAGGATGTGACGGCCACCCAGAGAATAAGGCTGCAAAACTTAAAAGACAAATTCGCGCCCGGAGCGGCAAAAAAACCGGATGAAACCCCGGAGCAGGAGCCTCCTCCCCCGGATCTCCCACGCGTGGCCCGCTCCAAAGGCGTAGTACTTCTATCGGGCGAAACCCTGACATTGACCGGCGGCGCGAGAGTTTTCCCCGGCGATGAGGTACAAATAGGCGATCAGCTCTATGAGGTGCGGATTAAGCCGAAAAACAACAGATGGCTTATGGGGGCGATTGCCGGCGGAGCCGCCCTCATTATTGCGCTATTGGTTCTTGTATCCGGGTTTTCCGGCGGGCAAAACGGACAGATCGTTGGTATGGCCTTTGACGCCGGCGGAAACCCTCTTTCGAAGCAAAGCATTACCATCGTCGAGCTCAACTGGACGGTTCGGACCAATCAGGCCGGATTTTTTATTTTCGATGATTTACCGTCAGGACTGTATACGATTCAATATCAAAGAGACGGCTCACCGATCGCCGAGGAGCGGGTCGCCGTTCTCGAGAACGATATAACCACCGTAACGCTGCTTCAAGGTCAACCGATAACATCAATCCCGGCTAAACCGACGACCTCCAGAAAAGAAGAGCCGGCGCTTGCCAAATCAGAATCAAAAACGGAACGCGGCTCGCTTAAATTGACGCTCAGTCCAAAGAGCGCAGGAGCTTATCTCGATGATAAACCTCTGGGAGTAGGATCCAATTTATATAAGGTCAAACCGGGACGATATATACTGGCGGTCAAGAAGAAGGGATACAAGACAAAGTCGCGGAAGATAACTGTAAAATCCGGTAAGAATCTATCTTATAAATTCACTCTTGTCAAAGGGAAGTCGTCGAAAAAAAAGAAATCGAATGGCGAGTTAGCCTATGAAAACGAGATAGCGGGCAATTATCATGAGGCCCTGAGATACTATGATAAGGTTCTGCAGAAGAAACCTCAGGATCTGGCCGCCTTGATCGGCAAGGCCCGATGCTTCAAGGGACAAGGGCAAATGGATCAGTCCACCAGCTATTTCATGCAGGTTGCCAGGATCGCCGGCAATAAAGGCAACGTCGCTACTCAAATAGAAGCCTTAACCGGCGTGATAGACGTCCGGCCCAATACCTTTACAGCCTATTACAGCCGCGGAGATCTTTTTTTTTCCCGGGAAGATTATGACCTCGCGGCCCGGGATTATGAAAAGGTAATCCGGTTAGATCACAGAAATCTCGGAGCCTATTACAAACTCGGCAATTCATATTATCGCTCCGGAGCTTACAAAGATGCCCTGGCGGCTTTCAAAGGGGCAGAGGAACTCAATTTCGCAGACCCCAAAGCACATGTTTATCTGGCAGAGACTTATCTCGCCCTGAATGACCACAAGAACATGAAAAAATCCCACGAGAGATTCGAAGAGCTGGCCAGTTACTCGGTTCGCCTCGAATTCAAGAACGATCCGGAATGGCAAAAGGTCTTGAGTGCCATGGGCGTCGAGAACTGATACTTCCCCATACGGGAATAAATGATTTCCCTTTGAAAAAGGCTTCCGGGCTTTATATTCGATAACATGGAGAGTTATAAACCGGGATTCCCCGGCGCGACGGGAAAACACTCCTTACCACCCGTTCAGCTTTATTTTCTGCTGATTCTGCTCCTGGGGTATCCCGCTCTCAGTATTTTTCTCAACATCACGGGTTCGACTTCTCCCGAGGCGATAACATCGAAAATAGAACAGGTATATCTGCCGGTATTATTCATGCAGGGAATCGTGTTCGTCGCAGTATGGGCGGTCCTGAGACGCAGCGGTGACCGATTTCACAGTATCGGTCTCAGTCGCAAGGACATCAGTTGGTCGAATACCATAGCGGGCCTGATCTTCTTTGCAGGCGCCTGGTCATTGATAATCATCATAAAAATCTCCATGGCCAGATCGGGATATTTACCGGAAAAGGAATTCCTTCACCTTCTTCCATCCACTATAACCGAGGGGGCGATCTGGATTTTGCTTTCCGCCGGAGCAGCCCTGTCCGAGGAGATGGCTTTCAGAGGATATTTAATAACCCGTCTTAAAGTTCTTTCGGGATCATACTGGACCGGGGCTTTGCTGGGCTCGGCTGCCTTCGCATTAGGGCACCTCTATCAAGGTTCTGGAGGAGTGCTCCTTACCTTCATATATGGAATGCTCTTCTCAGGGCTATTCATTGCCAGGAAAAGCATCTTCCCATGCATAATCGCCCATTTCCTTCAGGACTCCATGATTCTCACCGCCATAATGGTAACATCTTAGCCGAATAATTCGGCGCGCATTTTGGCCTTTCCGCTGTATATATCAAGACACTCAAGAAGTATGCTCGGACGTTCTGCGGTAATCATAACGGTGGCAGGCGAAAATTATGCTGCTTTACCGTAGAGAAAAAAAAGATCGGCCTGGAAAGGCCGATCATTAAACGAAAGAGAGCTTACAGAAAATCCGCCGGGATCGAGGATTTTCGCCCCTGCTATTTCACGGTTACATATCCCGGTATGTATTCTACATCTATCTCTTCCGCAAGCTGAGTCGAGAACGTGTAGCTCCAGTCAGCAAATTCATGCGGGAAAAAAGCGTTGGGTCCGCTATCCAGTTCGACTTTGCCGGCCTCGATATCCTTGGGGGCCGTGAACCAGAGATCGGCCACCTTTCCCTCGCCCGGTCCGAGCGGAGGGACCTCTTGTTGGGGATCGGTGACCCATATGAAAGCAAAGAATACGGTTTTACCGACCGGTTCGATCTTGAAAAAACTCATTGAAAAATGTTCTGCCCGGGATCCGTGGAACGTAACCGAGTCGCATTGCAGATTCACCGTATCGGATCTGTAATAGATAGGCACCGAGAATGCCGCCAGATCATCCACATTAGTCAGAAATACCTTAACGGGGAACGATGTACCTTTTTCAACCTCCACGCTTTCAGTATAGCAGATATTCCCCTTGATCTCCTTTTGCTCTTTTTGCCCCTCTTGCGCCAGGGAAAAGCCCGGCAGAGATATCACAAGAGCTAAAACAAGCGTTTTTTTCAACCTTCCTCCTTTAACAAGACCGCTATCTTTCAAATCTCGCCCGGAAACAACGCCGCCGACGCTCATTACATGCAATTAGAGCGTTACAGCGAACATTCGATTATAACCTACCCAATCTCTATTTCAAAGTAATATTTCCCGGTGAATAATTGCATTTCACCTGCATCGCGGCTGGTGTCCAGAAAAGATATCCGTAGTTGATTCGATCATCCGGGAGAAAGGCATGGGGGCCGCTTTCCAATATCACATCGCCCGAACCGCTGTCCCCGGGAGCAGTGAACCACAGCTTCGCTACCAGACCGTCTCCGGGATACAATACAGGCGCACCCTTTTCGGGATCGCCGATGTTCAATAATGAGAAAAATACCACTTTCTCGTGGGGATCGATCTTGAAAAAACTCATTGAAAAGCCATGGCAACGGGACTCATCGAAGGTTACCGAATCGCTAAGCAAATTCACATCGTCGGAACGATAATAGATCGGCACCTGCAAGCCCGCCAGGGTATCCACGTTGTTAACATATACTCTTACGGCGAAGGAGGTACCCCTCGCGGCGCTGATGCTCTCGGTATAGCATACATTTTCTTTAACCGTTTCACTCCTGTCTTGCGCCAGAGCAGGTCCCGCCAGAAAGAAAACGATCGTATAAACAAGTCCCTTAGTCAATTCTCCGCCTCTAAATCAGAATATTCCTATCTTCTCCACCCCACGGCGGCGTTCCCGGCGACAGATTATAGAATATCTGATAACCTGCGTCAAGTCTTCCCGCTCCCAACCGGAACCGCAGGGAAGTCGTAAAAACTCAACTGAATAATCGCCATTACCCCTACCCTGAAGTTTATAGCAAACCATCTACGGATATGTTCCCCCGGCGAAAAGAACGAAACCAATATTTATTTTATTCTCTCAGTCGCAATCACCGGCCAGAGGGGCGGCCCCCCCCTTAAAATAATCCAGCAAATAGACCATATCTGCGATATTGACAGTGCAATCACCATTTACGTCCGCCGCCAGCAGCGGCTCAGGGGCTTGCTCCCCCTTCAGATAGTTCACCAGGAACACCAGATCCAGACCATCCAGGTCGCCGGAATCGTTAGCGTCCCCTGGTATAAAGCCCGGATTCGTATTGTGAAATATATAGGTTTCTCTGTCCCAGTTTGAAACAGCCATGTCCTTTGAAATCGAATGGCGATAGAAAACTTCCACTGAGTCCAGGACCGGGAGTCCGAGGGAGACCCACCCGTCCCAGAGGTTTATGCAGTATTCTCCGGGTTCGAGGATCACCCCATCCATCCTGACACTGTCGACCGCCGCCAACTGACGGTACGGGAGCATGACAAGACTATTGACTGGATCTAAGAATACTTCACGACGGCTTCTCTCCGCGCCCTTGTTAAAATCGCCAAATACTATATTTTCGATAACGCTACTATAAGAGCCGGAGCTGTTCCAATCCGGATTCCGATTGAAACTACCGTCGTTATTCAGATAAACGTAGACCAGACCCCACCAGCGGCCACAGATCAAATCGTAATCGCCATCGCTGTCCACGTCCGAAAATGCCGTTTCGGAACCGTACCCGGTACTGAAGGATGTCCAGAAAGGGGTTGTCTCAAGCGTGCCATCGACGTTGAGAAAGATTTTGAATCGCCCGGACCCGCCCGACTGCGTATTTGCCGCCGTAGCCAGATCAGGATAGCCATCACCGTTGATATC
Source organism: uncultured bacterium (assembly GCA_965541585.1). Lineage (GTDB taxonomy): Bacteria > Zixibacteria > MSB-5A5 > UBA10806 > UBA10806 > CBDVBL01. The sequence continues at coordinate 98,369 of CBEUCH010000008.1, read as the reverse complement.
GGCAATATCGAGAGAGTTGTAATTATCGTCGCCCTCGCTCAGCCACCCGGGATCGGTCGCAATATAATCGCCATGATTGAAATAGATCTTGAGCGGACCACCGGATTCGCAGAAAACCAGATCGAGATCACCGTCCAGTTCGATATCCACCCAGCGGACATCATAGCAGGCGTCGAGATTCGCAGATGACCATCCGGCTTCGGTCTCGAGAACACCATCGTTATTGAAGAAAACGAGGTTTGACTCATAATAAAAGTTGTACGCTTCGCCGGTCGCCACGGCCAGATCGAGGTCCCCGTCGCCGTCTGCATCGCCCCAGGCCAGCCTGAAGGAATGCACCATATCCGTTGATATCCACGACGGCGAATTCTCCAGAACACCATCGATATTGTCGTAGATATGTACCTGCGCTGCACCCCAGCCGGGCGAGATATAGGTCGATACCGCCAATTCAGGGAATCCATCGGAATCGTAATCCCCCAATTCACAATGTCCAGAATATGCGATATTCTCCGAAACCCAGGTTGCCGTCTGGGGCAGGAATCCACCCGAATTAATATAGGCGACGTTTGGCGCCTGAATTATATCGTTGCCGTTGGAGATGGCCAGATCCGGGTAACCATCGCCGTTTATATCGTCAATTGCGGCGCCGGTTCCATACAAATTATCCTCTGCAGAAAACCAGCCGGGGATGTTGTCATAGGGGACTTGGGCGAAAACAACTCTCACCAAAAATAAGAAAATGCCGGCTGAAATAAGAAATCTCATAACCTTCCGTTCTCCACATGGAATATAAGAAAAATCCGACATATTGCAACGAAAATAGTTCAGACAACATCAAGTAGAATAAGAGGATAGCGAGCCTGAAATGGAAAGGCGCCCGGAATTGAGGTTTCCGGAGCGCCTGAACCGTCTCTCGGCAGTTTGCTATTTTAGTAAAAAAGGTCTTTAGTCTATCTCTACCTTTGCCACGTTCTCCGGAAACGCATATGGCAGCGGTGGATCTGCAGAGATAATATTTATGGGAGTAACCACGCCGGTAGTGCCGTCGATGGTGCAGACATGCCACCACCAGTTGGCCGACGCCACGGCTTCGGGTACCATGAAAGCTTCAACCGTACCGTCGGGTTGGAGGACACCTACCTCGGCTTCCGATACCGAGATATCGCCCGCTCCTGCGTAGTGGTAAATAGCATACGTATAGGTACCGGGATACTCGTCGTGTATGGTGACATGCTCGGGGCCGTAGCTGGTGACATCGTCAACGTCGAGATCGACGTAAGGAGCGCTGGCGGAATCTCCCCTGCTGGCAAAATAGATATGATGTGTATTGCCTTCTATGATCGGCGTCCAGAGATGGGAATCCAAGTCGCTGGGATTCTCAGCCCAGGTCAATGTGAATTGCATCCAGAAATCCCTATGCATGGTTATATCATCGATTATCAGTATCGGCATGGTATTGCTCATATAACTCAACTGGCGGGTGTGCAGCGTATCCCCGCTGAATATCCTCAACTCAAGTCCCATCAGGCTGGAGAAAGTCGCCGCATCGGATATTCTATCAATCAGGAATGCCGCCGTTTGCCGTCCGGCGCCGGTCGAATATGAAACATCGGATGTCAGGTGGACGAAGGTACCACCGGAGAAATCCACTGTGCCGGCCAGCGTGTAGAAACTGCTCATATCATAATCACCGGTGGTGACGTTTATCCATTCATCGGTCTCCAGAACGCCCATATGCGCCGGTTCGACCTCGAATCCGTTAGATGCCAGCCCCGAGCTTTCCACTACTATGGTTATCTCGATTTCAGCATCCGCAGCAACTCGGGCAGAGCTTACACCATCGGAATACGGACCGGGACCGGATTGTGAGTTGGATTGAGCATCATCATAGGAAATCAGGCCCAGATTAGAATAGTAGTTCCCGTTGGCATCGCTGGCAACCGCCAGCAGATGATCTTTCAAAAGATATACGCTAACGTTGATGCCGGCCACAGGCTGTTGGTATATATTCACGACGTTGACTATGACGTCATACGGGCCGACCTCGATATTCGCATGCCCCTCACCGTCGGATACGCCTGTTGCCGTAGCGGGATTATCGGGATAAACCGTCTTCTTCCCGCCGCATCCGGTGGCCAACGCGAGCATAACAGCCAGTAAAATCACTGCAATACTTCTGAAATTCATTGTCTACCTCCCTGTAAAAATTTTCATGATTTCATATTGTCCGATCAATGGAAGAAATGATCCTCCCCACAATTAGTCGGAAAAATCCAGGCGGGCTTTAGAATAGCGGAGCAACGAGTTTCGATCAGGATAATGATTATCGGGTCACAGGATATCTCAGCTCAATAAAAAAGGGAGCCTGAATATGAGCTCCCCTTGACGGCAATTTTACCGGATGCTAATAGTCAGCTTCGACCTTCTTCATTCTGATCCTTTATTTCTTTTTTCCTTGCTACCGCTGCTCTGGCGGCACGTTCTGCCGCATTTTTCCCGACGCCGGTAACATCGATAATTTTGTCAACCGCCCGGTCAAGCCATACCGACCAGTGCGCCGACGGAAACTTCAGCCGGAAATAATCGGTAACATCGTCGGCAATCACAAGTATGTAGCCCGCAATCTCTTTATTGCGTTTGACTTTCAATAACGGGACTATTTCTTTTTTTATCAGATATCCCAGGTAAATCATCAGAATCGTACCGACCGCCGCCAGCGATCTTTCGCTCAGGATGTCCCCTACCCATGAAAACAGGCCGGCCGAGACGTGATGAATTGAGACAGGTTCGATAAACATCTTAATTTCCTCCACAGATTTATTGTATTTATTTCAATTGCCAACTGGTCGAATCCGGTACCTCGACCCGGGCTTTGAAAACTACACCGGATGGATATTCGATTATAAAGGCGTACCTGGAATCCTCATCGGACAGGACCGAATTTGGGAATAGATCGATTTGCCAATAGCCGGTGGAATCTGTCTTCGTGGTCTTCTTAAAGGGCGTAATTATGACATTCGAGTACTTGACGGGATGGAAATCCGGTGGAATCTCTGAAGTTATCGTCACGCCTTCGAGCGAATCGCCGGTGATATCGTATACCCAGCCATAAACCCTGCAGAGATCAGGCGATGGTGGATTGCCGGGATCGAACAGGTTCATCCAGAGCGTATCTGTGCCCCCGCCGGTCGACACCACGATTGTATCGAGGTCCGGCTGGATATAGTTGTTTGCATAAAGCGCCACCACGAAACTGTCGGGATCGAGCTCGAGGTATAGTTTGCCGGAGGAGTCGGTGCGGTGACCGGGCACTTTTGTGGATGTCTGGTCGAGGTTGCGAACCGTGACGGATACGCCCTCGATGGCCGTCGAATCACTATCGAAAACGAGTAGCGTTTCAGCTTCCGTACCTCCCCCCTGTGTGGATATTGCGGCTATGTCGTCCTTGACATTGTTATTATCCCCGGCGGCACCGGAGTAACTCCCCAGTTTAGCGGTAATCGAGGTATCCGAAAATGTCCCAACGGAGGCAAAAATCGAGTCTATTCTTGCCGAAACGGAATCGGGGAGATCTGCCGAAGCCGAGATATCCAGATTGGGAGCGACTACAAACGTGTCATATACGGCGGGCTGTGATGAGAACGGGTTGACCGTTATGGTCGAATCCGAACCGCTCCAATCAGTCACTTTCGATGCCCTGCCGGGCAGATTCCCGTCAATGAAAATCAATTGAAGATCATTGAAAAAATCATCGCTGTATGCGGTCATCGGCCCGCCGATTTTGAATTGACCGGTGCTGATCTGAGAAGACACCCACCCGAAATGGGGCGCTAATGACAGCAATGCCCGCCCGGCAGTGCTGCCCATCAGGCTCGAATCGAGAACAGACATATCGACCATCACGGAATCCGACAGGGGATCAAAGTCGTTCAGGCCGTTTACGGTCGCCTCCTTCGCCACCCAGGTATCCTGGCTCTGTAAAGTATCGAGGATTTCCTGCGCATCTGTCTGAAAGCGACCGGCGTCGTCATATGTCTTCAGCGTGTCCAAGATCTCCTGCACCTCGGTGTCCACATATTGATTCCGGGCAACCCATCCATCCTGACTATCCAAACTGTCATTAATGATCTGAACCGTAGCTTCTCTGGCTACCCACCCATCCTGTGATTGCAGGGTATCTTCTATAAGATCAACGGCTGTCCACATACCGACATCGAAATTATATACCCAGGGCGTATAGAGAGTTGAATCCTCATCGTATGCCCGACCCATTATGATATAGTGTCCCTGTCCCCCTGCACCATCTATATCCTGCAACTGATCGGTGAATATCAACCAACTATCAATAGCGGAGCACTCTGCATCGCCCGTATTATACCATGCGTCAGAAAGCTCCGTGCCATTGCGAAATACCTGTATCCTGACCGAATCGGGCTGTGCAAGATTGCCATCATTGTAAATCGTCCGGGAAGCTACTGTAACCTGATCGGTTGGCCTTACCGATATTGCCATAACCCCGGCGGCAAGGATGAGAACATATAGTATTGTAAATACCTTTTTCATTTTATTATCCCCCGAATACCTTAGAGATCATTTTTCGTCTTGGAGATGGAGTCACCCCCCCTACCGCTGCGGGCGTAAAATAAACCGTCACCCAGACGGCATCAAAATCCAATGCGTCTGATTGTTCATCATCGTCATAGAGGATAACCCCGAATCCCCGACCGTTTATATCTGATCCCGACCATGACGCACCGCCGAACAGATCGCCACTATTCGTCTGGTTGCTTGCGTCACTACAGGCTCCCGCATTGTTGGCAGTGTCCAGCCTGGCGGTTCCATATACATTTGTCGAATCTTTTGTCAAGCCGATACGATATTCCCGTTTTGCCGCAGGCAGGGCAGAGCCACGAACTTGCACGGTTACATCAAAGCTGTCAATAGTTACGCCTGATGGAATGGAAAAATCGAAATCGTGGTAACAGACATAATCCTGCCCGGTATTATTATATGTGGCACAGGAATTATCATCTATCCTGCCGTTGTCAGGATTAGTCCAATTGGTGCCGAGGCTGAATGTGTCAGGACTATGCCCCAGAGCACCACCCCCACCTTCCTGGTTAATGCACCCGAACATGGAGAGTCGCCAATCGTCCCGGCTGTCGCAGCTCAGCGAAGCCGGCAGATCGCCGGCCGTATGCTCTTCTGCGGCATCGGTAGTAGCCGTTTCGTATATATACCACGTTCCCGTCTGGAAATTTCCGACCACTATCGATATGGTATCGTTAGCCGTCAATACCTTATCTGCAATATCATACCGCATCCAACCGGCACCCGCCGACGGATTGCTGACGCTGCCGGATGTCACTATACTGTCGGTAACACATGAATCGGATGCCGACCACTTATATACGCCCATTTTACTGGTGTAGTTGGCAGCTGGCGGATCTATAAACACCCACAACTCGGTTAATATCTCGCCGCCCGAAACACCGTAAACATCCGGTGGGTATCTGTTACTGTAACACCACGTTTGATTTACGCCGATACTGGCAGCACCCTGGGTCGAAAAGCCAAATGTATCCCCCCACGCAGACGAGGCCAGTCCCGCTATAAGCGGGACTATAAGCCACGCTTTCAGCGTGGCTAAAATGATTCTGCCCATTTTAATTTCTCCGCTTATCCCTGGATATGAGAACCCTGAATTTAAGCTTTCGATGGCGACTTGAATGAACCAACGATACCGGTGAATCTCGAGAGGATAATATATGCCTCCTTCTTGTATGTGTCAGACAATGCGGACCAGGATTTAGCCTCGGTGGCGTTGTTGGCGCTGCCCCTCGATGGAGATACGGCCTCCATGGCCCGGATACGGCATATAATAGAAACCGTGAGATAGGTCTCCGCGGAAACCAGCGAACGGTCGGCGGAATCGCGGTAGGTCTCATCGATATACGACAGCACCTGCTCATGGGCCTCCGTGATAGCATTATCAATGGCCTCATCGTCAAGACCTCCGTACTCCGCCGTATAGTCCACCAGGACCCGCTGCCCGGACTCAACGTCCCCTGATGAGCGCCTTCGTATAGTGCCCTTCTGGTAATCGATATCGTAATCCACTCCCCGCTGATAGATTCTAAAGTGGAGATACCAGATCACCACGCTGGCGCCGGCGGCAAGAGATCCGGAGCTGATTCTTCTGATTTCTCCGTTGTCGTAGTCTATATGGTAATCAACATTTTCCAGATAAATGGTTCCCAAAGAGCTATCCCCTGCGACAACCACGGTATCGGGAATCAGTTCCGAATGTGACAGGCTGAATGTATCGGAGCCTGCGAAGCTCACAGTTTCCTGAACCGGCTCCAGTTGCTCTTTTCCCTTTACCTTTTCCGAGCCTTTCAGGATCATTCTCCTCTGCAGGGACACGGCATCATTACCGGTTAACTGGAGCGGTTCATTTTCCATGAGGGTCGAGCCGAGATGGTGATCCAGGATATGTTTTTTAACGAGATCTTTCGTCGTAAATGACATCAGCTCATCTCCATTATCAAAAGGTCGACGACTGCATCCGCAAGTTGCCGATTAGATTTGGCAATTCGAAAAGATGTCGGGCCGACCGTGCCAGGAACGAAGGCGGCGACCGCATTCTTCGGGATGATAATAACTTCTGCATTGTTTATGGTCAGCGGCAGTTTATTGCCGCGATGATCCAGAAGATCCGCAAAATCCACAACCTGTCCGTTGCCACCGGAGAACTGATGCAGGAAGACTATTCTCGACGTTGAGGGCGTTGTTTCCGTCATCAGCATATCGGCTTCGAGGGCGCCGTCATCGCCCCAGACACGATAATCGCGGATAAACCATTTACGGTTAGATTTCAGGTAGTCCAGAGTAACGTTCATGATCTCTCCCCTATCCCCCGAGGCCGTTACGAACCAGCGCCAGATCGTCGCACGCGGGCGCTGCCATGATCTGTGTGCCGACCGGGTTCGACGAGAAACCGACTGAAACGCGGGCTCTTACCCAGTATGCGTTGTAGTTGTTGATCGCCCCGATTTGCCAGTCCGATGGCAATGACTCGCCGTCGGCCCACAGATAAACCAGCTTGTCAGCCGAATCGAAATGATAAGCACCGCTGTCCGGAGTGAAGGCGATCCATTGAGCTCCGTTGAAATACTCCCAGACCACCTGGCCTCCGGCACCTGCGACAGAGAGTATAATAGTAGCGCAGTAGAACTTGTCTTTATTCCCGACATAGAGGCAATCGCCTATACCATTCAACAAGGCCGATGATTCAGAATGATACACATCGCCGGACGAGGAATCTGCTGCGGCAGTTGTCTTATCCTCGAATTTAGTGCTCGCCGAATCATCGTAAACCAAAACTTTATCGAATGTTCCTATGGAGGGAGCATAGTCGGCAGGGAGGAATGAATCCCCGGATTTTAGCGCATGGCGAAGCCTGTAGTAATTGCTGCCCAGGAATCCAGCATAGAATATATGCGGAATTTCATTCAAATAGGAGATTTGGGGGGATCTTGACTGTACATCTTCGACCTCCTGTAAACCGCTCCAGGAATTACCATCGAACTCTTTGAAATAGATCCTGCTATCGGAACTGATTGAAAAGGCAACGCCAAGTTTCTTATCGGGACTCACGGCGATATCGAAATCGTCATCTATATAATCTCCCGTATGGATTGCATTTTCGCTTTCCCAGGACTCCAGTTTCAGGTCATAGACGCGGTATTTGAGATTCGATCGCTCGTCGGCATAAACGGTGTAAAGCCGCGATGATATCTGGCAGGCCGATACGTAACAGATATCGTCCGATCCCGACGAAAGCTGCGTCCCGAGATCGCTGCCACCCGTTCCCCATGTCTGGCCGTCATCGTCTGAAAATTTCGAGCGCACGTAGTATTTCGAGTCGACCGAAGTTCGATGGTTTACAATGAAGCACCAGAGCTTGCCGTCGCCGTCTTTTAGAATAAAGGGATTGTAATTATCATCCACATCCAGGACCGTAACAGCGGACCCGGCCGACCAGGCGCCTGCGGCAAACGTCAGCTTGACGAATTTAATATCCTTCGAACTATCGCTATAGACTATATATATGTTACCTGATCCATCCATGCTGACGCTGAAAGGTGAGTCAAGCGAATCGGTTATTATCTGCTGTGGCGACGACCAGGATTGATGCGGGTGATCCGAGTACGAAAGCGATATACCGGCCGCAGAGTCCATGTATAGAGCCGCCAGCCTTCTCTTGAATATCCCGGACGGCACCCGAAACAGTTTTCTCTGGGGCGGCGACCCGGTGGGCCGGTTCGCCGCCGATGTGGCTATCAGTTTGTGCATGTTAAATCCGGATAACCGAGGATTAAGTCCACTCGGAATCGAGTATCAGCGATGATTCCTTCACGACTTTTGCGTACGCCACCGATTCGGATATCACAGCCTCCTCGATCTTCTGCTCGATGATTTTATCGTATTCCACCATCAGGGGCTGGCCGATCACCTCTTCAATTGCAAAACGGTTATCGAGGCCGATGACGTAATCGGCGGGGACTTCATCACAGCGTATCAACGTTGCGCCCAGGGGCGATGTAATTTCCCCATTGGTCTGGAAACTGAAGCCGACCAGGGGATCTTTGAATTCCGCCAGGGTCAGTATCGATCTGACTTTATCTTTATGGCAGATCAGAACGTTCGGCTGGTAAGGATAGAATTCGTTCCAGAATTTAATGAGATCGTCGTAATCGAGAGTGCTGGTAATATCGGTGTTTATTACCGTCGCCGGATTAGAATTGCCATCGCCGTTGATGATTGTATCCACGACCAGAGCGACTTTATCCGATTGCAGACGATATCCTATATACCATAGCAACACTTTAAACTGCGCCATACTCCGGTGTCGTAGAGCTTTGTAGGTTACCTTCAGGGTCAGACCATAATCCGGAATCGTTATGGTGTTGTTTTGCTCGGTGACATTGACGGATGGTATCACGGCGCCCTCGCCTACCGGCCGTAGCGACATTTCGGGATCGGTGGCGGAGTGGTCAATATTTATGGGTGAGTAGCGTGACGTGGATACGCCGGAGCTGGAGGCCAGCAGTTTCGCCAGTTCGGGACGCATATTCATCCCCCGCAGGATCTCCCTCTGCATGAATTCCGGCATAAGGGCCGGTGCGCCTCGATAGAACATCTCAACCGTTACCGGACTTTTGCCCCCAGTACGAATTCCCTTCAACGCCAGTTGTCTCTCGAAAGCATCCAGTAATGAACCGGAGGGACTCGGATCGTATTCCGTCTGCTCCAGCAGTTCGGTTAGAGACATTCCCTTGGCCTGCGCTTCGAGATATGTATCGCGGTCAACGTCTATCTTCCGGGCCTTTGCGAAATCGACTGATCCGGTCGAGCCCTTCTCGTTCTCGATCGCATCCACAAGCGAGCTTTCGAGATCTGATGACATCAATTTTTCTATTTCCATCTTTTCTCCCTGTTGATTCTTATCCAAGAATTAATGTTACTTCCGAGGTGCCGTTGACATCGATGACAGTTCCGCGCGCCACGTTCCCCCCGGCCGGGTCATCGGTTGCCAGCGCCGGGGCCTGTCTCACTGCGCCGCTACCGTCAACCACTACACGATCTCCTACGGACGGCACCGTGGCGGCCGCGGCCAGCGTGCAGATTCCGCCGATCTGGACGGTAGCCACCCTCTTCCCGACGTCTGCATCGGTCAACGATAGATGTATCAGTTTACCGATCAACACATCGCCATCGGAACCAGGACCGACCTCGTAATTGCCCGTCATGGCGACCGCCTTGCCGATATCCGCGTCTTTTAAATCATCCTCGCTGGCGGTCTGATGGATTTTGAACGTGGCCGTCATAAAGCCAACGGTCTGCAAGTTTTGTTCTCTTACACTCATCGATTCTCCTTTTTGATTTTTATCTTCAAATCATTTTTTATTTCAGGTTCATATTCAGCGGTAATCCTCGACCAGAAGAGACGGTCTGCGTTCGGGGCAGTTGACCAGGGGACTGATCTCTCGTTGAATCCCGGACCTGTGATCTTTCCCCTTTTGCCGGCCGCTAATGGCTTTCAGATCGGCAACCGCGGATTCAAGGCCGGCTGAAATCCGATCCAGGTCAATCCTTCCTTCGTCGAAGGCGGTGTCGAGAGCAGATTTTATATTCTTGATCTTCTCAATGGTCTTATCTATTTCCAACGTTCCTCCTCGCAGATGCTGGATTTCCTGCAATTACATATTTGTTTCGGGGGGCCAATTTTGATTTGATAAAAAGGCTTCAATGGCGATAAGCTTGCTGATAACCTCTCCTTTAAATTCAGACAGGTCCTCTTTAGTGGCGAACCTTTCATTTATAACCGCTTCCAGCCGGGAGAGCCTGATATCCATTGCCGAGACATAACGCTCTTCTGCCTTTCCGGCCAGTTCCACCCTCAATCCGGTGTAAGCCGCAAAATATCCTGATATGGCGGCAGCGATAGTCACTGCAAATGTGATTAAGAATCTTATTAGCGATTCCCTGGGATTCATTCTAATCATTTCCATTCAGGCTGATTTGACCAGAAGATGGACTCGATCATTTTTTATTGCCAGCGCAGCAATAATATCGGGTGAATGAGCGATAATTTCGGGCGTCGGGCACCCATGCGATTCTATGGATAACACTGCCGCTCCCTGTTGATGAATCATGCTATCCGCAACCGGCAGTTCCATTATATAGCCGTCTCCGCCGATGGTTACACTCCTGACTGAGTGAGCTGACAATTTATCCGTTACGTAAGTCCCTTTTACAGATCCTTTTGAGACCAGCGAGGTTTCCAGCACCTGGGTTATGCCTTTATAGATAAAGTGCGTACCGTTTTTGCCGTTCGCTTCATGAGGGCAACTCCTGATGTCCTGACCACAGTCAGAACACTCCGGCGTGGTATAAACAAATGATATGGAGCATTCCTTGAGAATTCCGGAGTCGATCTTTTCCAGCAATTGATCGGACTCACCGTCATTTGATTTTGGCCAATAGAAATAGCTTTTTAGCCAGAGCGTTTCTTCCTTGCGCTCCAGTTCTGTATGGAAATTTCTGGCCAGTGGCGCCGATGACCTGTCGTGGCCGATCAAAACCGGGGTGTCGACAATTAATTTGCCAAGGCTTGCCAGATCGGCCTGCCCGAATCGTCCGCCATGCGAATTAACCAGATCATTTAACAGATACATGACCCTGATATTGACATTATCCAGCATCGCTTTTCGAGGGGGATTGATATTCTTATTGATTTGACCCACCAGAAAGTCAATTCGTTCGTCGGGATGGCTTACCGAGAGGTTTCCTATCAGTATTTCTCTTAGTCCTTCCAAATCTCCTCCTCTTTCAATTATTGGAGCTATCGCAAATCAAATGCATTTTGAACGAATTTCAGCAACCTGTCCCTATGCAGAGAGCTACCGAAAATAGGAAACACTGCAGAGCATTTCACATCGGGCGGGGTGCTCAGACGTTGAACAAGCCTTATAAGATACTGGCTTTCCGGTTTTTGCAGAGGCAGTTTATACTCGGTCCCGGCGGCATATTTATTGCACTCGTATAACATGCACAGGCGTTCTTTTTAAATAAATTGAGCGTAATTTCTTCCTCCTGACGGCGTCCATACGGACGACCGTATGGCCGAATGTCGCGCCAGTCCGATGGCAAGCCCGCAAGGGCTAGCCGAAAGAGGCCGGTCTTTCCCTCCCTCCTTGAGGCCGGCCTTCCTCTTATTTAGGAAAAGATGTTTATAGTATCTGGAAAAAGAAATCCCCCGGTCAAAACCTGCCAACCGATGATTTCAAAAACGGGGATTCGGCCGAACGTTCTCTGACCTGCCACAACGCCAGCGCGAGCGCGCAAACGCCATCACCGACGTTCTTATATAATTTATCCATAGCTCTGATTTCATCTGTCAGACTCCAGGTCGAGCCTCCGTCATCCGGCAGGTCGATATGGGGCCAGACGACATCTCCGGCGTAAATGGCCCGCTCGAGATTGGCCAGCAGTAAATCACGATTTCCGCCGCCGAAATTGAAGCCGACCGCACCGATATCGTTCAACTCCGCCAGGACGACATCCCCGAGACCGGTGGAATCGATAATCGTTACGCCGCCATATTTCCGATGCCTTTCCTTAATAGAACTAATCGTTACCGGCCATTTCCTCTGCATCCGCGCTATTTCGATCACCCTGAATGGACGTGAGCCGGCGTCGATTGTTATGCCCACTGTGTACGTCACCTTGCGGGCCAGATCCCATCCATGGATATAGAAACCTTTCGGATTCGGCGCCCGCAACGAGGGAGCATCGCATATTAAACAGCGATTGATAACATCGTCCGGGAAAAGGCGCCCCTCGAACGAGGTGAAACGGCCATGAAGATGCTGTGCTACCCTCGACTCGGTTAAACCTCGTTTTAGATCCTCCAGATAATTCTTCGCCAGGTGAGGATTTTCAAATGTCGAGCCGCGCATCACAAATCCGCGCATTTGCTTTTTGATGAGTTCACATCGCTTGTAAAACCAGTTCAAACCGTTTGGCGTCGAGGAAAGATCTAATGTCCCATCCCTGTCGGCCAACCGTAGCTTGATCACGCCGTCCACTACCCAATCCCCGAACGGCTCATAGGCCGCTTCGTCGAAATTGATATAGTCGAAATCATGCCCCAGGATATACTCCCCCCTGTTCTGCGTCGATCGTGCCCAGATCTCCGAGCCGTTTTTGAAGACTATGTGAGGGAAAGGAGTCTGCCTGATATTTTTCACAAGAGCAGTCAGCGGCTCGGATCTGTTTATCAGATCCAGCATCTTCGCAAAGACTATGCTTGCCTGATCCTGGGTGATGGAGACGTTAGCGCAACGGTAGTAACGGTCGATATCGCGATCGATCGGCCTGATTTGAAAGACGGCACGATGCAAAAGCTTAACGGCCTGTATTTGCGATTTACCCCAGCGGTTGCCCGTTACCAGCGCGTTTTCCGAGCCCGTCGAATTCTCAAGCCACCTGGCCTGTCCCGGATGAGGATTCAAATCCAGAAAAGCGCGGGCAAAATAGACCGGGTCCGTTACCGCTTTTCGCCAGCTTCGCCCGGATTCGAGCGGATCTCTTTTTACCATAGGCTCTGTTACAAAAAAGATATTAAATCGATATGATCGATACCCGAACTGCGAAATAGAATCAGATTGCAGCTCTCCGGCTCTGCTTGAGGCGGCCGAGTTCCTCGGTCCGGATCTCCGCCAGAATTTCTAATAGAAGTTTTTCGTTTTGAGACTCGTCGGATATCTTATTCTTAATCTCGATAGCCTTGAACGCCGATTCGATCTTCAGGTCGAATTCGCCTTCTTTTAATTTTTCATAAACCCTGTCGCGTACCGCATTGAGAAATTCCAGATCCGATACGGGATTCGGGCTAATGGAGGCATCACTTTTTATTTGCTTCGTTTTGGCCTGAGGTTCGACGATTTTATCCGGAGGTTTTTTCTTTGCGCTAATTCTCGTCGAATTTAAATGGTTAGTGCGATGCCTGGCCAGTGAAAACCTGCTTATTCGCACGCCATGCTTTCTTGCCCACTGAATGGTCCTGTCGGCCTTCCAGGCGGTATCTTTGCTCTCGATCTCTGTTCGCAACGGCGATTCGCAGATTGTGCAGTCGGCACCGGCCATATCAATTATCCCCCTCGATTCGGAAAACGCGGGAGCGGGCCTCCTCCTTGGAAAACAATCCGGCCTCGTATAATTCCAGCACGCGGCGAGCCTCCTCATGTTCCGATTGGTATCTCTCGAGAGCGCCGTCTATCCTGTCGTTATTGAAATTGACGGAGGCTTTCAGGTTTACTCCTGACAGGGTGAGATGCGTATTAACGAGCCACTCGAAGAATCGAACCGCCAGCTTCTGGACGGAAATCACCTGCCTTAAAACCAGTTCGAATTTGAATTGCGCCCAGCTCCTGGTGCTGCCGTATGAATATCCCAACATAAAGGGATCGAGATGAACGCCGGCGCAAACATCCTCCACAACGGCCCGGTGCGCCAGGTACCACGAGTGGGTTGCCGCTGTTGCCCCTCCAGACGGCGCCACAGTCTTGATTTCGATATCATCCCAGGTCACTACCGAATCCGAGGGCTTTATGCCGGAGAAAAGGCCAACCGTATCATCGAAATAGCTGTTGGCGCGATCGTGAAAATCGTTCTCCGATTCGCCCATCCGGCGTTCCGGTTTGTTGATCAGGACGTGAAGCCTGTTATATCCCGCCTTCTCCTGTGATTTCTGCATATCATCCAGAAGCTTCTGTTCCAGACGGCTGACGAAGCCTATGGACTGGAGGATGCTTTTTCCGCGCGGATCGATGGAGTCATCGTCCAGCGGTATATAGATGAAGTTGGCCGGATCCAAGAGCCTCTTGCCCTCATCTGATTCATGATAAATCTTCCAGCCATCGTCGTATTCGAACGTCAATTTTCGCACGTCGACCGGCAAAAAGCCGATCAGCCGGCCGTCGCTGCCGACCTCGATATTGCCTGCAAAGGCCCCATCGACAAATAATGAACTGAAGAAAAGATCGGAGAGCCGTTCCAGCCCGCCCGATTTATAATAGGGATTCGGCGCCAGGCGCAGGTTGAGATCATCTACGGCCGAATTCAGTCTTGTAATATCCGCCTCCCGGTCGCTGGCGGACGGGTGAAATTCCATGGGGCTGGAGCAGAGGCGTACCCAGATCCAAATGGCGCCATTGACCACCGGAATCTGCTCCCGCAGGAATCGATACAGTGTGATTCTCTCATAATAGCCGTAATCGGCCGGGAAGCTGATCCGGGCATAGTCATCCTTCAATGATGCTCCCGCCTTATGCCGGGGACGGCGAGGCTTGATGATCTTCGCTCGCTGGGCCAGGTCGGCGCGAGGGCTTTTCTTTCTATTTTCCCTTTTTTTTAGAAACGGCAATCCGAACATCGGAGCTCCTTTGCGCGGTGCTTTCGCTGATTTCAATTATCCATTGGAAAAGACTTTAGCAAAACAAATGCAGGTTGGACAGGTTATACACTCAGGATATCGCTGCAGCTTCCATCCTGAAGGATAGAAAATCTGTGCTCCCGACATGGAAACCGGCGAATTGCAATGGGACTATAGACTCAGCTATGTAGAACCAAGCGATAATATCCGCGGCCGTTGGAAACTATCTCTATCTTTATACCGCTTTCTTTCAATATTCTTCTAAGCTTGCTTACATATTTCGCCTGGTTGATCCCCGGTTCGAGGCTCTCTTTGTGTATCCAGGGATTTTCCGACAGATTCCCCCACCAGAGTTTTTGCATATAAGAATATAATTTCGCCTGTAAGAATATTGATTTGCCGCAGATATTTATTTCCCTCAAGAGCTTTCTGTTTTTGCCGGTGAATAAAACTTCACTCCTTTTCTGAGAGGGAGTCAGCTTATCCGGCGATGATATTCGCTGATTATAGTTCTTGAGACGATTCTGGATTTTCTCAACAACGGTTAGCGGTAACATCTCCTTTAGAACCGAATAATCGATATCGTGAAAATCATCCACCGACCTGATCCCCATGTTATAAAGCCGCTGAACAAATTCTCTGTCGATATCGAGAATCCTCGCCAGAGGCAACATCGCTGCGATGACACCATGTCTCATTCTGGCAGCAAGTTGATTCAGTTCACCGGCGACCATATTATATGATTCGGACGCCGATTCCTCACTGCGAATGACCTTTTCGATTGCTGTCAGAATCCAGGATAATGTCCGTGCGTCGCGTTTGAGTCCTCCGCTGCCCTTGTTAAAGGCGATCTCCATTTCACGAGTCGGCCTGCCGGCGACCCACTCCAGCGCGAACAGAAACGATGATAACGATCGCACAACCGACCGCTCTTTATAAGATTTCACCTGCGATGCAATATACTCTGACCGAACAGACAACTCCTCGGTTAACTCATCGATCTGATGAAGCAAAACAGTATCTGATGCGCCTCTCGGATTATAAAATCCACCTGTCTTCGACCATTCGCTCAGGCCGAAAGCGAAATAGAGCCACTCTAACGGTTCTTTTATTATACATCTATCGAGCGTCTCATTGATCCTGATAATCGATCCCACTGAGAATCCTGTCGAGCAAGCGATGATTCCCAGCGAGGTTGGCACGATACTGCCCGCCTTCTCGAATTGAATAAGCCCCCCTTTTTCGAGATAAGCCATCGCGGATCCCACAGAATTTGAGATGCCGCTATTCTCGTTCAAACAGAAGACCCCGAATAGATTTCCCATGGAGCAGACTACCTCATCTGAGGAAAAGGCTATACCGGAGGCTATAAGGCGCATTGCCAGATCGGGCATCTGCCTTCTCGCCAGGCCGGACTTCGTATCCTCATTTTGGGCATAGACATATTGATTCCAGAGAACTTCATGTTCATATGGAGTAGCCGCAATCATCACCGCCCGGCCGAACTTATCCCCCACTCCCAACCGTCCGGCGCGCCCCGCCGCCTGCTGAAAATCGACTCCCGAAATCGGAACCAGCGCTTCCCTGCAGTTCGATGATCGGATACCGTCGTATTTCATGGTCTCTACAAACACATTTTTTGCCGGAAGATTCACGCCCGAGGCCAATGTTGTTGTCGACGACAGAATCCTGATCTCCCCCCGGCGAAACCCGTCCTCGACCAACTGCCTTTGCTCGCTATTGAGTTCGGCATGATGAAACGCAACACCGTTCCGCAGGCATTCCGCCAGACGCTCATTCTGCACGGATGGCGCCAGTTCCGATATCCCCTTTAAGGATTCCCGGGCTGCCGGAAGATCCAACCGTTCGGCAAGATACGATGCCAACCCGGTCGCCTTCTTCCTTGTCGATGTGAAAATGATTATCTGCTCTTCTCGCCCGGCGAGAATCTCGATGGCCGCCGCACCCTGGTCATCGAGGGGACCGTCGTAATCGATCTGCCTCTCCTCCAGCCAGCGCTCATCGCCCTCGGTCAGATCGTTAAAACCGCGAAAATGAAAGGTGCCTCTGTGTAAAACTCCCAGCCGAAGATCCACCGGACGGCGTGTTTCTTCCAGCGCCGGCAATCCCAGCCAACGGGAGATATTCTCAGGCGACGACCCTCCGCCCATCAGTATGACAAGCTGGGCGTCGGGATTGAAAGCTCTTATCTTGGCAATCACGATCTCGATCTCCGGCCCTCTGCCGGGATCGGATATCAGCTGAAACTCATCGAGAATAAAACAGCCGGTGTTTTTGATAATCGAGACGTCTGTAGCAGTCAATGAATTGAGTTTCTCATAGATGGTTATCAGGATATCATAATCGGCCCTGGAGATTTCGTGACCGTATTCCGCATGGTCTCTTGTGGCCAGCCTTATCTTAAGCCCCAGCGGCGAATATCTTTTCGTAAACAGCCGGTATTTTTCCTCCGCGATGGCCTTCAACGGCACTAGAAATATAGCTTTCTTTCTCGATGCCGCCTGGTGCAGCGTGGCCATCTCCCCGCAAAATGTCTTACCGGATGTTCCCGGCCCGCTGATTATCAGGCTTTCGCCGTCAAGAAGAGCATAGCGATTAACCGATTCCGCCTGCAATGGCAGCAGGAATCGTATGCCGTCTGCAGACCACCGTTTTATAACCTGCTCCGGGATTCCGAACCGCTGGAGCCTTTCGATCTTCATAATTGCCTATATGCATGCGCTCCAGCCGCAAAGCGCGCAGGCGAAACATCCGCCCTCGGTTACGGCCCTGTTAAAACAGCTCGGGCAGAAAATATCGTAGCAGCCGACACAGACCATCAGCTGTCCGTCGTAAATCAGACCCCCGCCGCAATTGCATCGCTTTTGTGCGGCGAAAAGGTCGTATTCCATTTTCCTGGTCATATTGCCTCCCTTCATATTGAGATTCTCGATAATCATAATACGTTACATGATAACAGGTTAACCATCGCCTGCGTTGTTCCAGCCTCCCTCTACTTTCTTTCCGGCCCCAAAATACTGAACATTCGTGCAGGTGTCAAGAGGTTTTTTTAGTTTTGATGGATTTTTTTCTTGCTAGTAGGGGCGAGGTTACCTCGCCCCTACAGCATGAGCGGTCTTAGCAAATCAGGACAAGCCGTATGGCCAGGATTTGACGGCTAGCAGGTAATGAGGGAAAGCGGGCACAATTCCCTTGCCAAACCGGACAAAGGCCTTATAATTATAATGGTTCCATTGAGCGGGAGGACTGTGTGAAAAGAGCATACATTTTCGTTATAGCGTTGCTTGTGTTTGCATATATACCTGTCCAGGCGACCATCATCGAAATCCCCTATGATTACCCGACCATTCAGGAGGGCATAGACGTCTCCCATGACGGCGACACCGTTCTGGTTCATCCGGGGACGTATGTAGAGAATATCAATTTTAACGGGCACAATATTGTGCTGGGGTCGTTGTTTTTAATGACGGGGGATACAACGTATATAGCGGAAACGGTTATCGATGGTAATGAATCCGGGTCAGTAGTTACTTTTGAGAGCGGGGAGGATAGCACCTCAGCTATTTCTGGATTCACGTTGCAGAACGGTTATGATTACGCCTTCGGAGGAGGGATCATCTGTTTGTCATCCAGCCCTGTAATTTCACACAATATTATTCAGAATAATATCGTATCCAGTCTAACCACAGCAGGCGGAGGGATCTTGTGCACTGGATCAAGTTCAAAAATAGTGAATAACCTCATCAGAGATAATCATGCAAGGGGTGTATCGTTCGGGGGTGGGATTTATTGCGATTGTGCTAACAGCTTAATCATAGGTAATAGAATCATAAACAATTCATCTGGATATGGTGGCGGAATATGTGGCTGGGGTAGTGTTATTATCGCTAATAATAGCATTGTTGGAAATTACGCTGCCGAAGGTGCGGGGATTATATGTGGTGATGACATTCTAATTGCCAACAATACAATCAGTCGGAACATTTCTATTGTGCAGGGCGGAGGGATTTACTGTTGGAGTCCGAATTCTATTATTATAAATTCTATTGTCTATGAAAATGAGCCAGATGAGGTATTCTTGCGTATCGAGCTGCCGCCTGAGATTGTTTACTGTAACATCCAGGGCGGCTGGCCCGGTGAGGGCAACATCGATGCCGACCCTCTCTTCCGTGATCCTGAAAACGGCGATTTCCATCTCATGTCCACCGCCTGCGGAGATTCTTTTGATTCTCCCTGCATCGATGCGGGGCATCCTGATATTCTTGACAGCCTTCTGAATTGCTCCTGGGGGCTGGGAGCCATAAGAAGCGATATGGGCGCTTATGGCGGCGGTGATTCGCTCTTGGTAGGAATCGACTATGACGAAATCCCCTCGCCTGATAGGTTCTCCGTATCCCAGAACTATCCCAACCCCTTCAACGCTTCCACCCTCATCCGCTATACCCTGCCCGAACCCTCCGATGTCATAATCACCATCTACGACATCCTCGGCCGCAGGGTGGAGACGCTTATTAATGAAAATCAGCAGGCGGGTTATCGTCAGATCACCTGGGATGCCAGCAATCAATCATCCGGCATGTATTTCTACAGAATACAGGCGGGGGAATATGCTGAAACGAAGAAAATGGTTCTGTTGAAATAAAATGTTAAGGGGGATGCGATGAATAGAGTATTGTTTGTATCGTTGTTTGCGTTATTTGCAGCATCTATAGCCTCCGCCCAATCCAACAAGATCGTCTTCGGGCCACTGGAGGGGGATAATGCCGGAGTTTTGACGGTGCACAATGGAGAGGATATAGAAATTGAGATGTGGGTAAGAACTGACCCCGGTAACTCAGCTTACATTGTCGGTCTTGCACATGGCCTGATGTCTGAGGACGCTGTTATTGTATTACGTAACGGCGCAGAAATTGATCCCGACTACGATATGCCCAACTGGGAGTCGGTTTGGGTCGATGGCCCATATATCTACAACCCTGACGATGATTTCCCGATTCCTCCGGGCTACACCTGCGAAATGCAGGCGGCTTTATATACAGTTTTCGGTCCTGAGGGTGATCCGTTAGATACCCAGGGGGAATGGGATTACTACGGCTCATTTCGTATGACCTGCAATACTGATGTTCCTATAGATGATACATACTACCCGTTTTCCATAGGCTGGTATCCGCATAGCGGGCAGGGAACTACCTGGTCTTTTGAAACTCCGCCGGGCGGAAGCGTCGTGCCGGAGCAGGATTACTGCGGGCTATACTTTGAGCCGGAGATCAGTATCGATCCTATTCCCATGATTCCCTCTGATTTTTCATTGGCTCAAAACCAGCCCAACCCTTTCAACGCATCCACTATCATTAATTACACTTTGCCCGAACCATCCCACGTTATAATCAACATCTACGACATCCTCGGCCGCAGGGTGGAAACGATAGTTCAAGGAGAACAGCCAGCGGGCTATCATCAGGTTGTGTGGGATGCCAGCGACCGTTCATCCGGCATGTATTTCTACAGGATTCAGGCGGGTGAGTATACCGAGACGAGGATGATGGTGTTGTTGAAATGATAATTCGCCATACAATATTATTTTCGGTGATCATCTCTATGCCCGCCTTGGCCAGCATCATCAACATCCCCGATGATTACCCGACTATTCAGCAGGGCATAGATGCCTCCGCAAACGGCGACACCGTGCTCGTTCACCCGGGGACATATTATGAGAGCATCAATTTCAACGGGCATAATATTGTTTTAGGTTCGCTGTTTATTACCACTGACGATACCAGCTATATTTCGGCAACGGTCATCGATGCCGACGGGCTATATGAGTCGGTGGTTACTTTTGAAAGCGGAGAGAACTCATCTACGGAACTTATAGGTTTTACAATCAAAAATGGGCGGAGCGTTAACGGAGCGGGAATATATTGTTCCAATAGCAATCCACGCGTCCTCAATAATATAATTTCGGAAAACTTCAGCGGTGATGGCTACGGTGCGGGCATTTATTCAATGGGCTCGACCATGCTAATAAAGGATAATATTATTATAGGTAACATTTTAACCGCTGACATGGGAGGCGGGGGAAGCGGTATTGCATGCATCTCGAATGACGGGACCGTAATTTCGAATAATATATTGATTAGAAACAACTGCGGAGCTGTCTGGGGTATTCCTTGTTTGATTTACCTTGAAGGATGCACGTCAACTGAAATTATCAATAATACAGTATGCTTGAATGGATATTATTTTGGATTATATCTTCTTGATACTGAAGCCACAATTAAGAATAGTATTTTCTGGCAAAGTGAAGATTATGTTGAAATCTATGGCCAGAACTCGACCTTTAGCGTAACTTACTGCAATATTAAAGGCGGCTGGGAGGGCGAAGGGAATATAGACGAATACGCGCAATTCGTTGACCTGGAGAATGATGATTTTAATATCTGTCAGTCGTCTCCCTGTATTGACGCGGGCGATCCATCGATAGAAGATCCCGACGGCAGCCGTTCCGATATCGGCGTATATTTTGATTATCATCCCGACTGTTCCGGGGGAAATCGAATTTACGTTGCTACCAACGGTAGCGATGAGTCCGGCGACGGATCCTATGAATACCCCTATCGAACCATACAATTCGCGGTTGATTTGACAAATCATAACGATACGGTGATCGTGGATAACGGAACATATTACGAGAATATCGGGATCGTGGGAAAAAACGCTGTAATAGCATCAAACCATATCGATTCAGGTAACCAAATCGATATCTTTACTACCATTATCAATAGTGCAGTGCCGGGCAGATGCATATCAATGGTATATTGCTGGGGGGATATGACTGTAACCGGCCTTTCTATTCGTAATGGAGACCGGGGCCCCGGAGGCGGTATGAGGATATGGGATTCGTCTTTAAACGTCACAAACAACAGATTTTATGATAATTATCTCTATGGCCACGGTGGCGGATTCGAATCCCGGTTTTGCGATTTGCTGGTTGAAGGACATTTATTTTACGATAATCATATAGAAGCCTTTGGCGCCGCTATGGCGATTTTCTATGGTACGGCCCTGGTGAAAAATAATACCATTGTAGGTAATACGTCCGGTACCCGGGGTGGCGGTATCTTTAACTGGGTCTATTATGGTGATCACGATTATATCAATAACATTCTCTGGGATAATTACGCGCCGGAAGACCCTCAAATATATAATTATGGATATGGGAACGATCCTTCTATCACCTACTGCGATATCCAGGGCGGCTGGGAAGGCGAGGGAAATATCAACTGTAATCCCGATTTCTGTAGTATGGAATTCGATAATTATCGCCTCCAGGAGACATCCTGCTGTATCGGGGCCGGCGAAAACGGAGAAACTATCGGCGCCCTGGGCGTGGGATGCAGTTGTGAATATATAGCCGGTGATGTCAACCATAATGGCACATTCCTGGAATTGGACGACGTGGTGACTTTGATCGGCATGTACAGAGGTTCGGTAGTTCCACCGTACGAATGCCCTTGCCCACCGCATGGTGATAACTTCACGCCTACGGCTGACCCCAACGGTAATTGCGTGGCATTGGAGCTTAACGATGTCGTCACCGAGATCGAGGCTTATCGCGGCACGTCGGAGGCCTCCAGCTGCCCGGATTGCCCTGGGTCGTTGAGACTTATTCGGGAACATGACGACAGTAGCCCGTAGGTCGGGTTTCAGGCCGCCTTAGCATGGGCAAAACCCGACGATCTTTTGCTACCATTCTGGATTCCCCATACGGGCCGTATGGCCGATCGGTGTCGGGAATGACAATATGTTGAAATTGATATTCGCCCGATTCAGCTTACATCGACAACGGTTACCGGCCAGCCAAAAGCTTCAGCAGCGCCACCGCCCCGTCTTTACCCCCCTCGCCGGTCTCTATGGCAGGGCCGACACACGACGGGCACCCCTCCTTGCACGGGCATTCCCCGGCCAGAGAGAGCGCGCCTTTGACGATCTCATCGAACATATCGAATATCCGTCGGGCAAACCCCACGCCACCCGGTATCGATTCGCAAATATAAATAGTGGGCTGTTCCGTAAACGGCGACCTGACCATGGGCACCGACCTGATATCCCCCGGATCGGACAAAATCCATATCGGGACGATCTGCCTTAGAAGATGCGCCGCCCCCTGCATAGCGCCGCCTAATTTCTCCTTAGTCAGATTCAGCGTTTCGCTTATATCATCGGGAAACGATACCCAGAAACCGCCGGTATGCATCTCCTGTTCCGGCAGATGAACATTACCCCAGCCCAGGTTCTCATGCGTATGGAACCTGACCTTCTTATATCCCACCACCACCCGGCTCACCGATAGATCGCCGAGGGCCATTTTTATTCCCTCCCGGATCGCCTCCTCCTGGTCAGTATGCAGTACCTTGATGGTGACCTTGGATTCAGCGTCGGTGTAATATTCCACCTCCACCGGAATAACATAAGCGCGTCTGCCGTCCCAGTCGAGATCACGAACCTGGTACTGGCGGCTGCCGTGCAGGTATATGGCTTCAGGGTGAACAATTTCCGGCGCTGAAAAATAATCGACCTCCCCTACAGCCCGGCCGCCGTCGGATTCATCCATGATGACGAAATTTTCGGCAGACGCCGAGCGCAGTGAAACCTCCGTGGCCGGATATATGTCGGACGTGTAATGGTATTTATCCTGCGATTTTTTGACCAGCCTCTCTTTGGCCAGGAAATCCAAGACCCTGCTGGTCGGTGCGGCGCCGAACGATTCGGTCTGCTCAACCGGCAGTTCGAACACCGCGCATTTGAGATGGCTGACGAGAATCGAGAGGTTATCCGGATCGATGATTCCCTCCTCCGGAGATTTACCGAAGAAATACTCGGGGTGGTTGACGATGAACTGATCCAGCGGCGATGATGATGCCACCATGATGGCCACCGAGAGATCGGTCTTGCGCCCCGCCCGCCCAGCCTGCTGCCAGGCGGAGGCTATCCCACCCGGATAGCCGCACATCACTGAGACATCGAGGCCGCCGATATCGATACCAAGCTCCAGGGCGTTCGTGGAGACTACGCCGAGAATCTCGCCCGAACGAAGCCCCTTCTCAATCGCCCTTCTCTCATTGGGTAGGTAGCCTCCCCTGTATCCCTGAACCTTTTCGGGAGGCACCTTCTGGATGGCAAGCTGGTCTTTGAGGTAGGTTGTCAGAATCTCCACCCTGACCCGGCTGCGCGCGAATGTGATGGTCTGGATGTTATTTCCTATGAACATGCCTGCGATGCGAGCCGCCTCGTTCACCGATGATTTCCGGATGCCAAGCTGGCGATTCACCACAGGTGGATTGTAAAATATAAAATGTTTCTCCCCCGTCGGCGCACCGTTATTATCTATCAAGTCGACTGACCGGCCGGTCACTTTCTCTGCCAGCTCCCGGGGATTGCCGATCGTTGCCGAGCAGAGTATGTATTGTGGTTTCGAGCCGTAAAACTCGCAGAGGCGCTGGAGACGTCGGAGAACATTGGCCAGATGCGATCCAAAAACGCCCCGGTAGTGATGCAACTCATCGATGACCACATACTTCAGATTCTCAAACAGCTTTACCCAGATGGTGTGGTGGGGCAGAATCCCGGAATGCAGCATATCAGGATTGGTGACTACGATATTACCGGCCCTTCTGATTGCCGCCCTGGCCGATTGCGGAGTATCTCCATCGAAGGTGTAGGTCTTGATGTCAGCGCCGCAGGCCTCGACCATGGAGTAAAGCTCATCAACCTGATCCGCAGACAGTGCCTTGGTGGGGAAAATATACAGAGCCCGGGCCTCTGGATCCTTGGTCAGGAGATGATTCATGACGGAAAGATTATAGCAGAGTGACTTACCCGATGCTGTCGGTGTGACGACCACAAAATTCTTGCCTTGAGACGCGGTCTCGAAAGCCTCTGCCTGGTGGCTGTAAAGTTTATTGATACCTATAGATTTTAAGACATTGGCTAATTTCGTATCGACAGTCTCGGGAAAATCAGCAAATTTGCCATCGCCCGGCGGCGATATATGCCAGTGACATATATTGGGACCGAACTCCCTGGCCGTTTTGATCTTATCTAAAACCTGTATTAATTGCATAACCTTTTCTCGCGCTACCCTCTCAAATGTCATATTATCACATAATGCACTTTTGTGCAACTATTTTGTTTTATCAAAAACCGATGACGATTTACCTTGCGCTTAGATCCTTATCCACTCTATAATACAGAAAATGAAAGGTGGATTCATGCGAAATCCTATCAGTATTTTCACCGTTTTGATATCCTGCATTTTCCTATTGGCAATCATGAACTGCGGAGAAAAAGCGGCACCCGACGCTGAACTGGCTAAAGCCTCCAGGCATGTGGTAAGTGGTTTCATGGATGAATTAAAGACCGAGCTTTATGCCGTACTCGAGGACTCCGGAGAAATTGCAGCCATAAGGATCTGCGCGGAGAGGGCACCGGAAATATCGGCCCGCTATTCAAGCCTGCCGGGATGGACCGTAAAGAGGGTAAGCGCCAGTTACCGCAATCCGAATAATGCGCCGGATGAATTTGAAACAGAGAGCCTCGAGATTCTCGAAAACAGGCCGGCTACCGCCGGAGATGAATACTTCACCTGGATCGACGAGAACGGGGAAAAGTCCTTCCGGTTCATGAAAGTGATCAAGATGAAGGCTCCCTGTCTGAAGTGCCACGGCGATAAGGGCAAATTTAGCGATGAACTCTTAACGATCCTTGGGGAGAAGTATCCCGGCGATCAGGCCACCGGTTTTAAGCTGGATGAGCATCGCGGAGCTCTTTCGATTTCCGTCAAATGGCCGGAGGGAAAAGCTGTATTCGATTCACTGATGGCGTCCATGTAATGCTATCCTTTAGCTGAAACCGCACACAGAGTTTAGAAGCGACTGCTCAGGACTCTCTTATACCGCAAATAGATCCCGGGGTTCTCTTTCGTCTCGCGAGGATTCGGGGCCTGACAATTTACCGGAATGAGAATTGTCTATATTCTTAAGATGAGAGGGCTGATATTTAGCTTCTAAATCTTGACCTTAGTTGGCAGGGTCAAATTCAAAAAACAGTTGGGGCAGAAGGTATCCGGCCGCGCATCGAGCTCGTTGACATTTGACGCGATCCTCATGACACAGTCTTCGGCGCAGTTCTTCAATCCCAGAACATGGCCTATCTGATGGAGCGCCACCGAGAACAACCGTATTCTGGTGAGCTTCTCGTCCTCCGGCAGCCCGTGATATTCCGGTTTCAACCTGACGGATGAGACAATGGCCGTGCGGCCGACCGAATTAGCCTGGCCGAATACAAAATTCTGGTTCGGTAGATAGAGGTCCTCCTCGGTAACCGCCAGGATGATTTCGTCCTCGGATCCCTTCAGAAGCTCCAGTTTGGAGAGAATGGGTACGGCATAATATTGATTGGACTGAGCATTATAGGCCTCCTCCGGCAAGCGGGACACGATGCCGGATTGCAGGCGAAAATTCATCTTCTTCGCAAGAGTCTGGCCGAGCCAGTCAGCATGCCCTCGGCTGTTTTCATCAAGGGGAACGACATAGATCTTTTCGTACATCTCTCCTCTGGCCTCCTACAGAACGCTCAAGTCGCCATCTAAACTAAAATAACTCACCTTTTCGAAAAATCAACCCAATTAATCATCTCGTCTCAAAAAATCTTGATTTTGAACCGGTCGGAGATAATAACACTTCCATTGACGCCCCGCATTTCGGGCACCATCCGACAAAGGCAGCTTTCTTTCTGTTCAAATAGATCCGTTTATATACTTTACAGCAGCTAAATATCACGCCGATAAATTCCCTTTTGCGTCTCCTTCTCAGACCGACCTCCTCAAACCGGACAAAATTATCGCCGCAACCGAGAACGCTACCGCGACCGGCAAAGCCGCCTTAAAGGCAACAGAGTACTTTAACGTATCACCGACCAGTTGCCTCCCAAGGGCCGAATTGAAAACGAGGCTTACGATACTGATTCCGGAAACCATTCCCAGGTTTCTAACCGTAGCCAGGATGCCCCCGGCCGAGCCCCTATTCTTATGATCGACAGATCCCATTAAAGCTGAATTATTGGGAGATCCGAACAACCCCAGTCCCAAGCCCAGACCAATGAGATTTGCCACCAGGCGCAAGGTGGAGGAATCGTTGGTCAACGTTGACATAAACAACATTGATATCGTGGAAACGAATAGCCCGACGGTGGATATCGGGCGCTGACCGAGTTTATCCGAAAGATAACCTGCCAGAGGGGAAATGAACACGGTCGTAGCCGGTATTGCCATCAAAACTTTGCCTGTCTGCAGAGGCGACATCCCGACAGACTTCTCCAGGAAGAAAGGCAGCATAAAACTGAGACCTATTATTCCCATATATGAGAAAAAGCCAGCGCCCGATGACAGCATGAATATTCTGTTTTTTAGTAGAACAGGATCTAAAAGCGGCTGCTCACTTCTCCATTGCCTTTTTAAAAACAGAATAACCAGAGCGACCGTTATAACCAGATAGATAGTCGTCCGACCGTAATCGAGCCCCGAATTCCCGCCTATACCGAAAATCAATACAAAAGAGGTTACGCTCAAGATCCAGAGAATAGGATCGATCGGATGAAATGGCTTGCCTGATGAATCGGCCCGATGTTCTTTTAGTATTTTCAGTGAAAAGATGGTACCCAATATACCAACCGGCAGATTGACCGCAAAAATGTAATGCCATCCAAAATAATGGATCAGCATTCCCCCCAGAGGAGGGCCGAGCATAAGACCAACCGAGACCACCGAACCGATAGCGCCCAGCCCGGTGCCCCTTTGCTCAGCAGGAAAGGCGTTGGTTACTATTGCGGGCGTGTTCGACATGATCATAGCCGCGCCGAGTCCCTGGAAGGCACGAAAAGCGATCAGTTGCCCTATACTGGCCGACAGGACGCAGAGTCCTGAGCCGATCGTAAAGACGATCATACCTGAAATGAAAACCAGCTTCTGCCCGTATACATCCGAAAGCCGGCCGAAGACCAGAAGGAATGCGGTGACTACGAGAAGATAGCTGATGGTAACCCAGGCGGTGGTTTGAACCGATGTTTGAAAATAGTCGCTGATTGTAGGCAGAGCGATATTAACGATAGAAGCATCGATGGTGGCCAGGAGCACACCGGCGGCCGCCACCGATAAGATCCACCATTTTTCGCCGCCTGGCCGCTTCAATCGCCGTCTTCCAGCATATAAAGGCAGGCGGCGCCGATCCATCCGGCATCATTACCGAACCTGGCAACTTTTATTTTCAGACTCGAAGTTGCCGAATCGAAAGCAAACGATTTCACTGCTTTCCGGATTAGCTCTATATATTTAGTGCCGCCCTTTGATATGCCGCCGCCGATGACGACGACCTCGGGGTTGAGCAAGTTGACTACCGATCCAATGGCTATTCCTATCATCTCTGCATTCCCCGATACCGATTCGACAGCGGCCCTGTCACCGGACTTGAAGGCTTCGAAGATGTCTTCGGGAGTGAGGGAATCGAGTTTTTTCCTGAGGATGGAATTTTTTCTTCTCCTGACAGCTTTTTTTGTCTGCCTGATCAAAGCCGGGGCGGCGACATAGGCCTCCAGTGGCCCGCGCTGTCCCGTCTTATATTTGATCCCGCCGTATTTAAAAATAGTATGCCCATATTCCCCGGCGGCGAAACTGGCTCCCCTGACCAGCGAGCCATCAACTACCAGGGCCCCGCCTATGCCGGTGCCTATAGTCAAATAAAATCCCGAATCCGTACCTTTGCCCGCACCGAACATCGATTCCGCAAGGCCCATGCAGTTAGCGTCATTATCGCCGCTGACAGGTACAGGAAATCCCGAAAAGAGATTTCGTATATTGGTTCCCACCCAGCCGGGGATATTCGGAGACGATCCGGTTATTATGCCCTCAGGGTACTTAACCGTGCCCGGCGAACCGACACCGATTCCGGCAAGCTGCAATTTACGCTTGCTGGCCAGACGGCAAAGCCTCCGGCCCGCTTGCAGCAGGTTAGCCTCGACCGCGGCCACCCCCGAATCGACCTCCGTGGGAATCTTAAATCTGGCTATGGGTCGACCGTCGAGCGATAAAAGACCGGCCTTGATAAAAGTCCCGCCGAGATCTATGCCGCCGTAGCATTTCCTCATCTGGTGTTGAAAGCCTCCACGCCCAATTTCAGAATTCTCATAGCATCTTTAAGAGATTTTATATTCAGTACATAAGCGATGCGACACTCATCCACCCCCCTGCCGGATGTAGCGTAGAAACCGGGCCCGGGGGCAACCATCACAGTTTTATTATCGATAGAGAATTCGGTCAGCATAAATTTCGCAAACTCTTCCGCATCGGAGACAGGGAGTTTCGCCATCGCATAAAACGCTCCCGCCGGTTTCAGGCAGACTGTACCTTCGATCTGCATCAGCCCTTCATAAACCACGTCCCTTCTCCTCTTATACTCCGCCATTAAGTTCTCGAAATATTCCGGCCCGAGCCTCAGGGCTGCCTCTGCGCCGACCTGCTCGAGGGTGGGTGAGCACAAGCGGGCTTGTCCGAATTTGACCGCTGCCTCATGCAATTTTTTGTTTTTAGTTACGAGGTTGCCTATTCGCGCACCGCAGGCTGAAAACCGTTTGCTTATGGAGTCCAGCATAATGGCAAATTCATCAACGTCGGGAATATCAAAAATCGAGGTATGCTCTCCCTCATAGACCAATTCCCTGTAGACCTCATCGGATAGCACGTATAATCCGCGCTCCCGGGCGATTTCCGCAACCATTTCGATCTCTGCCCTGGTAAACAGAGTCCCGGTCGGATTATTCGGGCTGCAGATTATTATGCCTCGCACGTCGGAATCGATTTTCTTTTCAATGATATCACGGGGCGGCAGGTGGAATCCATTTTCAGCTTTCGTCTCCAGCGGCACCAGCTCCACCCCGGCCATGGTAGCAAAGCCATTATAGTTGGTATAGAACGGCTCGAATACGAGGATTTTCTCACCCGGCTCCGCTACCAGCAGAAAAGCGAATACCAATGCTTCCGAGCCACCGGTTGTAATAACAATATGATCGGGTTGGATATCGAGTCCGTATCGCATATAGTATCCGGAAAGCGCCGCTAAATACGAAGACAGACCCTGGGAATGTCCGTAGGCCAGGACCTTTTGCGGATAGTCCTTGATGGCATCCCAGAATTCCGGGGGTGTTTCTATATCAGGCTGGCCTATGTTCAGATGATATACGCTGACGCCTCTCTTCTTTGCCTCCTCCGCATACGGCACAAGCTTTCTTATAGGTGAGGCCTGGACTTCAGTTCCCCTTTTCGACATCCTCCACGCTGATAAATCGCTTTTAACCCGCATCTTTTCCCCTCTTTTAGTTCATACCACAATATCGGTATCGGCGCCACATTTCGAGCACTTACGGCCATCCAGGCCGATAACCCTGACATTGTAGAAGTCTCGCTCGATCAAGGTGGCTTTGCATGACGAGCAGATTGTATCGGGATCGCCGACACCCGTTATATTACCTGTATAAACATATTTCAATTTAGCTTTCGCGGCCTCGTAGGCAAAGGCAACTCGTTCCGACGCTGTGGAAGGCGTATCCATTTTATAATGGGGAAAATATCGGGAAATATGCAAAACCGTCGATGGATTGAAATCGTAAATCCAATCGATAAGCCCCCTGATATCATCGTCGGAATCGTTCTTTCCGGGAATCAGAAGATTCGTGATCTCCACATGAAGGCCCATTTCCGCCGCCATTCCGATTGTCCTCTGGACGTCATCCAGCTTGCCTTTACACAGCTTTCTATAAAAATCGGGCCGGATCGACTTCAGGTCGAAATTCGCCGCATCGATATATTTGAAAAGCTCTCTGGCCGGTTCCTCGTTGATGTATCCATTGGAGACGATAACCGTGCAAAATCCGGCCTCCTTCAGAAGCTTTGCGGAGTCGTAAACGTATTCAAACCATACCAGAGGCTCTGTATACGTATATGCCACGCCGATCGACCCGTCTTTGCCTGCGAGTTTGACCAATTCCGAGGGCGAGATATATTTGGTATGGCTTTTCTCCTGCGATATACTCCAGTTCTGACAGAAGGCGCATGAGAAATTGCACCCATTAGGACCAATGGAGAGTATGTCTTTGCCGGGCATGAAATGATAGAGTGGCTTCTTTTCAATGGGGTCGATATTAAAAGCCACCGTCTTACCGTATTCCGAAGCGTAAAGAGTACCGTCGATGTTGCCGCGGACCATGCATATCCCCTGCTTCGAAGGTCTGATAATACAATTGGCCGGGCAGAGCCGGCATCTGGTTTTACTCTCTTCCAGCTTATCATAGTATCTGGCTTCGATATTCTCCATAGAAGAGTAAGATATTGTCATGACACCGAAAACGCAATTCGTATATGATATGAAGGCTAAAGAGCCTGGATAGATGGCCTTAAGCGACTTCAAACGAGGAGGGAACTCAGATCATCTCCTGCAATTCGCTATAAACCCTCTCCAGCGTGATTTCCTTGAAGCAATATTTTTCCGCCTGACGGCATCTTTTTTTTCCGTGAACGCTGCAGGGACAGCAGAAGACATCATCGCATAAAACCTTCGAACCGGCCAGCGTCGGGGAGAATCCCAGGCGTGGGCTGGTGGGGCCGAAAAGGGCCAGTACCGGGGTTCCGGAGGCACAGGACAGGTGCATGATCCCCGAGTCGTTGGTGACCGCCACCCGGCATCTTGAAAGCAATGCCCCCACCTTGAGAATCTCGAAATCTCTAACTGGCACCACCCTATGGTGATTCAATTCGAGGCCCGCCGGGAGATCGTCGCTTCCCGACGAGATTACGAGAATGCCGATGGCAGGATCATCCAGCAAACGCTCCGCCACACCGCGAAAATTGTCATACGGCCATCTTTTTTCGTAATACCTGGCACCCGGGCAGAGTGCCACTATCATCTTGCAATCAGAGGGCAACATTTTTGAAATAAAGCTATCGGCGTATTCGATTAGCTCTGCCGGAATGGTCATGGCCGGGGGCGACGGCTGAATATCAATACCCAGACGGCGAAGGGTTCCGAAATAGGCGTCTATTGTATGATCCACTCTCAATTTCTGCTGCGGACGCCTGACAATCAACTCTCTGGCAAGACGACGTTTCTTATAGCTCATGGCGCGTACCGGAAACAATGAAGCGGCAATAATAAGTGATTGAAAATTCGCCTGCAAATCGATTAGAAGATCATACTTTTCAGGACGCAAGCCTCGTGCTGTTCTTATAAAGGATGAGTTGTCGTGGAAGGTTATCACATTATCGATGGCGAGGTTATATTCGACTATCGGAGCATACTGCGATCTGGTCAAATAATCAATCTGCGCCCCGGGAAAATGGTCTTTTAACGCCCGGACTACTGGCAGAGTCATGATTACGTCACCCAGGGAGCTTTTGCGAAAAATCAGGATTTTTTTCGGGGGATTCACAGAAGCAAGATACCCAAAAAACCAACCACGGCGCAATACAAACCGAAATAGAAGAATTTACCTTTCTTTAAGATTTTCATCAGATAGGTAATGGATATATAGCCGATAATTGCCGCCGTGACAGCTCCAACAAAATAATTAATCATAAGATCGGCGTTTGTAATATCTCTGGCGAATTGCGGAATCTGCAGAATAGTAGCTCCGGCTATGGCCGGAATTGAAAGTAAAAATGAAAATTCGGCAGCCTCGGACTTTTTCATTCTCAAGAACATTCCGGCGGAGATGGTGCTTCCCGATCGCGATATGCCCGGCATGATGGCAAGGGCCTGGGCAATTCCAATTATTATGGTCCGGCGCGTGTCTAATTTGCGATCTTCCCCCGCCGCCCATCTCGTGGAGAGGAGAATCGCAGCTGTGACCAGCAGCATGCCCGACGACCATCGCGGTGATGCGAACGCCAGCTCAATATAATCCTCAAATAAAAGACCTATAAGGCCGGCCGGGACGGTTCCCAGGATCAGATACCAAAAAAGTCTCATGTTGGCTTTATCGCTTTCCAGTTTTCGGGTAGGAAAAAACGATCTGGCAATGGAACCTGAAATAGCGAATATTCTCTCTTTGAAGTAAAACAACACGGCCATCAGGGTTCCCAGATGGACAAAAATCTCGAAAACGAGATCATCCGCTTCTATATGGAAAAGTTTTTCGAAAATTACGAGGTGCCCTGACGAGGAAATGGGCAGAAATTCTGTCAGCCCCTGAATCAGGCCAAGGACTGTGCTCTCGACTAAGCCCAAGTATTACAGCCCGAATTCGAGACCCATAAGAAATGCAGCTGTATTATCGTCAATCTGAAATTCAGCCAGAGCGTTTGTCGATGACGATAGCTCCATGGTAACACCCATATTGAGGCCCAGATCGAATTCGGTATCGGATGCCCACCTCGAATCGGCCCTGTTAAATCCCATTATCAATCGCCCGTAAGGCGATAAGACTCGTCCATTCTTGAGGGTGACGGGATAGGAACCCACCACAAATCCGCCGATGATAAAATTGTTAGCGTGGTCGAAAAGGGCAAGTTCAAGGGCGCCGCCAAGCGACAGATCAATCGGATCCATAATCCGCACTTCCATAACCTGGTATTTGGAATCGATTGCAATAAATAAACCCAGGTCGCCCTCTTCCGAATTAGAGTCAAGATCTATGATCCCCAACTTGCCGCCAATATCGGAGTATCCGCCGATGCCATATCGGTATTGACCTGAGACCCCGAACGCTCCATCATATATACCGACGAAACCTCCGCCCGCGGCGCTGCCTTTGAGCACCGTCCCGGCGGTGGACAATTGCGCAGCGTATTGCGCCGTCGCGCCGGACGCCACCGACGCTACCAATAATAATGAAACTACTATTCTATTCAATTTCTCCTCCTCGCTACGGCAGATCCAGAGTCAGGCCGACCAGTATGGCCGTATACTTCGTCGATTCTCCCGCCGTTTTGATGATATTATACCTCCATTCGCCGTACGGGGTCAAAGGAAACACCGGAAAATCCAGATCGACTCCAGCCTTAAAATGATAACCGATTTTGCTTTCATCCTTCGGTAACACTACACCGATTACCTGATCGCCGAGCTCAATCGAATACGCCACCCAGTGCTGGCCCACGCCGACGCCTATATATGGCTTAAGCGCAGACAGCGCAATCGATTTTCTAATCGAGGCCGATATTGAAAAATCGGAGAATCTCAGATCGATACCCGATAATATCTCCTGCTTTTTCCAGGCGTAATCGATATTTATATCGAATTCGATGATCCTGAAAGTACCGATATTCAGATGCGCCCCGATATCGGTCATCTCTTCCGACATATCGAAGCTTGCAAACTGCGATAAGACACTGTCCTCGAGAACCGGATTATCATAACCGGAAACCAGGCCTCCGTGGATACCCAGCCCAAGTCCGGAAAGCCCGAAGGAAGTCTTTACCCCCGCCAGGACTAACGCCACGACAAGCATTACTTTTTTCAAAATCCCACCTCCAACGATTTATTGTCACGACTTAAAGATAAAACTAACCATCTGGATCGGCGCGCTGCCGTCCCGGCGATAGGAATAATATCTATCCGAAAGGCAGCTTGTGCAATCGGGCGATCCACTGATATTCGATTCTCTTACGCCATGAGAAATCAGTTTGTTCATCAAGGACTTCTGCAAATCGACGAAAAACCCGCCATCCCTTGTTGTTATGAAAGGATCGTCAAACATGGCGGCAAGCTCATGGCCTATTTCAAAACAGCAACTCCCAATCGACGGTCCCAGGTAGAAATGCATGTCCTCGGGATTCAACCTGGAATGTCCGGATAGGTTAAACAGTTCCTCCACTATCCCGCCTATAAGTCCGCGCCAGCCTATATGCAATGCGCCGAAAAAGCCTGTCGATGGCTCAACCGTCAACATCGGAATGCAGTCAGCGGAACGTAAGGTCAGACAAACATCTTTCGAATTGCTGATCGCCCCATCCGCAGAGAGGTTTTGAGAGGTATGCTCTTTTCCAATAGTTGCTATTCTGGAGCTATGAGTCTGCAACGGCGATATCATCCTGATGTTATTGCCGAGGAGATCTCTGCCAATATGATTATTGACTTCGTCTTGATTTTTCCATCGCCCTTTCAAGACCATTCCGGCCGTGTATCCGAAAGACGAAAATTCGTCGAACATGCAAATTGGATCGCCCGCCATTATCTCCAATACCTATTGGCTCTGATCGCCTCCGCTTTCTCTCTCTGCCGAGAGAATTCCGTCAACTTTTCTTATTTTATCCAATACTTTAGCTAACTGTCCATAATTTTGTATCTCCACAACGAATCGTCCTGTTGCCGGCCAGGTGCCGGTACTTATCTCGCCCCCCCTGACATTAGCATCGGCTTCTGCGATAGCCTCCGTGATTTCTTTGAGCAGGTTTTTCCTGTCTTCGACCAGAGCGTGTAACCTGACCAGGAAGGATTGCCCTTTTTCAACATCCCATTCAACATCGACCATTCGCTCCGGTTCCTGGAAAATAGCCGCGGCATTTGTACAATCAGTCCTGTGAACAGAGAGTCCGCGTCCCCTGGTGACGAATCCGACAATCTTTTCCCCCGGAACCGGCTGACAGCAGGCGGCGAATCTAAACATCAAATTCTCTACACCGCCGATCCTGATCCCTTTGGAAACGCCCCTGGCCTGGTCTATAAATCTGCGAATCAGCGATGGTTCTTCTTTTTCCGGTTGCGGCTCCAGTTTACTTATCAGGTTTTGAACCGAGATTGTCCCTGAACCGAGCCCGGAATACATTTGCTCGATGTTCGTGAAACCGTTACGCGCCGCCAGATCCAGCAACTCGGCCTCCGATGGAATCTCCATCCTTTTCTTCTTTAGCTCTCTTTCAAGCATCTCCTCTCCCAGCGAAACTGACTGCTCGTAACCTTTCTGCCTGAGCCAGTGCTTGATCCTGGACTTGGCCCTTGTGGTTTTGACGATCATCAGCCAGTCAGAACTCGGATTCTGGTGAGATGATGTCTTAATCTCAACTTCATCGCCGCTATGTAAGACCGTGGACAACGGCGCAAACTTGCCGCTGATTGTAGCCCCGACACAATGAAATCCGATATCCGAGTGAACTGAAAATGCAAAATCCAGGGCTGTCGAACCCCTTGGAAGCTGTTTCAGATCGCCCGCAGGAGTGTAAACGAAAACGTCGTCGGGGAAAAGATCGATCTTCAGATATTCCAGAAACTCCTCGGGATTGGTCATCTCCCCCTGCCATTCCAGGATTTCGCGAATCCAGGCCATATGCTGGTCGATCTCGCCGGGGTCCTTTTTCCCTTCTTTATAGAGCCAGTGGGCGGCGATCCCGTATTCGGCCGCGTAATGCATGGCTTGAGTGCGAATCTGAATTTCAACCATCTTTCCCCGAGGCCCGATGACGGTAGTATGAAGCGATCGGTAACCGTTCGATTTTGGATTAGCGACGTAATCATGAAATCTCTCCGGCACCGGCGGCCACATGGTATGAATAATCCCCAGCGCATGATAGCAATCGGTGATTGTATCGACAATGATCCTCATGGCCAGAAGATCGTATATCTGATCGAAAGGCACCCGCCGAACCTTGATTTTCCGGAAAATCGAATAATAATGTTTCGCTCTGCCCGTTACGTCGCTTTTGATCCCCGCAGATGCCATGGCCGTCTCCAGTGCGCCGGTCAGATCACTTATATAGGCCTCTCTCTCCTCACGATTCTCCAGGATGTCTCTCTCGATATCGATATATTCAGCAGCGCTGAGATACTTAAATGAAAGATCCTCCAGCTCCCATTTCATCCTGGCCATGCCGAAACGATGAGCCAGTGGAGCATAGATCTCCCTTGTCTCAAGAGCAATCCTCATTCTTTTTTGTGCGGGAAGATGGCCGAGAGTGCGCATATTGTGGAGCCTGTCGGCAAGCTTTATAACGATTACCCTGACATCTTTGGCCATGGACAAGAGCATTTTGCGGAAATACTCAACCTGCTGTTCGGCGGCGTTTTTGAATTTCAGGCCCGACATTTTTGTAAGGCCGTTAACCATATCCGCGATCTCCTCGCCAAACTCCAGTTTGATCTCGGAGATTGTGGCGCCGGCGTCCTCAATAGCATCGTGCAACAGGCCTGCCGCAATGGTGGCGGAGTCCATATGGATTTCAGCCAGTATAAATGCTACATTCAAACAATGCTCGACATAAGGATCGCCCGATTCACGATACTGTCCGGCGTGAACTCTGTCAGAAAATTCGTAGGCTCTACGCACCAGGGGGATATCGATATTAGCGTTATAAGATTCGACATGTATTATAAACTCGGCCAGATTCATTACCGCTCCACCGTTGTATTATTCTTGCGCGACAATATCCCTTCTATCTTCTTAAACGCCGTAAGGGGTGAGATACGTTCCAGACAACGGCAATCTCTCAGGTCCCGGCAGCGACAGTCATCTGCAGGCATTATGATACCATCCATGTTTCGTCTTGGTCCCCACCTTATGTGGCCGATATCGGCTCGATTCGGGAAGAACGATACGCAGCGCACATTGAGCGCATCGGCAAGGTGAAGCGGACCGGTGCTGCCGGACACAAACAGGGCGGCAGCTTTCATAATACCGGCCAGGGTCTCAATATCGGTTCTGCCGCTGATATCCAGGCAACCTGCAAACCCATCGTTTATTTTATCTCGATCCGTGATCACAACATCATAATCGGTCTCCGCCAGGATAATCTCCGCCAGTTTTCGATAATTTTCGACCGGCCAATTGGGCGCCGACCCGGACGATCCCGGATGTATTATGATGTATTCTTTACCTGTTGAGCCAGGCAGCCCGGCGGCCATCTGCCGGACGTTCTCGGTGACTTCCAGGGTGGGTAGTATTCCCTCAACCTCAATTCCCATCGGCTTTAGAAGCCTCAGGTCGAGGTCCGTTTGATGAAATCCTGAGCCTTTACGGTGGACCGATATGGTACGGCTATATAAGGGAGAATATAACCTCCTGGAGGTACCTATCCTATTCCTGGCCCTTGCGAGAAAACCGGCCAGGGCGGTTCGCCACGAGGGCTTAAGCTCGATGACATGGCTATAGCCGGCCATTCTTATTTTATGAATGAGTTGCGGAATAGGAATCTTGGAGCCATCACCTGCATCGTCCACAAGCCAGTCATCTACATAACTCACTAACGGCCGGATACCGGCTGCCCGGTCGGATACCAGGTAGTGCACGCTGCATCCCGGGAATGAATTTTTCAAGGTCCGTGCAACCGGCAGGGAGAGAATCAGGTCGCCAAGCCCGTCCGGTCTGACCAGCAATATCTTGTGGGGATATTTCAATTTTTCGCCTGACGGTAAAGCTGGCGTAATTTAGCGTATTTCACAAAAACATGATAAGAGGACAGGACTGCCAGGAGGAATCCATTAATACCATCGAGAAAGCCGGCTCTTAAAATATACATCTTAATAAATATAGCCGCGGGATGGACCATCAGGTCCCGGAAATGCCATTTCTTGCCGTTATTATACATCTCCTCGGCATTCAACCGCGAGTAAACATTTAACTTCTCGATATACTGATCGAGATTCTCATAACTGTAATGATATAAGAGTCCTTCCAGTTTACCAGCGGCGCCCTTCAACTCAACTCTTTCGTGAACCAGCCGGTTTGAAAATCTGCCCTGACCCTTTTTGAAAAGGCGGAGGACATAATCCGGATGCCATCCGGAATGCCTGACCGGCTTGCCGAGGAAAAAGGAAAGGCGGTTAACGGTGTAACCGCCATGCCTCGAATCATTTGCGACACTCCCGGTAATGCTATTTGCAAGTTCCGGAGAAACTCTCTCGTCGGCATCGAGAAAGAATATCCAATCTCCATCGCAAAACTCCAGAGCCCTGTTCTTACTGCTGCCGAAACCATCGAAATCAATGCTATGAACCTCAGCTCCTGCGTTTCGGGCCAGTTCGATAGTATTGTCGCTGCTGCCCGTATCGGCCACCACAATCTGGTCGGCGAACCTCAAGCTTTCGATAGCGGCTTCAATATTTTCTGCCTCATCGAGAGCCATGATCACCGCTGTAATGCGAGGCCTGTTCATATCTCGGCCATCCCGAGCAACAGCCAGAGCGCCAGAACCGCCGATGAGCATCCAGGCATCGAAACGTATAGACTGGCTATCGAAACGGAAACAACGATCAACAGGGATGCCAGATGGTATGCTTTCGCTTCGGTGAATGAGATCTTTCTGATTCTTGCCAGATCGCGCCGGCCCCGCTCAATTATGATCCAGATAAAAAGCACCAGGGACGGAGGTCCTGAATATTTTATGAGCTTTATGAAAAACGGTTCATCGGGCATTGCTCTTTCGTCCGTCTGCGATTGATCGCTACCGGCGCCGTAAAAGCCTGTGCCGGAAATCATATCAGAGTTTCTCGTTATTGCGTTCGCCGGAGATCGGGCTAGCTCCACCAGGTCAAAAGCATCGTCAGGTTTAGCAATCCTTCCTCTTAACCCTGATAAACCGGAAAACATCACAACGATAATTAAGCCGACTATTATCAAAACGGTTCTGTCTTTGAGAATTGCCACGCCCACGGAAACCAGGAGCAAAATAGCGATTATAGCAAAATCGAATGTAAGCGCCGCCAGAACCGCCAACGGCAAAGATATTAATCCAAAAAAAAACTTTTCGGCATAAACACGCGTTTGTGCGTAATAGGCAATAATAAGGCAAAATACCAGCATCATCAGAAATGACAACGATCCGGGTGTATAATCCGGCGAAATGCTGAGATTAAAAAGGCTTCCCCACCTGTAGAAGAGATCTATCCCGGAGGCGAGAATGACACCTGAAATAAAAGTCCAGACTATCATTTTTCTCTTTTCCGAGGACCGCACAAAGCTCCTGGCAACAAAATAAAAGAATGAAAATATGGCAAGACAGGGCGCCGGGCTCCGATCATACAGCAACCACGACAAAATCCAGGCAATCAAAGAAAAGGCCGCAAATCCCGCAATCGGGTTGAATAGAGAAGATGCTGTCCAGGAGAAATCACGGAAAATCAAAAGGTCCAGAAGCCAGATGCAGAATGCCGCTATCGCCAGGACATAGGCATAACGTGGGAATATCGAGACCGATAGCGAAAATAACAGAACTATATAGAATCCTATCTTGATCAATAGAGCTGATGGTTTAGCCATTCAATACCTGCTTTAAGAAAGCTTCGGAGTCCTGACCCAGCCGCTCCAGGGTTCTATTGGCCTTAACCCAGGCTCTGCCGGTCGCTGCCATCGCTTCTCTTTTGCCCTCGTCCTCGATCAATTCCAGAATCGCCTCGCCCATCGCCCGTGAGTCTCCCGGAGGCACCGCCAACCCGGCTTCTGATAAGCTAACGAGTTCCTCCAGTTGATTCACTCTCGTGGCAACCACCCCGATACCTGCAGCAAAATACTCCATCAAGACTCTGCAGATCATCTCCGATCCAACGGAGGCTATAACGCCTATATCAAACGACGATATCAAATCCTCGATATTTTCGACAATGCCGAAGAAGCGTAGATCGGGAAGGCCAAGACTCTCAGCATATTCTTCAAGCTCGAGCGCCGTAATCTGGGCATCCTCCCCGGCGATCACAAACTGAATATCGGGGATTTTTTTCGACACCATTTCCGCAGCCCTCAGAAAATAATGATGCCCTTTTACCGGTGATAAACGACCGACGATTCCGACAAGCCGTTTTTCCGGATCCAATCCGAACTGCGATCTCAATTCCATCCGGGGTCTTGCGATCTGGAAGCCGGAGTCGTCTATTCCCGGATATATCACTGTCAGGGGGATGCCATTGAGCCTGAATCTGCTTTCATATTCATTCTTAAGACGCTTCGTGGAGACGGCGATCCCGTGAGTCATCTTTTCATTCAATATCCGGCTGAATGGATCCCCCCGGGGAGATCTAACATCGCCTCTGAACCTGGCTACCGGACAGCGTATTTTTCTGGAGGCCAGAGCGCCGATCAGATGCGATTCGCCTCGATGCGCGAAAATAACATCCGCTTGAAAATCATCCGCGATTCCCTTGAGGCGCCTCACCGACCGGATGATATTCAAGCTGCTGAAATCGACGTCCTCTACAACATCCAGACCGGCATCTCTGGCTTTCGTTGCGGGTGGACTGCCGGGATTGGCCATCAGGAGGACCTCATGGCCCAGCCGCGAAAGTCCCAGAGCTTGCTGTATTGCAAAATCTGCGCAGGCGTTGTACCAGCGGACATCTACTATCTGAATGATTTTCATCTGGCTTTTAGCGATGACTCCGGCGAGGGCAGGCTCGCCACCATCTGTTTCAGCCTGTCCCGGACATCGTTTGCGGATATCTTACGGATACAATCTTTATCGCACTTATGATTCAGACTCCGGCATTCGATATCGACATCTGCCGGCCGTATGTATTGATGGCGCGAAAGGTTCGGGTATGTCCAGCTTACAGGATTATGCGGGCCGTAAATGGTGAAGGTCGGAGCGCCGCAGGCCACCGCGATATGCTTCGGGCCATTGTCGTTCCCCAGGTGCATATTCGCATGTTCGAATATCGCGCCCAACAGACCGAGACGATCTATCCGGAGAATTAACGGTTTAGCCTCTATCATCATATTCCCCAGATCGCAGGCCACCCGCTCCTCGCCGGGGCCCGTGAGAACAACAACTGCAAAATTAAGCTCTGTCGATAAGAGCTTTCCCAGCCTGGCATAGTTTTCCAGTGGCCAGCGATTGAATTCCCTGCGGGAAACG
Organism: uncultured bacterium; assembly: GCA_965541585.1. GTDB lineage: Bacteria > Zixibacteria > MSB-5A5 > UBA10806 > UBA10806 > CBDVBL01. The sequence continues at coordinate 56,466 of CBEUCH010000008.1, read as the reverse complement.
GGGGATAAAGTAGCGACCGATCTGCCGCGTACGGGATCTAGTATATCTTCGGCCTCTCTTCGATCATCATCGGTCGGATTGAACTCAAGCCGCAAACCGTCGGATGGAACGTCAACTTCCCTCAAAAGATCCAGTCTGTCCTGCGCAGCGTAAGCGGGCTGATCGGATTTCCGGGGAATGCGGTTATAGGCCCACTTGCGATGGCCAAATCCGTAACTCAACCTGATGTCCGCACCGCTCAAGAACGAATAATAAGCGCTTCTGGGATTCGCGAAAAAATCGACAACCAGATCATATCGGCCGGTTCTTATCTTTCTGATCAGTTTATACTGGTATGCAGGATTAAATTTCCTGGATTCATCCACAGTTATTATCGAATCAAGATGCGGATTATTGCTCAAAACCTGAGGAAGCTCCGTTAGAAAATCGAGCCGGCATTCGGGAAACTTCTTCTTAAAGGCCCTGATCGTCGGGGTGCACATCAAGACATCGCCGATCCGGCGAAGCTGTATGAATAATACTTTCTCAGGAGCGATCATAAACCTGCATCCTCAAATTGCAGATCGTGTAGTTTCTTGTACAGGCCGCCCTCGCTGAGCAGATCGTTATGATCCCCTGTCTGGACTATCTGTCCGTTCTCAACCACCAGTATGACATCCGCCTTACGTATGGTCGAGAGGCGATGGGCAATCAGGATGACCGTTCTGCCGCTCAAAAGGTTCGAGATCGCTTGCGTAATAAGTTGTTCGGATTCGGAATCGAGCGAGGATGTTGCCTCATCGAAGATCAAGATCGGCGGATCCTTCAAGAGAGCGCGCGCGATAGCCAGCCTCTGTCTCTGGCCGCCGGATAGCATTACGCCCCGGTCTCCAATATAGGTATTAAGACCCTCGGGCGTCTCTTGGACAAAGTCGAGAGCGCAGGCAGCCTCCAAAGCCCGTTCGACTGGTTCCTGACCGATATTCTCCTGCCCGTAGGCGACATTATTATATATCGTATCGTTGAAGAGGATAATCTCCTGAGTTACGATCCCCAGCAGGTTTCTCAAAGATCTGGTCTCCACATCTTTTAGATCGATACCATCTATAGTAACACGGCCTGAAACAGGATCATAGAATCGAGGAATCAGATCGACTATTGTCGATTTGCCTCCGCCCGACGGCCCCACAAGCGCCATCACCTGCCCCTTTGTTAGATCAAAGCTTAGGTTTTGAAGTCTGAATCCGCCGGTGGAATAATTGAAGGAGACACTCTCAAACCCGATGGCCTCTTTAAATTCACTCAAAACGACAGGACTCTTGGCCTCCACTACTTTCGGCTCGGTGTCGAGAATACCGAATATCCGCGCTGCTGCGGCCAGGCCCTGCTGGATATCTATATTCACGCGGGCCAAGACTTTTACGGGATCCATAAGGGAAAACATCGCCACCAGAAATAAAAAGAACTTATCGGCGGTCAGATCACCGCTCAAAACCTGGCGGCCCCCATACCATATAATTATAGTCCCGGCTGCGACGCCGAGCATCTCCGTCAGCGGGATGCCAAGTGAGCCGATCCTCGTTAAGCGAACCATAGTTCTGGAAAAATCGTTCGTAAACCGTTTGAACCGGCCCAATTCGAATCTCTCCATGGCAAAGGCTTTAACCACCCGGATACCGGAGATGGTCTCCTGCAAAACGGTGGTTATAGATGCCATCTTCTCCTGCGTTATTCTGGAACTTTTCTTCAATTTCTTACCCAGGATCCCTATCAGGCCAATAGAGGGAGGCAAAATCAGGATTGCGGCCAGGGCCATCTTCCACGATGCTATAAATATCAAAACCATAAATACGATGCTCAAAAACAGGTTCTTCAATAGATCGGATAAACCATTGGCGACCGCTCCTCTGACGAGTGTTATATCATTGGTGATTCTCGATATCAGCTCTCCCGCCCTCTGACCGTGAAAATATTCCAATGGCAGCATCTGATAATGAAAAAAGAGCCTATCTCGAAGATCCCGGACTACTCCCTGCTCCACCCGGACTATCAAGAAGCTCCGGCCATAGAGGAAGATGTTTTTGATCAAAAATGAGCATAGAAGCAGCAGGCAAAATCTGCCCAGCATTTCAATCTTGGTGTTGCCCCCGATGACACGAAGAAATGTTTCTTTATCGAGTTCCAATAGCTTTGAGTAATCGATCGGTCCCGATTCAATAGTCTGCGATGAAATGTCCTGTTCGAAAACGATGTTTATAAAAGGAATCACCAGTGTCACCGAGACCCCGCTCATACCTGCAAAGAGCATGCTAAGAAGAGCAGCAACTATGAAAAACCGCAGATGCGGCTTTATAAATTTCAACAAACGCCAGTATAATTTCATGGTCCGGCCCTCAAGGAACCAGTAGCTTCGGTTTTCGAAAGAATTCTACACACATGGTTGAAAACCCGTTCAACATCGATCCCGGATTTAGTCTCCAGAGCCACCGAACCGGCTCCGAGCGGTTTGAACTTGTCCATTTCCGAATCAATAAATATCGCCACTGTCGGAACCGCCTGGGTCCAGGCAAGATGCATGGGACCGGAATCTGATGAGATGAAGGCGGAATATGCGCCTATGGTTTCTTTAAGCTCTCCCATGGACATCAGAGGCAGCAATCGACCATTGGAGGGTAAGCTCTCGCTCAATTCGGATCTCAGATCTTTTTCATCCGGACCCAGAATGAACTCAACGCTTATGCCCCTGTCGGATAGCCTCGAGCCAAGTTCAATGAAGTTTTCCAGAGGCCACCTTTTAGGCCCTCTGCCACCACAGTTGAGACCGACTATCGGCTTTCCATTTTGCAGCCGCTTCGAGCTCTCCTTAAAGTACGGGTCTCCGGACAATTCCAAGCCAAAAACACCGGATAGGAGTCTGAGAATCATATCTCTGGCATGCATGGTCCCGGTATATCTGGGGACCTCCCTCTCGAAAATCCGGTCGCTACCCATTTCCCAACCGGCGGTAATTCTGGCTCCGCTGAGAAGTGTGTAAACTGCACCCGTTAACGAATGCGAATTTACATCGGAGCAGTCTATCGCCAGATCATACTCAGATCTCCTGAGCCTTCTTATTAAGCTAAGCAGCCTCCACGGCCGGAGAATATATTTCCTTTTATGGACCTTAATAATCCTTCCTATTCTCGAATCTCGGTCCATCAAGTCGGCATAGGCGGCCGGTAGGAGGAGATCGATCGTCGTTTCTGGAAACGAGATCGAAATGGCATCGATAGCTGAATTTAACAAGATGACGTTCCCCATGCGTTCGGATTGCTTTACCAGCAGTATCCTGGAAGGTCCTCTTAGGATATCGACATTGTCAAGGTCCCCCGAGGGGAGTACCCGCCGCCGGAGTAGACCCAATAATTTCGTCTTCAGGGATCTCAAAAGCATTGTTAAATTTATTCATTTAAGCCGTTTAATGTCAACAAAAAAGCCCCCGTAACGGGGGCTTCTCCTGCCTATCAGATGCGAATCTTTCAGGCTTGCTCTTCCGGCTTGGATTCGTCCGTAGGGTTTTCGTCCGGGGGTTTCTCAAGAGACTCTTCCGCTTTGGTCTCGTCCGCAGGATTATCATCCGGGGGCTTTTCAACAGGCTCTTCCGGACTGACCCCGGTCGCCAGGTTTTCGCCTTGAGGCTTTTCAACAGGCTCATCGGCGGGCGGCGGATCCGCTGCCTTGATCTCCGCCGAGGGTTCAATTTCAGCAGACCTGACCTCTATCTGGCTTTTATCCTCTACAATATCAGAGACAGGCACTACTTTTGTCGGATGCTTCGCTATGTATGCCTCCATCTCCTCTTTTTCACGGCTGGAGAAATAAGCTTCGACCGAGAGAATAATCCGTCTGTTATGAGTGTCGAACTCTATGACCCTCAACGGCAGCTCATCGCCATCCGAAAATGCATCCGCTGGCCGGTTTAGATCGCGCTTCCCGAGCTGATTGGCGGGCACGAAACCCTCGACTTCGCCAGTAAGGTTGACTATGACACCCCTGTCGAGCATCCTCGATATGGTCCCTATGGTCTCAGTGTTTACCGCGAAATTCATCTGCAACTCCGGCCACGGGTCGGGCTTAACCTGCTTATGCCCGAGAGATATCCGCCGGTTGTCTTTATCTATTCCCAGTATGACAATCTCGACCTTATCCCCTCGATTCATGATTTCGGAGGGGTGCTGAATCCTCCTGGTCCAGGACATATCAGAGATATGAACCAGACCGTCGATGCCCTCCTCTATTTCAACGAAAGCACCGAACGTGGTCAAATTTCGCACTTTTCCGGTTACTTTTGTCCCTACCGGATACTTCAGGTCAAGAGTCTCCCAGGGATCCGGCTCAAGCTGCTTCAAACCCAGGGAGATTTTTTCATTTTCCTTATCAACCGAGAGGACAATCGCTTCCACACTATCCCCGGAATTTAGCAGTTTCGATGGATGCTTGATATGCTGTGTCCAGGACATCTCAGAAATATGAATGAGACCCTCGATCCCTTTTTCCAGCTCGATGAAGGCCCCGTAGTCGGTAATGGATACGACCCTCCCTGTTAAGCGGCTTCCCACCGGAAACTTCTCATCAACCTTCTCCCACGGATAAGGGGTAAGCTGCTTCAGACCCAGGGATATCCTGCTACTGGACTTGTCGAAATCCAAGATCTTAACGTCTATTTCCTGCTGAAGTTGAACGACCTCCGAGGGGTGATTGATCCTCCCCCATGACATATCGGTTATATGTAAAAGCCCGTCCACGCCGCCGAGGTCAATGAAAACGCCGAAATCGGTGATGTTTTTGATGATACCTTTGCGAACCTGTCCGGGCTCAATTTCTTTCAATAGTTGGTCGCGCATCTTTTCACGCTCACGCTCAAGAACCACCCGTCGCGAAACAACAATATTCCTGCGGCTCTTGTTGATCTTGATGATTTTCAACTCCATGGTCGTGCCAAGCAGGGCATCGAAATCGGGAACCTGCCGCAGGGCAATTTGCGAACCCGGAAGAAAAGCATCTACGCCGAAGAGATCGATAACCATACCGCCTTTGATGCGTCGCATGACTTTTCCGTCGACGGTCTGGCCGGAGTCATGGGCCTCCTTGATATTATCCCAGACGCGCATGAAATCCGCCTTCTGCTTGGATAAAACGAGCTGGCCATCATTGTTTTCTATAGCGTCCAGGTATACGGCTATTTTCTCCCCGACCTGCACGTTCACCGGCGCCGGGAATTCGTGAATCGGTATGATACCCTCCGACTTGAAGCCGACATCGACAATAACATCATCGTGAGTAACGCCCATAACCGTGCCTTCAACAACCTCGCCCTCTCTGATATCCTGCAAGGTGTCCTCATACATTTTCAATTGCAGGTCAAATTCCTCCTGGGAGTATTCCTGCATCTCGATATCTTCAGCGGTCAAGACCGGTTCAACTTCGACCTTCTTAACCTTCTGGCGAGCTACCTTGGTACGGGTCTTCCTTACGGCTTTCTTGGCTTTTCCGGCGGTAGCGGTCGCCTTCGCCGCCTTCTTCGCAACGGCTTTCTTGCGAGATTCCGCTCTGGCCCTGGCTGTTTTGCTTTTGGCACCACCTCCCGTTTTGGCCTTTGCCGTTACCTTTTTCTTCGCAACCTTCTTTTTCGCTGGCATTACTAAAAAATCCTCCTTAGCACAAAATCAATTCCCCCTAAGGGGTCCCCCAATTTAAGATTATCGGGAGATAATTGAAAAACAATATAAGTAATTTCCAACACCTGGCAAATCTTTTTTACATCTATTTGGAGACCGGAAGCCGCCCCGAAGCCGATTCTTCTTTCAATAGCCTGATTCTCTCCATGACCTCCGCTACGATGGCTCTGTATCCGTCCTTATCATCCGAGAACTTCGAGAGCCATTCCGGAGTGAGAGGCGGGCCGAAACGTATCGCCAGCTTTCTCCCGGTGAACGGCAATCTCAGAAAACGTTTGGAGTTTTCGATATACGCCGGCACGATGGGAACCATAGCATGTCTGGCCAGCATTCCGATGCCCGGTTTCCCGCGCCCCAGTTCGCCGGTTCTGCTGCGGGTCCCCTCGGGGAATAATACCAGCCCGAATCCTTTCTGGAGGATTTCCTCCGACCGCTCGAGAGCGTTGCGATCGAAGACACCCCTGTTTACCGGAAATGCGTTTAAGTTTCTGATTAAGATTCTTAACAGAGGATTTATGAAAAGCTCTCTTTTAGCCAGGAAATAGACCTCTCGATTAATAGAGGAGCCCACGAACGGGGGATCGCCCGCCGCGATATGATTCGAGGCTATAACGATGCCGCCCTCGGACGGAATGTTTTCTCTGCCGCTAACCTGCAGGCGGCAATAGATAACGAGAAATGATCTGACAATAAACCGGCAGGTCCTATAAAACGGTTTCACGATATTCCCAGCTTTTCGCAAGCCAGCTCATATACCTTTTCCACCTGACCGCCCAGCGACATATCGGTGGTATCTATCTCAATTGCGTCATCGGCTTTCCTCAGAGGCGAATGATCCCTCCCCGAGTCAAAGAGATCCCTCGATGAAAGCGATGCCGTTTGCTCCTCAAGGGACGTCGTGATACCGACCCCATCGAGCTGGCGGCACCGTCGGATTGCTCTGGTTTGCAGATCGGCAACCAGGAAAATCTTGAGCTCGGCATCCGGGAATACAACCGTTCCCATGTCTCTTCCCTCGGCCACGATATCGGCAACCCGGGCGAACTTCTGCTGGAGTCCGACCATTTTTTCTCTGACCCCTTTGTAGGATGAAACGAGTGATACTCCGGCATCAATCCTCGGTTTACGGATCAGAAGAGTGACGTCTTTTCCGTCGAGGAAAAACCTATCCTCATCCTCGCCGGGGACGATTTCTATTTTCACCTTCCCTGCGATTTCCGTGACCTTCGCCTCGTCGTTTAAATCTATCCCTCTTTCTATTGCGGCTAATGTAACGCTGCGGTACATGGAACCCGTATCGAGATAGGTGAATCCCACCCTTTTCGCCAGGAGCCTGGCGGTGCTGCTCTTGCCCGAACCGGCAGGACCGTCTATAACTATAACACGGTGTTTTTTCACAGGCCGACCGACGTTCTCAAAATTCCCACTTCCGCTTTCTTCAGAAGACGATATTCTCCCGCCTTCAAGTTGCTGAGGTTGATACAACCGTATTCCACCCTTCGCAGGGTTATTGTCGAATGGCCTATGACCTGGCACATCCTCCTTACCTGACGCTTTCGGCCCTCATGAATAGTAATATGAAATCTGCTGGAGTTCTTGCTGCGAGATATCAATTCGACCTTCGCGGGCCAGGTCGAACCATCGTCAAGTTCGATGCCGTCCCGGAGTCTCTCCATTTCATCGTCTGAGACAAAACCCTCGCATTTTACCAGATATTTCTTATCAATCTTATATCGGGGATGCGCCAGCCTGAAAGCCAATTCGCCGTCATTTGTGAGCAGTAATAGCCCTGAAGAATCGAGGTCGAGGCGGCCCACCGGCCGCACCAACCGTTTGTATTTCCTGATCAGATCGAGCACGATGGGGCGCTTGAAATCGTCCCTGCAGGTTACCAGATAGCCGACCGGTTTGTTTAACAGAACATAAACAAATTCTTCGGGCAGTGTAACCAGTTTACCATCGAAAGTGATCTCATCAACAGCCTCGTCCACAACGCTGCCGGGAGTGGTGACAATCTCGCCATTGACAGCGATACGCCCTTGTACCAGCAGCAGATCGGCTGCTCTGCGGGATGCTATACCGGTTTTGGCAAGAAATTTATTCAGTCTCATCGGCAGGCGCCGTAGATTCGCTTTCCTCAGCGGGCCTTTTCATGACCAATATCTTATCTGTATCCCTATCAGCGGCTGGCTCGGGATCCGGCAACTCCGAAAGATCGGAAATACCGAAAAACTCCAAAAAATCTCTGGTAGTTCCATATAGTAATGGCCGCCCGGGACCATCGGATCTGCCGTGCACCTCGATCAGGCCCCTCTCGATCAGGGTCCGTATCACACCTTCAGGATTTACGCCCCTGATACGCTCGATCTCCGATCTAACCACCGGCTGTTTATAGGCTATGATAGAGAGAACCTCCAGCGCAGCCCTGGATAGCTTTACCGGCCGCGGGATATCCGCCAGTCGCTTGATGTAGCGGTCGAATTCGGGGAGGGTGAAAAATCTGTAGCGACCACCGAATTCCTCTATCCTGAATGATCTTCCCCATTCAACATATTTCTGGTTTAGCTCCTCAATGATGGCAGCTACTTTTCGCCTATCACACCCGATTATGCGAGCGATCTCTCTATCGCTCAAAGGCTGGGGCGAGGCGAACAGCAGGGCCTCGGCCGCCGTGGCCGACTCATCCTCAAAAAGACCGGGAAATCTACTCTCGATTTCCTCCGTCCCCGCTGACTCTCTTATATCCTGCTCGTTGCTCATTCCCTGATCCTATTTCAAATATAACATCTTCCCTTGACGCTTTGATGATCCTATCTCCACCTCGTATAGTAAAACGCCTCCCGCAAGATCCTCCGGGGCGGTCCATATCAGTCGATTCATTCCAGAATCGCGCCGCCCATGCCAGCCCGATATCAGACGGCCGACTATGTCGTATACCCTGATCTCGTACTCTTCTCCGACCGGAGCCTCGAATACGATTGACACCGACCGATTAAAGGGGTTCGGGAATGCCCCCAAGAGCTCGAAATCTCCCGGACCCGGGAGCTCATCCGCAACGGAAGTCAGATTGCTGTCGACGTGAGCCCTGTATATATAGGAGGTCGTCCCCCCTGCAGGAACTCCCTCGTATCGCCATACCGGCATCATTATGACTTTTTCGCATTCAGCGAAATCTCTGACCGTGAAAGTTGTGTATACCCGATTCTGAACCCTGTAGATATCGTATTCCACTCCCGATGAATTCCGCAGCACAGCGATGCAAACGGAATGATCGTCATCGGTGGGATTGTAATATTCAATCACAAGAGAGCCTTTATTTATCTGGGGCTTCCAGAAATTTATATAGGCGCCCGAAACATTTTGCTGATCAACCGGTTGTCCCATCCATTCGATCGGATAACTATAGTGTATCCGGGCTTCGAAAACTGTTTCGTCGAAGAGGGCCGCCTCCTCATAAAAGCCCGGCTGATAATTCGGGCCCGTGAAATAATTCCAGACTATATGCCGGCAATATTCGTCGTTGAAATCATATCCAAATTCATTAAAAGCCAGTCTTATCGCTTCCATCGCAAAATTCAAAGATGCAAACTTTTCCCAGCACCGTTTGATTATCCTGGGACCGATCCTCTCCGAAACAAACTGAGGAAATAACCAGGCACCATACATAAACGGCCCTCCGGTCTGATAGAGAGAATAATGGAGCCGCGGAAGATATTCGGGCAGATCATAATGCACGTCGTTAATTTCATCGAAGACCATCTCCTCGGCCCAGGCCGCACACGATTCGAACCACCACGGCGTGGCATCCACAGAATACGCTCTATATGCAAACTGAACCGCATGGAAGTACTCGTGGGCCGCAGAGACCTTCAGAAAAGGATAGGGATCATCGGGGTAGCGTGGGGTACGCATATCCCTGCCAAGCTGTATATATGACGTATAAGCAGGCCTGCCCGGATATTGATCCGACGGGTTTTCCGGTGAGGTCAACGCCGGAACCTCTGTCAGATAAATATCATAGAGGGGGCCTCCGCCGCCTTCACCGTCAAATGGAGGAGGATCATAATCCAGTTCGACGATAAAAACCTGGTATGATTGATACAGGAATTCTGAAAGCCTGTTTACATAATCCGGAATACCGTCGGCTGGATCGATATCCTCATCAGCATGGTATACTGCACGAGGCCCTTCCGTATCGTAATGGATCAGGAAAATACCTTCGGGCGTAGCCCAGTTATGCTGCATTTCGGGGCGGGTGAGGATCACACCGTCGCCGGAGCCGCTAAAGCCTGCAATCAGATCCGCAGTTGCACAGCCAAAGGTTTCCCCCTCCAGCGCAAAGAAAATGAAAGCTAAAACCGTGATTGCTCGCATCAGCTCTCCGTTACATTGACGGGTAGGGGTGAGCATTTATACACTCTTATAGTCGAGAACCGTTCGGCCTGCTCGACCCTCAGAACCCCTGATTTAACTAACTCCAGAATAGCGATGAATGTTACCACCATTACGATCTTTCTGGGATCATCCTCAAAGAGTTGGCCGAATTCCATCGAATCCGTCTGCTCGAGGAGCAATAATATTCGATCTCTTCGCTCCTCGACCGTAATCTCAAGTGGTTCCAACTCGTAGGATGATTCAGTCTCGACTTTGCTTATGAGATCGCCGAAGGCGATCATCAGCGTCATCAGATCCACCTTTACCAGCTCCGCTTCGGGGGGAGGGATATCGTAAAGCGTATAGTCTCTTCTGGGGTATCTTTTCTGCTGACCAACCGCCATCTCTTCAAGCGCGGAGGAGACGTTCTTGAGATTCTTATATTCTTGCAGTGCTTTGATAAGCTCGGTTCTGGGATCTTCCCACTGCTCATCCTCTTCCGGTCTGGGCAGCAACATCTGAGCCTTGATTCTTATGAGGGCTGCCGCCATGTACAAGAATTCGCCGGCGATTTCGAGGTTCAACTCGCGGCAGGCCTCGAGATACGCCAGGTATTGTCTCGTGATTTCAGCAATCGGAATATCATATATATCCACTTCATCCTTTTTGATCAGGTATAAAAGCAGATCCAGCGGGCCGCCGAAGCTCCCCAGCTCGAATACAAGTTCGGCGGCTCTGTCGACATTTGTATCAGGCATTTTCCCTCGTCAGATTCATGGCTTTTCTGACATCATCCATCGTCGCCCGGGCACACTCGCCGGCCTCCCGGGCGCCCCTTTTAAGTGTTTCTATGCCATATCCTATATCTTTTTCAAGCTCTTTTCTCTTCGCCCGCAGCGGTGTCAGGACATTATTGATATTCTCCGCAATCCCCTTTTTGTCATCCGCACAGCCAAGAGACCCCGAAATGCATCCTTCATAGATATCTTTAGTATCGCCGGTGTAAACCTTGTGAAGAGCAAATACCGGGCATATGTCAGGTCGCCCCGGATCGCCTTTGTATATCTTTTTGGGATCGGTGATCATCTTTTTTATCCTGGCGGCAGTCTCCTCGGGGGAATCGGCAAGCTTGATGTCATTATCGTAGGACTTGCTCATCTTGCGCCCGTCTGTGCCGGGAATAGCCGGAAACTCTGAAAGGAGAGATTCCGGCTCCGGAAAGACATTTCCGTAAAGGTTGTTGAATCGCCGAGCTATCTCTCTTGTCAGCTCGATATGCGGCAATTGGTCTTTGCCGACCGGAACGGCATGGGCCTTATATAGAAGGATATCGGCGGCCTGCAGCAATGGATAGCCAAGAAAACCGTAGGTATCCAATCCCAGTGATTCAGATTTCTCTTTATACGATGGCACCCTCTCCAGCCACGATATCGGTATCAACATCGAAAAAAGCAGATGCAGCTCTGCGTGCTCTTTAACATCGGATTGTACGAATATAGAGCACTTCTCCGGATCCAGGCCGGCGGCCAGAAAATCTATGGTGGTTTCGAGGATTCGATCCTGAAGTCCGGCCGTGTCGTTAAAATCCGATGTAAGCGAATGCCAGTCCACCACGCAGAGGTACATCTTGTAATCGTCCTGCAGGGTTACCCAATTCCTCAAGGCACCTTCATAGTTGCCCAGATGTAGCTTTCCTGTCGGCTGAACGCCGGAGAGTATGATCCGCTTGTTGTCCAAAAATTCCCTCGTTCTATTCAGGTTTAATCAGTAATCCGGTCGCGAATACTATGATATGATTTATAATCCTGTCCTGCCCGCGTTCGGTCGCAAAACCGTAAACCGACGCGGGGTTGCCCTCTCTCGATCGTTAATCCATGAAGAGATATTGCCGCCAGCGGTTATCGGAAACACCGACAAACTGCCGGATAAACGTGATATGGTTAGGCCTGCGGGGTTTCCTGACAAGCCTCAAACCCGCCTGGTCGGGGTAGTGATGCCCCTTTTTGTTATTGCATTCATGGCAGGCACAGACCAGGTTCTCCCAGGTATCTTCGCCTCCGAATATTTTGGGAACCACATGATCAACCGTCATCTGCCCCTTTTTCCCGCCGCAATACTGGCAGCGGCCCCCATCCCGCTTTATTATATTCTTACGGGTTAGCATAATCCTCTTGATGGGAACCTTTACGTAGTAACCCAGTCTGATGACCGATGGCACAGATAACTCTGATCTTTCAGACCTTAGAATATATCCATCCAGGGTTTCCACCATCAGCGCTTTACCGAGATACATCATTATTACAGCTCGCTTGACCGTGCATACGGAAAGCGGCTCGAAATTCTGATTTAAGATCAGGACCTGTTTGTAGATCATGGCCATTCTACCGATAGAATTTACAAAAGTAAACGTAATTGTCAACATTGATTTTCGAAACTCTTTACGTCATATGGGCATAGCTGTTGTCCTTGACAAAATAAAAACATGCCATATTTTAAGCCCGTGAGGATTTTAAGAGATGCGATCTTGATCGCTGTCATCGCCACCGCCCTCGGGCTGGCGGTAAATGGTATACGAAATTTGACTGCCCTGGGTGGGTTGCCTCTGGATACTCCATGGCCGGATAACCGCGAGCGCGTCGAACCCGATATTCCACCGTCCTATGAAAAAGGCGACTCATTGATTTCTCTGGAGGATGCTTATAATCTCTATCTCGGAGGCGAGGCTTTATTTCTGGATGCCCGGGATCCTTTCGAATACGAAGAAGGGCATATAAAAGGAGCCATCAGCCTGCCCTTCGATTGGTGGGAGGATTATTGGGAGGATGTAAAACCGCTACTGAATTCCGACCAGGAAATCATCGCTTATTGCGGGGGGATAGATTGCGAACTCTCACTCTTCCTGGCCCGCGATCTGAAATACCAGGGCTATGAGAAATCATATATATTTTTCGGCGGCTGGACCAAATGGATCGAGGCCGGTCTGCCTGTGGAGGATTCGGAATCAGATAATGATTAGTCAGTTCTTGCATAAACACTCGATTTTACTTATTTCACGGATAATACTCGGGGGCCTGTTTATATTTGCCAGCATCGACAAGATTATACACCCCCTGGCGTTCGCCCAGGTGATTCATCATTACCGTCTCACTCCTCCGGACCTGATCAACTTATTGGCCCTGGTTTTTCCCTGGATGGAGCTGTTGGCGGGGTTATTGTTGATAGCAGGATACCGTGTAAGAAGCTCAAGCCTCCTGATAAATATCCTGCTTGTATTCTTTATCATCGTGCTGGCGATAACGGCTTTCAGGGGCATAAACGTGGCCTGCGGCTGTTTTTCTACATCCACTGCAGTCAAATCCAATCTCGTGTTGCGCATAATCGAGGATATCGGTATGCTGCTTCTGGGGCTGCATATTCTATTGTTTTACAAAAGGAAATTCCGCACTAAGGCCCAGCCGGAGTTGGCCTGAATTTAGTCCTGGCATATTAAGAAAACAACTCGAACCTAAAATACAGGTGGGGTTCTCAACGGGGCGCACGGCCGAACGAGAAGAAGCCCGGCCCACTTAACTATCTTAATTCAAATTCGACGGATCTGATATTATCTGAACCTTTACCATCTCTCCGGCGCAGATATGCTCCACCTCCGGCGGCATCACAATAAACCCATTTGCAGTGGAGAACGCTCTAATCGATGGTGAGTTACGAGATCCAGCGGGGATGGCCATGAAACCATCATCGGTAACACGAACTTCGGCCCGAACGAAATGCGTAATCCCGCCACCGCCGTTTAGATCCTTTTCCAGACGCGCCACCACCTCTGTCCTGCGAAGTTCTCTCCTGCCCTGCATCTTCATTATGGCAGGCCTGACAAACTGCTCCAGTACGACCATTGAAGAAAGGATATTACTTGATAAGCCAAATATCGGCACGCCATTATAAGTACCGAAGATCAGGGGTTTACCTGGCCTGATAGCTACCCTCCAGAATTTCAGATCCATCCCGATTTTCTGGAGAATCGCTTTCATGGTATCGAAATCTGAGAATGATGGGCCTGCGGTGGCGATCAGCATATCGCTCTCCATCGCCCTATTTACTCTGCCTTCTACCTCATCCGGATTGACCTTGAATATCCCGAGATTTATCGGTTCTGCACCGTATTCGGAGAGTCGAATTTGCACGGTAAAGGTATTGCCTGCTCTCAGTTTTCCTGACTGTGGAGGGCCGTCCGGCGGAATGAGGTCATTCCCCGATGCAAAGAAAGATACTCGGGGCTTGCGATAACAAAGAACTTCGCTCCTGCCGATCGCTCCCAGGACGCCTATATCCGGGGCGCTTAGAACCTTTCCCTGGGGAAGCACGGTCGAGCCGGCCTCGACATCCATGCCCCTGATTAGAATATGCTCACCCGGCCTTTGAGATTTGTAAATCATCACTTTCTTGGCGCTTTCCCTCACAGCATGATCCGACGAGATAACCGAATCGGCTCCTTCGGGGAGCGGCGCCCCGGCTGCCACCTTCAAGGCATGGCCTGATTGAATGACATTATCCCAGCGATCACCTGCTTTCACCTCGCCGTCCAGGATAAGGGTGGTAGGTTTGGATCGATCGCTGTTGGCGATGCTGGCGCTCCTGAGAGCAAATCCCTCGATGGTAGTCATATCATGGGGAGGAATGTCTTCCGAGGAAACGATATCTTCGGCCAGTACCATGCCAATCGCCTGGAGAATGGGTACATTTGCCGGCTCCAGAATACTGGCATGATCAAGTACAATTTGCAGGGCTTTTTCGACGGTTATCATAACGCCTTCCCCTCCCTTTGAAGGATTACCGTTCTTCCGGCAGAACTCGAATTTGACGATCCGCCGGCTAAAACTTTCTAAAGCCTTTAAACAAATACTACAGAGTGGAGGACATGAATACTTGAGCCAGAATCATTCCGGCTTCCCCTCCAGAGCAAAATCGCCGAAATTCTATTTTTGCTTTCATCTTTTGTCAAGCAGTTTTTTTGCCTATTTCACCAGGGCGCTTCTGCAACCGTATCCTGATTAAGAGGTTAAAATGTCGCTTGGGGAAACCATCTTGGCTATCATCTGAGATCACTGCAATGCAGGCTCTCCGGGAGTTATATTTCGATTCCGGAAGCGCCATGAAAAAGGATCTTGAGAAGGCCGACCCGAAATGGATCGGCCAGGTTTTCTTCAAAAGGCGCCGTTTTTATTCCGAGAGAATCCCGGCATATTCGCTGGGCGATGTGACAATCTCCACCGCCCGCAAAACGTAAGGATCGGTTTCGAGGACTATCTGTTCGTAGACAGCAGATTCGCCATAAAGCCTGGTCAGCATATCGCGCTTGATCCCACGCTTAATGTAATCGATATTTCTGAAAAACTCTTGTTCTTTGTCGGCCTCGATCAATTCATGTATTCGTGCAAGTTCTGCTGAAAACTGTTCGGTTTTCTCTGTTTCATCGACTATTTTCTCAAGGTCATCAAGGGTCTTTTCAAGAGGGCTTTTGAACGTAAATTCCTTTTCTTCCATGAATTCTCTGAATTCCTCAAGAATCTCATCCGTGACACGGAAATCCTCCGGTAAATCGGGATGTTCGGTGGTATAAATAATGGAAAAATCAAAGAACATTGAAAGTCTATCGAGATTTATCGCCATCGGCGAGAGCTTTTCCCGTTCCACAACTATATCCGGATTGATACCCCCGCCGCCATAGACAACTCTACCGCCCTTGGTGTAAAAGATCTCAATCATGCTTGAATCCACTTCCGCAGAGTCGGCCTCAGCCAGCTCCTCCGGGTGACGGGTGGATCGAGAGTCTTTCTGTATGCATCTGCCCGATGGCACATACCATTTTGCGGTAGTAAGCTTCAGGGCTGTTCCCTCGGATAATTGATAGATCTGTTGCACGAGCCCTTTGCCGAACGTGGTATTTCCCACTATAACGCCGCGATCCGAATCCTGAAGCGCGCCAGCCACGATTTCCGATGCCGAGGCCGACATCTCGTTGACCAGTACCACGACCGGAATATCAGGGACATCCGGATTATTGCTTGCAAAATGAGTCCGATTCTGATTCTTGTCTCTCCCCTTCGTATAAACAACCTCGGAACCCTTGGGCAGGAAATGATTCGAGATCTTTACCGCCTGGTTCAGAAGACCGCCGCCGTTGGATCGGAGATCAAAAATCAAACCGTCTATATCCTCTTGCGTAACCTCTGCTATGGCGGCCTTCAGCTCGTCATCGGCTTCCTCTCCGAACCTGGCCAGGCGGATATAACCTATCTTTTTATGGCCCTCCTCAACAATCCCGGCGAATGGCACCATTTTGATGGTGATAACCGCTCTCTCTATCGTATATTCGAGCGATTCGTCGACACCTTCTCGCTCTATAGTAAGGGTAACTTCCGTGCCGGCTTCGCCCCGCATCAGGTTGGATGCCTCACGTGTCGACATCCCTCTGGTGCTCCCGCCGTCGATCTTAACGATCCGGTCTCCTGCCCGCAGACCCATCCTGTAGGCCGGAGTCCCCTCCATGGGCGACACCACGGTTACCCAACTGTCTTTGAGAAATATGGTCATCCCGAGGCCGGAATATTTACCCGAGGTTTGCTCCATCAGATGATCGAGATCTTTCTTCTCCAGGAATTCGGAAAACGGATCCAGTCGGTCGATCATTCCCCGAATGCCGGAGAAAATCAGATCCTTTATATCGAGCTTGTCCACGTAACGGGCGTTTACTTTGAATGCGATATCCGACGAGAGCTTGACCAGCGAGTATATGGAATCCCCCGAGCTCTGGGCGAACGATATAGTAAAGAACGCTATGAGACTGATCAGCACCACCGTTGTCATCCCGATCTTGAATTTGCTTTTCATGCTTCCTCCGATATCTAATTAAAATTTCTATTCAAAAAAAAGAACAATCTCGAAGTCCCTTCTGTTTCCCTTTTTTACTCTATTCAAAGATCAAAGTTGCCAGAACCGCTAAGCTTACGGCTACCAGGGCAACCATCAGAAATATCGTCCCCAGAGACATCAGAATGCCGGGCACGCAGACGGCTGCCATGAGAGCGCCGTAAAGATCCGCCCCATAAAGAGTTGCCCCGATCCTGGGGGCGCCTCCCGAGCGGTCGACAAAAAACGCAAAGCCTCCTCCGGTTGAAAACCCGGCCGCTAACGATGTCATATAAAATAGAATATACGCAAATATCAAGCCAAAATCTAACCTGACTATAGCATAGCCGAAGGGGACCGCGATGGCGGCCAGCAGGATCGGCGCCATTATAATCATCGGCTTCAACCGTTGCGAATATGTCGCTCCCAGAGCCAAACCGGCCATGAAGATCGCCAGAATCATGCCTAAATGAAGATGGAGAGACCCAAACAAAGTCTGAAAAAGATAGATGATCCCGATCTCAAAAGACATGCCGATAAAACCCAGGCCCATAGTACCAAAAATCGGTGAAAATCGAAGCTTCCTTAGTGCCGCCAGCAACAGGGGAACGATAAGCAACAATACGAACACAATGAAGATATACGGAGGCGCGTAAATATCGAATACCGATCCGGCCGCCCCGAATACAGACCCCTGCCAGCCCAGATAGCGAAGAACAGACATCGGTTTCAGCACGCCATTGGGATGTGCGGTCTCGTCCAGCGAATTCTCCAGATTCGATATGCGAAACTCCGCCAACCTGTTGATAATCAAAGGCAAATTGAAATATGGCGATTCAATGTTAACCTGCTGAAATCCTGTAAATAGATCATCTGGCTCTGCCCGCCTGCCATCATCTTGGAAGCAAACAAAGCCAACCCTCGCTCCCGGGATGGCCACAATCGAATCGAAATAAACGCTCAGGGTGTTCTTGAGGGAAGACAGATAATCTGCCAGGGCGGGCGCCAGATAATTCTCATCGGAGATGGCGCTGACATAAAGTATGCCGTCGTCATTCAGGAAGCCGGCGCAGCGCTCAAAAAAGAGGTCTGTCTCCATCCGGTAATCATAGAGATTACCGGCTCCGTGAAGCAAAACCGATACGATATCAAATCTACTCTGTGTCGCTAATGATAGTGGATCACCTATTTCGTATGGCGACGTATCCGGTACATCCAATCTCGTATATGCTCTATCACTATACAACATCAGAGGCTTCACTCCGGCCGGCAGATACTCGTCAATCCGGATACCTTCATATCCGATCAGCAAGATATTATCCGCATCGGGATAGAATAAGAATGGCCACAGCAGGGCCTCTTCAGTCGACGCTCTATCGGGAATGACGCCGATCTGCTGGCCGTTGTGTATAATGACTATCTGGTCGCCCCTGGCCAGAAGCGACCACCTTCCCGAGAGGCCATGTGCAACGTCGACAGCATTGAATCCGGGCCACCTGATCTTCAAAGCGGCACGGTCAAGATAGGGGTTAAGAGTAACCGCGAGAACGACCCCGGCAATTCCGAGAATCGGCAGAGTCCTCTTGCGAGATAGAAATCTCGATAATTCAAGCATGGATATTATAAGCAGAAATCCAAAATCACCCGATCCGGAGACGACCCACAGCGACGCTGCCAGACCGCCGATCAGGCTTCCTATGGCCTCGTTTCTGTAGATATGGGATGCTTTGGTTTCAGGTCCTATCAGGAGCGGAAATAGAAATCCGTATAGGATCCCTGTCGGCGCCATCCCGAATATGGCAAGTGGCAGAAATCTAAGGGGATCCAGGACGCCCGTAAAGAAGCCGGGATAGAGAAATATCAAAAAAGCCAGAGGCATTTTCACAAGTGACGATATAAGCCAGATCTGCCGCCTTCTACGCTGAGTTATTCTGTGCCCGATAAGAGAGCCGAAGCCTACCCATCCGATCCAGCAGCCGATGGCGATGGCAGCATACAATTCACCGCCTATCTGCGATGATAATATAAATCTTATAAATACGGTCTGGGTTGCCAGGGAGCAGATGCCGAGAAAAACCGCGTCGGCGGAACGTGAGGAATCAGCTGTCACGACCAGACGCCGGGAATGATTCGCTTGCAATGACTGCAGGTTCCCTTGTCTAAAGAGATGTTTTCTATCTGATATCCACGCCTCTTGATTATAATCTCTCCGCATCCCGGGCAATAGGTGTTTTCCGCATCGTGGCCATACACGTTGCCTATATACGGAAAATTGATCCCCGCCTCTCCCGCTATCTCATGGGCCATCTCCAGGCTCTTTACAGGTGTCGCCGGCAGGTTCGTTAATAGATAATTAGGATGAAATCGTGTGAAATGAATCGGGACATCGGGACCCAACTCATCCATTATCCACCGGCAGAGATCCCGAATCTCCGCAGGATCATCATTCAAGGTCGGCAGCATCAGATAAACTATCTCAAGCCAGATTCCGGATTTCTTCAGGATTAAAAGCGTATCCAGGACCGGTTTGAGTTTTCCGCTACAGATATCGGCATAGTAACTTTCCCTGAATGCCTTTAAATCTATTTTTACGGCCGCCAGATACGGCAATAGCTTTTCGAGCGGTTCGGGCTGTATGTAACCGGCCGATATCATCACGGAGCCGATCTCTTTCTCCTTACCCGCTATGGCACAGTCTCTCATATATTCGTAGAAAATAACCGGCTCCGAATAGGTATAAGCGATCGATCTGCAATCATACCGTGATGCCTGATCCGTAATATCGGATGGAGAGAGACTCATGTTATTTATCTGCTCAGGTCGAAACTGCGAGATTTGCCAGTTCTGGCAGAACTTGCAGTTGAGGTTGCAGCCCGCGGTCGCTATCGAAAATGCAAAGCTGCCGGGCAGGTAGTGAAACAGCGGCTTTTTCTCGATGGGGTCTATATTGGCCGAGCAGGGATTGCTGTAAACGAGAGTATAATATTCGCCGTCGACATTCTCCCTCACCCCGCAGTATCCTCTCTCCTTATCGCCCACCGGACACTTGCGGGGGCAAAGCTCACATTCTATCTCGCGATCCTCCAGCTTCTTGTAGTATTCCGCTTTGTGCAGAATCGAGGGATCGATACCGGATGCAATCGCATCGCCTGAAGACTCCGGCAGCCACGGGATCGAGATCGGCGAACTTATCGGCAGCAGGCTGCAACCAACACACGCCCCGGTTGCCCGCAGAAATCGTCTGCGGTTTATGGTTGTCTTTGTCGAGCGAGTTGCCATGGCAGTTCACCCCCGGTGACGATTCATTAAAATTATATTTCTTATAATAAGTTTAGCAATCTATGATCGATGTTTCAAGATGTTTTTGACGCCGCCCGGAGAGAATATATCTCGCCCGCAGATATAATGAAATCTTCCGGCCGGCTTCACTTTCTCGAAATAGCTGTTTATGATAATCAGGTGCTTCCTTCTGGATCCGGTAATTTCAGTGGCCGGATTTCTGTCAGGGATAAACTTATATCTTGCATTCGATATGAACTTGCTGATATCGGTCGCCACGAAAACCGGCTTATTATAACGCCGCGCATAATCGACTGCCATCTGCGAGCCGATCTTGTTGACAAAATAGGTCTGCGTCACCGCGTCAGCCCCGATGAAAACCGCCCCATCGCCTTTTACAAGTTGAGGCAGAGCAGTATCAACTGCAAGCGTTGTGGATATCCCGGCCTTCGCCAGCGTTTCGGCAAGTGCGACACCCTCATTTCCGGGACGCGATTCTATTATATTGACCGCGCCGCTCCAGCCCTTTTTTTTCGCTAAGATCGTGGCCCTCCCGATTATGGCGGAGTTCGAGAGTGTGAATATTGTCCTGTATCTTGACAGGGCATTTGCTGCCGTCATAAGGGTCAGTCTTCTGTTATCATCGATTTCCTTGCGGAATTCGGCCAGCGCGATATTAAGATCAACGGGAGCGGATTCAATTGATCTCTCGACAAAATCAAGCAGCGTGGCAACATTTGCCATCTGCGAGAAACGGTCCCCTACGAGCCTGCAGGCTCTCTTCACCTGCTTTACCCAACGCTCACCGGAGTCCTCGATTATGGAATTGAACAATTCGAAAACGGCATCTGCTATGAATGATGCCCCGTCGACCCTGTTATCCAGAATGGCCTTTAGATTTGATTCAACCGAGGATTCTCTTGGTGTTTTTGAAGTGGATTTTGGCAACCTTGCTAAGCTCCTCGCTGCCCTTTGCGGAGACGAACTCTCGGGCCGCTATGTCGACCGGCGACCCGGCTCCCTTTGGCAGCTTGACTGAATGCTCTTTCGACAATCCATCGAGCCGGCGCAGGAATTCCGCCCGGGCTAAGATTGAAGCCGCCGCTACCGCCGGGACGTTTTCCGCTCTGGGTCTCTGAATGAGTTTTATCCCCTTTCCCCGCCGCATCAGGGCATTCTCGACAAATCTCTTATCGCCGAACTGATCTGCAATTGCCTCCAGGGGATTCACTTTTCCCATGAGATTTTCAAGGGCTCTGGCATGCCCCCATGCCAGTAGTTTGTTAAGATTGCGGATCTTGGAATAGAGCTGGTTGTATTTTTCCGGGCCGATAGCCACCACCGCGAACGGGGCGACTCTCTTTATCTGCGTCTCCAGCGCAAACGTGCGCTTATCGGAGACCCTCTTGCTTTCGAGCAGACCGAATTCCTCGAATTCCGAATCGATCTCACCATTAGAGTAGCATCCGGCGATCACCAGGGGACCGAAATAGTCTCCTTTTCCGGCCTCATCGATGCCGATCAGGCCCGAAGCCTCCCCCAGTAATAGATCCTCCTGCAGTCCCAATCCTATAGCTTGATTTAGTTGGCCCGCTCCAGATATTTGCCGTTGGATGTATCTATCTTGATGGTCTCGCCGATCTTGATAAAAAGAGGGACTTTAACCTGCAGTCCGGTTTCCACCACGGCATTTTTCGTCAAATTAGAAACCGAATCCCCCTTTACTCCCGGCTCGGCTTCCACGACCTTGAGGATAACAGCCGGCGGAAGATTGATGGAAATGGGATTACCCTCGAATGAGAGAATCCTGTATTCGATATTCTCCTGGAGGTACCCTTTGGAATTGCCTATCTGCTCTGCTGTGAGCGCCGTCTGCTCGTAAGATTTGGAATCCATGAAATGGAACATCTCGCCGTCATTATATAGATATTGCATGGGCCGTTCGCTGAAATCCGGCTCGTCAAAACTCTCGCCCGCGGAATAAGATCTTTCAATTACTTGGCCTGATCTTAAGTTTTTCAGCTTCGTCCAGACATTGGCCCGTCGCTGGGCGGTTCTGGCATGCTGAAAATCAACAATGATAAAAAGCTCCCCCTCTATTGCCAGTTTCATTCCCTTCCTGAAATCGCTCGTGCTTAACATTCTACCTCCGTTACTACCGGAGGATTATAACTAAATCGACCCGCGGTTTCAAGGTCAAATCATGCCTCACGCTAAACTGCTCTTGATATCGAATCAACAGTCTGCGATCGTTTCAGAAGGTTTTCTCCGGTTGACTTTTTCAATATCGTTTGGTAGATTCATGGAACATTTGGCCGTCTTAATAGGTAAAGAAAGTGCAAAAGCAATTTTGCAGATGATGTTTTTCTCGAAAAGCTAACCTTTTTCCCGGGAGGATAAAAGGTGTTAAAAACGGCATGGGATTGGACGAAGTCACTGGGCGTAGCCCTGATACTGGCGCTGATGATAAAAACATCGGTGGTGGAGGCGTACAAGATACCATCCAGCTCCATGGAGGAAACCCTCCTGGTGGGCGATTTTCTCCTCGCCAACAAGTTCATCTACGGTATGCGGCTGCCCATCCCGTTCGTGGATATCAAGCTTCCCGCCCTGGCCGATCCCAAACCCGGGGATATCGTTATTTTCAAATTCCCGTTGAATCAATCGCAAAATTATATAAAGCGCTGTGTAGCCACTGAAGGCCAGAAGATAAAAATTGAAAATAAACAGCTTTATGTCGATGGTAAACCTGTACCTCTTCCAGAACACGGTCAATTCTCAAATCGGGAGATTATTCCGTTTTACGATAACGGAAGGTGGGGACAATATAGAAGCGACAACATGCCTGAAATTGAAGTCCCCGAAGGAATGATGTTTATGATGGGCGACAATCGTGACAATTCCTCCGATTCTCGTTTCTGGGGTTTCCTCGACCGCGATCTTGTTCTGGGCAAGGCCATGATTATCCACTGGTCCTGGGCGCCGGATGATAACGCTCCCCGGGTCTCATCGACAGATCCTCTATCCTACATCAAGAGCATAGCCTACAATATCTACCATCTGCCGGATCGCGTTCGCTGGGGACGCCTGGCCTCCATAATTAGTTAGCTTCGCGTCGGGCTATCCTCAAGATAGCTGATCTCAATCTATGTAACAACCCATGCATTCATAATTCATAATAGTTTTTATTTCATATAAGAATTGCCCAATTGATTCAGTAGAAAAAATATTGATTGGCAGGATCATATGCATGTGTTATACATACGTCAATAATGCAGGAGGGATTTTGAGAAAAACAATTACCTTAATAATGATCGGGGTTTTTGTCAGCGCGGCCTGGGCACCATCGGCAGCGACAGTAGTAAGCGGTAATTTATTTACAGAATTTTACTCGTACCGTGTGAGGTTGCCGGAGGACGAATCGCAGATCAGATCACAACAGGGGCTCCGGCTGGATATTAAAGATGCTCTGACGCCGGGGCTGTCTTTTTACGTTCGCGGTCGAATCGCATCGGACATCTCTAACAAACTTACAAACGATCCGGAATTTCGGGTTTACGGCGCATACCTGCAATATACATGCAAAAGAAAAATCGCCTCCTTTCGAGCCGGAAGACAATTCCTCTATGAGGGTCTGAGCTCCCTGACTATGGATGGAATCAGAATTAGATTCGGCCACAGGCGGTGGCTTTCGTTAGTTGGATTTGTCGGTACTACTCCCGGACCATCGTTTTTCAACTACGACGAAATTAATGAATGGAAAGATGCCAACGCCTGGGGCGGCAGGCTTCAGATCGGCGCCAGCAGTAACTTAAAGCTGAACTTTTCATATCTGGAAAGAGGATTCCAGGATAATTTGGATTCCAGACTCGCCGGTCTCGATGTCCGCTTCAAAAGGCACCAGTTCTTAACTGAATTACGCCTCGACTATGATATGCTGCTTGAAAGAATGAAGCTTTTCAGCATCAGGCCGCGCTATAAGCTGATAGCCGGGCATTCTGTCAGGCTTGAATACACGTATCGTAAACCCTCATTTGGCCAGAGTAACATTTTCTCGGTGTTCAAATCCAGGCCGTATCATCAGGTGCGATTAAACCCGGCATACAGGATCAGGCCCGCCGTTTATGCCCTGGGATCGATCTCCTACACCAAATACAACGATGACAACCATATGAATACCAGATTAGGCGTCTCTTACAAAGGTCAATCCGCAGGAGTGGTTTTTGCCGATGGTTACGGTGGGGCGAGATTGGGCGTCTACGGCTTTGTAAATCGTCAAATGAATAGCCACACAGTGCTTTACGCCAGGGCCGATATGTACAATTACAAGCTCGATAGCGACCAGGGAAACTCAAATTCATCATTCTCTACGACCATAGGCGGAAAATATGAGATTTTCACCGGTCTCGACGCCAGGGCTGAGATGCAAATCCTGTCGAATATCCAGTATGAATACGATACCAGGTTCTATATCAAGGCGGCTTACAGCTTTATCTCTGAAGAGCACTCAGGCGACAAGGAAAGAGGTGTGGCAAGATGAGTACAATATTCATTTATATAATCAACGCTGTATTATTTCTGGCAATCGAGCCGGCGGAGTTGGGTATCAGATTCGACCATGAAGCGCATTTCTCTGAGCGAGAGATCAGCTGCACCTCCTGTCATACTTCCGCGACCAGCAAGGTTGCCGAAGACAAGAACACCCCCACACATAAAAACTGCGAAGAATGTCACGCCATGATAGAATCTCCCGATGACTGTACCGTCTGTCATAATGTACCCACCGAACCTTCAGGGATCACCCTGCCGGAGCGGACAATCGTCTTTTCGCATGAAGCTCATATGGTACCCCCGGTTACCGATGAGTTATGTCTTTCTTGTCATGCCGCTGTCGACAGGCAAAGAGCTCCATTGAATTCCACGAATTACCCATCTATGCAGGACGCCCAGGCATGTTTTCGCTGTCACGACGGCGTTACTGCCCCGTCCAGATGCACCACATGCCATCTCCGCGAGGATGAGGTTCGCCCGCTGTTTCATGAGCCCGGATTCAAACATGAACATAAGTTCTCCGCCGAACTTGGAGGGGAAAATTGTGCTTCCTGCCATCATTCGGAAACCTTCTGCAGCGAATGCCATGCGGGCGATAACCTTGTTGAAAACGTCCACGATCTGAACTACCGTTTTACGCATGGTCTCGAGGCCAACGGTAAGGAGCATGAGTGTCAGAGCTGCCATGAGGCTCAGACATTCTGCGCAGTCTGCCATCTGGTAGAGGCCGATAGACCCCTGAGCCACATAAGGGCCGGCTGGCTCTTTGAACATGGTGAGGCGGCAGAAAACGATATCGAAAGCTGCGCTGCCTGCCACTCCACCGACTCGCCAACGTGTGCCCGATCCGGCTGCCATCTTGACAATGACGGCATACAGGGTACGGATGTTTCAATACACCCGGGATTCATAGACGATCTGGGACATGGGCCCTGGCATGACGATCCGGCATTCCAGTGCTTCTCCTGCCACGCAAACACGCAGAGCGCCGGAGTTGGATTCTGCGGCTATTGCCACGACGCCGTGGAATAAGATCATCCTGGTGTCGGATGTTACCACCAACACCATCAGTGAAGAATTTTGCTTGAAATAGAAACCCTGATCTGTTTATTTGCGTCTTGAGATGGGTTTGCGATTGATTCTTGACGGGCTGGCCAAAACTTATCCCGGCCGGCCCGTTTTTTCAGGTATAAGCGTAGAAATAAATGAGGGCAAGCGGCTGGTGATAACCGGTCCTAACGGCTCCGGCAAGTCTACTTTGATGAGAATCATCTGTGGATTCGTCAGGCCTACGGCAGGTAAAGTGACGTTTAAGATTGAAGATCGAAATCTGGGTCGTCTGGAAATCAGGCCGCATATCGGTCTCGTCTCCCCCGATCTGGTTCTCTATGACGAGTTGACGGCTTTCGAAAACCTGATGTTTTTTGCGGGAGTTGCGGGGCTGCATTTCTCAATCGATATATTGTCTGCAAAGCTTGATCGAGTCGGTTTGCATAGGAGAGGACGGGATCTGGTCGGATCTTATTCATCGGGGATGAAACAGCGCCTGAAGTATTGCCTGGCCCTCCTGCGCGACCCGGAGCTCCTGCTCCTGGACGAACCGACCGCCAATCTCGATGATGAAGGCAAAGGCCTTATCAGCGATATCATAGAATCGCATAATGGTGTTGTCGTAATAGCCACTAACGAACAGACGGAATTGAGGTATGGAGACGAAATCATCAGGCTCGGTTAGTAAATCGTTTGCCGTTTTCCTGAAGGATATCAAAAGCGAGCTTCGCACCAGGTATGCCATAAATGCCATATTGCTGTTCGCGGTTGTTACGGTCTTTGCGGTTTCGTTCGCTATGGCCAGTACCGGCGGCCTGACAGAAACCATCCTTCAGGCATCACTGCTCTGGATCGTGATATATTTTTCATCTCTCTCCGGGCTGGCTCAAAGTTTCATCAAGGAGGAGGAATCCAGAACCGCCGTGGCCCTGCGTCTATATTGTCCTGCCGGGGCCGTGTTCGGCGGGAAACTGATATTTAATCTCATGCTGCTGGCGGTGATGAATCTGATTACCATTCCCTTGTTTTCCATATTTCTGGGTCTGGAGATCGCAAACTATCCCCTTTTCCTCTCGGTAATTCTGCTTGGCTCGCTGGGGATGGTAGGAACCACCACTCTCGTGGCCGCTATTATCTCGAAAGCATCGGTGAAAGGCGCCTTGTTTGCGGTATTATCCTTCCCTCTTCTTCTGCCGGTTTTGATGATGGCAATCTCCGGCACCAGGAAGGCCCTGACACCTGATATTACTTTTGTCGCCGCCAGAATGGAGATTCAGGTCCTGGCCTCCTACCTGGTTGTCATGATTGTTTTAGGATTTTTGCTGTTCGACTCGGTCTGGAATGACTGACAAACGTGAGTTAACACCTTGAAAAATAAAGAGTTGGAATGCTACTTTCGAAGAATATAAGATTGACATATTCAGGTGAATATTATTAGTTCTTCGAAACAAAATGCGAACGAATTTGATTAAGAGATGTTGAAAATGTGGTGGAAGATTTTGATACTGGTAGTCATCGCCTGGGTTTGCCTTGGGGCCTGGATCTTCCCTCCCCCCACGCCTGTCAGGGACAATCCCGAGGTTTTCAGGATAATCTATTTTCATTTTCCTATGGCTATCGGAACGGTTGTTGCGTTCGGCACGGCGTTGTATTTCTCAATCAGATATCTTTCGACCAGGAACTTAAAATACGATTTAAGGGAAGTATCGGCTGCAAAATTAGGTATAATCTTTTGCATCCTGGCCGCAGTATCGGGATCGATTTTCGCCAAAAATACATGGGGATCTTACTGGAACTGGGATCCCCGTGAGACGTCGATATTCATGTTACTTTTGGTGTATGCCGCTTACTTCGCCCTTCGTTCGGCAGTTGCCGATCCGGATCAGAAAGCCAACCTTTCGGCGGTTTATTCCCTGTTCGGATTCGTGGCCACCATATTCTTTATCTTCATAATGCCGAGAATCATGCCGGGTCTGCACCCCGGAGCCCCAAAACCGACCGGCGCCAGCGAGGGGTCAATAATAACATTCTCTCTTAGGACCGCTATCGTTTTGATACCATCGGTACTGGCGCATGTAGGTCTGTTTTTCTGGATTAATAAACTGGCAGTTGATATCGCCGAATCAGACAAGGAGTTGTCAAATGGCTAATTATATACCTATGTTCGTGGCCTTACTGGGATGGTTGGCTCTCTGGGGCTATCTCATATCCCTTGATCTTAAAGTAAGAAAGATGAAGAAAAATGAATAAAAACGCAAAAACGGCAATAGCTATAGCAGTGGTGGTGGTGGCCGCAGGTGTCGGTTTCTGGTCGCTCATCGGAGGCGGCGGAGTCACTCCCTACGTGGGATTCGCAGAAGCCAGGGCGGCCGGGAGCAATGTCCAGGTTATGGGAGAGGTACTTCCTACCGGCACCGAGTACGATCAGACAGCGGGAACGTTCTCGTTCTACATTACCGACGATACCGGTGATAGTATGAGGGTGGTTTATGGCGGCATCAAGCCCGGCAACTTCGATCAGGCCACGTCGGTTGTATGCATCGGACGATTTTCCGACGAAACATTCCATGCCAATAAGCTATTGGTGAAATGCCCGTCGAAGTACCAGGACGAGCTTCTGGAACCGGGCGCATAGCATTGCCCGCGCAATTTTGCCAGGGACATCTTTGATCAAGAGGCAACAATGGAAGTAGGCAACTTTTTCCTAGCCTGGGCCACGGTTCCTTTAATCCTGTGCATGGCGGGTTACCTTCTGGTGGCTGCCGGCGTAAGAGAGTTTCGGTTAACCTCCAGGATCATATACTGGCTTCTGTTCGGGATGGTGTTGGTGGCTCTAATCCAGCTTCTGCAGCTATTCCTCACCGATCAGTTCCAATATTCCTATGTGGCCAGTTATTCATCGAGCGACCTGAGCAACAATTGGCCGCATTTCTACAAATTAAGCGCTCTGTGGGCGGGTCAACAGGGCACCTTTCTGATGTGGCTGGTTTTCGGTCTGGCTCTGGGATTCTGGGTCAAATCAAAAGCCGGAAAAAACGAAGGCTGGGTGATGTTTTTCTATATCCTCGGCCAGACTTTTTTACTGGTCTTGACCATAGTCTCGAATCCATTCGAAAAACTGAATTTCATTCCGGCCGATGGGCAGGGATTGAATCCGCTTCTGCAAAACTACTGGATGCAGATCCATCCGCCTATCGTTTTCATCGGGTTTGCAGCAGCCTGTATTCCGTTTGCATTTGCGATGGCCGCACTGGCTACGAACAAATACAACGATTGGGTGAAGCAGACAATGCCATGGGTGGTCTTCACGGTGGTGTCTCTCGGACTTGGAATCTTCCTTGGAGGATACTGGGCTTATGAGACCCTCGGCTGGGGTGGCTACTGGGCCTGGGATCCCGTGGAGAATGCATCGCTGATTCCCTGGCTGGTCAGTATTGCGCTCGTTCACGGTATGGTAGTCGAAAAATCTCGCGGCACCTGGAGACGCACCAACTTGTTTCTGGCCATTACCATGTTCCTCCTTATCATTTATGGCACGTTCCTGACGAGGTCCGGCGTTCTTGCGGATTTCTCGGTGCATTCCTTTGTCGATCTCGGATACAACAACTTCCTCTGGGCCTCGATTATCATCATGGGATTGATTTCATATGGACTCTGGGTTTATAGAGCATTCAAGATGAAGGTTGCCTCCGCTGCAGACACTAAGATCCTGTCGCAGGAATTCTCGACATTTCTGGCAATGGTGCTCCTCTTGCCTTTCACCCTGCTGGTGTTGTTCTGGACATCGTTTCCACTTGTCACCAGTCTAATGTCGAAGATCCCGCTTCTATCAAGCATAGCGCCGGTGCCGGCGGCCATCGATTCCGGCAACTACAATATACTGGGGCTGATATTTTCGGCTATATTCGGCATCATTCTCGGCTTCAATGCTCTCCTGGGCTGGAAAACTACCGATATCGGCCTTCTTAAGAAGAAAACAATCCTGCCTGTCTCTATCGCTTTTGTGGCATCGGTGATATTCATATTACTTGGATTTCAGAAGATAGCAGGATTCTGGTCGGACGGAGCAACGGGAGAGTTGACCGCGGGAGTAGTTCTCATGGCGATTCTATATTTTCTGTTCTTCTTCGCTGCCGTCTTCGCACTTGTCACAAATCTGATATTTGTTGTTAATAGATGCAGAACCAGCTTTATGACATCAGGTGGATATATCACGCACCTCGGTTTTTCAATTCTTCTAATCGGCTTTGTTTTCTCATCGACATTCGGCAGCTACCAGAAGCTCACTATTTCCGAGGGCGATTCCGAATCGGCTCTCGGCTATGAAATAAAGTTTACAGGTACGGCAAGGACCAAACCCAAAGAAGAAACAGCGCACTTCGAATTGATCAAAGGCGATAACACGATTAACGCCTATTCAACATCGAAAGAGATGCGACGGGGAGATCAACTCCAATATGTCAGGACGCCCCATATAAAGAAATTCCTCTTTCACGATCTATACCTCTCGCTGGAAAACCTGGCGGACCCTGCTGCCGACGAGGTCAGGCCCTTCGAGCTTCACACCGGGGAATCAAAAAGAATATTCGGCAAAACCGTTATCTTCGAAGGATACGAATCCGAAAAGCAGGCGCGCAGGCTGGCCCAGGCCCAGCCGAGAATATTCCAGCTTGCAAAGGGCGAATCATATGACCTCGATGGTGCCGCGATTACCTTCGAAGGATTCGAAATGGGGGAACATCAGGAGAGTACGACCGGGGGTATCGGCGCCAGGTTGAAGGTCGAATATAATGACAGAACATCCTCAATTGTCCCCAGATACACGCCTGCACAAGGAGCGGCCTTTGTATCGGAGCCTGTAAGGTTTCCATCCGGCGGCTACATTAAGCTGGTCAGGATTATGGCTGACGCCGGCTCAGTTAGCCTTTCCTTCTCATCCACCGAAGAACCACCGGATATCGATGTCGGGACAGTCGTCAAGGTCGTATCCGGATCGGACACTGTAACCGTGAAGCCGGTTTATAATCCTGTACATGGTCATGGTGAGAATGCCATGACAACTCTACCCGATGGCAGCAGATTGTTCTTGCTCGATTTGCAGGCGGCCGATAATCTGGCGCATTTCATTTTACAGCCGGTCAGCATACCGATATCAGCCTCTATCGCGATTTCCACCAAGCCGATGATCAATCTGGTATGGATCGGATTCTTGATGATCGTCGCCGGCTCGTTTCTAGCGGTTTTCAGGAGGATGTCCGAGAGTAGGAATAACAGGCGATAGCGCCCAGGATGCCCCTGGTGCAACCAATTGAATCATGGCAGTTTACCCTGAAGGAAATCAGATCATGCCATCCCATGGGCCGAGGATTAAGCAGGATTTGTAATCTCACGCGAGAATGCTGGTAAGTTTTGCTTGACATGAGAAAGCCATTTTCGTATATTCTATGTACCATGAAGCTGATCGCTAAAATAAGACCCCAGAGACGCGAAACAGGGTTGACTCAGGCCGATCTGGCGGCCGAGGTCGGAGTATCGAGACAGACGATCATTTCTATAGAGAAGGGCACTTGCGTGCCTTCAACTTTTCTTGCGCTCAAGCTGGCGCGAGCCTTGAAGAGGCCTGTAGAAGAGCTATTTGTAATAGCAGAATAAATATCCAAAAATCGCTGACAGGAGGAGACGTGAAAAGATTACTATTCACGGGGTTAGTATTGGTATTCGTCTTTGGAATCACCGCTGGGTATGCATGGGGTGATTCATGTTGCTCGAAGACAAAAGCCGAAGGTGATGTTAAAGCATCTGCTGCCAAAAAGGCGGGCCAATGCACCAGGGCTAAAGGGCTATCCGATGAAGAATTCAAAGGCAAGCATCATTGTCCGGATGTAAGCGAAAGAGCCGCTCTGAATGAGTTCCATGAGGCTATGCATCCTATGCATGCAGCGCTGAACGAGAAAGATTTCGAGGGGCTCAACAAATGCCTGCCGAACCTTCTCAAAGCCTCGGCGGCACTGGTCGATTACAGATGCGAGGGGTATGAGAAATGCTCCAATCCCTGCAAGAAAGGCTTCGATGGCAAGAAGGCCGAATTCCTGGAGTCAATCGACATGCTGGCAGAAGCCTGCAAGGGCAAGGATAACGAAAAGATGACCGCCAATTTCGATGTAATGCATGAGGCCTATATCACATTCGCCAACACCTGCGTCCACCCGGAGGGAACAGAGAAAGCGGAGAAGGTCGAAAAGGCAGCAGCTGAATAAACGGCTTTTCAATCAGGATTTTGAGGCGGCATCTACCGGTGCCGCCTTTTTTTATTTTCCCCGTAAACCGTAGCGGTCGATTTTCCAAAGGCGGGCAGATCGATCCGAAAGCAAATCTGGCAGGCTACCTCGCTTTATAAGCCAGGTAAAGGTATATACCGATGGTTGCGAAAAAGACGGCCAGCATCACCGGTATAAACGCCGGCCCCAGACCCTCCGCCCGGCCGAGCGGCGTCCGGATCTGGATTATTTCAATATAAGTGAAAACCCAGATCATCTCGGCCTTCAGCGACACAATAAGCAATCTGGCCAGACGATATTGCCGGTAGGCGTTTAAGGCCGTGATCTTCCAGGCATAATTCAGCACGTGAGGAAATCTGCCCAGTACGGTCAGGCCCAGATAGAATATTAGTGCGACAATCGGCAAAAACAGCAATATCTCTTTTCCGCCGTATGCATCGGGGCGGCCATCCAGCCCGAAATGACGCGGCACCGAATCGGGAAGAGCAGACCAGTGGTTTATAAGCACACCGAAACCTACAATCACACCGGAGATAGCGGCGATCTCAAAAAACTTCTCCAATGATGAGAGAGGGATTCTGATCCCGGGTTTGTTTTTCACAGGCTTTCGCCTCGCATCATATTCCTATTGTCGGATTTGAAATCGGGAAGTCAATATGAAACTGGTGAATTATGATCTGTGATTAATTGTGCACTCAGGAATCCAATCCGACCGATGCAAAATGGATCGGGTCAGGCAAGCCAGCGCCACGATAAAAATCAAGCCTGAGTTTTAGGTCTGCGTCGCACCCTTTTCAGAATACTTCTTCAATTCTCCGAGGGCTCCGTCCCAGGCCTTCTGGAACCATAGCCTGGCTTCCTCCCATTCCGGTGAACTCCTCCACCCAGTGTGCACAACATGAACTTCCGTCTCGTTTTTCCCCCCGTTCGCATACGGGATGAAAACTACCGTAACATGAGTGAGAGGATCGGCGTTGTTCATGAATTGTTTAAATTGTTTCGGTCCTTTCCACTCGAATGCGAAAAGTTCGCCCGGCACAACAGCTGTCACTTTACATCCTATGGTGGAGTCGTTTTCTCTATCCTCGGGATTCCAGAACAGTTCGAACTTCCCACCGATAACCGGTTCGACATCCGCCTTTGCCGCGAGCCAGGCTTCCAGATGCGTGTTTATGGTGAACATCTCGAACGCCTTGCCGGCCTGGCACTTTAGTTTGATTGTATGATGAAGGATCTTATCCATAGAGCGCGCCTTTCCTTTCATTCAAGATTTATGCTGCGGGATGGGAAAAATCATTCCACCACTTTGAGGTGTACGGTACGTTCAAAGTAGCTTCCCACCATGCCTTTCCTGGCATTCCCTTTAACCGTCTCCCCTCCGGTCAGCATTACCTGAAGTGTTACCGTACCATCGCTTGCAGAATCGGTCGGGCGCAGGGTCATGGGCAATGCCGTGATATAGGCATCGGGATAGGCCTCTAGTTTATCGCCGACTATCCGGCAGGCCATGGGCAGGTTTGCCTCCCAGCCGGGCGGGAGCTTTGAAAGCGACGATCCCTTTATCCTCCCGGGATCGGTATAGAGCCAGGCGTTGCGATAAGGGATAAGTTCTTCATCGTCAGTCCTGAATCCGATGATTGTCAAAACCGTAATTCCCTGGTTGCGTTTGGCCGTAAGCAAAAAAGAGCCGTCCGGTTGCTTGAGGGATTTCTTTGTTTCCTTCTCAACTATATCGATGATCAGATCGGGGCCATCGACCCATTTACCGTTATCAACATGACATTTAAGGCAATTTTGCGATTTCCCCAGAATCCCCACAGCCGGGGGATAGGCAGTCACTGTAACGCTGGCAACCATGGCCACCGCCACAGCAATAAACGGCATGAGAATTACTTTTGACTTCATCTTTTTTCCTCCTCTTATTCTATTGCAATGGATATGGGATTTATTATGCGGTTAGAAATTCTCTATTGAGAATCATAAGCGAAAGGATATGCCTCCCGAGATATAGAAACCGCTGAAATCCAGATTGATGTTATTATCTCCGCTGAACGTTGAAAAAGTTTCTCCTTCTTTGTTTTCTAGATCGCCCGTCGATAAATACCTATACCCCATCTCCGCACCAAGGGAAAAGAAATGACGTATTCTATAATATGCCCCTGCCGATGCTAGAAAACCGACACCGATAGCTGAATATGACCCTCCAAAATAATACGTGCGAGTGCCGCCGGGAATCTGATAATAATAATCCATATTTCCGAAACAAAGCCCCTGTCCAAAAGACAGGTAATAATCAACGTTCGTCATCGGGAAAAAATATCTGATTAGAGAATAAGGGCTTATCATCGAAGCATCTATCGAATAATCGCGCCCATTTTCCATAATGACATAACCTTCCGGCTGCAGACGTCTGGATTCAAGATATAACAAACCAACATTCACCGAAGTTTTTGGAGTCAAAAAATATCCGAACTCTCCATCGAATTCGTAGGCCGAATTGATTTCCTTTGCATAAAAAGCTCTGGTACGTTCGTTCAACCTGGACATTCTCGCGCTTCCCCAACCACCGGCAATTCTGATATCGAATTTTTTCCCCGGATCATAATTAGCTTTAATTACCTGGGATAAAGATTCTTCAAAGGGAATCACAATACTCATAAGGAGAGCAAAACAGGCGATAAATATTATCCGTGAGCTTGTTGGAAAATTGGACAACGCTCTATCCATTATCCTTCGATATTTTTCTTTCTTATAGTACCAACGACAAACGACCCGCCACATATGGACCGCTGAAACCTATGTCCAGGCCGTTCCACTCATTACCATCATTATCCTTCGGCGTCCCCACCTTCAAGACACGAAAACCCATTTCAGAGCCGATATCAAAGAGACCCGCAATTCTATAGAATGCCCCCACTGAGAATAAGTAACCAATCCCCTGCCCAGAGAAAGGTCTCTTCTCCATGGGGGGAAGCTCTGGCGGAACAGTCGGAGCTCCTGTGTAAACCGGATAATTAATTCTTCCGAAAAGATATGCCATTCCCACATTCGAGAATAGATGCAGCGGATCTATGACTAGATTATATTGTAATTTCATATTTGGCGCCAGCAAATCAGCGGATAAAAATTGCGTTGGGCGGGGCTTGCGGTTATTGTAATCATCCATAAAAGACTGTTCCGATGAAGGGAATTTGCCTTCCCCTGTCAAATATAATATTCCAACACTTATCGACCAATTCCTCAAGACATATATTCCGGCATCTCCAAATAGCCCGGGGCCTCCAGATATACGCTCATTATTTTCATGCAAGTCAAAATAATGCTCCTGTTGATTACCATCTATATAGTAGCCGCTGATTTGTTTCATATCATAATTCCCCCAGCCACCACCTATGGTAATAGAATAGCGGGGCTCCGGCGGGCCGTCTGAATAAGATATTTGAGCAGGAACCGAATTATGGGCAGAAATTACGATGGCAACCACCGCTGATAGGACCGAGATCATGTTGTATCGTCTGTACACACATTCCCCTTGATTGTAGATATAATATAATTGATCCTATCGATCCGGTCAATCAAATTCAAGCCTCTCCAGGTATAGTTCCTCTTCTTTTTCACCAAAAAAAGATTATATTGCCCGGAACTTGTTGAGTTGACAATGATCTGGGCGCAAATTAAAGACTACCTCCATCACGTAAGACTCTTCTCCCCCAATGCCCGCAAATTTCTTGTTGGATGTGCAGTCAGGTTGCCCGACCGGCGAATCTGGTGTCGGGTCAACCCTAAGGCTCGTAGAGCGATCCGAGACGTTGGAAATTCTCCTTCAAGAATCATAAGCGAAAGGATATGCCTCCTGAAATATAGATACCGCTGAAATCCAGGTTGGCGCCGCGTCCATCCGAACCAACGATAACGTATTCTCCGTCTCCGTTTACAAGTTCCGCCGTTACGAGATATCTATAGCCCATCTCTATGTTGGCTGCGTAACTTTTGTGGAAATTGTACGATGTACCGGCGGCCAGCAAGAATCCCGGACCACCGGACCTGTACTGTCTATCGAACGAATCCTCAAAATACCCCCCATACTGGCGCCAGTATCTCTGCGCCGTGCCAAAACAGAAACCCTGACCGACCGAAATATAATAGTCCCGGTCCTTGAAGGAAAAAAGGTAGCGCATAATAAGATGCGGGTAAATCGCCGAGGCATGGAGAGAATACTCAGCGATATCTACAAACAGGATATTCCCGTCCAGATCTCTATATTCATAGGTTGTCTTGCCTTCTGCCCCGGTTCTCATATACGATATTCCCACACCGATCGAGATGTTTTTTGAAGGAAAATATTGAACTCGGGCGCCTAACTCCAGTTTGTCTTTCAATACGCTTCCAAGGAACTCATCATAAAATCCCCGCAAATCTTCCATTTTGGGATGCGACCAACCACCGTTAAAGCTGAATAGAAATCTGCCGTCAGAACTCTTCCCTATTTCCGGACTCTGCGAAAATATCGCCGCAGGGAATAGCCATGACATTAAAGAGAATATAGTCAGATATCGCACATTAACTTTTAAATTGAGCTTCATCAGACAAACCGCAGCAAAAGAAATCCGTGATTCTTGTATTATATCTACAATTTCAAGGTTACACCGGCCATCAGGTAAGTGCCGCTGAAGTCGAGATTCATATCCTCCCAGACCCGGCCGCTTTTGTCTTCCAGATCGCCCGTCTGCATCAATCGGTATCCCATTTTTGAATTAACATAGATATTTCTTGAAACCTTATACGATATGCCGGCGGTCAATAAGTAACCGAGGCCGCGGGTCCTGAAATCCCTGCGCTCCTCTGGCAGAGATGGAGGATGAGCGGGATAGTCGACTAAAACATGTGAATACATGGCTCCGGCAAAAAGATAGGACAGCCCTATACCTGCGAATAAATCCATGGGTTTTATTGTGTACGCATATTTCAATTCCACATACGGTGAAACGAGCCACGCCCGGAATTCATGATTGATGGATTCGCGGTTATTATAATCATCTAAGAACTGCTGAGGCTCATAAATGTCGTTATTTGCTCCTTTCAAATGCAATGCCCCAATACTGACTGAAGCTTTCCTCCAGAAACGGTAACCGGCTTCGATGAAAGCACCCGATCCTCCGGAAATTCGACGATAACGTGTAGCATCGAACGGCCAGCTATATTGAGCCGATGAATAATATGAGCCGCTGATTCGTTTCATATCATAATTCCCCCAGCCACCGCCTATGGTAATAGAATAGCGAGGCTCCGGCGGGCTGTTTGAATAAGATATTTGAGCAGGTACCGTATTATGGGCAGAAATTACGATGGCAACCACCGCTGATAGGACCGAGGCCATATTGTATCGTTTGTACACACATCTCCCTTGATTATAGATATAATATAATTGATCCTATCGATCCGGTCAATCAAATTCAAGCCTCTCCCGGTACAGTTCCTCTTCTTTTTCACCAGGAAAAGGCTATATTACCCGGAACTTGTTGAGCTAACAATGATCTGGGCGCAAATCAAAGACTACCTCCATCACGTAAAACTCTTCTCCCCCAATGCCCGCAAATTTCTTGTGGGGTCGTTTTTCATGGGGTTCGGGTTTTCGGTTTTCTGGCTTCTGCTAAACCTCTATCTCAAACAAGTGGGCTTCGAGGAGGGCAGAATCGGGAGCATCATCTCGGCCTCGTCGGTGGGCACTGTGCTGATCGCCGTACCGGCGGCCATTCTTATCGACAGGTTCCGGATAAAGCATCTGCTTATGATAGCGGCCGCGATTAACGGCTCCGCCCTCATGATGCAAGCCATGTCGACAACCATCTGGAGCTTGAGAGCCATGTCGATGATCTCCGGCGCCATGTGGACGGTGCATTTCATAGCCGCCTCTCCCTTCTTCATGCGTAATTCCAATCCCGAGGAACGGCCCTATCTTTTCGGCGTCAATATGGCGCTGAGCACACTGGCCGGCTTCATCGGCTCCGTCGTGGGTGGATTCGTGCCCATTTATCTTGCGGAGCGGGGCGTGGCCCTTCTCTATGGCTATCGCTACACGCTGGTAGGCGCGGCGACATTAACGGCCATGGCGCTTTTCGCTTACCTGACCATCAGGTCTAAAAAACCTGCCCGGTCAGGACCTTTCAGGCTCCGGGAATATGTCGGCGCCCGCGATTGGAAAACAGTCGCCAGGCTCATGGTGCCGCATTTCATAATCGGAATGGGAGCGGGCCTGGTGATACCGTTTCTCAATCTATATTTTCTGCAACGATTCGAGCTGGAATCGGACGTCATCGGGCGTATATTCTCAATCGGGTCGCTATTCACCGCCACAGGCTTTCTGATCGGGCCGGCTCTGGCAAAAAGAGTCGGGCTTATAAAAACAGTGGTCATAACGCAATTTTTATCTATCCCGTTCTTTTTGATCCTCGCTTTCTCGCACAATCTTTACCTTTCAATCATCGCCTTTCTATTCAGAGGCAGCCTGATGAATATGGCCTGGCCGATGTATAATAATTTCGCCATGGAACTGGTGCCGGAGAAGGACCAAGCTGGAACCAACTCGCTCCTGTCGCTGGCCTGGAATGCCTCCTGGATGGTCTCCGCCAACTTAGGCGGCATTATGATAGAAAAATCCGGCTTCACACTGGTGATGTTGACCACGGTGGGCTTTTATCTGACGTCAACTACTGCTGCCTGGATGTTTTTCAAGAGTAAGAGCAGGATCGGCAGGCGGGAGATCGCTATAGGCGAAAGGCCTGACAGGCCCGGTTAAGGAATCCCGCATAATCCCGTTAAATATGTATGAGAATAGCCACCTTACGCGGCTCTTAATAATCTTCTAAGTTGCTATCGAGTAGAATATAAAAGGGTACTAAATTGTCTCTATTAGCCTGTATCTGCAATTCTCCTGATACTGCCTTCGACTCTCCAGTTGGCTAAATAGTGCCCGCCTCCTGCTGTACTTTCGAGACATTTTGCGCCTGCAGCCCTTTGGGGCCTTCCACCAACTCAAACTGAACATCCTCACCTTTCTCCAACGCCCTGTACCCGTCTCCGCTTATCGAAGTATAATGCACGAAGATATCTTCATCGTTATCGTCCCTGGTGATGAATCCATAGCCTTTCTTCGTGTTGAACCATTTAACCCTACCTATAGTCAGCAATGGAGTACCTCCTGCGGCAATGAATGAAGATTTAAATTGTTTTTTTAATCAAACCTATTCTCAAATTTTCTGGGAGCTGCTCAGGTGCGCATCAAGCTCGCGCAAAGCCTTCAGTCCGAGCGTATAGTCAAAGATACAAATTTCCATTTTGCTCGTCAAGGGAAATTTCGGTTAGACATCATGTAGATCATGTCATACAGGCTGTTTCACTGCCACGAGCTATAATCTATTTATAATCAAGCGCTTTCGCCAATTCTGAGGTGATAATATTCCCCCGGCTGACTACCGACCACAGGTATCGCTCCGGCACAGACATTCATAAAAATCACCGGGTGAAAGTCAGGTGAACGATAAGTGATACCTGTGCTACGCTGAAATCCACCATTTTGCCGTCAAAAAAGGGAGGGCCAAATGCACAGAATAATCTATCTCGATCCGGAGATCATTCAGCATCTAAAGGCATCTGCATCTCAACCACCCGATCCGGAACTCGTGGAGGCGGTAGATGACGCATTAGAAGGCCTCGATTCTGACCTGGGGCAGATCGTTCATGAAAAGTATTTCGAGGGGCTAACCGTGCCGCAAATCGCCGAAAGGAACAAAATCCCTGAAAATGAGGTCGTCAAATTAATCTACGAGGCTAAACGGCAGTTGAAAATGATGCTGGCCGAATTCGTCAGAAAAAGATGGGGATTGCAAATCAAAGGAGTCTGCAAAATATGCACGCATCCACAAAAAGAAAAAATTAATTCGATTTTGCAAAACAAAAAAGATGGCGATTCCTGGAGTGGAATCTGCAGCAAAATTGAGACAGAGGTGGGGGATCGGATCTACCCGCCGCAGATATTAAAAGCCCATATCAAACATATAAACCGCAACATAACCGGGAGGATGCAGGATGAACGATGATGTGCGCCATATTCAGCTCAGGCTTTCACCCGATCTCAGAGGGGAACTCGAGACCCTTTCACGACGATACGGGATGTCTATCTCGGATATAGTCCGGGGATCTTTGCTGTTCGGGATGCCTGTTTTTGCGGCCTTAACCGATATCCGGCAGGAGCTTGTGAACAGGCTTGTCGCTATATTAAAAAGGGAATCGCGCGCCGGCGGATCAGGAGAGTGACCCAGAGTCGATTATCGTCGCTCCGGCACCTTTCATATTCTCTATGGCGACGCTTGAATCTCCGGGTTTTACCTCGACACCCTTGATGGCATCGGCAATGACCATCACCTTGAAACCGCTTCTGATGCCATCGAGGACTGTAGCCTTGACACAGTAATCAGTTGCCAAACCGCAGACGAAGATGCGTTCGACCCCCCGATCTTTCAACTGATCCTCGAGATCAGTACCCTCGAATCCGGAATAAGTCTCTTTATCGGATTCCCCACCCTTGCGAATTTGAATGGCGCTTTCGACCAATAGATCAGGATGAAGATCTGCACCTGGTGTTCCCACCACACAATGTGGTGGCCAGGTTCCCCCCTGAGCTTCGAAGGAAATATGATCGGGGGGATGCCAGTCCTGGGTAGTGAATACGTATTCAAATTTGGGGATCATGGCATTAACTAATGGCACAATTTTATCGCCATCCCTTACAGCCAGGGCGCCCCCGGGGCAGAAGTCGTTCTGCAAATCGACTATAACCAGTGCGTCTTGTTCCCTGTCTATAATCACTCTTCTATCCATCTCAGCTGAATCTATTTCCGGAGATCGATAGATGCAACTTCAAATTCCGATAATCCTGCAAAATAAAAGCCCCTCATAAACGTGGGGGGCCTTTATAAAAAAACCTTGAGCGGCTCTAATTTTGCGATGCCAGTATCTTCTCAAACCTCTCGAGTTGTTTAGGATAATATTTGCTTTCAGGATCCTCCGCCATAGCCATCCTGATCAGATCCACCGCCTCATGGCAATTATCAAGAGCGTTGCAGATCTCCGCTAAGGTATCGAGATTCATCGCCTTTCGTTTGCCCGCTTTAGCCAGCTCCACCGATTTGCGAGACAGCTTTTCCGCATCCTCAAGGTTAACAGTATTCTCAAAGCACCACCAGCAGAAACTATTGAGCTTCCCGGCATCCTCAAGCCAGCCGTCGGGCATGGTGGCCATCTTATATTTAGCGGCGGCCGCTTTATCACCAGTGATATGAAGCGATTTTTCAACCATCAGTTCATTGTGAGCATCCTTCGAGTCGGGATCATCCGCCTGCGATGTTATCTTCAGGCCGGTCTCTATATAGGATTCCATGAGATCGAGCCGATCATTCTTCTTCGCCCTCTTGGTCACCGAGATGGCCGTACTGACCACCTCCTCCGGCTCCGCGGTCTGCGAATTAACAACGTTTTCGGCAGCCGCCAGCATATCCTCAAAAGTATAATGCTCGCCTTTTACTCCGTAGGAGGTGTTTTGGAAAATTTCATAAGTATAATCGTCAGATGGCTTGTCTTTGATCTTCTGGGCTGTGCTGTAATAATTGACCGCGTTTACGTATTCCTTCAGCGATGAACTATAACGGCCCAGGGCATCAGCTGTTCCGGCGGTTGGCTTTTTCTCGTAGGAGGCCAGCTTATCCTCGATTGTGGAGAGATCTTTCAAAGCTTTATCCATGGTTTTGATGAAAAAATTCTTCTCGTAGCCTATCCAGCGATCAAGCGTTTCACCCGCCCCGTTAACCATGACAAACGTCGGGTATCCTTTGACCTTGAATTCCTTGGCCAGATCCACGCCCTCGCCCTTTTCGGCATCGATCTGGTAGAGAAATACGGCTTCCAGGGCTGTCTTGACATCATCATCTGAGTCCGCTGCACGAGCGAACCTCTTGCAGGAGCCTCACCAGTCGGTGAAGAAATCGACCAGAAGCGGCCTGTTCAATTCAGCCGCCATCGATTTGGCCTCGGCGAACGAACCCGCATCCTCCACGGCCCTGGCCGCCGGGCCGGCAGCGAACACCAGAAGCGTAAATAATGCCGCGGTTTTCTTCATGATCTTGTCCTTTCCATAATATTTGAATCTTTCAATTGACCGCTCTCATTCTCCTTCAAGATTCCAATCTACAATACTACAACGGAATTACAGAAGATTTTGTTTCGCCGAATGCTAACTATATATCCCTCATACGGGTAGGACATGGCCCCTGTGGCCCTGACTGTTCAATTGTCAAATCCAGAGGGGATTTGAACCACGATTCTGTAACAACAAGTGAATGAGGTTTGAGAAGAGATTCAACTGTTAATCTTCCACGCTCTCCAGCCTCGGATTCGGCTTATATTCTCGCCCCACTTTGGCCAGCGGTTTCTTATCGAGGCGGACCGCATCGGCGGTGTAATCGAATCTGCCGGATAAAATCCAGCTTCCCACCGCATATATATCCACCGGCACCTCCAGTTTCTCGAAACAGGCTATGCGGTCGGGATTGAAGCCGCCGGATACGATTATTTTGACATGGCCAAATCCCCCGGAATCGAGCGCTACCCGGACTTTCTCGACCAGCCGCGGAGCTACCCCGAGTTTTTCATGGTTTGGCAGATCCGTATCGTCCCGGAGCGATTTATCGATTAGCCGTTCGGCCGTATCGAGTCGTACACCCCATAATTTATCCCCCAGGAGTTCCGCCGTCTTCAGGGAGGTATTCACGCAGTCGTTATCGAAATCGACCAGGGCGATAGTATTCACTCCGGGTATATATTGATCAAATTTCTCCGTGGCCAGCGCCGTATCGCCGCCATAGGCGACCATGAGGGCGTGCGGGATGGTTCCCAGTCCTCTCTCTCCATACCAGGCCGCCATGGCGTCGGTTGCAACCCCACGTGCTCCCCCTATATAGGAGGCGTAACCGTCGCCCCCCTGCGCGGCGAAGTGATCAAAACGGTCGGCGAAGAAAACCACCTGCTTGCCGCCCGCCGCCTGCACCACGTCATGAGTGTTGGTGGCAATTTTCGTGCGGCGTGCCAGCACGCCCAGATACAGCGACTCCAGATGAGCGAATAAAGAATAATCTCCCTCTATAAGCATAGCAGTCTCCCAGGCGGACAGCCGATCACTGTCGTAAAGGGAACGGAGTTCGATCTCCTCAAACTTGTCTACCCAGAGATCATCTAGTTCTCGCGAGATATCCATCCTCTCGGTGGTCATATTCAGATAAGAATTATAATCTCGCTTGAAATGAACTCTCCGGATTAGCTGTTTTAGCTCAATATACCTATCGAACAGCTTGTATGCTTTTTCATAGTCGGAGTAATATCCGGTAGCGCATTTGAGAATTGCAACTGCCTCATCCGTCCCGCATATTACGATGTTATCTTTCTTCTGGAATATCTGATGAGTTATTAAAGAATGTTTGTTGTCCTTTTCGAGTATACGCTTGGCCCTCCAGAAATAAACCGCCGAGCGATATCCCCGCCTTATCTCCTGTACCGGTAGATCGAAAACCGATGGATCAAGACGTTTTTTCATCGCAGGAATTATATCTGCTATTAAAATTGCTGTCAATTGCTATGCAGCCGACAAATCTATTGACATGTATGGATAAATACGCAATAAATGTCAGGATTATGGTTTGCAAATGTCAGAAGCTTCCGGGATATGTCCAGAAACTTGCCCTCGCCTCAATCATGATCGTTCTGGTTTTTCACTTTATTCTCGCATGTAGCAACAATCGGTCGGAAAAACGGCTAAACGATATGTATTTCAATGTTGTCGACTCTCTTCTGGCGCCGGCGATCGAGCTGGGTAGTTCGGGGTGGCAGGTCCGTCCTCCGAAAGATCTCACCGCCTTGCCTGAATCGTTAATGGCAGACTTCAGGAAAATTCTCTCAGACTCGCTGAAGGATAGCAGTAAAATAACGCTTCTTGAAATCTGGCTGAGTGAAGAAACGAGGGCCAGCCTGATGATCTCCCGCATTGCCGGTCTCAATTTACAATCTGACACAGCAGGTTTTATGGAAAATTATCGACATGCATTGCGCAATGAGGACGAGAAGCAAAATATAGAGTCCGGCGATTTCTGGCATGGGGAAGTATATGTAAAGAACATCCTGGTCCGCGATAGCGCCAACGTTCAGTTTCGATTGATATGTATGAAACCATCGAACGATGCTGTAGAATTGATTTACACGACGCCGCGTACTGTATATGGTGATTATGTGAAATCCATAGAATCATCTATCGGTAGCCTTCAATAGACCAACAAAAGGAGGTAAGGAATGAAAAGAGTTACGGCAATGTTACTGATGACCAGCCTGGTCTTACTCCTGGTAGGGTGCTCTGCGCATATCCATACGATCGGGAAGGGCGCCCAGGGCAGTAACACAATCGAGCAAAGACAATGGTATGTCCTCTGGGGAATTGTTCCCATCAACGACGTTGATACCAGCCAGATGACGACCGCATCGGACTATACCATAGAAACCGAGCAAAGTG
Organism: uncultured bacterium; assembly: GCA_965541585.1. Lineage (GTDB taxonomy): Bacteria > Zixibacteria > MSB-5A5 > UBA10806 > UBA10806 > CBDVBL01. Next base: position 11,725 of record CBEUCH010000008.1, on the reverse strand, counting down.
CGCTGGATGTGATAATAAACATTTTTACAGGCATAATTACAGTATACTCTAGGACTGTCACAGTAACTGAATAGACTATCGGAGTCTGAATCGGTTATCTGGCACGTCCACCTGTGGACTGCCTCGAGTAGCAGAAAGCCTCCATTAGACGGAGGCTTTCTTTATACCTTAATGAGGTCATTATAGGCCATGGCTCGAAAGCCGACCGATAGAAGCTAATGTTCCGGCAGTTTGAATTCACCCCCGCAATGAGGGCATTTTTTTGCTACATAGTTGACGGTCTCACCGCATTGGCGGCAGATCTTGAACGAAATCTGGAATTTGTCCTCGTATTTGGTGATTCGTTCCCGTATGCGCTTGTAGAGTCTGCGGAAATCGTCCTTTCCTGTTCCTTCCAGCCTCAAGGTCCCATCTTTCCTGCGGAATTTCAATTCCAGGGTGGAAGAGACCCAACCCTCGTCGATCCTGATATGATCGAATTTTCCCCAGGAATAATCGTCTATCTTCTTTTTGAAACCGAATAAGCCAATCCCGCAAACCATTAGCCTCCTGGTGGTGGGGACGAGAATGGACCTTCTGCCTCCGCAGCGTCCGCGTATCTCGCCTAAATCATATACCTCTTCCTCGTCGGGAATCAGTTTCAGGACAACTTCATACGGTTTCAATCTATTACCCTTTCTTCACTTGTCACTTACATTAATTTATTCGGCGAGGCTCGAAAAATCTTAACCGGGTTTACGCGCTCGACCGTACTATAGTCGGGCCGCCGGCAATGAATCACCGATCCTTTAAAGTCTTAGTATCCGCGTATTGACGCCGCTCAAAAAAAATCAAAATCAGCCTAAAAAAGTGTTGGCATTTTTCATCCATTCGGCTAATTCGGGCTTTTGAAAACTGAGCTTTTGCTGATGCCTACACCGAGGAAACTCATGGCGTCGACGACATGGAGAATGAGGACAACTTCGACGAGAAATTCGAAGAGGAATACTAACGGATTGCAGGAAGTGGTTATATCTTGTTGAATATCCCGCGCCCTGATGCGGGATCGATTATCATCATACAGCCTGCTGAGACATCGTTAGAACAGACTATCCTGCCCCGTATTTGACGTAGATCGAACAGCCGAGCGGAATACAAGAGACTGCACCACTTCTATCTCTGTTTCAAGAGGATCGCTTCCCGAAAAGTCTGAGCTTTTTCCACCACGGCCTTATAGCGGCCAGCTCTTTAATCATGTTCAGTGATTGTTCGGCGGCCGATTCGCCCCGCCTGATGCAATATTTAACTCTGGTAAAATTAGCCCAATGGACATCGTGAACCTGGGGGGCGATAACAACATCGGCCATCCTCTGATCAATTCTACGAAGGCGATCCTGGCTGATACTATCGGCTCTGAGGATGATCTCCAAGCCGGAAGCGAATTCGGCCTTCTCTTTTATGTCGGGAGCAACATCGACGGCAATGGTATGCCTTGCCCCGAGGATCCTGGCCGCCTCCACTGGAACAACCGCGATGGGGCCGCCATCGCACAATAACATGTTACGATAATCTATAGGAGGAAATACCCCTTGAACGGCGGCGGAGGCATACACCGATTCTATGATCGAGCCATCATTGAGCACTTCCATAGATCCATTTTTGATATCGAGCGCCACGGCCGCAAACGGAATTTTGCAGTTTTCAATCAGCTCGTCAGCAAAGAAACCGCTTAAAGGATCATAGAGAATCTTTTTGTCTTCAAGAGAGATTCTGGTCAGAGTCTTCAAACCGGCAAATCGTTTTTTTATATAATAAGCGATATCGCGAAACATATCGTGCCTGTCCTTATCATCGGATTCCCCCAGAAAATTCAGCCATTTGGCTTTAACACCGAAAGTGTCGATGAACGATAGAATTTTCCTCTCGACCTCATCAATTTCCCCTATCTGAGCATACATGCCGCCGATTACAGCACCCATTGACGTGCCCACTATCAGATCGGGCGTAATACCTGCCCTTTGCAAAGAGCGAATAACTCCAATATGGGCCAATCCCCTGGCGCCTCCACCACCCAGGACGAGCGCCAGATTATATCTATGTTTTGCCATGGAGGCAGTCTATTATCTATCTACTCTTATTACAACTCGATTATGGCCGGCTTTTCAATGGTCCTGCAGCAAAATACCCTCCACCAATAAGGCGGAGGGCATGTCCATGGATGGTTGCTGATCTCTACTATGCTATTATCTGCTTGCCTTCTCCATCTCCATCGCGGCCAGCATCTCCTTGTTGGTGCGAGCTCCCCAGGTCTGTATCCTTTTGACCATTGTCGGATTGTCTGAGGTCGTGATCGCAACCCTGACATTATCCGATTTAACCGATTCCCTGTTGACACCCGCCTGGAAAATAGCGCCCAATTCGGTGCACATATTACAGGTATAGGTCTCCTCGCCGGCCTGCATCCGTTCGATGACGCCGTTCATCTTCTCGCCGGCCTTCTCATACGAAGATTGGTACTCCGGATCGATTACGGTAACCGATACCAGGCCGTCCGAGATGTTGTGATGCTTCCAGGTCATGTGATCCATAAGATGGGGATCCTGCTCCAGAAGCGGTTTACAAATGGCGCAATTGTCCATGTCTAACCAGGCCTCTTCATCCGATGCCTGCGATCCCGCGACCAGGAATAACGCCGAAAGAATAATGACAGATATTTTCATCATCGTCTCCTCTGTAACTGATTTTTCAAAAGTTTCAAAACTACTTCGATTTCAGGTCAATTGTCTTTTCAATTTTGGTTCCCTCAAAACCTTATTATTTGAGGGTGCTTGCATCCGGCGCAACCTTATCCGATGTCGACGCCATCTTATTCAGATCGGCCTTGGAATCCGTGGAAACCGAGGACTTCTTGAACTCAGCTTCTCCTGGCTGCTTGACGCACGGCGTAGGGCAGGAAAGGGATGCCGGACAGTACTGGCCCTTAGCATCAGCATTCTTAACCGATGCCTTTTGAGTTTTTGTCGCACAAGTTTTCGAGGCATTCAAGTTGTAAATTTTCGCCTGATCCCCTTTGGCTACAGCTGCAGTGACGTCCGCCCTGGAAGCACAGGACTGTTTGGATGACGTCGTTAATTCTGCGCCAGCCTTCGTGGCATCTGCCGATGATCTTTTCTCGCCACAGGCGTAAGCCAATGAAACGGCGAAAACGAGTGTTAATGCCAGAACGATGCCTAAAGTTTTCTTCATGATGCTGCTCCTTTGCAGATTATTTCCGGTTTTGAATATCATAATCATTGTATTCAACGTAATATGCGCCGGAATGGTTTCCGGGTTAAATATATTTTTTTGAGGATAGACTGGTAAGTATAGTCCAGAGTAGATGTTTATTTTGGGCGGATGACTACGATCGCCGAAAGCAGACTAAGATTTCGTTTTACGAAGGGCTATAACAGTAAGATCATCACCCAGCTCTTTTTTCCCGGAGAAATTGCGGACATTGCTCAGAAGGCCGTCCAGAATGATTTCGAGCGAATGACCGCTCCGGCTTTTGATATATTCCGTCAATCGTTCTTCCTCGAACATTTCACCCTGCTGATTTTCAGCCTCGGTAACGCCGTCGGTATAAAGCAACATAAGATCTCCGGGAGCCATTGTAAGACTTCGCTCCTCGTACGTGAAATCTTCGTGGACACCGAGCACTCCGCCTGTGGGCTCCAGGTTTTCGACGGTACCGTTTCCTCGAACAAGAATCGGGGGACAGTGCCCGGCGTTAGTATAGGTGACACCCGCTTCCTGGCCGGAGTGGGGATCCAGTGAAATGCATGCCAGGGAAATAAATTTCGTCACCGGCACATTGTGGCAGAGCCACTTATTCAGGCGAGCTAAAAGTAAACCCGGCGATTCGATTTCCTCGGATAGAATCCGCAGAGCTCCCTGCACATTGGACATCAGAAGTCCGGCCGGCAGCCCTTTACCCATAACATCAGCAATGACAACGCGCATAGATTTCCCGTTAGCCGATGGGAGAAAATCGTAGTAGTCGCCACCCACTGTCCGGGCGGCCAGGGACATCGCCTTAACCTCAAATCCCTCAACCTGTTCCACTGACTGCGGCAGGAGCGCCCGATGTATCTTGCTGGCTAAAAACAGTTCCTCTTCCAACTGCGTTTGTTCCTGTTTACTTATACAATCCAGGCATACTTCAGTTGCGGGCTGCACCTCCAGCCGATGATGCTCCATCTCACCTTTACAAACCTTGCATTCCCCAAAATTCTTGTTTTCAACACGTCCGAGCGCCTCCTTGATCTCGCCCAGAAGCGATCGCACCTTGCCCATATCGTCTTGCTTTACTGAGGCGGAGGAATCCAGCCATGAGGCTAAATTATGCTCCCGCTCGATCAGCAGACTCTTGAAATGTTCGAGATCGGATACAGTCATAACGTCTTCCTCAAAAACCTTACTCGCTTATGTTACGGAAAGCGAGGAGGAAAGTTGCCCCAGACAAACACGCAGGCCACGCTGCCATTCCCGATCCTACAGTTCCCTACGGGCCGTAGGCCGTATGGACCTGATCGGGAATCCAGCATCTTTTTGTCGGGAACGCGGAGCTCCCGAACTACCGGCTCGAGCCGCCCCGCCCGATAAAAACACTATTGAAGAGAATGCTTAACTTTTCGCATGGTATCGGCCAGCACGATCTGATGCCCAAACCTTACCGGAAGAAAATATACAAGCCCGATCCAATTATTATAGCGAGCAATGGTCGATGCTGTAATCAACTGATTTCCATTATCATTTTTTAAAAATATCGAGATGCGAAGGTCTATATGGCTACGGTTCAACCCGATGATAATTTCATCTGTATTTTTAGAAAATACTTCCCACCCGGACAACAATGGTCCCTCTTCGAATGCGACAGATTCCAGCTTGCCCTTTAAATGAGAGCCTGTCCAGCCGGGAGACATAGATGCCAAAAGCGCTCTGGCAACGATTTCAATTTCATGTTGTTTCCCAACTATCATCACACGAAAAGCATCGGAGTAATCTACTTCTGGGAATTGCCGCAAAACTTTTGACTCGGCCGGCAGGTCTACCCATTCAACACCAACATGAGTTATATGAATAAGCAACAGAGCGAAGAACACAATAGCGGAGACTGTCATGGCACCCAGATTATATAACGCGAATGGCAGGTTCCATGTACTGCCAAGGATCGCGACCAGGGCAAAAGCGAAGATTGCCGGAATTACGTACGGTCCGATCGACATCACACCGATAAACATTACGGCCACCAAACCCCCGCAGACAATCCACGGCAGCAGACGCCAAAAGGCGGAATCAAACATTCGACCAAGAATGATACATGAAAACCCTCCGAGACTCAGCACAATAAGAGCAATAATGACCGATCTGTTTAATCCGCCTGCCAGCCGTGACTGCCAGAATATTACTGCTATAACAAGACTATAGCTTGTTCCTGCAAGCGCTGTCCCTATCTGAATGATCCCTTTAATGGCATTCTCCCCAGGTGAATCTCATTTTTCTTTAATATTAGGATATTTTATACAGCTTTTCAAGGGAGTTGTTTCTTATGGTTGGCGTATATCCCCCGGCGCCAATCCCGCCGCAGGCGGGACAGTTATGTAGGTCGGTTCTGATCCCGCAAAGCGGGAGAAAAACCCGACAATGACCGAGTTTTCCAGTTTTTCTCATTTCATTCGGTCATACGAGCAGTACAGGAACCCGAGCGACAATTGCTGACAATATAAATTCTAATAAAATAGTTTTATCCTGGGCCACATCTCCTGCAACGAGATTTTCGGGCCTCGCCATATATAGACAGGCTGATTGGTCTCATACCACATTACATATTCATGGGTGACCACGGCCGCCTGCTCGACCTCATCAAAACCCTGCTTCAGACTTTCGAATCGAACGCCTACCGTGATGACAATTTCTCCGGAATAATCCCCCGGACCCCAGAGCCAGTAGCTGTTATGGGTGCTTAACGCTCCGGGCAGACCATATCTATCGCCGAAAAAATCAATGGCCGAGGCTTGTCCATAATTATTCGCCATAATTGCGCACTTTGCCTTTTCCTCGGCTGGAAGGCTATGATAGACACCGGCAACTGTAGCGACCATATTTTCCCATCCAAGCATATCTTCGTAAACCGGGCGAAGTCCCAATCCGAGATAGGCACCGTATTCGGCCGCCGCATCAACCGAAAGCAGGGGCAAACCAAGGGGAGCTAGTATGGCGCCGCCTGTGATCAGGATAATCAGGATTGCCGGTTTCAGCCAATTCCAGCTTTGTTGTCGAATGAATTTCTCTATAGTAAATGCCCCTGACGCAAACAGCATCGGATAAGCCGGCGCCAGATAATAGCCTCTCGATTTCTGGACAGCAAGGATAACAAATACCGAAACATATATCCAGCCCAGCAGCCGGTAGCGCTTCGCTTTGCTGGAAAAAAGATAATAGTAAAGACCGATCAACCAGATAGGAAACGTCAGGGGATGAAAAGAAATGATCTGCTTGTAAAAAAATTCCAGGGGAGAAACCTCCGCCATTCTATTAATGACTGCCCTTTGAAGAAACTCCAGTGTCGGCCAGCCGTGATTAATCTGCCATACGATATGCGGCAGAAATATTACCAGAGCAATAAGCGCTCCTGACCACAGCCATTCGTTGAGAAAAAACTTGCGATTAGGCGTAAGAATCAATCCCGTTAAAAGACCGGCTATAAAGAAAATCATGGTATGTTTGTTCATCAAGCCCAGACCCACAACCAATCCTATCGCCAACCAGTAGCGCGGATCATTTCTTTTCAAAAGCAAAAATATGAGATAGAAGCAGACCACCCAGAAGAGCTGATCGAAGACGTTTGTCGTAAATAATGTATTCAATATCAGATATGTGGGAGCGATTAAAAGAGCGATGCAGGCGAGACACTGGGCGAAAAGACCTCCACCGAGCCGGCGAACCATCAAACCTGTGAGGAAGACCATAGATGCCCCGATCAACGCAGGTAAAAAACGGATAGCAAAAAGGGAATCGCCTAGAATCCAGATGGTTATTTTTGCTACGAGGGCTATCAGGGGTGGATGATCGACATAGCCGAAATCAAGATGTTCACTGCAGGCAATATAATAGAGCTCATCCCTGTTATAGCCGTATTGACCATTTGTAATGAAATGCAGGGCCAGTTTGATAAGCGCCAGATATATAAGGATTGCAGTATTGCTTAAAAGAATTCGGCGGGAAAAAATCGATGTAGGCATTTGAAAGGGCTTTTAAACCTGCCCGGCATCCCTGTCTCTATTCAAATCCAAACTCACTCCAAATTCATAACCGTCTCTATTCAAATCTAAGACCACTCTTTATTTTGTCAATTCCTTTCTTACGCCCGGGAATTCGCAATCCGACCTGCAAATACTGTCATACCCGATCCTACGGATCCCTACGGGCCGTAGGCCGTATGGACCTGATCGGGAATCCAGCATCTTGCTTTCGGGAGCTCAGGGCTCACGACCTACGGCTTTGATATTGGCAATAATTATTCTTCGGTATCGAGGGGCATCGGGCCGATCATCTCAAATACCGGAAGATCATCCATGGGGAGAGGTTTCAAACCAAAGAAATATTGCGGTCTTATTTGCGTCCCCGAAACAGGGAAAAAGTCATTGCCATTAAGAAACATATGCTTTGCAAATGCGTAATTGCTATCTGAATCGAAATTTCCAAACGGGGAATAAAGGTCGTCATAGATAACCGCCGCGAAATCCCTGTTGCCAAACGCCTCTTTAATTTCCTCTTTTAGTTTCAAGCTGGCTTCATCGTCATTGCTTCTATAAACGTCATAGATCGCCATCTCGTGGGCGTACTGCTTTTTGCCCGCTCTCGCCGCCAGATAACCGTGAGCGGGAATAAATATGTCCCCGTCCACCTTACTTATGCTTTCAATAAATTCTTCCCCGGCGGCCCTGTCCGCCCTTGACGGAATCAAATGCCGGGGATCGTAAACGAGCGTGATAAATTGCAGGATAACTAATAAATACACAATATCCAGCAGCTTACTCTGATCTAAATCCGGTTTACTCTTAAGTCTTTTTAATATGTCATTCAGGCTGATTCCGAATAATATAGTTATTATGGCGTAAGCCGGCATAAGCGCGTTTGCCAAACTTCCCGAGTGAACTTGCAGAAACCACGCCATTGATATCATTCCGGCGCCTGCGAAAAGATTAAAACTCCATCCTGGTTGTCTTCTCGCAGACTTGAAATTCGAATAGAGATGATAGATGATAAACCCTAATGGCACCATGCATGTCCTGAATAGTCCCTCGGTCCAGAAGAGGATAATATTTGATGTTGATATTTCACGATTCAAGGGTAATTCAACTACGAAATACGAATACCAGTTGTGATAAAACTTATCCATTATAAGTGTGCTTCCGACTATCAGGACAACCGTGGACAGCATAATCGGCAATATCGATTTCCTGTTATATATTATACCATATCCCAGAATAAAAATTATTAAAATGACGGAGGATTGCTGGGTAAAGAACGCCAGAAAAAGGAGTATTCCCGCTATCAGGTATGATTTGCTGCTTCTATAAAATCTAATAATGAACAGCGCCGATAATAAGATGAACAGGTTCAATGAGTCGTGTCTCCCGATATCCATCCAGTTGCCGCCGACCTTATATAAGGCGGCGAATAAACCGGCCGAGACAGCGCCTAAAAAGTTGCTTTTCGTATCGTGCTTGACAAATAGATATATGAGTATAATGCAGAATAACGTTGAAATGACGGAAACCAACCTTAACGCCATAAAACCGGGACCCATCAAACTGGAGATAAACGCCGCCAAAAGGTAGTACAAAGGCGTATAAATAAACGGCACATACTCCATTGACGGTTCGGTATAGATGGGCTTTCCATCCAGTATCCTCTCCACCACGTCCAATTGCCCGCCTTCCATCCAGTTCAGCTCAAATGGATAACCAATGCGAGAGATGGCGACATACATGAACAAAGCGATATAGATTATAGAAATCGGGAGCAGAGCCGCCCTAAATGATTGCGAGATCCTGGAGGGTTTGAAATCGTTCATTTTTATCGCCGATTATTTTATCATCTACCTGCCAATCCGGCAAGTATAATAATCCGGTATCCAAGATTTCACGACCCGCGACGGATTCAAGGTCAAAAACAAGGGATTCCGGACCTGATCCGGAATCCAGAATCTCTTCGTCGGGAGCGCAGGGCTCCCGACCTGCTGGCTGCCCTACTTCACCTTTTTGAATCCTATCTGTCTTTTTGAAGGCGCTGACGATTGAATGAGCTTCTTTATTGTTGTTATCAGCGTCTTAAGATCATCGTCGTGGCCACCTACCCGGCGTTCCAACTCCGAGAGTTTACGGGCAAACTCTTTATGCACCGACAAGATCTCCCGCATCCTGACAAATGCCCTGACAACGAATATGCTGGCATCGATTGCCCTTTTGGAGTTTAGAACGCTGGCCAACATTATAGCCCCGTGTTCAGTGAAAACGTATGGCGGATAACGTTTTCCACCGTGGCGATTACTTGAGGTCGCATTTTGCGACCTCAAAAATTCCAATTCCTCCACATTGAGCCTGAACATAAAATCGGAGGGAAAACGGTCCGAATTCCGCTTTACCTGCTCATTCAGCCTTTTGGTGGTTACACCGTAAAGCTGCGCCAGATCGCTGTCGAGCATGACACGATGCCCGCGAATGGAATATATCTTGCTTTCAATTGAACTGACCGGAATAACAGATTTCGATTTCTTCATCGAGCCTTATATAACGGATGAAACGAGATCATGCAAGCCTGATCAATCCAGCATCTTGCTGTCGGGAGCGCAGGGCTCCCGACCTACGGGCTGTCACCAGAGTTATATTTGATGGATGCCGGATCAAGTCCGGCATGACAATATCGATCACAGCGCAAAAAAACCAAGCATGTCATTCCTGCGAAAGCAGGAATCCAGAATCTATAGGGCAGGTCTTGAAAAGACCTGGCATCCGTTGGCAGGAGTCCGGTACTCCTACACAACTTATTATTGTTATAACTCACGGATAACCAGCGATATTTTCTGGCGATTTCGAGGTGTGATCCAATGCGCATAGCTTTTGAATTTTCTAATAATATCAGAGCGTAACTGGATATCAGCGTGGCAATTAATAAATAGGTCAATTCTAGTTATTTCGCCACCCGTCCTGTATAAGAACCCGTAAAAACTAATGATCCTTAGATTATCGGATCTCAAAATATTTTCCTGCTCAATTCTATTTACAATAATATCTTTATTGTTGCTGGCCAAATCAACAAAGCAAGTTGGCATGAAGAATGGGCTCAGTTGCTCTTCATAACCCCAACGATGGGGTGTCGTATTTATAAAAAACACACCTTTAGGAATATTTGGATCATGCATTTTCAATTGAGAAGCCGCTTCTTCTATGCGGTCGCATATCCATTTAGGATCGTAAACCGCACTTGATCCGGCTACAGAGACGAATCGTAAGGAGTCGGATCCGTTTTTATTTTCTACCGTAATTGTTAAGTTGTTTTCCAGCCCGTATTTTAGTTGTTCAATTTCATTTTTGCTGGATTTGATATCATCTGTTAGGCAAAATGAAAATTCTATTGGTAAGTCAGTATATTTTCCCAAAGATTCTATTTTCGCAACAAATTCCTGCTTTATTGATTTCCATTTATTAGAACTAAGGGGGTTCATTCTACGCCGGTAATCGAGTTGAATAGAACAATCATAACCCACGTTAATAGATTCTAATTCCTTTTGTATATAATCTAGCAATTTATTATAAGAATTATCGTCAAAGCGACTTTTCAGTTCAACTATCACCTTGATAGAATCAAATGATAATTCGAAATCGGCCGATTTCGACCCCTTGAGTCGGGGCAACTTTTTTGCATTTATTCTCCTGTCATCAAAAAATAATTGTAAATCTCTTTCATCCGCTTCCTGATAGGTCTTTTTTTGTGCATCTGTTCGAACATGTTTTAGCATATGGTTCAACCCGGTAACCCACAGCTACCTGTGGGATAATCTGCATATTGTAATGATTAATATAAATACCGATTTAGGTGTCCGCAACAAAAAAAGCCCCCTGATTTCTCAGGAGGCTTTTAATATAATCCCGGCGACGTCCTACTCTCCCACCCCTGCCAGGGGGCAGTACCATCGGCGCTGTGGGGCTTGACTGCCGTGTTCGGAATGGGAACGGGTATTTCCCCCACGCCATTGCGACCGGGAAAAATTTTCTGATGGCAAAGAACAATGCTCTTTAACAACCTGATAGAATGCTGCCGCTCTTCGGGAATAAAGGTTTCATCGAAATTTTTAAGGTTAAGTCTCACGGCTTATTAGTATCGCTCGGCTGAGGTCCTTACGGACCTTACACCTACGACCTATCAACCCGGTTGTCTTCCGGGAGCCTTTAGTCCCCCGCCGAAGCGGGGGAAGGGATACCTAATCTTGGGATGGGCTTGGCGCTTAGATGCTTTCAGCGCTTATCCCTGCCGGACACAGCTACCCAGCTATACCGCTGGCGCGATAACTGGTGTACCGGGGGTCCGTCCAACCCGGTCCTCTCGTACTAAGGTCAGCTTCCCTCAAGTATCCTACGCCCGCATCAGATAGGGACCGAACTGTCTCACGACGTTCTAAACCCAGCTCACGTACCACTTT
>CBEUCH010000007.1:0-177054 GCA_965541585.1 uncultured bacterium | reverse complement strand
CCTGAGATCGCCACGAAATCTCCATCGGGGCTAAGGGCACGCTCGAGAGCGTATGATTCCGGATCGAGGGCTTCAAGTTCTGCGGGCGGTAATTTTTCCCATCGGACGATAAGTCTGGTGCCGTCATCATTGGGATAGTCTCTCACTTCAAGTTCGTAACTGTAAATATGGGAACTGTTGAGGAGTATCAAAATCGCTGCGGTAGTTATCCATCTCATGGCAGGGCGATTTTAGAACCGGAAATATCCGATGTCAAGGTATATCTCTGTTTCGCTCTATGAGTTCGATCTTGCTTGACATCGGCCGATCTTACCAAATAAAATCGTCTGTATGCATAAGATCTGTCTGGTCATGGCAACTGTTCTTCTAGCCTGCTCTGCACAAAGGGAGGATAAAAATGTCATCCGTTTCTGGCAGTTCTGGTCGGACGCTAATACGAAACCCGCTGTTGAGCAGATCATCAGGGAGTTCGAGACAGAATACCCTGATATCAAGGTAAAGATTACCGATTTAACCTGGGCCAACGGTCATGATAAACTGGTTATATCGTTTGCCGCCGACTATCCACCCGATGTCATGGAATTGGGCTCGGATTGGATTGCGGAGTTTGCTTATAACGGTCTGCTGGCAGAATTCGAATCGGATCTTGCGGAAAATTATCTTTACCCGGCACGCTGGCGGGGAAAGCTCTACGCGCTCCCCTGGCTTCTGGATTCCAGGCTGATCTATTTCAATCTCGACCTCTTGAGAAAGATAAACATGGATATTCCTGAGGATTGGGAGGAATTGCTTACGGCCTGTACTATAATAAACGAAATTGGCGACGATTATTTCGGTTTCGGTTGCAACTCCGCAGAGAAGCACCGCCTGTATAAGAAGTATCTGCCTTTTTTATGGAGCAATGGAGGGCGCGTCCTGAGCGAGGACGGCCTGAGATCGGAGCTGGATTCGAAAAATGCCATACAGGCCTTGGATTTCTATCTTGATCTTTGCAACTGCGGAGTCATCGAAAGCCAGAGAAGGCTCGAGGAGTATTTCCGGGAGGGCAGGATCGGATTTGTCATATCCGGCGGATGGCTTTTAAGACGTTTGAGACTAAATCCCCCCGATTTCCAATATCAGCTCCTCTCCTTTTTCAAAGAGGATGGGGGAACGGGGAGTTCCTTCTTCGGAGGCGAGTATATTGCCGTCCATTCGCGGTCGAGGAATATTGAAAACGCCAGGAAACTGGCCGAATTTATAACGGCCAGGAAAAACTGCCAGCGTTTATGTGACGCTGCCGGCTTTGGATTTCCTCCATATCCCGATCTGGAGATCTCCGATCCCGAAAAAATGATACAGGCACAGCAGCTGCAGAATTCGAAATCCGCTCCCCCAACTCCGTTATGGGTGGATATTGAACAGGACATCGAGGACGCTATAGAGGCGGCCATGTATGGCCACGGGACAGCGGAGGAAATTCTGCAGAAGGCATCAAGAACAATAGATGCAAAACTTAAATCGGCGGATCATGCGATCCAGGAATAAAATACTATTGTTTATCCTTCCCTGGATAATATATCTTTTGGTCTTCTGGCTTTACCCCATAGGTTACTCATTCTACCTCTCCCTCACCGATTTCCAGCTTCTGAGAGGAACCGGCCAGTTCATAGGTTTTTCGAATTATACCCGGTTAATCACCGATCCTGTTTTCGTGAAGGCCTTGAAAAACACCTTCTTTTTCGTATTCGGAACCATACCCATAACCACGTTCGTTGCGTTATTACTGGCACTCTTAATAGCTGAAAAAATACCCGGCCACCGGATATTTCAGGCGGCATATTTCATACCCTCCATCACCGCCATGGTGGTCGTAGCTCTAATATTTTACAATCTATATTCGCGCGGAGGATATATTTTTTCGCTCTGCAAGCTGGCCGGCATCTCTCCACCGGCGAACGGATTTTTACAATCTGAAAAAACAGCTCTTCTCTCCATCATGGCGATGGATGTCTGGGTCGCAATCGGATATTACGTGCTTATTTTCTTAGCCGGTATAAAATCGATCCCGGTCGAACTCTACGAAGCGGCGCGGGTCGATGGTGCAGGTTTTTTTAGAAGAAGTTTAGAGATCACGATTCCCCTTTTGAAATCGACATTCGCCTTTGTAATTGTTTTAAATACAATCAGGTCATTCCAGATATTCGTCGAGATATTCGTTATGACTTCCGGCAGACCCTTCAACTCCACGCTAACCGCGGTCTTCTTTATATTCGATAAGGGAATTAGCCGCGGTGATATCGGCTATGCCTCGGCCGCTGCATATCTGTTATTCCTTATCATACTTGTATTTTCGCTGATCCAGTTCAGGCTAACCAACATCAGGAGAACCACGTGATGCGCCGGGCTCCCAGATGGTTAATTACAGGTCTTCTAATAGCAATACTGCTCGTAATGATCTTTCCCATGCTGTATATGATGCTATTATCGATTCAAGATCCCGGGACATTTTCCGTTAGCTTGAAGGAAATCGGTTTCACTTTTAAAAACTATGCAACCGTCTTCAAGACTAACAACTTCGGCAGGTATTTTTTGAATTCCAGCATCGTGGCTATATCCGTCACGTTTGGGAATTTACTTCTCTGCGCCATGGTCGGCTACGGCCTTTCCAGGGGCGCCGGAAGGATCACATGGCCTATATTCATGACGGCGGTTGCAATGTTGATGATTCCGGTGCACGTTCTGATTCTGCCAATTTTCCAGATGATGCTGAAATTCGGATGGTTCGACACCTACCTGGCGCTGATAATGCCCTGGTTGGTATCGCCATTAGGCGTATTTCTCATGAAGCAGTATATAGACGGCTTGCCGACCGACCTGGAGGACGCCGCCAGGGTAGATGGCGCAGGGGAGCTAATGATTTTCTTTAAAGTCGTCTTGCCGCTATGCAAGCCGGCCCTGGCGGTGCTGGCCGTTCAGATATTCCTAACCACCTGGAATTCTTTCCTCTTTCCCAAGATATTGACCATTTCCAATGAGATGTATACGCTTCCCGTGGGCCTGGCACTGATGCAGGACCCCCGATCCAGCGACTGGCCTGTTACAATGGCGGGTTCGACAATCGCAGCCTTACCGGTCATAATATTCTTTTTGATATTTCAGAGACGGATTACAGAGGGGATAACGGCGGGAGCCATAAAACAGTGATCATCACCTGCGCAGATATTCTTCAATCCCCTTCAAGATAGCCCTGGCGCATTTTCTCTGAAACTTATCGGTTTTCAGCATCGCCTCCTGTTCGGGGATCATCATAAAGGCACATTCAACCAATACCGCCGGCATCGAGGTAGGCCGGGTCAAAACCAGATTGCCATAGTAGAGACCATGATCCGGTAGATCGGTTTCCTTTAACAGATATTTATGAATAGTCTCCGCCAGCGGCTTGGAATGCGGATGATAATAAAAAACCGACGCCCCGTTATTATTGAAAGGATTTATGCCATCCGGCAGAGCGTTATTATGAATTGATATCAATAGATCCGCCTCCCATTTCTCAGCCATCTTCGGGCGATCATAGAGAGCGATATCCTCATGGCCGTAACGAGTCATCAAAACCTCGGCACCCTTTCGTTCCAGCATCACTCTCAATTCATGGGCAATCCAGAGGTTAGCATCTTCCTCCCGCAATCCCGCCGGGCCCACGGCACCACTGTCATGTGAATGGCCGGGATCAATTACGATTTTTGATCCCTTAACAGGGCTTGAAAAAAGCGGAATCGATTGGAGTTTCTTTTTTATTTTAATAACAAACCTGTTGCCATCGTAATACGGTTGATAGCCCGCTATTCCAGCTTCGTCAAATTCAGCCGATATTCTGAATACCCCATCAGTCGGCTGCGACCATTTTACGAGTCTTAAGAATTCTTCGTGCGCGTTATACCTGATCCAATCCACATCCCCCGTTGCCCCGAATATATCAATATCAATCCCCGGCGGAGATAAGGTCTCGCTTATCTCGTATGGCAGCCTTTGACCGATATGGGCCGAGATCTCGATTCCTCCATCGATTTTATCCACCGCAATAAACGATATTCTCCCTCTCGGTATGGCCGTACCCGGCGGCAAAAGTTTTACGCTATCTGTATTCGTGTATCCTGTTATACCCTCTGCCAGCTCGATCTTATAATAGTTCGATTCCGATCCTGTTATGTGCACCCTAACTCCGGGCGGCTGATATAAAAGTTTATATCCCAGGTGCGGTCCGGTTCGTACTATCTGAGATCTTCCCGAAAACAACCCGACCACCGGCGGAAACTCTGGTAGAACAGTCAGGACCGAATCGGCGACCATGAGCATGGCCATCGATTCTTCCGAATCGGAATCTCCAGCTTTCTCACATCCATAGAAAATGCTGTAGACGCCCGTGTCAGCAACAGCCAAGCGGTAGCTTCCAGAATATGTTATGTACGCCGATTGGTGTTGAATCACTGAAGATTCGCCGAATACATCACCCCGGTATACACCTTCGGATGCCGGTGACGGAAACATCGAAACAGAATCGGAATCGTTTATTCCAAACCATCCCCTGCAGCCCGGCGGCGCTTTGAAAGAGAATTCGAAAATATCCCCCACAGAATAAATAACATCTACAACAGGATAAGGTGAAATTGGAAATTGTGGAACCGTATAAATGTCACCGAATCCGGGAGGGCCGATTTGCACCGGCAGCTCCAGAAAAGACGTATCATTGTCCAGAACGGCCATGAGACAGAATATGAATTCTCCATGATCGACAGGCAGATAAGCCAGCCAGCCGCCGTCTCTGTGCACAGGTATCTCGATACCGTTAATGTAGAGTTCTGCTTCCGGGGTAACGTTTCCAAAAATAAATGTCGAATCAACTGATGGCAGCAGCTGATCGGCCTCGGGATAAACTACATTAGGAATTACATCAGCCCTGGACTGCGAAATAGAAAACAACAATAAAGATACGGTTAGAAGATATTTCATTATTTCGCTGTTACACCCAGGCCGGGGCCGCCCGGTAGCCTTATATATCCGTTTTCCAGTGTAACGCCCGAATAGGGATCGTCTGATATTAGTATGTTGCCGTCGAGATCGGCATAATCCACTAGCGATGCGATCTGTGCCGCCGCCGTGATGCCGACCGAGGTCTCCACCATGCAACCTATCATTACCTTCATCCTGTGAGCGCGGGCCACGGCTATCATCTTGAAAGCCTCGCGCAGGCCGCCCGACTTGGAAAGCTTGATGTTTATTCCGTCAACCAGCCCTATATATCTTGGAATATCAGTGGCGCGAAAAACTCCCTCGTCCGCTATTATTGGCAGATCAATTTTAGATCGCAATAATCTGAAACCGTCGAGGTCGTCCCGATGCAATGGTTGCTCTATAAATTCTACATCCAGCTTCTCGAGTTCCTTCACCCTGGCTATCGCCTCTTTAACGGTCCAGCCTTCGTTAGCATCAACCCGGATTCTGGCTTTAGTGGCATCCCTGACCGCCGCTACCATCTCGATATCGCCGGGAACCCCGACCTTAACCTTATATACATGATAGCCCGGGGATTTCTCCGTCTGTTTCTTCATCGTTTCCGGATCTGAAATCGATATGGTAAACGAGGTCGCCAGATCGTCACGGGGGGTGATACCGTAAAACTGGTGGATCGGTATGCCAAGCCTCTTCCCCACCAGGTCGTGCAATGCTACATCTATCGCTGCCTTGGCGCTATAATTGAGGGCTGCCACTCTATCTAATTTCTCACTTAAAGATTCGATTTGAAAGGGATCATCACCCAGGATCTTCGATGCCCTCCCCACAAAATCCCTCACGGTTTCAGCGTTTTCGCCATAATAGTGAACCGGCGCCGCCTCTCCCAGGCCGCCGTCTATGTCAACTATCAGCGCCCGCCTGGAATCCGAGGCGCCATGCGTTGTCCTGAACGTATTAACCAGATGAATATCATGCTCTTTAATGGATAGTCTCATCAGCTCACACCTGCCTCTTTGAACGATACACTCTTCTTATCGGCATCGAGAACCGTTTTTACGCCAATCGGTATAGTAATCTTTTCGGCCCCATGGCCGCAAGGAAAACCGTATATGCAGGGCCGATCCATTTTGGAAAAATAATCTTTGATAACCTGCTTGACGCTCCACCCCGATAAGTAGCCTGATCTCGGCTCGGTGCGAGTAAATTCGCCGATTATATACCCTTTTGCCTGGCCGAAATCTGTGGCTGCGAATAGCTGTGAAAGATAACCATCAATTCTATAAGCTTCCTCCTCGGTATCCTCGAAAAACACGATTTTGTTCCTGAAGCTCGGAAGAAACCCGGTGCCGATTAGTTTTGTCATTAACGATAGATTCCCACCGATTATCCTGCCTTCTACAACACCGCCGCTCATACGACCTATATTATATCCAGCTGGTTTCTCAATGGAGCCAGGAGGCCGGTTTGACTCTATAGCATTAAAGAAATTCTCAATGCTAAACCGCTTCAACCGCCTGCCGAATTCAACCGCCGGCATAGGGCCATGAAATGTCGCCAGCCTCGTTCTCTTATAGATAGCCAGAAGCAAAACCGTGATATCGGAATAGCCGACGAATATCTTCGGATTGGCTCTTATGATATCAAAATTGACATGTTGAAGGATGCGCAGACTGCCGAAACCGCCGCGTGCGCAGAAGATTGCCGAGATATCGCCATCCGCAAATGCTGCGTTCAGCGCCTCCGCCCGGGATCTGTCATCTCCTGCCAGATAGCCGAGTTTCTTTCGCGCCTGAGGGTATGTTTTTACTCGATATCCCCGGCTTTTTAAGAACCGGATACCTTTTTTCAAACGCTCACGATCCGGAGGCCCGGCCGGCGCTATGATCCCGATAGTCGATCCGGGGGCGATTCTCGACGGCTTGACTATCAAGGCCATAGGTGATATGCAATCCCTCCGTGGCCAATCCAGACCGCCTCCAGTTCCTTTCGCGGGTAGCGGATTATACCGTCCTCGATATTATGTCCTGCGGGATCATTACATATGACAGTATCCGTTCCATCGAAACCAACCACAGTGATGAGATGTCCGACTTCGGCCTCATGAATCGGAGAGTTTGGAAGTTCATCATAACCGTAGGCGATACTTATGACGACAGGCTTGCCACTTGATACTTCCTCGTAAATCTCATCGAAACCCGAGTGAATCTCGACCCACGTTTTTCGCAAACCCATGAGATAGGCCGCCTGAACATTATAGGCCCAGTTGCCGTACATCTCATTATACGGGTCAAATACTTCATGGCAGAAAGGAATCAGTTCCACGTTCTTATCATGATAATTCAAGACCATCGTCACCGACGTAGGCGAGCAGCAGTTGCCTGACAATCCCGGCGGCATGCCTCGCTGAGTATAATATGGGACTGCCAACTTCACTTTGCCAATTTCTACATTTGAATGTTCATCTTTTAATTTTCTATATTCTTTCCAGCTAATATCATTCGTGGCGAAACAAAAAGACATTCTTCGCAGGCTGATATCCTCTGATTCTCCCATTCCAGTCGCCCGCACTAATGCCCTGGCAAATCTCATCGGCTTTTCGAGCTTTAAAATATCCGTATCGACATAACCTATTCCGTCAATCCTGATTGGCGATTCTATGATGTCCGCTAATTCCAGCGTATCGAGAATACCGTAAGTTAAATATTGAAATCGGTGCCATTTATCTCCATCAGTCGAGACCTCCACCTCGAAATTCAAAAGGGAGGACGCCGGCAGTCTCTCCGCATTCCAGGAAAACATCAAGGTGGTGAATGGGAATCCCGGATCGATTTGAAATGATTCTAATGATCCCGCTTCCGCTTTTCCATCGAAGATAACCGACTGCTTTTCGGTATCAACCGCGCCGTTAACAAGATTGCATTTCTGCCAATCGTCCGCTGTTTCGATAAAAAAGACTTTATGAAAACTTCTGCCTGAAGAGGTTACTCCTTTTGTCATCAAAAGTAATGACATCGATGCAATGAGAACAACAAACAGGAGTGCAATTTTCAAAAGCGTCTTCACTCCGAAACCCTCCGCGCCGTTATAAATGATTCATCGTGATATTTGCTATAGATCAGGCTTCGGGGATTAAGGCTGTTATATGCCACTCCCCCGTTGGACGGGGTCGAGTGAATCATCAGGTCTTTGGATAAAGCCAGTGTTACATGCCGGGGGAAAAACAGAAGATCGCCGGCCCTGATGTCCTCCCGCCTTATCTCAACACCGGCGCGAATCTGATCTTTGGAATCCCGCGGCAGGGCTATATTGAATCTATTCATGATGGTCTGAACAAAACCCGAACAATCGATCCCGAAAAACGAACGCCCGCCCCAGAGGTACGGCGCACCGAGGAATTTCTCCCCCTCGAAAACAATACCGGCTGAATCCGGCTCTGTAGCCTTAGAAAGCGTCTCTATATCCATATAGTCGTCAGAGCTAATGAAAAACTCTCCGTATCTATCAGATGTTATCTTCAGAAACCGGTCTACTTCTCGGCCGTAAAGGAAACAACCATAAGGAATCGACGTGATCCTTCTCGATGACAGATCGGGCTCTATAAATGCCGGCGCAAGATTCTTCACGACTATAAAGGGGCCGTCGCCGGTAAACCTATCATGCGAGGCGAGAAACTGCTTTCTGATCCAGCCCTCGTACCCATCTTGCTGCTTTATCCTGCAATATTGTTCCTCTTTATCAATTATTTCCACAAGCTCGTTGAAAAGGACCTGGCTCACGCGCTCGGAGCGCCTCTTCGGCTCAGCCCGAACATCGGCAATGTTGATATTGACTCTGGCGTATATCGGTATTTTCCCCGAGGATTCCCCCTTTGATTCCTGGGGTAAAAGCTCATTCGGCCCGGCAATCACGGCCACGAGCATTAAGAAACAACCTGCAATCCTCGCCGACATCCTCATGCCAGAACTCTCCGGGCGGTGATGAAAGACTCATCGAGATATTTGCTGTAAACAGGGCTTTGAGGATCGAAGCTGTTGTACGCGACCCCTCCGTTTGACAGACTGGAATGTATCATTTGTGTATCCGATAAGGCAATCGTCACATGACGTGAGAAGAAAAGCAAATCCCCCGATTTAATATCTTCGCGTTTAACGTCTTCGCCGCAATTGATCTGATCTTTCGTATCCCGGGGAAGTGAAATTCCGAATCTCCTCATTATCGTCTGTGCGAATCCCGAACAATCGATCCCGAAAAAAGACCGCCCGCCCCAAAGGTATGGAGCGCCCGGGAATTTCTCCGCCTCCATTACAAGTTCGTTGGATTTCGAATCATATTTTATATTGATATCACCGGGTGCCGACAGGTCTGATCGTTTGATATAGATATCGCCATATCTTTCGGAGTAGATTTTAAAAAACTCACCCGTAATAGCTCCGAAAAGCTGACAGCCATAGGGAATTGATGTCAGCTTTCTGGAGGCAGGATCTGGCTTTTCGAAGGCAGATGCAAGATTGCGCACGATAGCAAAAGGCCCCTGGCCATCAAAATTATCATGCTCAGTCAGAAATTGCTCCGCAATCCAACCCTCGTATTGATCCCATGTCCTGACCCGGCAATACCCTTCTTTCGCCTCCAGAACGTCCACCAGTTCATTGAACAAAGCTTGACTGGTCCTCTCGGTATGATACTGCGGCTCCAGCCTGATATCGGCGACGTTAATATTAATCCTGACTATCATGGTAAATCCTCGGCAGTCTTTTGCCCCAGCCTGATAGGATTTCATAAGAGAATGAGCCAGCCCATTCGCCCAATCTATCAGCGTTGATTTCGGTCCCCGCCATTGATCCCAGTATCACTACATCATCGCCAACCGCACACCCCGTAATATCTGTTACATCCACCATAAAGGCGTCCATACAGACCCGGCCAACTACGGGTGCTTCAGAGTCCCTGATGATAACGGCGCCTTTATTTGAAAGGCTCCAGGGATACCCATCTGCATATCCCATCGGGATCACAGCTATTCTCGATTTCCTGGCTGCTATATAGGAAAATCCATAGCCCACGCCATCCCCCTCCTGGAGATCGCGTATCTCCGAGATCCGACTCTTCACTGACATTACCGGCTTTAATTCTCCTGCATCTTCCTCGCCCGGTGCCAGACCGTATATCAGGAGCCCGACTCTTACCAGAGACCCATCCGCCGCCCTTTGCCTGTAGAGCGAACCGGACGACTCATAAGAATAGAGAAAGCCATCTTGCGAAAAACGCCGGGCAGCGTGCATGATTTTAATGAAATTCTCCACCTGCTTATCCGCCAGAGCCGGGTTGTTTCGGGCCGGGTCTGCCAGATTCGTGGTAAAACCCATCATAAAAGAGGCCGGATTTGATAGACCGATCAAATCTCCTGCGGCGGATGTATCGTAATCCATACCATAACGGTTCATCCCGGTATTGACGTTCAGAAAATATCTAATTGGCATATCATGGTTGCACAATGCCTGCCTGATTTCATGATAATCGCTCATATCGGATATTGTAATACAATACCCACGGCTGACCGCTTCAGCGCTCCTTTCTGTAGTTTCGGGATATAAGATTACTAAAGGAATATCGATCCCGGATTGGCGGATTTCATCGGCCTCCTCCAGCATCGCCACGCCAAGAAAGTCGACCCCTTCCTCTGATACGACATGGGAAACCTTCACCGCTCCATGCCCGTAAGCATCGGCTTTGACAACCGCCATGAGCTTAGTCTTATCCCCGATCCAGGATTTGATCTTCCGAACGTTGTGCCTCAGAGACCCAAGATCGATTTCAACCCTCGAAGGCCTGGCAGTATCGTTCATCAGAGCAAATCATCCACTATTTTTTTGCTGATATTAACTCCTCGCTGCCCTCTGACAAGATCCCGAAAATCGTCTCTTTCTCTGATTGAGAAAACATTGCTGCCGGCCACGGCCACTTCAGCCGCCCGTAGACGTCCGTTGTAATTCGAACTCATGACCCTGCCATAAGCTCCCGCCGTAAAGAGCGCCAGAATATCGCCTTTCTCCACTTCGGGAAGGCTTACGGATTTTGCCAGAAAATCACTGTTTTCGCATACGGGCCCAACGATATCGTATACGACTTTCCTGCCAGGTCTATGATATACCGGCTCAATTCTATGATTCGCCCCATACAGAACAGGACGAATGAAATCATTTATTCCCGCATCGACAATACAGAAATTCATCGATGAACTTCTTTTCACGCGTATGACTTTCATAATGAGTACCCCGGCATTGCCGATTAACGATCTTCCCGGTTCGGCAACGACGGTCACCGGAAGATTGGTAAAGAGATCCGAAATAGCCGAAACATAATCGTCGGGATGGGGCAAAATACTGTCCCGCTCAAATTGAGCCGCCCATCCTCCACCAATATCTATATACTTTAGATTAATACTTTGTTTCAATAAATATTTATAAAGACTCACTATCTTATAGGCGGAATCGACATAGGGCTTAACCGACTCAACCTGGGAACCGATATGCATCGATATCCCTACGGCATTAAGCCATTTTTCATCGCGGCAGATCCTGTAGGCCTTTTTGGCGCTATTTTCGCTTATTCCGAACTTCGTCTGTCTGAGCCCGGTGGCGATATGAGGATGTGTCCTGGGATCGATATCGGGATTCACCCTGACGGCCACCGGAGCCACAATCCTGTTCCGGCGTGCAATTTTGGCAATCGTCTCGATTTCATCAAGAGATTCGGCGCAGATAAACAGGATTTTGGATTTTACAGCCAGTTCAAGCTCCTCATCGGTCTTGCCCACGCCCGAAAAGACTATGCGGTCGTTCTTAATCCCTGCTTTCAGGGCCATTAGAAGCTCGCCGCCGGAGACCACATCGGCGCCCGCGCCGCACAGGGCCGCCACCTTCAAGATTGCCAGATTGGAATTGGCCTTGGCGGCGTAGCAGATTATATGAGGAATGCTGCCAAAGACCTGTGATGTAACCTTGAAATGTCTGACAAGGGTTTTCAGGCTGTAGATATAGAGCGGCGTCGAATATTTCTTTACTATATCCGAAACCCGGACGTCCTCGCAGTATAAATGACCTCTTTTATAATGAAAGTAATCCATCAGTATTCCAGAAGTAGAAGCGAAACCACTGAATCATGCCAGCCCGTCACGTAGGATGTTTTACAACTATAATTGTTAACCATAATCGAAAATGCAAGCAAATGACCCGCGTGCGGCCCATCTATATACCCGGAAAAGCTGCTGGTGTTGGCGATATAGCCTGTCTTCGCCCTCACATGTTCTCTATTCTCAACTTCCTTGAGCCGGGTTCTGACCGACCGGTCCTCCCCCGGAATAGCCAGCGATTCGTAATACGTCTGAAAAAACGGGCTATGACACATACTCTTTAAAAGCTCAATAACGGCGGAAGGCTTTACAATATTTATATAGGACAAGCCGGAGCCGTCGTGCATGGAAATATCATCTCCTGTAATCCCTATCGAATCGAAAAACGCTTCTGCTAATTCGATACCCCTGGAGAAACTACCCTCGCCGCCAAGTTCTCTGCCGATGGTTTTGAGGCTCTGTTCGGCAAAAAAGTTCTGGCTGTTCTTATTAATTACCGATATCACCAGGCCTAGGGAATCCGACCGCCACTCGAAAAGCGGAGCCAGCTTTCCCGAGACATATACGGGCCTTTCATCATCCTCCAAATCATCGAGAGAAACAATATCTCCTTTGAATTTAATACCTTTTTCTTTTATGACACTGGCAAATACATAAGTAGTGTAGATCTCCGGGCGGTGCACCGAGACATAGTCAATTTCACCGGCTGTATCGCTGAGAGAAATACCTCCGAAAAAAGTGACATCGTTCGTATACGGTCTCCTGTAATAATCAAGCGTAAATTCCGAATCGGCAGGCAGTGTAACGGCATTATTGGTGATGGTGATATAATCGGTGGGCGGGTCGATTTCGATAATCGCGGGATCCCCGACTCTCTCTCCCGGGAGAAACTTCAAATCAACGCAGTTATCGTTGAAAGACAGCGCTGAAATGGGACAGGCATACCAGTATGTCAGATCATCCCAGGACCATCCCGAGCCGAGTTCCGATCCTGAAAAAAAAGAATTATCTGTAACGATATCTCCTTTGATCTCTTTGATTCCCATAGACTTAAGGCTGTCCGCCCACAACTCCAGCACCTCTGTAACGCTGTCTCTGAACCTCCCTGAAATAAGCGGATCGCCGCCGCCTACGATCACCAGATCTCCCTTGAGCCGGCCCTTTTTATCGATTTTGCCGGTTCTGAAAAAGACGGTTTTAAAACGGTATTCGGGGCTGAGCAGCCCCAGTGTGGCGGCGCTGGTGAAAAGCTTCATATTGGAAGCGGGGGAAAAGAGTTTTTCGGCATTGAGATTGTAGACCATGCTGTCCGCTGTAATATCATATATGGCCAGACCGATATGGGCGTCATCGAGCGTCGTATCCGCGACCAGGCTGTCGATTTGCCCGGCTATGTCCTGCGATGCCGATACCTTAGCCGTTAACATGACCGTAGCGATTAAAAAAAGCATCCTGGTTTTAGTCATAAATCACCATCAAAAAGAAAGCCCACCCCGATCTTAAGTCGGGGCGGGCTCTTCGATCGTAGATCAACTTGTCCTATTCACCGAACTCCGTAAGAATTGCTCCAACCGTTTGCCGCATGCTAGGCAGTGGCATCGAATAACCATCGAAGTTGATCATAGCGGTGCGCGCCTGACCGCCTACATAGTATAGATGAGCGATAGGATCTGCATACGTATAAGCATATGGTCTGACGCCATCAACATTCAATCCCCATGTAAACAAAACAACTGTTCCGGCACGCAGGCTTATCGTATTGGACGCTATACCGTTCTGATCGCCGTTCTTGGCAACATCAATCTTCATCGAGTCAGGCAACCCGGAAAAGTTACCGGTATTAACAGCCCATGTAAAATCATCCCAATAATCCCAGCAAAAACTAACGGTATCAACGGTAAGTGAGTCATATCCCGATATGGCATAGGAGTAATCCAAGTCTTCCAGCCAATAGGTGGTGTCAATTGCCTCTGCATTTTGACTATCGATGCCAAACCAGTCGTATTCAAAATCGCCGGGCGCCGGAGGTATGCTTGTGCTCCAAATCCATGGAAGGATTTCAGAGCAAATCGCTATAAGATGACGGCTGTCGTCAGTCTCCAGGTAAGTGCGCAACGGGCCTCCGCCCAAAGCACCTACTTCATACCACCAGGTGCCATCATCTCCATCGCCATCGGATGCAAAGAGAATAGTTGTGAACGGAGCAAGCGCAGCAGCATCCGGCATACCTTGTTCGGCAACATCCCACTCCGCAAACGCGTATCCCTCGAGGATATCACGGTAGAACTGCTTCTGATCGCGCTCCGTGGGCATATCCACATTGCCACCAAGATCAAACCACTGGTAGTCATCGATATAGAGAATCGTGGCGTCTTTGATGACAAAGGAAACCGCGGCCGCCGTAGAGGCATTTCCACTCTGGTCAAGCGCCCACACGGAAAATGCGGCCGCAGGATCAGCTGAAACGTTTACAAATGTTACGGTTCGAGTTGCTGATGTATCCGATGTGGATCCGGCAAATGAATACCAGAATAGAACGTTACTACCATCGGCATCGTCGCTGCCATCCCAGGTGAAAGATATGGTACTGCCGCTGGCGACAAAGCTGCCCTCAGCCGGTGAGGACGTTATCTCTGCTGTAGGCGGCGTTGTGTCGTCCGCTGGTTGATCTCCAACCCAGAACTGGCGGGAATCCTCATCTGTATTCCCATCGGCGTCCGTAGCCCTGACACCGAGCGTAAAGCCGGTGGTTACGTCCTCAAAGGCCTGGCTGGTGGCATTGGACGCAGTCGACCAGCTTCCCTGGTCCAGTCGGTATTGGTATTGAACCTCGCCTTCGCCTCCGGTGGAGGTCCAGGAAAATGAAACGTCCGAACTATAACCCACCGTATCAGCCGGCCCTGAGACCATGGAAAGATTAAGGGAGCGGGTAGGATCGGGGCTCCATGGATCCTCTGTTCCGCAACCGATTATGAGAGCGCTAACCATCAAACCGGTGGCGAGTAATGACAATACTTTCTTCATTTTTTATCTCCTTTCTCCGGTTGATGGTTTATTGAACCCCGAAATAGGTATTAAGGATAACATCGACGGCTGCCTTCATGTCAGCGGTTTCCCAGCGATAACTTCTGCCGGCGATGTAGCAGAAAGCACCGCCACCGCCATCGCCATTAGGCAACGTAATAAATCCGGCATGCATGCCGGGCGCCGCCGTAGCTGCCTCGTATATCCAGAGGTTGCCACTAGTCATGGGAATATGCCAGAGGCTCTGACCGGTCTCTGCATTTATATCAGCCAGTGTGCCAACTTTGGCCGTAAGAATATCGGCGGCCGGAGATTCATTCCAGGCGTCAGGATCAACACCGCAGTACGTATTCAACTCGTCCCAGAACCAGGTGGACCCATACCTGACCGGTAACAGAATGTTACCGCCCATTTCGAGGTAGGCGATAATCTCATCTTCGAGAGCTGACCAGTGCGCCTGGTCGCCGGAAAAGTTGTTGCCGAACCAGCTAATGGCCTCGAAGAAATCGGTATCCAGCATCCATGCAGGTACACCGCCACCCTTACCCAGCAGGTTGTCGCCGAAATCTGGGTCGCTGTAGAGGGGAGATGTATCAAAAAGATCCCAGGTCTTGAAATTCGTTCTGTTGCCCCAGGGAACACCTGATTCCCAGATGTCATCAGCGTCACTGCCATAGGTTCCCCAGTCGATACCGTTTACGCAGAGAACACCATTGTCCGCAGCCAGCTCAAGGATTGAAAAACTGACCTGGCCTGTAGCGGTTGAATTCTCGCCGGCGTCCCAGGCGGTTATATCCACCCAGTAATCGCCGGAACCCAGATCTCCGAGGACTATCTCCGTCTCGGTCGAGGTGAAGGAAGCGCCTTCGCTGGTCGAGACCACAAAACTATCGATCTGGCCATAGTAAAAATCAACGGTTGCAGTAACGGTAACCGTGAAATCTTCCAAGGTCGGCGCAGTATAAGGCACTATGAATGACTGGCCGTCGGCAACTGAAAGAACAACTTCAGGCGCGTATCCGGCCTCAACGTTGATCGAGATTGAAAGCGGTGAGGGATCAACGTTGGCCATGTTGTCCAAGGACCGGAAGTAAACGATATGCGTCCCCAGAGTCAGAGTAGCCGGACCGAGCGTGATAACGCCTGCCGATGAGCTGACATCGACTATATCCGGAGTAACGGTTGTCCATGAAGTCGGATCATCAACCGCCCACTGGAAATCGGTTACTATGCCGTCAACATCGGTGCCGCTGATCGCAAACGGTACTCCCCGGGAGGTCGAAGCTCCGTTCGGGGGAACCGTGATCCCTGCCGTACTCGGCATAAATGCGGGATCGGTAATATCCCTGGTCTCGGTGATGTCTATGACCCTCGAAGCTGCCGTGGCATCCCAGTCGTTCGAATTGTCCTTGGCCTGGACGTAGAATGTGTAGGTTGTCGTACTGTTGGGGAAGTCGAGCCTGACGATTGCGTTAGTATCATACGTTTCCGTAGTATCGCCGGTATCGACCCAGTATCGAAAGGCCACCGCCTCCCCATCCTTATCAGACCATCGCCAGTTGACGGTTACATTGTAGAATGTAGCCGAATCGGGGGCTGTATCGATGATGTAGCTCGTTATGGAGGTGTTGGGCTCGTTATTGGTATCGGGATCCTTCGGCGTATCCGCGCAACCGGCCGCCAGAAGGAGCGCCAACGCCAACAAAGCCGCCACCTCCGAAATAAATTTCTTAAGGGAATTCACTTCAATTCCTCCTTAAAATTTGGCGTTGACTAAAACGACAAGCTGAAAGACCCACGATGTATATGGGACAGCTTGCCGAGGTTATTGTAAGCATAATCGAACGACGCATCTCCGAAATCCGAGAGCGGAAGCTTGAAACCGGCACCGGCGGTAAATCCGCCCTCGTCGGTATTGACCTTCCAACCGGCTCGCAGAGCGAGCATATCCTGGAACCAGTGCTCGCCGCCAAAATTATATTGCTCCTCGTTGTCCGAGGGATGCATCAGCTCGGCAGCAATAGTGGTTTTAGAGGTGGCCGTTTCCAGAATCTCGAACGCCACTCCAGCACGGAAGGTCAATGGTAGCGGCACCGCCGCTTCCTCGGTATCGTTATCGACGAAACCGTCACCGTCGTTGTCCAGACCATCAGGGAAACCGCCGGCTACGCCGTCGACATCCTTGACATCAAACCGCATATCCGGACCGAAGTTCAAAATGGCCATACCGATCCGCAACGATTTGTAGCCGGTTTCATAATAGGTGCCAACGTCTACAGCCCAGCTGGTCTCCTCCCATTCGGCAAGCTTCTCTTTGACCAGCTTGAATGTTGATCCGAAGGAAAATCGGTCAGTCAAAAATCGGCTGTAAGTAAAACCGGCCGCCCAATCCTCGAAGGCGAAAGTTCCGGAGAAATCACCGTCAGGATCATAGGTCGTAGTCCGATTCATCAGACCGGTATTCAAGATTGTAAAGGACACGCCCAGATGGCCCATGCCCGTTTTCTTGACCATAGCGACCGAATACAAGCTGATATCCGCCGGCCAATTGGTATACCCGGCAAAGACCTCGCCAGACTTAATATTGGCTGTTCCTGCCGGATTCCAGAAGATGGCGGAGGCATCGTTGGCTACCGCCGCATAGGCCTCACCCATGGCTAACGCTCTGCCGCCTACGCCGATATCGAGGAATTTCAATCCTACGGTACCAACCTTGGCGAACTGGGCGTGAGCCGGAAGGCAGAGACCCAAGACGGCCAGTATGACCGCAGGTATAAGGTATTTTCTCATTTTTTCTCTAACCTCCACTTTCTTAACGTACTACCATGAACTTGCCGATGAAGTCTTCATCGAGTTCGGGTGACTCAACGACATACAGGTAAACGCCCGATACTATCATCTGCCTTGATTTGGTAATCAGATCCCAGCTTACCGCTTGAAGATCAAAATCCTTTTCCAACGTGATAACCTCGTCGCCGGTCAAGGAGTAAACGGTAACGGTGGCTTCCGCATCATTCGGCAGATTCACGAACAGAATTCTCTCCTCAGATGGATTCACCTGGTCCGGATTGAATCCGAAACCTGCGGGAGACGATTTGACAAACGGATTGGGCACCACGTGAATACCGGTGATATCCGCGTGTGCGGTCGGAGAGTCCAGACCGGGCTCCACCAATACAAATCCACCCTTGCCCGACTCAAATGATTCTATTCCGTTCTCGGGCTCGCCACGGTCGAAAGCCGTGACAACATAGCCATACTGGAACCCGTTGCTGACGTCGGTATCGAGGTAAGAATGGACCAAACCGGTGTTGTGTCCGATCGAGTTGACCAGGTCGCACTCCATCAAAAGCGTCCAGGTACCAGCCGCACCAGTTTTCCGCCAGAGGCGATAACCCTCGAAGTCGAGTTCGCCGGTGGCGGGATCCGGTGTGGTTTCTGCCGACGTATCCCATGATATATCAACCTCCCTATCGCCGGGAGTGAGAGAAAACACGGGTGTCGTCGGGGCCGAAGGGCCTACCCAATTGAGCTTAAACAGCGAATCAGCCCAGGCGAGATTGGCTCGTAAACCTTCAAGACCCTCGCCAATTCCGAAGCCTACTACTACCCTGATGGAATCGCCGCCGCCAATCTCAAACGGGCCAAGCTTCTGCAGATAACGGAAGTCGTGGGGTGATGGCGGAGGATCCAGCCACAGGCCGTCCGACATAAGCGCCATCCAGTCGGCATCAGCGCCGGGGTCGGAGTTCCAGTCCCACCAGCCATGCCCCGATTGCACGCTAGGTTCGGAAGAACCCATTACCGGCGGGCAATAGAGCAGCCTGGCTCCGATATAACCGCTCGACTCTTTCGGCAAGAACTTACCGCCGGTGTCATCGCCCGCGATTGTGGGATTATCCGCATCGTGCATGTAGGAGATGTATTCCTTATTCACGTCGTCCCGGTAGTAGCCGGGTTTATCATCACGCCAGAAACCCTGTGTGCCCGAACCGCCGCCGGCACCCGATATATCGCAATCCTGATGGAAAGCGACGTACATGTCCTCCAGCGCCGTGGCATTGAGATTGATGATCTGGAAATCGTAAATGATGAAATCATCCCGGTACGTTTCCGACCAGGCATAGGTCGCGGCATGAACCTCAATATTGAACTTATCTGCCTCCGCCACCAGACTCGACTGATCCGAAATCTCAAAATAGGTATCCAGATGGCTTATGGCACTGGGGTCGGTATTGATAGAATTTGTGGTGATGCCGGGCGAGGTATCAGTTGACAGATGAACCAGCTTGTTCCCCTGACCGATCCGTAGGCTTCCGAAATACAGATACATGTTCTGGGAATAGACGGATGGAAACAGCCATATCATCGAGGGCTTCTCAGCGGAATCATCCCCGAACAAGATAGTCCAGTCGTTGGTCCCCGTATTCACCTCAACAGTGGAATTAGTGATTCTATTCTGTACCATCCCTACATCACAGATAATGTCAACTGCAGCCGCCGGCTTGGCAAAGCCCTGGAAACGCAGCAGGGGATTTTCAGCCAGTTCTTTATCTATGGCCCAGGCCGGCAGACCGATAAATAGTATCAGAGTGAGCATTATCAGCCCGCCGCTGACCCCCTTAATTACTTTTTTTTGCATCTTTATTAATCCTCCCTGAATTTGATCAGGCAATCTGTTTCAGAGACCCTACTTAGAATGATAACTGCATTCCCAGCAGAATCCTCCTGGGTGAAGAGTAAACGTCCGGGTCACCGAATTGACCGGCGGGATCATCAGTTAGTTCGTACTTTTCCAAATCCACTGCCCGGGTTATGTTTGCCCTATCAGTCAGATTCCGGATCTCGATAAAGGCATTGAGATTGTATTGCTCGTAGAGATTAATACCTTTATCTACGCGCAGATCCAATCTCCATTCAGCCGGAAATCTCTCCTCGTTGATGGGTGGCAGATTTGGCGGTCTAACTGTCGAGGTGCCGGTATATGGCCTGCCTGAGCCGTAGACGTAAACTACATCAAATCCCCAATCGCCCAGAATCGGACCCTGAACCGGCGGAATCCTGTAATTGATGTTGGCCTTCGCCGTGTGTCGCTGATCCCAATCAAGCGGGAAATCCTCAGTCCGCGGTTTTCTGTTATTGTAGTCATCCAAGAATGACTGCTGCTGATCCGAGGCCTTGCCCCTGGCTACCTGGAATGTATAGGAGACAATGCCCGACAAATTATTCCATGGACGCTGGGTCATTGTCAGCTCGAATC
Source organism: uncultured bacterium (assembly GCA_965541585.1). Lineage (GTDB taxonomy): Bacteria > Zixibacteria > MSB-5A5 > UBA10806 > UBA10806 > CBDVBL01. The sequence goes on along the minus strand of CBEUCH010000007.1, from coordinate 156,646 downwards.
CTTTGACGCGAGCATAGTCGGAGTTTTCATTGATCCAGAAAACATATCCGGTCTGGGGATTCGAAAACCTCTTATTATTCACCAGATCCGCGATATCCTTATAGAAGCCGACAACGGAGAGCTTTACAAAATCATTGAAACCATGCTCAATTCCGGCTTCGTATGCGACTGTCTTCTGTTCGTTGAGGTCGGGATTGCCGATGTATTTAAACGCACCTCTCAAATCAAAAGCGTGGTTGTAATAGAAATCGTCAAAAACAGGAAGCTGGAAGTAGTGACCATAAGTAACGTGCAGAACGTCATTCTCTGTAATCGGATAGCTGACACCAACTCTCGGTGACAACTGCTGTTTCTTGCTGGCGGGAACCCCGTTCTTCAACCTGGCTTCCAGATCCCAGGCTTCACCGTAAAGAGGATTATTGACATCGGCATAAGGAGTATTAAGCGGATCATTAACATTGAATGGAACTATCGTCTTGGGATCAAAATAGTCGTATCTCAACCCAATATTGATGATCATTCCCTCGGTCTCGATCTTATCCTGAGCATATACCCCGATCTGGAATGGGCTTTCCTCGTATTGAGAGGTGTACTCATTGCCGCCGGAAGCGTATGACTCGTAATTGTAAAGGAGATCATACCAGTTTATCTCCGTGCCGAATTTCACCAGGTTGTTGGAGTTAACCTGGGCTGTGATATCTCCTTTGAGCGATCGAGTTAAGGCCTCGTCATCCTGTCTGAAGCGGTGGATATACATCGGGTTGGCCCACAGCTGGGAGGACTGGATAGCCGTGATCGGGGGAGCGCCTATTCTGGGATCTGCGAATTCGTCGTGGGAAAGCGGATGACCGTCCCAGGGATCATACACTCTTATCCTTTGAGCGGTCAGAAACCTGGAGTAACTCAGATTGTAGAAGCTCTTGGAGCTGATGTTGTTGGTAAATTTTATGCTGAATTCGTTGGACCAGTATTCCGGACGACCTATCGTATTGCCGCTGTCGTAATTTGTGTACCGACGAGCATATCCAAGGCCCTCGATGTAATCGGCGGCGCCCCCTCTGATGGAATCCGGCATCTCAGCCCATTCGAAATAGGTGGCTTCATCGAAATTGGCGTCGAAGTAGGCCTGAACCGAATCGGCATCCCAGGAATTATCGCCATACTGGGCAATCCAGTAGTCTACTACGTCAGCCGCGACGTTGGTCTCGCTGAACCCCGGCCCCAGAATCCAGCTATAGGGCGTATAAAAGGTATCAACTGCCACGGTCTCCCCGGTTGCTATGTCAACATCGGTTCTGTGGTAGTAAGTAGGTTCTCCCCATGTGAGGTTCAGCAGATGGTGCCTGGCCCAACCCAGTTGGCTTCCCGATGATTTCAAACCGCTAACTGTCAATTTCTTCGACGAACTGATCTCATAGGTCAGCTTACCCTGAACGGAACCGGATTTTGCCCAGCCTCTCTGGTCCTCATAGGAACGGTGGGTGGAATAGATACCCGAGGTGAAAAATGACAGCTTGCCCGGGATATCAAATTTCTCGATCGGAACCGGTCCGCCGAAGGAAAACTCATGCTGGCGCATGTCGTAGAAATCAGAGCGGTTCTTATCATCAATCTTCGCTCTCCTCAGGACGACGGTACTTCCGGGCGCAGCCCAGTCGAGATTATAGGTATCATCTTCCATGTTTTCCCGGCCGAAAATAACCTCCGGAGACGACTTGGATTTTATTTTCCCGGTGTATTTTTCGCCACCCGTTTTGGTAACGACATTGATGACTGCGGACTGGACACTGGGGTATTCCGCCCCAAAACCGCCCGTTAAAACCTCGGCTTCAGCTACGGCCTCGTTGGGTATTACAGTGGCCAGGGCGTTATTACCCTGTCCGGGATTGGTGCCCCTGTGAGTGGATCCGATGGGGTTGCCAACGTTGACACCGTCGAGCATGTAGATCACTTCACCCTGATTCCCTCTCCCGCCACGGAAAGCCCCCAGCACAGAACCGGCAGCTAAGCTGACGGCGTCTTCAAGGCCGTCAACGGCCGAATTGGTTATCTGCGTTGAGGCAATCAGAATGCGTGATGAGGTGAGATCTTTCTCAATCAATGGACGTTGGGCCTCGACGGTTATGGTTCCCATATCGATAGTTTGCGTGCTCAGATCAATATCAACTGTTGTCGTTAAATCGATGGTAACCCTGACCTTCTCGACCTCCACCGGGCCGTAACCAACCAGCGTTGCTCGCAGGTCGTATTCGCCCGGCTGAACATTGATGATAAAAAACTCACCCTGAATGTTTGTGGCTGCCCCGGTGGTGGTTCCCTTGATCAGTATGCTAACCCCTGGAAGAGGTTCGCCCGAATCTCTGTCGAGAACCTTTCCGGCGATCTTTCCGGTTGTGCCAGCCCATGCCGACGAAACAACCAGCAACGCCAGGATCACCGCAGCCAGTCTAAATACAGGCTTTCGATACAAGTTTCATCCCTCCTTTAAAGATGTTATTTGGATTTAATGTAACTAACGTTGAAAAAATAATAGCTCTTTTTTCCTCTTCATACCTCCATTTGTTTAAAATGATTCTAAAAGTAATGACTCCCTCCTTGGTACAAGCAATTCAATCAAATGCCCTATAAATGCCTAGACGCTGCCAAGTCACCGCAAGGCGGAAAAACTATAGGAGAGACCCCTGGTCAAGTCAACTGTTTTTTTACGATATTTTCGGCCCTCAAATCCTGCCATAAAACCTAACCTAAAAACCCTGCCCTATCCGCGAAGTTCGGCAATAACCGCTTTTCCTTAACGGGGCAACAGACGGGAAAGACATTTTGTTCCGGGCTGCGGAATGGCTATATCTTGCCAAAAAAGTCCATTAACCGGCCCAGGGCGTTATTGATATTGTCGATTGAATTGGCGTAGGAGATTCTTATAAACCCCTCTCCGAAAGATCCAAAGGAGGTTCCGGACAGAACAGCCACTCCGGCTTCCCGGAGGATCCTATCGGCCAATTCCTCCGATTTCAGGCCCGCTCGTGAGACGTTTGGAAAAACATAAAAGGCGCCGTCGGGGACCTGGCAGTCAACGTTCTTGATTTGATTTAATCCCTCAACCACTATGTCTCGCCTTTTTCTAAACTCATTGTTCATGGCCTCCACTTCAGTCTGAGGGCCGGTCAACGCCGATATTCCGGCTATCTGCGAGAAGCTGGCGGTACATGAGTTACAATTGGTCTGCAGCTTGGCCACCTGCTCGGCAAGGGCCGCCGGCATCACCCCGTAACCAAGTCGCCAACCGGTCATAGCATAGGTCTTGGAATAGCCATCGAGGATTATCATTCTTTCAGGCATACCATTAAAACCATACATGGATCGATGCTCGCCGTCATAAATCGTCCGAGAATATATCTCGTCGGAGAGGACGATTATGTCGTTCTCGATGGATACATCAGCTATAGCTCTCAAATCCTCTTCCGTTAGAACCGAACCGGTCGGATTCTGAGGCGAATTAACCACTATCATTTTGGTTTTCGGGGTCACCAAGGAAGCCAGTTCGTCGACATCGAGACGGAACCGATTCTCTTCCCTTAACCGAATCGGCACCGGTTTAGCACCGATAAAATTTATTACCGATTCATAGATGGGAAAACCGGGATTTGGGTAGATGACCTCGTCGCCATCGTTTATCAGGGCCAGCATGGCAAAAAACATAACCGGCTTCCCGCCGGGCGTTATAACCACCTCCGCGGGATCGACCTTCACGCCCCTTGTTCGCGTAACCTCATCGGCTACGGCCTCCCGCAATTCCGGCAGACCCGCAGACGGCCCATAATGAGTCCATCCGTCCCGTAAAGCACCGATGGCGGCGTCTATGATATTGCGCGGAGTGTCAAAATCCGGTTCACCTATCTCAAGGTGAATAATTTCCTTCCCCTGCGCTTCAAGTTGCTTCGCTTTAGCAAGCACCACGAATGCCGTTTCCGTGCCCAATCGTGACATTCTCTCAGCCAGTTTCATCACGCTACCTCAACAATCCATTATGTACAATGCACTTACCAAATTAGCCTGAAATCCCGGATTCTAATCACTTTTCCAATTATTTTCGCGATCCCAACCTCCGGGGCTTGACTCCATTCCGAATGAAATAGTCCGGAAATGACTTCAATCCCGTCACTCTCGGCAATGATACAAACCGACATTTTCCTTGTCAAGATTTAACGGTTTTGAAAGCGTACCGGAGAAAAATCGCGAAACCTGTATACCGAGGAAGACCCCCGCCATGCAAATGTACCGCATAGAGATCGATCTTGATTCAGCTCTGCAGGTGATCTTTTTCACTCCGCCTTCCCATAAACTGACAGGTTTGCATAACCTTACAAAGCTCTGCTATCAATCACAAACCCAGAACCTCGCGGTAACCGGGGATATCCATGAAGCCATGACCGCTAACGTTAAAAGCTATGACCTTTTTGTCGCCCGATTCTTTGCATTTCAATGCTTCATCGATGGCGCAAGCGACGCTATAAGCAGACTCCGGCGCCGGTAGAAAACCTTCAGCCTGAATAAATCTTCGAGTCTGGCTGAATACATGTTTTTCGTCTTTGGGGTAAGCCACCGTATCAATATACTTGTGATGGCGCATCAAACTCAATATCGGGGAACAGCCATGGTACCGCAGGCCATCGCCTTTGATGGGATCCATATCCGTCTGATGTCCCAGCGTGAACATTTTGAGCATGGGCGTTTTCTCGCCATAGTCGGCAAAATCGTAGCGGTATTCGCCCTGGAGGTTCGGGGAAACCTGGCTCTGGGCGGCGATGAATTTTATTTTCTTGCCCTCTTTTAAGACATCATGCATGAAAGGTATGGCAAAGCCGCCGAAATTAGAGCCACCCCCCAGACAGGAAATAACTAAATCAGGGTAGTCATCGAATATCTCAAATTGTTTTTTTGTCTCGAGGCCGATTATGGTCTGATGTAAAAGCACGTGGTTCAATACAGATCCCAGACAGTAGACGGCATCGGTATTCTTTCTGGAATCTTCAAGCCCTTCCGAAATGGCAATCCCCAGCGAGCCGGGATGATTATGATCCTTTTCATAAAGGCTTTTGCCGAATTCGGTATCGGGGCTGGGCGAGGCATGCACCTCGGCGCCAAGAAGCTCCATTAGATTTCGACGGTCCTGTTTCCAATCGTGGACAGCTCGAACCCAGTAAACGGTGCATTTAACGCCAGCCAGACTGGCTCCATAAGCCAATGCAGTACCCCACTGGCCGGCCCCGGTTTCGGTCGTCAACCTCTTATAGCCCTCCTTTTTGGCATAATAGGCCTGTGCAATAGCCGTATTTACCTTGTGGCTTCCGGTAGGACTGAAGAATTCTCCCTTGTAATACAGGCGCGCCGGAGTATCGAGCCGTTTTTCGAGATTCAGGGCGCGGAATAATGGACGGGGCCGCCCGGCCTGGGCATATAACTCCTGCAGCTCCTCAGGTATATCGATCCACCTCTCCTCGGAGAATTCCTGCTTCAAACATTCGCCCAATAGCATCTCCGGCAGAGCCTTAAGCCGCGATTCACCTGTTTCCGGGTCCTTTGGCGGGGGTAATGGTTCCGGTAGATCCGGCAGAATATTGTACCACAGTTTCGGTATCTGTTCGACACTCAGATTGGCCTGTCTTCGCTGAAGCGCCATTTATTCCTCCCTTAAGTTCTGTTATTATATCTTCTTAATTGTCAATAAGTTAGAAGCTTGCAGTCGCTCTATCCTGATCTCATTGCAGAGGGACGACCTGAGAATCAACCATGACCCCTCTGATCCTCTCCCACCAAAACGTCATTAATATTTTAGATTCCGGTCAGTCATAACCATATTGATAGCATAACCAGAATTCCGAAAAATCTCCCATTACGCCCATCTTACAAGGAACCATCCGTCGCTATTCCGCCTACGCCTTCCCTCCCAGGACTTCGAAATTGGCGAAATCGGCGTGGTGAACAAGCACCGACTCCAACGTGCGAGTCATTTTGTCACCCTCGTGGGAGTGGGTCCAGATGATATGCACAACCTCCGGGGGAAGAGCAACCTCCTCGGCCAGGCTGGCGCCGGAAATCGGATGACGAACGAGCTTTCCGTATTTTGATTTAACATATCCTTTTTTCTCTATCGCGTACTCCAGCACCTTTCCCACATCGTGCAATATCGCCCCTGAGATGAGAACATCCATATCAAGATCGATGTTGGTCCCGTAGGTCCTTTTGATGACCTCGCCCATGGCTACGGCACATTCCGCAACGCCGTTTGTGTGCGCCACGATACTGGGTCTATACTTTGCCGGAAGCAACGTAAACGGTATCGAATCCAGATCATGTTTGCTCCAGCCACCTCTTTTGACTGCCTCCTCCCAGCACGATATGGTACGCGATAGAAGACTTGAATCGGAAATCCTATCAATCAATGGAAAGATTTCATTCATGATCTACCTCCCTTATTTCGAATCCGGGGTCAATGTGGCCAACATCGAGCCCCCTCCAATTTTTGATAACCGGTCTGTGAAATTCATCTACTTCACCTGTTCTGGAGCGCACCCCCATTTTATAAAGAAATTCAACCGCCGTTGGGAATAAAGCCCTTTTTGTTCCGTCGATTATTTTCACGGCTGCTCCTAATTTGCGATCGACAAAGGCAAAGCATTCCAGAGCCTCGGCACCCACCTTGCAGATCAGTTTTTCACCGGCAGAGGAGATCAACGTGGTATCGAACCTGCCGTCGCCTGCCACCATTTCGGGATGCTCCATCATCGCCATAACGACGGCACTATAGGCAAAGGCCTTATCCCTGGGCACGGCATTCGGGGTTACCATACGGGCGAATCCCAGAGCCATGTTATAGATTGGCAGCGCATGGTTCGGCGCCGAGCACCCGTCGATTCCAACCATGATCTTATCTTCAGGGTAACAGCAGATTTCTGCAACTGTTTTTCTTATAGTCTGCTGAACCGGATGAGCAGGCGAAAGATAATCATCCGTAGATAAATTCTTGAACACCGCCAGCGCCAGCATCCCGGCGTGCTTTCCGGAGCAATTATGGTGTAAGGCCGACTGTTGCGCTCCGGGATCCTTTAGCGGCCCTGATAACTTATCGCTAATGGGCGGATGGCTGCCACACATCAAATGTTCAGGTCTGAGGCCTATTTTATCGAGTATCGATTGAATGGTCCGAACATGAATATCGCTTCCCGAGTGCGAACCGGTCATGATTGCGATTTCCGCCGAGGTAAATCCGAATTCTCTGGCCGCTCCGGATTCTACAACCGGTATAGCCTGAAACGGTTTGGCGGAGGAACGCAAATATGTTACAAAATAGGGATCGCCGATTCGATATAGAAGGCTGCCATCGGCGTTGACCACTGCAGCCGAGCCGTAATGGATAGATTCGATGATTCCTTTTCTGAGAATCCTCGCCACCGGCTCCGGCTCATAGCTCATACGTTCAGCCTCTTCAGAATCTCGGGGATATCCATGAAGGTTTTCGCATGATGCGCTCCGGCCTTTGTCAAAACACCAAGTTTCGATTGGGCCGTACCCATGCTACCTTCGACTATGGCGCCGGCGTGCCCCATCCTCTTGCCCGGTGGCGCGAAGATACCTCCAATCATGCAGATTACCGGTTTGGAAAGCCCCTTCACCGTTTCAGAAGCGCGTTCCTCGTATACGCCGCCGATCTCGCCAACCATCACGATAGCCTTGGTGTCATTATCTTCATCAAATAAAAGCAGTATCTCATCGAAGGTCGACCCGAGCACCGGATCACCCCCGAGCCCTACGCAGGTGGTCTCGCCGAATCCTGTCCTGGTGAGTGTATCGGCGACATAATAGGTAAGAGAACCCGACCTGGAAACGGTGCCGACCCTGCCGGCCTTGAATGCGATATCGGGAATTATGCCGACGTTTGCCTGACCCGGTGTGATTACTCCTGCGGTATTGCCCCCGATCACCACCGCCCCGTATTCTCCGGCCACCTTTCTGACCTGCATCATATCGGCTATCGGTATATGTTCCGGAACCACAACGACGGTCTTGATCCCGGCATGAATTGCCTCTATAGCAGCCTCGCAGGCGAACCTTGCCGGCAAAAAAATCACGGAAAAATCGGCGTCAAATTCGGATACACATTCGGCGACCGTATTCCTTACCGGAACTCCCTCGACGGCCTGTCCTCCTTTGCCCGGCGACGTCCCAGCCACGATATTGGTGCCGTATTCAAGCATTCGCCGGGTATGAAATGAACCACCCGTTCCGGTAATCCCCTGGACTATTACTCTCGAATCTTTTGTTAAGAGTATCGCCATATCTAATTAATCCGTACCTCTGGCGACAGTCTTTTCACCGTTTTCATCTTACGATCTCCTCGATGATCTCCAGCCGGTAATTACCTTTCGGTATTCGCACCAGGGTAAACGGATTGGTAACCACCGTGAGCATGCCGGGTGTCTCATACCTCTTGATATATACGTTCAAGACCTTGCCGGTTTTCTCAATCGATGTTACCTCGATACGATAACCCGAACTCCGTCTTTGACCCATGAAAACAGCTATAACGCGCTGACGTCTGAAATCAACGGTCGGTTTCGTCGGCAGGGGATCGACCAATCCTTTGGCAATAAGCCAGATATTCTCCCATTCCCTATTGTCCGTCACCAATTCAACGAAAGCAGTATCTGCCAGGCTATGAGAGCCCGCCAATATAGTATGAAATGGAACAGGGCCATCCTGCAGCACCGCGCCGCGGTGAAAAAGTCCCGCACAGGCGAGATTTATAACCAATATTAGAAATAGCAGCTTTTTCATCCTGCAGCCTTTGCCAGTTCCACCGCCCTTTTTGCTATATCCTCGATCGGCACCTCAATACCGTGAAACTCTATCTTCTCAAACAGCCCCGGAGTTTCACGTCTTGCTTCTTCGAATATTTTCACGCCTTCCTGCCACATGTTGCCGGTCATTCGCAGAACCATCGGTTTCGACAATCCATGCTCGCGCAAAAACTTTATGACTCCCCTGGCAAAATCATCGCATCGGGATATCCCGCCGAACCTGGCGCCGAATATAACCTTCACCTGAGAGTTGTCATCGAGCAAAACCAGCATTCTGGCGATCCGTTCGGGCGATGGCCCGCCGCCGGAATCCATGAAATTAGCCGGTCTGCCTCCGAAGTATTGAATAAAATCATTACCCATTATGCCGAAACCGGCGCCGCCGGGAAACATACCAATATCGCCATCCAGATCGAGGTAAGGAATTCCCGATTCGTGAGCCTGAACCTCCCGCGGAGTGAGCTCGCCCTCTTCATGGCGCTTCTCGATTCCCATCTCCTTCAAATCGGGATGACGGAACAAGGCATCATCATCGAGACTCACTCGGGCATCGGCGGCTATCAACTCGCCTGATTTCGTAACAATTAGAGGATTGATCTCCGCCAGCTTGGCATCATAAGATCTGAAAAATTTCAATAGCGCTAGTGCAATTGTTGCAAAATCGCGGATCTTATCCGACGGAATCCCTATTTTCCCGCCGAGCTGTATAGCATGAAATTGATAAAATTCCTCGTCTATCTCAAGCTCTTTAGTATAGATTTTCTCCGGAGTCTCAGACGCAACCTTCTCGATATCGACTCCTCCCGAATCCGAGGCGATCACTGCAATCCTGTAATCGGTTCGGTTGATGGTAATCCCGAGGTAGAGTTCCCTATCGATATCGAGCGCTTTCTCAACCAGGACCGAGCCGACGGGATAGCCTTTGATCTTGAGATTGAAAAGTTCTTCGGATTGAGCTTTAAGGTCTTCCCTTCTGTCTATGATTCTGATACCACCGGCTTTGCCCCGCCCTCCCGTCAATACCTGAGATTTGAGAATAACTGGAAAACCGAGCCTGTCGGCGATTTCCTCGACGTCCCCTGTAGAACGTGCATGACCGCTTTCGGGCAAAGGAATCCCGAATTTGCCGAAAAGCATCTTGGCTTCGTACTCATAAAGCCTCATATTATTGATCGCCTCTCAGATCCCGGAACATCTACATCTTTATTTCTTTGTTTACCACGAGATTGACTTTGCAGATTTCCACCCTCCAATGCGAATCCTGATTAAATCCGCTCTGTAAAATTCTCACGGCAAATGTATCTGCTGATACCCGATTGTCAAGGGGATTCGCCCGACGATGAACATAGAATATTTCAAAATCTAATATCAGTGTAATGCGATAGTAATCCATCGGCCACAGTCCATCTTTCAGGCCAGCGGCCGGCTATGATTAATGGTCTGAAATAAAGAAGAACTTTTCGCTGGCGTTCTCTCCACGCATGCAGAAGTTGGAGATATAAACTCCGGAGGCAACGCGCCGATGTGAAGCGTTATAGCCGTCCCAGACCAGCATTGCCAGACCGGAACTATCAGCTTCGACCTGCATACTATTTACGAGAGCTCCTGAGACATCGTGAATAGACAATTCTCCCTCGCCGCTACCAGTCGCCCTGAGATAGAAAACGACGGAACCGATTGCAGGATGCGGGGCTATCAAGATGGAGAGTCTACCGCCCGACGGCCATCCTGCCCGCCCATAGAACGCCGAGGTGAAATCAGGCACTCCCCAGCCATAGCTGTTGTTTGGAAGAAAGCCGTGGGACGCCGATCTCTTGAGAGCGGTCAATATATCGGCTAAAGTCCAATCAGGATGACCTTCAAGCAGGAGCGCAATTCCTCCGGACATAAGAGGAGTCGAAAATGACGTTCCCCGGGATTGACCATAACCGCCGGTCCAGTTGGCCAGAAAAACGAATTTTCCCAGGGCGCAAAAATCGGGTTTTATTCGACCATCGGCCGTAGGTCCTCGCGACGAGAACTCAGCAATCTCACCGGCGGAATCGACTGCTCCGACCGCAATGACCGAATCGCCGTCGGCAGGAGGGATGACCTTGCGCCAGTTAGTATTATCACCTTCATTCCCTGCGGCATTGACGACCACAACTCCTAACGAGGTGGCGATATTTGCTGCTTGCGTGATCACAGCAGTCCGGCCGTCGAGCTGGGTGGTGTCGTACCAGTCGATATAGCCGACAGAAGATGAGATGATATCCACTCCCAGAGGTTCCATCCATTCTGCCGCGGCCACCCAGTTGTCCTCCTCGGCTTGAATTTCAACACCACCAAGGACTATTTCGGTTTTTGCGAGAATGAACTCGGCGCCGAATGCCGGCCCGATCAGGGATCCCTCATTGAAGCCGGCAAGCGCGGAGAGCACCTGAGTCCCGTGCGCCCGCTGGGCATCGGGTTCATCGACGACATTAGAATCGGCGTTTATATAATCATAAGTTGCCAATATACGGCTATCATCCCTGAGACGTGAGAAGACCGAATGACTAGTATCGAAGCCGGTATCCATTATGCCGATCAATATGCCGTCGCCGGACAGGCCGAGACTGTGAAGAGAATCTATGGCGATTATGGAGATCTGAGCATACGATGGTCCATAGTCAAAAGCCGCCGTTTTGCCGGACCGGAAGGCGGCCCCATAATCGGGCTGCACTCTCGGTTTGGAATAAGAAGAAACACGACTTATGCCTTCAACAAAGGGAAGCTCGGCTATCTCATTTAAGCTAATCTCCTCCATATAAGCGCTGACTGCATTGAGCCATCGGGATTCGTTTCGTACACGGATTCCCTTCGCTGTTAGATCATCGATGTATTCCTTCCTGACAGGGGTATCCATCCATGAAAAATCGGATACGGATGACCGTATAGATCTACGGCGAGCGGCGTCTTCGGAGACAGGAATCGGCATTTCGCTACCTTTGTCCTTGAAGAAAATCCAGAATAAATCCCCATCAGTATTTGCGCTGCCGGTCGATATACTCAGAGACAAAAAGGCAGCCAGGAAGACAACTCCCGTCGCCGAGAATAATCCTTGACAAAATCTTTTCATGTCGCTACTTTCATTTTCAAACTACAATTCAGGTTTGGGTAATAATATGGCTGATGGAAAAAACGATCAAGAGAAAAAAAGGGAATTTGAGACCATATTTCTGCCCCTGCTTGACAATCTGTATAACATTGCGCTCAGGATGACCCGCAATGTCAAGGATGCCGAAGATCTGGTTCAGGAAGCCTATCTGAAGGCGTTCAGGTTTTTCCATCGATTTGAGAGAGGCACGAACGCCAGGGCATGGATTTTGACGATATTGACCAATACCTTTCGCACCCGTTACCGCAAGAAAAAACAGGAACCCGATATGGTTGATTTCCAGGCTATAGAAAATTTCTGCCTTGCCGATGAATTAGTGAAGGAAATCACGGCGTCGGATAAATCGGAGGCGCGAGGAGCGGCAGCCGTAACCGAGATGCTCAAGGATTATGTCTCCGATGATGTAATTGTTGCCCTGGAAAATGTCCCGGAACAATTCAGGCTGGCGGTGCTGTTAAGTGATGTTGAGGGATTCAGCTACCAGGAGATTGCTGAGATTTTGGATATTAGCGTCGGAACTGTAAAGTCCCGCATATTCAGAGGGAGAAAGATACTTCAGAAACAGCTATGGGAATTCGCCCGGGAAAGAGGAATACTCAAAGGGAAGTAAAAATGACCTGCAAGGAAGCGGTTGACAAGCTCTATGAATATCTGGATCGCGAGGCCGACGGTATGACCGCCTCCCAGGTAGAAAAACACCTCGATCTTTGCCGGCTCTGCTGCGACCATTTTGAATTCGAAAAGAAATTGAAGGAGTTGGTGCAGAAAAGCTGTTTCCAGGAGAAAGCGCCTACCTTTCTAAAGGATAAGATACAAAAAGCCCTTGAATCATAGAGCTTCGATTATGGTAAAGAAAAGGGAGACCGAACCGGCGGTCTCCCTTTTCTTATCCTATTTTCTAAAAGAGATTACTTTTGCTTCTTCGGATTCGGATGAGCGATGACCTTGAGGGCCTCCTCGAAATTGAATTCCTTGAAATTCGGACTCTTTTCGTTATGACAACCCACGCATACTTCCTCATCCGGAATTATCAAACCGGCGGCGATCGAGGCCTCCTGGTCTTTCATGATCTTCAACTTCCTGTAGTCGGACCCCGGGCCATGGCAAACTTCACAGCCGACTCCCTCGGTTTGATCGAAGCTTTCAGCCTTAGCCTCAGCCGGAGCGGCGAAAGCGGTCACATGGCAGACCAGGCACTGGTCGCTGGTCTGGGGATTGTCTATGTCAAGCTTTTTGCCTATTGCAATAGCTTCCTCTGACGCCAGAACCTCATAAGCTTTGGAATGCTTTGACTCGGTCCACTTAATATATTGGGCACCTTTTGCCTCGGCCTTGTGGCAGGTTTTGCATTTAGCCACTCCCACATACTGGTGCTCGACTTTTTTCTCCTGTTTCTCCTGGGCGGTGCCCAGAACAGATAACAATAGGAGCCCCAAACCCGCAATCATCACAATAACTACGACTCTCTTCACTCAATCACCTCCGGGTTGAAATTCATCTCACACCTATTTATGACAAAAATCATATTACCCCTGAGTTTTTATACTGTCAAGCAATTTATCGGTTCCGCGATGATTCCCACTTAATTAGAGATATTCTAATTATCTTTAAGTATAGTTATCGCTTTCCCTCAAACTATTTATGACCGCTCTACTCCCGATCGATTTTTTGGAGAAAAATATCAAACTCTTCCGATGGCGGGACTGCGATTGTTTGCTCATACGGGAGAAAGCCATCTTTCTGAATGATGATCTTATATGCGGCAGCATCCAGATTGGCCGCAGTAAAATGCCCGGATTCATCAGGTTCGATTTCGAGAATCTCTCCGGTATCTTCGTTTTCCAGAAATATGGATTCCGTGATTGCATTTCTTGTTCCCTCATCGACCAGATAACCTGAAAATGAAGGGTAATTGATGGCATCTTCGGCGCTGACGATTCCCCAGCCATAACGGATATCCGGCCGGGTCGCATGACTGGCGGTCGCCATTATCGCCTCTTTTACTTCAAGAGGGCTCCATTCGGGTTGGGCCTGCACTACCAGCGCCACCACTCCCGCGACCAGAGGACACGAAAGAGATGTCCCGTTCCAGAGGCCGAAGCCGTCTGTCGTATAGGGGCTGGCTGCTACGGTTGCCACTCCCTGTGCGCAGACATCCGGCTTTATTCTGCCGTCTGCAGTAGGCCCCCACGACGAAAATCCCGCCAGCTCACCGTTCCACTGGACGGCGCCGATCCCAAGTGAGAGACGAGAATCAGCGGGAGCGCCCAGGGTGAATTTCCCCGGTCCCGCGTTTCCCATTGATGAGCAAAGAATCATCCCCTTACGAAACGCGATATTGGCGGCCACGGTAGTTACACAACTTTGACCGTCATAATCGTCGGCGATATACCAATCAGAATATGATAGTGAGGACGAGGCGACGTCGGCGCCCATCCACTCCCCCCACTCCAGACCGACTACATAGTAATCTTCTTCAACCGCTGTTTCCGATCCGGTTTCTTCGGTCTTGCATAATATATATGAAGCGGCAAAAGCCGGCCCTATCAACTCCCCCGGATAATACCCGCCGATGGTTCCCAGACAACCTGTTCCATGACGGGGCTGCTCGGGCAGGTCCTGCGAGGAATCAAAACCGACAAAATCATCGTCATTGATAAAATCGTAGGTGGCCAGGATATCCATCTGGTTGAATGCATGGTGATAGGTCAAAAATCCGGTGTCGAGAAAACAGATGATCACACCTTCTCCGTGATACCCCTGCTCATGGGCCCAGATTACATCGATTTGCTCGAGCTGATCGAACGAGCGCCCGTAATCGATGGAGGTCGGTGTCGGTTTATACTCATGATTCCCCGCAGACCACGTTTCAACCACATCGACAACTACGATCCTCGGATCCGATCGCAACACCGGCCGCGTATCTTTTACAAAAGGCAGTTCCTCGATCATATCGATCCTGGATGCGCTGACGATGGCACTTACCGCGTTGAGCCATCTGCTCTCCTCCCGAATTCTTTCGATGTAAGCCGATAGGGAATCTACATAGGGATAGTATACCGGCAGATCGTAAATATCCGCCACCGTCTCCCCACGAATTGCCTTCTTTCTGCGCTCGATTGTTCTGTCGGGCAGGCTCTGCTCGAATTCTCGTATCCGTGATGCCGCATTCGGGCCCTTGTCTTTGAAGAAGACCCAGTATACAGAGGTCGAATCGGACGCATATGTCGATTCGAGCGATAACACGAGAATCGAAAACGAAATAGCGGCGACTACGAGATTGGCTCTCATCAATATCCATACTCCACGGTATAGGTAATGACCTTTTCAGCGCCGGCAGGGACATTGACATCGAATTCAATCGTCTGGAAATCTTCCTTTGTATAGTCGTCGCTCTTTTCGACGATCTCCCAGTATCCGTAGAGTTCCTCGACAATGATCAAATTAATATTATCAGCTTTATGATTCCTGATCTGGATCTCGAAGCTGTCGGCATTTCTGTTACGTCCCAACTTTCTATGATCTGTCCGTTTCTTTTCGACCTTAATATCGAATGCAGTTCCTATAAATACTTCGGCGTCCTCTCCCGCTGGCGTGCCTTCGAACTTCCCCGATCCCAGGAACGTACCGGTCTTATTATCGATTATCCCGATCCTCCCGGGCGGTAACGGAAAACCGAGCCCCGATTTTTTATCATTCTTAAAGGCGATTATCGACTTGACGGCGGATTTGGTCTCCGACCATTGATATTTATAATAATGATCGACATCGATCTTCATCGGTAAGAACAGGGCCGCCTGTTTGGATTCCCGCTCACCCACAGCGATCTCGAACGGAAGTCTGAAGCGATGATAATCCACAAGAGGTTCCAGGCTTGATTTGCCCGTTTTTTCGGATCGACCCTCCGCGAATTTGTCGGCCGATCCAGGCGTCGGCTTGTCCCGTTCAACCTGTCCCGCGACAAGAACGAGGCTGGCCCGGGGAAACGACAGACCGCATTGGTTGTCGAGACTGATCCAGGCTGAAAGCTCGCCTCTTTTGCCGCCATCGTATTCAAGATGGTATTCCGCCTGCCATCCCAGCCCGGTGGTCAGATATGAAAGTTTTAGATCCTTCTTCCCCGAGCCCTTCGAGTTAATCCCGACACTAATTGTCGGACGGCTGACCAGTCCCTCGGGAAGCGTCGGGAGATCGATATTTTTTAGGTCCTCGCGTTCGTAAATCGATACCGGCCCGGGCCAGCCCTGTGAAGCCACGAAAAGATATTTCTTATCATATCTCACCAGAATGCCAGTAATTAAAGAATCACCTTTCTGGATCTGAATCTCGTTGCCAACGAACTTATACAACAGCCGTTCTGCCGAGACAAGATCATATTTGTAATCGATCCATTTGATCTCGAAATCGTCGCTGGTCACCGTGATGGAGCCGGGATCAATCTTCTCGGCAATATCCGAAAGCTCGATAAATTCCTGTCCTCGATCGAGCTCCACTGTGCGTTTCTCGGTTATCTGCGAGAAACCATCATTATAGATATTTATTGCTATTTCTCTTTCCGCCGATACGGCCATACTGTTTGCCATTATTAAAGCAACGGTTCCTGCCATCAGACGCAATATCATTCTCTCCTCCTTATGGGGTTACACTGAAAAGCCAGCGCCACTTGAACCTATCTTCATCCGAATCCGGATCGGACAACCACAGCGGCAAGTATAGGGTCAATTCGTTTTCGGTGATGAACAGATTCAGGTAAGGAATGCTGTAATTGAAAGATAGCCCGGCTTCGGATAATATATCATCAATCTTCATGTTTTCGGGTTCTTCCCAGACATACCCCGACGCCAGATACATTGTCGGCGCTATGCTCCTGACCTGCTTGGAGAGATAAGGAATTGATACCGGAAATCGTATCCTCGGCAGATCTCGCTCGATCTTCGCCGATACCATGCGGGTGCCGGTCAAGCCCTGATCAAGGTAGCCATACAACCCGGCGCCGCCCGGCTTAAACAGATGCCCGTCATCCTTCCATTGGTCGGGCAGCGTTCCCTTGCTTCTAAACAGGGGCGATTCCCAGATCTCGTATGGGTCGGCCGATGATAAAAAGAACCGCCGCTCAAGGGGAACGTTTCCGTCGGAGATACCGCCTTTTATGTGGATACGGGTATCGTTTCCCACGATCCCGAACAAAATGAATGTCAGATCGGCTTCGGCCCTCGTAAAATTATAATCTGTTCCCGGTATCGACGATATTAACGACGTCCGAAAATAAATTTCACTGAAACGCTTTCCCTGCCGTCTTGCAATGTTCAATTCAATTGTGTTGATATCGCCTATAGACCAGCCGGCGCCATAGATATATTCGGAATCATATTGGTAGTTCCTGTTAAGCGATAGATCCATTCGGAAAAAGTTACCGCTCCGCCTTGACCTGCGATCCCAGAATATACCTGCCTCCTGTCGCCCTCGCCCCTCCAGTTCCCGTGATCTGAAATGGTATTGCAGATTTGGATTGATTCCCACAAGCCTGTCGGTAAATCCCGCATCGTAATTTACAGCCCTGTTATTCAAGCCCAGAGACACTTCAAGCTGCATTTTCTTTACTACGCCTAAATGCGAACCATCGAATCGGTAGCCTGTTTTGACACCATCGACCGAATTATACCAGACGGTCGGGTTATGAGCGATCGTGTAAGATTCGACATAATTCTCGACATAATTGTCGCGGTAGATAAATCTCGGTACCATGAATTGCCAGTTTACAGGCGGAAGACCGGAAGAGTTATTCAAACGGTTAATATCTCCCAGGCGAACATCAGGGTTGATGACGGCCTTCTCGGGCTTTGTCGGGAAAAACAGCGTCGTATCGAATTTCGTCTGACCATCTATCCAGACATCGACAGGAATGTATACGGTATCGGTCGATCCATCTTCAAAATAGAATGTCACGTCAAGCGGGGATATGCAGCGGCCCCGTTTTCCGATCGAAACCATAGTGCTGAAACCGGGGACGCCATCGACTATTGTCGTCCCGGTCTTAAACCGATCGAGAGAATAATCAAGTATCCAGGTGGTAGTAAACCATTGCCGGAAAAACCAGTCGAGATTGCCGCCGTAGATCTCTTCCGCGACCGCCTGAAGGTCGGACAGATAGGGATGCTTGAAAGCCCATTTTTCGAAAAGCAACTTCATAAACCGGTCAAATTGTTCGTCTCCAAGAACGTATTGAAGCATAAGATAGACTGTCGATGCCTTGTAATAAGAGGCGCTATAATACCTGTCGCTCTTGAACAGGTTGGGCGGAGTAATCATCGGGTCGGCGTTTTTCAATATAGCTCTGGAGATATATCTTTTCTGGTCATCGTTCCGTTCGTCGCCGTTGGGAAGCAGCTTTCTCTGCCATTTCTTTTTGTATGCAAAATTGTTATGCCGTCTCCCGTGATAACGTTCCATATACTGTATGGTGGCAAACGAGGCCAAACCTTCGTCTAAGAAACTTTGCTCAGTCTCATTGAATCCCAGGATTCCGGCGAACCAGGCATGCCCTAACTCGTGCCCGATTATCGATTCAATGCGAAGATACTGCTCACCCCGGAAGGCCGATCGCTGCGAGATCATGGTTAGCTGCGGATATTCCATGCCGCCGCTGCTCACCAGCGATGCCACAGTCGAAAACTGACCATACGGATAGGGGAAATAGTTTTCGGAAAAAAGACGTATCGCTTTTCTGGTATAGTCGGCTACATCATATTCCCATCTTTTCTTCGTCGATTTCTTATAATACGTTTTAATTACGGTATCCTTATAGCGGCAAATATCCATGATGAATTTCGGATCGGCGCAAAAACTGAAATCGTGCACGTTTTCCGCTCTGATCCTCCAGGTCTTTAGATCCAGTTCTTCAGTAATAACTTCAATGGTATCTTGGGCATCTTCGGCTATTTCAAGATCTGTACTACTGGTATCGCTCATCGGCGATCCGGCAGTATCTTCCGCAACCTCTATCTCGTCGATTTCTGCTTTTGCGGAGTCTATCTCCAGAGTTTCAACGGCGTTCGTAATAATCGAATCCCCCTCGGGCATCGGAAGCTTGGCGCCGAATATCTCCTCTTCATTCAGAAGCTTCCCCATATGGGCAACTATATAATCCGCCGGTAATGTCAGTTCGATATTGAAATCGGCGAATTCAGCGTAAAATTCGTGATCGAGATGTTGATGAACGTGCCAGCCGTATCGATCATAGACCACCGGTTTCGGATACCACTGCCCGATATCGAATTGTTTTCCCCTGTGAGCCGCGCGGCTCCCCCGTTTTGGTATCTGGCCTGTGAATTCTATATAGAAGGAAACCGAATCGGAGGGTCCAAGTGGCGTCGCCAGAGGAATCCTCATAATAGTATTGTCAATCACATAATCTTCAATCTCGATTTCATCGATCTTTATCAAATCGATATTCATATACCCGCGGTCTTTTTCATTGAGCCGGGATATACGATAATAACCCCGCTCCCGACTCTGCATATCCAGGTAGCTTCCCGGTTGAAAAGCGTTATAGAAAAGATGAAAATAGATTTCATGAAGGGTATCCGGCGAATTGTTGATATAATTGATATTCTCGATTCCCGCCAGCACCGCTGAATCGGTGTCAAGCTCTGCTTTTATGTCATAGGTTACGTCCTGCTGAAAATATGCTTTTTCTGCACCTGCCAATGCCGGAATCAGAATTATGGCAGCGACCAGCTTATATTTCATCTACTCGACTCGTTGAATAATGCCACTGATAATATAATCTAATTTTCAATCCCCACGGGTTGTCGTTTCGACAGACAAAGGGGATTTTCGCCTGTATTGTCCCCGTGGGAAGATCAGCAGGAGGCTCGTTCATTATGCACAATTAATGATTTTTTGAACAAAGGTCAATGAAAAATGGCGCATGTTGACTTCATTTAACAGCGTTAAATTGCCATTACACGAAATTATGGTACCTGCATGACCGATTGTAAAAAATCAAAATCATCAAACTTTTCCTTTTACTCGGGATGATTACTCTAATATATTATCCGGCAATGCAGCAATTGATCCGGTCAACCGACTCATCATCAGCAAGAGAATATCAGTTTGGAAATCTTCGGTAGTTTCTGGGCCGCCGCAGTTGATATAGCCTGGGGTCTCCCCCTGGTTATCCTACTGATCAGCGCCGGTATTTATTTTACCATTGCTGGCAGGTTTCTGCCGTTTAGCGGATTAAGACATTCGATAGATATCCTGAGGGGCAAATTCGATAATCCCGATGATCCGGGAGAGATCAGCCATTTCCAGGCGCTCTCCTCGGCGCTGTCGGCGACAATAGGTATGGGTAATATTGCAGGAGTCGCCATTGCCGTTTCGCTGGGCGGACCGGGCGCTATCTTCTGGATGTGGGTCGCCGGGCTGGTAGGGATGTCCACCAAATATTTCACCTGCACGCTGGCGACGTTATATCGGAAAAAAGACGAACGCGGAATCGACCAGGGCGGACCGATGTATTTCATCGAAGTCGGTCTGGGCAAATATTTCAAGCCGCTGGCAATCATGTTTGCGGTAGTCGGCATGATCGGCTGCCTGGCAATGTTCCAGGTAAACCAGCTTTCGGGCCTGCTCAGCAGCGATTGGGGTATTCCGAGGGTCGGTACCGGAATAGTCTGTATGTTGATTGTCGGGGTTGTTATTATAGGCGGCATCGTTCGTGTCGGGCTGGTGACCAGCAGAGTCGTTCCGGCCATGTTCGTGCTTTATTTCATCTCGGCTCTGTACGTAATCTTAACTAATATTACAGCGGTTCCGGGCATTTTATCATCAATAGTGACCTCGGCCTTTGGCGGGCAGGCCATCATCGGGGGCGGTACCGCATTAGCGTTCAGGCAGGTCCTGATTACGGGCATCCGGCGGGCGGCCTTCTCCAACGAAGCCGGGTTGGGCACGGCCCCCATGGCCCACGGCGCGGCCAAGACCGACGAGCCGGTGCGCGAGGGATTGATCGCCATGCTGGGGCCGTTTCTGGATACCAACATCGTCTGCACCATGACCGCCCTGGTAATACTATCCACCGGTGTTCCTGCGGCCGAGGACGGCGTGGTGATGACGGTCAGCGCCTTCGAGCATGCCATGCCCGGGCTGGGACGATACATAATGACGCTGGTTATAATACTGTTCTCTGTTTCTACGATGATTTCCTATTCCTATTACAGCCTTAAATGCTCCCGCTATCTGTTCGGTTACAAGTTCGGCAGCAGATATGTTTATGTTTATATAGCGAGTATGTTTTTCGGGGCCATCTGGTCTCAGGATATCGTCTTGAATCTTCTCGACACCATGTTTGCGACCATGGCCATTCCGACTTTGATCGGCGCCCTGCTACTCTCCCCCAAGGTGGTCAAAGCCACCAGGGAGTATTTCGGCAGGATGGGGCTGTAGGAGAGATTCTTATTAGGCAAGAAAACCCGTTTAAGAATTCGGTTGAAATATACACAATAATAATATATAATTCTTTAGGTTACTTGTAGAATATCCTTAATAATCTGGGAACTGAAAATGCAGATTGATAATTTCTTGCGATTATATTCCTTGCGTGCCCAGAATATTATGTGGTTTTTGGGCGCGGGGACATCTTCCTCGGCAGGAATACCCACTGCTGTACATATGATATGGGATTTTAAGAGACTCATTTATTGCACAAAAAACAAAATCCCCCTTGAAACTTGTAGAGACCTAAATGATCCGTTATTAAGAGATAGATTGCAGCATTTTTTTGATAGTACCGGCAATTTTCCTCCCCTTAACAGCAAGGATGAATATGCCTTCTATTTCGAAAGTGCTTTTCAAGATGATAAGGATCGTCGTTTGCACATTGACAAATTAATGAAAGAGGCAACATCGTCTTATGGCCATTTGATTCTTGCAGCTTTATTGAAATTAGATAAGGCCAGAATTGTATGGACCACAAATTTCGATAAGATTATTGAGGATGCCGTATATTCTATTTTTGAACGTACTGGAGATCTTGTTATTGCAACTCTAGATAATTCAACTATTGCTTCAGAGGCGTTGGCTGAAAACAGATGGCCATTGTTAGTTAAATTACATGGTGATTTTCACTCCCGTAGACTCAAAAACATTTCGCGAGAATTAAAAATAGAGGATGCCAACCTTCGAAACGACTTATTTAAAGCTTGCTTAAACTACGGTTTGGCTGTTTCAGGATATAGTGGCCGTGATGATTCTATTATGGAAATATTTAAAAAAGTTGTTGAACATGACGGTTTCCCCAACGGTTTGTTCTGGTTCCATCCTTCTACAATCTCGATATCTAAGGAAGTCGAAGATCTGGTATCAAAAGCAAAAGAACGGAAAATCGACGCCCATATAATTGAATGTGAAACTTTTGATGAACTACTCGGCGATATGATAAACTTGTTTGGGAATATTCCGCATTACATTCAAAAATATATTAACGATGAAAAACCAAGAGTTATTGATGTCCCTGTGCCTAAACCGGGCAATGGTTGGCCACTAATAAGATTGAATGCTTTTCTTGTTTCCGCCTTTCCAAATGTTTGTCGGCTAATTAAATGTGAAATTGGGGGTATTAAGGAAGTAAAGAAAGTTATCGAAGAATCTAAAGCAGATGTCATTGCGACTAGAAGAAGGGCGGGTGTATTAGCTTTCGGTTCTGATTCAACTTTGAGAAAAATATTTGATAAATATAATATTACAAAATTTGATTTATATCCTTTAGAGAAAGACAGATTACGCTTTGAATCAATTGAATATGATCTTCTTTATTCTGCGCTCAGTCTTTCACTTTGCCGCCAACGGCCGCTCCAAGTTGTAAAAAGAAGAGGTTCATATCTTGCTATAATAGACCTGGCAGAAGCAAGTAATAGAATTTTCGATCCATTACGAAAAGTGGTAAGACAGCTTTACGGTAAAATACCAAAGACAGAGCTTATATGGAGGGAATCTCTAGCATTTAAATTGGAACACAGATTAGACAATCTCTGGCTATTAATCGAACCATCGATTTATGTGGAATATAAAAAAGATGATCCTGACGCAGACTTGACAAAAGAATTTATTAGAGAAAGGTTAGCTCGTAGATACAATCGGGAATGGAATGGGATTATGGAAGCTTGGGGTAGAATTATCACTGCTGGAAATAGTGAAAGTGAGATTAGTGCATTTGGAAATATTGATGGCTTAGACGCGAAATTTAGGATTTTAAACATAACGGCATTTAGCAGAAAGCAAAGGTAATCATGGGTTTTAAGCCGTACGAAATGCCAGCTTTCGGGAATATTTTAGAAAATGAATTAATATTTCATCCTGTTCGATCAGAAGATCGAAGTCCTCATCCATTACTAGGATTAGATAAATTCGGGCCTCTAAGTCGGGCAATGGTAAATAGTGTTATGGACCCAATTAGAGTTGGTGCCATTATTCCTTCTGGATATAAAAGCCAATTGAAATTCCTTATTCAAGAATTAGAGAATTCTCATAAGCCAATCGAGCGTCGACAATATTTACCTGATTTTCGTGGATTTTCAAATATTTTCGGAATCCGCTTTGTCTTAGCATCTAATAGTGCTTTTATTGAATTGCCGAGGGAGTTAGATGAACAAATATCTCTATCCGACAAGCCACAAGCCATACTTGCGCAAAGCTTAGGCCATGCAATAACTCAAATAAACGCCCAACGATCCGATTTTGATATACTAGTTATCTTATTGCCTGAAAAATGGGCAAAATGTTTTGTAGGTTTTACGGGTGATGAATTCGATTTACATGACCATTTGAAAGCGATAACCGCTGTTCAAAATATACCGATGCAAATCCTTCGCGAAGATAGGGTTTTTCAATATAAATGTAGATGCAGTGTAATGTGGCGACTTAGCTTGGCATTATATTGCAAGGCGGGAGGTATACCATGGAAATTAGCAGATACTAGCCCAGAAACTGCATATGTCGGCATAAGTTATGCAGTTCGCTCATCCGCTAAACCCAGATTCGTAACTTGTTGCAGCCAAGTTTTTGATTCTGACGGGACTGGTTTAGAATTTATTCTTTATGAATCTGATAATATCCAGTTGGACGGTGATAATCCTTTTTTAAACAGATCTGACATGCGACGTTTAATGGTTAGGGCATTGGGAATATACCAAGGAAGACATGGAGGTAGGACACCAAAGCGTGTCATAATCCACAAGTCAACAGAATTTAAAAAAGAGGAAATTGAAGGTTGTTTTGACGCGTGGAAGGCACCAGTGGGATTAGATTTAATACAAATTCAAGTAAGCACTCCGTGGCGTGGGATTTTCTTTGGCCCCCCTCCATTCGGTGTAGGAAAGAAAGGCAGCGTACAACGTTATCCTTGTCAAAGAGGAACTTATCTTCAACTAGGTACAAGAGATATGCTATTGTGGACGCAAGGGAATGTAAAATCAATATTGAAAGAGGGCAATTTTTTCAAGGAAGGTAAAGGCATACCATTCCCTTTGGTGATAAAGAGATATGGTGGGCATAGTAGTTGGGATGATATTTGTACAGAAATTCTTGGATTGACCAAAATGAATTGGAACAATGATAGCCTTTATGATCGCTTGCCAATTACCTTGGGTTACTCAAAGATTCTCGCAAGAGTAGTTAAAAGAATGCCAGAACTTACCCGAAGGCCCTATAGTTTCAAGTTCTTCATGTAACTAATCCCAATAAAGCAAAAAGTTGGATTCCAAACCAAGTACAGAACAGGCAAAATCACCTCTGGATTCCTGCTTTCCCTTCGGGGATCTTCGATTACGCAGGAATTACAGCGAAGGGGCAAGTCTCAGACCTGCCCGCTCTTTTTCGGGTCGATTTTGAATCCACCCCTACGGATATAAAAACCGGTAACCCCGGGATAAATTCAAGCGTATATTCTCATAAAAGGAGCGTATCATGGTAGAATTAACAAAATGGATAGATAGGAAATTCGAGTTCAATTTTGCAGTCGGCGTATTCCCATGTATCTTAGAGAGGCTGCGCGGCACTCCGGCCAGGGTCAAGGAGCTTGTAAGAAATATACCCGAAGCGGGGCTGACAAAAAGAGCCGACGGCAAATGGTCGATACAGGAGAACGTCGGGCATCTCATCAAGGTGGAGGAGCTTTTCGACGGCAGAACAGACGATTTTCTTGCCGGCAAGGATACCCTTCGTCCCGCCGATATGAAAAACCGCCGCACTTTCGACGCCGATTACAACAGCCAGGATGTTGATACTGTTATAGAATCATTCAGAACGGTTCGTATGAATTTCCTGGGTCGGCTGGAGGAGCAGGAGGAGGAGATCGTTGGCCGTTCCGCCAAGCATCCGCGACTGAAAATACCCATGAGATTAGTCGACATGGCAGCTTTCGCAGCCGAGCACGATGATTATCACCTGGCGGTAATCACCCGCCTGGCGCGAAACCCGGATCAATGATAATCGCTTAATTATTCCCCTGGTTACCAAGCCGCGCTTGGTAACCAAAGCGCTCTTTACTCAATACGTGTTGATCGTAATCGATTTCACCCTGTCATCAAGCAATATAAAGGCTTTTTGTTTAGTTTTAAGATGCGGCGTCAGGTCGCCCGACCTGACGCCTTTTGAATATCGCCATTATTATCTCTCCGCCACCGATTTCGAGAGATCTTTGCTCAGCTTGACCAGCCTGATAAACTCCACTCGATAATCCTCGGAATCCTCTCCCTTTGCCCCCGAGGCAAGCTCGACGACCTGATCGTAATCAGAGTCCCCTTTGAATTTCGAATCGCGAAGGAGCATCCCGAACTCAGCCACCGCAGCTGAAAACCTGAAATTGTCGCTGGTTTTCGCTAATTTCATTTCCTGACTCAGAACCGAAACTGTTATGAGTTTGCTCTTGTCGCCGTCGGGCTCCTTATATCGAAACTTGATTGTCATAAGTTCGGCGCTTTCATAAGCGTCCGGATCGATACTGGACCGTTGATACTTCAAGGGATCAACATCGGCGACTTTCATATCGGTCCCGGCGGGAATGATTTCGTAAATGGCAGTTACCGTATGCCCCGAGCCAATCTCTCCGGCGTCTTTCTTGTCGTCATTGAAATCTTCCTTTTTGAGCATCCTGTTTTCGTATCCGATCAGACGATAAGCCAGAACTTTCGCAGGGTTGAATTCAAGCTGAATTTTGACATCCTTGGCGATAGTAAACAGCGTGCCACCCAATTCATTGACCAGGACCTTCTTTGCCTCCATGATATTGTCGATATAGGCGTAGTTGCCGTTACCCTTGTCGGCCAGTTTCTCCATCCTGGAGTCTTTATAGTTGCCGGTCCCAAAACCGAGCACGGTCAAAAAGACTCCCTGCTCGCGCTTTTCTTCGATAATACGAACCAGTTCGCCGTCGCTGGAAACACCGACATTGAAATCGCCGTCGGTTGCGAGGATCACACGGTTGTTGCCGCCTTTGATAAAGTTCTTTTTGGCGATCTCATAGGCGAGCTTAATTCCGGCCGCCCCCGCCGTGCTTCCGCCGGGATATAGATTTTCGATCGCATTTATTATCGTTTCTTTTTGACTGCCGGGTGTCGACGATAAAACCAGTCCCGACGCACCGGCGTACACAACGATAGCCACCCTGTCTTCATCACGCAGTTGCTTTACAAGGAGTTTGAACGCGGATTTCAATAGCGGCAGCTTAGCCGGACGATTCATCGAGCCGGATACGTCGAGCAAGAATACCAGATTTCCGGGAGGAATGTCTTCCATTGGCACATTTTTTCCCTGCAGGCCGATATGCAACAGTCTATGCTTATTTTCCCAGGGACATTCCGAAACCTCGGTTGTGATGGAGAACGGCATACCGTCATCAGGCTGGGGATATTCATAGCTGAAATAGTTGATAAATTCCTCGATCCGCACGGCGTCGGGCGGCGGAAGATAACCGTCATTTAAGAAGCGACGGGTATTGCTGTACGATGCCGCATCGACGTCTATGGAAAAGGTCGAAAGAGGATTGGAGAGGGCGTCAAGGAATTCGTTTTCGTAGATTCGGTCGTAGGCCTCTGTGTTATGTTCAATATTGAATGGGGGATAGTGAATAGAGCGATGTCTAAAATCAAGACCGCCTAAACGTCCTTTTATCTCGACTCCGTCGACCATAAACGATACCTCTCCACCGCGACCGCCCCGTGCATGAAACACACCGTTTTGACCTACAAATCCCGCTGTATTTCGTAGCACATCTCCTACATTGGTTGTGGGCGATTTCATATTCGAACCCGATATTCTCATATCGATGCTGGTTTCATATTCTCTTATCTGTTCTTTCCGGGCCATAACAACAACATCTCCAGTTTTGATGGCTTCCGAAGTCAACTGGAAATCAATTTCTGTGGTGCTATCCGCGACAACAACGACACTATCGATTGTCATCCGGCTATACCCTATACTGCTTGCGATTAAGGTATAGTTTCCGGGGGGTACATTCAGAATAACATAAGAGCCGTCGAAACTCGCCGCCGCCCCCATCGTTGTTCCGTCGATCTGCACGGCCACCCCTGGTATCCCGATGCCATGTTCATCTGTTACTTTTCCCTTGATCGAACCTGTCGCTCCCGTAAAGGAGATACCATAAAGTACTGCTACAAGGATTGCCGTTACGATACATAATGACTTCGTGATTTTCATTACTCCCTCCCTCTCTTGGTGCTTCCGAAGCATACCACACATTTAGAGCTATTCTGATTTTACGTTATTGATCTTTGATACAGCCTGTATCAGCCGGCTTCTATATTATATACATTCAAATTTGAATTTTATTCCCTAAAAACTGAAAACAGTTTATATATTGCTATGCGTTAGTGACGGTGAATATATTTTTCGTCAGATCATTCGGGAACTGTGATTCCCGAAAAGACAATCTAGTTCCGGCGGATAGAAACCTCGTTTACTCTCGCGTCTATCAATATATATACCTTCTGTTCCGCTTCGCCGAAATCATCAGAATGATAACCTCCGGGAAATTCTACCAGGTCGGTCTCCGCCAGCGCATCGTCGAGCCTGCCGGGATCTCCAGTAATCTGCAGGCCGAGGTTGGATGGGATTATTATCGAAAGCTCGCCGGTTTTGCCGGAGATCTCGACCTTCACCGAATCCTCCAGATCGCCCAACCGTAACGCTACCTCGCCCGATCTGACATATAATTCCAGATCAACAAGTCGAATATTCGAGAAATTGAGATCGGGGAAGTCGGCTTCGGTCGAAATGTCCATTTTGAGAGGCAATCGGCCGGGGATTTTAAAATCGGTTTGCCGCGCCGATCTCACTATATTAAGTAAGCTCCACCCGGGTTTTTCGCGATCTTCAAACCTGATAAACTCCACTTCGCCTTCTCTCCGATGAGAGATGACCGGACCTCTCTTATAATACCTGGTTTCCGCAGAGAAAAGCCTCCCGGGAACAGACTGGAATGCGAATTCGACGGGACCACAATCCAGGACTATATCGACGGTATCAATGGCGTCGTCAAGAGGAATCTCAACCAGATCGATTTTTTCACCCTCGTATCGCCAGGACCAGCTTCGTAAGAATCCTTCGAAGTCCCAACCGGGCCCGCTCTTATGAGATGCCGCAAGTACGAAGGCGCCGGCTATCAGAAGCGGCGAGAGAAGCGCAAAAAAATAGAATTTGGTTTTTCTGAAAATCAGCTCAACGCCGACGGCAATCAGAAGAACCGGCCAGAGAGAAAAAAGCCTGGGGAAAACAAGGCTGTCCAGCGTCTCAAGGTTAATGGCCAGAAAGAAAAAACCGATCCCCACCCAGATAACGCCCCATCTGATCGAGCTAACTCTCATCGCCCCTGCTGCCGGACCCTTTCATAATGATCATAAGTCCAATGAAAATAATCAAAAGCGGCCAGAGCCTGCGAAATGACAACCAGGCAAAGGATATATAGTTATTCATAAGCAATAAGGCTCCCAGAACCGTGAGGATTATCCCCACGAACATAATGCCCTTATCTCTCTCCAGTTTATCCGGCTCGCTTGCCTCATCCGTCGCTTTTTGCTCGCCTTCGCTCTCCGTCACCGACGACTCCAGTGGTTTCTGAGTAACCACCAGCCAGAGTATCACGTAGGCCAGAAGGCCTGATCCCCAGGCCAGCGTAAAAAGCACCGCCCCGACCCGAACCAATGAAGCGTCGATATCGAAATATTCGGCCAGCCCGCCGCAGACGCCCGCTATCATGCTGTCGGTTCTGGACCTGTAGAGTTTTTTGGTCATATCATTCTCCCTCGATATATTTGCATCTTCTTCTACGATTCGCAGTCATCCTGGTTGCACAGATTCAGAGCGACCTTATGAGCGCTTCCTCCTTATGGGCCATAATATAACGGCCAGCACGATCAAGATCACCACCACCGTAATAGCCACATTGACCCACGACCAGATTCTGCATGTTAATTCAATCCTCTTCTCGCCGGCGAAGAAATCGAGATTATCAAAAATCCAGATGCCTGCCTTTCCAAAAGTGCTGTCGGCGTTGCTGCTGGAAAGGCAGCCGGGATAGACAATCTCGATCTTAAATCTGTGCTCCTCGGGCTCTACAATTCCGTAACTGCCGAACAAACCCGGATGGTCCGACAAAAGAGTATCCCATACGGCGTCGTATACTGACCCCAGCAAGCTGCTCAGAGAATCGGGATCCAGCTTGACGCCGGCGAAAGCAGCCAGGCTATCGGCAACCATATAAACATAATGCTCGTGCTCCTCGGATAGGCTGTCCATTCGACGAGGATACGCCATAAATGCCCGGAGCAGGTCTATACCGGCCACAGTCTCTATTTCTCCCAGGAGATCTCTTGCTCCCTGACGGTCTCTAAGCCCTTCCATCGGCATAAGATTCATAATATCATCCGACGCTTTTGAGAATGCATCCTGGACCAGGGGATAAAACTTCACCGTATCGACCGGATCGGAGTAAATCTCGGTATAGCTAAAGTCATTGTAAAACCACCGGCTTTTTTTCTGCAGACTGATTTTATTGCTTGCTGCAGGGCCGTCGCCGATACGATGCGTATAATCCGAAATCGGCAAGTCGGCTAAATCTATCTCGCCGGTCCATGTTATAGTCAAGACGCTGTCGATGAACGTATGTTGAATCTCGAATAAATCTGAATCGGGCGGTACGAAATTATCGGTATAAAACTTCATCGCATGGGATAGATCTTTCTCAACATCCCTGTCACCCGAAAGGCTTATCTTAAGCTCTCCCGACCTGCGAATCTTTCCGTCGGAGCTGATGACGGTTTTGCCCTCGAACTCCACATCATGTGATATGCATGATGCCAGAATCAATAGTGCGCCTGAAAGCACTAATAGCGGCTTTCTATTCATCGGCTTCCTCCTCCGTCTTGCCTGTCATGGGAACGAATCTCACCGGTACACTCCGCTCTTTAGTGAATTTTCCTCCCCGCCTGGTGTGGACCTCGAGGAATTGAATCATGTCCCCCACAGGGATTACGAGTCGGCCGCCGTCTTTGAGTTGCTCTAAAAGCGGCCTCGGCACCTTCTCCGGCGCCGCCGTAACAATTATGCCGTCGAATGGCGCCGCCTCCGGCCAGCCGCCATAGCCGTCACCACAACGGGTATGGACATTCGTATATCCGAGAGCCGTCAACGTGGAATCAGCTCTTTCCTGAAGCTCGCAGATAATTTCGATTGAGTAAACCGTGTCGACGATCTCAGCCAGGACAGCCGCCTGGTAGCCAGAGCCGGTGCCGATTTCGAGGATCACATCTGCGGAATCGGGTTTTAAGAGTTCTGTCATCAGGGCAACAATATACGGCTGGCTGATGGTCTGGCCCGATCCGATCGGCAGCGGACTATCGTCGTAAGCGCTCGTTCGCAGACCTTCCGGGACAAAAAGATGGCGCGGTACATCTCTCATGGAATTCAGGACATTATTGTCAGAAACCCCGCGCGCCACTATCTGGTGTTCCACCATCCCCAGACGCCGCTTATGGTAGTCGGGACTATCCGGTGGTTTTGGAAACATCATTAATACAGCCAGTAAAATAGTCATGGCGAATAATACTTACCCGGAAAGATTATACCCGCTTCGACTCTTCCGGTCAAGCGACTTTTAGAATCTTCTTTTAAATTCGAATGATATGGAATTGGAGTCGTATTCCAGCAGGCTTTTCGCCAGGGGATCAGAAATATCCGAACGCTTCGCCTGCAGCCTGTAATCGATATCCAGGCCAACATTATAGAGAAGCTGCCAGGCGGTACCGATCCTGAATTCGTAATTGTTATCCCGGCGGAGGAATCTATAGATATCTCGGTATTTCGTCGTCTGGAATTTGATCTTTCGATATTGAAGCGAGAGAACCAGCTGAGGCTTCAATCTGCGCAGATACGGGCTATAATGCCTGCTCCCCAGAGTTATTCCCCAGGCATCATACGAGACATCCTTGATATCAGGATCGGGATCATCCGCCCCCCTTGCTATGGCCCGCTCAAAACTATAATAAGCCCAGAATTTGAACTTCTTCGATGCTTTCCAGATTCCATCGAGCCTCACACCGTTGACTGTCAAATCGCGTTCCCGCACCTCCTCGTTGAAGCTTTTGCTCTGGAACCGATACGAGATATCGCCCTTAAGCGATGGCAGCAAATTAAACCCCACTTCAGCTTTCAGGAAATGCTTGGAAAAGCTGGCTTCGATGTATGAATCATTATAGAGGTTACGATAATAATAATCCGGAATATAAAAATACTCAATCTCAGCATACCCTCCACGCATGAAATATTGTCGGCCGGATAAACCGTATTTCTGGTAGCGACGAACCTCATTTCTGACGTAGAAATAATTAGTAAAATTAAGATCTATCCAGGCGGTTCTACCCGAGATGAATCCCCCCTTAAGCCGCGATTCGATTCGGCTGGTTATGATCCAATCATCTTCCGATTCTATAAGGAACTTATCGGGCCGGGCGTTATCACTGTAAAGATCGAGATCGGCATCGGAATAATTTATTATGTTGTCGTCATATGTCAGCTCCATCCTGGCATCTAAAAAAAGCATCTGCAGCTTTCGGGGCTCAGGGGCCTTCTCTTTTTTTTGAGCACCGGCAGGCGACCAGACGAGCAACGCCAGAATCAGCGTCAGAAAAGGTACGTAGTCGATCTTATTCGGATATTGCGGTCCGGTCATCTCTTCTTACCAAGGGTATTTTCCAGAATCTTAAACCGCACCGCCAGATTCGGCGCAGGCGAGTTTACTTTCTTAAACTCATAGATATGCTCCCCGGTGGGAACATCGAGATAAAACTTATGCAAAGTCGACGGTATTAGACCGGGCAGGTCTGAAAATGCCAGCTTTTTAGACTTTTTCGCAATTCCGGTGAACATTTCGATCGATTTCCCCTTCTCGTATACTCCAAGAGCGAATTTTGATTTATCCTCGACGGTGGCATCGAAATTAGCGCGGCAAAAAATGCCGATTTTGGTTGGGCCAATCACCTTGAGGCTGACGCCACCATCCCTCTCAACCAGATAATATGGGATTTCTGATTTTTGGGTTTTTAGTTTAGCCTCTTTAGAGTAATCGTACGGTCGGTATGGAATATAGGTGGCTTTCTTCTTATTCTTTTTCTGCCGATAGAACCGCAGATAAAATTTATCGATTTTCTCGGATCTTGCTGAGATGCTATAGGTATGCGTCCCCCGGGGTACTTTGAAAAAGATATCCCTCGCCAGCCCGACATATTCACTTGTGCCATCAATTATCAGCTTGGATTTCGAGGTCCCCACTTTTCGGCTGGCAATCAACTCTTTGCCTTCCCAGACATACAGATCATAATCCCCCGAATCGACAAGGCCGAGGCTTGCCCGGCTGCGAAGCTTGATCCGGGTCGGGCCGGTAACTTCAAGATACATTGTTTTACCTGCCTCCAGGACATAGTACCTGAGGCTTCTTGTACCAGATTTCAAGAATACGCTGTCGCCGGCTTTTGACGGCTTGAAAGCCCTGTATTTGGTTTTGGATTGCGCCAGCACTTGCTGACCGTTGAACAAGAACGAAATCGCCAGAATCAGAATGCTGAACTTTTTCATCTCACAGCTCCGGATCATCGTTCCTCCGCGGAGGAAACAGTATTTGGGTTTGCTTTTTTAGATAGTATTTAATATCAATTCTGATCGCAGCGACTACGAACACGATCAAAATTCCAGCATAAATTATCGTAGAGGACAGCGAATACTCATCGCGATAGAAGATAGGCCCTTCACCAACAATCGGTGCGGGAACGACATCAATCGGAAGACCGTACTCGCTGGCGATTTCACCCAGACGCAACAAATGAATGACGGGGATTTTTCTTTCAGCCATCATGTTAATAACGCCGCGCGCTGGAAAATTCCTGCGGTGGAGATCGAAATTGACTCCGGATGGGATGAGTCTTCCGTTCTGCGACGAACCCAGCGATGCCAGCCCGCCGCCAATATTGACATAAGCCGCGTATCGACGCCCTTTGCTCTTCTCGGTATATATCTCCATTCGCCTGTTAATATTGCTTTTGAGTGAACCTTTTGCCTCCATGATGTTTTCTATGTTACCGCTGAAAATCAATTCGATATCGTTGCGCGTTATCGCGTCCAGAAGCAGCCGGCGACCCTGAATCGAAAGCCCGCGGCCGTTATCGGTACCGCCACCAAGCGAGGAGGCAACTGAACGGAAGGAGATCAATTTCGCCTCGTATAGAGTCCGTTCCATGTCGAGCCAGGTGAAGTCGGGATGGTTGGCCCCCCAGTTGGACGCTCCCAGAGAGGTTATCACGATCGGTTCGATGCCCATGACCTCGCAGGCGCTGTAGAGGGCAATATTTGCTCCGGGGAAAGAGCCGGTTATGCTGACGGCTATCAGATCTCCCCGCTTTAGATTGCTCTTTTTGAACATCGCAACCATCGCCGCACCGAAATTAGGGTTGGTGGCTATCAATTTGCTCCTCAACTCGCCACGGTCTGTAGTAATCAGTGTATACTGCTCACCTATCAGTCCTGTCCCATTCGGATCGTTCTCGAAATCGATCGGGATACCGAGATCTTCGATTTTCTGACGTATTAAATCCTGGGCCCTCTGATCGAGATTGGCGACCCGGTTTTTGAGATCCCAATATGGCGCCTGTTTCTGCTGCTTTGTGCCCTCGGCCAGATAGAACATCAAAATCGAAAACAAAGCCACGGCTATCAGCAGCCGTTTTGACGGGTTGCGACCGCGCGGTCTCATGCCAATACCCTGCCTCCCATAAATATCATCAGAAGCAACCTGACAACCACTGCCGCTACGATCATGGTGGTGATCGTTTCCAGGACTCCCTGCCTCTCCATCCAGTTGGCTATAAGACCGGGAATAATATATCCTATCGCCTGAAACTCCAGCGTCTGACCATCCGGGAGCCCGATCATGAGAAATTCTCTCGAAAGCCAGCCGAAAAGGAATCCCACTATTATGATAACGACTGTGCGACGCCGGCCATAAATAAACATGTAATTGGAAAGCAGCCTGATAAAATAATATGTTAACAGGCTTACCAGGACAGTACCCACGATCCGGCCGGGATCATGAATCATCAGCGCCATATATCCCGGGACGACCATACCTCCGGCAGCAAGGCCGAGCGTTTCTGAAAATACCAGACTGACCACCAGGCCGAGCCCTACCGATTGCATCATCAATATTTCAGACAATCTCCCGTCCCCTTTCCATAAAATACTCCACGATCTCCTCGCCGAATCCAACCATGTTGCCGATGCCGAAAACCAGGGTTTTTTCCGAGGCCAGACTGACAACGCTATTGAAGATCGCCTCCAGAGACCTGCCGCCGAGATCCTCGATCTTGTTATGCGGCATCCCGCAGACGATAGCTCTGGCCATTAACGGCCGGGTATATTCGCCGGTAATTACATAATAATCCGCATCCAGATGAGATGTAATGAATTCGCCAAGTTGTTCGGCCCTCTGGATACGGTCTTTCCTGGAATTCACCAACACTATCAGAGTCTTTCCCGGCTCATGGTGGATCTTTAACAGATCCCAGATAGCAAGCAGGCTGTCGGGATCGTTGGCCGCAAAGGCGCTAACAAATTCTATTCTCTTGTCATGAATCTCGATCTCATAACGCCTTACAACTCCTGGATCGGGCGAAGCATGATGCATGCTTTTTAAGGCTTTCTCCCTATCGACGCCAAGATGCTGGACAACCGACAGGGCGATGGCGACGTTTTCCTTATGAGCCAGGTAAGAAAATCCCCGCATTTCCTCATCTGTGATCTCGGCGTCGTTGACTGTGATAACCTCAGCCCCTACCGCCTTCGCTCGCTCCGAGAGGATATCCAGGTATTTGTCTTCCGCAGTAAACAACAAGCCGTTGGGCGGTATGGTATTTGACATGGAATGCGCCACTTCTCTCAAAGTTGGCCCCATGTTATCGAGATGATCCGCCCGGACATTTGTTATGATGCCTATATGGGATCTAATGAATTGTCGTTCCAGTAATTCCTGCAAGTGCGGCTGCACCCCCATACATTCGGTCACCAAATAATCCGGTTCCTGCTTCGCGGCCCTGGCTACGATCCTGGTCTGCTCAATGATGTTTGCCCTCCCCACTCGTAATACAGGAACTTCATTGCCATCAACAAAAATCATCCGCGCCTTAGTTCCGGTTGTTTTGGCAAATACCTTTCGACCGTCGCCGCTTAGCCCGGCCGCTATGAACCTCGCCACCGACGATTTCCCGCGAGTCCCGTTGATATGAATCCTCATCGGAATTTGATTCAAATGAAACTGGTGACTGCGGAACTCCCAGAAACCGTAGACAACCAGAATTAAAAGTAAGACGACTATTACCCACATACGAAAGATCAAAGTCCTTCCAAATATGACAAGCGGTTAATATATATTTTTATGGGTTCTTTATCAAACAAAAATCGGAAAAACAGCTGAAATCATTTAGCCTGCATCAATTCGAGTTCAATCAGATATTTCCGCAGCTCTTCAGTATTTGACGTATCGTCCGGGAGACTCAAATATCCCCATCCCGATGACAAACGGTCGCCGTTCAAACCGGGGAACGGCCCGATATCCAGTGGCCCGTAAATACCATTATCCATCCTGTTGATATCTCGAAAGGTATAGCCCGAAAGAATCCGCTCGGCCAATACTGCTGGACTGATACTATAGCTGTTGGCCACCCTCCCGCTATAAGCGGTCATCAGTCTGTCGAGAAAATTATAATCGTCATCAAGCTTCAATGACGCTCGTCCAAATAAGGCCGGTCTCCGGAAAACCGCACTGAGATCATAATCAGATTGCGACGCCAATTCGGCCTGCGAAGGCAGGGTGGGTTTTTCCTCTATCTCGTTACCCACTACGGAGTTCAGCACCATATTCGGCAATGGCTTTTCATCCACCGGCAAGCCTGGCTGCCCGGCAGATATGCTCTTCGATTCATCATTAACAGTCGGTCTATCAGACTCCTCTGCGGTAAATATTGTCGGCTCTGCTAACTCCGTTTCGGCAATCTGGTCGGCGACTCCCACTACATCTCGAACCCCGGCGTCGGGGACATCAGGCGACCAGCTCGCGTAATTAAAGATAAGCAATGTAGCGGCCGCCAGCGCCGTGATCGCCACGGTATATGACCCGATCTTCAGCCGAAGGCTTCTCGCCGGCTTCTGCTTCTGCTCATAAGGGCTTACGTCTCTGGAAATAATACGGTTAAGAACGCGGGCGGGGAAATTTTTCCAGTAATTGAAATCGGGCGCCTGATCCACTATCTCCAGAGCCGCCGACGCGACTTCCTCCAACTCGACCATCTCGGTCTGGCAATCGGAACACCGCTTGAGATGCACCTCGAGGCGTCTGGCCTCCTTATCGTCCATCCAGCCATCGAGATATATTTGAAGTCTCTTTTTATATCTACATTCTCTCATCGTCAAAATCCTTTTCGGACTCAGTCATTTCAAGCGCTTTTCTGAGCTTGTGACGTGCGCGAAAAAGCCGCGACATCACTGTGCCCATGGAGCAATCCATGACCTCCGCCATCTGTTCATAAGACATATCGTCATAAGTTTTAAGTATAAATACCGCCTTTTGATCCGCGGGAAGTCCGTTCAGCGCTTCCTTGACGATGGCAGCCTGCTCTGAGGCTATCATACGTTCAAGCTGATTCGATTCACTACTACGGTCAATGGCGATTCCCGAATCACGCAGAAAATCTGCCGAGACATTCTGCTTCTCCCGTTTGATGAAGTTAATGGAGAGGTTGACACAGATCCGGTAGATCCAGGTGTAAAAGCTATGGCCCGGTTTAAATCCCGACATCGCCTGATAAGCCTTCACGAAACTCTCCTGTGCTAATTCATCGGCGCTGTCATGATCGCGGGTCATTCTATAAGCGAGATAGTAGATCCGTTTTTTATACTTTTCTACCAGTCTCTCGAATGCCCTCGTATCACCTTCGAGAACCTTGCCGATCAAAATCTGGTCTTCGCGCTCTCCGGCGCCTTTTCTCATCACTGGTCTTTCCCTCAAGAGTTATACAGTCATCATTTAACTTTATTCCCGGCCACCGCCAGATATAAAGATTCAACCAAAAGCTCGATAATATAACCGGACGGAAATCTGGCGGATTTTAGCGAATATTCAGCCCTGAATATGTGGCTCAAGCCATTCAGGATCGCCTCCGGTCGCATCTTTCTCGACTCCGCCTGAAATCGCCTGGCGACCGGATAAGGAATCCTGTAGGTCGACATCAAGGTCTTGATTTCCTTGGAGTTATAGGCCGCGTTCAGCCCTGCCAGATGAGTCTTAAACATATATAGGATCTGCATTTCGCTCATTCCGGATGCCAGCGCCCTGCCGCAAAGCTCCAAAGCTTCCTTTATCTGTCCTCCGAAAGTCAATTCGAGGAGATCGTAAGCGGTTTCCGCTTTCGTAAATCCCGACATAAAAGCTAAGTCTTTCTTTTCGATCTCCCTTTTATCACCTACTGACAACGCCAGTTTCTCTACCTCGTTTTCGAGTCGATAAGGATCGGTTCCAAAAAGCCCGATCATCGTTTCCGCGATCCGGGATCCTATGATCTTATCCCGATCGGCAGCGAACTTTGCAATCAATCCCAGAGCCTCGGTCTCTGTAAGTACCCCATATTCGAATGAATGTTTCTTTTTTTCAGCAAGGAGCTTTTTAAACAGTTTTGATCTTTTGTCTGCCTTGGCGGCGGTCATGGCCAGGACAGAATATTCAGGGATCCCGGGAAGGAATTCGCATAATACGGTTTGTTTTTTTGAAGGCATTCGGTCCACGTCATTCAAAACCACAACTCTTAAAGGGCTCATGACAGGAGGTGTCGAGAGGCTGTTCAGCAGGTCCGCAACGTCGCAACGCTTCCCATCAAACCTATCCAGGTCGAACGCCTTCGCGCCGGCGGGAATAACCGCCTTGATAAGCGACGATATTTTTTCGTCCAATCTATAGTTGTTAGGCCCGAAAAAGAGGTAGAACCGGGCTATTTTTTTTATCGTATCTTCTTTTTCCGCCATTTCTCGTGCCCGACCTTAAGTTTATTTAACTCCCTCTATCATAATAAACTGATTTGCCGGCCTTATAGTTCGCCGGCCCCATACCGTAAGATGCCCTCCATCTATCTGCTACTTCAGGAGCGTCATCTTCCCTGAGAGTGAGGAGCTTCGAGTCTCAATGAAATAGATATATATCCCGTTTGAACAGACCCTGCCATTGTCGTCAAGACCGTCCCAGCGGTAAGTGATATAATTCTCGTCCCCGTCAAAGTTTCGAAGCATTCTCACCTTTCGTCCCAGAAGATCAAAAATCTCCAGGGGCGTGCTTTCCGAGAACTCCCCGCTCGCAATAATAATGGTGTTTGAATTAAATGGATTTGGATAATTCAAACCGGCCGTGAGACCGCGAGGCATAAGATCACTATCCGCGGTGTTGGTTCTTTCCGGCCTGTAACTGATAATTTCCATATTATTCGAGTTATATTCGCCGATTATCCCTTGCAGCGCTAAAGCCCCGACAGATCCCGGCAGAAATGCGATCGAAGGCCCGGTGCAGTCCTCATAATGAGTCAGAAATTCCGTCTGAAACGAGCCATCGATACCGCTCGAGAGGTATATATCGCCAGTATAAAAATTCCCGGATATCCCGGCGCTGACGATAAAAACAGATTCCTCATCCGTAATCCCAATGCTACCCTCGACTACAGAATATGAGCCCGAGGCCCGCTCGGCAGGCGTCCATTGTCCGGACTGGTTATCCTGCCGCGTATAGTAAATTCTCCCGGGCATTCCCCAACCCTCGTTGCCGGAAATCGCCAGGTGGATATCTCCGAGTTCATCCGCAGCCGCCGATGAGGTGTAATCGTCGGTGTTACCGGAATAGAGGAACCCGATCTCCCAGGGTGCGCCCGGCGATTCCCTGAAAGCATGATGAATATGATAAGATCCTGAATTAACACCCCTGTAGAATACTTGTGGGAGGTTATCCACCGTGATTATCTTCGGGGCGGCTCCCGATCCATACGGGCCGGGCTCCGACTCATAGATTATCTCCATGACCAGAGTATCGTCTTCCATTTTCCCGTAGGCAATCTCGTACTCTCCATCAATTTCAGTGATCCAGGCGACGTGCACCGAACCTTCATTATCGACGGCCACGGTCGGCTCGAGATCAGGGGCGGGCGAATCGGTGAGATTGACAGGATCCCACGAATCCCATGGCGAATGGGCAATACTGCCGTAAATATCGCCGTAAGCATCGAAGAATATGGCGATCTTGAAAGCATCGAATTCTCTTGCCGCAATCGACGGCGAGAATGCCGGCAGATCGGACTCCACAATAATATCATCGCTCCAGCCGCCTGCGATGTCGAAGAAGCGGTAATGAATAGACCAGCCATTGCCTATACCCCGGCTTTTGGCATGTGTCAGATGAAGGCCTCCGGGGGTG
The DNA here is from genome assembly GCA_965541585.1 of uncultured bacterium. Lineage (GTDB taxonomy): Bacteria > Zixibacteria > MSB-5A5 > UBA10806 > UBA10806 > CBDVBL01. The sequence goes on along the minus strand of CBEUCH010000007.1, from coordinate 116,586 downwards.
GCCGCCAACGGTTGCCTGCTCAATGCGTCTCTTAGAGTATCCGCTGTAAGCGTGTCCCAGACGGCTCCTTCAAATTGAGCGTGGGCCATTGAAAATGTCAGGAGTATTGTGCCTACGATCGGTAATATCCGGCTGATCCAACCCATTGTGCCTCCCAATAATACAGTATCCTGTAATAAATATATCCATTTTTGAAAAAAAAGATACACAATTCTAAGCTTTCCGTTTCTATCGCTGGCAGTGCCGTCTGCCCCCGCCGAAATTGAGGCCTTATAACGAGCCACTTCTTGATTGCGGCCAGATTCCCGATCCGCTGAATGAACCCCGGTTGCAGAGGTTATTTGCGGACTATGAGAATATTATCTCTAAAGATGGTCCTGATTTCATAATTGGTAATATCAGCCTCGCGCATGATTCTCTTGATGCGGCCCTTTGTATAGTAACGGACCGGGCAGCGATTGAGAGTCAATCTGATTTTCCTGATGGCAGACAAAGGGGACCACAATTTGGGAAATGAGGCGTAAATTATCCCGTCCGATAGCATTATCATTTTTTTCATATGTCTTGCCGGATCAAAAATATAATCGAAGTATCCAACTGCAAAGATTAGATCGAATTTCTTATCCGTATCAAAATCCATGAAATCGGTTTCGATGAAATCGACCTGATCCTCGACTCCGTGATCCGAGGCCATTCTGCCGGCCATGGCCAGCGCTCCCTTAGCCGCGTCGATCCCGACAACTCGTGCTGCCCCTTTCCTGATCGATTCAAACATGTAACGCCCGGACCCGCAGCCAACATCCAGTACAGATTTTCCGTTCAAATCCCCGAGCGTTTCGAAAGCAAAATAGAACCTGCGTCTTACCGAAGCCCGAATGGTTTTATTCAGAAATAACGTAAACCAGGATTTGTCATCACAGTAAATATCGTCATAATCCTGAATTCGTCTATTAAAATAATCTATTGCCCCCGGGTTCCTTTTACTTTCCATTCCACAATCCTCTAATCGATAAAGTATAGTAGATATGATGGATCGGAGCAATTGAATTCAAAGTTTGTAATATATATGCAGGTAGATTCGAAATCGCGGCCGAGTCAATTTCATTACCGCCACTTTCGACCGTTTTTTCTTAACCGCGCCATAGCTTTCCTGGTTGGAAATGCAAAATAGGATCCCTTATCAGGATCACTCGGGATTACAGATATTCGATCTTCCCTGATGCTTTCAACGGCCAGGAGTAATGCATCAGGACCTATCGTGGTCTTCAACCTTCTCACAAGAGAATAAAAAGTATCATCGGGTGCGATTTTCTCTTTTATCTGTGCTAGAATATCGCCCGCATCGATCTTCTCAACCATGTAGTGAACCGAAACCCCCGTCTCTTTTTCACCATTGGCCAGAACCCAGAATGATGGGTATAACCCTCTATAATGAGGTAGCAATCCATAATGGATGTTTATGCAACCTTTTGAGGGTAAATCCAGGAGTTTCTTTTTCAGGATCTGCGGGCAGGCGACCGAAACCAGGAGATCAACTTCTGCGTCCTTCAAAGTTTTTCGGAAATGTCTCGAATTCACTTTATCGACTGAGATGCAGGGAACGTCGTATTTTTGGCAAACCGCTTTTATAGAGGATCTTTTCGATTGTGCAAACACCGTATATAAGAGATCCATTATCCTGATTTTGAGCTGCCGGGAGACTTCCCCGGCGAACTGCAGAATGCCCATAAATTTCAAGCTCTTCAACAAGAACCTTCTGAGGTTTGGATCACTTACTATAGCGAGACCCACAATCTCAATTCCGATCTTCGAAAACACTCTATCAAAAAAATGCGGCAGGAAAACCTGATCGTTGGTGGTAAGAATAAGTATTTTCAGCATGCTTTCAAATCTTTCGTCACCATGGAAAGAAAAGAAGATCTCGAGCGAAAAATCCTCAGCATTGCAATAACAAGAACTAACATTGAGAACTGCCTTCGATTATCTTCACCGCCGTATCCGAAAGATCCAATCTGATGAACTGATCGGCTACGAGCTCTTTACCATTTTTGCCCATTGTATCGCGCAACTGGGGATTTCCAGCCAGCAATTCTATCGCTCCGGCGAATGATCCTTTCTCGTTGAGCGTAAAATATAGGCCAGAATTGCTGTCTTCCATAAGCTCCCTAAGTTCCCCATCCACATTGGTGACGACCGGCTTTCCCGCAGCGAGACAATCAAAAAATTTCGAAGGTATAGCGCTTCTAAAAAATTTCGATTCTCTTAACACTACCATCATTATATCGACTGCATGTGTATAAGGAATAACTTGGTTCCTCGGCAGAAGATCCATAATCGAGATATTCTGGATTCTTAGCCTCTTCGCTTCCCTATCAAAAGGCTCTTTCCCTGGACCGTCCCCTATAAACACAAAATGAATCTTTCCTGAAGGCAACTCTGCTATCTCTGGTAGTAAACTGATTAAATCCTGTCCTAATCCGATGAGGCCAGCATAACATACAATGAGTTTTTCCGACCATCCGAACGAGTTTCTTATAGATTCTATATTCCCCTTCCATTGTAGCATATCAAGATTCGAACCGTTGTAAATCACTTTTACTTTTGCATGGCCTCCTCTTTTGCTTATCTTTGTTCTAAGACCCCTTGACACTGTGAAAATAAGATGCGCTTTTCGATATAATTTTCTTTCTATATATCCGCCCAACCTTAATAGTCGATTATCGGAAACTGCTTTAAATTCCTGGGCTGCATCAGGCCAAATATCGCGAACGTCAAGAACAAATTTAGAACGTTTCATGATGGCAACCAGCATTGCAGCATATACGTGGAATATTGGAGGGGAAGAAGCGAAGACAATATCGCGACGCTTGAGGAACATACCCACCAGGAACGATGACAGCGCAAAAGATAAATAAAAAAGCATTCTTTTAATATTGTTCTTTTTTGTAAAGGTCAACACGAAGGTTCTTATGATCTTATGAGTGTCTTCATTTTCAACCCTGAAAAGGCGCCATCTATCATCAGGTGAAAGGCGACCTGTTGGATGATTGGGAAACTCGCAAATAACAGTAACCTCGTGGCCCCTGTTAATCATTGCCTGAACAAAGGCTTCAAGTCGATTCGATGTTGCCCCCGGTTCCGGAGGGTAGTATTGTGATATAACCAGGATTTTCATTGGAATAATCTAATTCACTTTATGGCCTACGAGCGACTCTACCGACAACTGCCATCCATCAACCTAATATCTATATTACAATTGTCCGAGTTATAATGAAAGGAATTTTTTCCCGGGGGGAAGAATCGGGATTACTTTCAGAAAGACTCAAGATCCTATGGGCTCATCTTACTCTTGTGCTATTTTTTCTTAGTCACCTTGGGAAGCCCCAGGACCTCGCTGCGGTGGACGGTTATGGATGCTTTTGAGCGATTCAACGCCCTGCCCAGCTGACCGTCAGTAAGCATTCTGTAGTTCTGCCTGATGTAGCCATCCTCTTCCTCGGTATAGGATCGGAGCCTTCTCTTGGGACGGTCCAGGATTCTGTTTCTGTGATGGGTTACCGATATGAGAGTTCTCTTCAGCGCCCGCGCAATTGCGTTGTCAGTGAGTTTTTTATAGTTTCTCAGGATGAAATCGTCTTCCTCTGCGGAAAAATTCCGCCGGACTCCCTTCTTCTTGCACAGCACCGTCAATCTTCGATAGGTAACAGCATTCACCGGTTTATTTAGCCTGAGAGCGATCTCGTGATCGGCCATTCTTTCGTAATTGGCAGCTATGAATCTGTCGTGTTTTGGCTGAAAATCGAACCTGCTTTTTCTCCTTTTGGGGGATAGTCTTAAAGCTTCTTGACGGTTTCTCCGCCGGATCCCCAACGCTATGAAGACCAACTGGATATACTGACGGCTGCACCCGTATTTCCTGGCGATATCCGTCAATGACATCCCCCGTCGATGATACATCTCCACCAGCAGTTTTTTGTCCTTCTGCAACTTTCGCTTGATTTTTCCTGCCATAGGCAGCCTCCTTGATTTTCTGAAGTTCCCCGGTTCAAACTCATTCAACGGTAACGCTTTTAGCCAAATTTCGCGGCTGATCCACGTCGCATCCTCTCAACACGGCCATATGATATGCCAGAAGCTGTAGAGGAATTATGCCCACAATCGGAAGTATAAAATCGTTCACCTCCGGAATATATATAACCTCGTCAGCCATTTCAGTGATCTTCTCGTCGCCCCGGGTCGCGATTCCGATTATCAACCCCTTGCGGGCTTTTATCTCCGACATGTTGGAGATAACCTTGCTGTGAACCGAATCTTTCGGCGCCAGAACCACAACAGGCATGTTCTCATCGATTAAAGCGATCGGTCCATGTTTCATCTCAGCGGCCGGATAACCCTCGGCATGAATATAACTGATTTCCTTGAGCTTTAAGGCGCCCTCCAGCGCCACGGGGAAGCTTATTCCACGGCCGAGATACAGGAAATTATTCTTATCGTGATATTTTTCCGCCAGATGCTTGATTTCATCATTAAGGGACAACACCGTCTTTACCTGCTCGGGAACCCCATTCAAAGCCTCGATCAACTCCTCGCCTTTTTCGTAAGACATAGACCGCATCCGGGCCAGCAGGATGGTGATAAGGGAGAGAACCATTATCTGAGAAGTGAAAGCCTTGGTGGAGGCGACCCCGATCTCCGGACCGGCATGGATATATACCCCTCCATCGGATTCCCTTGCGATAGTTGAGCCAACCACGTTGCAGATCCCCAGGCAAGTTGCGCCCTTGCGTTTCGCTTCGCGCATGGCGGCCAGCGTATCCGCTGTCTCCCCCGACTGAGAAATAACCAATACTACGGTACCTGGATCGATTATGGGACTTCGATAGCGAAATTCCGAGGCATACTCGACCTCTACCGGGATCCGGGCATATTCCTCTATCAGATACTCCCCGATCAGCGCCGCATGCCAGCTCGTACCGCAGGCGGTAATTATGATGCGCCGAATATGATGCAGTTCATCATATTGAAGGTTTAAGCCATTAAGGCGAGCCGTGGCATCTTCAAAACTCAGTCTGCCCCTCATGGCATTTTTCAGTGTTTCAGGTTGCTCGAAAATCTCTTTTAACATGAAATGATCGTATCCACCCTTTTCGATCATATCCAGACTCCAGGAGATCTCCTGCAGATGGGGTGTCACGGTCACATCATCGAGCGTGGTTATAGAGAATCTGGATGGTGTTACCTCGGCTAATTCGCCATCCTCAAGATAAACAACCCTGTTGGTATACCTTAAGATAGCCGCAACATCCGAGGCCACAAAGTTTTCGCCTTCGCCGCTGCCGATGACCAGAGGGGAGCCGGATCTGGCGGCAACCATCATATCCGGGTTGTCAATACAGATTACCGCTATGCCATAAGTGCCTTCGACCTGAGTTAATGCACTGCGAACAGCTTGAAGCAGATTGCCATCGTAATACTCTTCAATCAAATGAGCTAAAATCTCGGTGTCTGTTTCGGTCCTGAAGACGCGTCCCTGGCGTTTCAGAACCTCCCTCAACGCCGCGTAATTCTCGATTATGCCATTGTGCACAACCGCAATTTTCCCGGTCATACCGGTATGAGGATGTGCATTAACATCAGTCGGTTCGCCATGCGTAGCCCATCGGGTATGGGCAATACCCGAATTCGCCTCAAAATCGCGACCTTCAAGATCGGCCTCCAGAGCTGCGATCTTGCCGGCGCTTTTTTGAATTACTATCTCGCCATTTTCAATAAGGGCAACGCCGGCTGAATCGTAGCCTCGATATTCCTGACGCTTAAGCCCTTCTATCAAGATCGGACATGCCTTCTGGGGACCAACATATCCCACTATCCCGCACATCTATTAAGCCTCCTGTTGACTTCTCTTAATCACTGACCAACAACGGTTACGATCCCGGATATTTTATCCCGGCCCTCAGATTTTTCCTCTGCGGATACCCCTCCAGGCATATTGTCGGCACATATTCAACCCCTTTTTAAGCCTCACATCCCGGGAAAGTTCCACCAAGAGAGCACCGGCTTAAACGCCAATCCGGGCCGGTAATGTCGACCAGTAATTCTATTCTCAAGGCTGCCACAGTATGCACCCTTCTGCCCGACCGCGAGCAAAGCGGCTTTGCGACCCAACTCTTTGACTGCTTCCTTCGCAATTCCCACTGGATCCCTGACAGCTAACATCCATATCAGAAGATCTTTCAGGCAAACTCCATATTTGCAAGATGTTTATGCTTCGCCGAGAATATAATCAATAATACCATCAAATTCGTAACCTGTCAAGTATTTTTTATCGGAAATACTCGGATGCGATAAGATCGTCGAATATCCTGGCGGACAACTCGGCAATTTGGATGGAATTCATGCGAAAAGATCCATGTTGCCACCACCTTTCCGATCCAGGCTCCGGTCCCGGTTCAGATCGGTTGCCTCGGCGTTGAAGCCGATTCTTCTGAGATATTCAGCTATTTCCGGCGGACCGAAAAGTGTAAAGATCCTCCTGGGTTTGGCGATTTCCACGTATCGAACTATATCATCGAAGGAGGCATGATCAGAAAACGGTATCCCGATGCTGTTCCCTCCCCGGGATCCGTATCGTTTATCAATAGACCAACCGGAAAGGAAACAGGTTTTGAATCGTCCCCAGCCATACGGATTAATATATCTGAAACCGCCGGGAGGCATTATCAGGGCTCTCTCTTGCTTTGGCTTCCCATCAAGCAGATGTAATCCTTTTATCTCGACTCCATGACGGCCGTAAATCATGGCGGCTTCGTATGCTGTTTTGTGGGCGTCGATCTCGACACCCTCATTAGCAAGAATCTTCATCGCCTCCTGGGCTTTACCAAGAGAATAGGCCAGTATAACCGGCACTACCCCCCCCGTTATATTCCCGATGACAAACTCCAGAAGTCTCTCCCGGCATTCTGCAATGGGCGGAAATCTATAATGAGGCTTCCCGTAGGTGGCATCGATCAGGAGAGTATCGCACGGATGGATTTCCGCTTTGGCACAGGTGTAATTCTCCTCCAGCTTAAAATCACCGGTGTAGACAATTCTCTCACCGTGCCAGTCTAAGACCACCTGGGCCGAACCGAGCATATGGCCCGCCGGGGCCAGCTCAATGGTCGCCGGGCCTATCTCGAATTTTCTATGATAATCAACAGTGGCTGCCTCGAATCTCTTATATCGAAGACGAGCCAGCTCGATCGTCGGGCCGGTGGCCATTATTTTCCGGTGCGCCTTGAGGTGATCCGAATGGGCATGGCTGACAACAGCCAGATCTGATTTCCGCGTCGGATCGATCGAGAAATAATCGCCGAATCTGATGCCGTTTTCGATTCTCGCCACGATTACCGCTTATATCCAATGTCTCTTAAGAATTTCCTTCTGACCTGAACGTGCTCTTCTCCCTCGATTCCGCTCGGGGCAGCGCCGTCAACTACGCCCATAATGCCTCCACCCTGCTCCGTCCTCGATATGAGCAACTTCAATGGATTGGCTGTGGCGCAGATTATCCGGCAAATCTCCGGTACCGCCTTGATGGCGCCCAGGAAATTGATGGGAAAGGCATCTTTCAAAAAGATGATAAACGTATGACCGCATCCTATCCCCATGATGGCATCGGCGGCCAGCTTCTTAAGCTCGTCATCGTTACCGTCCACGCGAACCAATCTCTCCTGCGACGCCTCCGAAAAACCGATCCCGAACTTCACCGACGTGCTCGACGAGACCATCGCCTCGTAAAGGTCATCTATGGTCTTTATAAAATGCGCATGCCCCAGGATTATATTGCAGCCATCCGGGATCTTCAGATCATATTCCTCAATTTTCATCTTCTATCTCCTTCCCTCAATTCTTTATCCCGGTTGATTATGTATTCGGGTTTACTTCAGGTGGAATTCCTGGTAGCAGAGTCAACGGGACGATCATCTGTCTGAAAGAGCTTTTCATGGTGATCGCTTATATAACAGGAGTATATCCTTACGTCAAGACCTCAGGTTGCTCTGCAGATTCTATCGGTTCCTGCCACCTCGCGCATATCTTAAGTTCTTCTCTATCCGGAGATTATCCGGACCGTGTTTCAAGGCTTCTTGCCGGAAAAGCCATGAGGTTTATTTTTCTTTTTTCTTCATCTTCTGCTTCGGAGATATTCCAGAGCCTCTATCATATCCCCCGGCAGATCAGATTTGAACTCAATCATCCTGTCATTATCAGGATGAGGGAATTCGAGCCTGAAGGCATGCAGCGCCTGCCTGCCAAGAATATTCATTAGGGGAACGGCAATCTGACGATTCTTCCCATCCAACCTCCTTATATACTTCGACCGGCCACCATAGGTCGGATCGCCAACGATGGGATGTCCATAATAAGAAATGTGCACCCTGATTTGATGAGTCCTGCCGGTTTCGAGTTTGATCAAAACCAGATCGGCCAATCCCAGCCTTTCTATAACTTCAAAATGGGTGACAGCATCCCGCCCTGTACGAGGGTAGACAACCATCTTCTTGCGATCGCGATCCGATCGTCCTATCGGCAGATCGATGGTCCCCTGTTCGGGCTCTAAGCTCCCCCAGCAGACGGCCTTATAATGCCTATTGATACGCCTTTCCTTCAACGCCTGCTGCAGCATAGCCAGCCCCCTCTCATCTTTAGCAATAACAAGCAGGCCTGATGTATCCTTATCTAACCTGTGCACCAGTCCGGGACGCACCGGATCATGCTGCCTGCCGACGGTTTCGCCGAAATGGTGCAAGAGGGCGTTGACCAGAGTTCCCTCGTAATTGCCGGCGGCAGGATGAACTACCATACCGGAGGATTTATCTACGACGGCCACGCGATCGTCTTCGTAGATTATATTGAGGGGTATATCTTCAGGCCTCGCCTCCATCGGTGGTGGTGCGGCCAGCTCAATTTCAACCTGCATGCCTTTTTTTACTTTGAGAGATGGCTTAGCAGTTTGACCGTCCACGGCGATATGGCCGGAGGATGCCAGCTTGGTGAAATAGCTTCGCGTGCGATCGGAGACTTTCCGGGAGCAGAATATATCGAGTCTTAATCCCTGAAGATCCTCGGAAACGGCCAGTTTTAATTTAGTTCTGGTCACCATCTAATTGATGGGCGTCGGGCGCTGAGCTCTCAACCACCGTGGCCACGTCTTGCTTTTTCCTGAGAAAAATACCTATGATGAAAATCACCAGGCCGCAGGTGATAGCGGCATCGGCGACATTGAACGTCCACCATCTAGTGATCCCCAAAAACGGCATGTCGGGAAAATCCACATCGATGAAATCAACCACCTTGCCTAATCTGATTCTATCAATCAGATTGCCGACGGCACCGCCAAAAATAAGCGCCAACGGCATCTTTATGGACGGCCCGTCCGATTTATTCTTTACAAAATAGTGAATTATCAAAATCAGGGCTGCCAGGGTTAAAATGGTGTATAGCCATGAGGGACCCAGGCTCGTCCCCATGGCGCCGCCTTCATTGAAGACAAACCGGAAGAATAAAAAGTCTCCAATAACAGAGACCGCCTCGCCTTCGGCAAAGTTATTTAATACTAATAACTTGGTTGTCTGATCTAATGATATTACGAGGATGGAAATCAGTAAGTAGAGGATGAGGCTCCGCTGACGCATTCAATATCGCCTCCCCTCAGTTGGATTTTTTCTGCTCTTCCAACTCCTTGCACTTTATGCACAATCTGGCATGGGGGACCGCCTCCAGCCGCTCCCGATTAATCTGTTCGCCGCACTCCTCGCATTTGCCATAGGTTTTATTTCTGACCCTTCTTAAAGCCTGATCGATGTGATAAAGGAGCCGGCCGGATTTAGAAGCGAAATAAAAAGTCTTCTCTCTCTCCATAGCATCGGTGCCCTGATCCGCCATGTGATACGAGTAGGATGAGAGATCCCCGGTTTTTTCCTTGATAGTGGTATCCATAGACGCACTCTTTAGCAATCCAAATTCCTCTATCAGCTGCTGGCGTTTGGCCAGGAGCAGTTTTTCAAATTTTCCCAGATCTCTTTTGTTCATCCGGAATACCTCCGGGCCGGTATATACTATGAAATCTTCTCCAGTGCAACAACTGTTTTGACACCGTTCAGATCAAATTCCTGGGAGTTCTCCGGATCATTAATATCGGCAAACCGGGTTGCGAGGGTCTCGCTCTTGATATAATCAGCATATTTTTGCATCGCTCTTTGAGATTCGGAATTGCTTGAGATGCTTAAGGTTATCCGATCAGTTACGACCAGCCCCGCCGATTTTCTCAAGTTTTGAACCCTGTTAACCAGCTCCCGGGCGTTCCCCTCGGCGCGTAGATTATCATCGATCGTGAGATCGAGGGCAACCTTGAGATGTCCGTCGCTGCTAACAGCATATCCATCCGAAGGCACCGTATTGACCTTCAAATCGTCCGATTCAATTGTAACCTCCTCCGCACCCTCGCCGATCGTAAAGTTACCTTTGACTGCGAGTTCGGAGATCTGCTTGCTGGAGAGAGACCTAATCTGCTCGGCGACCATTTTAGATCTGGCTCCAAATTTAGGCCCGATCTTTTTGAAATCCGGTTCACCTGCATATTTGAAATAAGCCGTCTCATCCTTATCGAACTCCAGTTTCTTGATATTGATTTCCTCAAGCACTATATTTTCTAAGTTTCTTATCATCTCCCGCTCATTTTCGGATAATCCGAGAACCACCAATCTGCTCAATGGCTGCCTCACGCGGGTTTTTGATTCCTTCCGGGCCGCTCGTCCCAGTTCCACTGTCCTGCGGGCTACAGCCATCTGTTCTTCTATCAGAGAATCACGGTGGCTCTTTTCGGCCATCGGGAAGTCGGTCAGGTGAACAGATTCGCTAAATCCGTCGAGGTTCTCAGTCAGCCGGCGATACAGATCCTCGGCCATGAACGGCGCAACCGGGGCGGCCAGTTTGCAGATGGTCAAAAGGCACTCGAAAAGTGTCTGATAAGCGGCCTTTTTATCGGAATTATCCTGGGAGCCCCAGAAACGGCGGCGACTGCGCCTGACATACCAATTGGAAAGATCATCAACCACGAAGCTCGCTATTGCACGGGTGCATCGTGTTATGTCGTTCTGGTCATAAGCTTTGTTGGCCTCATCGATCAAACCGTTCAATCTGGAGACTATCCATCGATCTATCAAGGGACGTTTTTCTAATTCAGGAGCCTTTTTTCCGGCAATGAAACCATCGATATTAGCATATAGAGAAAAGAATGAAAAACTATTCTGGAGAGTCGACAGAAATCGCCTGACTACATCCACCAGAGCTTCCTTATCAAACCTCTTGGGCAGCCAGATCTGGGAAGAGCTCATCAGATACCATCTGATGGCATCAGCCCCATATTCGCTTAAGAGCTGGTTGGGTTCGATTACGTTCCCAATCCGCTTCGACATTTTTCGGCCCTCGGTATCGAGAATGAGGTCATTGACGACACATCTTTTATAGCTTGATCGACCGGAGATAAACACCGAAATAGCCAGCATCGAGTAGAACCAGCCGCGTGTCTGATCCAGCCCCTCCGCGATAAACTCTGCGGGGAAATATTTATCCTCGAAATCATCCTGGTGCTCAAACGGGTAATGAACCTGCCCGTAAGGCATGGCGCCGGAATCAAACCAGGCATCGATAACTTCGGGCGTGCGGTTCATCGATTCGCCGCATCCGGGGCATTTCAACCGAATGCGATCTACGAACGGTCGATGCAAATCGAGTTGCTCCGGTGAATCTACGGCCATACGCTGCAGCTCCTCGATCGAGCCGATGCAATGCTGCTTCTGGCACCCGTCGCAGATCCAGACCGGCAGCGGTGAACCCCAGTATCTCTCGCGCGACAGCGCCCAGTCTACATTATTTTCCAGCCATTCCCCGAAACGGCGGCTGCCGACCTCCTCGGGAAACCACTCTATCTCCTCGTTGGCCTTTATCATCTCGTCTTTGAAGGCGGTGGTTTTGATAAACCAGGAGGAGCGAGCGTAGTAGATCAATGGTGAATCGCAACGCCAGCAGAAAGGATAATTATGCGTATAGCCCTCTGAGCCGTAGAGTAATCCCCGGTTTCCGAGGTCCTCTATGATCTCAGGATCGGCATCCTTGACATATCTTCCGGCCCAGGGAGTCACCTCGGATATCAGCCGACCTTCGGTATCCACGGCCTGAATGACGGATAGACCTTCTTTGATACTCAGCTCGTAATCGTCGGCGCCAAAAGCCGGCGCTATATGCACGATACCGGAGCCCTCCTCCATGGTGACGAAATCGGCCAGGGTAGCATAATGCCCCTTATCGACCGGTAGAAAATCAAACAGCGGCTCATATCTTACGCCGGCGTACTCGGAGCCTTTTTTGGTTTCGAGTATCTCGTATTCCCCGTCTATCACGCTAAGCCTGTTCTCAGCCAGAATCAGTTTCCTGTCGCGATGTTCTATAGTCACGTAGGACTCATAAGGATGAAGCGCCAGAGCAACGTTGGAAATCAAAGTCCACGGAGTGGTTGTCCAGACAAGAAAATAAGTGTCCTCGCTGCCGGATAGCCTCATCATAACAAAAAGCGAGGGATCGGTAACCTCTTTATACCCCATGGCCGTTTCATGGGATGATAGCGCGGTCTCGCATCGGGGACACCAGGGAAGAATCTTATATCCTTTGTAGAGCAAGTCCTTTTCCCAGAACTGCTTTAGAATCCACCAGACGGTTTCGATATAATCGTTGGTATAGGTGATATACGGATTTGAAAGGTCGAGCCAGTAGCCCAATGTGCGCGTAAACTCATCCCACTCGGCCTTGTATTTGAAAACCGATTTTTTGCATTCAGCGTTGAATTTCTCGACCCCCATCTTCTCGATTTCATCCTTGGTAGAGATTCCCAGGGCCTTCTCAACCTCAAGTTCGACCGGCAGCCCGTGCGTATCCCATCCCGCCTTGCGTTCCACGAGAAATCCTTTCATCGTCCTGTAGCGGCAAATCACGTCCTTGATAGTTCGCGCCAGGGCGTGGCCGATATGCGGCAGACCGTTGGCAGTGGGGGGACCCTCGTAGAAATTATATCGGGGTGAGGTTTCCCTGAGCTTCAACGATTTCTCGAAGATAGAATTCTCATCCCAGAATTTGCTGATCTCTGCTTCCCGCTCTGCGAAATTGAATTCACCCTTTATCTGACGGTACCGGTCACTCATGACTATTTGATCGAAATCCTTTCAACGGTTTTCTTCACCAGTTTGGTCAGCTTCGGCTCAGCCTTCGCCGCGGCGGCGATTATCTTTTCATGACTGCACGGTTCCATCGCATCCGGCAGCCCCATGTCCGTAGCCAGCGAAAAGCCCAGTACCCTGGTCCCCTGATGGCGGGCCACTATCACCTCCGGCACCGTGGACATTCCCACAAGATCTCCACCTATAATCCTCAGGAAACGATATTCCGCAGCGGTCTCGAGATTTGGACCTGTCACGCCGACATAGACACCTTTTCTCAATGGAACCTTCTCATCGATTGCCGTCTGCTCGGCCAGATCCCGTAGCTCGCGGTCATAGCAGTTGTACATATCCGGAAAACGGGGGCCGAGGTTCTCATCGTTAGGGCCTGTCAGAGGATTGACAACCTGAAAATTGATATGATCTGTTATCATGACCAGATCGCCGATTTCAAACTGCGGGTTTAAGCCTCCGGCGGCGTTGGAGACGATGAGTATTTTCACCCCTATCTCCTTCATAACTCTGACCGGGAACGTCACCTGCCCGAGATCATAGCCTTCATAATAATGAAATCTACCCTGCATCGCGATAACGTCTTTACCGCCCAATTTCCCGAAAAGAAAACGTCCGGCGTGCGATTCCACCGTGCTCACGGGAAAATGAGGAATCTTATCGTACGAAATCGATGTGTCTTTTTTTATCTCGTCCGCCAGTGCTCCCAGACCGGTGCCCAGAATGATACCGATCGCCGGAGTCGCATCGGTTTGTGTTCTAATAAAATCTACAGCGTCCTTGATCTCAGATTTCAAATTCATCAATTGTCCCCTTCAGCCGGCGGACCTTTATCATCCCCGCTTTCATCTCTCGCCTCGCTATGAGAAAGCTGTTCCTCGAACTCTCCCACCACTTTTTCGAGCTCATCTTCGTTCAGGTCGGCCTTCATTTTGACAGGGGAATAATCCCCTTTGCCCCCGGCCCCTTTATCGATATTTTCAAGGAGCGCCCGCTGAGTTTCCAGCAGAGATTTAAAACTGATTGTAAAGGCCGCGCGCTGATGTTTCAGATCTGCGATATCTCTCTGGATTTCCAGAAGCCGCTCGTTGGTGTCAACCAGGATACGGTCGGCTTTGACCCGGGCTCCATCGGTGATCGATTTCGCTTTCTGTTCAGCTGCACTCTTGATCTCCTCGGCCGATTTCTGGGTTGTCATCAGGGTATCCTGCAGGACGTTTTCAATCCTGGTGTAATTGGTGAGCTTCTCCTTCAGAGAGGAGAGGCTCTCCTCGAGTTCGAGATTCTTTTTAAGGGCATCCTCTAATTCCCCGGCTACCATTTCAAGGTACGAATGAACATCCTCCGGCGAATAACCTCTGAATACCCTGCCGAACTCCTGCTTTTTAATCTCGAGAGGAGTTATCTTCATCGCTCCTCCTTTCTTACGCCTTCGACCTGGGGCCGAATATGGCTGTGCCTATTCTCAATTCACTTGCGCCGTAATCGAGTGCCAGTTCGAAGTCACCGGACATACCCATTGATAGTACCTCGAATCCACCACCCATTCTGGCTTTTAGCTTATCAAAAAGATCTTTAGTCATCGCAAAAGCCTTCTTAATCAAATCCAGATCGTCTGTCAGGGGCCCGATTGTCATGAGTCCGCTTACTATCAAACCCGGCAGTTCGTTTATCTTATCGGCAAGATCGGAAATTTCTCCCGGGTCAATTCCGTGCTTTGATGTTTCGTATGAAGAATTCACCTGTAGATAGGTCTCCATCTTTTTCCCCACTTCGCAGGCCCGCATCGAAATCATTTGCGCCAGTTCTACACTATCAACAGACTCGATAATATCGAAAACCTCAACCGCTTTCCTCACCTTGTTTTTCTGCAAATGGCCCACGAGGTGCCACCTCGGTCGGGGAATGACCAGCGGTATTTTCTTTGCGGCCTCCTGTACCCTGTTCTCGCCCAGATCCGTCAGGCCCGCTTTGATCCCCTCCATGGCCGTTTCAGCCGTAAACATCTTGGTAATCCCGACTATTTTCACCCGGGATGGATCGACCCCGTTCGCCAGACAACGACTTTCTACTCTGGCCTTCACCTCCTCAAGGTTGGCGGCGATCCGTCTCTTATCCATTAGACCGGTAATTATAAACGATGCGTCAATGGCAGGCAAACTGTTTTTATATCTAGCTCGACCGGGTCTTCCGGTCGTTTATAGCCAGTAGATCGCTGAGATATTCTGAATGTCGGAGAAGTTTGAAAGTCAAAACCGTTAAGAATCCGTGCTTGTCTCCCTCAAATACCTGGCCGAGTCTTCCGGCGCCACGCTGTTTATATATATCCCGGAACCGATCTCGAATCCTGCCGGTGTGGTTATCTTTGGAATGATGACCATATACCAGTGCAGGTAGCGGGTATCCTCATCGCCGATCGGCGCGGATCGAATTACATAATTGTAGTCCGGATTGCCAAGGCAGTTGTAGATTTTCAAAAGCAGGTTTCTTAACACCCAGGCCAGCTCTTCGATTTCCTCACTGTCGATCGATGAAAAATCCGGCATGTGCCGCTTGGGATAGATCCTCGTCTCGAACGGGGTCCGGGCGGCGAACGGGCAGAAGGCAAGAAAATTATCGGTGTCTATGATGAGCCGTTCCTTTTGCCGTCGTTCCTCCTCGATTATATCGCAGTGCACGCATTTTCCGAGATGGTCATAATGTTGTATCGATTGCTCGATGGGATACCTGACGTGCGGCGGAACGATGGGGGTGGCGATAATCTGGGAATGAGGGTGCTCCAGGGACGTGCCCGCCCGGGCACCATGATTGCGAAAGATGGTTATCAGGTTGATATCGGGGTTTTTAGCAATAGCCACATAACGCTGACGGTAGGCGGTCAGCACGGCGGAGACCTCGCTCATTTGCATCAGGGCGATGGTCTTGTGATGTTCCGGTGATTCGATCACGACCTCGGCTATGCCAAAGCCCTTGGCGGCCAGGAATGACCCCACGTAACTTCGAGTGGTGGCAAGATCCGGCTGCAGGGCGGCAAATTTATTCGGCACCACCCTGGTTTGCCAATTGCCCTCCTCAGGGCTGCGATAAATTTCTTCTGGCGTGCGGTCCTCGTTGCCGGGGCAGAAAGGGCAATCCTTCTTGAAGTGCGGGGGCTGCTCTTTTTTTTCGGATCCCTTTGAAAAATCCGATGGCTTTTTCCCCCTATCGGGCGATACGACCACCCATTCCTTGGTTGCCATATTTTGTCTGAATTCCGGCATATCTTCTCCAATAAATCATCAAAGACAAAAATCAAACATAAATATATGTAATATTATTAGTAATCGGTCAAAAATCGGAAAAACTTATGACCGGCACATATGCCTTAAGTTTTTGCCGCAATATTCAGGCGGCGGGCTGTTTCCTGGACAGATGAACTATGATCAATACGATGGCCAGAACCGCCAGCAGAGTACCGATGGTGAGATACCAGAGCGATAGCACGGCTATGATTATCGTTAGATTATATCCCCACCGTCGGTCCTTGATGACTCCGATCCCGCCGACAATCCAGTCGATGCCGAAAGCCACGAACACCAATCCGAACCTCATGGGATCGAGGCCGATAGCGGAAACAATGCCGGCCCAGGGCCCGGGTTTACGGGAGCCGATATAATTACCGAAAATCAGTACATGAAGGCCGTCTAATATCATCCAGCCGCCCATGAGAATCGCAATTGTAAATATGGTTTTTCTCATCTCGGTGAAAGAACGCCCTGATAAGTCTCAGTTGCGCTCATGTTTCCTCCTCTTAATCGGTGAAGTTGGATTCCCTGCTCAACAAGTGATTATGACATCCTGAATATGACCGACAGTCCCCCCCCCGTCAAGCTAAAACCGATATCATGGATCTATCTCTTTGCGTCTCGATCAAATATCGCTGGTATTTACCTGATAGATCCATTATATAGTTAAACGTTTATGAAGAAGATGTGTCCAATTTGCAGGATAGCTGAACTCCGGAGGTACTGATGAGAATCGTAATTTCGTCAATCATAGTATTCGCCCTGCTTTTTGTTCTAATGCCGCTTGAGACAATCGCCATCCCAACGGAGGATTGCCCGAGGGTCGGAGCCTACATTGACAGGGTCGAGGGATTGATCGAGCGGGCAACTCCCAGAATCCTGAGGTCAGGGAATGAGCGTGCCATAAGCCTGCTCCATTCAGCTATCGATGAAATCCATGCCGCCAACAGGGCCTATCGCGGCGATCATTGCCGGGCGGCGTTCAATCACGCCCAGCGAGCCGAGCATATGGTACTAAGAGCATTAAGAGTGATACACCGGCGGTCAATAAACTGATCCGCAAAAAATAGTAACGGTATCTGCAGGGGCTGAACAATGTTCAGCCCCTTTTGCTTATATTTGTCTCGTCATTCTAGATCCCCGTCCTACAGATCCCTACGGGCCGTATGGCCGTAGGAATCCGGCATCCATGAAGCCTGGCCATCTCCTTGTCATACCGCACTCGATGCGGTATCCATAAGCTAGCCATTGGGCGCAATAATCACAGGTCTTCATAGAGATCTCGCCAGTCCGGATTTTCTTTCTCGATCAACTCGATCTTCCATTGCCGTTTCCATCTCTTGAGTTGCTTCTCTCGAATTATCGCCGCGTTGACATCGTCGGCCGCCTCGCAATATACCAAGCTATGCACCTGATATTTCTTGGTAAAACCATCGATCAGGTCGTTTTTGTGTTCATAGACTCTTTTCTTAAGATCGCTGGTAACACCTATATATAGGGTTCCATGTTTTTGACTTGCCATAATATAGACATAATACGTTTTCATCCTATTGGCTCGCGCGTGGATTCCTGCTTCCGCAGGAATGACAGCCCTCTACCCCTGTCATGCCGGACTTGATCCGGCATCCACTTCCTTGGCCTTTTTCCTGTCATGCCGGACTTGTCCATACGGATCCCTACGGGCCGTATGGCCGTAGGAATCCGGTATCCAGAATTGTGTCCGGTTTATAAAGATCTTCGTCCGCTCACAACGTTCGGAACCTCAGCTACTCGCTATTGCAAAAACGGAATATCAGTAATGAAACGCCCATTTTCATCAAACGGACCTATTGTATATGTTTTACATTCAGGCTCTGGAAAATAAACCTTGGGAACCTCATGTTTAGCGAATCCATTTCGATAAATTGTAAGAAAAGAGCCATCTTCATTACATCCGCAAAATCCGAAATAGCTTAGCCATGTTTTCTTTTCTATTCCAATGATCTTGTTTTTCCCAGATTTGATAAGCCAAGTATCGACTTGAGAGCCATGGTTGAATTGAATGTCTAAATCTCCAAATAATGCCATTACGTCAAATAATCTCCAAGTCACGTCTGAATGATTAAAAAATATTATTCCCACAATCTCATTGTATTCTATATACTCTTTAAGTTGTTTCTTTGACTCACGAAATCGCTTTTCAAAATATCTCTTATCTCCCAAGCCGGGGTAACCTTGATGACTTCTACTCAATGTGTCACAATGCATTTTCCCGTTTGCGGTTTTGCCAGATAGTGTAATAAAGGTCTTTTCAATTTCGGACATAGGTTCTGCACGCCCTAAATCAGTTAGCGTCTCTTCATATTCCCATAATCCTTGCGACAAATCCCAAGGAAGCTCAATTTTATTGGTCAATGCTCTGAATCGTTCGCTTACCTGGGCAATAAGTGTATCAAATTCGTCATTGGAAGGCATTTTATCATAAAGATGCGTGAAGTAATATTCATACCCAAAAGGGAGTTCATTAATCCGTCTTACGATTTCTGAGTATATTTTTTCGTATTCTTGATCTCCGAATCTACTCTTAATTTCAGCAACTACCCTTTGGCCATTGTTGGTTAACGAGTAATCAGGCGCTTTTCCTATCGATCCATCATCCAATTTCAACGGGCAATATCCCCTTTCGTCGAAGAAATGGCGAAATTCATTTTCATCGCCTTTCTGGGTTTTTGCTATTTCATCTTCCGTCAGGTGCCATTTCATGGATTTGCCCAAATTTTCATACTTGAACCCGGAAGCAAATGCGATACACGCCTACATTAACTGCGAGCACGGTCAATTCACCTTCTCCCCAATCACCTCCACCAGTTCCCCAATCTTATGCCGGATCTGCTCCATGGTGTCGCGTTCGCGGACGGTGACGGTGTCGTCCTCGAGGGTTTGGCCGTCAACGGTGATGCAGAACGGTGTGCCGGCCTCGTCCATGCGGCGGTAACGTCGCCCCACCGCACCGCCGCCATCGTAGAAAACCTTGAAATGTTCTTTCAGGTCGTGATAAATTTTCTCGGCCACCTCAGGCATCCCCTCTTTGTTCACGAGGGGAAAAACGGCGGCATTTATAGGGGCGATCTTCGGCGAAAGCCTCAGAACCACCCTCTTTTCGCCCTTGACCTCTTCTTCATGGTAGGCGTCAACCAGGACGACAAGCGTGGTGCGGTCGGCGCCGGCGGAGGTCTCTATAATATAAGGGAGATATTTTTCGTTGCGCGCTTGATCGAAGTAGCGCAGATCCTTGCCCGAGGACTCCGCATGGCGGGAGAGGTCGAAATCGGTGCGATTATGAACACCCTCGATCTCCTTCCAGCCGAATGAGAATTCATATTCGATATCGAAGGCGGTTTTGGCATAATGAGCGAGCTCGTCTTTTGCATGCTCGTGCCAGCGAAGCTTCTCCTTGCGGATACCCAGTTCGAGATACCAATCCCAGCGCTGATCTTTCCAGTAGTCGAACCATTTGGCATCCTCCGACGGGTGCACGAAAAACTGCATCTCCATCTGCTCGAACTCGCGGGTGCGGAAGATGAAGTTACCGGGCGTGATCTCGTTTCTGAAGGCCTTGCCGATCTGCGCAATACCGAACGGCAGCTTCTGCCGCGACGGCTGCAGGACGTTATGGAAATTGACATAGATACCCTGTGCGGTTTCCGGCCGCATAAAGACCACCGCAGCATCCTCCTCCACCGGCCCCATGAAGGTTTTAAACATCAGGTTGAACATGCGCGGCTCGGTTAACTCCCCGCCGCAATCAGGGCATTGATCTTTTGTGATCTCGTCGGCGCGGAAACGATGTTTGCACTGCTTGCAGTCCACCATCGGATCGGTAAAACCTTCGATATGTCCCGAGGCCTCCCAGACCTTGGGGTGCATGAGTATGGCGGCATCGATCCCCTCTATATCATCGCGGCGATGAGTCATGGCCTCCCACCAGGAACGCTTGACATTATTCTTCAACTCCACGCCGAGGGGGCCATAGTCCCAGCAGGAACCAAGCCCGCCGTATATCTCCGATGATTGAAATACGAATCCCCGCCGCTTGCAGAGCGATACCAGCTTATCCATTAGAGGGTCTATCGATTTTTTTTTGGCCACGTGTATTCTCCCTTATTCCAATTTACTTATTAAATTTTGTAGAAACTTTTCTTGGCTTACCGAGATTTTGTGTATTATTAAACCCCTATTGTCTAACCACAGGTGTCTTGTGTTATCAATTCTATTTGTATGTGAGGACACAAGGAAACCCCAAATACAACCAGCCATAAAGACTTTATATGCCATATGACCCTCGTACCTGAGCGATTTATGGAGATTTGTGACTAAACCTTGATTTATCTCAGGAGTGCTGTTTATATTATACATGATTATACAAGGATATTCATATGGCTTACCCGGATTATCATTATTGATCATCGCTCTGAGTTTTTCCTCATGCTTTTGCCCTAACTCAACATCCGAAAATTCCTCTCGCCCGGTCACTCCGGCCCTCCACAATATACTCATATGGAATAACTTAAGCCTATTATAATCAATATTTAGAAAAGACGTATGGCTTTTATATTCTCGAATAACTAATTCGGTTCCACCATACAATACTTCTTTTACATAAGTCTCATAGAAGTTGAGTTTTCCTTCACAGACTTCACATAACATTTTTTCATATATCCCTAAAGGCCTAGGAATAATTCGATCCTTTGTAAGTTGATTAAACTTATGATTTTCATCATAAAGCGATGAATACATAAATTCGGGAATTATATGTGAATCACATAGTTCGCGTTCTTTCCTACATAATCGGCAATTATCCATAGTTCACCACTCTAATCTCCCGTCCGTATTTGATCCGGCATCCATAAAGGCTTGCCTTCTGGATTCCCGCTTTCGCGGGAATGACAGCGCCTTACCTTGTCATGCCGGACCCGGTCCGGCATCCATCTTTTGTCGGGTTTCTCACTTCGTTCGGTCATACGACCCGTAGGGAACCCGACCTACTCATTCTGTATTATTTGATTCCTGTCTTATTGTAGGGGTTTGATTAATCAAACCCCCGCGGCATCGTCTCCCAGCCCATTCATCTTTTAGGGGCGAGGTGACCTCGCCCCTACGAATATTTTTCGAATTGTCTCGCATCATCAGCATTGCCTGCCGAAATCAGTCGCCAAGGCTTTCGAGGAATTTAAACGATTTCAGGTTGCGTGGCAAGCCAAGATGATAGGTTGCGAATGCCATGATCACCTCCGCCGCCTTTTTTCCTGTTCTCTTATCATGGGACATTTGAGATATTTTCGAGAGCGGTTCTGATTCCATCCGCCTTAACAGGGCAAGGACATTATCAGATAGATCGATTATGAGTTCATCCGCGTCCGCGCATTTAGCACAGACCAGCCCGCCGCGACTCAAAGATACCATGAGTCTTCCACTGACTTTATCCATGCGGCATGATACGCATTTATCCAGCCGGGGCGCGTATCCTTCGATTTCCAGGAGCTTGACAACGCCGCTCCAGAAGAGCAGGCCGCATGCTTCGGGATTCGATTGATTCAACGTTTCGAGATAGTCAAGCGTCAGCGTGAAGGTTTTCGGCTGCGACTCCTCGGCATGAGATGTTTTATCGAGAATCTCACACCAGGCCGATGCAAAGCCGAATTTGCGCGGATCGGCCGCAATCTCCTTGAAATCTTGCAGAACCGATGCCGAACCTAAGGTCCCCAGATCGCTGGTTTCCTTTTTATACAACACGCCCTCGATGAGATTGAACAGCCCGATTGAGCCGGACATCTTCGATTTCGGCCTGCCGACTCCTTTGGCCACCGCCTTGACCTTTCCGACCTCCCGGGAATACAGTGTTACGACCCGTGACGATTCCGCCATCCGGGTGGTGCGAATAACAAAGGCTTCGATTTTGAAACGGCTCATCGAGATCGAGGATCACTTATCGGGAGATTTCCCGGGGGCGTCGGTGTCTGTCGAATCGACCGGTACGAACTGTATAACATTCTGGTAAGGCCGGGCATAACCATACTCTTCAACAGCGTAGCGCTTAATATAGTCGGGATCGTTTTTCATCTTATCCATTTCCCAGAGCAGATCCTGCTGTTCGACCTGTAAAGTTGCTATCTCCCTTTCCAGCCTCTCAATCCTTTTTGAAAGAATCCATATTCTAAAAAAGCCGAACTCACCCCAGAAAAATGAGAGGATAACAAATACTGCGGCCGTTATAATCCCGAACATCAAGAGTCGCGACCTGATTTTCGATTTCTTCAGGCGGCTTTTGAACTTTTTTGATACTTTCGGATACCTGGCCATATCACCTATCGCTGGATTGATGAAAACGCTTTGACGCCGAGAAAGCGGGCGCGATCTCCAAGCTCCTCCTCGATCCTGAGAAGCTGGTTATATTTGGCGACCCTGTCCGTTCGGCACCCGGAACCGGTTTTAATCTGGCCGCAGCCTGCTCCCACGACCACATCGGCGATTGTTGTATCCTCGGTTTCGCCCGAACGGTGGGATACCACCGCAGTCCAACCGGCATGTCTTGCCATTTCTATGGCTCGCATGGTTTCGGTCAGCGTGCCTATCTGGTTGAGCTTTATAAGGACGGAATTCGCGACACCTTCTCGGATTCCGCGTTCTATCCGGGACGTGTTCGTGACGAATATGTCATCACCTACAATCTGAATCCTCTTGCCGATCTTTCCAGATAGAATCGCCCAGCCTGCCCAATCTTCCTCGGCCAGGCCGTCCTCGATTGAGATTATCGGATAGTTATCCGACCAGTCGGCATACAGATCGGCCATCTCGGCGGCAGTCAGCTTTTTGCCCTCCGATTTCAGATTATATTTGCCGTTTTCATAGAATTCCGATGAGGCGGGGTCGAGAGCAATAAAAACGTCCTCCCCGGGCCTATATCCGGCTGATTCTATAGCCTGCATTATGACCTTGAGCGCTTCCTCGTTGGATTTTAGATCCGGTGCGAAACCGCCCTCGTCGCCAACTGCAGTATTGTAACCTTGCGAGGACAATACCTTCTTTAGATGATGGAATATCTCGATTCCACACCTGAGGGCCTCGCTGAAATTAGGCCGGCCGGCGGGCATCACCATGAATTCCTGCAGATCGACGTTGTTATCGGCATGCTTGCCACCATTTAAGATATTCAGCATGGGAACAGGAAGGATATTGGCATCATCCCCGCCGATATACCTGTAAAGCGGCTGAGCCGTATGGCTGGCCGCCGCCTTACATACCGCCAGCGAGACGCCGAGTATGGCGTTAGCGCCAAATTTCCCCTTATCGGCGGTGCCATCGAGTTCGATTAAGAACTCATCCAATGCCTTCTGATCAAGTGCATCTATGCTGGAGCCTACCAGGGCTGGCGCGATCTTCTCATTGACGTTCTTTACGGCGTTCGAGACACCTTTGCCCATATATTTTGATTTATCCCCATCACGAAGCTCCACCGCTTCGAATTCCCCTGTGGATGCCCCCGACGGCACCGCGGCCCGGCCCATTTCGCCTGATTTCAAGACGCAATCGACCTCCACCGTGGGATTGCCACGGGAATCTAATATCTGCCTTGCCCTTATACCTGCAATAGCAACCATATTCCTCCCCTGACCCAGACCATCATACGATACGCTGAGGGATTTTAATATAGGCAGATGGATTGTTCAATCTTTTTTTGGATTAGATCTATATGCCGTCGGGAACTTCTCCGGGAGGTTTTCAGACTGTCTTTCCGTTTCGGCAACCGTCCTGTCGGGTTTCTCGCTTCGCTCTGAACCCGACCTACAAATCCAAGCTACGGCAGCCTGAATCTCTTCCTCAAACCCCACTCGATTGTCAGGCCGGCCAAGAGAATAATCAAAAACAGCGGCATGCCGAACGGCCTTATCCGGGCGTGAGTCTCTTCGGTATAGGGGGTCAATTGCAGATCGCCGGAGAACTTTTCGAAATCGTCTTTTGTATATGCGATTGCTCCCGTCGCTTCCGCGATCCTGCGGGTCAGGTTGTAATCGGGAGAACGTGACGCCATCTCCAGGCTGGATTTCTCTATCGTGAATTCCCCCGACGTCGAACCTACTGTATCTCCGTAGGATGATGCCACGGCATTGAAAACATAGTTTCCCGCTGGAAGCGATGATATCTCTCCGGTGTAGATGCCGCTGCCTGATTGGGTCAAAACGGCGTCCTTGATCGGGGCATCGTCACCCTCAGGGATGATTGAAACCAGGACCAGGGCACCGTTTCTTGCGCGGTTGGCCTCGTCGTACAGGTATCCGGTCATAGGCACCGGTTCGCCGAGACGATACACCTTGCGGTTAGTCATTATCCGGAAGTTTTCGGATCGCTCGCCGGCGGTCGCCCATCTGGCGAGGTTTTTCCAGAATCCTGGAATTGCCTTTGCAAGTCTATCGTCCTTTGCCGACCCGAAATGGCTGCGCCAGATCGGGAATCCGGTAACCGCAGCCACCAGGCCATGACCGTACTTACCCACTGTCAGCACCGGGATCGCGGGATCGCCCCGCTGGCTGAGTCTGGCTTCGAGTAGCAGATCGCCGGTCGGGCGAATACCCGAGATAAGACGGCCAAACGGTGGCAGCGAATTCCACAGCCTGCGGCTCGTTTCCGGATCATCGTCAAGCAGGATCGCAGCATGATGCTTTCGAGTTGGTGTGGTCTCGAAGAAAAATTCGCCATCCGTTATTTCAGGTTTCCGCAGATCTAACGGAAGTAAATCGTCAAAGGAGCCTATATCCGAAAGACAACCTGCGCCTGCCATATATATGAGCGAACCGCCGTCCTCTACGTACTTTTTCAAATCGGATACGATCATCCTCAGCTTCCCGGGCGAGCTGTTAACAAGCAATATCAGATCGTATTTTTTGAGATCTTCTAAACTTCTGGGAACACCGGGCGATGAAAATTTACCGCTGCTTTCCGGAAAAACCTCATCCACCTCGAATTCCTCGAATCTTGATAGCGATCGGTTGATAAATTTATATTCCCAGTCCAAAGATGCCGACCCGAGAAATATTCTGATTTTATTCTTCAGCACCTTGACGGCGAAAATTCTCTCATTGTCTGCACTTTCTCCTTCCCGATCCAATACGGGGGTTGAAATAGCATACTCATAATCGCTCGGCTCCGGTGCTTTTATATCAAACTCGATTTTCGTCTTGCGCCCTTCACGAGGTATATCGAAAGGCCTTTCGGTAATTACCTTATTACCGATCTTAAGATAGACCCTTGATCTTTGAGCCTCGATCCCCTCGGCGCCTATGCGTGTTTCTATTCTGAAATCATCGCCGCTATAGACAACCGAAGGCGATATTACCTCGTCAACCGCGAGATTGGATTCTCCGATTTTCTCCCCGACTGTCAGGGTATGGACCGGAATATTAAGTCTCATTGCAGCTTTAACCGGGTCGCCTCCGAGATTCTGTCGGCCATCCGTTGCCAGAAGAATCGCGCCGAACCTGTCGAAATCCTTCCTGGAGCCGAGATCCTGAAATGCGCGCACGATCGATGTGGCATCGCCGCGGAGATCTGAGGTCGGCGGAAAATCCTCTATTTGAAACATGCTGTCCGAAAACGAAAAGAGCTTATAGTCGCTTTCAAGATCCGACAGCATCTGTCGACTGAGACTATCGGCCAGATCGATTCTTGATCCATCTTCAAGAGTAACGCCCATACTCCTGGAATGGTCCACCAGAACCGCCAGCACGGGTTGCACCAGTTTCGACGAATAGAGATTCAGGACAGGTTCAATCAAGAAAAGCCCCAGAAGAAGAATCATGGCTCCCCTGAGGATGGCCAGAAAAATCCTCCAGAACCGGCTCAATGGAGGAAAACTTCTGTGATATGATGCTACACCGACTATGATCCCTGCTAATGTAAAAATCGAATACCAGAACCAATGACTTGATAATACTGCTATTTCCATAAAAGTTACCGACCTTTATCCGACAAAAAAGCCACTCATACTATCGAACAGAGTGGCCAGGACTTACCCGTCAACGTCTAAAGTCTATCTATCCCTTATGGCGGCCAGAGTGGCAAGATCCTCCAGCGCCGGTTTCATTGGCAGGCCATCAAGGCCGCCGAGAATATCCACCGCCCTTTCAACGTAATGTCTTGCCTTTTGTTCCGCATATTCAATTCCGCCATTTTCCCTTACGAAATTCACCACCTCGGCGATGTCCGCCTGGCCGACATCAGCGCCCAGGATCTTTTTGAATCTCTCACGGGAATTCCCATTATCATTTTTCAGAGCCTTTATCAGTGGCAGAGTAACCCAGCCCTCGCGTATATCCGATCCCAGCGATTTACCGGTTTTCTTGGTTTCGCCTATCAAATCGAGAATATCATCGGTAATCTGGAATGCCAGCCCGATATTCTCGCCGTAGCTTCTCAATTCCCGTCGTAAATCACCGTTTTGCCCGGAACAGATGGCGCCGGCCTCCGCCGAGCAGGCGAATAGCGACGCTGTCTTATCGCCTATTATGCTTAAGTATGTCTCTTCGGCGATATCGAAATTGCCGGTATAAGACTCCTGGGTGAGTTCCCCGATGGAGACTCGTTCCGTAGCCTCGGCAAATGTCTCCATAAGCCCGGGAGAGTCGGATTTCACCAGCATACCGAACGCTTTGGCAAAGAAGTAATCCCCCATCAATACCGAAACAAGATTGTTCCATTTATGGTTGACGGTTTCGATGCTTCGCCTCGTGATGGATTCGTCTATCACGTCATCATGAAGCAAAGTAGCAGTATGAATCAACTCGATCGCGAGGGCTGCGTAAAGGGATGATTGGTTCTTCTCTCCCGAGGCGAGAAACAAAAGCGCCGGGCGCAAACGTTTTCCGGACGAGCCATAAAGATGGTCTGTTATGCGACCAATTATAGGAGAATCCGTTTCAAGAGCTCTCTTTAATTCCGACTCGAATTCCTTTAACTGGTTGGAGATCGGGGCGAATACGCTGGAAAAATCCATTAGAACGTCCACAAAAAACTAATTTCCCACGTTACAATTATCCGTATCCGCCATAATATCTTTTGCGATATTGGATGTCAACTATAAAGGTTCAAAAAGGTGGTCGGCGAACATATCGGCCTATAGCTATCCCGCAAGTACCGCGCCGCCATTGACATTGAGAACCTCGCCGGTAATGAAGCTTGCCCAATCGGATGCCAGAAAAACGATAGGCCCTGCAAGCTCCTCAGCTGCAGCTCCGCGGGCCAATGGTATGAGCGAGACATATTGGGGGCCGTCGGAACCGGTTAGCGCATCATGACTCATATCGGTATCAACCCATCCGGGGGCCACGCAGTTGACTCTTATTCCACAGGTAGCCAGTTCCGGGCAGAGCGATTTTGTCAGCGATATCAGGGCGCCTTTGGTTGCCGCATAATGAGAGTGCCGGGCCTCGCCACGCTGGGCGGCGGTGGAGGAAACAAAGATTATATTGCCGGATTTCTGCTTTTTCATATAAGGAACAGCCGCCGAGGTGGTGTAGAAACAGCCCTTGAGATTGACATCTATGGTGCGGTCGAGGATCTCATCGGTCATATCCTCGATGGCGGCCTCGGTCCAGATACCGGCATTGTTTACGAGGATATCGAGTCTGCCGAATTTAGCGATAGTGGCTTTGACCAGGTTCTCGCAATCAGCCCTTTTGCCGACGTCGGCTTCCACGATCAGGCATTTCCGCCCCATTTTATCAATGTCCGCTTTGACCTTTTCGGCCTCCGGCTTATTCGCATAATAGTTGATTGCAACATCGGCACCCAGTTCGGCGAATAACCTGGCAGTGGCCGCGCCGATACCTCGCGACCCGCCGGTTATTAATACGATCTTATCTGAAAAACTCAACATGAGCCGGGATGTCAAAACCACGGTGATTTTGACCTACTCGTCCTTCGCCTCCTCGTCAGTTTTCTCATCCACGATCCAGCCCTCGCCGACCTCTTTTCCCGGCCGCTTTCTCTTCGGCATTTCCCGCGGAGGTTTCCTCGCCGTAAGTCTGAACAGGGATGATAATAGTCTGTACAGAATTAG
This sequence comes from uncultured bacterium, assembly GCA_965541585.1. GTDB lineage: Bacteria > Zixibacteria > MSB-5A5 > UBA10806 > UBA10806 > CBDVBL01. Next base: position 87,949 of record CBEUCH010000007.1, on the reverse strand, counting down.
TGCGGCCAGTATTATTAAGACTATTCTCAGCAATATCGACTCCTCGTGGTCTAATGAATAAGTGACGCTTGCGATGTCAAGATATTTTGTCCGCTGAGGCTTTATTCAGAGTTATAGCAAGTTTTCCCAGCGGCGTCGGGAATCCCTTCCCGACGATTACGCTGCCTGTCAGGAAAGGCCATACGGCTCGTATGAGGTTCCTGACAGCGCAGTTAATCCGACCTACTGCTCTCTTTCATTAGATAATTTAAATATACGAATAACTAAATGAAAAATAATTCCAATAAGATATTTCATTACTATAAAAGAAGCTCCGCCAATTAAAAGTTCGATTCCCCGTCCCGTGTTTTTAAATATCAAAGCTATAATGCCCAATATAATACCCAATAACCCGAGATAGTGCAGAATAGTCTGGATGATTGCCACAATGGCGAATAAAGCTTGACCAATTTTTTCTTTCATATACTTTGGTGGCAGGTCAGAAGCTGAAAGCTCCTGACGTTTTCATACAGCATTTTCATTCATTCGTCAGGAGCCCGTTGGGCTCCTGACCTACGGCTATTGATTTCTTCCGAGTAGCTTTTTGGCTTCATTAATTATCTTATCAAACCCATCTTTGGCCTTTAATGCCAGACGGCCAGCAAGTATTGGTGAATACTTCGCGATACCATCTCTGTCTATCCTAAGCCAAATCGGTAGTATTTTTTTATTCTGACTTTCCAGCTCAAAAAGACCGTCTAATTCCCTCTGAGGCCAATCTTTTGCGAAAAAATTATCACTTAATACGACTATTCCATGCTTTGATTCTTTTAATCCTTTTTCTATACTTTGCCTTAGACTATCGCCCCAAGAAAGCGAAAACTCATCATACCAAATATCAAATGGCTCATCTTTAAGCTTATTGGCTAATTCCCTTACATATAGATCTTTATCTTCGCTAGCATGGCATATGAAAAAATCAAATTTCTCGATCTTGGTAGCCGATGAATTATTATTATTCAATATTATAGACTGTTTTTGATGAATTTCTGTCTCCATCTCTTTATAGATTTCAGGCATAAGCCTATATTGCTCATGCCAGTGATCAATACTGTAAGCATCCCAAGTGCCTGCCCGATTCATAGGTTTAATATCCCCTATTTCCTTTAATAATGACAATGAGTCCCTTATAATGGAAATATCATAATACATAGAACAATAAAGGCTCAGACCATTGATATATTCTCTTGCCCTACTGTTGAAGAATACAAACAATTTTCTTCTTATTTCGTCTTTGACCTTAGAAATATCGCCTTTTCTATTTATAAGATTATTGTAGTTATCCGTGATAATTAGGATCTCATTTTTGTCATCTGGGTGGAAATTTCGATTACAATAAGCTCGAACCGACAAGACAACTTTCTCATATTCTGTTAACCTGCTCGATTTGCCAGACAGGTTTTTTCCTTCGATTGCTGCCAATATTGATGAAATAACACATCCAACAGTTTCTCTATATCCATCGCGAGATCTAATGTCTAAAACAATCCCCTCTCCGCTGTAGTTCTCTGTTTGATATTTACTTGCTGATACATCAAGAATCGTTTCATCTTTAATCAAGACTATTTTCAGATTATTCATTTCTTCTCTTCCTTCACTCCCACTCAATCGTCGCGGGGGGTTTGGAGGAGACGTCATAGACCACTCGGTTTATCCCCTTGACCTCTCTTATGATGCGGTTGGAGACATGGGAGAGGAAATCGTCGGGCAGGTGAGCCCAGTCGGCGGTCATGGCATCCAGGGAGGTCACGGCGCGCAGCGCGACGACGTTCTCGTAGGTGCGCTCATCCCCCATGACACCCACCGACCGGACCGGCAAAAGCACGGCCAGCGCCTGCCAGGTATCATCATACAGCTTCCATTTGCGGAGCTCAGAGATGAATATATAGTCGGCTTCGCGCAGTATCGTCAATCGTTCCGGCGTTACGGCCCCAAGGATCCGCACCGCCAGCCCCGGCCCGGGGAACGGGTGACGACCTATGAAATCTTTCGGCAGGCCGAGCCTTCGGCCAACTGCCCGGACCTCGTCTTTGAAAAGCTCTCTTAACGGTTCGATCAGCCTCAGTCGCATCCGCCTCGGCAGCCCGCCGACGTTATGATGCGTCTTTATTGTCGCCGACGGCCCTTTGAAGGAGACCGATTCGATCAGATCGGGATACAATGTCCCCTGCGCCAGGAAATCGACCTTGCCGATCCTCGCCGCTTCCTTCGTGAAAACCTCGATAAAGGCCCGGCCGATTTTTTTGCGTTTCATCTCCGGATCGGCTACACCTTTCAGCCGCCTGAGAAACATCGCCGAGGCGTCCACCGTCTTGAGATTCAGCCCGAATTTCTTGAAGGCGGCCTTCACCTGTTCGGCTTCGTTCAGGCGCAACAGCCCGTTATCGATAAAAACCGATACCGCCCGCTTGCCGACAGCCTTATTCAACAGCATCGCCACCACCGCCGAATCTACGCCGCCGGACAGGGCGCAGATCACTTTTCCCGGGCCAACCGTTTTCTTGATCTCGTTTACAGAACTATTGATAAACGATGCAGGCGACCAGGTCGGCTTGCATTTGCAGATATCGAAAAGGAAATTATGCAGAATCTGTTTGCCGTACTCGGAATGCGCCACCTCCGGGTGAAACTGCACCCCGTACAGCCTGCGCTTCTGATTGGCTATGGCGGCAAATCCCAGGGCCTCGGTAGATCCAATCCCCTTAAATCCCAGCGGAAGTTTTTCGACATGATCACCATGGCTCATCCAGACCTGGCATCTGGAGGGCAGTTTCTTCAAAAGATCGGATCTGCCGGTCCGGATCATCATGGCGCGTCCGTATTCCCGTCGCCTGGAAATGCCGATTCCACCGCCTATATTCATAGCCATCAGCATAAGCCCGTAGCAAATCCCCAGCACGGGCCGACCCACATACAATAGCCGCTTATCGAGCTTAGGCGCACCTTTATCGAACACCGATGACGGCCCGCCTGAAAGGATGATGCCGGCAACGTCGGAAAAGTCATAATGGTCGAGACTGTGATTACAGCTGACTATCTCCGAATATACCTTTGATTCCCTTATTCTTCGTGCGATAAGCTGGGTATATTGCGAGCCATAGTCGACGATCAGTATTTTTCCGGCGCCGCTCAAATCTCCTCCTGCTTTAATATCGTATCGTGCAAGAAATTCTCATCGTCTTTTTCAGGGTGATCTATGTTATAGTGCAGTCCCCTCGATTCCTTTCTCATCCTGGCGCTTTTTATCAAGAGCCCGGCCGTTATGGCCATATTGCGAAGTTCAATGACTTCCGAGCGGACCGGATTCTTGCGGTAAAAATCGATTATGTCCTTACTCATAATTAGGCATCGAACGTCAGCTTTTTTGAGCCGGTTGTTGGAACGCACTATCCCCACATAATCCCACATCAGGCGGGTAATTGTACTTCTGTCGTGCGAGACGATAACCCACTCCTCGGAATCGAATACGCCTGATTCGTCCCAGGGCGGAATATCAGGCGGAGGCGGTATTGCGGGATATTCGGACTCGAGGTTTTCACAGGCGAAACTGGCGAATGCAACCGCCTCTAACAGGGAATTGGATGCCAGCCTGTTGGCGCCGTGCATGCCGGTCATGGCCACCTCTCCGCAGGCATACAGGTTTTTGATATCTGTTCTGCCTGACTCATCGGTCACGACACCGCCGCAGAAATAGTGAGCCGATGGCACGACCGGGATCGGCGTGGTCGCAATATCGATACCGAGGCTAACGCACTTTTCATATATCGTCGGGAATCTTTTCTTTAAGAAATCTCTGCCCAGATGAGTAACGTCCAGGTATACGCAGTGATTCCCTGTCCGCTTCAACTCCGAATCGATGGCGCGGGCTACGATATCCCGGGGAGCCAGTTCGGCCTTAGCATGATATTTTTTCATGAATTGCTCGCCGGATTTCAATATGAGCCGCCCGCCCTCGCCTCTCACAGCCTCGGAGATCAAAAAGGATGATGCATGGGAGTGATATAAGGCGGTCGGATGGAATTGAACGAACTCCAGATTCCCAATTCTGGCGCCCGCCAGGTAGGCCATGGCGACACCATCGGCCGTGGCGATATCGGGATTGGTATTGTGAAGATAAATTCTGCCTCCGCCGCCGCTGGCCAGCATGGTGACTTTAGCCCGGAATCTCTCCACCAGGCGCTTTTCAATATCGAGAACATAGGCCCCGTAGCAAACCGGGGTATCCTTTATCGCTGCATCGGGTGAAATATGATGCGGTGTTATAAGGTCGATGGCGTAATGATGCTCGAATATTTCTATATTGTCATGATTCCTGGCGGCGCTCACAAGAGCATGTTCGATAGCCCGGCCGGTGAAATCTGCCGCATGCACCACCCGCTTCTGAGAATGTCCGCCTTCGCTGCCCAAATCGAAACTATCCTTTCCTGAAAGCCTGGAGAATTCTACTCCCATCTGATAGAGGTCATTTATCGAGTCGGGACCGGCTCTTACTACTTTCTCGACTATGTTTTTATGGCACAGGCCTGCCCCCACCTTCAGCGTATCGCCGATATGTTTCTCGAAACTGTCTTTTGTCGACATCACGGAGGCGATCCCCCCCTGGGCCAGATTGGTGGCGGCATCCCACTTGGCCTTTTTCGTAACCACGGCGACCTTTCCGAACCGGGCGGCGCCAAGCGCGAAATATAAGCCTCCTATCCCGGAACCTATCACCAGTATGTCACAATCGTAGATCATACGCCAACCAATCTAAAAAAATCATCCTTTCTATCAAGCTCAATCTCAATCTCAACGTAATAAAGAGGCTGGTTTTGGGCCCATATTTTATCCAGTTTGACGGCATCTTTTAACGTCGTTACTATATGATCAGCGTTATTCTGTTTGTCACTTCTTATCAATTTCTCCAGATCGGCGGATTTGTACCTATGATGATCTCCAAATTCAAAAAGCTCAACGATATCACAGCCTGTTTCCAGAAGGCTCTCACGGAATGACCGGGGATTACCCAGACCGCAAAAAGCCAGCACCTTCGATCCCTTCAAGTTTATTGTATCTCCCTGAAGAGACACCACGGAGTTAACATTCTTTTTGCCTCTGAAAACAGGTATTCCTTGAGGCAGATCCATCATGTAATCCGAGTTGTCCGATGGCCCATCGATAACTATTATGATATCCGCTCTGCTCAATGATTTTTTTGGCTCTCTCAGTCTCCCCGATGGCATTAGGAAACCATTTCCGAACGGATCCATACCATCGAGGCACACAATATCTACATCGCGTTTAAGCTTCCGATGCTGGAAGCCGTCATCAATAATGATTATTTCCCGACCAACCTCCGATGCCTTTCTCGCTGCGGCAGTTTTATCCGAATCAATATATACCGTTAGCCCTGGAACCGATTTTACCAATGCGGCCGGTTCATCGCCGCAGGCTTCCCAGGAGGAATAATTTTCGGCAGTCAGAATCACGGGCTCTGTCTTCAGCCTTTTATATCCGCGCGCCACAACGACGGCGTCTTTGCCTCCGGAGAGCAGGTTTTGCGCTATATATCCGGCAACCGATGTCTTACCGGCACCACCAATAGTGATGCCGCCGACCGATATAACACGGGTCGGCAGTGCAACAGGTTTTTTACTCCTCCAATAAAAATCCCAGAAGAATATGATGATACGATAAATGAAAGTAAACGGTAGAAGAAGTATTGCTTTCAACTTGAATCTCCCAGGAGTATATGAGCGGTTCTCCTGGATGCCCCGGTCATAGAGATAACTGCATTCCTGCTTTTTTCACCCCTTTGAGCAAGAGACTCTTTATTTTGAATCGAATCAATAAGTACTTCTAAGAGATCATCGACGCCTGTAACCTCTTCCGCCCCTCCCGATCTCAAAAGCAGAACGGCGGCTTCCCCGGCATTATCCATATGCGGCCCGAAAATCACCGGTTTCCCCAGCGCCGCCGGTTCCACCGGATCATGGCCGCCGATCGGCACCAGAGAACCGCCCACAAATGCCAGATCGCTGATCCGGTAAAAATCGCGTAACTGCCCCATGGTGTTGACCAGCAATACCGTCTCGAAATCAACATCGGCTTCAGTCATCTCGGACCATAGACGAAAAGGGATTTTTCGGCTCGATAAAACCTGGCATGTAAAGTCAATATCCTTCATATGCCGGGGCACAAGTACGAAACCCACTTTCAGTTCTCGCTCCCGCGATTTCACAATCAGATCAGCGAAGATTTCAAACTCGCCTTTTCTGATGGAACCGGCAACGAATATCAAACGATCATCTGCTGCAATTTCCAATGTCGCCCGTGGCGAATCGGCGTTACTGAGAACCTGATCGTACTTCAGGTTGCCGACAGTCTCCGCATTTTCCGCTCCCAAGGCCTTGAATCGGCCTGTATCGGCCTCGGTCTGCGATAGAATATGCATAAATTTCGCAAGAACGGGTCCGATGAGAGGTTTGATTATTCTATAGGCCTTAAATGAATTCTCCCTCATTCTGGCATTTATTAGATACAGATCCACGCCGGAGTCGCGGGCGACGGTTACCAGCAGAGGCCAGATTTCAGTTTCCACAATTATCAGTTTATCCGGATTTAAGGCGCTCAGTACTCTTTTAATAGCCGATGCTAATTCTAATGGTTGTAAAAATATGAATGCTCTATTCCCGAAAAGCTCTTTTGCTCTTCTTTTGCCGCTTGCAGTTGTAGTCGAAACGGCAAAATCAATATCGCTGTTTAGCTTACCGATCTGCGGCATCACGGATGATATAATCTTCAACTCCCCGACCGATGCCGCATGAAACCAGAAAAGCTTGCCGGACGATTCCCTTTTCTTGATATACCCGAATCTTTCCCGGATACCATGCCTCCCCACGATCGCTTTGACCAATAGAAAAGGCGACCCGAGAATCAGGGCAACTGCAGATAGAATGCGATACAAAAGTAACAAGGTTATCCTATTCTCTTTAGCTCCATCTCAACGTCCAAAGACAACTTTTTTATAATCTTTTTATCCAGATCTTCCGGGACAATTATATGCCTGCCGTAGACAGCGGTGACGACGCTGAACGGCCTGGGGATCATAAAGCGATCCCACGATCTCAACCTCCAGGCACTGCCGGCCAAAAAGGTAATCGGAACAATCGGTAGTTTGCCGTTCGATGCCAGAGATATTGCGCCCTGTTTCACCTTTTCTGCCGGGCCTCGCGGCCCATCCACCGTCAGCGCAAGATCGCCGTTTTCGCTTCTAAGCATTTGCAAAAGTGCGGTCACACCGTCTTTGCCTGTGGAACCTCTGAAGACACGGTAACCGAGACGTGCCACTATTCTGGCGATCCACTCACCATCGAACGATTTGGAAACCATTATTCCGATATTACGGAATCGATGAGCATAGGTTAACCCCAGCAGCCTTGAATGCCAGGTCGCCAATATGACCTTATCCGAAACCCGGCGCGCATCCTGGAGATTCTCAACTCCGTCCCATCGCAGCCGCCACGTCCAGCCGTACAGCAAGATCAGAAACGGCCCCAGGATAGACGCCAATATTAGCTTTATCCTCTGACCGAGTGAATAATTCAAATCCATGACCCAAAATTATTTCAAATCATCAAGGATGTCAATCACCGGGGCGAGGCCATCATTCCCAGGGCCGTCTCGGCGACCTTCTTTGATGCGCCCGCTGCGCCCAGCTTATCCTTCACTGATGATAGACGTTTCAACATCCGGTGCCTGTAATCGCCGTCCGCGAAAAACAACTCGATCTCCCCGGCGATAAGATCACTCCTGCAATCCTTCTGGATAAATTCCGGCACGATCTTTTCCCCGGCCACAACGTTCACCAGGCCGACGTAGGGAATCTTCACCAGCCTTTTGGCGATCATGTACGTTACTGCAGAGGTCTTATACAATATGAAAAGAGGTTTCTCAAGTATGGCGCATTCGAGGGTCGCAGTTCCCGATGCCACCAGGTTCAATTCTGCATATTTCATAAGATCGTATATAAAACCTTGAACATATAGCATGTCATGGCCGCAGATATTCCGATAGAAATCAATATCAATTCCGGGAGCGCATCCGACGATCCCACGCAAACCGCGACCCGCTGACGACGATATCTCAAGGGCCTTTTTCATTACCGGTAATATTTTCTCTATTTCCTGCTTTCTCGATCCGGGAAGGATGCTAATATATTTCAGGCCGGACTCAACTCCCAGCTTTCCCATAAACTCAGCGCGCTCATAGCGAGATCTGACAATTTCCATAAGCGGATGACCATGCCATTCAACTTCCATCCCTTCTTTAGAATACATCTCTTTTTCAAAATGAAAAACGACCACCATCTTATTCACCAGCTTTTTGATTTTCGCGATACGCCCCCGTCCCCACGCCCAGACCTGGGGGCTGACATAATACATGACAGGGATATTCAGCGCTTTGAGTTTCCTGGCCAGCCTTAGATTGAAACCGGGGTAATCTATAAGGACCGCCAGGGAGGGTTTCCGTTCCATGATCTGGCCCGATAAATCTCTTTCCACTTTTTTGATAAACGGGATATGTTTTAGAACTTCCCAGAAACCGAGAAAGGAAAGCTGATTTACATGATATCTAATATCAACTCCCGAAACATCCATCCGGTCGCCCCCGAGCCCGAACAGTTCAATGTCTGGTCGAAGGAGTTTTAGCTCCGCCGCCAGCAGGCCCCCGACATTGTCGCCCGAGACCTCACCGGCAATTATTAGAATGGAATCTTTCAAAGGCTTCTGAGGTAATCCCGGCAGAGACTCTCGATTTGAGTGGCTACTCGCAGGACATTGAGGCCGTCTCGACCGGAAACCACGGGCTGATGCTCGCCTTTGACGGCTTCGACAAACGATGATATCTCATATTTCAGATTATCCCCCGGCGGTATCTCTACTGAATTGCGCACTACTGCTCGGCCATCAGGGAGATTGAATCTGGCTAAAATCGAGGCCTTCTTATATGCCTCATCATCGCTATTGACCACCCGATACTGCTCGGCCTCACGAGCCGCCATGTCTATTGACGTATATCCTGATTTTTGAAAAACCCGGAGTTTTCTCATCTCTTTGATGGAGATCCGGCTGGCTGTTATGTTCGCCACACAGCCACCCTGAAACGAGAGACGCGCGTTGGCGATATCCACCGTGTCGGTCAGCACCGCAACCCCGGCGGCATCTATTTTATAGGGCATTGTCCCGGTCATGGCAAGAATCAGGTCAAGATCATGAATCATGAGGTCGAGAATAACTGCAACATCATCCCCTCGACCCTTAAACGGCGCTAAGCGATGAGTCTCGATGAATTTCGGGTCGGAAATCCCGCTCTCCACGGCCATAAACGCCGGATTGAATCGTTCTGAATGGCCGATTTGCAGAACGACATCCTTCTCCTCTGAAAGCGATGCCAGTCTTTCTGCGGATTCGAGATCGTGGGCAATCGGTTTCTCGAGGAGAACGGCCACACCAGCCTCGAGAAACTTCGATGCCACTTCATAGTGGCTGATAGTGGGCACTGCTATGCTGACAGCGTCTATCTCACCGACAATCGATTCTATACTGTCGAAGCACTTAATCCTATATTCTTTAGCAAAAGAAGCAGACCTGGAGGCGTCTATATCGTGGCAGCCCACGAATTCAATCGAGCTTTGCTCGACCAACCTGGTGGCATGAAAGCGACCCATATGACCGCATCCAACAAGACCGACCCGGATTCCGGAATCTATTTTATCACCCCGCGTTCGCTCTTACTCATAAATTCAAGAACATTCACTACCTCGGGGGTCTTTTCTATTTCTTGTTCGATTTTCTCGAGGGTCTGCCTGGTATTCATTTTCTTAGACATCAGATACCGGAAAAGCTTTTTCAACGTCGCGATTTTCTCCTCCGAAAAATCCCGCCGCTTCAAACCTGTGGAGTTGACCCCCAGGCACCGCAATGGATAGCCCGCAACTATGCAGTAAGGCAGAATATCCTGGGTAATCCTGAACCCTCCCCCGATCATGGCGTGCTCCCCGATCAACGAAAACTGGTGTATCACAGTGCCTCCGCCGATTATGACCCAGTCGCCGATTTCCACATGCCCCCCCATCTGAACGGAATTGGCCAGAATTACATTATCACCTATAATGCAGTCATGGGCGGCATGCGAGTAAGCCATAAACAGGCAGTTCTTCCCGATCTCTGTTTTCCCGTAGGCCCTGGTGCCCCTATTGAGCGTGACAAATTCTCTGATAATGGTGTTATCGCCAACGATCAACTCCGATTTCTCTCCTGCGAATTTCAGGTCTTGTGGTGGGCCGGCGATTGCCGCGCCATGATATGCTTTTACGTTATTGCCGATTCTGGCGCCGGATTTCACTGAAACGCCCGAATCGATAAAACAGCCATCGCCAATAACGACATCGTCCTCGATTGTGGAGTATGGCCCAATTGCAACATCCTTGCCTATTTCAGCTTTTGACGAGATTATCGCCGTGGGATGCCGCTTCACGGATATCTCCTCACCCATCTTTATCAACTACTACCGCCAGAAATGTGCCTTCGGCGACAACTTTCCCATCGACGAATGCCTTGCCGGCAATCTTGATGGTCGACCGCTTGAAACTCAACATCTCGATCTCCATCCTGAGCTGATCGCCGGGTGTTACCGGTTTTCTGAATTTCACGCCATCGATGCCCATGAAATACGCCAGCTTATTGTCCGGATCGTCAATGGCATTCAGAAGCAGAAGCCCTCCGGTCTGCGCCATGGCCTCCACGATCATCACCCCCGGCATGACCGGCTTTCCCGGAAAATGGCCGGAGAAATACGGTTCGTTTACGGTTACATTTTTAATGGCCACGATCCTGGACGAACCCTCCATATCCAGAACTCTATCAATCATCAGAAATGGATAACGGTGCGGCATAATCTTTAAAATGGCATTGATATCGAGCAGAAATTTGCCCTCCGTTTTCCCCTTTTGATATTTGGCCGACAGAAGCTGCTTCTGGTAGATGGTTCGAATCTTACGGGCCAGTGCAACATTGGCGGCGTGTCCCGAGCGCGCTGCCAGGATATGAGCTTTCAACGGGACTCCTATAAGGAACAGATCTCCCAGAAGATCGAGCGCCTTGTGCCTGACAGGTTCATTGTAGTATCTCAAGGGAGTATCATTTAATATCCCGCTTTTCCCGGCGAATATTTTTCGCTTTTCTTTAAACTTCTCACCGAGGTTCTTTGCTCTCTTATCCGTAAGGTTTTCATCTATAATGACTATGGCATTGTCCAGGCTGCCGCCCTTGATCAGGTCCGCCTCAAGCAACTGTTCCACTTCGGTCAGGAAGCAGAAGGTTCGAGCTTTGGAAAAATCCTCGATGAATTCCTTATCTAAATCGACCAGCGTGGTGTATTGAGTTCCCAGGGCGGGATTTTTATAATCAACCATAAATGTTATGCGCAATCTATCCGATGGCACGACTACCAGATCAACACCGCGTTCTCTTTCGGTATACGTTATATGCTCATCAATCTGGAGATATTCCCTGGGAGCGTCCTGTTCGACTATCCCTGCCTCTGTTATCGCTTCCACAAAATGCCAGGCGGAACCATCCCCCACCGGCGGCTCCGAATTCGACAACTCCACCTTCAGGTTGTCTACCTGCAATCCCGCAATCGCCGCCAGCACATGCTCCACCGTGTGAACCTTGATGCCGTTAAAACCGAGAGTCGTGCCACGCTTAAGGTCGACTACATGATCGACGTCGGCGGGAATCTCCGGGCAGTCCTCCAGGTCGGTCCGTATAAACGTTATTCCGTGATTGATAGGCGCCGGCCTGAAGGTTATCGTTGTCTCAACGCCGGTGTGAAGGCCAATCCCGGAAAACGAGGCTGGCTTTCTGATCGTTTTTTGCATATCGGTCATTTGCTACTCGCTTTTTTTCTTATTTCCATTGGAAACAAGCTGATCTTTAGTCTGCAAAATCTATATATACCTCTCTATAACTGCCGGCAGAACCCACAACGCCGCGCGGGAGGATCCTGCCATCCGGCGTGGACCCTCTAACGATATTCCCGGTCAGGGTCTCGAGCCAGAAATTGTCGAAACCGGATTCGAAAAAATACTCTCCGGGCAGGATAGCGGTGGTATCAAAATAGATCTCGGTGACCGCCGCCACGAATCCCGCCTGGTTCTCAAGATAAGAATAGTAACCATCGGCCTCGGAGACCCTTTGCCAGCTTGCAGTGAAAGCCAGACCGAATATTAGAGTATCGCCCTCGAGGGGTTGGATAATCTGCGCCGTGTCGGGGATTATGACGCTGCCGAAGAGCGAGCCAAATTCCGAGCTGACCGAATATTCCAGAGTATCACCGATTTGTATCTCCAGCGGAAGACTGTAATACCCGAATGCCGTATCCACCACCGGGATAACATCTTCCTCAACCGTTATAATTGCGCCGGTTACAGCTTCACCGTTGCTATAAATATGGAATTCCGCCGATGAGGCGTACAATGGCGGACGATATACCACCCGGCCGTAGACGTCGAATACGCCGTGACCATCGGTGGCCTTATCGACGCACGAGAGAATACTGATCGCCGTTCCGGCTATCACTACAAGAGCGATTGAGGTGACCTGAGTGGGCGAAAAATCCATAATTTTAAAAAAAGGCGGGATTCTGAGCGAAAGTCAAGCGCAATTCGGCCAATTGAATCTCCTTACTGCCAGTAATTCCTGTCCAGGTTCCGATACCCAATCGCCTCGGAGATATGGGCCGAGGATATATCATCGGCGCCCTCCAGATCGGCAATCGTCCGGGACACCTTTAAAATACGGTCGTAAGCTCGCGCCGAGAGGCCCAGTCTCGTGATGGCAGTTTTGAGCAAGGCCAGAGAATTATTATCGATTTTGCATATTTTGCGGATCAATTTGGTCTCCATCTTAGCATTGCAGTACATACCCTCGAGCTTTTGAAATCTCTCAAGCTGCAACCGCCGGGCTCGGTTTACCCGCTTTCTGATCTCCTCCGATGGTTCACCGGTAGAATCGCTTGAAAGCTCTGTGAATTTGACCGCGGGCACCTCGATATGAATATCGATCCTGTCTAAAAGCGGCCCGGAGATTTTGGAGACATAGCGCTGGATGTGTCCCGGCGAGCAATTGCAGGAATGATGCGGATCGCCGAAATAGCCGCAGGGGCAGGGGTTCAGAGCCGCCGCCAGCATAAAATAGGCCGGATAGGTTACCGAGCCCGATGCCCTCGTTATCGTCACCCAGCCGTTTTCGAGTGGCTGTCTCAGGGTTTCCAGCGCAGATTTATTGAACTCCGGAAGCTCGTCTAAGAATAAGACTCCATTATGTGAAAGGCTGACCTCCCCCGGCAGGAGAAGTCCCGTCCCCCCGGTCAGGCCGACCTCCGAGATTGTGTGGTGCGGTGCGCGAAACGGCCGGGTCCCCACCAAGGCCTGGTTCGGCATAAGATGCCCCCCAACCGAATAGATCTTGGTGGTTTCCAGAGCCTCGGCCAATGTCAGATCCGGGAGGATGGTGGGAATACGTTTGGCGAGCATGGTCTTGCCCGACCCCGGCGGTCCTATCATCACTATATTGTGCCCTCCGGCGGCGGCTACCTCCAGGGCGCGCTTGGTATGCTCCTGCCCCTTGACGTCGGCAAAATCTATTTCGAATCTGCGATGCGACTTGAAAAACTCCGGGGCGTCGACCTTATGGGGGATTATCGTATCGCCTTTCTCCAGAAAGTCGACTGCCTCGCTGAGATTCTTAATCGGGATTATTTCGGCCTTATCGGCGATGGCAGCCTCCGAGGCGTTCTCAACAGGCACCAGCATGGATCGGATCTCACCCTTGCCCACGCCAACCGCCATGGACAGCACTCCGGGAACCGGCCGAACGGAACCGTCAAGAGAAAGTTCACCGAGAATGACTATATCATCGAACTCTTTCCTGGCGATCTGGCCGGTGGCAGCCAGAATCCCCACCGCCATAGGCAGATCGAATGCCGTCCCGGTTTTTCGGACATCCGCCGGCGCCAGATTGACCGTCACTCTGCGGCTGGGAAACATAAAACCGGAATTCTTAACCGCCGCCGTGACTCTCTCTTTGGATTCCTTGACTGCCGCCTCCGGCAGGCCGACCGTGGTAAATGCCGGTAATTGAGACGACACATCGACCTCGACCTGAACCAGGTAGGAGTCTATCCCGAAAACAGCCGATGAGGTTATGGTGGCTAACACAACGCCAATATAACGTTAACGCCAGAGAAAATCAAACCTGACTTTCAAATACTCCAGGAGACTCTAAAACGTCCCCCGGATCATCATGTGGGGCAATTGTCATCGCCGATCCGGGATATGCCTCGATAAATCTCTTGATATTCGACTGATGATTCCTTATTCAAAAAACGTCTTAGAGAGATATGGATAATGTGCCAATGATCCTGGAGGTATAAAGACATGGATATCCTGCCTGAGAACGCATCGAGAATAATCGATGTTGTCGTGGGATGGCTGCTGACTCACGGTTTAAAGATAGTACTCATATTAATCGGAATGTGGATCGCCACAAAGTTATCCAAGAAGATAGGTGAGCGAATAATACGCGTGACAGCAGACGACGACCCCACATCCGAAAACGAAAGAGAGCGCCGGGTTGCGACGCTGGTACAGATTATCACCTTCGCTGCCAGGATGCTTATAATAGTCATAGGTGGCATGACTATCATAAAGGAACTCGGGATCGATATAGGGCCGATACTGGCCGGCGCCGGTATCCTGGGATTGGCCATCGGTTTCGGCTCCCAGGCGCTGGTCAAGGACCTGGTAAGCGGATTTCTTCTGATAATGGAAAACCAGATCAGGGTCGGGGACGTGGTCAGGATCGGCAGCACCGCCGGACTGGTGGAGAAGATTACGTTGCGAACCGTAGTTCTCCGGGATCTGGACGGCATAGTTCATACTATTCCCAACGGTGTGATCGAGATACTCAGCAATATGACCTACGGCTGGTCGCGCGCCAATCTCGATATCGGTGTCGCATACAAAGAGGATGTTGATAAGGTGATGAAGGTACTGGAGGATCTCGGCCGGAAAATGCATGAGGATGAGAAATACAAAAATGTCATCCTGGAGAAGCCGACCATCCTGGGCGTCAATTCACTGGATGACTCAGCGGTTATAATAAAAATGATCATCAAGACGGCGCCGCTCAAGCAATGGGAGGTGGCCAGAGAATTCCGCCGCCGCGTGAAAAACGAATTCGACAGGCTGGGGATAGAGATCCCCTTCCCGCATCAAACGGTATATATAAGGCAGGATGAGGATTTGACGATTGGGGTGAAGGGGGGAAAGGGAGCGGACAAGGTATAAATGCTAGTTACTCTAATATATAAGTAGCAATACCTTAAGGGAAAGCGATTGCTCTGAAATTCTCATAATATTATCTTGCCAAAAACATCACGGATTAATATATTTTATATACGTGAGTTTAAAACCGAATAGAAATCTAACTTGGATTTTTGAAATATTAATGAAGGGAGTTCATTGATGTCTAAAGAGAAGTATGAGTATGAAGATATCGACTTGGTAAACCTGTTACTTGACATCAAAAATCCTAGATTCGAAACCCAACATAACCAACGCGAAGCACTTAGGACAATAGCCATCGAACAAGGACAAAAGCTCGTTAAATTAGCGGAGCACATAGCTCAAAACGACACTAATCCATCAGAAATGCCGATCGTTATAAATTCGAGTGATAAGGGATATTATACTGTATTAGAGGGTAATAGGCGGGTCGCTGCCATCAAATTATGCTCCGAGCCAAAACTGGTAGATTCCCTAAAGCTGCCGACGAGTATTGCAAGACGTCTAAAATCGCTAAACCAAGAGTATGGTTCAAGTCTCCCGGTAAATCTTCATTGTACAGTAGCACCCAGCCGTAAAAAGGCGAGAATGTGGATTGAGCTTCGCCATACAGGAGAGAATGCCGGTGTTGGAATAATTAGTTGGAACGGTATAGCCGCATCGCGATTCCGGGGAGAATCCCCGGAGTCTCAGCTACTTGAAATTGTGAAAGATAGTGATTTTTTAGATGATGAAACTCGCGACAAACTGGCCAGAATTCCTATTACAAACCTGCAAAGATTAATTAATACTCCGGATGCGAGGCATATAATTGGAATGGACATAATTAATAAGCAACTTATTTTCCTCAATCCGGATGAAAAAACCGATGCAGTAGGTCGAATGGCAATTGTAGTTAACGATATAGCAAACAAGCATATTAAAGTCACTCAACTCGACACTAAGGATCAACGTGTAGGTTATGCAACTGCCGTAGCGGCGAGAGATTTACCGACCCCAGGAAAGAAGATCGCCCCAACAGACCTAACCGGGCAAGTGACGCCTGCAAAGGAGCGGACAAAAAAGAAAAAGGGAAATGGTGCAAGCCGTAAAACGCTTATTCCAAAATCATTGAGACTGAATATTGCCCAGCCAAGAATGACTAGAATCTTTGACGAGCTTAAGCGGCTCAAGGTAAACGACTTCGAAAACTCATCTGCCGTGCTTCTTCGCGTATTTATGGAAATGAGTGTAAATGAATTCGCAAGAATAAAAAGGATAAGCCTAAGAGAGGTACGAACGGACAAGGACGGCAAGAAAACCCAAAGAGATTTGCCACTTAAAAAGAAGGTAGCACGTATTGTTGATTATTTAGTAGATAAAGATGCTTCTTCCAAAAGAGAACTCCACGGCATTCGCACTCTAGTTAGCTCTAGAGATACTATTTTTTCGATTAGCAATTGGCAGGAATATGTCCATAATCAGCACTATAATCCGATCGCTAGCGACCTAATAAGGATATGGGATAACATCCAGCCCTTTTTCCAGAAGGTATGGGCCTAATCGGATGGACATACCAAAAGCTCAAAACCATCCATTTACGAGTCCTTTGCGCTACCCCGGAGGAAAGGGCGCCTTAGTAAAGTTTATAAAAACTGTCATTTCTGAAAACGATTTGCACGATGGTCATTATGTTGAGGCCTTTGCAGGCGGAGCTAGTATAGCATGGTCAATGCTTTTTGGAGAATATGTTCGGCAAATTCATATCAACGACCTTGATAGATCCATATATAGCTTCTGGGTTTCCTTATTAGAGAATACTGACCATCTATGCCGCCTTATCCAAGATACTAAAGTCACTATTGCACAGTGGCATAGACAAAAAGCTATTCAAAACAATCCAAATGGGCACACTGCCCTTGAACTTGGGTTCAGTACATTTTTTCTTAATCGTACAAATAGATCAGGCATAATATCTGGAGGTGTGATTGGCGGCAAAGGCCAGGCTGGGAAGTGGAAACTTGATGCAAGATTTAATAAAAGGGACTTAATAAAAAGAATTCAACGCATTGCACGATTCAAAAGCCGCATTTCCGTATATTGTATGGACGGTAGGGATTTCATAAGGAAGGTTTTACCCAAGCTACCGCTGAAAACTCTAATTTATATGGACCCACCATATTATGCTAAAGGTAAAGAATTATATCAGAACCATTTCACGCATAGTGATCATGGAAATTTGGCGCTAACGATTCAACAACAGATTTGCCAGCCATGGATCGTTTCGTATGATGCCGTTCCGGAAGTAACTTCTTTATACAAGGACAGGCGCGAACTCTGTTATCGCTTAAGTTATAGTGCACAGGCGCGCTACTCAGGCAAAGAAATCATGTTCTTTAGCGATAGTCTTATAATCCCTGAGACGCCACACCCAGTAATTAAAATCGGAAAATACAATTGAATTTATAGAATGCTAAAGGCATCGGGAACCAACCATACTACTCGCAACTTCACTTGAGCTTCGATCTGAAGAAGGCAACCGTTTTTTCGATGCCGTCATCGAGCCCGACGCCCGGCGACCATCCCATTTGCCCGTCGATCTTCTCATAGGCGATACAGCTTCGTCTCTGCTCGCCCGGCATGGCCGCCTCATTGATCCTCTCCTGATCTGAGCCGGTGGCGGCCTTGATTTTCTCGAATATGGTATTTATATCGATCTCGGTTCCCGCGCCGACGTTGAACAGATCGGATCGGTCGTAATCCAACGCCAAAAGATTTGCCTTGACCACATCTGCGACGTAGACAAAATCCCGTGTCTGGAGACCGTCGCCATAAACGACTGCTTTATTACCTCTTAAGAGCCTTTCGCAAAATATAGCCACAACCCCGGCTTCGCCGTGGCTGTTCTGCCTGGGGCCGTAAACGTTGGCGTACCGCAGGGCCACATAGGGTAATCCATGCTGGATGTTGTAAAAATAAAGGTATTTCTCGAAAGCCAGCTTTGAAATACCGTAAGGGCTGACGGGATTTAGGGGGTGCTTCTCATCGGCGGGAAAGTAATCCTGCTCTCCATATATAGCGCCGCCCGTGGAGGAGAATATGAACTTTTTGATCTCGTGCCTCACCGACGATTGAAGAAGGTTTATCCCTCCCAGGATATTGATCTCGGCATCATTCCCGGGATTTTCCACCGATCTTCGAACATCCATCTGCGCGGCCAGATGAAAGACGACATCGAATTTCTCCCTCTCAAAAATCTTATCCACAACAGGAGAGGATATATCCATTTCATGAAACCCGGCTTTCGGCGGTACGTTTTCGGGTTTACCTGTGGAAAGATCATCGATAATAACCACATTATGATCGGCGTCAACCAGGGCCGAGGCAAGATTAGAGCCTATAAAACCCGCGCCCCCCGTAACCAGAATCTTCATTCCATTCTCCCGGGGACTTCCTCTAATAGTCCCGCTTTCTCATGGACGAAAGCCCTAATTTAAGCGGCACGGTGATGGCTGTCAAATTTAAAATCAATATCAGCACAACCGAGAGCGTTACCTCAAACGTGGGAAAAGGTATAACGGGATTCATTTTATGCAAAGTGTATTTGCTTACCGGAAGCGCCGCGAAAACAACCATCACGCCCACATATGCCAGGCTTATGATAGTGGCCAGCATGCCTCCCATGGAAGAGGCAATCTTCCCCGGGTTCCGCTCCTCGAATCTGGGGAAAATCGCACCCAGGCCGACTGATAGACTGGTTAATGATACGGACATAAGCAGTACGGAGAAAAACGTCAGCGCCATGAGCATTCCGCGCAAACCGAGCATGAGATTGGAAGCGAATGCCAGCACTTCCGAGATCAGGAGAAATATCGAAAAGGCGGCCCAGAACTTCACCCAGAAAACTCTCCTCAGACGCATGGGCGACGATGTTATGGCCCAGAACGATTTCCCCTCGAGGCTTATATTGGGGAAAACGAATCGGACCGAAAGGGTGGCCAGGATGAAACCCGAAAAAGCGAAATTGCCAAATCCTATTAACGTTTTCCAGTAGGAATCCTCGACATCGGTAGGAAAATATTTAAGATTTACCAGATAAATAACCAGCAGGACCAGCAGGACTGTAAATTGAGCCCATTGAGCCGGCTCGCGGACAAACAACTTCAGATCCTTAGAGAGGACGGCTTTAAAATCAGACGGCAGCCAGTTCGGGAGGCGGAAAAACCTGGACACACGTTTTGTTACTTGTTTCACGTCGGAATGTTTGCCGGTATGCCCCGCAGATGCAAGCCAGCTTTCGTAATAATATTTACCGGCAAACTTAAAAGTGGCATTCAAAAACAAAAGGGTCGTCGAGATCAATGCCAGCATATAGACGAGAAGTGAATGCCTGCTTCCGGAGGCGATGGTTCTCAATGTCTCCGATACCCAGAAGCTGGGTAAAAAGGCAAAAGAAGTCGCTCCCATAGAGCTGAGGTAACGGTTCAATACTCTCCAGTCAGAGATAACGTTGAATGCCAGTGATGACGGCTGCCCTATCTTAAAATATACGACTATTCCGACAACGATCAGAGAACCCAACATAATTGTCATATGGCGCGGGCTCAGGTATTTCGAGGCCAGAAACATCAGCAGCGAAAGCGAGACGCCTAAACAGGCCGGTATGATCACGAATGGAATTAATACACAGAATATCTCGAATAGATACTCCCAGAGCACGAATTCTCGAACCATTCCATAAGCCAGAATCAAGGGCAGCCCCAGGAGCAACACCGCCCAGGTAGAGAAGAATATATTATCTATAAACTTCACCGTGAAAACCTTCTGATACGCTGTCGGCGTCGACAACAGAAATGCGGTTTCCCGCGAACGGTACAACGTGGAAATCGATGTTACAATATTGGAGATAACAAGCATCATGAATATTGCCAGGAATCCCAATGAGACCAGCTTGTTCATCAAGAGAAATCCTATGTCTCGAAGACCGCCGAGGTAGCTAAAGATTCTATAAAAGAAGAACAGACCCCCTGTAAAAAAGCACGAGACAACGAACAACCCCACCAGGATTTTCATTACAGTCTCAAAATCGAGATGACGCAGAAACGATCTGGCGGAGACCGTTTTATAATGCATTATATGAATACTCTTATTCAAGATCGGCTCCGGCGGCAAGATTCGCCTGTCTGGAACCGCCGGTCATCTTCAAGAACAGGCTCTCCAGATTCTCGCCTTCGGCGGCCGCCATAGACCCGAGTTCATCAAGTGTTCCCAATCCTATTAGCCTGCCGTCGCGGACAATCCCTATTCTATCGCACATCTCTTCGGCTACGGTTAATGTATGGGTGGACATGAAAATGGCAGTCCCTTTGGATAAATAAAGCTTCAGAAGATCTTTAACCAGTCTCATAGACTGCGGGTCCAGGCCAACCATGGGCTCATCGACTATCAGCACCTCGGGATTGTGAAGAAACGCCGAGCAGAAGACCACCTTCTGTCGCATACCATGCGAATATTCTTCGCATCTATGATCGGCCCAGCCATCCATCCCGAAAAGGTCAAACAGCCATTCCGTCTGCGACTTGATCCTCTCCGGGGACATATCATAAAGCCCCCCCGTAAACTCAAGATACTCCCGGGCGGTGAGTTTCTCATAAACGTAGGGAGAGTCGGGGACATAGCCGGTCTTCATTTTGGCCGATTCCGGATCCTTGATGATATCGGTTCCGCATATCCTGATTGTACCGCTCTCCGGCCTTAGAAGACCTGTCATCAGCTTTATGGTAGTGGTCTTGCCGGCCCCATTAGGTCCCAGAAAGCCGAAACACTCACCTGCTTTTACATGAAGAGATAAATCGTCGACCGCAGTCTTATTGCCAAATCTCTTGGTGACTTTTAAAATATCGATCATATCTCTTTATAGCGGTTCTCCGCCGGAAAAATCCAGGACCGTAACAGAAATTTTGCCTACAACCCTCATAAGATCGGTTTGCCTTTCGAAACCTCCCTCAAGCAACTTTATATGGGCGGCATCGGCAACCTTTTGTCCGAAGGTGGGATCTATGGGGAGCCAGCTTCCCAGAAAGACTGCCGGCCAGGCATGGTAGTAAAAATAGCCGTCTTTATATACGATCCCGATGCAGACTTTTGTTGGTAGCCCGATGGCCCTGGCCAGGGCGGTGTATAGCGACGTATGCTCGTTGCAATCTCCTTTTCTGACTTCGAGGACATCCACAGCCGATGGCATCGAGACAGTCAAATCCTTAACAACGTTCTCATATACCCATCGACCCACAAGGTCGGCCTTTTCGGATGGATCGTTGACATCCCCGACTATTTTCTCCGCGGCCGTGACAATTCTCGGGTCATCAACCTGCAAAAAGAGTTGTGGCGACAAGAAGTTCGCTGAATCCTCCAGCACGGAGGGATTTAATCGCTGGGGATGAATCTCCAATACCAGGGGGTCGCGGGAGACGACGGTCTGAAAATCATCCTCCAGGTCGAAAAACTCCGGCTCGATTCCCTCAATCTCAACCTTGAGATATTTCAAATGCCGGGGGTCCGGTATGATCCCGTTACAGGGTACGGCCAGCTCATCCAGCAGATCTTTGCCGGTTCCGGAAACTGTAGGCATATCCAGGGCATGCTCTTTATCCGTCAGTACCATCGCCATGCCGCCGGTCTCCTCCTGTCTGAGAACGCGACCTTCATCATCAACCCACATGAAGCTCGTGACGCCCGAAAATCCCACTGTTATCCTGTATCCCCGGCCGTCGCCAAGTTCTGTTTTGACATTCTCTGCCTGCCCGATAAGAATATCCAGATCATCGGTTATAAGCGAGAAAGGATCGAAAGTCGGAAGGCTGAATTCACCCTCGGGAAACCCACGGGCCCGGGCGAGAAGCGGCACCACGGCAGGCAGGTATATGCCCTTGCCGGCATCGAAAGATGCTACAGATTCGCTGTTCCTGGAACGTATCCTGACTATCAGTTTGTCGTCTCTCACCTCTCCGAAAATATCTGTGGTGTAATCGCCAGACACCAGTCCGAACGTAAAATTCTTAAGCGAGTAGTCGAGCTTTAGAACGGAGTAGGAATCGAGATATACCTCTCTTACGGTTCCACCCATAGGAAGTTTTATCAGGGAATAGTCTTTTAGAATATACCCGAGAGGTGAGTCGGTTAATGATTGCATGCTGTATCCGATTTTATCTGATCCCATGGTAATGTTCATCCAGGTCTGAAATTCGTCTACTCCGGATTTACCAATGGAAATGTCGCTGAGATCGGCCGACCCTGATGTGGCGTAATTTTCGTCGAAAACCAGGATCATGGATACTGCCCAGAGGGCCACGGATGCAAATATTGAAACGCCTGAACCGATACCTTTTCCAAAAAATCTCAGCATATATTCCCCTTCTAAATAATATCGGCGAAAAAAGAATGACGATTAAGAGGAGCTCTTTGAAATAGATCTGGCGGTTTCAATAATTATTTCCGACGCCTGTTCAATATCTTCGTCATTTACATCCAGGTGTGCCACGGCGCGGACCCTCGCATGGCCAAAAGGCACGAGAAGAACACCCTCCGACTTAAGCCTCCCGCAGAAAGAGTCCTGCGATAGCGGCTGTTTCAAACCAATTATAACGATATTTGTCTGAACATTGTCAGGATTTATATCGAGATGAGGCGATCGTTGCAGATTGGATGCCAGTTTCCTCGCCCGAACGTGATCATCGGCAATTCTATCCAGGTTATGCTCAATGGCGTACAGCGCACCGGCGGCAATGATGCCCACCTGCCTCATCCCGCCGCCGAACATCTTCCTGATTCGCCGTGCTCCGGCGATCATCTCCTTCGATGACACTACCGCAGATCCGACAGGCGCGCCCAGTCCTTTGGAGAAACAGACGGATACAGCATCGAATTGAGAGGCTATCACCGACGGTTTAACCTTATGATAAGAGGCCGCATTCCATAGCCGGGCGCCATCGAGATAGAACTTGAGATTGTGCTCGTCGGCAAGAGCCCTTATTTCCGGGATTATTTCCATCGGGTAGACCTTACCGCCGGCGCGGTTGTGCGTATTTTCCAAGGCAATAAGAGCTGTATTAGGATGATGAATATTCTCGGGGCGGATTCTGGGCCCCAACAGCTCCGGGGTCAATATTCCATCGGGAGCCTCGATTGGAGACAACTGGATTCCTGAGAGGGCGGATGCGGCGGCGACCTCGTAGTTTACCACATGTGAGCCAACCTCGCAGAGAACTTCATCTCCGGGGCTGGTAAGCATTCGTAACGACACCTGATTGGCCATGGTACCCGATGGCACATATAGAGCCGCCTCATGCCCCAGAAGCGCTGCCGTCTTCTCCTCGAGATGCTGAACGGTTGGATCGTCACCGAAAACGTCATCACCGACCTCTGCCTCCGCTATAGCCCGACGCATAGCGGGAGACGGCCTGGTAACAGTATCCGACCTGAGATCTATAACCCTCATAAAAAAACCCGACCTGAAAGGCCGGGCCAGAAGCTATTTTACCACTACAACATTTTTGGCTTTGAGGCCCTCAGGCGAACGAGTTACTTCGTATTCCACCGCTTCACCCTCTTTGAGCGTCTTATAGCCATCGGCCATAATGTCGGAGTGATGAACGTAAACGTCCTGAAAATCATCTACTGATGTTATGAATCCATATCCTTTCAAATCATTAAACCACTTAACCTTACCTTTCGTCATGGACCCTCCATTTAAGGATAGACCTTTTTTTCAATATATGTACCATAATTGCCCAAGTCAAGCGAATTTGTTATAATACAACCGATTGGCTAACAATGAGTTGCATAAAGGCTCCGGAAATAAGTGGGACGGTCAGGTTGTCGTCAACGTAGAAGCTAAATGCCTCCGTAACGGTGGCAACAAGAGCGCCCGCGATTTTCAGCCACCAGGGGATTCCAGGGACCGGCAGGGCAACTATACAACAGGCAATAAAGAAACTCGCCGATCCCTCAAGGGTCTTATTGAAGTATCTGATTCGGCCCCAGAGTCGGCCAACTATGGCCCCTACGGAATCGCCTATCACGATAAATGCAATCGCCAGAATGGCGATCGGCTTATCAAAGATCAGAATGGTCAGGATGGAACTCGCCAGAATATAGGTGGCGCCCGTCAAATTCGCTTTTTCATGAGGCCTTATCATCAGGCCAAAATAATTATAAATGAAACCTCTGGTTCGGCTATGGCCGAAAAATCGCAATAAATCGATGGTTAAAAATAAAACAAGTCCCACAGCCAGAAGCGTCAGAGCCAGTTGCCGGCCGGTAAAGTAATAGACGATTGGTATAGAGATCGCACTGGTATGAGTAAGCTTTCTTAATATCTCCCCTGTAATGGAGATATCTTGCCGTTTATCGGCCGAGGATACCGATCCTTCAGGCTGCCCGCTTATTTGATCTTTTTGCTGCAGTATGGTTCTCTCATCCGCCTGCCTGCTCGATTTCCGGCATTATTGTTGTCACTTTTTGGCGCCCGGACGGCTGGAATTTTTTCAGCAACTCTTCATCGACAATTATCTCGGCAGCGGCCTTCCACTCCTCTATATACCGGGCCACGATCTCGGCATTGCGACGTTGCCTGAGCTTATGCTTGATCCCGGGTTTCACCTGCTTCAAGGTCTTGTCCTCTTTCCTGCTTACGAGCTTTATGATATGATAACCCCAGTCGGTCTTAACCGGATGGCTGATCTGGCCGATCTTCAATCCAGCCGCGGCTTCGTAGAAGGTCGATCCCATATCCTCAGGCCCTATATAATCAAGGTTGTATGCCACCTCTCGAATTTCAGGCTCTCCGGGATAATAACGCCTGGCCATCTCAACAAAATCGGCGCCTTCGAGAATCGAGTCCCTGACGGTTTCGGCGAGCGATGAATCCTCAAAGATTATATGATGAACCAGAAGCGGGCGTTCATATCTGTAGTCATCGATATGGGCATTGAAATAAGCCTCGATCTCCTCCTCCGTTGGCTGGTACTGCGGATCCTTGAGCAGATTCATAACTCGTCTCTTGGCCTCTCTATGGCTATAATTGTACGAGGCTTCGGTGACCTCCGCACCTTCCAGATATCCCGCCATCCTGGCGGCGTCCAGCAGCAATAGATTGATCGCGAGAAGGTTGAGCATTTCCTTTTTATCCTCAACGGTCGCATTTTCTATTTGTTTAAATTTCAGATATCGCGGAAGAGCCTCCGCATACCTGTTATAGAACAACGTATCTCTGGAGTTTACAGCCATCATCCAGGTGTCCGGCGAAAGACTATCATCGACAGCCAGTGCCTCCTCGTTATATACGTAAACCGCCGCCGCCTTTAGAGAATCCACGAAGGCGTTGGCATAATCCTTCTCTTTTTCGCGTTTAAGAAGGCTCCGAATCTCGTTTTCGAGGTCTTCATCGAGTGGCTTCCGTCGATCAGGTCTATAGTCATCCACTCTTATGATATGGTAACCAAACTGGGTAGATACCGGCCCCACTATCTCGCCCGGGGGTGTGGTAAACGCCACCGAATCGAATTCAGGTACCATCCGGCCACGATAAAAATATCCGAGGCTGCCTCCCTTGGAAGCATTGGATTGATCATCCGAGTACTCCGCGGCAAGAGAATCCCAGCTCTCTCCAGCCAGAGCTTTATTCAGTACGTATTCGGCCCTCTCTCTGGCATAATCATCTATTTCGTCTATTAGCTTTAGCTTTTCTCCTTCCGATTTCACCCCTGCTGTATCAGGATCCAGCCTTCGAAAAAGTATGTGCCTCGCCTTGACCTGCTCGCGCTCAACGAAATCATCACTGTAAGATTCATAATGCTCGACCACCGTCGCCGAATCTATCTGTATGCGCTCTGCTACCCCTTTCTGATATAGAACCTTCTTGGCCGTCTCTGCGATATTATCCCTTTTTTTCTGACGGAATTCCAGTTCCTTTTCCATATCGCGCATCGTCGAATCAATGCGGATCTCAGTCAATTCCCTGGCTATCAGACTATCCAGAGCATATGTTTTCAGGCTATCGCTCGACATTTCAAAATCGGAGTTTGTTTTTAATTCCCTTATTGTAGAATCGAGACTGGCAAATAATATGAACCGCCCGTCCACAGTGGCTATCCGAGCATCGGGGTTGATCAGGTTTGACGATCCAAAAAGGCAGGCAATCGAAACTAACGGTAAGAGCGCTAATAAGATCCTTCTCATTTTTACCTCGCTTTATATGTTTCCCTATCAGGCCCCGAATATTATAAAAAGCCGCTCCCTCTGTCAATACCCTTTGGAATAAAACTCTCCCGGGTGCTTGTCCCCGATCATTGAGACGTCAAAATAAGTCTTCATCCGTCTAAAATGCCGGTCGACGATGCAATCGCGCGATAAATACTGTAAAACCCTTTAACAGCAGCCTGATAGCCGCAATATATTGATAGAATCAATCGCTGGCTACATCTGAAATATCAAGGATACCAGGTACGAGTGATCGAGATCGGAATGATCCCGCATGGCGATATCGATTATGAACCTGTTGAAGCGCAGGCCCGCACCCAGTGAGAGATTGCCAATATCGGAGCCGAGTCGTGCAGAAAGCCTCTCCATGTACCGGACCTCGAATCCGAAATGGAAATCGAACGAGACAGGGCCGGCAGAGGCCTGCGCGGAAAAATCCCGGCCCTCGAAACGTATATCGGTATCGGCCAATATTAACATCTTAAACCTACCGCGCTTCCCATGAAGCTTGGCCCCGGTTTTCGCTGTCGGATTAACTCTTTCCTTCATGCCGGTTGAATACGATATGAGCGTACTGGGAACGTCCTGAAGATTCAATCCCAGATCCACCCAATCCGTCACGGCATAAATGGTCCCAAAATCGAGCCCCATGCCGACCGCAGATTCGTCCACGATATCCCGGTATAACAATTTTGCGGAAATACCGGCGCTCAGACGTTTGCCGAACATGCGGCCGTAGGAAAAATACCCCACATAATCGGCATGCGACTCCTCACTAATCATCCGGAAGCGGCCGTTCTGATCCACTTCCGTTACGATTATCCCACCGCCGCCAAGCCTGTATAAGGAAATCCCGAAAGCGGCCCGTGTGCTACCCGAACTCAATGGGCGAGCATAGGCCAGAAAATCATGGTTAAGAAGTGATCCGAAGGTCTCTGAATGCATAAATACCGCCTCCGGACGGCTTATCCGGGATAGCCCTGCGGGATTATAGTAGCCCGAAAGGACATCACCGCTTTCAGCTGCATAGGCTCCTCCCAGAGAGAGAGGCCTGCCCCCGACACCGAGATATAAAAATTCTCCCGAGTACTTAGCGCCAAAGGCAGGAGCGCCAATGGCGACCGCAATTAAAAGAGGCATTATTCGCATCATCATTACCATTATATTATTCCGCCCTAAAATTCAACCACTTTAGTCATCGTCATTGTTCCCCAGACAATTGAAATATCATCACCCGGAAAGTGCTAGCTTTATACAAATGCGACGATCCCTGAACGCATAATCGATATACGTTCTTGTCGAGAATTCGTTCCTGTTCGCTATCAAAGAGCTGTGTTTTTTTGATCTGCTGACAAAATTCCCCGGAGGCCGGAAGCGGCTGCCGGGGATAAAATTGAAAAGCTATCCACTGATCATCTCAGTTGGTGGAAACTTCAGTTATGTACTCCCGCAAAGATTTCGACTCATAGTGACCCTCCGCCACGTATCGAAGAAGATAAATAAAGCTGTTTGGCGGTTGATAACCCGATCTGGAATACAATTTCTTGCCATTCGAATTCAGAAACACGTATGTCGGGTATCCCCTGACTGCAAAAGACCTCGATATTTGTCTCCCGCTGAGAGAACCGTCAGGTAAAACCATTTTCTTTTTTGACTCGGCGTTCAATTTCACCAGCACAAAATGCTCGTCAAGATAATTCATGATCATCTTATCAGAAAACGTCTCCCTATCCATCTTCTTACAAAATCCACACCAATTTGTGTAGACGTCGACGAAAATCATTTTGTCATTTTTCGATGCCTGCTGCAGCCCTTCATCAAATTTCAGCCAGTTAAATTCCTTTTTGCCTTCCGGCTTATCTGTTGATTTAGACGGATCCGTGACACCGGAGACGGTTGAGAATACTAATCCTACGGCCAGCAGTGCTGCTATTGCTATTAATCGCCTAATCCACATTGTTTGCTCCTCGGTTGCCAAATTCCACTTTCTTAAATTATACGCCGGGATTGAGCCATTTAGTTCCTTATCGGCTCGAATTCCAAGGGCTGAATCGAAGCTTCTGTCGAAGACTTAAACGCATCAACGCCAATTCAAGAATCAAGATAATACAAGCCCGGCGAAAAGCAATCCTTTCTTTCTGTCCTTCATACGTGCATACATGTTGTTAAAAGAAACCACAATTCACCGATCTTTGTTTCCTGCAGATCATGACCGGTAAGAAAGATCTTTCAAGGTGATGTACTTATAGATTATGTAAACCCGGCGTCAGATCAAAAGTGGACTATCTGCCCCTCAATCTGATAAGCCTGACTCTATCCAGGCCTAGAATTCCCTTGAGCCTTTCAAGAAGTTGGGATGACGGGTTAACCCTGTATCTGGTTGATTTGAAAACGACCTTACGGCTGTTCCCGGTATAATGGATATGGATCTCGCTGTTTCCGGCATTCTGGGAGAAGTGTTTTTCAATAACTTCCGGAATATTCTCTTCAATATCATCGGCCAGGGTAACCTCAAGTGCAGTGGCATATTCCCGGGGTGCCGCCGACATGAGAGTCAGATCATCGCCCCTTATTTTCGGTTTTTCTCCCTCACGAACTGTTACAGTGCCAAAGACTATTACAGTGTTGCCTTCGGTCAGGATCATTCTTCTCTTCTCAACAATATCTGAGAAAATCAGAACCTCCCCCCCCGGTCCGGAATAATCTTCCAGGGTTAGAATTGCAAAGAGGTTTCCTCTGCTGCTGGTCTGGATTTTCACCTTCGTCAATACCCCACCCACGGTGGCCTTGCGACCGTCTGTGGCTTTGGCGAGATCTGCCAGGCTCAAGTCGACAAAACATTCATAAATATGTCTATGAGGGTCGATAGGATGCCCTGATATCCAGTATCCCAGGGATTCCTTTTCCCTGGCCAGGATCTCCGCTTCCGACCAGGGTTGAGCATCCGGAAGTTTATGCTTTGGTGCGGACGAAGTGTCCATTTCTCCGAATAAAGTGGATTGTCCACTCTCTATTTCTCTCTGAATTGCTGATCCGTGAGAGATGGCCATTTCCACACCTCCCATCAATGTTGCCCTGTTTTGCCCCAGGTTGTCCATGGCACCCGACATGACCAGATTCTCAATGGTCTTTTTGTTTACCAGCCGCAGATCGACGCGGGTGCAGAAATCGAAAAGATCCTCGAAATCGCCCCCCTCCTCGCGGCCTTTAACTATAGACGAAACGGCCCCGGCGCCCACGTTCTTAACCGCCGTCAATCCGAATAATATAGTTTCGCCATCGACAGAAAACGCTCCCTCGCCACGATTGATATCGGGGGTCTTCATTTCCATCCCCATCCGCTGGCACTCATTTCTCAATTCCATGATTCTGGAGGTATCGGACATTTCAGATGTCATCAGGGCTGCCATGAACTCAACCGGATAGTGGACCTTCAGGTGCGCGGTCTGAAAGGCGATATAAGCGTAGCTGGCCGAATGGGCTTTTACAAAACCGTATCGCCCGAAGGTTTCAATTTGATCGAAGATTTTCCCGGCCACAGACTCTTTAATACCTCTTTCCTTCGCACCCTTGATGAATTTGCCTTTTTGTTCGGCCATGACGTCCGCTTGTTTCTTCCCCATGGCCTTGCGAAGAATGTCGGCCTCGCCGAGAGTATACCCTGCCAATTCCCGTGCGATCTTCAGAACCTGTTCCTGAAAAACGATAACACCGTAAGTTTGCTTCAAGATCGTTTCCAGGAGTGGATGCGCATATTTAATCTCTTTTTCTCCATACTTGCACTCGATATAAGTATCTATCATTCTGGCATCCAGCGGCCCCGGGCGATACAGTGCGTTCATGGCGGTGAGATCCTCGAGCCTGGTTGGCTTTAACTTTTTGAGGTAATCCCGCATTCCCCCCGATTCAAACTGGAATATGCCGATCGTCTCCGCCTTGGCGAATAGCTTATAGACCTCCGGGTCGGTAAGAGTAATCTTGTCTATATCGATTTTAATATCGCGTTTTTTCAACAGTTTCAGGCAATCGTCGATCACCGTCAATGTTCGGAGCCCCAGAAAATCCATCTTTAAGAGCCCGATGGCCTCTATCCACCTCATATCATACTGGGTAGTGATCTCATCTTTGCTTGATTTATAAAGAGGAGCATAATCGGTTATGGGGCCGGGCGCGATCACAACTCCTGCCGCGTGAGTCGAGGCATGCCGCGAGAGACCCTCCAGCACACGAGAGTATTCTATCAAAGTCTTGATGTCCTCTTCATCTTTATAGCGGCGGCCAAGTTCGGAATCCTTTCTGTTCAATGCCTTTTCGAGAGTCATATCCACTTCAAAGGGGATCATTTTGGCGATAGCGTCGACCTCGGCATATGGCATCGACATCACCCGGCCGACGTCCCTGACCACAGCCCGAGCCGCCATACTGCCGAACGTAATTATCTGGGCGACGCTTTCTCGACCGTATTTGTTCGTAACGTAATCGATCACCTCGTCGCGCCCGCGATCGGCGAAGTCGATATCGATATCGGGCATGCTGATCCTCTCAGGATTCAAGAATCGCTCGAAAAGCAAACCGTATTCCATGGGATCGAGGTTGGTGATGCTAAGACAATAACTGACGATCGATCCCGCGGCAGAACCTCGACCCGGTCCAACCCTTATACCGCGATTGCGGGCAAATTCTACAAAATCGCGCACTATCAGGAAATAGCCGGCGTATCCCATTTTGTTGATGACCCCGATTTCGTAGTCGAGACGCTCCTGGAGACTCGATGTTACCTTAGGGTATCTCTTCTGAAGGCCTATTTCACAGAGATATCTCAGATATTTCTCAGGCGATTCGAATCCTTCCGGCAGAGGAAACGTGGGAACTTTGTTTTTGTACAATTCGATATCCAGGCTGCAACCTTCTGCTATCCTCAGAGTATTGTCTATCGCCTCCGGGGTATCCGAAAATAACTGTGCCATCTCCTCTGCCGATTTGAAATATATCTGGTCTGTAGTATATTTCATGCGGTCAGTGTCGGAGAGCAGTTTACCCGTCTGAATGCACAGGAGAGCATCGTGGGCTGCACTGTGCTCCCGCTTCATATAATGGCAATCATTGGTGGCGACCAATCCCACACCTAATTTCGATGCTATCTCCTTTACAGCGGCGGCTGTCTTGGCCTCTTCCGGAAGATCGTGATTCTGAAGTTCCAGAAAGTAATTATCCATGCCGAATATATCGAGATATTCCCTCACAGTTCTTTCGGCTTCATCGTATCTATCGTTATAAATATTACGCGCCACCTCTCCCTGCAGGCAGGCTGACAGCGCTATGAGACCGTCGCCATGTTCTTTGAGAATTTCCTTATCCATTCGTGGCTTACGATAAAAACCTTCCAGATAGCTGGCCGTGCTCAGTTTTATGAGATTATTGTATCCGGTCAGGTTTTTCGCCAGAAGCACCAGATGAAATCCCGATTCGGTAAATCCTTTCATGCCTGAACGCTCGAACCGGCTCCCGGGAGCCACATAAGCCTCGATGCCGATAATCGGTTTGACCCTGTGTTTCTTGGCTTTTATATAGAATTCAATGGCCCCGAAGAGATTGCCGTGATCGGTGATGGCTAAAGCCGGCATTTTCATCCTGGCCGCCGTTTCCAGCATATCATCGATCCTGCAGGCACCGTCTAACAGCGAATACTGGGTGTGATTATGAAGATGAACGAATTGCGCCAGGCTCATCGGTTTTCCTCTACATATAAAAGTCTATCAAGTTCATCCCGGCATTTAACGCAAACCAGGTATTCGAATTTCTTATAGATCTGCTCTTCGATTTCCTCAGGCGATTGACCCTCGAGCTCAACTTTTACCTTATCGATATAATCCTTAAGATCCGTCTTTTCGTCAAAATTGATATGACCATCGAATGCAGAGACAAGCTCTGCCTTCAGCCAATATGCCGCTCCGCCTTTTTTGATTCGCTTGCCGCACTTTGCGCATCTCTTTTTACGCTCATCGCTCATGGCTTAATAAGATCAATCGCCTTGAGACAATCAAGACAATTTCATTTTTCGCGCCAGAGGGTAGCCTTCCTCCCGCCAAAAAGAAGGAATAACCGGAAAAAAACAAGCCCGGCCGCAAAGCCTCCGATATGAGCCATATAGGCTATTCCACCGTTCTGGCCGCCGGAACTGAGTTGAAAGAAAACCTGGAGTGCTATCCAATATAAGATAATAAGAAAGGCCGGAAGCCATATCAGGCGAATAAAAAACAGTATCCAGATAAGTGTTAATACCCTGGCCCTGGGGAATTCGAGCAGATACGCCCCCATCACGCCGGCCACCGCTCCCGACGCTCCGATCACTGGAACCAGGGAGCGGGGATCGGGAATAATCTGCGCGATTCCCCCGACAACTCCGCAGAGCAGATAGAAGGCGATAAATCTCATCCTTCCCATTCTATCCTCTATATTGTTACCGAATATCCATAAAAAGAGCATATTTCCCGCAATATGAAACAATCCGCCATGCAGAAACTGCGAGCTGAGGATGCTAAATCCCGCAATCAAAGGACCCTCGCCGCTCCATCCTCCGGCAGTGATAACATTATACGGAACAAAGCCATACCGGAGAAACAGCTCTTTCCCCCCGAAGCCGAAGATATAGATTATAATAAAAATGATCACGTTGATCGCTATCAGGCCCACCGTGACCAAAGGGAACCTCGATGTGGGGATGTTATCTTTAAGCGGGAGCATTCGTCAATTCCTCAGGATGGTGAAATATTTAGTCACGACCTTTCGGTTGCCCTGCCTGTCATACGCCACGATCTCAAGTTTGTGTCGACCCGGCCTCAGATTGTTTCTTACCTTATAGGCGAACTTTTTTGTACCTAAATCAAAATCCGCGGGTACCCAGATACCATCTATTTTCATGCTCAATCCACCATCTAATTCCACCCCCGAGATACTGTCGTTGATCTTGCATGATAGCATAGGCCTGCGAGCCTTAATTTTGCCTTTCGGCCTGATATAACTTATGGAAGGAGGATCGTTGTCCTCTATCAGCGCCACCCTCCCGAGCCCACCTCCCTGCACTTCGATCCTCGAGCCATCCCCTCTGCCGATAAATCCCCAGGCATCATTATGAGCGGCATAACCGTAGGCGCCGATTTTCTTTCCAGTGAGGCCAAGAAGTTCGAGATTGAAAGTATATCTAATCGGAGAATCTGAGATCAAATTTGCGGGTGCGATTTCATAGCCTATTGCTTCGCCTCCGAATATGTTCACCCGGGAACCATTGGATGGAAAAATATAAGCCGGGAAAAATGATGAATTCTTATCAAAAGAAACGGTCAAGGTTGAATCCGGTGAAAAAGCACTGAGCCTCCGCCCCGGATACGCAGGATTTAATCCGATCAGCGAGTCAACGAGATACGATTGGCCCCCCCGTATGACAAAGTCTGTTAGCCCTGAGAGGTCATATCCTTTAAGGTCAACGCTATACGCTTGAAGCCCCGCCTGGTTCATCTTCATGGTCCAGGTCTTCGACTGATTTACCAATAGAATTGATAAATCGGCATATATCGAATCAGGGAAATATTCTATTTTGAGGTGGTCGGGTGATCCTTCCAGATTTAGCCTCTTTCTACCGGCGCCGTCGATAAAATATATCCAGGGCGAAACGCTTCCCTCGACGTCGGAAAAGCCGAAACGATATTCTCGGCTTCTATACGGGGAAATCGCGACCAGGGTATTTAAAAAGGCGATTTCGTTTCCACTGTTCAATGTTCCGGTAGAAACAGAGCAATTTATATCCTTATACTGATCGCTGTTTGAGTTTCTGTATTCCATCCTTGCGTTATCTGCCCGGGCGAATGTCATAAAATCCACCATAACGGTATCGCCAAATCGATAATATGAAACAAATTCCGGCCCCGGTGGAGCTAACTCAGGCGTCTTCAGAACGAATCGCAAATTCGCTTCATTACCGGCCTCGTCTGAGGCGACAATCCGCACATGCCTGATCCGGCCGGGTGAGTCGCCTGCAGGTATGACACCGGCTCCGGAACCGAGATCACTCCAGAAATACTGCCGACTGTTAGGCGGGACATAAAGCTTAAAGAAGATGTTCTCATCGTTATCTTTATCTTTTTTATGGCCGACTATTCCGGTCAAATCCATGTCGCGGATATATTCAAGCTGACCGGTAGTCTCATAGGTGATGCTGTCGGAGATCATCGAGAATAAGACATCGTCATCCACCAGAAGCTTCAGGCTGTAGAACCCGTATTGGAATTTTTTGCCATCAATCCGATCTCCTCCAGACACAGCCAGCGCCACATATTCGGCGCTGACCACGGTGTCCGCTATCACATACTCATCGGGGCCGCTTCCCCTGGCAACATTAATTATTTCAATATCGCTGGGATTGCCGGGGACAAATCCCGCTTTGTAATGGCGAACGGCCAACTTTTCGAATACCGGCGACCGGTTATCCTCAATTGGAAAACCGTATTTCAAGGGATTCAATGGATTATTGCCGGCGGATCGAATTTCGAAATGAAGATGCGGTGCTTTTGCGCCGGATGAACCGGAATATCCAATTACCTGGCCTTTCCTGACAGGATATTCGTCGGGCTTGAAAAAGAGATTCTGATTATAGCGCCGTTCGCTCATCTGCAATTTACGAACCTCTTCGTTAAGTTTATCTTCGAACTTCAAAAGATGGCCGTATACAGCTATGCGTCCATCCCCCAGTTTTAGATAGAGCCCCCTGCCGTAACCCTTTAACGACGTAGTAATACGGTAGATATAGCCGTCGCCTGCGGCATAGACGCGATAACCTGTTTTCCCTTTTGTGCGGATATCCAGGCCGGCATGGAAATGGCCCGCACGATAGTCACAGAATCTCGATGTCAGTTCGGGCCGGAGTTTCATGGGCCATCTGAGATCACCCTCGCTCCGCACCATACCGGCGTTAATCAGGAAACATCCGAAGACAATGTAAGAGAGCCCTCTGTTCATGCTGTAAAGTAGGATAGATATCCGGCACAGTCAATTCTTTTGGAGGGAATCATGCGGGGCGAGCCGTACGGATCATCCGGAAACACCATAACGGATCAAACAGCCCATGAATATTTTCCCGATTCGATATTTTTTACCCCCCCCCGCGATGGAGGCTATGCGAAGTCTCTGGAGGAGAGGATTGTTTTTTCTTGATTCAACCTCGATAATGGCTTTTATTGCGCCCCGTGAAGATCATAGCCGTTGGACTATCTTGCAGTTAATCGATAAAATTAATCTCGATTGTTTTTTCGTGAACAATGAAAAAGAAAAATAGAAGCAAAAAAGATTTTGTCAGCGGGGAAAACTTGGAGGCGTTGGAACCTGTTGATATCTCCGGAATAGAGGATTTCGACCGGGCCCTGGCCGCTATGGAGAAAACGTCCTTTGGCGGAAGACAGCTTGGCAAGGCGGCAGAGATTCTCACCGAAACGTTCAGCGATCCGGGAGATCTCACTATCCTGACTCTAAGCGGAGCACTTACCGTCGCCAAGCAAGGGCTGATCATCTGCGAATTGATTGAAAGAAAACTCGTCGATATAGTGATCAGTACGGGCGCGTTAATCACTCACGGCCTGATTGAGGGCATGGAGAAAAGCCATTACAAAGCGCCTGATATGCCAGATGATGAAATGTACGTCAAGGGGATGTGCCGTGTTTATGATACCATAGAACTTGAGACCTCATTCGATCATCTTCAGAAGATGATTAACGAGAATTTCGAACGGCTGATACCCTCGCTTGACGAGAAAACTCCACCAGCCGGATCGGCGGATTTTCACCGGCGCCTCGGCCGGATTATACGGGAGAAATATCCCGATGAGCGCAGCATTCTGGCTGCGGCCTTTGAATCAGATATACCCATTTACGTTCCCGCATTTACCGATAGCGAACTCTGTCTGGATCTACTCACGAGGATGTTAGCGGCGAGTGAGAGCTTCCAGAACCGTCCTTTCGATGAGACGATTACGCTGCCGTTCAACCCATTCGCGGACCTTTATGATTTTGCCCGGAGAGTTCACAATCACGACGGAACGTTGAGCATTTTCACGGTTGGTGGCGGAGTTCCACGCAATTGGGCTCAACAAATCACGCCCTTTTTCGATCTCATGCACATTGAAAATATGCCGGTAACATCAAAATTCTACTCCCGCGGTGTGCGGATTTGCCCGGAGCCGGATCACTGGGGCGGGCTTTCCGGATGCTCGTATAAGGAGGGCGTTTCCTGGGCAAAATTCCTCCCCGAATCGGAGGGCGGCTCTTATGCAGAGGTTAAGGCCGATGCCACTATCGTCTTGCCTTTCCTGATTAAGGGAGTTATTCAAAGAATGGAGAGATTGAAGAATTAATCGATGACCCTGTCGCCGGGATGATCAAAAATAGCGATGAAGGTTGCCTACTTCACAGAATCACTTCCCCCGCTGGTGGACGGTGTAAGCCACACCCTTTCCTATCTCCAGAAATCTCTGGAAGCGGAGGGAGTCGATTATATGTTCTTTTCTCCTTTTTTGCCAACGGATGAGGCTTGGGCCGGCAAAGTTGTGCATGTTCTTTCGGTCCCCTTTCCGTTATACACCAAATATAAGGTTTCCTTGCCGGCTTTCCACGATCTGAGATACTCATTGAGGCAGTTTGCTCCTGATATAGTTCATATATGCAGTCCTTTCTTCCTCGGATTTTTCGCCTACCGGTATGCCGCTGAGGCCGGTATACCTGCCGTTAATTCATTTCATACGAGATTCGTATCCTATCTCAAATATTACGGGTTTGGCTGGTTCGAACCGTATGGCTGGAGATTCTTGAGGTGGTTCTATAATATGGGCGATAACTGTTTTGTCCCATCCGAGGCCACCATAGGAGAACTTAAATCCAGAGGATTCGCAAACCTAAAACTCTGGGAACGCGGGATAGATCCGGACCGCTTCTCCCCATCTTTCGCCGATCGCGACCTGAAAAACCACTGGTCCCCGGAGGGTGATCCGGTGGCGCTTTTTACCGGACGGCTTGTAAAGGAGAAGGATGTTGAGACTCTTCTGAAGGCGCACCGGATCCTGCTTCAGAGAAAAGTCGCTTACAAGCTTGTCTTTGTCGGCGACGGACCGATGCGAAAGCAGATCGAGAAGGAAGCCCCTGATGCCTTTCTAGCCGGTCATCTTCAGGGCGATCAGCTTTCCCGGGCATACGCCTCGGCCGATATATTCGCATTCCCATCGACAACTGAATCTTTCGGTAACGTCGTCCTGGAGGCCGCCGCCTCCGGACTGCCGGTCGTAGGCGCTTCGGAGGGAGGAGTCGGAGACCTGATTCGTGACGGCGAAACCGGCTTTTTAACCGCACCTAACGATCCTGAAGATTTCGCGCAAAAGATGGAGGCACTCCTTACCAACGAATCTCTGAGAAATTCAATGGCTGCCGGAGCCCTGGAGTTCGCATCGCAAAAAAACTGGAACCGGATCAACCACGGGTTATTTCAAGGCTATGAGATGCTTATAGAAGAGCGCAAAACTGAAAGAGTATTGCAAAAAAGTCGTCATATCCCCGATATAATTTCAGGGCCCTCAAGCTGAGCCCTTGTGGCAATTATAACAAATGAGTTCTTATAATCGGTTGAATTTTCAATTTACATCCTTTATATATGGCAGTTAGCCGAGGTGAGGATTCATGAGACGATTCAAAAAAAATACTCGAAAATCGTTATCATCACGTTATTCAAGATCGGCACAGCCATCTGGAAATAGCATCGGAGAATCACTATTGCTATCAAACCGCTCTCAGAGCAGTCCTTTGTACGGAGGCGTATGAGGCAGAGGGATCATATAATCTTCCTGACCCGAAAGCACCCGGATTCAATCGGCGGTGTCCAGAGGCATAGCGCGCGGTTGATTGAAGGCATGAAAGATTCTTTCGAAGTAGAGAATATCCAATGGAAAGGTCCGGAATGGGGAGTCCCTGCCTACTTTCCCTATTTTTATTATAAATGCATAAGAAACGGCGCCTCCCTGTTACACTGTGATGATGCTGTCACCGCCCTGGTCGGCGCTCAGGTACGCCGCAATTCAAGGAAAAAAGCCGTGGCGACTGTTCACGGCCTCGATATCGTTCTGCCCATTCCCTGGTATCAGCGTAGACTACAGAGGGCGCTTTGGCATCTGGACAAAATCGTATGCGTAAGCGAGGCTACCGCAATCCAGGTGAGGTCGCGCGGTTTGCCGGATGAGAAGATAGAGATCATCCCTAATGCAGCCGAGGAGGTCAAGAATCATCCAAAGAAGAGCGAAGATCTATATCGGGAAATAGAAAAGAAAACCAGAATCGACCTTCGAGATAAGAGAGTGTTATTCAGTCTCGGCCGCCCGCTAAAGAGAAAGGGATTCGACTATTTCATTAGAGAGGTTTTCCCGCACCTGCCCGAAAACTGCGTCTATATAGCAGCCGGACCCGAGCCGAAATCCCCTCGCTGGCTGAATTTAGCCGGACCGCTTCTCGGAAAGAAATATCGTGATCTGTTCCTCCTGGCATCCGGTGCGCAGACTGTTCATGACGAACTGAAAAACTTGAGCAGCCATCCCCGAGTATTCTATTTAAACGGCGTGGACGAGGAAATGAGAGGGCTTTTATTTGCAACCAGCGATCTCTTCATCATGCCCAACCGGACCGTCCCCGGCGATATGGAGGGATTCGGCATCGTTGCGCTCGAGGCTGCCGTCAGAGGAATCCCCGTGGTGGCCACCGGCATAGAGGGCGTTACGGACGCGGTTATTCATGGCCATAACGGCTATTGTGTACCGGAAGGAGACGTGGCGGCCATGGTTAAAATAATCAAAGCTCTCCTGGATGATCCCGAGAGACTCTCCTCGCTACGTTCTAAGGCTATGCAATATACCAAGGCACATTTCTCATCATCTATCGTTCATGACAAGTATGAAAAGATTTTCAATGATCTCTTGATTGGAGACTCCTGACGAGGAACGAAATCCTCGAAAAACACTTAAGCCTGAAACTACCTGATGACCAATTTCTCGCACGATTATGAATTCAACGCCACAAATTTAAGGCGATTCTTGAAAATCCTGCTGGTGATCGTCCCCCTTGCGGTGGCCGGCAACATCGTATACGTTATCATCGCCACGGAGCCCGGAATCCTGAAGCATCTTAATAATGTCAATGGATGGTATCTTGCACTTGCGGTCGCTCTGGTGTTTCTTCCATGGTTAGCCCAATCATTGAGAATAATGATCTGGGGGAAGGTATTCAAAAGGAATTTAAGGCCCGGGCAGGCGTTCCAGACTGTGCTTGCCGCGGAGATAGGGGCCGCGATCACGCCCACCATTCTGGGCGGCGGCTATGCCAAGCTGGGTTTTCTAACCGGATACGGTTTTAGTTTCGCCGAAGCGACCCTTGTAACATTTCTGGGGACCCTTGTCGATGGAGTATTTTTCGCCATCGCTCTTCCGATATCCCTATACTGGAGCCGCGCCTGGGAAAATCCGTATGTGGTACGTGCCTGGAGAGGCCTCATCTCAAACTGGGAAGCGGCTTTGATCGCGATAGCGCTACTCTTAACAATTCTGCTTATCATCAAGAAGTTAAACCTGACACTCAACAGGAGCAGCCTCGAATCCAGTAAAGGGCTCCCTGAAGGGTTAGTCCCGCGAATAATTGCTCGGCTCGGACGGTTCCAATCTGATTTTCTCTCTGCGGCTGGATTTGCTCTGCGCAGAGGAAAAGGCGCTTTTGCGGCCTGCGTGCTCATTGCCGGAATTGGATGGTGCGGCCGGTATGGGGCGATCTCAGCC
Source organism: uncultured bacterium (assembly GCA_965541585.1). Taxonomy (GTDB): domain Bacteria; phylum Zixibacteria; class MSB-5A5; order UBA10806; family UBA10806; genus CBDVBL01. The sequence goes on along the minus strand of CBEUCH010000007.1, from coordinate 47,434 downwards.
TTGATTTTCGGCCTGGGGTATCCAGTTGATCCGGTATTGTTCTTCCTGCTGCAATGGGTGGTTTTTACGACCATGACGATGATCCCGACTCCCGGGGCAATAGGCGGAGCCGAGGTATCTTTTGCGCTGATTCACAATGGCCTGATACCTTCCGCAATAATCCCTATCGCTACATCGGTATGGCGCTTCATCACATTCTACCTGCCCATAGGCGTGGGATCTCTAATATTCTCCCTTATAAGGATTAAGTTTACGGATCGTCAAATGAGACGCGATGATACTATGCTGCGTGAGAAAACCGTGGTATGATATGACTGCTTTCTGGCCGTCCAGTGTCAGGGCAAGTGGTGATTAGAATTCAAAACGTCATTGTGAGCAGGATTTAGCTCTATGATAGTCCAGGGAAACAGGGATTTGTTGACAGGCAAACTGGCAGTAATCCTAAACAGCAGCCAGTCGAAGACGCCCTGCGGTAACGATTCCTGGGTCGCCGCCACATCGATAGCAATAGCAGATCTCGTTAGATCCGGCTATACAATCATAACCAGCATAGGACTTACGACGTGGGAATTAGCCGCTTATCTGGTTTCGGAAAATGACGGCGATCAGATAATCGTAAGTCCTTACAACGATAACGAGAACGGCAAGATCATCTTCCAGAAAACGATCCATGACTTTGGCCTTGATATTGACAGAACTGCCATGGTTTTCGTCGCTCCTGAACCGGACTCGCGAAAGCCGAAGGCAACCTGGCTAAAGCGTGACAAAGCCGCTATAACGCTGGCGAACCTTCTGGTGCCCGTTTCCATTCGACCCGAAGGTAGACTCGAGAACCTTTTGAAAACGTTAGGCGATGAGCAGGGAATCCTATCGAAATATCAAATAGAATACAAGAAGCCAATCGTCAGACCGCCGGGTTATAAGGATAAATCCATATCGTCCAATTTTGAAGGCTGGGATTATATTACCCACTGGACAAGGACTCATCACGGCCCCTGGCCGGGTCAGACAAAGCGGGATTTTTACAAACAATTGATTAAATCAGAAAATATATATCCGAACAGCGCCTTCAATGTTCTCACAAATATCGCTGAGGAGGGAATGGTAAGAGCCTCGTCAAAAAAAATACGCGATGGTCTGGAGGTAGTGGGATTCACGGAATCTACTCCCCGGGAAGTCCTCAGTCAGATGCGCTGGCTTCCCAAAAAAGTCAACTGGAACTTCGAGCCTTACGGGATCGCTATCCGCAAGAGGGCAGCATCCGAGATCGGGATCAAGCCGGTCATATATGGATACCCGGACGATTACGAACTCCTTCCGGATCCTGATAAACCATATTTTCAGAGTCGAGGACAAAGAGACATCGATTGGAGCACGGAACGCGAATGGCGGCATATCGGAGACCTGGACTTATCAAAAATCCCACGTGAAGATCTGACATTCTTAATCTGGCGCAAAGAAGAAAACGATCTTATGCGACAGATTACAGCCAGCGAGGTTCTGGTATTATCCGAAAATTAGATCAACAATTGAAAATATCTCCAAAAGAACTTGACGCTATTGGATAACTATTTTTATAATGGTCAGCAGTTTGTAGCGATCTTTCAAAAATTAACTCCGCGCTGTTTTTCTTGAGCTTGTAATGATCTCATATCGATGTATGTAAATTCATTCGGGAGGAAATAATGGTAAGAGAGCACTGGGACAACAGGATGGCATTCATACTTGCGGCCATAGGCTCCGCTATCGGTTTGGGCAATATCTGGAGATTTCCTTTCGTATGCTATCAAAACGGGGGCGGCGCATTCCTGATCGCGTATATAGTGGCTCTCCTGACCACGGGGATCCCATTGCTCATATTGGAATTCGGCCTGGGGCACAAGATGGAGGGAGCTTCCCCTTTATCATTCAGTAAGATCAGCAAGAAACTGGAATGGTTCGGCTGGGTACCTGTGCTTATAGGCTTTATGATCGTTACTTATTATTCCGTTATAATGGCCTACTGTATAAAATACGGAATCGCCTCCATAACACAGGCCTACGCCCAGGACCCCGCCGGCTACTTTTTCAATGAAACCCTGGGAATAACCTCGGGCCCGTTTGACTTCGGAGGATTCACAAAGCAATTCATAGTGCTGGCGTTGGGACTTTTCATCTCATGGATCTGGATCGTTTTTTCGGTCTGGAAGGGAGCTAAGACAGTTAGCAAGGTAGTCTACTTCACCGTGCTCATACCATGGCTCCTGCTGATCGTATTCGTTGTCCGCGGGATCACGCTGCCCGGCGCGATGGATGGCCTGGCTTACTATCTGACTCCCGATTTTTCAAAATTGCTCAACCCGGGGGTATGGCTCGCCGCCTATACGCAGATATTCTTCTCCCTGTCGGTGGGCTTCGGGATCATGATCGCCTATTCCAGTTTCCTCCCCCGCAAGACAGATCTGGTCAACAACGCTTTTATAGTAGGTTTCGCCGATGCTCTGACCGCATTCGTTGGAGGATTGGCGGTATTCGGAGGGCTGGGATACCATGCGCATGTTCTCGGAAAATCCGTGAGTGAGTTAGGCGATATCGCCGGGCCGGGGCTGGCCTTCGTTACATATCCTGCAATCATTGCAAACCTGCCTCTGGCCCCATTCTTTGGCGTCCTGTTCTTCCTGATGCTGCTCACTCTGGCCATCGATTCCGCGTTCTCAATGGTGGAAGGTCTAACAGCCAGTATTATAGATAAATGGAAATTCTCCCATCTCAAAGCTAACCTCACTGTATCATCCATAGCGTTTACAATCGGTCTGGTCTTCTGTACCGGCGCAGGGTTGTTCTGGCTGGACATTCTCGACCATTTCATGAATTATATAGCCCTGGGGATTTCGGTGCTAGGCTCATGTATATTCATAGGCTGGATGTACGGCGCGGGGAAAATAAAAGAATATGCAAACTCCATCTCGGAATTCCGTGTCGGAAAATGGTGGGAAATAAGCATAAAATATTTCACGCCCATTCTTCTGGTAATACTCATCGGGACCGAATTCATCAGCCGAATCAAGGGCTCCTATGAGAATTACGGAAGACTCCCGGAATTCCTGGCGGGATGGCTGATTCTGGTATTGATCGCCACTGCGGCGTACTTTATGTATAAATCAAAAGGAAGGGATTAATTATGCCGGCATCAGCCTGGATAATGTTATTCATATGCGGCGGGATCCTCCTCGGAGGATTATTATTCTGCGCCTTCAGAACCGTAAAAAAATAAAATAGCTTCGATAGACCTTCTTTCTACTTAAAGAGAAAACGCCGGTAGGCGGTGAGGATCTTTTACTCAACATTTTTTTCCGCGCAGGATGTGATGGTAGTGCGGGCGAACGCGGGCCTCCGCTTGAAAAAAAAGATATTTTCCACTTGCATTGCAACCTTGAATGTGTTATAAACTGAATTGCAAATTTAAGAGATGGATATTTGATGTTGGGTGCATTGCTCGATACTTTAAAAGTACCTGAGGACGGTTACGAATGTTTTATACTGCAGAATCAGCGCTGTTTGGGTTCTTATACGGAAACCATATATACATAGTTAGGCGTCATCACCTAGACGAGAGGAAAAAGAACAATGCGGACATTTGCCCATAAACAGAACCCAACTCAAGAGGCCAAATCTACAAGCTCTGCAAGGGCCGGTGGGGCATTGTCTGGACAAAGCCATGAGGTAAAGGCCATTCTTCACCTGCAACGCACGATTGGAAATCAAGCAGTGCAGCGTTTGATGCACGTAAATGCTGAAAATCCTGAAGTGGGTTCCGGTACGAGTGCAAAAGCTTGCTTGGCGCATGATTTCAGCCAAATACCGTTGCATCCGCAAGCACGTACGAAGATTCAACCGAAACTGATGGTCAGTACTCCTGGAGACACATATGAACAGGAGGCTGACCGTGTGGCCAATCAGGTGATGCGTATGTCTGAACCACGACGATATCAAGCCTGTGCATGTGACGGCGGTTGTCCGCGTTGTAGGTCCAAACCCAAAGGCCACGGGGAAAAAGAGCACTCCCGGACAAGTCCTACATCCTTAGATTCATCTCACCTGCCGGGTGAGTTCCCGTCTTTGAAAGGTGCTGGTAAGCCTTTGCCTAAATCCACAATTGGCTTCTTTGGGTCACGATTCGGTCATGACTTTAGTCAGGTGCGGGTGCATGCCGACACGCGCGGGGATGCGGCGGCGCAGGCAGTGAATGCACGTGCATTCACGGTCGGTGCTGACGTCGTATTCCGCCGGGGCGAGTTCGCCCCTCACACGCAGCCGGGCCGCACGCTCTTGGCCCACGAGTTGGCTCACGTCGCGCAGAGGGAGCACCGGCAACCGCAACTGTTCCGGCAAGCGGCAATCGAGCCTCACTATCCCACTGAGGATGAACAGCGCGAGATCGAGAAGGCCATGTCCCGAGAACTCGGGAAAACAGAAGCAACTCCGCCAGCCGCCCCCGGTGAGCCCGCCGAAGAAACGGCGCGCTCGCTGGACGCAAAGGAGAGAGAGGCACTCGTAGAGGACCTGATAGAACCTTACTTCAGAGCCCTCGACAGCTTGGACACCGGCCCACCTAAATCAAGCGGCAATGTGCTCAACGAGGCCGACGCGTTCGGCGTCGCCCAGCAAGCCAGAAAGGAGATCCTCAAGCGCTTCGGCAGGTATGCCACCCGTCGCATCAACTTGACCAAGGACAAAACCACGACCCGGTTATCGCGGAAGAAAGCCGATCAGGTGCTCGTCGTCTTTCAACCCTCTCCTACTGTCACTCGCGATCTGGCGAGCACCGCCATCACGGCGACGAACTGCAAGAAGTGTGTAGCCAAACTGGCTGGGCTCGATACTGCTTCAAGAAAGGCCGTCATCGACGCCCTGGTCCTAGCCGCTCTCAAAGACCGCGGCGAACTATTGCGACGAGTGGCATCGGCGCGCGTCCCCGGGTCTTACAGTCACCTTGAGTCGAGGGCACGCCTAATCCCCAGACCACGCGAAAAGTTCTACCACACGGCGGTGCACGAATTGATCCACGCGTTGGCGCACCCGGCATTTCATGCCGCGTTCCACGACGAGCGCAACATCAATGAGGGTTTCACTGAGTATTTCACTCAACAGGTCGTCGTCGGCGTCGATCCCTCTTATAAGAAGCAGTATAATAAGGCCATCAGCGTGCGCGATGCGATGAAAGGACCGTTTCGATTCGCCAAGGTCGGCGGTGCGGCGATAGAAGAAAGTATGCGTTTGGCTTACTTCCGTGGCCGCTTGGACCTCATCGGCTGGCAAGCGAGAGACAAGGATGAAAGGGAAGATGTCAAAGAAGCAAGTAAAGGGTTCACCAAAGAGTGGGATGCCGCCGCTGCCCGCCGCTACGTAGCGAAATACCGAAGCCAGGCTCAGGCCAAACAGGGGGCCAGCAGGAACGTCCTCGGCGTGGGACTCTACTTCACCAAAGGGGCCGATGACAAGACTATTGCCGTCCGCTACACTCGGGTCCTGGGCCGGACTGAGCCTTATGCGAAGGGTCAATTCCTGCTGGAGGGCCAACTCTTGGGCTCTCCGGTCAAGAATCCAGACACGCTGGGAGCAAGTATTGGTATCGCCGCGGAGTATCAAGAGCCCTATATCTACGCCAGCGGTGGCCTACGGTTTGTGGGCACAAAGGCCCTAGCAGATGGCACTGGCCGCCTTGATGTGTCGCCCTTCGTTGGTGTCGGTATTCGCGCCTGGCAAACCATCCGCGTGGGAGCTGAGGGCTTCGTGCTCCTACCGCTGACAGGGCAAGACATACGGATCGGAGGAGGAATTACCCTGGGCGTCGAGTTGTAATGAACGCCTGCCAGACCCTGATCCGAGGCTGCGAAGTTTGAAGCCTGCTGGCAATTTATTCATCCGACGAATGGGCAGCAGTGTTTCGGGTTCGTTGGGTGTTCTCTCAAAGCTCATTTGGAGACTCTAAGCTAAATGCAATCATGCCCTTTTGCGGGTGATGATAGCGTTAGCCCCTGTTCCCGCGTATCGACGACGTCGGCAACGCGACAATGACAATTAAATTTTTCCGGTTCTTTTTGAAATTTACGGCGCCTATAGCGATTATAGCGGTTATTCTTGCCGTAATAATCCTGGGCAAGGATTTCAGTTAATAAAAGATCTTTTTTCTATTTAAAGAGAAAATGCCGGCACGCGGTGAGAATCTTATTTGTTTTCCTTCATTCTTGTTGACATTGATAGCTGGGCAGGCTATACGATTATGAAAATGTGGTATGTGATACGGTGTTAGGTATCACCAGTCGTTAAATATAGCGGGAATAGTGGCTAACAGACTTTGAAGCCGCATTCCCGAGGAGGAGGTTCAACATGACGAAAGTAGTGAAATGCAGGGATGTTGGATTTGACTGCGATGGTGTGATCCGCGCTGATACTGAAGAGAAAGCGCTGAAGCTGGTCGCCGAACACGCGAAAGAAGTCCATGGCATCCAGGAGGTCCCGCCGGAAGTGGTCGAGAAAGTCCGTACTGTTATGCGAGACGAGTAAGGCCACGTGGATCATGAAGATTTCGAGAACGTTAGGAATCAGATCGGCTCCTGCGGCGCTTGGTGCGGCAGCTGCGTCGTCGGCAACGGAGTGCTCAAGGAGCTGACCAGGAGGTATCAGGAGATAATCAATGCCTATGGTCTGCGGGAGTGGGGGCCCGGGGACTTCGACTACGCCGAGTTCGCGAAAGGCCTCCAGTCTATTCAGACTATGCCTTCATGTCCCGGTTGCCTGAAGGGCGGAGGCAGAGAGAACTGCGAGATCAGGGCCTGCGCTTCAGATAAGGGCTTCCGGGAATGCACCGAGTGCGGCGCGGGAGATAACTGTAGCCATGAAAAGGTCCTTGATCACATGCGGTCGGGAGCGCTTGCAGCCGGTGTTCTATTCAGGACCGGGGAACCAGACCGCGCTACCCCCGTTGAGGAATGGATATCGCAGCTGGCATCGAAATGGCCGTGCTCGATTCTGTTCGACGATGATGGATAGTCGATGTTGCATCCAGGGCACGCTGCATAACAAGTCACTCCAGCAAACGGCATTCCGCCGCCGCTTAAGGGCATCGTTAGCTGGCTGAGGAGTGCATAAAAGTAAATTGGAGAAAAGCAAAATGTGCGATGATCTAACTGATCCGATTAAGCGTTGGGAACGATATGCAGATGCAGCCAACAAAGAAAAAGACTGGATGCATTCACGCCTGAACTGGCTTTTTGTACCACAGGGAGTTTTGTTTGCGGCATTAGCGTTTATTATTGAACAGTACCATGACTCAAGAGTCGATGACTTGCTGTGGTTGAGAGCAATTGTTACTTGCGCAGGCTTTCTTATTGCACTTTCGTCTTTTATAGGTACATGTGCAGCAGGCAGGATGCACTATCTGTGGACGTCTTTGTCCAATACACTGGCTGAAGACCTGAACAAAGACAAACCAGTAGTGTCATTTGGCATGAAACCTCATTGGCCAGCCCGTTCGTCATCTGTCCTACCCAGCTTTATAGCATTTGTGTTCGTTATCGCTTGGATAGTTCTCATTTTCCTTAGTAACCAACGTTGTATTCTGGTTTTCACTTGCATTGTCTTAGGTTTAATACCGTTAATTGTGACTTATTGGCTCCTCCATTTGAAGAATGCTAACAAGACAAATTGAGCTGACGCCAAAAAAGCGGGCGCGGCTGCCTCGTAGCCCCGTTGACGGGTCGTGAGGTTATCAAGGAGATTCTATGCCGATCCGTCCGATAAAGACGGCACCACTGATGTGAGACAAAACGTGATAAACGTAAAGAAGAGAATTGCACGCTTTCTTCCGGAAAAGCTAAAAACCATTATCCGACCGTTTTATCAAATGATACTCCGAACATTTGCAGGACGAGCTCTTGATGGGCCGTCGATGATAACTATTGGTTCATTTGGCGGATTTGAAATCGCGTATCGAAAGGATACTGCAGATGAAGCAGTTATTGGGTGCAGTTTTGATAATGACATTTTTTTCTCAGGAGTTCCGGAGTACCGACCCGACGAGGGCCACGTGATCATCGATATCGGGGCTGACATCGGCACATTCTCCCTTCTATCATCGTCTAAAGTAGGACGTGGCAGGGTGCATGCGATTGAAGCCAGTGAAGATTCCTTCAACCTCTTACGAATTAATGTCGCTTTAAATCAATGTGCCAACATTACAGTTCATCATTTAGCCATAGCAGACAAAGAAGGTACGTGCACACTTTACCATTCCGATACCGGCAACTGGGGGCACTCTACTGTTAGAATACGTTCCAGGTCCAGTGAAACCGTAAAATCTTGCACCTTGTCCGCTTTCTTGGAAAGAAATCAGATTAACGAATGTCATTTCATGAAACTGAATTGCGAAGGAGCTGAATTCCCTATTTTGCTGAGCACCCCGAAATATGTTCTCCAGCGCATCGGCACCATTTTAGTCCTGTATCATTGTGATTTATGGAGCGACAATACAGAAGCTGATCTGATTTCCCACCTGGAATCCAGTGGTTTCAATTGTGTTATCCGGAATCGGTCGGAAAAGCGTGGTTGGATCATTGCTGCATAGACGGTCAAATGAGCAATCACAAGAAACAATTCGCAGCCGACGCGGACAAGCCGCGCCGCTCAGCTTGGTCGTCAGGCAGATCAGGAGGAAGCAATGGTAAAAAGAATTCAAATGTTGGTGGGAATGTTATTCGCAGCATCCCTAATCATCACAGGGTGCGAATCGACCCGGGAGGCCACATTGGAGGAGCGTAACAAGGAACTCGTTCGCCGTATGACCGAAGAAGTTTGGAACAAGGGTAATCACGAGATAATGGACGAACTGTTCTCAGCTGATGTCGTCTGGCATTTCCTACCTGATGGTTCCAAAACGACAAGTCTTGAAGAATTACGAAATCACGTACGTAGCCACCGCAAGGCTTTTCCGGACTGGGCGGAAGAAATTAAGCTGATAGTTGCCGAAGGAGATTTTGTTGCGATTCATTTTATATCCACCGGAACAAATGAAGGCAGCTTCCTTGGTAACCCACCCACCGGGAAGCAGATTCATGTAAATGAGATGACGATCTATCGAATTGTTGAGGGTAAGATTGTGGAACAGTGGCTCCTTCCGGATCTATTAAGTTCAAATCAACAGCTCGGTCTTATTTCAGAGTCAAAGTAGAGCGGATTCGCAAACTACTACATACGAATACCTGACATTTATTTCAACCCGGACAAAAAGCAAGCGCGGGCCTCCGCTTGAAAAAAAAGTGTTTTCCACTTGCATTGCAACCATGAATGTGTTATAAGCTGTATTGCAAATTTAAGAGACGGGCATTTGATGTTGTGTTCATTGCCTGATACCTTAAGAATATTTGTGAACGGTTACGAATGTTTTATACTACAGAATCAGCGTTGGTAGGGTTCTTATACGGGGTCCATATATTCATAGTCAGCCTATAATCTGTTAAAGAGGAGGTGAAGTAAAAAAGGGAGAAGCTATGGATATCTTAAAAAACTAACATCTAAGGCGAATATCATACCGGGAGGTTGACAATGAAAAAGATGGTGGTTCTTATATCAGCAGTGGTACTTGCATCTGTCGTGATTGGATGCGAGGAACCTGAAACATTAAGCGCATACGAGAAGGCCAAGGTTGAGAAACTGAAAATGTTGAAGGCAGAATCGAATGCGTTGGATAAGGCGCAGATTGACTCGACAAAGAAGAAAAATGACCTCGAACAAAAACTAAAAGACATGGGTAATCCCCCGGAGAGAATCGCAGAATTACTCGCACACTTCCTTGTCAAAATCGAGAGTTTAAAGAAGGAGAAAGAGGGAATCCAAGATACGATTAAGAAAATCAATGATGCCAAGACCACTGGAGAAAAGGAGAACGTTTTTCATAAATTCATTAAACCAAATCTTGAGAAACGTCTCAAAATAGTAAACGATAAACATTATAAGGCACCCAAAGGACCAAAAAAGGATACCTTAGAGAAAGAGAGCAAAAGGCTGGGGGCCTTGATTTCGAACGCTCTAAATGAATTTTATAATAAGTAGTTAAGAACGGTCGTGTCTTGACATTAAACTTAAAGAGTGAAGCTATCTGCCTAACACGGCGCTGCAGACGGAGCAGTGGCTTATTCCGGATCTATTAAGTCTGAATAAACAGCTCGATCTCGTTCCACAGTCAAAGTAGAGTCGGTTCGCGACCCAATACAAACGAATGCCTGACATTCATTTCAACCCGGACAAAACCGCACGGGGGCTCCGGGGAAATCGCAAGCTTATCTTTGCGGTTTTCCCGGATTCTTGTTGACATTAATTATTGGGTAGGCTATACTATTGTGAAAATATGGTAAGTGATGCGGTGTTAGGTGTCACCAGTTGTTAAATATAGCAGGAATAGTGGCCATCAGTCTTTGAAGCCGCATTCCCGAGGAGGAGGTCTGACATGCGGATCCGCATAAACATTGTACGCCGGAAGAGATAATGGACCAGAAATTTAAGGATCTGATCGACGGATTACACAGAAGATATGAGGACCTCATGGCCATGTCTCCTGTTACCATCGACACAACTCCGAATGAATGCCCCGTTGGCGGAGTGTACCTCTTCAGCGAGAACGGTACTCATCTTTATGCGGGCAGAACGAAGAGGAAGATAAAGGAGAGGTTGAAGGGGCATGTTAGCACAGCCGAGGATTGTCCGTTTGCATGGCGCCTTGCACGAGAAACAACAGGCATCAAGAAGGCCACGTACAAGAAAGAGGGATCTCGAAGGGACCTTCTGTCTCGACCAGAGTTTCGGCAAGCGTATGAATCAGCAAAGGACCGAATCCGAAGAATGGAAGTTCGGTTCGTTGGTGAGTCAGACCCGTTGAAACAAGCACTTCTCGAAATCTATGTCGCTGTTGTTTCCGGGGCGAAATACAATGACTTTGACACACACTAATGGAACGGCGAACAAAGCCTTTGAGCCTACCGTGTAAACGCGGCGGCTCAAGGCAGTCCGTTAGGCTCACAACTCTTGCCTAGGTAGATATAATAAATTTCAAAACCAGATGCTAGCCTGCGGAATGGCCTGCAATCTGTTCTTAATGCTGTTGACATAGACTCTTGGGTAGATTATAATAAGGTAGAAAATAAAATGGATATATTATGGTATGTTGTGAGTAATTGCCTGAAAACTACACACAATCGAGAGGAGTGAAAGATGAAACGTTATTACGTAAATGACAGAGCACAGGACACCGGAGAGCATGAAGTGCACAAAAAGAGCTGCAGTCATCTTCCGCTAATTAAGAGCAAAACGTCTTTGGGGATGCATTCAGATTGCAAAGATGCAGCCAAGAAGGCAAAAACTATTTATTCAAATGTTGATGGATGTTTTTGGTGCTGTCCCGAATGTCATACAAGATAACCATTTGATACAGGATAGAGCCGCTTAACCTATAATTTTAGACAATAATTAAAGAGTAGGAGAATTAAAATGCTTATCGCAGAGACAAGAAAGAAATATCCAATGAAAAAACAATTCAGATACGCAGCCGTAATTCTGGCCCTTATCCTGGCAGGATGCGGGGGCTCGCAACAGCAAGATTCTTCAAACAAGAAAACAGAGCCTAACGCAAAGTCGGAAATCAAGCCAGAGCTTCCGGAATCCAAACTCAGGGAAAGCGACGATTCTGCGTGGTATTCAGGTGGCTCGCTACACGACAAATCAGCTATAGATTGGCAAGGTGCTTCAAGTGCAAATAAGTTGGCTACCTGTGCCGACTTCGTTTCTAATATATGGATGGCCGAAAAATTTAAGCCACAAATACAATCCTCAATTACGTCTGTGGAATCGCTGAAACCATATGCTCAAGAACTAGTTGATTGCTTAGATGAGGCGACGAAAGCCGAACCTGATTCATTGCTTAATAGTAGGATATATACGAATCAAGAGGTTGCTTCTATGGCAGCCATCTGTATGATCCTGATGGACTGGCAAGAGTAACAATTCAGACAGGCTGAAACCACCTATCTTTCAAGGCGTTTTTTATCACATAAAAATTAAGGGCTAACAACGTAAATGCAACCGACTAAAAGGCCTCTGCGCTCCATCCTTACCGATAAGTTTAGACGATAAATGAAGAGTAGAAGAATTAGAACGCTTAATGCAGAGACAAGAAAGGAATATCCAATGAAAATACAATTCAGATACATAGCCGTAATTCTGGCCCTTATCCTGGCAGGATGCGGTGACTCGGATAAGAAAACAGAGCAGAAGTCAACAGAACAGCCCGATGTTCCCATACCTGCGTACGTTGAAATCCATCGTGATACACACGATTCGAAAATCAAGACTCTTTTAGAACTCGGTGTGGTTGTCTCGGGTACGATCACAGAACCTGGCCTCAAGCGACTTCTCATGAAGCTATACGATGAAGGCAACGCTGCGGGCAACTTCAAGCATCATGGAGGCAAGCCAACCCATGTGTTCATTTTTCTCTTCACGTCTCAGGAACACTTCGAATCAGGCGCGGGGCAGTGGATTGCCAGGTTGAGTAAGGTGGATTTAAGTCATTTGAATGAAAAAGGGGAACCGCTTGCCATGGAAGTAAGGACGGAACTGATCTCGCAACTCGGCGCGAAGCCGGAAATCAAGCACGGCCTTACGGAATCCATACGTAAAGAGATATTCAGGGCATCCGTTATGGCTGAAGACCGTGCCAATGAGGAAGCGGAGCAAATGTACCCACTCTCCTATCCTCAGACCCCTATAAGGAGCTACTCGAAAGATAAGGCCAGGGCATATATAGAGAATTATGCGAAAGTTCGCGATTCGTTGACAGAGAAGTACGATAAAGAGATTACTAAGCAATATGGAATAACTAAAGAACAACTCGATGATATTGTTGTCGAAGCCTTCATGAAAAACTGGCCTTTGCCCCCAACGCCATAGAATGCCTATCAACGCATGCACCGGACAAGGCTTATGCTGGCGCCTCATCCCCGCCGGTTCTTGCTAAAGTATAACCAGAAAAAAAATTCATTATTGGAATCATTTTGATTGAAATCAGCCGTTCTGGAAATACCTGGCTCTTAACCGCAGGGAGACGTTGACCAGCCCTATCAACACCGGCACCTCCACCAGCGGGCCGATCACGGCCGCGAAGGCCTGTCCGCTGTCGATACCGAAGACCGCCACCGCCACCGCTATGGCCAGCTCGAAATTGTTGGAGGCGGCGGTGAACGATAGCGATGCCGATTTCGGATAATCGGCGCCGGCCTTCTTGCTTAAGAAGAAGCTTATGAAAAACATAAGTACAAAATAGATCAGAAGAGGTATGGCGATCCGGATGACGTCGAACGGAATGCTTATAATAACATTACCCTTCAAGCTGAACATGACCACGATCGTGAAAAGCAGGGCCACCAGCGTAATGGGATTTATCTTCGGCACGAATTTCGTTTGATACCAGTCCTTCCCCATGAGACGGATCAGCGAAAACCGGGTGATCATGCCGGCCAGGAAGGGAATCCCCAGATATATGAATACGCTTTTTGCTATCTGCCCGATAGTGATCTCCACTATGGCCCCCTCGAGCCCGAACCAGCCGGGAAGTATGGTGATAAACACCCAGGCGTAGATGCTGTAGAAAAACACCTGGAATATGCTGTTTAACGCTACCAGACCGGCCGCATACTCGGAATCGCCGTCGGCCAGCTGGTTCCAGACAATCACCATGGCTATGCAGCGAGCCAGGCCGATCAGGATAAGCCCCGCCATATAATCGGGATGGCCTCCAAGAAAGATGATGGCCAGGAAAAACATCAATATCGGCCCGATCACCCAGTTCTGCAAAAGAGACAGAAGCAGTATCCGCCAGTTGCGAAATACCTTCCCCAGCTCTTCGTATTTTACACTAGCCAGCGGCGGATACATCATGAGTATCAGACCGATTGCGATCAGGATATTAGTCGTGCCTATCTGGAAAACGCCAATAAACTCCTGAGTTTCAGGAAGAAGGTATCCCCCTCCAATGCCCACCGCCATAGCCAGGAAAATCCATAACGTCAAATACCGATCCAGAAACGATAGCCTTCTACGTGCAGGTGATGCCATCACTTCTATCCTTTTAGATATTCACTTTTGTTCGCCATATGACGAAATGTATATCAACTAATAGCGGTGGTCAATTCTTATGAATTTCGCCGAATGAGGACATCTATGTGTTGCTCAGCGCTCGAGGACCGTTTTTATCCCGATGTTTGCAGTATACACATTATCGTTATGGTTAGATTTAGAAGTTTAGAATCAATATCGAGAATCGGATCTGCTTGCAGCATCCGGGGATGGCAATTCCATTGAGATCGGTTTGATTCCTGATAAATCTACTTTCGAGGGATCATCGACCAGCATAAGTATTGCGATTCGCCTGTTTCTGGCATCCAGAGGATTTTCCTTAATCATCGGCCTGTTGGCCGCGTAGCCGCGGATCTCAAAAACCTGGTCTTCGTAAAGCCCCTTCTCCTCCATGAGTTTCCTGGAGCTGTTGGCGCGATCGGCCGACAACTCCCAGTTCGAATATTTCTGATTGTAGGTATATCTTCTGCTGTCTGTGTGCCCTTCGATCACGATCCGGTGTTCGAGTTTTCCCAGGTTGGCTGCGATAACCGATAGTATGGCCGCCCCTTTTTCAGAGAGATAGGGACTTCCCAGATCGAAGAAATACGAGGAATCGTCGCTGGTGCTGGCGGCCTCTATCAACTGTATTCGCAACCCTTCCGGAGTCATCTCTATTTTCAGGTGCTCATTGATCGACTCGAAATCGGGTATGCCCTGTAGAGCCTCTCTTATGGTATTGCCGGTTTTCTCCAATGTCTTCCTGGCGGCCTCTATTTCCCTTTGCTGCCGGGGAAGTGGCGCATGTGAACTGGGAAGTATGGATGCTCCACCTTCCAGGATAGAATTCTTCCCCTCCTTCCCCCAGCTGGCAGGATCATTGAAATATCCGGCAACATTGTACTTTACGACCTCGTCCTGGCTTACCAGCCACATCACAAGAAAAAAGGCCATCATGGCAGTGACAAAATCGGCATAGGCAACCTTCCAGGCTCCGCCATGGTGGCCGCCATGTCCGCCTTTTTTCTTGACGATTATTATAGGTTGTTGCTCTTCGACACTCATCGTTTACTTTTTCTCCCGGCTTTGCCTGCAGGCTTCTTCAAGCTCTATAAATCCCGGCCTGATATCCGACGCGATCGATCTGCGGCCAAGCTCAACTGCTATGGATGGAGCCATCCCCTTGTGAAATCCGATGAGCGCATACTTGACTATCTGGTAACACTGTGTATTTTCAAGGTTCACGTTTTCCATATTGGTGGCCAGAGGCTGAACGAAGCCGTAGCAGAGCAAAATGCCGAGGAAAGTTCCGACCAGAGCTGCTCCCACCTTATGCCCGATCACTTCGGGTGGGCCGCCGATGGCACCCATTGTAATGATCACGCCGAGGACCGCGGCCACGATTCCGAGACCGGGCAACGAATCGCCGACCTTGGCAAGCGCTGCCGGCGGCTTGCTTATCTGCTCATGATGAACTTCCAGATCGGTGTCAATCAAGGCCTCCAGGTCGTGCGCCGGCACCACACCAGACTGTATCAGGCGCATGGTATCGGCAAAGAAATCAAGCAGGTGATGATTTGCGAGAAATTCCGGATATTTCGACAACACCGGGCTTTCATGCGGCTTTTCTATATGGGATTCGAGCGCCACCAGGCCATCCTTCCTGGCTAGCTGAAATATCTCGTAGAGCATCACCATGAGATTGGTATAGGATTCCTTGGCTGGCGGCGTTCCCAGAGTTCCCTTGATCTGCGCTAACATCAGCTTAAGTGTTTTTATCGGAAGTGAAACTAGGACCGATCCTATCATGGCGCCACCGATGATCAAGAACTCGGCCGGTTGAAACAGCACCAGAAGGTGGCCTCCCTCCATCACGAATCCGCCAATCACCGAGAAGAAGACAACAAGAAATCCTATAATGATGAGCATACCGCCTCGACTTCCCTCAACTAACTATAGATCATTCGCATACATCCTATTAATTCGTCATTTTTTGAGGAAAATAAAGCCACCGGCTGAATATCTATAAGGTTTCTGGCGCGTGGCGATTCCTATATCTAATTTACGTCCTTTTTTTAAGATATAAGCCTCATTTGGTCCTCTTGGCATCATTAGAAAGGTAACGGAGGATCGATTTATTTCCCACCGGCTGCCGGCATGCCTTCCCCTGTCCATCCGGTGAGGCTCTGTAGGATTCCGGCATGTTCATCAGATTTCCGGCTAATAGAAAATCACCCCCGTAAAGGCCTGTTTTTTCGAGAATTTGCTTGACATACCGAGGACTTTGTTAAATCTTTGAAACAAGTTTTGGGTATTGCCCGTATTCCCAGAAAGATTGGGGTGGAAAAATGATTAGGAATCCGATTACAGAACTAAGCACGACCGGCAAAATCTGCGGCGGGAGTAGTATATCCGAAACGTAAGGAAAATAGTTTTGAATCCAGCCCGCCGCACCCTCAGGTTCGGCGGGTTTTTTGTTGCCTGCGCGAATCCGATTCAGATTGCGACAAAAACGGTAGGATGACAATATGAACGCTAACATTTACGAAGACGAAAAGATAAATGACCGGGAGCAGGATATCAGCTCAAGAAAAGCGTTCTCCTTGCTCCTGCCTTATCTGAAAAAACATAAGAGGCCTCTTCTGGTTTGCTTTGGTCTCCTTCTGGGAGCGACAACGCTCTCATTGAGCTGGCCCATTCTCTTACAGAGGGCTATGGATATAGATATAGCCGAGGGCAATTTCGGGGCTCTGATAGTGACCACGCTACTTATAGGGTTGATTCAGATTGTAGCCCTGATTCTTCAATATGTTCACAGAGTAAAGCTCGAGATAATCGGCCAGGAAATTATGCTGGAACTTAAAACCCGGCTTTTTACCCATATCCTTTCGATGAGAATCTCGTTCTTCGATAAAAATCCGGTGGGCCGCCTCCTGGCCAGAGTTGAATCAGACACTGAATCCTTGAGGTTACTCTTCACAAACACGGTGATAACCTTGCTTGGAGATCTGGTGCTCATAATCGGGATATTTGCGGTGATGTTCTTCTATAGCTGGCGTTTGGCCTCCGCATTTGCAGTCATGTTTCCCATGATCGCTTGTTTGATATATGTATTCGAAAGGAAGACTACACCGCGCTTCCTGGAGGTGCGCAAGAAGATGGCGGAGCTGACCGGCGCTATAACTGAACTCTTGCATGGAACCTCCATAATCCAGATATTCCACAGAGGCGTCTGGGCCAGAAAGAAAATCGATCAGGCCAACAGAGAGAAATTCCGGCCGGATCTTTTCGTAAATATCGCCGTAATCCTGTTTTTCAATATCATCTTCTTTAGTCAATACCTGATAATCGGGACAGTGCTTTATCTGGGCGCCCGCTGGATCGAATCGGGAGAAATGACTGTCGGTATCCTGAGCATGTTCATAATTCTAATCTGGCGTTCTTACGAGCCGATCTACCGATCCTCCGAGCAGTTCTCGAATATTCAGAAGGCGGGAGCGGGTGCCAGGAGAATTTTCGCCCTGCTGTCAAATCATCAGATTCTCCCTGAACCGGTCAGACCGATTGAATGGAAAGGTCTCTCGAAGGGAATCAGCTTCGAGAACGTCTGGTTCTCTTATGACGGCAGTGACAATTTCGTATTGAAGAACATCTCTTTTGAATTGCCTGTCGGAAGGCTGGCCGCCCTGGCCGGTGTTACGGGAGGGGGAAAATCCACCATAATATCCCTGCTTCTGCGGTTCTACGATCCGCAGCAGGGACGGATCATGGTGGATGGTATAGACATCCGTGACATCCCGAAATCAGAACTTCGGCGGCGCTTCGCCCTTGTCTTACAGGATATATTCCTGTTTCCGGGCGATATCAAATCGAACATAGCCTTAGAATCAAAAGAAATCTCAAATGAGGAAATCTTAACGGCTGCAGGTATAGTTGATGCCGACAGGTTTATCAGAAAACTCCCTAAAGGTTATGATACGGAGATTTCGGAAAAAGGCGCTAATTTCAGTCGCGGTGAGCGACAGCTTCTCTCGTTTGCCCGGGCCCTGGCGGCCAATCCCGATGTTTTGATTCTCGATGAGGCGACGAGCTCGGTCGACCCCGATACAGAAAGAACCATCCAGAAATCCCTTAAAAAATTGATGGCAGGACGGACCTCGCTAATCATCGCTCACCGTCTGTCCACCATTCTCGATGTCGATGAAATCCTGGTAGTGAAGCGCGGCGAGATAATCGAACGCGGAAACCATACGGATCTTATTCTGCAGAACGGATACTATTCAAAATTATTCCATCTACAGTTTAAGAATAAAAGCGGGGTAGCAAGCTATGCGGGATAAAATAAAGTGGTTCTGGAGGTACTATAAACACTACCCTTACGTTCTGGCAGTCCTTCTGCTTCTGACGCCCGTCCAGGCCGTATTCCAGGTGAGTATACCCAGGCTGATAGAATTTATCATTGACTATGCGAAGACGGGCCAGGTATCGCAGAATTGGGCGGCTATAATGATAGCCGAGATTGGAGCGGATCTGGGCCTGTCTATGGCGGCCAGCTACGCACTGACCCTGGTCGCTACAGGATTCGTCGCATTTGTTATATACGCTTTCGTACAGTCGCATAGAGGCTGGATGAATATCAGGCTGGAATGGCTGTTTCGCCAGGATGCCTTTGACGGGATCACCACCAAGGGCCCCGATTTCTTCAACCGGTTCCGCACTGGAGATTTAGTCACCCGTATGACCGATGACGTTGCCGAGAAGCTCTCCTGGTTTGCCTGTTCGGGCATTTTCAGACTGTATGAGGCTCTTATAATGGTGGCCTTTACAGTAGCCATGATGGCTGCCATAGACCCGATCTTGACATTATGGACCGCCGGCCCGCTGCCGATCCTGATACTCATATTTTTCAAAAGCTCATCGGCGCTGGATAGACGCTACGATAAGCTTCAGAAGAATATCTCCAGGTTCAACAATATAATGGAAGCGTGCTTTTCAGGTATCAGGGTTATTAAGGCATATGCCAGGGAGGCCGCACAGAAGCGAAAATTCGATGATGTAGCGCGCAACCGTCGCGCCGCAGAAATCTCGGCGGTCAAGGCCACAACCGTGGTCGATTCGCTCTATTTTTATATCTGGCAATTCGGGATAATAGTCGCTCTCCTTGCCGGCGGTTACATGGTTATCAATGCCAACCTGACGCTCGGTAAGCTGGTAGCTTTCATATATTATATCGTTTATCTAGTGTTCCCGATGTTCGATATCGGGCAGTTCCTTGTCAAATCGCGCCAGTCTGCTGTTTCCATAAACCGCTTGACCGAGCTCGAAAAGGTACCCCCGATGGTCGGGGACAGCGGAGGAGTGGCTTTAAAAAGCAGTATTGAAGGTCGCCTGAGTTTCGAAAACGTCGATTTTCACTTCCCTGACTCGGACCGGAAGATTATTGAGGGGATTTCGCTTGGGATTGAACCCGGCCAGACAGTGGCTCTGGTCGGTAAAATCGGCTCCGGTAAGACCTGGCTGGTAAATATGATCCCCAGGCTGGTGGATCCCACGGGTGGTATCATCAGGCTCGATGGCCGCGATCTGCGGGAATTTAAGCTGGAAGACCTGCGTCGAAATATCGGCTATGTTCCGCAGGAACCGGTCTTGTTTTCGGATACGGTCAAAAACAATATCCGGTTCGGGCGCGATGAAATCAACGACGATGTCATTCTCTGGGCGATTGAGGTTTCCCAGTTGAAAGATGAAATCGCAGGCTTTCCGGATGGTATCGATACCCGTATCGGGACCCGGGGCATGTCTATTTCCGGCGGTCAGAAACAGCGTCTGGCCCTGGCAAGAGCCCTGGTAGGCAAACCTAAGATCATTATTCTCGACGATTGCACCTCGGCCCTGGATTCCCGAACGGAGGCTGCTCTCTGGGAAAAACTCCATGAGGTGCTACCCGACATGACCGCCATGGTAATCACCCATCGGCCGGATACTCTCGAGCGAGTCGACAAGATTTTCGTCCTCGATGATGGCAAAATAGTCGAATCCGGTTCCCATTTCGAACTCATGGATAAGGGCGGCGTTTATTCGAAAATCTATCGCAGATATCAGCTTGAGGAACAGGTCAGATGAGATTATCATATGGGCCTTGCCCGACAGCAATATCATATCAATATCAAGACATCATTACACGCTCGGCGATTATCGATTAAAGCCAATTTCAGCAAAGAGGACAGCATTCTTTCGGGGCCCTTATCCTATTTTCTATATTAATTGTTGCCAAAATCTAAAAATCTCTTTTCTTTATAATGGGAGGAAATGCAGTTGATTAGATTTAAGGATGCTCTCTTGATTGTCCGGCGGCGCCCATGAAGATTCGTTCAAAACTTTTACTGATCTACGGCATCATGATCACATCATTGCTGCTTGTGGGAGCCTTTTGCATCTGGGCCATTGTGAGCTGGCGAGGGGCCGCAACAGAGCTATCGCTGATGCACGAACAGAGCCTGCGGGCCGAAAGACTCAGGGCCGAGACACATCGTCAAATTTATCACGCTCTGGATTATCTAAATGGTGAAGAAAATGCCAGGCAGGATTTTCTAAAGATCCAGGAAATAACCCCGGGCCTGCTGGCAATACTAAGATCGAACGCGATTGCCATCGAAGAGAAAGACCATATCCTGGGTCTCGAGGAGACCCATTACGAGCTCGTCTGGATCATGCAAAAATATTTCGAACGTGGAGAGGATCTTATCACAGATCAAAAACTGCCGGCTGCCAGAGCCAGGCTGCGCGAAATCGGCGACGAGGTGACCGACGACGTGGCGTCTCTGAACCAATACTATCGCACACAGGAAAACAACAGAATGGCTGCGGCCGCTGACGCCGGAACCTTCGCCGGATATGTTATTGGCATCACGGCCATAATGGCCGGGATACAGTTTATCGCACTGACTTTTCTCTTACAACGATGGTTGATTCGCCCTATTATCATGCTGAACAAAGCCACAAGGGCGATCAGCGAGGGCAATCTCGATACCCGAATTGACTTAACCGGTAAAGACGAGTGGGGCCAGTTATCCACGGCTATTGAGAAAATGACGTCTTCTCTGAAAATCTCCCAGCAACGACTCCGGGCGCAGGAACGTTTCGCGGCCCTGGGGGAGATCGCCACCTACTCCGCCCATAATATCAGGAATCCGCTGGCCGGTATCCGGGCCGCTACGCAGGTGATGCTTAATGAACTCGGTGAGTCTGAGACCGAAGCCCGGCAATCCCTGAGAGAAATAATGGATACAGTCGACAGAATCGATGTCTGGCTGAAACGACTCCTGGAATTCGCCAGACCGTTGGAAATGGAGTATGACCCGACCGATATCAACCTCCTGGTCAAAGAGGCCCTGAAACTGGCAGGTCGCCCTTTCGGGGAAAAGAACGTGATACTCGATTGGGATCTCGCCCCCGAATTACCGCTTATGTTAATTGATTCGATTTTGGTCGAGCAGGCATTGGTGGCCGTCGCCGCCAACGCATACGAAGCGATCAGCCACAACGGCGCGATAAAAATAGGGACTTCGATAAGAGAGGATAAAGAATCGATTTTAATAAGTATATCTGATAATGGGAAAGGTGTTCCCGACCATATCAAACCCAGGCTTTTCCGGGCATTCATGACCAGCAAGGAAAGCGGTACCGGCCTGGGGCTTGCTCAGGCCAGGAAGATAATCGACATGCACGGTGGTGAGATAAACCTCGAGAGCGTAGCGGGAAAACGAACAATAGTCTCGATCCGTCTACCCGTAAAAAATGAAAAAGGATTGCTTGATTCTCAAAAGGAGATTTAGAGGAAATACAAAATGGCGCAGATATTGATAATTGAGGACGAGGTTCTTCTGGCTAAATCACTATCCCGTTCTTTGACCGGCCGGGGACACGATTGCGTAACGACCACCACTGCGGAAGAGGGATTAAGACTCTTAGAGCAGATGCCCGCGGATATCGTCCTGATTGATTTGCAATTGCCCGGCATGTCCGGTTTCGAAGCCATGAAAAACATCCGGCAACACGATCCCGATATCGCGGTCATCGTGATCACAGCCTACGGGACCATGGCCTCGGCAGTAGAGGCTATGCGGTCCGGAGCCAGCGATTTCCTGCGCAAGCCTCTGGATACGGAGGAACTTGCGCTGGCAGTAGAGCGGGCCGTGGCAAACGCCCGTCTTAAACATACGGTTTCATACTACCATGACCGGGAGGCCGAAAGAACCAGCGAGGATGAGTTGATAGATAATTCACCGAAGATGAAAAAGGTCTCCGAGATGCTGGCGAAGGTGGTATCGATGAACCTCTCTCACTCTTCCGACTACCCCCCCGTGCTAATTCTGGGCGAAACCGGCACCGGCAAGGACCTGCTGGCCCGATACGTTCATTACAAAAGCAAGTTCTCCGGTCAACCGTTCGTGGAGGTAAATTGCTCCAGCCTCCCCAGAGGCCTGGAGGAAGCGGAGCTTTTCGGTTATGAAAAAGGTGCCTTCACAGGAGCTCAAAGATCGAAACGAGGTCTTTTCGAAGCTGCCGAAGGCGGCTCCATATTCTTAAACGAGATCGGCGATCTAAACCCGGAAGCCCAGGTCAAGCTTCTACAGGTAATCGAGAATAAAACGCTCAGGCGAGTCGGCGGCCTGAGGGATATTTCCATCGACGTAAGAGTGATCGCGGCCACGAATCGCGATCTCAAGGACAGAAAAAAATTCCGTGATGATCTCTATCATCGCCTGGACAACTTGAGAATAGATCTACCTCCCCTGAGAGAACGCAAGGAGGATATTCTGCCGCTGGCCGAGTTGTTTCTCCAGAAGTATCGCCATAAGTACAGTGTGGTTAGAAAATTCAGCGAGGAGACAAAGCAGGCCATGACTGGATACGGTTGGCCCGGCAACGTAAGAGAGCTTCGCCAGCTGATCGAAAGAGTCACATTTCTTTCAAAAGGACCTATCATCGGAGCCGCCGATATCAGCCTTCCGCAAACGAAAAAAGCTTCAGTATCTATCAATAAGGAATCCGGAGTTGAGATCGATATTCCGGATGAAGGCATAGGGCTGGAAGAGATCGAAAAGCAAATAATCTTAAGCGCTCTTAGATCTTGTGGCGGAAATATCAGTGAGGCCGCACGAAAGCTTCAAATCGGCCGGGAGGCATTACGTTATAGAATTAAGAAATATTCTATTTTGAAAATGATAAGCATTACCGATTAAATGAACAAAATGGTTTATTTGAACAATAATCGCATCTGCCTTTCACCATTCTCCAATCTCATTTTCACTTAACCTGTGGTGTTACAAATGGTTACCGTTTGGCGATAATATGGCACGCTTTTTGTGTTAGTTCCTTGATGATATGTTGATTGCCCCGGTAATCAGCAAGCTTCACAGGTGAGGCGGGATACAATAGGATTGCCCAGTTCCCTGATAGGTTGGAAGAAGGAATAGTCAAAGGACTTTAGAATTATGAAGAATTCGGATTCCCCCAATAGAAACTCAGCCAGCAACTCCCATCGGCAATCGCCGGACCCGTACATTCCGATTTCCGGTCCCCTTGATGGGGAACGAATATGTGTCATCGGCGGAGGTTTTGTCGGAACGGTGACTGCCGCAGGTTTCGCAAGTTTCGGCCATACGGTAACCTGTGTTGAAAAGGATCCGGATAAGGTCACTCGCTTACAGGCGGGTCGACTTCCATTCTATGAGCGGGACCTGGAGGAGCTGATAAATACAGGCCTGGGATCCGGAAGGCTTAGCTTCGTCGCCGATCTCGAAAAGGCAATCGACGGGCAAAAAGCGATATTCGTTACGGTGGGCACGCCTTCGACGGACAGCGGTCGGGCTGATTTGACAGCCTTGGAAGAAATCTTGAATATCATTTCAAAGCGTCTGAAGCCGGGGCAGATTCTGGTCTTAAAAAGCACCGTACCGGTAGGCACAGCCCGGAAAATGAAGGAATTGATGGACCAGAATGGCTGCATGGGCAAAGACATACATTTGCTGAACAACCCTGAATTTCTTCGGGAGGGCAGCGCAGTTTCCGACTTTTTTAATCCCCATAGAATTGTGATTGGTGGAGAATCGCAGGAGGCCATAGAAGTCATTGCCCACGTCTACCGGATGGGGATGACCCGACAGGTCCCCATAGTCAGGACCAATAATGAAACAGCCGAGATGATAAAATACGCCTCGAACGCCTTCCTCGCTACGAAGATCGGATTTGCAAACGAATTGGCCAAACTGTGCGACAGCCTGGGCGTGAATGTGATGGAAGTGGCGCGGGTAATGGGCATGGACTCCCGGATAGGACAGGAATTCTTAAACCCCGGTCCCGGTTGGGGCGGCTCCTGCCTGCCGAAGGATCTGATGGAGTTTATGGGAATGGCCGATTCCAAAGGGGTTTCCCTCCTGATAGCGCGGGCCGTACAGGAATCCAATAAGCTTCAGTATGAACATGTAATTTCTAAGGTCAAGAAACTCGTGGGAAAATTGGAGAAAAAACAGATAGGCGCTCTGGGGCTGGCCTTTAAGGCGGATACCAGCGATATGCGGGAGTCTCCGACTATCCCCATTCTAAAAAGACTGGTAAACGAAGGGGCTGCCGTAAGAGCTTTCGATCCCGCAGCCAGAGAGGAGGCGGCGCGCCTATTGCCGGAGATCGAGCTTGCCGATTCCCCGCAGGAAGCGGCGCGGGATGCCGATTGCATTATAATCTTAACGGAGTGGCCCGATTTTCAACTGTTGAATTGGGGAGAAATAGGCAAGCTTATGCGCCGGAAGAATATTGTAGATACCCGGAATATCCTGGCGCCAGAACTCTTAAGACGATACAATTTTAATTTCCTCAGCATGGGGCAGGTGTAAGTCAAACAGATGGAAACTCACTCAACATACTCAGGCACTGGAAAGGGCTTGAGAGTTTTATTGTATTCACATGACACTCTGGGCCTGGGACATATCCAGCGATGCCTGAAGATTTCGAGATCTTTAAGGGCAATCTATCCTGAACTTTCCATACTCCTGGTTACAGGCTCGCCTCAGGTTCATCGATTCCAGATTCCTCCCGCTGTCGATTATATAAAACTGCCGGCGGTTCGCAAGGTAGGCAGAGAACGTTATGAATCTCGATTCCCCGGCGCTTCATTTGAGCAAACGCTTAAACTGCGCACCAATCTTATCCTGGAAACGGTGAAGGGCTACGCGCCCCATCTGCTCCTGGTGGATCATTCGCCTCACGGCATGCAAGGTGAGATAATGCCCTCACTGGAGTGGCTCAAAAAAAGCAACGGTGCCTGCAGGATCATATTGGGAATGCGCGATATTATCGACGATCCTCAGACCGTTATAGAGCTCTGGAAACGGCAGGGCACTTATGACGTATTGCGCTATTTTTATGATCGCATATTTCTATACGGTTCCCCCTCCGTTTTCGACTCCATCACCTCTTATGAATTCCCGCCCGACATCAAATCAAAATCTCAATACTGTGGCTACATAACCGATTGCGATGCGAAAGATAATCTATCCGGCCCCCCCGGCCGCCCTGGTGACGGCGGAAAGAAATTTGTGGTGCTCACGGTCGGGGGCGGCGATGGCTGGGGCGAGGATTTGATATCCAGTTTCTTAGAGATCATTCAGGAGCACAAAACCAGCATTCCTTTTGAAAGCCTCATATTGACAGGGCCGTTTTTGAAAGAAGATCACTGGAATCGATTCAAAAGCGCTGCCCGCGACCTTCCTGTTAAGATCCTCAAATTCGTAAGACATACGGGACCTTTCCTGGCGCGAAGTGACCTGGTGATATCCACGGGAGGTTATAACACCATAACCGATATACTCAGCTATGCTCGCAAGGCACTGGTTATTCCGCGTATCAAATATAGAAAAGAACAGTTTTTGCGCGCTGAGAGAATGAGCAATCTGGGACTGGTTACACTCATGCATCCCGATGATGTCAGCGCCCGGCATCTCTATGATTGCGTCTCCGATTTATTGGCCAGCGACGACGATACGCTGGTCGAGGCCCGCGCCCGGAATCTGATACCGCTGGATGGCGGTCGGCGGCTGGCAGAGCAACTGGGCGACATTTTCATTGAAATAGAGAGTAAGAGGGAGAATAAGGCATGGCCGAAAATCCAGCGAACCTGAAGATAGGTTACATTGTGAAGATGTTCCCCCGTCTCTCGGAGACGTTCATATTAAATGAGATCCTGGAACTCGAACGTCGTGGCGTGGAAATCGTGATTTTTTCCATCAAAAAGCCCAACGAGGGACAATTCCATCCTCAGCTCTCGAGGTTGAAAGCGAAGGTGTTATATCTCGAAGGATTGGATATCAAAAGATGGTCATCCTGGCTGGGCGCTGTCTGGCAGTTTCTTTTGCCGCATCGCGAGAGGTTCTGGCAATTGCTGGAAAAGGCTCTTGTGAAAAAAGAACATAATGAAATGGAGCTGTTATTGCTATCGGCATGGGTGGCGGCGAAGGCCGAGGAATTCGGTTTATCTCATTTGCACGCTCATTTTGCGAGCCTGCCCAGCACCGTGGCTTATTTTTCGAATCTGATAACGCAAATCCCATTCAGTTTCACAGCCCACGCAAAGGACATATATGTATACGATATGGAAGAGCACCTGCTGAGAGAAAAACTGTTTGCGGCACGGTTCGTGGTGACCGTAACGGATTATAATCGAGCTTATCTCGTGGAGAACGCACCGGGACTAAAATCCGATGCAATAAAAGTTATCTATAACGGCGTCGATATTGAGCGTCTCAATCCCGATGGACGCCAAGATCGTAAACCGAACCATATTCTGGCGGTCGGACGGCTTGTACCCAAAAAAGGTTTTGGCAATCTGCTGGATGCCTGCAGGCTCCTGAAAGATAGAGGAATATCTTTTCACTGTCTGATAGCGGGAGACGGCCATGAGGCTGAGCAACTCCATCGCAGACAACAGGAGCTCGATCTGGTAAACGAGGTGGAGTTCTTGGGGCCGAAAAGACAGAACGAGATCATCAAATTAATGCATAAATCTACAATTCTCTGTCTGCCATGCACCATTGACGCCGATGGAAATCGCGATGCCCTGCCCACAGTCATCCTGGAGGCTATGGCCTGCGGATTACCTGTCGTATCCACAAATCTATCGGGTATACCGGAGATGATAGATTCCGGGATCGATGGTTCCCTCGTGGAACCCGATGATCCCGTTTCGTTGAGCGACCAGTTAGCCCGGCTTCTTTCATCAGAAAAGCTGCGGAAAAAGCTTGCCGACGGCGGGCTGAAGAAGGTCGCCTCAAAATTCAACCTGAAGACAAATGTCGGTTCTCTCCTTAATCTCTATCTGGAGAAGAATGAGGGGAAGAGAATTTCTCATTCGGTCGCAAGACCGGAGACCGGGTGAAATTTCCCATGAAGAATGATAAGAAAAAGATTCTCTACCTATGTGCCGACACGGGCATTCCTTACTGGGGAACCAAGGGTGGTTCCATCCATATGCGCGAGATTGTGAATACGATGCACGGCCAGAACTACGAGATAACAGTCGTGGCCAATACCGACCGCAATGAAAACTCTGAAGTTTCGTCCATAGAGGTCTGGAACCTGCCGCAGATCGGTGAAGACCGGTTCATCTCCATGGTTCGCGAAGTGGCAGGCGATGAGAGACTCTCCACTGAAATGATGGAGTTTTATAGAAATAAACAGATGGAGGAGTTCCTCACTGAACTGGATATCGAAAAGACTTTCGACTATGTTTATGAGAGATACTCGCTTTTCAATATAGCCGGCCTGAGATTTGCACGGAGGCGCGGATTGCCTTTCGTGCTCGAGGTAAATTCGCCCCTCGTCGATGAAACGTCCCGCTACAGACGGTTGGTTCTCGCTGAATTGGCGGAGGCTGTCGAGAGATATCTATTCAATAACGCCGACCATATTATAGCTGTCTCCGATGAGCTAAAAGGATACATTTCGAAAATTGCGCCTCAGGCTCGTGTAACCGTTGTGCCCAACGGCGTCAGGGTCGAGCATTTCCAGGAGGCGGAGAGGTTCGATTACGATGATCGATCGGCGGATCTGGATGGATCCGATTTTACCGTAGGATTCGTCGGCAGCCTGAAACCATGGCATGGCTTGGAAATTTTAATAAATTCCTTCGCCGAATTCGTATCCAATTACAAGAAGAGCAGGCTACTGATTATAGGCGGAGAAAAAAGGTTGATACGCCAATTTGAGAAGCAATATCATGAGCGGGGCCTGGATGGTAAGGTTATATTCACCGGCGCCATTCCCTATGAAAAGATTCCATCCATGTTACAGAAAACAGACGTACTTGTGGCGCCGTACCCCGGGTTGGTCGACTTCTATTTTTCCGCTCTCAAGATATTCGAATATATGGCGGCCGGAAAACCGATAATTGCCTCCGACATAGGGCAGATCTCCCGCATCCTGACGAACGAAGAAACGGCGATTCTCGTCCCGCCGGGCGACGGTAAGGCATTGCACGATGCGATTGTCCGGCTCAGACAGGATCCGCAATTAAGGTCAAAACTCGGGCGGAACGCCCTGTCTGAAGTGTCTGATAAGCATACCTGGGAACAGCGAGTCGAAATAATTTCAAAAATTCTGGAGGGCCTTGAAAGTCAAAGAAAAATCAGGGCAAAAACGGGACATGCGGATTCGTTATAGGATTCCTAAATTAAATATCGAAGGTTTGCGACGCGTTATCGATCATTTCGGTAGCCATCTTCGACCATACAAAACCAAGCTTGTATTGAGCATGCTGGCGCTCCTAGGCGTATCGCTTATGACAATACTGCGTCCCTGGCCCCTCAAATTAATCATAGATTATCTATTGAACCCGGATCGCCAGGTGACGAACATGCCGTTTCTGACGTCGCTATCAAACTGGGATCCTCTTTCCGTTGCACTGTTTGCGGCCGGGGCGGTACTGGTCATAGCGGCGGTGAGCGGTTTTCTGGGATACAGCCGGGAGCTTCTTTCAAAAACCGTCGGCCATGGGGTAATTGCATCTATCAGGCTCCAGCTATTCTCGCATATTCAGAGGCTTCCCCAATCATATCACGATTACAGGGAAACGGGAGACCTGATTACCCGCTTGACCGGAGATATCAGCCTTCTGCAAAACCTTCTGGTGGAGACCATTATCCAGTTGGCGGGCCAGTTGATCATCATCCTCGGAATGCTGGTTATAGTGTTTTTCATCGATTGGCAATTGGCGTTATTGATTCTGGCCGTGATGCCGCTTTTCATTTTCGCCTCTTTCGGCTTCTCAAAGAGGATCAAGAGCGCCGCCAGCAAACAACGTGAAAATTTCGGTAAGATGGTAACATCCATGGAAGAGACTCTGGCCGGCATCAGCCAGGTCAAGGTCTTTTCGCAGGAAAAACAGAGAGATAAGCTGATCGGCAAATCAGTAAGCCGTGATTTCAAGGCCGGATTGAAAACCACCAGGCTGGCGGCGAATTACGCCAGAATCGTGGAACTCATTGCTGCGCTCGGAACCGGTCTGGTATTATTTGTGGGCGCCCGAAAAGCCCTCAACGGGACGATCTCTCCGGGCGATCTAATCATTTTCCTCTCTTATATGCGAGGAATCTACCGGCCGATCAGATCGATTTCCAAATTATCGGCCCGGATCGCCAAGGCCATCGTGCGGGGTGAGAAAGTCATGGAAATCCTCGAAATTATGCCCGAGGTAACGGATCGCGAAGGCGCCGTGCCGGCCCCCAGGATAAAAGGGAGAATTCGATTCGAAAAGGTAACATTTGGCTATGTTGAAAATAATTACATTTTGCACGACTTTAGCTGCAGCATTCCAAGGAGCAAGACGACCGTAATTATCGGGCCTACCGGGGCAGGAAAATCCACATTGGCCAAGTTGTTATTACGCTTATATGAACCTCAAGATGGAATCATCTCCATCGACGGAAATGATATCTCTGAGTTCAAGATTCAAAGTCTTCGCAAGAAAATCACAAGTCTGACACAGGAAGCTTTCTTATTCCAGACCAGCCTTAAAGACAATATCGCCTTTGGCAATCGTAAGGCAAGCCAACAGGAAATAGAAAAGGCCGCACAGATGGTCGGTGCTGATCAGTTTATCAATAAACTCCCGGAGAGCTACGACACAATTATCGGAGGAGGCGGGCTTACGCTTTCCGGAGGCCAGCGTCAACTGGTCAGCTTCGCCCGCGCCGCGTTACTGGATTCTGCGATAATGATATTCGACGAACCGGCCACAGGGCTTGATATCCATGCGGAGAGAGAGGCAAAAGAGGCCTTACGGGCCCTGAAACCCCATCGAGTGGTCATAATTATCACTCACAGGCTGAATTTCCTCGAATTGGCCGATTGGACAGTCTTCATAAGGGATGGAAGGCTTGTCGAGGAGGGAAAACCTATGGAGCTTTTCCACCAGAGGGGAGATTTTTACGATTACGTCGGGCACGAGATTACACGCACGGGATACAGCAGTTGGCCGGACGGCCCCGTTCAAACCCGGATTGATGGAATATGAGATCGACAGGTATGAATAATCTCAAAATCATTTCATCTGCTGCGTTTGCAGAGGATAATCGACTTTTTTGTTTTTCTCAGGAGATCATTTCTGATGAACGCTGAAGGTTATGACATAAAACAGAAATATCATCGGGATATCCCCGTAGACGAGCGATTACCGGGACTTTCTGCCTTACTTGATTCAGAATGGGTCAGAGCTTTACTGGGGCGGCGACTCGGAGACATCCCGGGCAAGATTGAAGATTGCCGGGTTTCATATATCAGGTATAAGCCCGCTACAAGTTGTATAATTGCTTATTCCCTGAAATGCTCCAGGGAGATATTCGGCAGGTCTTCACAATATCTGTTGTATGCGAAGATTTACTCCGAAGCCAATTTCCAGGTCGCTCTGGAAAAAACGCGCGTTCATCGCTGGGTAAACCTGCTCGGCACCGAACCCGTAATCTCTTTGCCGGAGAAAAGGGCAATTCTATTTCTGTTCCCGAATGACTTCGTTATCGAGGGCCTCAGATTATTATCTGATCCGAAAAAAGTTCAGAGAATCCTATACGAGCATTTTGACAAATATCCTGAAAAAGACTGGCGCATATCCGATAGGTCACTTCGCCTAACAACCGTTAGATATAAACCGGAAAGAAGGATAGTACTTCATTGCAAGACGCGCGTATTTAATCGACGGACCAAAGAAAGCGACAAGATCAGGGCTTACCTTCGCCTGTATGCCGATGACCGCGGGGCCGACGTCTTTTCTCTTCAGAAGAATCTTTATATGCTGGCCAAGAAAGGCCGCTTATTCAAGATAGCGAGGCCTATAGCTTATCTCCCCGAGCGGCGGCTTCTGATAATGAAGGATCTGCGGGGCAAACCATTACTCGATGCACTTATGGAGGGTCAGGGACTCAAGGCCATAACAAGGGTGGCAAGGGCGCTTGTGCCCCTGCATCGCGCCGAGATCCATCAATTGGCCGAGCGCCGATTTGATTCTTGTCTTGACGATGCAAAGTCAACCGCGGAAATGCTCAGGTATATCGCTCCCGAGGTCGCCGACCGCGCCGACGAAATCCTGAGCAATCTTGAGAATTACAGATATCTTGAAGATCGCCGCAGGTTCGGCTTCGTTCATGGAGATTTCTATTACGGTCAGGCCCTGCTGCAAAAAAGCAGCGTAGCCTTTATCGATTTCGATCGATCTCACCTCGGAGATGTCAACGCCGACATCGGAAACTTCTGTGCTCATTTGAGACTTTTATGTTTGCAGGGCCGCCTGACGGATGGGGCTGGCCTCGAAAAAGATTTTAAAAGAATTTACCAGGAGGCTTCCGCTGAAAAACTGGACGAAGACAGCATCACCTTCTGGACAGCCTATGGCTTGTTTCAGCTATCGGTGGGGCCGTTTCGGCGCCTGGAAACCGGTTGGCGAAAAAAAACCGAAAACCTGTTGGAAGAATGTCGAAGGATCCTCTCATGACGATAAACCCTGATTACGAACATCTCGAGCTGGCGATCGATTCCAGGCAGATGCGAGAGCGGTTCGAAAAAGAATTAAAAAAGATTTGGAGCAGGTCTCTTTCCCTGGAAGATTTCTGGGTTACGAGAGTTTTCCCGCGAGGGAAAGGCGGTTTTGCAATCCAATACTCTATGCTGATTAAGGCTTTCGGCAATTTCCCGAAAAATAGATTTCTCCTTTATGGCCGTTTGCTCGGGCCATCAGAATCATGGCCTGATTATACCCGGGAAAACGACGATAACATCATCAAATTCAAAGATCTGCGCCTGGCAGTTCCCTTATTCCCGTTTGATCCGGAGCTCAAGCAACTGGCTGAATTCTGCCGGCCGGAAGAGGTCTCCGGGCTGCTGTCTCGCCTCGGTAATCGATTGCCTCATGGGTTAAGTGACTTTGAAATAAAGAGCTACGAGGTGTTGGGATATAGATTGGAACGCCGGTGCGTATTGCGGTATACTCTTAAGCAGCCGGATGGCCGGAAAAACAATTCGGACGAATTCCGATTGATTGCAAAGATCTTACGCCCTCGGCGATCAGCCAAAGAGATAGAGATCCTAAGTTGGCTGGGGAGCGACAGACCCTATGCCGGGAAAGAGGATAAGATAACTGTACCGCATGTATATCATTCCGACGTTGACCTCGGCGTGATTCTTATGGAGAACGCACCGGGAATGACATTGCATTCTCTCATTGGAAAGCCTATATTTAACAAAGCTTGCGCTGCCTCCGGTAGACTGCTTCGTAAGTTTCACTCTCTTGACGCCGGGAAGCTTCAAACTCATTCCGCGACCGATGAAATCACAAGCTTCGAAAAGCGGTTTGATGTGGCATTCAAATTATACCCTCGGTTGAGTGACTCCTTCGAGCTTACACTGGAACGCCTCAAAAAAAGCCAGACCCATCTTGCGGGGCAACAGGCGGACGTATGCGTTCATGGCGACTTTTATGACAAGCAGGTTCTTTATTCGGCCGGGAAAACAACTCTTCTGGATTGCGAAAACGTAATGA
This sequence comes from uncultured bacterium, assembly GCA_965541585.1. Classification (GTDB taxonomy): domain Bacteria; phylum Zixibacteria; class MSB-5A5; order UBA10806; family UBA10806; genus CBDVBL01. The sequence goes on along the minus strand of CBEUCH010000007.1, from coordinate 14,211 downwards.
GGGCTGATGCAGCGATGGACTATGGTAATTTCCTGGCTCATCTGATTCTTCGGCGGCTTCAAACTCCCGAGCATGCACAAAGCTTTGATAATGGCGTGAAGGCCTTTGCCGGTGGATATGGCGAGATCGATCCTGATTTCACAGTCCGCGCTTGCTGGCGGCTGGCAACGACGTTGACCCGTTTGGCCGTTCTATACTCGCTGCGACCGCGATGGCGGCATCTTGCCCCGACTCTTCTAAAGGAAGCGGGCCGACATTTAGATCAAGAAAAAACCATCCCTGGAGGAATAAATGCCATTAATTCGTTTTGACCGGTCTACCTGCAATCGAAGTGTTCTACGCAGCCTATGGATCGCGTTGGCGATTTACCTGGTGGCTGTGACCACTCCTGACGCTCAAAGTCCGGAATATTTAAAGCTGAACTATCAGGAAGTACCCGCCTTGGAAATCAAAGGTTATTGGGATACTTCGGGAGTTTTGGTGGCGACAGATATCGAGGAGCTTCCCAAACCTCGTCGCCCGAAACTCCGAGGAGCAATACAGGCCATAGATCTCGAGAATATGGAAATCACCATGTATGGAATCCCGATAGAGATCCATGACGAAACGCAATTCCCGGAGTTGGAAGAGGAGGCATCTGATTTTGACGATTTGCAGGTCGGTCAGCAGATCGAGGTCAGCTGCAAGGTCGGTGAGGACAATCACTGGAAAGCCAGAAAGATAGGAACATCCGATATCAAGAAAAGCAACAAGATAAAGGGCAGCATCACAAAAGCTGCCGTCGATGGCGAGCCTCCGGATACGCTCGAGATCCACGGTTTGATTATCCTGTTAACACGCGAGACGGACATAAACGAACCCGGCAGCTTTTTTGAGGAAATTGAATTCGATGAGATGTCATTTGCAGGCCCTGAGGAAAATTCGGAAGGTATGGTGCTGGGAAGTAATCTACACTTCAATGCCAATTTCCGTCAGACCGTTCGCAGCGAAACCGAATACGACTTATCCGAATCCATAGAGGCAGATCATAGTGACGTCGAGCCCCAGATAAGATTGGAGCTAACCGGCTACTGGAATGATAATTTCCGAACTTTCGCTCAATTGCGGATGCGCAGGCAATATCCCTTTAATAGCGACAGGGGCACTTCTCAATCCAGAGATCTGGACGCCGGTGATACCCAGCTCTATTTTCTGGCTCGAGATATAGGAATGAAAGGGTTGACATTCAAAATCGGCAGGCAGGACGTTGAAGAGCCGCGAGAATGGCTGTTCGACGAATACCTGGATGCCATTCGTATCTACTATTACGGCCGGGAGCCGGTTATTTTCGAGGCCTCCCTAATGCACGCCATAGCTCCGCTCAGCGATAAGATTGACACCTGGACCGATGTCTTCGGTCAGGTTCAATGGTATTTCGATAGCCACAGCCGCCTCAGAGGATACGTCCTGCTGCGAAAAGACAGCGACGAAATTCGTAACCGCGAACCGGTGTGGTGGGGCGTCGGCTTCGACGGCAGAGTGCGCAGGATGATAAGAACCTGGATGGAGATAGCTATCATGCGCGGCACGGACAAAGACAGGCAACTACGAAGTTGGGCATATGATTTCGGGGCTACATTTAAGCCGGGCAATCACAGGTTCGCTCCATTCCTGACATTTGCCTATGCCCGGGCGACTGGAGATAAGACCGGCGGGGACGGAATCGACAACACTTTTCGTCAAACCGGGTATGAGGACAACGTCGATTCTTTCGGCGGTGTTTCCGCAACCAGATATTATGGCGAGGTTTTAGACCCGGAATTGAGCAACCTGAAGATTCTTACTTTAGCCCTGGGATTCAGACCGCTGAATGTGATGTCACTTGAAGCCGTTTATCATTCCTACAGGCAGGATCAACCGGATAATAAACTGAGAGGAGATCTTATCGATCCTCCGGCCCGTCCGAACGAAATCAGCGATGATATCGGATGGGAGCTCGATATTCTTTTCGGCGTTTCCAAACTCTGGAGGCGGGTGAATCTCTCCTGGGTCATTGCGATTTTTAATCCCGGCCAAGCCTTCAGCCCTTTCCTTGAGAATGCGATATTGAACAGGTTAAATTTGAAGATCGATTTATGACACAAAATTTATCATCAACAGGATATTATCTTAAGAAACTCGGCCTGACGACGGCGCTGGTTATATTCCTCATTTCCGAGGCCGGTTCTCAAATACCGTGCGTATTCGGATTCGTACTCGACGAGAATCAGAATCCGGTTGTTGACGCCGATCTTGATTTTGATAACGTTATTACCGGCGAGAGAATTAATACGCCGGGAGACAATACAGATTCGGATGGCTATTACATAGTATGCGTGCTTCCGGCAATATATAATATTTCCTACGCTCCTCCCCAGGGCACCAATCTAATGGGCAGACGGTTTTTGGATGTCGATCTGACCTCCGGCCGGGCGATGGAGCTCAATGTCACGCTCGATTACGGAGTCGTGATTTCCGGTACCGTGACCGATCCATCGGGTAACCCAGTTGGCAGTGTAGATCTCGATGCCGATGATCTGGTGACCGGAACGCGAATTTACACTCCAGACGACAATACCGACAGCACCAGCGGAGCCTACTGGATAGTGGTCCCCCCGGCGGAGTATCGACTCCGCTTCCAGCCCGCTCCAGACAGCCGCTGGGTCGGTCTCCAACTGGATTCAGTGAGCGTTTTATCGAATACAACAATCGATGTCGTTCTGACGGCAGGCAATCTATTGAGCGGGATCGTCACCGATAATACCGGTCGGGGATTGGCCGATATCAGCGTCGACCTCAGAGACCAGGCCACCGGCGAAAAACTCTATGTGGCTAATAACGAAACCGATACATCAGGCGCATACAACGTAGCAGTCCTTTCGGGCCTCTACAGATTGCGGTTTGAGCCGCCATTCGGCAGTCGAGTGGTTGGAGCGGTTATGGATAGCTTCGCCATTGAGAATGATGTTGTCCGCAATCAAGTTCTCGGAAACGGCTGGCTTTTCTCTGCGTTTGTGCATGATTCCACAGGCGCTCCGATCCCGGGAGCCGATCTCGATTTCATCCAGGAAAGCACCGGCATAAAGATATTTACACCTCATGATAAAACCGACAGCGACGGTTTCACGACGGTTGCGGTTTTGCAGGATACATATACTGTCAGGGTACAGCCCCCTCCCGGTTCCTTTTTTGAACGGACGGTACTTACCGGCGTATCGATAGTCAGCGATACCACCTTCGATTTTACACTTCGTGAAACGGATCGAGTCGGCCTTGTCGGAAGAGTGACCGACATATCGGGCCTCGGTTTATTTGATATCGATATTTATTTTTTCAGCAGTGTAACTGGAGATAAGATTTCAGTATCCGATAATCAGACGGACAGCGCGGGTTATTATGACCTAGCCGTTCCAGTCGGTATATTCGATGTGGAGTTCGCTCCTCTCCGCGGAAGCAGACATATGGGCGTCAGAATGGTGGAGATCGCGATTGAAACGGATACAACATGGAACGACCTGGCGCTGGATTCGGGCTTGATATTCACCGGTACCGTATTCGATAGCAATGGGCTACCGGTAGAGGATGCTGATTTTGATTTCATCTCGGAGAGCAATGGAGAAGAGCTTTTTACTCCCCACGATGACACCGAAGCCGACGGCGTTGCTTTGATAACAATCCCCGCCGGAAATTATGAGATCGAATTGACGCCTCCGCCGGAATCGCCCTTCGAATCCCGGATTCTGAGCGGATATACGGTGGCAACCGATACCTCCGAGACCTTTATATTGAAAGCAGGTCTAGATCCTCTGCCTTCGAATTTTATTTTGAAACAGAATTTTCCAAATCCCTTTAACGATATTACGTCCATTTCCTATGTTCTTTTCGAAGGCGTTGAGGTGGAACTGGTAATTTTCAACCAGCTCGGGCAGCGGGTCAGAGAGTATGCTTACGACTCTCAAAGTACGGGATACCACATGATCGAATGGGATGGAGAAAATAGCCGGGGCCAGCCCGTGGCCAGCGGCATATACTTCTATCAACTGAGAACTTCTCTCGGCGAGCAAACTCGCCGAATGTTGCTTATTAGATGACATCTTCGACGTTGTAGTTGGTTTTGGAGGCACAAATGAATCGCAATTTTATTTCCGCATTCTTTATCATATTTGCGGGATTCGTCATAGGGGCGCAGGTGGCCGGGGGGCAGGATTTCTATACTATCTCCGGGAGAGTGACAGAGGCTGTAACCGATGACCCAGTCGAATTCGTTGAAGTCCAGGTATATTTTTTGGGCAATCCGGTTGGCGGCGCAAACGATATAACGGATGGGGATGGGGAGTATTCGATTCCGGACATGCCGGCAGGCACTTATGATGTTGATTTCCAGCCTCCTCCTGAGTCCGGATTGCGCCCGAAGCTCGTAGAGGGAGTAGAAGTGCAGGACGACGTTAACCTGGACGTTGCCTTACAATACGGAAATAGAATCGAAGGCTATGTACGAGATATCCACGGAGCGGGGATACCGAATATCGATCTTAATATATATGATCAGGCCAGCGGCGAACAACTCGATATTCCGGGTGATGACACAGATTCCGAAGGCTATTATGATATCTTTGTACCGGATGGGATTTACCGGATCGTATACCGACCGGTTTTCGGCGAGAGATATGTTCCGGTCCAACTGACAAATGTGGAGGTTTTCGCTGATACATGGATTGACGTGGTTCTGGACGACGGCCATTTTGTTTCCGGCATAGTAACCGGTCCGGGAGGCCCTGTTGCAGGAGCAGACCTCGATGCCGAGGACAGTGAAACCGGTGAAAAAATCTATATGCAGGGAGATAATACCGATTCTGAAGGATTCTATCATATAACTGTGCCTCCCGGCGCCTTTGACATATCAGTGGAACCGCCCGAGGGCTCTAACCTGGCGCCGGCAATAGCTTACAACGTCTCCGTTCTGGGCGATATTACCCTCGATTTCTCTCTGGAAACCGGTTATCAGGTTTACGGAAACGTCAGCGGTCCGACGGGCTCCGGTGTAGCAGACGCCGATATCAATGTTGAAAACAGCGATACCGGAGAAGAACTCTATACACCGGGAGACGATACCGATGAATCAGGCAACTACCTGGTAATCGTACCCGCTGGCAATTATGATATAAATGTCATGCCCCAGATTAGCGATAGGCTGGTCCCTGCAATCGAATACGATGTCTTTGTCGTCAGCGATTTTCTTCTCAATTTCAATCTGGAAGCCGGCCACCTGGTGACCGGAACTGTAAGCGATCCGGAGGCATCTGGAGTAGGCGATGTTGATCTCGACGTCATAGATCCCCCCACTGAAGAAGAGCTTTTTACTCCTCGTGATAATACCGATAATTCGGGAATTTACCAGCTTGTCATACCGACGGGCGTTTATGATATCGCTTTTAAACCACCGGTTATTCCTCCGTATCTAGCCCCTGTTTATCTGGAGGATCAAATTATTGCCAGTGATATTGTTATTGATGTCACCTTGCCTTATGGAGTTCTTCTCTGGGGTCTGGTCCAGAACAACGATCAGGTCGGTGTGGAAGGCGTGGATATCGATGCCATAGACCTCTCAGACACTACCGATGTGCCTCTGGTGGGCGACTACACCGACAGCAACGGCGAATTTGCGACAGTTGTCGCTCCCGGGACTTATAATCTGGAAATAAAACCGCCTAAAATACGCCGCCTTGCCGCCGCGCTCTTCCCGGATTATTCTCTAAACGTGGATACTTATATTGAAGTGACTCTTGATACCGGAATGGTGGTTTCCGGCACTGTAACCGGTCATACCGGCAATCCCATGCTCGACGTGAGGATAACCGCCGTCGAGAGTTCGACTCAGGAGGAAGCTTTCACTCCCGGAAACGAGACCGATCCGGCAGGCTATTACGAGATGATTTTGAAGCCCGACACTTACGATCTGACTTTCGACCCCGACCCTATCTACGGCTATCCCGACTCAACCTTATATGATGTTGATATTCTGGCCGATCAGGTGATAAACTTCCAGTTCGGAGAATCGGAACCGGATACCGAGCCGCCGACGGTTACCGTCCTCTCCCCCAATGGCGGGGAAAACTGGCCTGTTTATTCAAACCAGATCATATCATGGACGGCCAGCGACAATATCGGGGTAACATCGATTGACATATATTATTCGGCTTCGGGTTCCGGCGGGCCTTATGAGCTAATCTCCAACGGCGAGTCTGACGACGGCAGTTATGACTGGAACGTCCCTCCCGATCCTACGGAAAACGCCTGGGTAAAAATAGTTGCGCATGATGCGTCGGCGAACACCGGCGAGGATATTTCCAATGCTGCTTTTACAATTTATGCAAATCCCTCTGATTGTTCCTACATCCCCGGAGATACCGATCACAACGGCACACCTTACGAGTTAGGCGATGTGATCCTCATGTTAGGCATCTACAGGGGTACTGCTTCAGCAAATTACTCCTGCGATTGCCCCCCGCATGGAAACGATTTTACACCGGGGGCCGATCCTGACGGCAATTGCGTTGCCAATGAGCTAAGTGATGCCGTCACCGAGATCGGCGCTTACAGGGGAACGGCTACACCAAGCGGATGCGTCGACTGCCCGGGACTGCGGAGAACATCGCCGAATGACGGCACCGGCAATTTGCAGGTCGTACCTTCCTTGAAATCGAAAGCTGCTTCCCGCATCGGCACAGACCAAAGATAAGGCACAGGTTTAGATCCTTAGACTGCTCGGGCTCTCATGAATAAAAAAAGCCCGCACAACATTCCGGAGTCTTATCTAAGAAAATCAGAATCTACTTCGGCTGTAGAGCATTTTAGCCGATCGAACATACTATCAACTAATTTATGAAATACGACCATAGATTTTTGTTGCAGAAATATCGTGTTAGCCCAATATTCCGGACTTAGTGGAAAGAGTTCTTTTTTTTCTCTTTTGTGAATCCGGGATAGTGTTGTTAATCGCGCCCATTCCCGAAATGAAATATTACAACCATGTCTTAGCGAGAGAATAGTGAGATGAAACTCCCCCGCTTCGATGTACTTGTGCCGGAGGCAATAGATGAAGCCTGCGCCATGCTGAAGGAGCATACCGCCGAAGGAGTACGTCTTCTGGCGGGCGGCACCGATATTCTTGTAGACCTTCGGTCCCCGATTATCCCCCAGCATGTTCCCCGTTGCGATGGCTGTCTTACTCACGCCGAGGGGGCGGTTCGATCGACGATCGATTGCAGGCTATGGGAATCCGATCCAATGATGGAGCCGGATGGTTCCCTGCGTGGCGCATTGCAGGATACGGGGCTCGCACCTCCCGCCTACCTCGTCACACTGCACAAGCTCAAGGAATTAAAAGGCATGAAGAGGATGGAGGACGGTAGTCTGCGGGTAGGGGCCATGACGACAATAAGCGAAATAGAGCGCTCCCAAGAGATCCGTAGCGGGTGGGCGGCCTTATCCGAAGGTGCCGATTGTCTGGGAAGCCCCCTCGTCCGCAACCTGGCCACACTGGGAGGTAATATCGCCAATGCTCGCCCGGCAGCCGATATGGCCGTGCCGACTATCGCATTGGGCGGGACGCTAACCTTACAGGGGGCATCTGGAATTCGTTCCGTTACCGCCAGGGATTTCCCTCGAGGGCCGGGCGTTTCTACGATCGGGCCCGACGAAATAATAACGGCTGTTACCTATCCGCCATCGCCGCCTCATTCGGCAAGCGCCTATTATAAACTTGCAAACCGCAAGGCGCTGGAGATTTCGACCGCTGGTGTAGCGGTCTGGGTATCCCTCGAGGAACCCGGCGGCCCGGTGGCGAACGTGAGTATCGCCCTGGGAGCGGTAGGGCCAACGCCCATCCTGTCCGATTCGGCAAGAGACCTTCTCTTAGGAAAGGTTCCCAGCGATGCGGTCCTCTTTGAGGCGGCTCGTGCCGCCAGTGAAGACGCCTGCCCTATCGATGATCACCGCGGCTCCGCCTGGTACCGTGTGCAAATGGTCGAAATACTCACCAGGCGATTGCTGAAACTATCTCTCCGGCGGGCCGGGGGCGATAAATGAAAAAGATCATCTCGCTGACCGTCAATGGCATCAGGCATGAAATCGCCGTCGAACCGCGCCGGACGCTCCTGGAGCTATTGCGGGAGGATCTCGACCTGATCGGCACCAAGAAAGGTTGCGGCATCGGTGATTGCGGAGCCTGCACGGTGCTCGTTGAGGGAGTGGCAACGCTCAGTTGCCTTACGCTGGCCATTCAGGTGGATGGTCGTTCAGTTGAGACTATAGAAGGATTGGCAGAAAACGGTAAACCGAATCGGCTTCAACAATCCTTTGTCGATCATGGCGCCATTCAGTGCGGTTTTTGCACACCGGGTATGCTCATGACGGCCGCAGAGCTTCTGCGCCGCAATCCCAGTCCCGGAGAGCAGGAAATACGCAGGGCGATTTCAGGCAACCTCTGCCGCTGCACCGGCTACCAGAAAATTGTCGAGGCCATTCAGGCAGCTACCGAAGGAAAATCATGAGTAAGTACCGGATATTGAATACTCGTGTTCCACGTGTGGATGCCATAGATAAGGCCACGGGAAAAGTTCACTATACAGACGACCTGAAGCGGACCGGCATGTTACACGCCGCCATCCTGCACAGCCCGCTGGCCCATGCCCGCATACTTAATATAGACACATCACGCGCCGGGCGTCTGCCCGGCGTAAAGGCCATTGTAACTCACCGCGAGGCGGGTACCACATCTTACGGTGTCAGCCCGGCTCGTTATGATGAAACCATCTTCTGCCACGATAGGGTGCGTTACGTGGGTGATGAGATTGCAGCCGTGGCCGCCATAGACCAGGATACGGCGCTGGAGGCGGTCAACCTGATAAAGGTGGATTTCGAGGAGTTGCCGATGGTGCTGGACGGTCTAACAGCAATGGAAGAGGGAAAACCACAGCTTCATGAAATGTATAAAAATAATATCTGCGCTCAGGTCCATTGGAGCTTCGGAGATATAGAGGAGGGTCGCAAGCAATCACACGTTGTGCGCACCGATCGTTTAACCAGCAAGATGCAGGATGCCGCCTTTATGGAGCCGCAGAGCGTGCTGGCTGATGTGGATTCCCATGGTAATCTGACCATGTGGAGTTCCACGCAGGCCCCTCATTATGTGCAGCGAACGCTGGCCCTGGCACTTCGGCTCCCCCTGCACAAGGTGCGCGTGATAAAACCGGCTGTGGGCGGCGGTTTCGGGCCGAAAGCCTCCTGCTCCACGGCGGAATTGGCCACATGTCTTCTGGCTTTAAAAACCGGCAAACCGGTTAAAATTACTCTCGACCGTGAGCAGGTTTTCCTTCATTCGCGAGCGCGGCACCAGTTTTTCCATACTATGACGACAGGAGTGAAAAAGGACGGCACACTCGCCTTTCTCGAGCACAATTGCTGTCTGGATGGTGGAGCGTATGCCAGTTTCGGTATTGTTACGATATATTATGCAGGCTCACTGCTGGGAGGACCTTACAGACTGAAGAACATGAAATACGACGGCTACCGGGTTGTCACCAACAAGCCCGCCTGTGGCGCCCAGCGAGGCCATGGAGCCGTCATAGCCAGAGCCTTGTTCGAGGTGCAGCTCGACCGTATCGCCGAGGAATTGGGCATGGATCCCATTGAGCTACGCTTGAAAAACGTCATGGAGGCGGGTGAGACAACCTGCAACGAGCTATATGTCAGCAGCCTGGGCATGCGCGAGGCCCTAGAGGCCGTTAGAGATTCGGCTGCCTGGAAAAAGAAGCGATCCCTGAAGGGAAAAACCAGCGGTAAAGGGAGAGGAATCGGTGCTGCCTGCGGCTTCTTCGTTTCGGGCGCAGGATATTCTATCTATCGCTCCCGAACCTACCATTGCACCGTCCTGATAAAGGTCGATGAGGTAGGCGGCGGAGTAACCGTCCTTTCGGGCGCTGCTGATATCGGGCAGGGCTCGGATACAATGCTGGCAATGATCACCGCCGAAGAGCTGGGCCTCGACATCGATAGCGTAAAGATGGTAACAGGTGATTCCAGTCTCAGCGTTGATCTGGGCGCTTACTCGAGCCGCACCACACTCATGACCGGCCATGCTTGCCGGGAAGCGGCCAGGGATGCGAAGCGGCAGATCTTAAACGCTGTAGCCGGGCGCCTCGGCGTACCTCCCGAAACTCTCGATCTGAAAGATAATATGGTTATCGCCTCAGTTGGCGAAATAGATTTCTCAGAACTGCGCAGGGAGTATCTTCAGGAACACAAGGGCTTCATGGATCTGCCGGAAGGACCTCAGCTGACCTTTGGAGAGGCAAGCCGTATTGCCTTTCTCGAATGCGGGGCCATCGTGGGAAAAGGCAAATACCGACCGCCTTCCCTGGGAGGTTCATTCAAGGGAGCCGCGGTAGGCACCTCCCCCGCCTTCGGCTGTTCGGCGCAGGTGGCCGAGGTTTCAGTGGACCTCGAAACCGGCGAGGTAACCGTAGACCATATAACAGGCGCTCACGATTGCGGTTTTGCAATCAACCCGACTCAAGTCGAGGGCCAGATGCAGGGTTCGATGATGATGGGGACGGGAGAGGCGCTCATGGAACAAATAATCTACGACAAGAAGGGACGTATCATAAATGCCAATCTCGCCGAATATAAAATTCCGACTGCACTGGATATGCCCTGCCTGGAAACTATCATCATCGAATCCAACGAACCTCGCGGCCCGTATGGAGCTAAAGAAGTGGGCGAGGGCGCCATCATGCCGGTTATCCCGTCGATCCTCAACGCCATCTACGATGCCACCGGTGTCCGCATCGAGGAATTACCGGTCACGCCGGAGCGGCTGGTGACGGCATTGCACGCCGATAGGAACACCAACCGGCAGAAAAAAAAGAAATGACTGTAATGCTATTCCGATGTTTTCCTAATATGAGTACGCTCAAGTCTCGTATAAAAGGTCATCATGATTAGAATATTCGATCCGGTGGATAAGAGGCGTCACGATTGGCATCTCAAAAAAGGGATATACGTTATGGGACGAAGCCCCGAATGCGATTTGATCATTGTGGATGATACCGTATCCCGACGGCATGCTCGGATTGAGATCGTCGATGAACAAACAATCAAGCTGACAGACCTCGGGAGCCATAACGGGACTACTGTCAATGGAAATAAAATTACCGGTCCCGTTGAACTCGTTCAGGATGATATCTTTACTCTGGGAAAAGTGGAATTAAAATTGAACATCGGTGAAATCTCGAAATTCAAAGATAATCTGGTAAGCATTAGCGATATTGATGATGATCTGACGAGAGCTACCTTATTGCCCATGAAGGAGGCACTCCAGCCTCTTCCCTCGAAGATTTTAGAGAATCCCAATGTTTTCAAGGCCTTTTCGGAGATTGGCACGATGCTTATCGTGCCAGGCGGCGATGAGGAAATGTTGGATAAAGGCTTGAGGTTGCTTCAGGAGGTCATCCCGATGGAGCGCGTTGCCGTATTCCTCACGGGCCAACGAGAAGATGATATCTGTCTAACAGCCTGTTGTATCGCGGGCAAGGAATATTCTGATTCATTTTGCATTTCTCGTACTATCCTTAAAGAACTCCTCAGCCAGCGAAAGGCGATTTTGATTTCAGACCCTCGGGCCGAGGCGAAATATGCAGAGCAACAATCTATAATTAGATCAAGAATCAAATCGGCCATGGCGGTGCCTTTATTCGATGAGGGAAAGGTTTTTGGGATCCTGTACGCCGATACCACTAATCCTACACATCATTACACCGAGGACTATCTCAGAATAACCGCAACTTTTGGGAATATGCTTGCGGCGAAGATGATAAACAACAATCTCTTAAATGAAAGGCGAGCCAGAGAGATCTTAGAATCCGAATTGGCGGTGGCCTCCCAGATCCAGAACGAACTATTACCTAAAGAGATTCCCGTGATCGAGCGTTACAGTATGGAGGCGTTTCAGATTCAATGCAAGCAAGTCGGCGGAGATCTTTATGATGTGGCCCGGCTGGACGATGGGCGAATTCTTTTTATGCTGGCCGATGTTTCCGGTAAGGGGATGGGCGCTGCTCTGTTGGCTTCGAATATACTCGCCTCATTCCGCGCCTTTTATAATACGAATGATTTTGGCCTTGTCGGTGCTACCTGCGGTGTCTCAAAACAACTCTTGACGTTCACGCGACCGGGCGATTTTGCCACGCTTTTTATCGGATTGCTTAATCCTGATACCAATTCTCTGCAATATATTAATGCCGGTCACAATCCTCCGTTAGTTATCCGAAGCGACGGCAGGACAGAGTATCTCGGAGCATCCGGCTTACCATTGGGGGTTATGGCTTTTGACGCCTGGGAAGAGGAATCGGTCGATCTTCTAAAGGGAGATACTGTTTTCGCTTTTACCGATGGAATTCCCGAAGCTTTCGATTCCAGAGATGAACAGTTCGGCGATGATAGATTGGAAAAACTGGCGTTGAAATGTTCAGGTCAATCGCCGAAGGAATTTACCGATTCCATCATGGCCGATGTCAGTAATTTCATAGGTGAACTCCCTCGCAGCGATGACATTACCATGATAGTCTTACGAAGAGAGTGATAGCACAGATAGATATTGATTTCACGCTAATTGCACCCTATTATTGATAGGCAGATTTGGATTTTTTTAATTGGCCGATTTTGATACGGAGAGTATGCGGTGATATCTGAGCCCCGTGAAAATGGAATGGATAACACTCGATCTTACGTTCCCATAACCAAAGGGACGATGATCTCCCACTATAAGATCATCGAGAAGATCGGCGCCGGCGGGATGGGCGATGTCTATCTAGCCGAGGATACCAAACTCAATCGCAAAGTAGCCCTTAAGTTCCTGCCACCGCATTTGTGCCTGGACGAAGAATGCCGCGCCCGCTTCAAACGCGAGGCTCAGGCCGCCGCGGTACTGGAGCATCCCAATATCGTCACCATCCACGAGGTGAGCGAGCATCAGCGCCGGCCCTACATCGTTATGCAGTATGTGGAGGGGAAATCGCTTAGGGATTTGATCAAGGAGAAAGAGCTTCCCTTAGACGAAATCATAGATCTGGCGATTCAGATCTGCGAGGGTCTCAGCAAGGCCCATGAAGCAGAGGTCATCCATCGAGACATTAAGCCGTCCAATATCTGCATAGGCTCTGATGGACGGCCGAAGCTCCTTGATTTTGGACTGGCTGCCATCAAGGGGGATGAAAAACTCACCAGAACCGGTTCGACACTGGGCACCATCGGTTATATGTCACCTGAACAGATACAGGGCAAGCAGCTCGACCAGCGTTCGGATATTTTCTCATTCGGGGTCGTGCTCTACGAGATGATTACAGGCCGAGTGCCTTTCAGCGGGGAAACGGAAGCGGCAACGTCAAACTCCATCTTGCGCGACACACCTGAACCGTTGGTCCGCTACAAGGCAGACGCTCCCGACGAGCTGCAGATTATAGTTGATAAAGCCCTCGACAAGGATCTGGAGACGCGCTATCAAACGGCTTCCGGGCTGGTGGCCGACCTGAAGCGGCTGAAGAAAGCCTCGGAGATGGCCGTCCCCGTCCAGCCGCCAGTGACTCCGCCACCGCCGATATCGCCCAAAAAAAGAACGATCAAGAGGTTCCTCGTGCCCGGTTCAGTCGGTGTCGTTATCGTTTTGCTGCTTTTGATATTCAAGCCCTGGGAGATTGAGGTCCGGCCCACACAGGAGGCAGTCGCAGCCGAAAACCGCCTGGCAATAATGTACTTCGACAACCTGGCTGAGCCCGAGGACAATCGAAGACTCGGCGAGATTGTGACCAATCTCCTTATAACCGACCTGTCGGAATCGCGCTTCGTCCAGATCGTCTCTAGTCAGAGGCTGTATGATATTCTTAAACTACTGGGCAAAGAGGGAGCGAAGAAGGTTGACCAGGACGTTGCCTCACAGGTTGCCACGAAAGCGCTCGCCAAATGGATGTTGATGGGGAGCATTCTTCAGGTGGAGCCTCAGATTATTTTGACGGCCCAGCTAGTGGAAGTTGGCTCCGGTGATGTCATAGCCTCGCAGCGGATCACCGGCGAGAGAAGCGAAAAGATATTCTCACTGGTTGACAAGCTCACCGTCGAAATCAAAGGAGACCTTTCACT
>CBEUCH010000006.1:0-210718 GCA_965541585.1 uncultured bacterium | reverse complement strand
CCACCGGGGCGTTGAGGTGAAAACAGAATACGCCTCAGTAGCTCAGTTGGCAGAGTTCCGCTGCAAGCGGAATTAACCACCGGGCCGCTGACGAGAACGAGACAAAAATAAAAGTGAATGAAAAACACTCCTCGGTAGCTCAGCTGGTAGAGTGCCGCCGAAGGCGGGATTAACCACCGGGGCGTTGAGGTGAAAACAGAATACGCCTCAGTAGCTCAGTTGGCAGAGCAAGTGGCTGTTAACCACTGGGTCGTTGGTTCGAGTCCAGCCTGAGGCGTTTTTTATTTCAGGATCCATTAGGATTTGCATCCATCCGCATATGCCATTCTGGACCTACATTCTTAAAAGCGAAGCTGATGGAAGACATTACTGCGGGTCGACGAATGATCTGGAACGTCGTATCGATCAGCATAACGATCCCGCTTATACGGCGACGAAGACCACCAAACGATTCTCGGGCCCATGGATTCTGGTGTGGAGACAGGAATTTTCCTCGCGATCAGAGGCGATGGTTCAAGAGAAAAAGATAAAAAAGAGAGGTATCAGAAGATTCTTGAATCCAGAGGCTTAGCTGGTAGAGTCCCGCCAAAACCGGGATGAAACACCCCCTTACCGGGATTGGTCCAAAGGATCTGTTTGATTCGAATCCGGACGAGGGTGCTTTATATTTCACACTAATCTAAATATTAACAATAGCTTGTAAGGATGTCCGGTTTTCCGAATCCGTCTTACATGGCTGCCCGCAATTAGAGACAACCCCATTAGCATCTCAAATGGGTTGACATTTCCCGATCAATTAGTCTATTTTACCCCTGCATTGTTTTATCCATCATCAATATTGTCGGGTTTCTCCGCAACCCGACCTACAGGAACTGCCTGAACCCGCTGGTAAAGAAGATTAACAGAGAACTCAGGAGGGCAAAATGAAAAAATTAATTGCTTTATTTATCGGATTTTGTGTGCTGGCCTTTATTGTGGCTATTAATTTGTCGCCGACGAAGAAAGCATATGAATATAATCCAACGAAAGCCAAATCGAGCATACCAGTAGTTAATATTCCATCTGCCCCTCTGACGAATTATACCGGAACAATTGAATCTGCTAAGGCTCATAGTGCAGGGATAAAATCGTATCTAAAGGAAAAGGGATTTTACAGATCCAATAATAGACAGAGAAAAGTAATCGTCACAAATGCAATGTTACAAATAGAGGGTTATGATTATGAAGAGGCTGAGCAGGAGGCTAAAGGGATAACGGTTTTTAGCTATCTATACTATACAAAAGGAATCGCTTATCAACTTGGCATTAGATATAGAACCGATAGACTTATGGAGTTGGCTACTTTCCAAATTCTCTATCAGGACACCAAATCGGGCGCAATCCTTTTAACCGAAAAAATCATATAAAAATTATGTTCAAATTCAATTGTAAAGAATGCGGGGCAGAAATTCAAATCGATGATCTCGTTTCGGAATCGCTGAAGTGCGATAAGTGTAATGAGATAATTGACGTTCCGCATAATTTCGTTAAAGAAAGTTATGCCGCAGGCATTATCGCTTTTATAATCGGTATCCTTCTTGCAATCATATGTTTGGCGGCCGGTTCAGAAGAAGTCGGTGCTTCGTCTGGCGTCTCCTGGTTCGCCGTAATAGCTGCCTCAATATGCTTCTTCGGCGGATATATATCACTCTTGGTTGCAGGCGGTGCGGCTAAAATATCTAATACAATTAAAAAATTGGCCGAAAAATGACCGCCGCAAACTCGAAATTCCCGAGCTGCCGCACGATATACTCCTGAAAATCTTATGCTGTGATTACATCGTTGGCGGCAGAATCAAGATGCGGTTCCATTCCCAAAAAAAGAAAGGCGATCCGGCTTGGGTCATCACCTTCCCTGCGTTAAGAATTCTCTTGCTTAATACATAACACCTCTATTTATTTACTTCCAGCAAACCAATTTTCATGTAAAACTTAAGACCGGGGAGGAATTGTGAAAAAGCTAAGCTTTCTTTTGGTAATCACACTCTTAGCATTTGCATGCGAGGGAAAACAAGGGCCTGTAGGGCCTGAAGGGCCCAGAGGTACAACAACTATTCTTCTATCTGGAATAATCGCAAATGGCGATTACGACGGCAGTTTTTGCAAGATCTACAGTTTTTATATAGACGATGAAGATGTAGTCCAAGTTTATATATCATCCGATAGAAGCCAGTGGTCTTGGACATTTGTCGATGACTTCCGTCTTGCCGATGGTCGGGTCTCTATTTATGATCCTTACCGAGATTATTTAGGGTATGACTATGAAATAAAAATTATAAAAGAAGATTAACAACTAATGCTTTGTCTACGCTTATAATTAATATTTTCCTATCTGAAATCTCTTAGTTCCCAATTCTTTCAATTCGGGGAGCTCAACGTAAATATCCGTTTTCGTGCCAGATCCTCAATAGCAATCAGGACACATTCCTGGCCCGGGGTCTCCCCGAAAAGCCCTCATCATACAGACAACGTCTGAAAGCTCCATTGCAATGCAATTACCGTTAATGTCGGTGCAGAGCGGGAAATGATCTCCACTGGGACCGCAATCGCAGTATTGCTCCGGCTCATCGAATCCCCTGTACATAGCGATCATTATTACGACATCGGTTAGCTCATGGGGAGGCTGCCAAAAGCAGTATTCCCGTATTTCCTGACAATCAAGTTGCGCGCCCGCGCCGCCAGCCAGGAATAGCCATAGAACCAAAAGAAAGCCTGCTATAACTCGTTTCATATCGACCTCCCCCGACAAAGAGAGTTATCTACGTAATCCAAATTATGATATCGTTTTGCATAATATCTGTCAAGCTAAATATTGTTGCATCGCTTACCAATTGCCATCCCTCTCCGAATTGCCCATAATCACCCATGTCCATCCCTACTTTACATGGTATGATCTCTGCCTCTCGAACTCAAATCCCATAGTTCGCAATTCTTTCAATTCGGGGAATAAAATTCCAAATATTATGTACCATAATTGCGCGTAAAGATGGTATTATCCGGTGTGTCTTATATCGTGAATCTTGTATTTTGGGGGATCTAATGAAAATCACAAAACGAGCGATAGCGATTTTTGTTCTCGCGGCCTGCGTTCTGACAGTTGCCCGATGCGATAAAGGGCCAACGGAGCCGGATGTCGCTCAATTGCTGATCGGCGACTGGGCGTGGCGCTATTCAAATGGCGGCTTCGCGGGGGAATATATTTATGCAGATTCCGTTGATTATGATAGGGGTCTTTCTTTCCACGTCAATTCAATTTATGACGAGTGGATCAATGATTCCACGACCTACCACGAGCATTACAATGTCGTAAAAAAGGCAGTTTGGCAGAGCGATACCGCCTACGTAGTGATCATCGAGAACTATCCATTTGAATTGATTATCGACCGCATAAGTATGGATTCCCTTGTTTTAAACGAACACTGCTACGACTGTTACACCCACACCTATGGGCGTATTGTCGCTCATATCGACCAGTTAGCCGAGAATACGGCTCTTATTTCAAACGAGAATACTCCAAACTAAAGGTCCGCAATTCTTTCAATTCGGGGAACTCAAAGTAAATATCCGTTTTCTTGCCAAATCCTCACAAGCAGTCGGGGCACATTATTAGCCCGGAGGGTCCCCGATAAGCGGCAATCAGACGGACAACGTCTGAAAGCTCCATTGCAATGCAATTACCGTTAATGTCGGTGCAGAGCGGGAAATGATCTCCACTGGGACCGCAATCGCAGTAATGCTCCGGCTCCATAAATCCTCTGTAGATAGTGATCATTTCTATCACACTGGGTAGCTCATTTGGAGGCTGCCAAAAGCAGTCTTCCCATATCTGTATACAAGCAATTTGCGCGCCCGCGCCGCCAGCAAAGAATAGCCATAGAACCAAAAGAAAGCATACTATAACTCGTTTCATATCGACCTCCCTGATAAAGAGAGTTATCTACGTAATCTAAATTATGATATCGTTTTGCGTAATATCTGTCAAGCTAAAAAATGTTTCACGGTTTACCGATTGCCATCCCTATCCGAATGGCCCGTAATCATCCATGTCCATCCCTACTTTACATGGTATGATCCCTGCCTCTCAAACTCAAATCCAATGGTTCGCAATTCTTTCAATTCGGGGAGCATTTTATATCTTATAATCTACAAATATGTATTATATTTTCGCCGAACCATGAAGACCTTCACCCGAGAGGACGGCCGTGAACTGCGAGTGATTGCCGGTTTTCGCAACCGCGCACTGTCATATCGAAAGAGCGTGACCCCCCGGAGCGGCTGGAACGACGATGACTACGCCAGGGCAATCACAAAAAGGGTCAAACGCGGAAACCGTTTAATCGAGAACGTTACCCGCCGGTACGGCAGTCTTGAGAATTCCGAGGTTCTGGAAGTCGGCTGCGGCGACGGTCTCAATACCATGCTGTTCGGCCTGCAGGCTGTGAAGCGCGCAGTTGGAATCGATCTCGACCTGCGGCTGAACAGGCGGGACGAAAAGGCAGAATCCATACGTCGGGTGGTTGCCGGGGCGCTCGAAACGATGGGTGCCGGCAAAAGCCTTGAAGAGTGCCTTAAGAGCAGTCGCGTTGAACTCCTGACGATGGAGGCGACGCAGATGGAATTCCCCGACTGCAGTTTCGATTTGATCCTCTCCCGCTCCGTGCTCGAACATATTCAACCTGTCGAGAATGCCCTGGAGGAGATGGCGCGGGTGATTCGGCCGCGAGGAATGATTTATCACGAGATCGATCCTTTCTGCTGGATCCGGGGTTGCCACAAGCGGGGCCTGGTCGATATACCATGGGCTCATTCGCGTCTCCCGCTACATGAATATCATCGCTTCGTGGCGGAAAACGAGGGCAAGCGTACAGGCGACAGACGGCTTGCGCGGTTAAAGACGCTGAATCACCAGACACTCCGGGAGTGGAAGATCCTCATGGAAAACGGCCCCTATGAGATAGTCGACTGGACAGAATCCAGATCCTCGTTCGCCGAGGCCGTTCTCAAGGAATACCCTGATGTCACGTCGACCCTGCTGCCGGGAGTCGAGCCGGTGGATCTGGTCGTCTCGAGAATCGGGGTCTGGCTCCGGAGACAAGCCGGATGAAGTTCAAAGCTGTCATTAATATTATTTTAATAGCTATTTTAATTTTTTTGTCATGCTGTAAACATAGCCAAACCGAAGGAGACAATAAAATGAAATATGTGCGAGTCTATGCCGATGAAAACGGGGAATCGCATTTTGAAGATATTGAAATAGAATTCTTACCGGTGGATTTCGCACCGCCGGCGCCGCCGATAAATCTTTCCAGCTTCTCTCCGGCGAATAGATTCGGGTTCGCAAATGTGCCTCCGGGCTGGAATGGAGATTGGCATCCCACGCCAAAAAGACAGATCTTTTTCTATTTATCCGGGACAATAGAGGCTGAGGTTAGCGACGGTGAAATCAGGCGGTTTGGACCGGGAAGCGTCACGCTTGTTGAGGATACTACCGGCAAGGGTCATAGAAGCCGGGTCGTTGGAGAAGATGAAGTTTTCACGGCGATCGTGCAGCTTGAGGAATAACTGACTCCTTATCGAGATGTCTAACTCGGTGAAACTCAAATTTAGTGATCTGCAATCGATACAGTTCGGGGGCTTTTGGCAATTTCCCTTGACACGCATAATTAGTGAATGTATATTGTCATGCAGCAATACAGCATTGAAAGGCACCGGGGAAAAGGCTACTTATCACCCTATGAACAAGGGGGAAAAGATGTCAGCCCGCAGCGTCATTATTATTTGCCTGATCACGCTTACCTCATTCGCCGGAGTGTATGCTGAAAACGAGCACTGGACTTACGGCGAGGTGCAGAACGCTCCGCCTCCCGGCCGCATATGCCATACTGCGATCCACGATTATGCTCATGATAGGATGATTATCTATGCTGGAGCTCGTTTCGGAGAGACGCTGGGTGATTTATGGTCGCTCGATCCTGTTACCATGGAATGGACTCAGTTAATACCGGAAAATAACGGGCCGCTCGTACTTCGGTCTCATTGCGCCATTTATAATCCTGACGATACCTCAATGGTAATCTTTGGCGGCGTCACATATCCGGGCGGAGACATAACGGATCAATTGTGGGTTCTTAATCTTAACACCATGCTCTGGGAACAGATAGAACCATCCGGCGAATGGCCGCCGCCCACAAGGTGTAATTATGCCACCTACCGCTGGAGCGCCCACGAAATGGTTATGTTCGGCGGCCGCTGGGGCTGGGAAAGGTATAATACAACCTGGATTCTGGATCTCGAAACTTACACCTGGAGAAATTTAGAATATGAGAATACTCCGCCTACGCCGAGAGAAGGGGCGCCGATCCTGATATTGCAGGACAGTCCCAATATGCTGGTATACGGGGGTTATCGACCGGGTCCGGAATATATTGACGAACTATGGGTACTCGATCTTGACACTGGAACCTGGACCGCATACGACCCGGATCCACCGCACCCGATTGCAAGAGGCTACTGCCCTCTCTTGTATGATAAGCGCAATAACAGGGCCCTTTTCTTCGCCGGATTTTCCTCCTACCCCGGACCAGGCCTGAGCGATCTCTGGGAGATAGATCTCGATTCAATTCAGTATACCGAACTCATACCCACCGGTCAGATACCTTCACCGAGGGGAAGGTTCACAACCATAATCGGCGATTTTGCCGATCATCGGGCGACTATTTTCGGTGGAGCCCATAACTACGAATATTACTATGATGATGTCTATTTCCTCGATTGGGAAATTCCGGTCTCTGTCGATGATCCCGAGAATATTCCCGAAAAGTTTTCGACGCTGGGCAACTACCCGAATCCTTTTAATGCCTCAACCTCCTTACGTTATACTTTACATGAGGCCTCCGATTTGGAGATCACGATTTACGACATAAAAGGGCGTAAGATTGAAACGCTCCTCAGCGAAAGGCAGTCTGCCGGATATCATCAGGTTGTCTGGAATGCAGAAAACAGACCATCCGCCATTTATTTTTACAGGATTCAAGCCGGGGATTATAAAGAAACGAAAAAAATGATACTTTTAAAATAAAAAACAGTTGTTCATCTTAATAAAACATTGCAAAATATTCTTATGACGTACAATGTGAAAATCAAAAAAACATAAGGAGAAATAACGATGGCCGGGAAAATTCTACAGCTAAATTTTAAATTTAACGTTTCGGGAGCAGAGTATGAGCAGGCCGTGTCTCCGCTGGCGGACAAATTCGCGGCGGTTGACGGTTTGCAATGGAAAATCTGGCTAATGAACGAAACCGAAAGTGAAGCGGGAGGAATCTATTTCTTCAACGATGCGGCCTCTCTGACAACTTTCCTCGAAGGACCGCTTGCCGCTGCCGTCAGCAGTCATCCGGCGCTCAGTGAAATGAGCGTAAAGCAGTTTGATGTAATGGACAAGATAACTGCAATCACTCGCGGGCCTGTTAAGTAAAAAACTCAGAACCGCGGCTGTCTCGCTTCATACTGAAATTACCGGCCGAATTAGCTTTTTATTGTGTCGGGCTTATTTGAAATCCGGCCTATATAACCGCGAAACCTCCACGGAATAAATCCGTATCCCTATATTAGTCGGATAAATTGCAGGCCTTTGCCTGAATTGAATCTCTTTTAGATTATGGATCTGTTCTTAGGAGAATAAGATTATGACACGGAAAGCGATATCGTTAATGCTGTTTTTTTACTGCCCGTGATGGGCCTAGTCTCGTGCTCAAAAGATTCGACCACCCAGCTTATTAACCTGAATTAATTCCCTCTCCACCCGGCACCATATATCCTTGAAAACCGTAGCCAGAAGCTGCAAAAACGGCGCTATAAAAATCATTAACACCAGCCAGCCGATGACGCTTGCTTTCGGATCATATAGAATCATCGGAATGCCGAAATTAGAGAGATCGGCGGTTCTTCATTAGATAGTTGAATAAGGTAATCGGAGAGCAATCAGGGCTATGAACCAATTTCAGCGCAGACTTCCACTGCAGGCAAAAGCTTAATTTGCTCGATCTCCTCGCTTAAGTCTCTGAGATCATCCAGGAAACGCTTCTGTTTTTCCTCGACAAACTTTTCCGCCAGCCCCCGGTAGTATTCAATACCGCTGAGCAGGTTCTCCTTGAATTCACGGATGTATTTCGGGGTTCGGGCGGACAGATCCAGGGAGATTCGTTCGATCTCCTTGCGGAGATAATCGACGTAGAGTGTAAGTTCCCGGATGAACATATGCGGACGATCGGGGCGAGTCAAAAGCGATATCTGCCCATAGATGTGGCTTACCATTTCATCCAGAGTTGCCATCATCGAGAAATTCACAATGTTAGGGCCGCAACAGACTGCGGGATCGGCATCCTTATCGATGCCGGTTTTCAAGGCTGCGCCGCCGGCCAGGTCATGGCAGATGCAGGATTTACCAAGCACGTTGCCCTCCAGCGCGGAGCGCTTCTTCGCCGGAAGTTCCTCCTCCAGAAGCTGTTTGAGCTTGAGCCTCTGATAGGCGTAGGAGGCGTGACAGATCGGAATTTTTGTGAACTCCGTATTGGAAACCAGATAGCCCTTCGGGCAGCGGCTACCGGGCCTACCATCCTTGATCCGCTGGCGGCGGGCATCTTCGCTCGCCGAGGACCGCAGATTCCAGAAAGGAATCCCCATGGGCGAACTGTCGCTTGGATAAACGTCCCGGTCTTCAGCGGTGGACAACTTCTTCAGGTGTAGCTCGTCGACATTGGTCACCTCTGGCACAAGCAGAAAAGGCGTGCCCCAACCGGTGCCATCGACTTCGAAGTATTTCAGCAGGAGTTCGTTCTCACTGGTGGTGCCGATACCTCCCTGTACGGTGATACGTAAATCGTGCGGCTCCTCGTTCCGTGATCGGCCTATTGCGGCAAGCGCCTTGGTATAGATGGCGTGGAGCTTCTCAATGAGTTCTGTCTTTTTCTGTTTGAATTCCTCCAGGATCGGCCCCATCAGGTGACCGGCCGTGGCGAAGGTGTGACCGCCACAATTGAGGCCTGATTCGATACGATATTCTGATACCCAGAGTCCCCGTTTAGCGAGGTATTTGCCCTGCACGATAGCTGAGCGGTAATCGCTTACTTTCAGGACAATCTTCTTTTTAAGGACACAATTTTCATCGTGAAAAAAGTCATCGAGTTTGGCGATATATCCATAGAGGCGCTGGTTCATGCCTGCCGAGAAAATGATGGAGGAGCGCAAAGCGCTGTTGGCATAACCCCGCAAGGCCGAGATGGCGTCACTGTGTTCCGGCGAGAGTTTTCTACCATTGCGGTAAACGTCGCGGTCCAGTTTAGTCAAGATATTGACGTTGATGTTGCCCGGCACGGCATAGCGCCGGAGCATCTCCTGCAGCCTGACTTTCTCCGCTGGATCAGCGGTTGCAAGCATATCATAGTAGATCCGCTTGAGATGCGACTCCGGAAGCATCTTGTAATAACGGGTTATCTCACTGCCCTCTTCGAAAGGCGATGCCTGCAATTCCCTAACCTGACGACTGACCAGGCAGTTCACAAGGTCCAGGTAGGCAGTAATGCGGCGGGCGCGAGCGTCCTCGCCGCGATTGGTGATTTCTTCGTATGGCTCATTCTCTCTTTCGCAATGGAATTTCCGAATTTGCTCGATCAGAACATCATCCACCAGCGAGATCACCGACGAGATTCCGTATTTCGCTACGCGTAACGGGGTGTCAATCGTGAATCCTGTACCCATCACCGGGATATGGAATGTATGTGCACTATAAAATAGTTGACTGTCTGTCTCAATTCCGGGTCGCTTCATAGACGGGTTAATCTATCGTTTACTCTTCCGTTGTCAAGTAAAAACGATGTCATATATATGGCCAAAGCAAACCAAAATGATGTAATTTGCCGGGCGGGCCGGGAATCTACGGCCCTTTTCCCGGGATGCGCCCCATGACCCCAGGGGCTTATTTAAACCTAAGAGATTGCAATATATGCTCTTCAGCCTCGCGTATTTCACTCACGCCCACTGCCGTCCGGAACTCCAGTCAAAGATATCTGTCTCTATATTCCAAAGCATAGGCGATCGTCCTCGAATATATGTGGCCATCATAGTGGCCATAGACATACCTTTTCCCCTCTCTTCCACCCAGTACGATATCATCGGCAGGGTCGTGCTCAAATCGTCAGCCTTCTTTTCTTCCCCGCGGCATCTGCTTTTGTGTCCAGGCGATAACAGTTATCAATTGTCGCCCATTATGGTTGCCGCACGTTGCTTATAGGAATTGACAAATCGGCATTATTTTATATATTGGAAACGTAAATGGTTTTCGTTTTTTTAACTTAAAAAGTCGAGGATGCGATGAAATCGAAGCTGTTATTTGCGGGTATTTTGATCCTTTCCTTTTCGGCCGCGCTTTTCGCCCAGGAGATTAGCCATGATGAATTCCGCGATGCCGAGTGGAAGATGAAATCCCTTTATTATCAAAAGCTTATGGAGCGGCAGGAGCAGGGCCTCTTGCTTGATCAATCCGATTACGATGTCAAATACTGGGAGCTGGATATCGACGTCACCGACATTGCCGGAGAATCGATTACCGGCAAGGTCACCATGACATCGGAGTCTGTTGTCGATGGTCTGTCATCGGTAGAGTATGACCTGCACTATGCCATGGATGTCGATTCGGTGAGATTGTATGGCAATCCTGCTGCTTTTTCCCACCAGGGCAGCGTTCTTGAAATCACCCTGGATCGTGTTTACGACACGGGGGAGCAATTCACAACGGTGATTTACTATGGTGGTCATCCGCCGGGAGGCGGCTGGGGGTCGTTCAGCTGGGATGAGCACGGTGACGATGAGCACCCTGATCAGCCCATAATCTCCACCCTGTCGGAACCGGAGGGCGCTCGCGAATGGTGGCCCTGCAAGGATATTCCTCATGATAAGGGCGACTCCGCGGATGTCATAATCACGGTGCCCGATAGCCTGGTTGCCACATCCAACGGTGCCCTGGTCAGCGAAATCGATAATGGTGACGGCACCCGGACTTTTAGCTGGCATATTTCTTATCCTATCACAACATACTTGATCTCGCTGGCCATAACCAATTATCAGAGCTTCACCGACTGGTATTACTACGCCGAGGGCGACTCCATGCCGATTGTCAACTACGTTTATCCCGAGCATTTTGACGAGGCCGTCGAAGATCTGAGTATCACGGCGGAGGCGATGGGAATCTTAGCAGATTTATTCGGCGAATACCCATTCATAAGAGAAAAATACGGGCATTCCATATTCCCCTGGGGCGGCGCCATGGAGCACCAGTGTAATACCAGCTATGGGAGGGCGCTGATTCGGGGAGACCATGCCTACGACTGGATACTGGTCCATGAATTAGCGCATATGTGGTTCGGCGATATGATAAGCTGTGATACCTGGCCCGATATCTGGATGAACGAGGGATTTGCTTCTTATTTGGAGGCATTATGGACAGAACAGCTTCAGGGTCATAATGCCTATTTAAACTACATGCGATACAACAATGACGTCAATGATCCCAGCGGCCCGATTTACGATCCCAATCCTCTATTCGACGGCAATACTGTCTATGACAAAGGCTCATGGGTTCTGCATATACTCCGGGGAGTGATGGGGGATGACGCTTTCTTCGATGGCATGTATGCATATGCCAATCATCCCGACCATCAGTACGGTACAATTCAGACTCGTGAGTTCCAGCATATCATGGAGGAGTACTATGGCGCCGATCTGGGCTGGTTTTTCGATCAGTGGGTCTGGGGAAGGAACCGCCCGATTTATAGATACTCCTGGATGAGCGAGGAAACGGACAACGGGCGTCACGAAGTCTTTCTTCATATCAGCCAGACACAGGGATCGCCGGCTCCAGAGGTTTTCACGATGCCGATCAAGGTCTATCCCAGGATAGAGGGAGTGGACACGATGATCACCGTCTGGAACGACAGCCGCGAGGACGATTTCCGATTCGTGGTGAGCGGTAATCCCACGTCGCTGCAGTTCGATATCGACGACTGGATCTTGAGAAGCGCCTATTCTGAAAGCTACGAAATGAACATCGTTACCACCGAGTTGCCTGACGGTGATCTCGGGGAAGAATACGAAGCTCTTATCGAAGCCCGGGGAGGCAATGATCCCTATTCGTTCGAGGTTACCGACGGCAGTCTGCCAACCGGTTTGACATTGAACGAGAACACCGGTGAGATAACCGGAATCCCCACAACCGAGTGGGAATTCGCTTTTACAATCGAATGCACCGATTCGTCGAATGATACTGACGATCAGGAATATGTCGTGATTATCGGACAGCCTACGGATGTTACCGATGACGATGTACAAACGCCGTCGAATTTCGCGTTAATCGGCAATTATCCGAACCCGTTCAACAATTCCACCATCATCAAGTTCAGGCTGGCCGACCCGGCAACCGTGCGGCTGGAGGTTTTCAATATTCTCGGCCAGAAGATAGAGACCCTGTTGACCGGTTATGCGGCCGCCGGAGAGCATGAGCTGCTCTGGAACGGCGATACCGTACCCTCCGGCGTCTATTTCTACAGGCTGACCGCAGGAGAAAAAACCGCCGTTAACAAGATGACGTTGATAAAGTAATTGCGCTTTCTTCTAACTGAGCTATTATTCCCTCGGGATAGATGCGGCGTAACATCCCGGGGGAATTTTATAAATAAGGTTATGAAGACCGGCAATGATTGGCTCGCAGAGGGATAAATAAATGAAAAGGATGACATCGCCATACATCGTTGTCAGAAAATCAAGGATTCATGGCACCGGCGTATTCGCCAGAACCGATATCCCGGAGGGGACACGGGTTATTGAATATGTCGGTGATAGAATCACCAAGGTCGAATCCGATCGCAGGTACGAAATCGCCTGGGAGAAATCGCAGTACGGGAACAACGGAAAAGGAATCGTTTATATTTTCACATTAAATAAACGTCACGATATAGACGGCAGTGTATGGTGGAACACCGCCAAATATATAAACCATTCCTGCGATTTCAACTGCGAGACCGATATTATCCGCGGTCGTATCTGGATCATCGCCATGCGGGATATAAAGAAGGGCGAGGAGATATCATATAATTACGGCTATGACTACGATGCCCATGAGGATCATCCTTGCCGCTGCGGATCGCCGCGTTGTATCGGATATATACTGGCCGAGGAGCATTGGGCGAAGTTGCGTCGAAAACTAAAAGCGCAAAAGAAAAAACGCCGCTTTTAACAATTTATCGCGACAATATCTATCCTCGAAAGTAAAAACCAACCCGTCGGCTGCAGGCTATAATATATCAATTCTCTTTCAGATCGACCACCGTGGCGCCCCAGCTGCCGCCTGAACCACTCTCATGCTGGAATCGTTCAACCGCGGGATGTTTCGCAAGAATGCTTTGAACCACTCGCCGTAACGTCCCGGTCCCCTTGCCGTGGATGATCCGGATCTGATATATTCCTTTCTCTACGCAGGCGTCTATATAATCCGGCACCAGTTGTTTCACATCCTTCGGTTGGAACGTATGCAGATCCAGGGTGCCGTCTATGGGGTATTCTGTGGGGGTGTTATCGTTTTCGGACATTTTGGAATTTCAATATTACGTTGTAGGGGCGTATTGCAATACGCCCGTACCCGCAGTATTCTAAAAAGCTATTTCTTGAGTTTATAACTTTTCTCGGTATATTCAAATCCATTTTTTCGCTCATCTGGGGGGAAAGATTTTTGTAATTCCTTTATTAATTTATTTACCCAATCGTAGACAATATTATCACCATTAAAACATAATCGATTATTATGAACATCTTTTTCCCAAAAAAATGGATCCCGCGTTTGTTTAAAATATATCCTCTCTAATGATATATGAAATGTAAGGATTGCTCGAATTAGATTTTCTATTCCAAGAACAAGAACCCAATTGTCCTCGTAACACGCTCTGGGCCTATATGGAGCAGGATGGACTGCTCCAAAATGAGAGAAGTTCGCCGAAAAATAACCATAATAATCAATTAATTCTGCAGGAATTTCATTTTTTATGCGAGACAGCAATTTGCTGGTTGAATACTTATTGTCTAGGACTCTTCTAAGTTGATCCGGATTTAGAAAAATATCTACTAATATAAAACAGTCCTCAACTACAGAACGCAACAATATACCGCTTTGAATAAAAAGACCTTCAGAAAGGCAGGAATAAGCTCCAAACAGGCCTAATAAGATATTATGTTTTATGGATATTATTGTTTCATCAGTATCATCATCACGATTCTCTAAGTATCCTAAGGGCAAATACTTATTTATAATAGAGTCAAGATATATGGAAATCCTAAAGGAAAATGTTGACGCTCTCTTGTGAAATCCTTCGCAAGTCGCAAAGCCATAGCGTAATCTCCAATCAATTAATAGTGGTTCCAATTCATCACTGTTAAGATCCAACATAGAATAATACGGTTCGCAACAATCTACATATGGTTTTTCACTCCCACATTTACAGAATTTTTTATCTGCTGTACACATTCCGGTCTGTCAACTAAATCAAAAGTTATTTTATTCAGTATTATCTTTAGCTAATATAATAAAAACGGAACTGCAACTGCAAATACTATTTTTTTCCAGTAGCTCCCGATTTGTCTTGCTCCCCCAGCTCCTTCTTCAAAAACTGCCCGGTATAGCTTCCCTCCACCTTCGCCACCTTCTCCGGGGTGCCGGTGGCCAACAGGCGGCCGCCGCCGTCGCCCCCCTCGGGGCCGAGATCGATTATCCAGTCGGCGGTCTTGATAACATCAAGATTATGCTCGATCACGATCACCGTGTTGCCGCGGGCGACGAGCGTGTCCAGGACGTTGAGAAGCATCTTGATATCCTCGAAATGCAATCCCGTGGTCGGTTCGTCGAGTATGTAAAGTGTATCACCGGTAGCGACCTTGGAGAGCTCGGTGGAGAGCTTCACCCGTTGCGCCTCGCCGCCGGACAAGGTTGTCGCCTGCTGGCCCAGATGTATATATCCCAGGCCGACACCGGTCAGCGTCTCCAGTTTCCTTTTCACCTTCGGTATGCGGTCGAAAAACTCCAGGGCCTCTTCCACGGTCATATCGAGAATATCGGCGATCGATTTGCCCTTGTATTTGATCTCCAGCGTATCGCGGTTGTAACGTTTTCCCTTGCAGGCCTCGCATCGCACATAAACGTCGGGCAGAAAATGCATCTCGATCTTAATGATACCATCGCCGGCGCAGGCCTCGCACCGACCGCCCTTGACGTTAAATGAAAACCGCCCGGGACCGTAACCTCTGACCTTGGAATCCGGGAGTTGAGAGAATATATCGCGGATAGGAGTGAAGAGGCCGGTATAGGTGGCGGGGTTACTCCGCGGTGTCCTGCCGATGGGCGATTGATCGATATCGATCACCTTATCGATCTTATCCAGCCCGATTATCCCGCCATACGGCAGGGGGGGCCTCTTTGATCCGTAAAGCTCCCGCGAATATAT
This sequence comes from uncultured bacterium, assembly GCA_965541585.1. Taxonomy (GTDB): domain Bacteria; phylum Zixibacteria; class MSB-5A5; order UBA10806; family UBA10806; genus CBDVBL01. Next base: position 195,138 of record CBEUCH010000006.1, on the reverse strand, counting down.
CCGGTACAATGTCTCGTTTACCAGTGTCGATTTGCCGGAGCCCGATACGCCCGTAACGCAGATGAACTTACCAAGCGGAAACTCGATATCTATTTTTTTTAGGTTGTTGCCTGTAGCCCCCAGTATCTTTATCCGTTTGCCGGTGCCTCTGCGACGTTTCTTCGGGATTGGTATCTCCAGTTTTCCCGAGAGGTACTTGCCGGTTAGAGATTTTGTCGATCTCATTATATTTTTCGGCGTGCCTTCCGCAACTACCTCGCCGCCATGCTTGCCGGCGCCCGGCCCGAGATCGATCACGTAATCGGCCTGTTCGATGGTCTGCCTGTCATGTTCGACAACTAACACCGTATTCCCGATATCCCGCAATGAAATCAGGGTATCGAGAAGACGTCTGTTATCTCTCTGATGCAGTCCGATGGAGGGTTCATCCAGGATATACAAAACTCCCGTCAACCGCGAACCGATCTGCGTGGCCAGCCTGATCCGCTGGGCCTCGCCCCCCGAGAGCGTCATAGCGGAACGATCCAGAGTCAGGTAGTCAAGGCCGACATTGATTAAAAAATGCAGGCGCTCCTTAAGCTCTTTTAAGATTTGTCGGGCGATGGTTTTTCTTTTCATATCGAGTTTGAGATTTTTAAATAAAACGGCTGCCTGCTTAACCGAGTAGGAGGTGACCTCCGATATCGATTTACCATCAATCTTGATAGCCAGAGCTTCTTTCCGCAGCCGGGCGCCATCGCAATCGATACATTGCTTGATCGACATGAATTTCTCGATCCATTCCCTGATGCCTGCGGATTTGGTTTGTCTATATCGCCGTTTGAGATTGCCGATGACACCCTCGAATTTGTTATAATGTTCCCAGAGCCCGCGGCCGTTACTGTGTTCCCATGAAAACTTTATCTCCTCCCGTCCCGAACCATAGAGGATTATCTTCTGGATCTTCCCGGACAGTTTTTCAAACGGTTTTCGCAGGGAGAAATCGAAATGTGCGGCAACCGCTCGCAGCATCCCGAAATAATACGATCCTCGCGGGATTCCCCAAGGGGCGATGGTTCCCTGCGCTATGGATAGCGATTTATCGGGAACAACCAGCTCGGGATCGATCTCCATGTTATATCCCAGGCCGGAGCATGTCGGGCAGGCTCCGAACGGAGAATTGAATGAAAACATCCGGGGTGATGGTTCCTCGTATGAGATGCCACAATCCTGGCAGGCGTATTTCTCGGAGAATACGAGATCGCCCTTGCCAACCTGCCCTATGACCACCAGGCCGGCCCCCAACTTCAAGGCCGTCTCCAGGGAATCGGTCAGCCGCTTCTCGACGCCGTTTTTGATTACCAGGCGATCGACTACAACTTCGATGGAATGTTTTTTCTTCTTGTCGAGCGTTATCTTATCCTCGATATCATGCACCTTGCCATCGACACGCACCCGCACGAAGCCCTCACGCTTGATCTCCTCGAAAACTTCCCGGTATTCGCCTTTGCGTCCACGAACCAGCGGCCCCAGGATCTGAATACGGCTGTTTTTGGGCAGCTCCATGACCGAATCGGCTATCTGCTGAACGGTTTGCTGGCTTATCGGCCGGCCACACTTGTAACAATACGGCGTGCCGACCCGGGCATAGAGAAGTCTAAGGTAATCGTATATCTCGGTTACCGTTCCCACTGTTGAACGGGGGTTTTTAGCGGACGATCTCTGCTCTATGGAAATGGCCGGCGAGAGACCGTCGATAAAATCAACATCCGGCTTCTCCATCAGACCCAGGAACTGGCGGGCGTAGGCCGAGAGCGATTCCACGTATCGTCGTTGCCCCTCGGCATAGATGGTGTCGAAAGCCAGGGATGATTTCCCGGAGCCCGACAATCCTGTTATCACCACTAACTTGAAGCGCGGGATGGTGACGTCGATGTTTTTAAGGTTATGTTCCCTGGCACCTTTGACAACTATATTTGCGGGGGGCATAATTATCTATCCTCTAACAAATTACCTTTTTCTGCATCGCTTTGACTGTATCAAGACTGATCTTTGCCTCTACTTTCAAGCCGCTTGCCATCACTTAGCGGTCAACCTGTCAATATAGAAGATACATCGATTAGAAGCAAGCTCTCTCTTTCGCATCCGGGGCCGGATGGCTTGGACTTTCAGCGAAACCGAAAACCCTTGACATTCTTATAGAATCAATTATCTATATTAATAGGTAAAGTAATTTTCATCTGCGATCGGCAATTAGGAAAATACCTCGCAAGGAGGATATAATGAAAAGGCTTTTAATTCCCGTGCCGGTTTTCGTTGCTATTGCCTCTTCGTCCGCTATGGCGACGATCATCAACATCCCCGATGATTACTCAACCATACAGGGAGGCATTTCAGCCAGCTCGGACGGCGATACCGTGCTGGTTCAGCCGGGCACTTATATCGAGAATATTAATTTCAACGGGCATAATATTGTGCTTGGATCATTGTTTTTAACTACCGGTGACACTTCTTACGTTTCATCAACTGTAATAGATGGTGATTCATCGGGGAGCGTCGTGACATTCTCAGGTGGAGAAGATAGAACTGCGATGCTGGTGGGGCTTACTTTAACACATGGCTATTCAAGTGAGGGGGGAGGGATTTACTGTCAAGACAGTAGCCCAACAATTTCTAATAATATTATTACTGAAAACACAGCTGCGGGAAATATAGGTCAAGGCGGCGGAATTAATTGTCGTGATTCAAGCCCCTTAATTAAAGATAATATAATCCGTAACAATGAAGCTACAGAATGGGATTTTGGCGACGGGGGAGGGATTTTATGCGGTGGGGGAAGTCCAATAATACGTAATAATCTCATTATCGATAACACGGCCACGTCAATGCTCCATCTGAGCACCGGTGGTATTTCTTGCTGGTATTCGTATGGGGTTGTAATTAATAATACTATCTGCAATAATGAGTTCAGGGGCATCAGTTTGTCGGGAAATAATAATACTACAAAAAATAATATAATATGGAATAACGTGGATCAAATATATATGAACGGTCAATCATCGGTGACTTATTGCGATATTATGGGCGGTTGGGAGGGCGAGGGGAATATCGATATCGACCCCTTGTTCCGTAATCCCGAAAACGATGATTACCATCTCATGTCCACCGCCTGCGGCGATCCGTATGATTCCCCTTGCATAGATGCCGGCGATCCGTCTATCTTCGATTATCTGCTCGACTGCGACTGGGGCCTAGGATACGAGCGAAGCGACATGGGCGCCTACGGCGGCCAAGCTGTCCCCACCGATATCAGGGAAGAGCATCCCCCAATAATCCCTATGGCGTGCGGCTTATTGCAAAATTACCCCAACCCATTCAATGCCGCAACCACCCTGAGCTATATGCTTCCCCGGTCCGGATCGGTTACAATAACCATCTACAATTTACTGGGCCAACAGATAGCGTCAATGTTTGAAGGCGACCAGCAGGCGGGCCAACACAAAATCACATGGGATGCGACGACTTTTCCCTCCGGCGTCTATTTCGCGCGGCTGGAGGCCGGAGAGTATTCAGAGAGTATTAAGATGGTGCTTTTGAAGTAGGAAAAAGATGACCAGAACGATAATTACCGGTATTCTTAGTATAATAATATCGGCTTCTCCTTATAACCAGGCGGGTTCCGATTTATCTATAAAAGGGGAGCTACCAAATGACGCAAAGTATGTAGACAATATAATCGTAGTTACAAACAGACCCGAAGCGCCGCCGTATCAAACAGGAATAAGTTCTGACGGTTACGCGGTAACCGGTGTTAGTTCTGTTGACTGGCTTTGTAGGAAATTCGAAATTGTAAAGGTCGAGCCGTTCTATAATGGCACATTACGAAAGACGGCTTTGATTCGGGAAGTTTCAAAAATTTACTTATTCACTTTCGCCGACGCGATAAATCCTCTATCAATTATAAAAACGCTTAATAATGATCCCAATATCGAAATGGCTGAACCTTACACTATATCCGAACTTCTATACGAGCCGAACGATCCCTTTCTGGATCAACAATGGCAATTGACCAGAACTCACGCTCTCGAAGCCTGGGACACGGTTCGAGGCGATACCACCCGATATTCGGTGATCGCTATTGTCGATAACGGCGTTAACTGGAACCATATAGATCTTTCAGACAATATCTGGGTTAACGAACAGGAAGACCTTAATTCCAATGGAACAATCGATGACGAGGATCTCAATGGCATAGACGACGACGGTAACGGTTTTATTGACGATGTTGTCGGATGGGATTTCGGACAGGATGATAATTACCCCATGCCGGATACATCGCTGCACGGCACAGGTGTCGCCGGATGCGCCTCGGAGGTTACCGATAACGGGATTTTGGGGGCGGGAATGGGATTTTCAGCCCGCATAATGTGCGTTAAGGGCAGGCTCTGGTCTATGGAGATAGAATATTATTATCAGGGGATGATATACGCCGCCGATAACGGCGCTCAGATTATCAATTGCTCATGGGCGACCGATATTTATGCCCAGTACCAGCAGAATATAATAAACGCCATTTGGGAGGAGGACGTTCTCATTGTCGCCGGCGCAGGCAATAGCGGACACGACCAGGAGAAATACCCGGCCGCTTACGAGCATGTCATGGCCGCCGCGGGTACGGATCAAGATGATGTTAAGGCCAATTTTTCATCATACGGTACATGGGTAGATATTTGTGCCCCCGCGGTCGATATCTGGATAACATGGGGTGATGACGATTACGAACTAGGCTCCGGCACCTCTTATGCCTCCCCCTTGACAGCAGGTTTGGCCGCTCTCTTGCGAACTCATTTCCCGGACTTTTCAAATGATGAGATCGAACAATTGATCGAAGTTTCCGCCGATCCAATCGACCACCTTAATCCTGGCTATGAAGGCCTGTTGGGCGCAGGACGAATAAACGCAATGACCAGCGTAATGACGGCTATTGAAGAGGGAGGAGAAAAACCATCAGAGTTTTTCCTCTTTCAAAACTACCCCAACCCCTTCAACGAAGCTACCCAAATTGGCTATAGCTTGAAGCAAACGGGTAAGGTCACCCTCTCCATCTATAACCTCCTCGGCCAGCAGGTAGCGACGATATACGAAGGTGAAAAACAAGCAGGCCGATATACTACCACCTGGAATGCGGCCGGTTTTCCTTCCGGCGTATATTTTGCCCGGCTGGAATCGGGAGAGTATTCGGAAAGTATTAAGATGGTGTTGTTGAAATAAAGCTTGCTTGGTTGCCATCTCCTCGCAATGACGCTCATAATAGGATATAAGTAAAATCTCCATAGGATTTGACAACAGAGTAATTAAGATCCAGGAAGCGTAGCCCCCGACTCTCCTTGCTATTGCATCCCGAAAAATGCATATTATCCGCACCCGCAGCCGGAATTGCTGAATTCGGGTGTGACGCGATCTTTAAAAGGAGACAGTATGACTGTTTTAATAGACGGACAAACGTTAACCATAGAAAAGACAGAGGATATTGCCCGCAAAAATGCGGAAGTCGGCTATTCCGATGATGCCCGGGCGAAAATCGAGAAATGCCGCGCCGTGGTTGAAAAGATGGTCGAATCGGGGGAGGCGATCTACGGTGTCACCACCGGTATCGGCGAATTCTCCCGCATCAGGGTCAGCCCTGAACAGGGTGCGCAACTGCAGAAGAATATCATTTACAGCCACGCCGCCGGCACCGGCGATCCGCAACCCGAGGATGTCGTGCGGGCGGCTATGGCGCTTCGGGCTAACGTGCTGGCACGCGGGCATTCCGGCGTAAGGTATTCCACGGCAGAGATCTTCATCCATATGCTCAATAAGGGCGTCACCCCATTTGTCTATGAAAAGGGATCTGTGGGGACATCGGGAGACCTATCCCCATTGTCGCAACTTGCCGAGGTCTGTATCGGCGAGGGGCAAGCCTACTATAAAGGCAAGCTGATCGACGGCGGCCAGGCAATGAAGCAGGCGGGCATCGAGCCGGTTGACCTTTCCTACAAAGAAGGTCTCGGCCTTATAAACGGTTCCCAGATGGTTACCGCCGGTGCGGCTTTGCTCTTGCAGGATTCCCGCCGCCTTTTGAAAAATGCCTTCATCGCTGCGGCTATGACCATTGACGCATTGAAAGGGGTGCCGAAAGCATACCACGAAGTCCTGCACGCCTCCCGTCCATTCAAAGGACAGAATGCCGTGGCCCACAATCTAAGGCAGCTCATGGCCGGTTCCGAGATAATCGCCGATAAATCGGGCAAGGTGCAGGACGGTTACTCCATGCGCTGCACGCCGCAGGTCCTGGGGCCGTCGGTAGATTGCTGGCATTATGCAAAAGAACAGGTGGAGACCGAAATAAACTCATCGGCCGATAACCCGTTGTTTTTCCCGGATGAGAATCTCTACCTCGCCGGGGGCAATTTCCACGGCCAGCCGATCGGGATGGTGATGGATTTCTTATGTATCGCCATGTCGGAGGTGGCCAACTTATCCGAACGGCATACCAACCGCCTCTTAAATCCCGCACTTTCCGGAATGCCGGATTTCCTGGTTGAAGGACACGGTCTGAATTCCGGTTTGATGGTGGCGCAGTATACCGCCGCCGCACTGGTCTCCGAAAACAAGGTTTTGTCTCATCCGGCCACGGTCGATTCGATCTCGGTTTCCGCCGACCAGGAAGACCACGTAGCGATGGCACCCGTGGCGGTCAGAAAATGCACGGAGATTTTGAAAAATGTCGGCGCCGTGCTTGCTATCGAAATGTATTGCGCGGCGCAGGCATTCGATTTCAGAAAACCAAAAAAACCGGGCAAGGGAAGCCGCATCGTCTATGAGCTGATCCGCGACCACGTATCATTTCTCGAAACCGACCGCGTGTTATATCCGGATATAAACAAGATCGCCGATCTGGTGCGCGATAATGCCATCCTGGATGCCGTCGAATCGAAAATGGGAGGGATGCCGTTACGACTGAACTAAAACGTCATCGCGAGGAGTCGAACAAAGTGAGACGACGAAGCGATCTCTGATCGTCAAAAAGGGAAATAAAATGCCTGAAAACGTATTCGAACTCAATACGCTGACAAAATTCTGGTTCGACGAGATCAAACCTCCACTTATGAAAGCGCTTGAAATTACACCTGATGACAAACTCGACTGGGCGCCGGCGGAGAAGATGATCTCGCTTGGTAATATCTTCATGCATATCGCCGAGGGCTCCGACTGGTGGCTCAGCGCAATTATCAATGGTAAGGAATATACTGATTACACGCCCTGCCCCAGCCTGCCGAAACCGGAGATCGCCGGCCTTCTCGATTCGCACTGGAAACGGCTGGGCGATTTCTTCGCCCGTGCGCCGAAGGTGCTGAAGGGCAAATACGATATGAGCAAATTCGGTCGTGACAATGTGGTTACCGGCTACTGGATATTCCTGCATCTCTTCGAACACGATATTCACCACCGCAGCCAGATAAACCATTACCTGCGCATACTGGGGATTAAGCCACCGAGGATATGATACGAAAAATGGCGTGCACTAGGATGATAACATGATGACAATCTTGGTGGTGTCGAGTCTCTGCACTCGACACCGAATCCGTCAGTTACGATAGTACTACTTCAGAGAAACCAGACGGTACCCACAAGGATGATAATATAGTGACAATCCGGGATAGATGACACATACCAGACTGACGGGACTAAACATGTGTTTGATCCTGTTTTGCTTAATGGTAATAATTGCCTCCCCGGCGGGAGAATTTCAGTCAGCCCTGGGAGAAGATAAAAAGCCCGGAAAAGGCTCTACTGAAGAACCTCCGATCGGCCGCCTTTGTTTGAGCTTCGATGACGCTCCCAGCGGCAAGGGCGCTTTTTTCGGTGGGGCGAAGCGGACTGATAGATTTATCAGACAACTAAATGATGTTGCTGTACCGTCGGTGATTTTTTATTGTATTACGGAAAATCTTCCCTACAATGATGGCCATAATCGTCTTGAGCGATACGCAAAAGCCGGCCATCTTCTGGGCAACCACAGTCATTCTCATCGTCGACCCGATGATTCAGGATGTGTATCGTATATTTCGGATATTCGCGGTGCCGATGACAGCCTGCGGCAATTCTCGACATTTGTGCCACTGTTCCGTTATCCTATGCTTGACGAGGGCAGGACGGTACCGGTGAGAGACAGTATACGTCAAGCTCTGGATTCGCTCGGATATCGCAATGGCTACGTTACTATAGACACCTGGGACTGGTACATCGACCGGAAATGCCGGGACGCGGCCGAGAACGGTATGGAGATCGATACCGTGGCTCTCGGGAAAATCTATGTCGATATGTTATGGGGCGCTATCCAATTCTACGATAAAATGGCCCGTGACGCGCTCGGCTATTCGCCGAATCATGTTTTATTACTGCACGAAAATGACCTGGCCGCTTTGTACATCGATGATCTGGTTAATTTTCTGCGGAAGAAGGGTTGGGAAATCATATCGCCTTTAGAGGCGTACGATGATTCTTTATCGAACTATATACCCGATGTCCTCTACAATAATCAGGGACGCGTGGCGGCGGCCGCGGTCGAACGGGGGTATGGCGAAGACAAGCTGCGGCATGTTTCGGAGAACGCCGGTTATCTTGACAGCCTTTTACGCGTAAGCAACGTCTTCCGCGATACTGATACTGATTTAAAATAAGTCGCTAAACGAAATTTCGGACGGCATCTCATATTGAGAATCAACCTTTTCGTTTACCGGGCCGGGAACTTTCATATATTGAAAATGGTTATCACTCTCGATTAGGGAAACCGGCAGGCTTTTACTGCTGTAAAAAAGTGGAAAACGAAGGATTTGCTTACTGTAACAAGAGAGGTTTTATGAAAAACGTGATGTTTGGTCTTTCAATGTCTTTATTGCTCGTAATCGTTGCCTGTGACGATAATAATACGACCCAGCCCCCACCCCCTTCGTCTGATAACCGGGACATGACCCTGCATCTACAGGATATGTCTCCGCATGTGGGCCAGTTGGTGGAACTTAGAGTAGTTTCCAGCGGAAACCAACTGCAGGCTCAAGTTATTCTCGATCCTCTTCCATCGGCAGAGATCGATATGGTCATGAAATCATCGGTGCCCGAGGGGCCCCACAGGCTTGATTTCTTCGCGGACCTCAACATGACTGATTCCTACGATCCTCCGCCGGAAGACCACGCCTGGAGATTAGACCTTCCTGCGACCGGCGAAGTCGAGGTAACGTTCTCGCATAATACAGATTTCACGGATATCGATGAACCTTCGTACTCCGATCTTGGTTCTGAATTCCGCCTGGATCTATTCGGGTTTAATCCCCATTTGGGGCAGCTTTTCGAGATGAAGGTTATCCACACCGAATCGGGAAGGACCGTGGGGCAGTATCGCCTCGATACCATCCCCAACCACGATTTCGATATCGAGATCAGGGATATCATCCAGAGCGGCGCTCAATATCAGATCGATTTCTACGCCGATCTCAACGGTAACGGGAGGTACGACGCGCCGCCGATCGATCATGCCTGGCGGGTGATGGCTACCGGCATGGCGGAAGGCCTGGATGTCAGCTTCACACATAACACTGCTTTTACAGACATTGATTTCTGATCAAGGCACCGGCATCTCGAACGGCTGTCAATTTCTGTTGAGTAGTTTGATGCACGCTTACCTGCGTAAACTGGGGATAAAGCCACCGAGGATATGAGAACCCACTCTATATAGTTCGGCGATTTCAATACTGGGTATAGGCCCCCGCTTGGTAACGAGATGAAAGATTGCTATTGAAAAAGCAGAGATAGCTCTTTATATTGTAAAGGAAGAACCAATCGTAATTCCTGCGAAATGCCCGGGCTTTAGATTTCCTTATTTACGCCTGGTGGAGGATTGTATGCTGAAGAACCTCGCAGAATTCAGGTCGAATACAGGGGATGAGCTTTACGAAGCTGATAACGTTAGATCCATATATGTGAGGGAAGGTGATGCAATAATCTATTCAAATGCTTTCAGAAGACTCGCTCACAAATCACAGATCTTCACCACACCGCAAGATGACCATGTCCGAACACGTTTAGCCCATACTTTCGAGGTCGTGAGAATTGCTAAGAATATTGCGAGGGTCCTTGAACTGAATGTTGATTTGACTGAGGCAATGGCGCTAGGCCACGACATAGGTCACGCGCCCTTTGGACATGCAGGTGAGGAAGCCCTTGATAGTATCGTCAAGGAGCATGGCATTTCATTGAAAGAATGGAGTCACCCGGAAAATAGTTATAAGATAGCTACGGGAATTAGATCAAAATACGGAAGATCCTTTCTGCCCGAAACGCTTGATGGTATACGAAAACACCGTCTTGATTATTCCGATTTTTCCAAAAACCTACCGCTTACATTAGAAGGTCAAGTTATAAGGTTCGCCGATGATATGGCATATCTTACGCACGATATAGAAGACGCTGATAAGTCAGATATTATAGACAAAGTAGGGGAGTTGGAATCTATTAAAAATAAGAACCAATTTACGTTGTCTTATATGGACATTAAGATTTCGGACTTAGATAAGGAGGCTCTGGGAGTCCTTGACCCAGAATTACACATCCGACTTAAAACAATAATCAATAGATTTATCAAATACAACCTGGAGAACTACGGGCAGATTACTGACAACCATGGGAAACCCTATTTGGTAATGGAACCTCATTGTGCCGCCCTGATGGCGTTGACATGGACTAAAATAATTGAGCAGAAAATACACTATGATCCACGAATTAAAAGCAGATATGAAGAGGCAAAGAGTATTGTACGAAAAGTATTCGATTTCTATTTAAATTATACCCAGCGGAAAATAGCCGGTGCCGAGGAAAGGGGGTTTGAACGCTATATTAAAGAAGGAAATGGATCGTTAGAGATGCATAATGACATTGACCGTGTCTTATTAATTGATTTCATATCAGGCATGACGGATCGCTATATTCTAAGAAAATACCAACAGTTTATTTATCCCGTAGCTCAGATATGATTGTGGTTAGTACGGTTAGTTTAGGCGTTAATAGAAAATACGCTTTGGATTTTGGCGACGGTACAGTAGAATGTGCCTATCTCTTTCTACCGTATAGAGATGACTACCAGCATATCTTTTGTGTTTCATCACAAATTGGATGCCCCTTTAATTGCGTATTTTGCTCAAATAGCAAAACAAGATTCCTGCGTAACTTATCTATCGATGAAATTAATGCTCAAATAGAAATCTTAGATAAAAATTGCGGCCGTAGGTCGGATAGCCGCATTGAGATAGATTTGATGGGTGTTGGCGAACCAATGTGCAACATAGACAATACACTTAAGCTCATTAACTCCCTCGCTGAATTAGACAATATCTCAATCGGTATCTCTACAATTCTTCCAAAAATAGACATTCACAACGTTATTAGTGCTGTACGAAATGAGAAAGTGAGACTTCAGATATCCTTGCATACCGCCGTAAATGATAGAAGGGAAAAGATGCTTGGCATTCCGAGTGATTACGGTAGACTTTTAAGAGTAGCCAAGATCTTCTACGAGGAGATTCCATTTAGACGGGTTTCTTTTAATATTTGTTTAATAGATGGTTTAAATGACAGCGACCAAGATCTTTCTGCTTTATTAACAGGAAAAGAGATCATAAATGCATGTGGTTATATAAAGCTTTCTTATCCTAATAGTGATGAGTTTTTGGTATCTCGGAATATTAAGAAATGGGAAAATCGACTTTGTATGGAAAAAGTACCCTGTAAGGTATTTCGAAGCGCCGGGGTACAAAAAGAAATGGGTTGTGGGCAAATCATAGCGAGAGAGACGCGATGAATATTTATATTGATCTTGATAATTGCTTGTCAAAAAGCTATAAGGTATTTATAGATTATTTTAATAAACGTCTATCTATTAAGAAGACATACAGGGACTTTGTGGTTTACGATTTCAATACAATATATGGAATTACACAATCAGACATGTGGGAAATATGGGATTCGATATATAGCGATTATGAATTATTCACCAATATCGAAAAAGAAATTGGCGCTTCGAGGGTAACTGAATTTCTAAACCACCATCATATCGTTTCGGTATTAACAAGTAGACCTCCTCATTTAAAACAGGTTACGATAGATTGGCTTGCACGGAACAAAATTCATTATCATGAATTATATTTCGTAAACAAGTATGGCAAAGAATATATTGATATTCCCCCAGGGTGTTTGGTGGAAGATTATCTCGGTTACGTCGACCTAATTCCCAGCGACATGGAGATCATAGTTTATGATAGACCTTGGAACAGAAATGTCCTGCGTTATAAGCGGATCAAAAGGCTAACTGAATTGATAAATGGGGAAGTTCTAAAAACTGCCTTCTAAAGCCGATTCATCCCAGGCGGTAAATAACTCTCCTATTTAGAAAAAAGTTGTTATTCCTACAAAGATAGGATGGTGTTGTATTTCTGCATTAGGAGTACCATGGGAGATTTTTATTATTCCTTTTTCCCCTTGAATCTCAAAAGCCCTCGTATATATTAAACTAATGGCAGACATACGCACATTCATAGCGGTCGATCTTCCCCAACAGATCAAGATGGAAATCGATAAGATGATCGCGGGCTTCCGGCAGCTCAACGCCAATATCCGCTGGGTGAAGGCGGCCAACCTGCACCTGACATTACGGTTTCTGGGCGATATCCCGGAAGAATCGGTGCCGTCGCTCGCCGACAGCATAAAAGGCAACACCGAGGGATTCGGCGGGTTCGATCTGTCATTATCAGGTCTGGGGGCTTTCCCGAATCTGAGAAGGCCGCGGGTGATCTGGATCGGCTCCGGTTCAGGCATTGACAGGCTCAAAAGCCTGGCCGCTCAGGTGGAACAGGCGACTATCGAGTCCGGTTTCGGGAAAGGGGACAAACCGTTTTCATCGCATTTGACCATCGGCAGAGTGAAATTCCCAAAAGGCCTCGATCAGCTTCTAGCTCAAATAGAGAAGACCCGGTATGAATCGCAGCCATTCGGCGTAAATGAGGTCAGCATATTCAAATCGGACCTCTCTCCAGCCGGCCCCAAATACACTAAACTCGAGGCTATATCGCTGTAACTTATTTATTATTAGAGAGTAAGGGGAGAAGTCAACAATATCATACTGTCAGATCGTGTCATAAAAATCTTATGATGACGGCGAAAAAACACTTGCACATCTGAACAGTATATTTTATAATCATGACGGTTGATTTGAAAAATTTTAACGAAGGGGCATAAATGAGCGATAACGACGAGAAGAAAAAGAAAGCCCTCGAGATGGCGGTGACATCCATCGAGCGACAGTTCGGCAAGGGCTCGATTATGCGATTGGGTGATGACCCCGGCGATCTGAAGATACCATCCATACCGACCGGTTCCATCGGGCTCGACGTCGCACTGGGCATCGGGGGGGTACCCCGCGGACGGGTGGTGGAGATATTCGGGCCGGAGGCATCCGGGAAGACCACGCTGGCGCTGCATATTCTGGCCGAGGCCCAGAGGCTGGGCGGTATCGCTGCCTTTATCGACGCCGAACATTGCATGGATCCTGCTTATGCGAGGGTTCTGGGTGTCGATATCGAAAACCTGCTGATCAGTCAGCCCGATACCGGCGAACAGGCGCTCGATATTACCGAAACGCTGGTTCGCTCCAGCGCCATCGATCTCATCGCCATCGACTCCGTGGCTGCCCTGGTTCCCAAGGCGGAGATCGAGGGCGAGATGGGGGATTCGCATATGGGTCTGCAGGCCCGCTTGATGTCGCAGGCCATGAGAAAGCTGACGGGCACCATCTCCAAATCGAAGACCTGTGTTATCTTCATCAACCAGATCAGGATGAAGATCGGGATCATGTTCGGCAATCCGGAGACGACTCCCGGCGGCAACGCGCTAAAATTCTATTCGTCGGTCCGGCTGGATATCCGCAAGATAGCCACGCTGAAGGACGGAGGCGAGGTCACCGGTTCGAGAACCAGGGTCCGGGTGGTCAAAAACAAGGTGGCTCCACCGTTCCGCGATGCCGAATTCGATATCATCTATGGCAAAGGGATCTCCAGGATGGGCGAGCTCATCGACCTCGGTTCAAAGCATGGTATCATCGAGAGATCCGGAACCTGGTATTCCTGTGGAGAGGAACGTCTCGGCCAGGGCCGGGATAACTCCATAGCTTACCTTACGGAAAACCGGGATCTGGCAAAGGACGTATACGCCAGGATCCGTGAGTGCCTGGGGATGATTCCTCCGACTATTCAAAAGGAGCCCGCGGCATCAAAGCCGGAAAAAGAGAAAACGAAAAAATAATTATTTGGGGGCGTCCTGATTGGCCGAATTACTGATCGCCGGAATAGAACCGGTCAAGAGGAAAAAAGGGTGGTTTGAACTGAAGATCAAGGGCAAACCGCCTTTTCTTATCGACGAAGAAACCATCCATAAAAACAGTTTGAGAGTTGGAGATATCATCTCCGATGCTCGTTTTCAGCGGATCAATCAGCATGCAGACCTGGCATGGTTAAAGCACAGGGGCATGCAGATTCTATCCCGCCGCATGATATCGGAGAGGGATTTGACGCGAAAACTATCCGCCGAGAGGCGATCGCCTGCCATAAGAGATGATGCCATGGCCCAATTGAAGCGCTATGGCTTTTTCGACGATTCCAGATACGCAGCGGCGTTTATCAGATCCCAGATGGCTCGCGGAGTTAAATCCCGATTGTATCTGAAGCAGAAACTATGGGAGAAAGGGATCGACAAAGAGATGGCCGAGCTCGCTATCGAAATGGAGCTTGAAGGCTTTGATGAGCAAGATGCGGTGATGGAACTGGCCAAAAAAAAACTCAGATCATTGAAGCATCTTCCCGCCGATAAAGCCAGAAACCGCCTGATCAGTTTCCTCAGAGGCAAGGGATTCTCATGGGATACCATTAACAGCGCCGTCAAAACCGTTCTGGCTGATGAATCCGAGGACTCGTGATGCCATTTTACGATGCCGAAGACGCCGTCATTTATTATGAGATCACCGGCGATGGGCCGCCACTGGTTCTTCTCCATGGCTATGCGCTTAACAGCACCATGTGGGAATTCCAAAAGTCCGTTTTAGCAAAATCTCATAAGGTTATCGCTGTCGATCTGAGGGGATTCGGACAGTCCTCCTGCGGAAAGAGCTGGTCGGGTTCGATAATGGCCGAAGATATTATCGGCATCATAGAATCGCTCGATCCGGGCGAAGTAACAATTCTGGGATTTTCCATGAGCGGGCCGGTGGCATTCCGTATCGCCTACGAGATGCCGGATATTGTAACAAGGCTGATCATGGTATCATCGATTCTGCCCTCGTCAGGCCGTCCGAAAGCACAAAAAGAGACCGAGCTTCAGCAGCAGGAGCTAAATATTCTCCGCCTGCGTGGCGTGAACGCCTGGGCCGAGGAGATCGGACTTTTAAGCGGCCCCTTGGTGGATAACATATTTAAGCGTAACCCGGAGAGCCGTCCTGTATGGGAGAGGATGATCGCACGCCACAACCCCGATTACCTTCTATGCATGATGACTGCACGCCAGGCGACGCCATCCACCGAAAATTGGCGAGCCAGATTGAATGAGATAAAACAGCCGACACTTATTGTCGCAGGGGCACAGGATTCACAATTACTGGACGCCGCCCATTATCTTAATCGCGATATAACTAATTCTGAACTCGTAATAATAAGCGGCGCCGCGCATATGGTAAATCTGGAGGCGCCGGAGGAGTTTAATAAGGTTATCAGCGTTTTCCTGAAATAATCTTTCCTCTTCAAAAAGTCAAAATGTCATAATCAAAATCCGTATCTACATCTAAAATCTCACCCCTCCTCTGCCACCATCCGCTCCATGAGACGCTTGTTATAGTAGCTGATGACATAAGATTTATGTATTACCCCCTTAATTCTCGTGGGATCGTTCTTCTCCACTACGGGCAGAAGATCGAAATCGCGCATTCCAAACTTCTCCAGCGCCTGGTTGAGGTTTTCATCCTCTGTTATGGATACGATCTCCCGGGTGGCGATATCTGAGGCAATCACAAGAGCGTCGACCTCATGCCTTGTTAAAACGGTCCTCAGATCCTGAAACGATATCATACCGTACAATCTGCCTTCAGGTGTCACAACCGGCAGCGTGGTCTCGGTCGATCCCTCGAGATACCGTAGCAGGGCATGCAGGTTGGTATGCATGGGAATGGTTTTGAAATCGCGCTGCATAATGTCGCCCACTTTTATGACCTCCAGCAAATTGACATCGCGGCCGCCTCTTAATCTGATCCCCCGCCGGATTAACTTCATTGAGTATATGGAGGGATGCAACAACCGCCTGGCCACCAAAGTCGAGAAGACACATGCGATCATCAAAGCCAGCATAATTCGATAATCTTTGGTCATCTCGAAAACGATAAGAATCGACGTAATGGTGGCGTGGGTCGTACCGGCAACTACAGCCGCCATTCCCACCAGGGCGTAGGCGCCCGGATGCGCGGTGACGCCGGGAAACAAAGAGTGGACCGCGATACCGAAAAGGCCGCCGGCCATGGCGCCCATGAATAGAGATGGCGCGAATATTCCTCCTGAATTTCCCGAGCCGAGGGTGAGGTTTGTGGCCAGGATCTTTAATACAACTAAAGCCAGAAGCGTAAACCAGATTCCACCTCCATCCAGCACCGAGCCAATTGCTTCATAACCGTCGGAGAAGATGGCCGGGGCCGAAAGGGAAGTGAAGCCTGCGTAATTCAGCTTAACCGCTACGAGACCCGCAAATCCGAGCAGTAACCCTCCGAGCGCCGGCTTCAGATAGGCGGGGATTTTCACCTTATGGTCGAAAAAATCCTCTGACATATAAAGCGTTCTGGTAAATATCACCGCCACAATACCAGCGAAGCCGCCTAACAAAATGTAGAGAGGTATCTCCCAGGCCGAGACCAGTTGATACGGTGGGACTATGAAGGCCGGTTGATCACGCAACAAAGCGCGAGAAACAACTGATGATAGAACCGATGAGAGAATCACCGGGGAAAATGTCCTGATTGTGAAATCACCCAGAATAACCTCCAGCGCGAAGATAACGCCGGCTATAGGAGCGTTAAACACAGCCGAGATCCCGGCTGCCGCGCCACATCCCACCAGAATCTTGACTCTATCGCCCGATAATTTGAAGAGCTTTCCCACGGTTGACCCGATAGCGGCTCCAATCTGCACTATGGGGCCTTCCCTTCCGGCCGAACCTCCTGAGCCGATACAGATCGCCGAGGCCACAGCCTTGGCTACCGCCACCCGGGGTCTTATAACACCGGATTTCAGCGCCACGGCCGCCATGACTTCAGGTACTCCATGCCCCTTAGCCTCTGTTGCGTAAAAATAGACGATCGGGCCGACCAGAAGTCCTCCTGCCATGGGAATCAAAGGTATCAGCCAGTTGATTCCGTGGCCAAAAAAGAAATTACTGAAGGTCAAGATCAGCCAGCGGAACATAACCGCCCCCAGGCCGGTCGAGACCCCGACGATAAGTGCTATGATTATGAGATACGTGTTTTCCGAAAACCTCGCCTTCTCGCCGATCCTGCGAAAGGAGGCGTCCAGACGTTTCATAGTTATCATGGCTAAAATATATTTGAGTCAGATTAGGATTTGTCAATCCTGTTATTAAGAATGTGGGTATTGGAACGATAGCAAAGGAGATTTATGAACCCCAGCGGCGAGATCAGCCAGAATGCAGGTATTCTGCGTTGTCAATATTATACTTCTCACCATCTATGATCCTGGTTATGGAGATTCCGCTTTCGTCGGAGAGATCGATTACCTTAACCTCGCCGACATCGAAAAGCCCTGTATCATCACCTATAACTTTAACCTCGGGGTGCTCGGGGTCCTCCGGCTTGTTCCTCGCCACGATACCTATTTCTCTGGACGACAAGGCCACAACCGTTCCCACCGGATAAATCCCGATAGAGTTAACAAACACCTTCAGCAGAATCGGATCGTATGATTTGCCGACGCGGTTTACCATGTTGGCAATCGCCTGGTCGGGAAGATACTTTTCTCGATGATAAACCCTTCCGGAGGTCATGGCGTTGTATGTATCAGCAATGGCCACGATACGAGCATAAAGGGTCGGTTTTCTTCTATTGAGAAGTTCCGGGTAACCGGAACCATCATATCCGATATGATGTTCGAAGATAACGGTCGATGCCTGCACCGTGGTCTCCTCCACCTTCCTGGTCTTATAGAGAAACTTGACGCCAAATACAGGATGCTTTCGCATCAACTGCCAGTCGTATTCATCATATTCCGTTGGTTTATTGACCAGATCGATGGGAAGACTGGTCTTGCCTATATCATGGGCCAGGGCACCAACTCCCAGATGAGACATTCTTCTGCGATCCAGCCCGAGATGATATCCGAGTACCAAGGAGAGAACGCAGACGTTTACAGAATGGATGTATGTGTAGTCATCGAAATTCCTCAATGTTGTCATTTCCATGAGGGCGGCTTCATCTTCAATTATGATATCTATAAGACCCTGAACCACCCTTTTGGTTTTGGCGATATTTATGCTACCCTGATTGCGCGCCTGGCCTGCATTACTTTGAACTACAGCCAGGGCCGAGAAGAACGTCTTACGCGCTCTGGCCCGAATCTTGTTCTTCTCCTCTTCATCGACCGGCTTATCATCCTCCGGTGTATATTTTATCAACGCGATTTTCTCTATCCGAAGATCGTCCAGCCGTTGCTTGATAGACTGATAATTCTCATCTCTATCTTCACCCGGTTTAAAGCCGCTGATGAAGAATACGAACTTGTCAAGTTCTCTCGGATCCAGACCCTGGAAAAAGGAAAATCCCGAAAGCCCCAACGCAGGCCAGTTCTCGAGAAAATACGTTGTGGCGGCGTCGCTGTCACGATCGGCTTTGAGCCTGACTTCGGATAGGAAGAGGTATCCTCCTCTGGCTACGAGAGCAAAATCGGGTTCCTCGTCGAATATTTTATCGAGGACCGCACGGAGCTTACCGCTCTGATCGATATAGCGATTGTTATTCGGTTCGTACATCGTCGCGATCTTAAAGGTCGCGAAAAGGACATTGACCAGCTTGTGACCCAGATCCTCGAGAGATGCCTCGAGATTCCTCTGCCTTTTCTTAATATCCTCTACCGAACGGTTAAACAAGGTTATCTCCCTTCGGCTGCCTGTTGATGGTCCTTCTGGCTGTATCCGCCAGCGCCCGGTTTCTGGATTGAGAGATTTTATCCAGCAGCCGCGTCGCTTCCATACTGCCGACAAAACCGAGGGCGCGAACAGCATAGTTTTTCAGGCGCTTATCCCTTTCAGTGATTATAAATGTCTTGCGCTTTATGATCCTCTTTAATGGCTCAAATGCGTTAGGGCCACCAAGAACGGCAAATCCCTCGAGGAATTCCTTTATCTGTTCAGCTGAACGATTCTTGAAGCTTTTATGCCTGATGATTTTATGAATAGTATCGAAGGTTTTATCTATTCTCTTGCCTACAAGCTCCTTGAGAGCCAGTGTTTGAATTTTCTCATCTTCGTCATTCAGAGCCGTTATAAGGAAATCAGCTGCTTCCGGTACATTGATCTTGGCGACTGAGATTACTGTTTCTTTACGGACCCTTAGATCGGGATGCCCGATTGTTCTTCTAAAATAGTCCAGAACCTTGGGGTCACCTGTCTTCCCAAGTATAGAAACGATGTTGCGAACGACATACCATCTTGGACTCTCGGTTCCTTTGCCCAGAAAATCAACATGATCCACCGCCAGTATCTCGAGCGCCTGGCAAACGGCTCGCCTCGCAGGATAATGATTCAATTCGCCCAGCGCCCAGACCAGGGGATCGATGGCCTTCCAGGAAAGCATCTTTAGATAGTTAGTGACTTCCGCAAATACGATATCATTTGATTTATTCAAGATCTCCATTATATCCCTGATTCTCTCGGATGCCGCAAAGCGTTCTATGAATTCGCGGATTTTTTCCTGCTTGGGATCACCAAGATTCTTTAAAACCTGCTCCAGTTCCCGGGTCCTCTCCAGTAGCGTCATAGCCGACCTGAAATCACCGGCCCTGATAAAATCGCCGCCAACCTTGGCAATCAGATCAAGTGATTCATTATAGCCAGCATTGTCCGTCTCAAAACCCAGGATCTCGAAGGATATGTCTACGGCGTATTTAATGAAATCAAAAGATGCCTCGGCCGACAAAACTCCGGCGATGGCCGCCTTATCAGCTTCATCATACTCGGCGATATTATTTATGAATTCAGCGACCTGATTTTCTACATTGCGATAGCCCCCGGCAGTTTCTTTCGATCTGTTCTTCTCCGAGTCGAGATCGAAATCTTCATTTGTGAAGCTGATGTCTATCTCTTTTTCGTAGAGCTTTCTCATATCGTCACTGGACGGCGATTTGCCGGTCTTTATATCATCCGTTCCGTATTCGAATGTCTCAAGATCCAAAAAATCGTCCATCAGCTCATAGGAGATATGCTCGAATCCCGCCTCCCAGAGAAGGGTTGCCAGATCATCATCCACCAGAACTGATCTCATAATTCGGGAGGTTATATTCACGAATTCTTCAAGCTCTTCAAGTGTAATACCATTCTTAAATCTAAATTCAACGACTCCATCACGAAAAAAAGGATGGGCGAAGTTATCCGCCTTGCCTTTGGCTTTGTATACGTCGTGACCATGATAGAGGATGGAGTCGGCGTCAATCTTGAACGCGATCTCTTCGAACTCCTCAAGCAACAAGGTGAGCGCGGCAAAAAACTCGTCTTTGAACTGTTGAGGTAGTTTGGATGATGCCGGATAAACAAGCTTGGCCTTGACGGTTTTTATAAACATGTTGAAAACGTCGGCCACACGCCTTATCGCGGGCTCGGAGATCTCTGCCAAATCGTTATCCGTTATTTCGATATACTTTTCCATAGGCGACAGCAAATGCCTGTCGATGGCCTCCTGCAATTTATGTTATACTGGTCTCTAATGTTGATTTCGGCTGCCAAAAAATGTTGATTAGAAAAGAATACAGGCTGTCTTTTCAAATTGCAACTGAGGCGATCCCGCGTATTCCTCTAAAGTCGTGGATGGTTCCTGAGCAAGGCCTATTTTCGATATCGTCCCGCTGGTCTAATCGCCTTATGGACAAAGCCTTCCGCAGCCCTAAGTCGCACCTCGGCCGCTTTTTTGCCCAGATCCGCTTCAAACATGACGATGGCGGTTTTGACCGATCCTCCAGATCGCTCAATAAGCTTTTCCGCTCCTTCGTAATCAACGCCGCAAACCTCCATGATTACCCTTTTGGAGCGCTCTTTCAGTTTCTCTGAAGCTGCCTGCAGATCGACCATTCGATTGCGGAACACACGACCCGTCTTGATCATGGCAGCGGTCGTGATCATGTTGAGCACCATCTTCTGGGCGGTTCCGGCCTTCATTCTCGATGATCCGGCAATGATCTCGGGCCCCACGACCGGGCATATCGCCAGATCAAATCCTCGGGGAACATCCTTTCTGGGGTTGCAGCAGACAAAAATCGTCCTGGCTCCCCTTCTTTTCGCCTCCCTTAAACCCTCCAGGACATAGGGTGTTCTGCTGGAAGCGGTAATACCTATAACAAGATCTCCGGTTCTCACCTTACGCTCTTTGATATCCGCCATCGCCGCTGCTATATTGTCCTCTGCACCCTCCCTGGAACGAATCAACGATCGATGACCTCCGGCTATAATTCCCTGGATCATTTCGGGGTCCGTGCCGAACGTCGGCGGGCATTCGGCGGCATCCAGCACTCCCAGACGCCCGGAGGTTCCGGCGCCCATATAAAACAAGCGCCCCTTACTCCTGAAGGTTCTGAGGGCCATCTCAACAGCGCTCGCGATATACCGTATTTCGCGGGCGACCGCATCTGCTACTATAGCGTCCTCACGGTTTATCAAACGTAGCAGGCCGGTGGTTGAGAGGCGATGGAGATTTTCAGCAGCGGGATTGGTTTCTTCCGTTACAAGACCAGACAACTCGTCGAAGACAGCACGGCCCCTGGGCGCCGATTGCTGCTTTTCTTTACGAATCGCTAGATTCTTTTTCAGCTTCCTTTTCCTTTTCAACGAAGCGTAAACTGACGGACCATGATTGAATCCAGAGGCGCCGCCGTGCCATATTGCAGAAAACCGGACGGATCGGAGATTGCACGTCGGGGTAGCCCCTCCGGCACCGGGAACCGGATACCGCTGTATGGGCCGAAACCTTCATTGAATGCGATCAGATAGATGTAATATACGCCGTAGATGATGTCGCCATAGAAGTCCTCGAAGGTCGTATCGGGGATCACGAAAGTCGTATTGCTGCCCGGCAGAATTCTTCTCAGAGGGATTGTGTCGTCCTCAAAATAATTATCTGTAGCGACCGCAAGTATGTAACCCGTAGCGCCCCCGGATGCCGACCACCTGACGGTAACGGCGTCCGCATTAGAGTTGTACCTCGGACTGACGGTCGTCACTGCAAAGCTGTCGGGCATCAAAATAGGTACGCTCTTCGAGTAATCATCATCCGCGCTTGCAAAAGTAATCTGGTTCAAACCAGAAGAGATAAGGAAAATCGGGCTATCGATAAAATAGAGGCCGCCACCTATTGAGGGGATGGCCCGGCCTTCCAGAGTTATTGACGCATCCGAAAAGGGGACCCCATCGCGATCAAAATTTATCTCTACAATGTTTGTTCCTCCGGAATGACCCTTTACCACAGTCATATCAACGGAGAAGGACGCCGTCTCTCTGGACCGTGAAACCACCGAGCCTCTGGTATCGCAGGAGAGGATCAGTAAAGGCAAAGCCAATGCCGCAAGAATTATCCGGTTCCTGCTGGATATAATAATCCTGCTCATCTTATCTATTGTAACCTCATCCCCCCTCGAAGTCAACATCATCAGCTATCCTCGATTGGTAAACAAAAGATGGCCCGCAGACGGTTTCATTTTCTGAAGAACGGGAATTGCGGGAAAACCCGGAAACGACCGGATTTTCAATGAGGAAATCACTTCAACGGTGCCCGTGGATTTTCAATTCTACGAATTAGTGCCACGCATCTTCTTGAATACAATGGACGCACCCATGGCGATCAGCAATATCGGTAATATGTACCTGCCCACGCCGCCATAAAGCAATCCGAGGTTGCTCAGTATAAATAAGGCCCCCAGGCAGATTAGAAAAATCCCGACCAGCATATATTCTCCTTACGCCGGATCAAATGTAGTATCGAACTTTATAAAAGTGAAGCCCTTTTGCGCGGTGAGGCCGGTTTCAAAAAAAAACGGGCGGCCCGAATCGGCCGCCCGCCGGCTATCTCTTATTTTCTGCTGAACCTAGTATTCACTCAATAGATCTTGACCCTGATAATCATGAATGACCGTCTGCCTCCAGCTCGTTCTCAGCACGATGTTAACCATTGGGGCACCCGGTGGCAGCTTCGAGGGATCGAGCAAATCAGGATCGAATGCCCAGTCGAGATACGGGGCCCTGTAGTAGGATCCCTGGGACCAGGCACCGGTGGCCTGCCTCGAATACCATAGGCTGGCAGCCGATCCCCTCCATTTGAATGTTGCGTCGCTCCAGTTCTCAAGAAATCTCGGCAGGTTCTCGAGACCGCCATTATAACCGTTTCCCTCCGAACCTGTCTCGGTGTTACCGGTCATATAGCAGGCGTTAACCTGCGTATTCGTTGCGGTTCTGTTTCCCAGACCCTGCCCGCTACTGCCATCATCCCAGTTATTTGACAGGATAGTAATAGCATCAGCCATTAGGGAAGCCGGCTTCTTGCTGACCGTATTGAAATCTCCGAGGGTATACATCGGATTATCGGTAGCCACAGTTAAACCCGAGGGCAAAGCCGAACCGTTTGTCAACCTCACCGCCGTCACGTAACCGTAGCCGCGCAGCTGTGATGTATATATAATCCCGTTGGTGGGGTAATATCCGGAACCGGCCAGGGCGCCGATATCGATATCGAGGGAGTGAACGTCCATGCCCTCGCGACCATCGTGGAAATCGCCGTCGGAAATGACTCCCGATGATATGAAACCCGATGTCACATCCAGCCACGTTCCATCCCCCTGACGATACAGCGCGCGACCATCGACAATCTTCAACCCGGCCTGGTGTTCATAGCTGTCGGAATTGCCGGCGCCCCTGTCGATCAGATCGGTGGTCGGACCGTCGCTGACTACGGGCATTGATAAATCGGTAATGCCATGGTTTCTATCCTCCACACTTCCACCCCAGCGCGAAAGGGAGCTATTGACCCAATCGGGATCGCTTGAATCCAGAAACGTGCCGTCGGAATTCCTCATATTCTGGTAATCGCCGTCGTTATCCCTGATGAAAACGTTCCCCGAGGATGTACCCTGCCCGCTACCCGGTTTGCTACCGTGAATGACATTTCCCGTCGTTGTCAGATACGAACCGATATGGAGATTATTACCAGATTGCAGATATATGTCGCCGTTAGAATGTATTCGTCCGTCCAGTATCATATCAGGTCCGGGACCCATCTCGAGATCGTTCTCATAAAAGACTGCAAACTGATAAATCGGTATGAGGGCGTCCTGCAGAGACATATTTAGCATTATTGCGGATTCCTGCCCGTTATCGAAGCCGGCAGACCCAATATCGAATGTTTTTACAAGCCCGTAAAGGTTCTTATAGGCACCATCGTTCAGGGTGGCGTTGACAGGCGGGCCTTGGTCGGTAACATTGTAGCTATACTGGAACGATCCCACCGTCTCTTCTCCGCTCGGAAGCGGGCTCGGCGGATTTCCCGTGGTCAGGTAGCTGGTTATGATAGCAGAGGCAGCCAGTTCAAGGCCGGATTCTGCGGCATAGAACGAGCCCGTTTGATTCATCTCATTGCCGGCTATGGTCATATCGGTATTGGAGGTGGTAATCGACGCGATCCCGATTAGCGAAAGCATGAGCAAGACTATCAGGCAGACGATGAGAACCATTCCCCTCTGGCCTTTGGAGCCGGTCATGCAAGTAATACTGCTTTTCATTTCAAACCCCGCTTTCTTGAAATAGCTTTCTATTCAACAACAAATACTTGCAAAGGGGATGCCAACTTCCCTGAAACAATAACATGGTCGGCAACAATGAGTTACGACTGTGGTCAAAGGCTGTCGCCCGCATGATGTTGAGAAATATAGTCTGCAAACACTGTAGTGTGGGAATAATCCCATACCGATCAAAAGAGGCCGAAAATCGATCTATGCTATTGGTATTGTTTTCAATTATAGGGGATCAGCTTATCTTTGAAAGGACCCTGGTTGCGATCAACCGACTCCCAGATTTCTCACCTTAACCCGTAGAGTGAAATTCCTGGTGCGATGTTCCTGGAAGAATTCAGTATCCGCAGACGCGGTCCTTCCGACGACATCTATCTCCACCATCCTGATTAGACTCGGCGTATTTGTCTGAGTGACGATGGCGCCACTTTCCAGGAAATATCTGAAGTTAAGATCGATTATGTTTTCCGCGAAAATCTCGGGCTGCGAGCCGTATGTCTGGATCATCAGATTCGAACTGGTTGAATCATCATTCGGGCTGATAAAGAACTTGATCCGGCTGATTTTCAGAAGATCGCTGCCCGCGAGATAGTTTCGCGATAATGCCATGGTGATATGCTGAATGCGGGGCGGCCCTGCCAGAACGCGGGTGACCTCGAAGAACTCGCCGACGTTAGCGTCGGCATCGTAGATATATGCCCAGTCGCCTTCATACAATTTGCTGATATCGTCGCCGTTATTGCATCGAAGCTCATCAGTCAGGGAGACCATATCATATCTTGACTTAATGGCGACCAGCGCCCCCGAATCGAAAGTAACGGTTATCGTATCCGGACCGGTGTCGTCTGTTTCAATGGGGGTAAGAGTCTCCGGAAGATTGAATCCTCCCTTGCGTATGGCCGAGGCCAGCATCTCCGTCGCCGAGCGGATATTGGCCTGCATATCGGATATCTCCTCCTGGGCCAGGAGCTGATTATGTTCGGTGATGTATAAAGACATCGCCGCATAAGTAATGGCGGCCGCTGCAAGAAGCCCGACCAACAGCTCTACCAGAGTGAAGCCGCGCTGATTATTTGCATAAATCATCTTTCGTCTCCTCAGCTTATGGATGGCGCCAGTCGCCGGAGAATCCTGGCTGTCATCGCTCTATAAATATCGCTTCATTAAACATAGTCGGAAGCTTCGCCAAAAAACGATCATGGCGGTAAGATTAAATATCATTGCCATATAATCAATGTTACATTATGAAACTACCCCAGCAGCCGGAATCAACCTTTCGAATTATGGACAATTACGATGTCTGGTGGTTAATAAAAAAGCCCGGGGAAATCGCCTCATCAGGCCGGCTTCCCCGGGTCGCTAATGCAATACGCTAAATCTTTTTCACATCATCCGTTTCAAACGCTGGATGACCGACTACAACTCATTCCAGCCGATTATTTTAAACCCCACGATAAAGTCTTCATCGACAAGGCGCAGTAAGGCCTCATCGAAATGGAGATTGGTGCCGCCGCCGTTATCGTATTCCCTGCCCAGCAGGGAACCGTAAAACTCACTGCCGCCGGTGATTGTGATGAGTGCCTCAGGAGCATACACTGCGGCGCATACGGCGCTGCCACCGGTGATATTGAAAACACTCGCCGTGGAGTAGATATGCAGATTGGAAGGAACTCCGTCGAGATTTACCATAGAACCGCTGCTTCCATCCCATATACCGTCCGTATAGATGAACACCTGGGCTCCCGGCTCAATCACCATTGTTCCCTTGAGATCGACGGAGGAGAAGTAGTAGGTTCCCGAACTGAAGATCATGCTGTCGTCCGCGTTGGACGACGTCAGCGCGTGCGTGACCGGGTCGTAGACGGCGCCGCCGGTTGTCCTCATGTTCGTGGAGGCATCATTAGCTGCCTGCGCATCCGCCATTTCGCTTGCCGGAATGCTGTCTAAGACAATGGGCGTAGCCAGTCTTGTGGTATCACCGTATAAACCCCCGCCAAGATCAAATATGCCGGTGGGCCCGACCTCGGCATCGCCGTGCACCTGGGCACTGCCGGCGAATTTTATAATTCCGTTGCAGCCGATTCGGGCGTTTCCATTAGCATACATATTTCCGCCACCATCGGGTCCATTTATCGCCTGGGAAGCGTAGGTGCCGAGACCACTGTCCCAGGAATCGATCAAGCCGCCGCCCATCATCTTAAAATCATCTCTTCCATAGGCGCCATAGTTAAACTTCGATTTATAATCCGGCCCGATTAGTACCTCTATGGTGCTCTCGGCGCCTTCCACCGTACCCGTTGATCTCACCAGCAGGTTTCTGCCCAGGTAGGGAAGCGACAGGCTATCGAAAACCATGACGTTATACACGCCATTTCCCAGAGGCTGGTTATAGAATCCGTAGCGCCAGTCACTGCTGTCCTGGAGAATTGCCACAGCCCTCTCTGCGCCCGCATCGGCCAGATAGAAGGCGGCGGTCTGTTGCTGTGCATTGCCCGAGATATCCATTTCGGTACTGGAGGTCATTATCGATGCCACCCCTATCAATGACAGCATCAGAAGCAACGCCAGACAGACAATCAGGACGATGCCCGATTCCGAATTACCTGTTAATCTTCTGGATATTTTCATAATTTATTCCCCCCCTTTTAGGAAAGACGGTAAGCCAACGAATCGAAAAATGCTCATATACTTTTCTATCACTTGAATTGACGACATTCTAATTCCTCAACCGACTCCAAGATTTCTCACCATAACCCTGGTTGTCAGGCTTCTGGTTCTGTAGGGAGTCTCAAATTCATCGTCCGCCTTATCCGTACGGGCGTCGAGATCGATGATTACCTCGCGGACCATATCCGGGATTGGAGGAATATCCACCACGGCTCCCGTGGATAATACATACTGAATATTGAAGCCGGTTATGTTCTCGGCATATATCTGCGCTCCCATCCCCGGCGCCCACACCATGAGGTTGGGATGCTCCGTGTCCGAATTATCAATATAGAATTTAAAATGATTCAGTTTGATAACCCAGCTACCGGCGGGATAGCGCCTGTCAAGACGCATGGTGCGATGTTGGATATGGCTGGAACCGTATTGAACCTCGGTGATCTCGAAAAATTCCCCGTAGTTTGTGGTGGGATCATATATATAAACCCAATCACCATCATTTATCCCTGATAAATCATGGCCGTCGCATCGAAGCTCTGCGGAAGGTTGCGGCATGTCGTGCTCGATTTGCACACCCTCCAGGTTACCGGCGTCATAGGTGATCACTATGGTATCCGGGTTGGTGTTGTAAGCCTCCAGCTTGGGGATACTCTCGGGGACATTATATCCTGCCATGCGGATCTGTGTGCTTAGCTCGACCGCCGCCGCTCTTATGCTGGCCTGCATATCGGAGATTTCATCCTGAACGATCAATTGCTTGTGCTGGGTGATATAGATACCCATGGCAGCCGACGTTACAATGCCTGCCAGAAACAGGGCGATCAGCAATTCAATTATGGTGAATCCCTTGATTGAGCTTAGATCTAAATTAATGCGTAACATTGTATCACCTACCTTGTTGACATGTATGATGAAACGGTGTTCGAATGGCCCAGATCATGGCGGTCGGTCCAGGAAATGGTAACATCGAGACGCCAGAGATTCGAGCCCGCATTGGAGACAGCCCAGGTTCGCTCCGCGGTGCCCAATGTATCAACTCCGGACGTCGGAGGATCCATGTTCTTCAACTCCTCCATCTTGTCTTTGATCAGCATTGAGGCCTCCGTAGCGCCCCGGGCAAAATCGTTGGCCTGCATGGAGGTTACCATCATCGGCATCAGAAGTAGCAGGCCTAAAGACAGAATAATCATGCCGACCATAACCTCTATCAGAGTAAAGCCATCCTGCTTTTTTGATATTTTCATCATCGTTTCCACCTCGCTTTTTACCATCCGGATAGAGGTAGGAAGCAAGAGTCATACCTGTTGGAATCACAAGCTAAGACGTCTGATGGGCTCATATAACTAATTGACCCGCAGTGAATTACAATGGAAAGTTTTTTTCGGGTTCAAGGGCTTGCCCCACGACTGATTGTCCAAACTATGGGATTTACCCTATATTTATGGATAACTCCATCGAATTGCGTATCATTTAGACAGGGCAAAGGGGATAGCTACTCTGTTGACATTTGGAGCGCCCGGGCAGCATATTGCTAAGGTAATTATGGAATACCCGACGGACAAAAATCTCCTTTATCGCCACTTTGAGAAGGATCCTGTTCTATTCGGGTATCATATAGGCGATCTGGATGATTTCTACTTCGACGATTGTCTGTGGGCATCGAACCTCGATGGCAGGGGAGAGATCAGTGAATCGATCTTGATTTATGACGGTCTGGCCGTTCCCACGGTCCAGGCATTCGGAATCGGGCATGGTCTGGATGACCTTCTGGACGAACTTCTACCGGTGTTGCCCGGCCGGTTCTACTGCCATTTTCAAAGAGATTATCGTCCCATTCTTCTAAGGCGTTTCACCGAGGAGTCGCTGGGAACCCATCATAAGATGAAGCTGGAACCGCCTGCCGGCAATCGACCGAATGTCTCAGACGATCGAATAGCCAGGTTGGATCTATCGAATAGTGAGGATCTGAAAGATCTATACGATCGCTCATATCCGGGGAATTACTTTGATGTTCGCCTGCTGCAGACGGGGAAATATTTTGGATATTTCGATGGCGGCCGGATAGTAGCCGTCAGTGGTATACATGTGTACTCCGATGAATACAATATTTCGGTGCTCGGCAATATCGTCACCGACCCGGACTATCGCAACCGGGGGCTGGCCACGGCTGTCACATCCCGTCTGGTTGACGAACTTGTCTCCGAGGGAAGACTGGTAACTTTAAACGTCGGCGCAGCCAACCATCCGGCGATTAAATGTTACCGCAAATTGGGCTTCGAAAAGATCCATGAATACGAAGAATCGATTTTCACATCGAGATAATAAAGGTTATAATGCGCTATCGTGGTTTGAAGATGGAAGGAGAGCGATTTGAAAATATACATTAGCGCGGATATCGAGGGCACCACCGGCATCACCCACTGGGATGAGACCTTAAAGAGCAAATCGGACTATGCTGATTTTCAAAAACAGATGACGGCCGAGGTTGTAGCCGCCTGCGAGGGCGCGATCGAGGCGGGAGCGACCGAGATACTCGTCCGCGACGCTCACGATACCGGCAGGAATATTATAGCGTCAAGACTGCCCGAGGAGGTGAAAATCCTGCGTGAATGGAGCGGGCATCCATTCTCAATGGTTCAAGGGATCGATGAATCTTATGACGCAGCGGTATTTACAGGATATCACTCGCGCGCCGGTTCTGATACAAATCCGCTGGCGCACACTCTTACAGGTTCCTCGATGCATATTAAGATCAACGATCGGTTTGCCTCGGAATTTCTAATCAACGCCTATGCCGCCGCATCAGTCGGAGTGCCGGTTGTCATGATTACCGGAGATAAGGGTATATGCGACGAGGCGAAAAACGTTAATCCCCATATTCATACCCTCGCCGTTAGCGAGGGCCTTGGTACATCAAATATCAGCATTCATCCCAATCTAGCCGCAAAGAGGATTAAAGAGGCTGCAAAGAAGGCCCTAAGCGGTGATAAGTCAAAATGTGAGATTCCTTTACCCGACAAATTCGAAGTGGAGGTCTTATACAAGGACAACAGGCTGGCGTATAAAACATCGTTTTATCCGGGTGCACGGCTTGACGGGACTCATACGGTAAGATATGACTGTACCGATTATCTTGATGTTTTGCGGCTGTTGATATTTATGAAATAACTGTAGATCTAAAGCGCCAGACGCATTACGACTTCGATACCATCCATTTCGCCTGTTCTTTCGAAACCGAGTTTTCGATAAAATCCCTCAGGGCTGCCCTCGCCCGGTACACAGCATGTGATAAATTCAGTGGTATCGGGAAGTGTCTTCACATAATCTATCAGCAGGATCATTGCTTTATATCCAAAAC
Source organism: uncultured bacterium (assembly GCA_965541585.1). GTDB lineage: Bacteria > Zixibacteria > MSB-5A5 > UBA10806 > UBA10806 > CBDVBL01. Next base: position 163,965 of record CBEUCH010000006.1, on the reverse strand, counting down.
CCATTCGTTGATACTTATCGTCAACCATCATCCTCCAGAGAAAATATTCCGGCTTCTCGGTATCTTTTTCGAGCATGAGAAAGCCAACCGGCGAATCATCTGCATAGATGGCACGGAACCACGCTTTATCGGAAAAATAGGCCTGCGCGATGGAGACCGCGTTGGGGGCGACGAACTTCTGCTGCGAATCGGCCACCTTAAGATCGCAAATTGTTCTGACAGTATCTTTAGTGATTTCTCTTAGGCTCACCTTTGAACCGGCCGAAACGGCCGTCTTATTTTGATCGTTCATTCCATTACCTCGCGATACCTGTAACAGGATATTATATGATCGTTGACCATCCCGGCCGCCTGCATGAAGGCATAACAAATTGTTGTGCCGACGAATTTAAAGCCTCGCTTTTTTAGATCCTTACTCATGGCATCGGATTCGGTTGTACTGGCCGGAATATCCTTCATCTTTCTCCATTTATTAACAATCGGTTTATGGCCGACAAGCTGCCAGATATATTTATCGAAACTACCGAACTGCGCCTGGATATCCATAAACACCCTGGCGTTTGTGATCGAGGCCTCGATCTTCAGTCTGTTTCGTATAATACCGGTATCCTTCAATAAGGTTTCGATCTTCCTTCGGCCATAACCTGAGATCCTGGCTGGATCGAAATCATCGAACGCCGCCTTGAGATTATCTCTTTTATTGATGATTGTCGACCAGCTCAATCCCGCCTGGAAACCGTCCAGAATTAGATACTCGAACAGCTTCCGATCGTCATGCAGGGGCACACCCCATTCGGTATCGTGATATCGAATCATAAGATCATTCGAATTGGCCCAGTCGCATCTTGTTTTCATCGTCATTCTCCCGAATTCTCAGGTTCACTGTCGATATTGGACGACTCCTATCGGTCCCCGCACTATGCCGACCTAAAGTAGGAAATTACTTCGATAGCGGTCAAGATGTGTTTAAACAAAAAGGCACCCGGCTTACTGGAAACCACAGCTTCGATCTTAATCGTTTGACATCGGGATGGATCAGCCCTATTAACCCCACATGATCTATTTCTGGGTCATCATTTCATATCTGCTCATATTGATCGCTGTCGGCGCTTATCGAAGCAGGCAGGTAAAGACACAGGATGACTTCATGGTTGCCGGCAGACGGCTCTCATCGAAAGTACTGGTCGGTACGCTGCTGGCAACCTGGATCGGGTCGGGTTCCATAATAGCAGGCGCCGGCCTGGCATACGATAAAGGATTCCCGGCGCTCTGGTTCGATGCCGGAGTCTGGATTGCCATAATAATACTCTATCTCATTGCGGGGCGCGTGCGCGCCTTCGCTCAGTATACTGTCCCTGATATACTCGAAGCACGATATAACAAATACGCCCGTATGCTGGGCACGCTGGTCACGGTGATCGCCTATACTGCCATAGTCAGCTACCAGTTCAGGGCCGGCGGGATGGTGTTGAACCTGGTAACAGGTATCCCGGTTGATACGGGGATAATCATCACCGCCGTATTCGTCATCGCCTATACCGTGCTGGCGGGTCTGATCTCGGTTGCCTATACCGATGTAGTTAACGGCGCCATCATGATAATCGGTCTGTTTATAGCATTGCCCTTTCTTTTAAACGGGGCCGGGGGCTGGGAAGAAATAGCCGCCAGGCTTCCCGAATCTCATTTCCAGCTGCTGGGAAATATGTCATTGATGGAAGCGATGGGCTATTCCCTGCCGACGATGCTCCTGCTTCTGGGCGAATCCGGCATGTACCAGCGGTTTTTCTCGGCCAGGGATGAAAAAACGGCTAAAAGATCGGTGATCGGATGGATAGTCGGAACGATTGTCATAGAGATTTTGATAGTCATCATAGCAATTATAGGCAGTTCACTTTTCATGGATATCGAATCCGAAATGGTGATTCTGCATACGGTCAAATTCGGGTTGCCGGTGGTGATCGGCTGCCTTCTACTGGCAGCCATTGTGGCGGTCATCGTTTCCACGGCCGATTCTTTTCTCCTGGTGCCATCGACCAACATAATCCGCGATATATATCAAAGATTCATCAATCCGAAGGCATCGCAGAAGCGGATTATACTCTATTCGAGGATAGTGGTTGTTCTGCTCGGCCTTTTCGCATTTATGCAGGTTAAATTTTTCACCCGGATTCTGGAGATGGCATTATATGCCTACACCATGTATGGAGTGGGTATAACACCGGCGGTGCTGGCGGCGTTCCTCTGGAAACGGGCCAACGCTTATGGCGGCGTCTCATCGATGGCAGGGGGAATGGCCATGACGCTGATCTGGGAGGTCTCCGGCAGGCCGTGGGGGATACCGACAGTTTATCCGGCGCTTTTAATATCGTTGCTCGGCTTGATAGTGGTAAGCTTAGTAACGTCGAAGCCGGCGGCGGAGAAGTGGAAACCTTTTTATGCCACGAAATCTTAACTGAGTCTATATGTAAATTGAACCTACGTTCCCTTCTTTATATAGATATTCCCGTTGATGGTGCTGATTTCGATTTTGTTCTTGCCGCCTGCAACTGTGCCGGTGCCATAAATATATTTCCGTTTGCTGCCGTGGCTGCGATCCCACTTTCTGGTTTTTTCCTGCTTCATATCGAAATCGCTGATTATCTCGTAATCCCTGTGAGAGTTTTTGGTTATAGCCAGCTCGATATCGAATTCCATGGATAGATCGGGGGGCACGGTCAGCGTGATTTCGCCGCCCAGCGAGGAGATTTCGATATCACGACGACCCTCATCGGGATCGCCTGTCATAATGACTGTGACGTCGCCCCCCAATGTCGAGGCATTTACCCAGCCGTCTATCTCGTCGATCTCTATGTTTCCCCCGAAGGTTTTGGCCTTCACGAACTTACCTGCCGAACGGACCGTTATATCGCCTCCCTTGGTGTTGAGATTTGCTCCCTGGGGAGCGTCATCCAGGTGGATATCGCCTCCCATGGTGGAAACATGCACTTCGTCCCCATTGGACCTTTTCGACGATCTATTAGATCTGCCGCTGACATCTCTATAAGTTACATTGCCCCCCATGGTGGAACCCTTGAGGTTGCCTTTAACATGCTCCATCAGGATATTGCCGCCCATAGTCGAGACCCTGCCGTCAGCCTCGGAATCGGTGATTGTGATACCGCCGCCCATAGTTTCGAGCCTGAGCTGTCCCTTTACCTCGGATGCCGTGATCTCCCCTCCCATCGTCCGGAAGTCTATATCGCCGCTGACCTTTGAGAAGACGAGACCGCCGCCCGCCGTACTGCCGCTGATCTCCCCCTCGACACCGGTGATGTGAACGCTACCGCCTGAAGATTCAATTTCTATATCAAATCTCTCCGGGACCTTGATATCGAATTCGAAATCACCGTCGTGCCGTCCCCATCTACTGCTATAATCACTGCTAATCTTGATACTCGAAGATCCTGCGTCGAAATCCAGATCATAATCATCCTCATCCACGCCGGATATATGAACCTTGACCGCTACTTTCTCCTCATCCCAGCCTGAGATATATATTCCGCCGCCGGTCCCAAGATCCAGTACCAGCTCATTGCCCATTCCGATATCGAATTCTTTCTTAATTGTCTGGCCAAAACACAAATTGGCCAGGGCCATGACCATGATCGTTGCCAACAAAAACTTTCTCATCGCCTTCCTCCTTAATTGGGAAAATCGCTTAAATTTTCAATTTCAGACACGTGGAAATTCACAGATTGACATACCCATCTCACCTACGAAAAATCGGTCAGAATGTTTATAGGTATTTTCGAGGATATTTTTTGCGGCCGGTCATTTATCTCAGAAGGCCTCGCCGATATTAAAGTAGATTTCCGATGACTCCTCGCCGAATCCGATATCGAACCGAATATTCAACCCCTCGGCTTGTATGAACAGATAGCGTATGCCGACTCCGGCGGCGAATTTGAAATAGTCCGATCTGAAATCCGACAATCCATCGGCTACCGCTCCTATCCCGGCAAAACCTATTATACCAAATCTCCTCCACACCGGGTGCATCCGGTATTCCACCTGGAAGGCCAGCAGACTTCTATCAATGTATCTCAAGGGATAGTATCCTCGAATTATTCCGCCGAGCCGGGGCAACCATCCAAAAGGCGGATCACCGTCGGTAAAGCTTCCGTATGCCTGGACCGCGATGATCTTATTGGAATCGAGTGCCGCATATTGTCGCAGATCGACAGTAAATCCGTTATAAAAATAATCGCCGCCCAGAACGCTGCCGTAAGAGGCGGCGGAGACAACATGGTAGCTTCCGTTCCCTGGAAAGAAAATATTATCCCTGCTATCCCAGCTTATCGAGACTCCAGCGCCGCTGACCGTGCCGGTCTCCGCGCCCGTTACAGCACCGCCGGCCAGAATCCCTTCGTCCTCGATCTCAATAAGTTCACTATGTGACAATTCGCCTATAACACCGAAATATAAACTCGATCCGAAACGCCTCTGTAAATGCATCGACCCTCCGGCTGACCTGGTGGTGTATTCCTCTTCATCGTCAACCGACGTTGCATTCCCCAGGCCATAGAACAGGTCCGGCCATTTCTGATAATACAACAGGCCGGACAACCGATACTGGCCGTTCCTGTAATAAACTTGAGGTTCTATCGAGATTGATATCTGCTTATTAAGTGTATAGTATGCGGGAAATGTTACGCTGGATGGCCTGCTCTCCGCAGAGCTACGATATATATATGTAGGCAAAACGCCGGCTGCGAGTTTCGTTTGAGGTGAATAGAATATTATCGGCAATATCGATAAACTTCTCTTTTCAAATGCCGGGGTGTCAACGGAGATCGTGTCCTCAGATGCAGATAAGGATTTTGACGCACCCGTTAAACTTATGCAGATGAAAATCGGCATTATACAATTTACGGGAATTGTCCTTGCAAGTATTTTAATAGAGATCATCTGAATTCTCAATACATTGGATCGATTGCACACTCAGGCTTAACATTCCCAAGATGCGGCATTTGATATAAATTACAGACATCGACCCGGGTAAATCAATAGAATTTTCTCTCTCCTTATTCAACGCTACACTAACCGAACGTAACCAAAAAGGCGCCGGCGACCCCCAGAATGATCCCCGCTGTACGCTTGGGCGTGATCGGTTCTTTTAAGAAAATAGCGGCGAAGATGAAGATAAAAATATTGCTGGTCTGGTTCAACGCCGCGGCGATCGACGCCATGGTGAATTTCATCCCCGCCAGCCAGACGATCATAGCCAGATAGGCTCCCAGGAATGAACTGGAGATCAAATACATCCAGCCACGCGAGGTTAAATGCGGCGTGGCAATTTCGCGTCTCCCCGGGTGAAACAGCAACACGAGAGCTAATGTGGCCACTCCCCCCATGACTCTGACTTCCGTCAACCAGAGTAGAGGGGATCGGTTCAGGAGTGGTTTTATCATTACGATCCCGACCGCCATGGTGGCCATGGCCATGACGCCCCAGAAAATTCCCCACAGCAGGTCATGACGGCTGATCCTCCCTTTATCATTCGCCTTGCGTATGGTCAGGACTGCAGAGATAATCATTATCACTCCGGCGACCTGAAGCAGATTCAGAGTCTCCGCCAGCCATAGTACCGAAAGCCCGATAATAAAGGGGCTGTAGAGGCAATCGACTATTGCCGACAGCCCTGCTCCCAAAAGGTTGAGGCTTTTAAAAAAGAAGGTGTCGGCAAGCCCTATACCCAGGGCGCCGCTGGCAAGCAAAAGCAGATACTCATTTGTAGAGAATAATCCCCTGACCGGTTCTCCAAAGAGAAATATGGTGGGAATCAGCAGAACCAGGGCCAGAATGCTTTTGAAAAAGTTCAGAGCGATGGGATGAACCGTCTCGCCGCTTTTCTTGAACAGGATGACTGCGAATGCCCAGACCACGGCTGCAAGGAGAGCGAAGGCCTGGCCAAGGTAGGGAATTTGTGTGCTCATTATTAGAATCCTTTACCTGTCGATTTTAGACTTACTCGCATTCCGAACCCCGCCGGGAAACTTGAGAGTCAATCTCACAAAATAGTCCGCAGAATCTAACTAATGCTGATGGCCGTTTCAAGCCGTAATTTTGTCCGCAAAAAGCGATGACTATAACGATGTTCAGGCAGGACGCTAATTGGTACGGCGACTCTTTGCTTGCTTTTTTCAAGCCACGGCTATAGGATAGAGAAGTTGAGTAAAAAGAATTCGTTGTTTCGAGCCTTTCAAGGAGCAGTGATGAAAAATAAGAAAATCACAGCCGAAGACCTGTTAAGAATGAAGTTCGTGCGGACCGTAGTGATCTCACCGGACGAATCCAAAATCATGTTCACCATGGAAGTTGTAGCGAAGGACAAAAAAGATTACTACTCGCATATATTTATGGTGAATGCCGATGGCACGGATCTCAGGCAGTACACGTTCGGCGATGTCAAAGACTCAAACCCTGTTTTCTCCCCCGACGGTAACTGGATCGTGTTCATATCCAAACGGGGAGAAAAAAAGGGCATCTACAAGATGCCGACATCCGGAGGTGAAGCGAAGCTATTGGTCGGCAATGACGGGTCGTATTCCGATATCTCAGTATCGCCCGATAGCAAGAAAATTCTCTGTGTTTTTGCGAAGAACGACGAGGTTCCCAAGGACAGGCACGGGAAAAAAGAGGAACCGGTGTTCCGTCACATCACAAGGTTATTCTATAAGCTCGATAATGCCGGTTTCTTTCCGCAGGATCGCGGGCATGTCTATGTTTATGATATGGAGAACGGCAAAGGAACCCGGATTAGCGGTGGCAAGAATGGGGAACGGGGACCGGTCTGGCTCGGCGACGGCAAGAAAATCGCCTATATCACCAATGTTCAGCGTCATCCCGATGTAGAAACCATGAAAGACGATATTTTCGTGGTTTCTGCGAATGGAGGAACACCTCGAAAACTCAAAAAACCCGAAGGTCCGGTGGAGGCGATGTCGGCCTCCCCCGACGGTAAGGAAATCGCGTTCATCGGCAACGATAAGCCGCAGGGCGCCTGGGGTATAGAGAACGAACATATCTGGAAAATATCGGTCAAGGGCGGCAAAGCGGTAGATCTGATCTCAAAATTGGACAGAATGGCGATGGATCTTACTATCTCCGATACCGCGGAAGTTCATTGGGCTCAAGCACCGATTTGGTCTGCCAATGGGAAAGAGATTTATTTCCAGGTCTCCGAGAATGGCGCCACCCGACTTTATAAGGTGAGATCATCGGGGAGGCGTTTATCGAGAGTTATCGGCGGAAAACTGCACGTGACCGCGTTTTCTCTTGCCGGGCGAAAAAAATACATCGTCTCGACCATCTCCGGATGGACAACCCCGGCCGAGATATTCATATCCGATACATCCGGAAACTCAAAACCGAAACGATTGACCCGCCTTAATGATAAGCTCTTTAAAGATCTGAATGTTCAAAAGCCCGAGGAGATGATCGTCCGCGGCCACGACAACTATCCGATTCACGCCTGGATTATCAAACCGCCGAATTTCTCTACGAAAAAGAAGTATCCGTCCATCCTGCAGATACACGGCGGTCCCACGGTGCAGTACGGCTATACATTTTTCCACGAGATGCAGTATCTGGCCGCCAGGGGATACGTGGTTTATTACGGTAATCCTCGCGGAGGACAGGGCTACGGAAAAAAGCACGCCGAGGTAATAATCAACGCCTGGGGACAATTTGACTATGAAGATTGCATGTCGCTGGCACACCACATGGCATCGCAAAAATACATAGACAAAAAAAGGATGGGTGTGACAGGAGGCAGTTACGGCGGCTATATGACCAACTGGATCATCACGCATACCGATCTATTCAAGGCAGCGGTGACCCAGCGATCGGTTACCAACTTCGTCTCGTTTTACGGATCATCCGATTTCGGTTTCGATATAGACCGCGAGATAAAAGGTTCTCCCTGGAAAAATCTCGATAGCTGGTGGGAGATGTCTCCCATAAAACATGTAGCCAAAATCAAGACCCCTCTTCTTATTATTCACTCCGAACAGGATCTGCGATGCCCCATCGAGCAGGCCGAGCAGCTATTCGTATCGCTCAAAAAGCTGAAACGGAAAGTCGAGATGATCCGTTTTCCCGGCGAGCCGCATGGCCTCTCACGTTGCGGCCGTCCCGATAGACGAATGGTGCGCTTGGAATGGATTCTGAAATGGTTTGACAGGCATTTAAAGGGAAAGAGGTAAAGGCATTCAGCGCTGTTCCCGGAATTATAAACAGACAGCACTCTGCCGGCAAAATTACATCGACGCGTCCCGGTCTTTTGTCCGGCAATAAAATCTGTTGCTAAGTATAAGTAATATTTTTAAATTGTCGATATGAGCAGTTGAGTGTAACTTATTTTCGCTATAAATATTATGGCTGCTCTACGAGAGGAGAGGAAGGCCATGGCAGACACCGGCAATCTCGTAACCGTATCTGATGAAACCAGACGGTTTGAGCCGTCGGATGAATTCAGACGGAAAAGTCATATGAAAACTTTCGATGAATATATGAAACTCTATCGCCACAGCATCGAAAATCCCGAGAAATTCTGGGGAGAGATAGCCGAGGAGCTTCACTGGTTTTCCAGATGGGATAAAGTTCTGAATGTTGACGATGGAGTTTTTTACAAATGGTTCGAAAATGGTAAGACCAATATCGCATATAATTGCCTTGACAGGCATCTACAATCATCCATTCGCAATAAAGCCGCCTTAATCTGGGAGGGCGAGCCCGGCGATCAGCGAGTGCTGACCTATTGGGATCTGGCCCGCGAAGTAAATCGCTTTGCAAACGCCTTGAAGGGCCTTGGAGTCAAGAGAGGGGACAGGGTTGCAATATATCTGCCCATGATACCCGAGCTCGTTATCAGTATGCTGGCCTGCGCTCGACTGGGGCTCGTACATTCGGTAATTTTCGCCGGTTTTTCCGCCGAGTCTATTCGTGACCGGGTCTTGGATTCCCAGGCAAAAATCATCATCACGTCGGATGGAGGCTGGCGACGGGGAAAGGTCTTGCCATTGAAAAATATTGTCGACGAGGCCATAGCCGATTGCGACTGCGTCAGCGATGTCGTGGTTGTTCGCAGATCGGATCACAGCACCTTTCCATGTCATATAAAAGAGGGACGCGACCACTGGTATCATAGTATCGTCGATGGCGTCTCGATGACCTGTCCGGCTGAAGAAATGGACAGCGAGGATATGCTGTTCTTGCTTTATACCAGCGGGACCACCGGCAAACCCAAGGGAATCATCCATACTACGGGCGGCTATATGGTCTACACTTATCTAACTATGAAATTTGTTTTTGATATTAAGCCTGAGGACGTTTTCTGGTGCACTGCCGATATCGGCTGGGTTACCGGGCACAGCTATCTGGTCTATGGGCCGCTTGCCAACGGCGCAACCTGCGTAATGTATGAAGGCACTCCGGACTGGCCGGATCGAGGGCGGTTCTGGAATTTGATCGAGAAATATGGAGTCAATGTTTTTTATACAGCCCCTACTGCAATCCGGACTTTTATGAAGTGGGGCAGTAAGTGGCCGCAAAAATTCGACCTCGGTTCGCTTCGGCTTCTGGGAACCGTGGGAGAACCCATAAATCCGGAGGCCTGGATATGGTATCACGAGAATATAGGTGGTGAAAAATGCCCAATCGTTGATACCTGGTGGCAAACTGAAACCGGTGGTATCATGATTACGCCACTGCCGGGCTGTATCACGACCAAGCCGGGCAGCGCAACTCTGCCTTTCTTCGGAATTGAGGCTGATGTATTAACCGAGGACGGCCAACCGGCAGACGCCGGCTTACTGGCCATCATGAAACCCTGGCCCGGAATGCTTCGGGGGATCTATGGTGATCCCGACCGATACAGGCAAACTTACTGGTCCAAATGGGACGGCATTTATTTTCCCGGCGACGGCGCCAAGAAAGATAAGGATGGCTATTTCTGGATACTCGGACGTGTCGATGATGTTGTTAACGTATCCGGGCACAGAATCGGTACTGCTGAGCTTGAGAGCGCTTTCGTTGAACATAAGGCGGTTTCGGAATCAGCGGTAATCGGGATAAAACATGAAATCAAGGGCCAGGCGCTGGCGGCATTCGTTACGCTGTGTGACGGGGTAGAGATGCACGATGAACTGGAAAATGAGCTTGCGGAATGGATCAAAACGAAGATAGGCAAATTTGCAGTGCCCGAGAAAATTATCTTCACCGCCGATCTTCCCAAAACTCGCTCCGGAAAAATAATGCGAAGGCTCTTGCGCGACATCGCCGACGGTTCCGCATTGGGAAATATAGCTACACTGGCCGATCCCACCGTGATAGACTCCTTGAAAGCAAAATACGAGGAAGACTGACCAGAGCAGCCGACAGGTTTCACTTCATATTTCCCGGAGCTATACCTTAAACAGCAGACATTCTGAAGAAAAACCGGGGCCGAGTGATGTTATCAGACCAAAGTTCCCCTGCTCCATCCCATCAGATTGTAGAAAACTATCGAGAATATAGAGGATCGTAGCCGACGACATGTTTCCGTAATTCTTAAGGATTTCCCGGGATAGCCGAAGCTTCCGGGAATTAATACCAAGCGATCGCTCATATGCCTCTATCACCTTCACGCCGCCGGGATGGATCAGGTAGTACTCCAGATCAGCGAGTGATAATCCGTTATTTACAAGAAAGCCGGATATATTTTCGTGTGCATATCTGCTCACAATAGCGGGAATGGCTTTTGAGAACACCACCTGCATGCCATCATTCAAGAAATTCCAGCCCATGACATCGAGAGAATCCGGCCAGATCCTGCTTTCGGTGGCGATAATCTCAGGGCCGTCACCTTCACCTGCAATAAGAGCCGCTGCTGCGCCGTCGGCAAAGAGGGCGGTCGCCACAAAGTTGCTTTTGCTAAAATCGCCATACTGAAATGTCAGGCCGCATAGCTCCACTGCCACGACCAATACCTTTGAATCCGGGTAGGCCTTTATATAATTGAAGGCCATCGACAGACCGGCGGCTCCGCCCAGGCAACCAAAACCCCACACCGGCGCACGGCCGATATCCGAGCGCATCTTCATAATGTTGATCAGCCGGGCATCGATCGACGGTGTGGCAAGTCCGGTCGTCGAAACGAAAATGATATAATCGATCTCATCGGACGTTACATTCACACTTTCCAGGCACTTCCGGGACGCCTCCTCAGCCAGCTTCGTGGCCCATTCGATATAGATCTCATTTTTCTTCCGGAAATCCTTCGAGGTTAGAAACCATTCCGGGGGCACGCAGAAATAGCGGCTCTCGATTCCAGCATGTTCAAAGATGGGCAGCAGGGCATCTATATTTTCGAGCCCGGATGAAAAATGATGGCGGGCAAACTCTTTCGCCTGATCCTGCGAAACCCTGTAAGAGGGAGGTGCGATCGCTGTAGAAATTATCCTGGCCATAGGTTAAACCCCGGGTTTCCGTTCTTAAGATTAACCACGCTGGCATACCGCTTGTTCCGCAGCGATCATGATTTTGGCGGCACCACCGACTCCGAGGGAACGGTGAAATCCATTTGATGGAGTATGGCGGGGGATGACATTTGAAGCTACTATTACCGGTGTTTCCTCATCTGGTTTAATTTTCTCTTGCTTCTCTTCTAAAAATAAAGTCTAATCCAATGCTCCTCGCACCTGCGACTTCGCCAGATTGCTTCATTCTAATCACGGCGTAGAAATCGCGGGTCCAGGAAGGCAAGATGATCGTCCAGAAAAATGCTCTTACAATCAGGTTAGGTCTTCCCGCTTATTGATATCCTATGATTGGAACTTTTGAGATGCCGGGCTTGTTCAAGAATCGAGATTGGGAATGAAGGCCTTTAACGGAGAGGTGCGAGCGATGAAGGTGAAGGGAACCGTGATAATTATATCTATCCTGGTTGCGGGCGTAATAGCATACGGTATTCTAACGAAACCATTCTCCACCGACGATTCCGGCAGAACTATTGAGTTTGCTTATATGGTGGAGGTGAACAACATACCTCCGGACGCCGAGAACGTCAGCGTATTGATTCCCGTTCCGCAGTCGGACTATCACCAGATTATTTCGAATATCAAGATTGATAGCGCGTCTCCCTATGTCTACTTAACCGACAACGAATACGGCAATAAGATTTTAAGAATTGACCTGGGTGGTGAGAGCGTGGGCGAGAGCTTTCAGGCAAAAATGACCTTTCTGGCGAACCGGAAAAACTATTCTGCCCTCGATGGCTCATTAAAAGAGATAGACAGACCGTCGGAACTCATGCTTACCCGCTTCCTCTCACCGGATAAACTCATCCCGCTGGACGGCGCCGTCCTGGAGGAGAAGGAAAAGGTTGTCAGCGAGGGCATGACCGATCTGGAAAAGGCCCGCGCTATATATGATAATATCGTCGCCACAATGACATACGACAAGAGCGGTGTCGGCTGGGGTCGCGGGGATGCCATCTACGCCTGCGACACCAGAGCCGGTAACTGCACTGATTTTCATTCGCTTTTCATCGGTATGGCCCGCGCCAGCGGCATACCGGCCAGGTTCGTGATGGGATTCCCGCTGCCGGAGGACAGAGAAGAGGGCGAGATAGCGGGATACCACTGCTGGGCCGAATTTTACACCGATGAGCTCGGCTGGGTTCCGGTGGACGCCTCCGAAGCCAGCAAGAATCCGGAGAAAACCGAATTCTTCTTCGGCAGCCTCGATGAGAACAGGGTGGCATTCACCATCGGCCGCGATATAACACTCGAAGTGGAGGGGCTTTCAGATCCTCTTAATTATCTGATATACCCGGTTGTCTTGGTCGATGGCAGAGAGCATTTCGAGGTCGAGCGATATTTCTCCTTTGCTGACCGCAAGATAGAGCGGATCATCTGACATAAAGAGATCAGGGCTTAAGTTGAACTGAGAGCCGGAGTCTCCTCGTTTTGTATTTATTGACGCTGACTGTTCCGACATTATTTACTTATACTATTGACTTAAGATGATGTCTCAAATATCATAGATGTCAAAATGATAGCCACCAACATTCAAGAATTGAAAGGGAATTGGATAGCCGGATGGGCGATGGATTTTCATACGATTTCAAGTCGCTACAATGAATCGAAGAACAGTTATCACACCCTAAGAACCCCCATAGGCGAGATCCTTTACAGATTGAAGTACAGACGTGAATGGTGGCTGGCCAGAAAACTTGCCGCCGTGGCCATTGAGTTTCTAAAAGAAAAAGGAATTCTTCAAGAAATCGATAATATCGTGACGATTCCGCCATCCAGATTTCGTCTATTCTTTCAGCCGGTTCGCTCAATTGGTAAGAGGTTGGGCAAACTGACTGGCTTGCCGGTAGAAACAAGAATTATAAGAATGGCGAGACGACTTCCGCCCATGAAGGAAATAGAGGATTTTCGACAAAGGGCAGAATTGGTGAAAGATATGTTCGCCGTGAGATCCAGAAAGCTTGAGCATAAAGCAGTCCTCCTGTTCGATGATCTCTACCGTTCAGGCCTGACTCTCAATGAAGGCGCCAGAGTGCTACGAAGGGAAGCCGGAGTCAAATCAATATATGTTTTGACTATTACAAAAACAAGGACCAGAAGATAATGGCAATCTCCGAACGCGATATCTATAGGCTCTTTTGTGCTAATGGAATAGGGCCACGAAAAATTAGCAGAATTCTACGCGCTCAAAATATTGTAGATGATGGGTTTGATCGTTTTCTAGAATCGGATGTATCACAGATGCGATCCCTTTTCCCTGATTTGACAGAAAGAGATTGCCAGGCATTAAAAGATGTCGATGGTGACAGAGCGTTGGTCGAGTTCGATTCCCTTATTGAAGCCGATGTTGAGATTATCTCTATAGACTCTCAAGATTATCCTGAGGCTCTCACTAAAAGACTCAATATCGATGCGCCACCTTTACTGTTCGTTTATGGGAATAGAGAACTGCTTTCACAGCAGGGTTTAGCCATCGTCGGTTCAAGAAAAGCCTCAAATGAGGGCTTCAATCTGGTGGAAAGAATAATCAAAGGATTGGCCGGTTATGATGTCCCTATAATCTCAGGGGGTGCCGCGGGCATCGATAAGGCAGCACATGTTTCAGCCATAGAGAACGACCTTAAAACCATTATAGTTTTATCTTCAGGAATAAAACAATTTTTGGCAAGCGGATTGTCCGAATTCCCAAGAGATGAGGCGCTGGTGATATCACAGTTTCATCCTAACAGCCCCTGGAGTTCTGCTTATGCGATGGTGAGGAACAAGCTTGTCTGCGCTTTATCGAAGGGTATAATCGTGGTGGAGGCTGGTATCGATGGCGGAACTATGCATGCTGGTAAAGCAGCCCTTGAAATGGGAGTTACTCTTTACGTTGTCGATCCCGGAGAATTCAAAACCCCGCCTGCCGGCAATCAAAAATTGATTGGACTCGGAGGGCGGGGTATTTCAATTGATACAGAACTTGACCGGATCTAAATTGATTTAATCAAATTCGCCCTTACTCTAACCGACTATCTTGCCGGCGGTGGCGATCACCATGTTCTCGGTATCGAAATAATCTTTGACCACCCTTTGGATATCCTCAACAGTTACTCGCCGAATCTTCGCCAGGTAATCGTCCTGGTAATCATAGCCGACACCCAGAAACTCGTTTTTGCACATGTAGTACGCCTGGTTTATCCTCGATGCCCTCGCCAGCAGCATCGAACCCCAGGTTGAGTTCTGAGCCTTTTTCAATTCATCATCAGTGGGCAATTCAGATTTCAGCTTATCAATCTCCGCCATCAGACCGTCCCGGGCGATATTGTAATTCTCATAGCTCGTCCCCATGGAAACAATAGTCCATCCGAATTCCGGCATAAACTGTATTCCCATGCCGACAGAATAAGCCAGCCCCTGCTCCTCGCGCAGGTTAAGCTTCATGCGAGTCGATAATATTGAAGAAGCCATATGCATGGCCGCGGCATCGGGAGACTCAAGACCGGGCGTCAGCCCCCCAAGGTAAATATAAATCTGTTCTTTATCCATTTCATGATGGACCTCCACCAGTCCCGACGGTTTTTCGGGTATTGCCGGCTTCTGATATTCTTGCTCTACCACCGGCATCTGGCCGAATGTAGAATAGATCCAGCTTTTCACAGTATCCGGATCGATATTTGTCGCCACCGCCATGATCATATTCCCGGGAGCGTAGAAACTCCGATGATGAGTAACCAGATCGTCGCGAGTGAATCTCATAACAGTTCCGTGCGTTCCCATGACGGTCTTTGCGAAGGGATGTCCCTCGAACAACTTCCCGTAGAATTCATTCCGGGCGTTCTGATAAGTGGAGCCTGATCTCATCCCCAGAAGTCCCATAACCTTCTTTTTGGTTTTCTCTATCTCGTCTTCGGGGAAGTCCGGTTTGGCCACTATCTGATACAATAGCCGCGTACCGGCTTCAGAGTATTCGTCGATAGTCTCGAATTTAATGAATGAGTAGCTGCGCGTGGTGTAACGGTCGTCATAAGGAATATACGGAATGTCGTTGGCGGTGATATCAATTCCGAGATCGTCCATCCTGTTTTGCACTTCTTCGGCGTTCATGCCGTCGGCTCCGTTCACCAGCATCCGGTTGACGAAATCGGTGATACCGTCCTTGCCATCGGCTTCGGTGGCGCTGCGGTTTCTCCCCAGGATATTTATGGCGAATACACGGCTGTCGGGATTGTATTTTATGATGAGAGTCAGCCCGTTCGGAAGCACCTCTCGCACGAATTTGTTATAATTGGTCTTAGTGCCGCAGGAATTGATACAAAGCGATAGAAAAAGCATGGCCGCTAACGCTGTTGCTATCTGAAATTTCATTTCTATTATCCGTCTCATCTCCACCTCCTATTTGGACGCCAGGGCGCAGGCCACGTATTCAGGTTTGGAAAAGTATTCTTGCACGATTCCATTTACATCAGCAGGCGTCACATCCGAGAGATTGTCTATATAGCTTTCGAGAAATTCAAATCCGGCTGTGGCCAGATACGGCGCCTTCATGATACCGTAATAATGAAGCTTCTCCTCGAGTTTTATCTCGTAAACCTTGTTGGGTACGACCACCCTGCGGATATCATCTTCGTTAAACTCCGTCTCAGGTAAGGCTGTCAGCGTTTCGATCGTCTTGGCTACAATAGGCTTTATATTTTTCTTATCGTTGGTCTTGATCGAGATATCCATCATGGTAAACTCTTTTTGCATGGCCAGGCTCACCGAAACATCGGTAGCCAACGGATCGCCGGCGCCGGTGAGAGCTTTGCTCAACGGGGAAGAGTCGGAATCGAGTATCTGCGAGAGGACATCGAAAGCGAAATAGTCGGGATCGCTATACAACGGGCCCGGGAGGGAGATGTTGATATAGGTTACTCTGGAGGGAAAGCTTTTGGTATGAACCTTCGTCCTGTAGGGCGGTGATATACTGAACTCCTCAAGCGCAGGCGTCTCGCCGCGAGGATATTTCCCGAAATATCTCTCCACCAGTTTGAGCATCTTCCCCGTTTCAAAATCTCCACTGAAGAATGCGATCATATTATTCGGTACGTAATACTCTTTGTAATAGCTCATCACCTCGTCGCGTGAGACGGATTTGATGGTTTCGTCATATCCGATCACCGGCAAGGCGTAGGGCGTACCCTGGAAGATCACCGAGTTGAAATAGTCGTACGCCACGGAGCTTTCCATGTCGTTGTCTTTCTTGATCTCCTCCGCAACTATATCCCGCTCCTTGGGGAATTCGTCTGCAGGCAATATGGAGTTGAACAGCTGGTCCGACTGTATATCGAGTCCCTGTTCGATAAACTCCGTCGGCATGACCACCAGGTAGCCGGTCATCTCCTGGCGCGTGAATGCGTTGATATAGCCGCCGTAGTTTTTGATCCCCTCGGTGATATCCTCGCGGGTCTTGGTCTCGGTGCCGTTAAAAAGCATATGCTCCAATAGATGCGTAAACCCGTTGTTCTGGTCGTTTTCGTATTTGCTGCCGGCTTTGACCACCACCACAGAGGATATCAGCGATACGGCATGGTTCTCCTTGAGTATCACCTCCATACCGTTGTCCAGCGTGTGGAAGGTGGTTTTGCCGGCCAGAACCGGCGATGTTAGAAGCAGAAAAAGCAGCATCAAAACACAGAATTTCTTCATAGAGCCTCCATTTATCAGATCAAGAATAATCCATACAGATGCCATAGATAGATATGAAGGTATGCAAAGTCAAGGGCGAATGTGGGGGTATGATTTCCTAGAATCTATCGAGAAAGCCGGGCAGAGCTATTATTGAGCGATTATTTTCACTGTTCGCTCCATCTGAAAACATGCATGCCGTCATCCCGACAGTGGAATTCGTAAACGTTGCCGTCTTG
Organism: uncultured bacterium; assembly: GCA_965541585.1. Taxonomy (GTDB): domain Bacteria; phylum Zixibacteria; class MSB-5A5; order UBA10806; family UBA10806; genus CBDVBL01. Next base: position 146,522 of record CBEUCH010000006.1, on the reverse strand, counting down.
CCGGAAAAACAGATCCGGCGTGTATAACTTATAGCGGTTTTCCTCTGTGGGTAAAGGCAAAATCTCATCGAGAAAATCGTAATTTTTATCATATACACGAACTTTCCACGTATCGCGGGAGGTATCCAAAAATTGTACATAGAGTCTCAAATCATCATCGACACCCATCGAGAAAGCCAACTTCAAACCGCCGGGCGGGTAAGGGACGATCGTGGTGTCCGCGGTTTCCGGATGCCCGCTGGTGTCGGGATTCGCCAACCGGATGAACCGAAACGATGATGAATCTCTCACCTGGACATGATAGTAATATCCGTCACTTGCTCTCCAGCCATAAGAACCGCCGGGATAGAATTGTCCGTTCATGTAGGTAGAAAATCCATATACCCAGGATTTAAAGAGAATAACATCGTCGGAGCCCCGGTATTCAACCGATGCCGGAAGATCTGTATCATATCCAAGGGGATTGAGTCTCTCTAAAAGGTTGTTATTCCGATCAACCACCGCAACTGACATGCAAGCCAATTCGTTGCCGTTGCAATAGATGCGGCCAAGAGAATCAACATATACATCATAAAACCAGCCACAGAAAAAATCGTAGTTGAATTTGGTTTTGTCTGTGGAATAATCAACTATAACATTGCCATGATTATCAAACCCCTTTAAGTAAGCCAGGCTATTCGATGTGAAATAAATGTTCTCCTCCAGGTCAACAAACATCTCTTCCGGCCCGTCGCCGCCAACAAGATATCCTACTGTATCGATCGGGCCGCATTCATAGTACTCGCGATGCTCCTCAGTAATAGCAAGTTCATTCGGCCCCTCGCCCCAGGGGATGACGAGGATTTCCGTGACGGTGTATCCGGCGGAAACGATTCCCGGCGAAAACATTAATACGCATACTATTGTTGATATGAAAATAATCCTTAACAAGCAGGTCATAAGACTTCCGTTCGCCGAGACAGAACCGTTATTACTTATATCAAAAATGTATATTGATGTCAAGCGAAGATTAAGTAGTATTATATCCCTATATCGGCATAAAGCTGGTAGAAACCGGAAAGCTCCAATTTGTCTTTAATTTCCATGGTCAGCTCGAGTATATCGGCTGGATTGAGCTTATCGGAGGACGAGGCGCAGTTGGAGATAAAGAGATTTGCCCAATGGGCGAATCCCTGCAAAAGATCGTCCTCTTTATGAGGAATGTAGCCTTTTATAAGGTTCGCGACGCCGTTATTATCGACCGTGACAGTTGTCAGAAATTGATACTTTTCAATCAGAGCGTCTTTGGCGTTACGCAGGTGCTTCATAACAAGGTAAGCGCCGATCTTCTGCTGGGCGTTGGATGCTAAGATATTTATCGCTTTTAACAAGAGTTCGAAACTAACTTCGCTGGATCCTCCACTCCCACCGCCGGGAGCGACCTGATCAGTCAGATCTCCGCGGGCAAACCGTCGGTTGATAGCCGTCACGGCCCCTTTGCAGATTGAGGCCAGCATATCGAAATTGAGGTCCTGGCGACCCAGAATCAGGACCACCGCATCGCCATGATTGTAGATTCTGGCCTTACCGTTTTCAAAAAATAGGTCTATCACCATGTTTTTCTCGGCGGAGCGCGCCAGGTTCAAGGTCGGGATGGCTATCTGCTTGACCGCCTCGGTGCTATAGGTTGCCGGAAGCATCTGGTAGGTCAGGGCCCTCTTTTTATCGATGGCGATAGTGCCCCAGACGCCAGGAACAGACCTGATATTGGAAAGGATCTTGTTCATCCCCCTATAACCTCTTTTAGGACCTTACCGATATCGGCATCCGGTTTCAGGCTTATCAGAAAACCGGTGCTTTCTTCCCTGTCAACTATATACTTTCCCTGGTCGCTGATAATAGCGCTGGCTTTGAAATCACCAGAGCGTGAGGATTGACTGATGGCATCGGCAATAGCGAGAATCAACATGGATTGAATGTAAACAGCCGGCGGGTTTTCAGTAGCCAGCTTTTCGTCAATATTGGCCACATACGAAACGCCGGGTATTACGCCAAGCCAGTCCGCCTTTGAAATTTTAATAGATCCTGTCTGCCTGATAAAATCGGCGCCGTTAGCCATAATCTTTTTTGCAAGCCCCTCATGCTGAGCCCTAACTGTAGCTTCCGCGGCGTTCAATCCCGCCTCGGTATCATACGGCTCTGAATATGATCTTTCAACCTTATGCACCGTCCGGCCGTCGAGAGATACCGACGTTACGATTACCGGTTTCGGGGAGGCCCGAAACTCGGTCTGCAAGATAAAATTTTTCTCCAGCGCCTCAACGGATGATGTTCGCCCGGCGGGAATGCCTGCCATCTAAGATTTCCTCCCTGATAAGATTTTCCAGCCATTCGACCTGTTTTATTATCGGTCGAAAAGCCTTCATATATTAGCCGAGAATTATAAGACTATAAACGCTGGCGCGGGATACAATTTCAATAACCGCAGAGATCAGAATATTAGCGAAAGATGGCGGTATAGATAACCACTATCGCCGCCACAGCAAGTACGCCGGATATAACTGAGAGAATGAGATATTTCTTAAATCCCGGCCGCAGGAAGATAATTCTGTATAAAGGCGAGGTCGTCTCCGCTGTAATATCCTCACCACCGAGGCACCTGGCGATCACCCGGCTCGTCTCTTCAACCATCACCCGGACAGACACCTCGGCAAACTCTACGCTTGCCCTGGATGGTGAACCATAATAGCCTGGTTCCTGGTTTTTATTCCCTTTCTCCGTATCAGGCAACGTTCTGTATCGCTCGTCCACCAACCCGGGCTTCAAATAGAGCATCATGGACGTCTCCCACCAGCCTCCATGGGTATCCTTTTTCAATAACGTCTTCTCCTCGTCGGTTAGCGGCCGCGAGAGATCTGCGGAAATCCTATCGGTAAACTCACCGGATAAAAAACGAATAGCCATGGCCCCCGATAGATTGTGCATCCGAATTCCGAACCTTCTCGAAACCTTTCTGCATGCCGCTTCGAGGGCGACTATGTCCTTCGGCGATCCGTGACCGGACAAAACAAATAAATACCTGTATCCCCAGATCGCCAGGGAAGCGCCCACGCCGGTCATGATCTTATACACCGTGGCGCCATCGATCCTCAATGAGCCCGGTTGTTTATAGAGTTGAGTGCCAAGGGGAATTCCTTTACAGATGACGGCGTCAAAGTCCGGCCTCTTTTGAAGAGAGATCCGGGCCGCCTTTTCCGCGAAGAATTCTGCATTGAAAAAATCCACGCCCAGCGGCAAATGGGATCCATGACCCTCCATCGGAGAAATCGGTATAAAGATCGCCGTTTTTTCCTTATCCAGACCGGCAAGAGCCGTGGTAGATAACTCTTCAAATCTTAAAAGCCTGCCGGGCATCGGTCAAGGCTACGAAAACGCCATACCCCAGTCAAGGCCAAACATTGCATTCCTCGCAGGTCATATCTCTCAATTCCTTGACATATTGACCGGAGGGTGGGAAAATAATATAAGGTAACTCTATCGGAATGGAGGTCAACTAATGAGACAATTGCTTCTTTTTATTGCCATCCTGCTTCTCCCGATTATGGTGCTGAACGCCTCAGAGCCTTATGCGACATTCTCGATAGCCGGTTGCGATCCCCTGACAGGAGAGCTGGGGGTGGCGGTGGCCAGCAAATATTTCTCGGTTGGATCTGTCGTGCCCTGGGCTAAGGCGGGGGTCGGTGCAATCGCCACCCAGGCCTGGGTAAACTACGACTATGGAATTACCGGGTTAGAATTGCTGGAAGGCGGTTTGTCACCGCAGGCGGTAATAGATTCCCTGACCTCCGCCGACCCGAATTCTGAAAGACGGCAATTGGGAGTAATCGATTTCAACGGAATCGCCGCCACCTTTACCGGCTCCGAATGCATCGACTGGGCTGGTGGTATTATTGGAGTAAACTGCGCCGCTCAGGGCAATATTCTCGTCTCCGACAGCGTCGTGATAAATATGGTATCGGTATTTGAATATACCGGGGGTGACCTCGCCGACAGGCTGCTGGCTGCGTTGCTGGCAGGGGATTCCTCAGGGGGAGATGCCAGAGGGAAACAGTCCACGGCTTTGTACGTGGTTCAGAAGACCGAAGGGCTTCAATACGATCGCAAGATTGATATCCGGGTCGATGATAGCCCCGAACCGTTTGCGGAGATAGCCCGCCTCTACGAGATATCCAAAGCGCTGTCGCATCTTGACACAGCCGCCCATTTCTATCAGAATGGCGAATTGCTGATGGCCGTGAAAGAAGCCCGCAAGTCGGTAGAGCTGGGCCCCCAACTTCCCGAAACCTACTATGACCTGGCATGTTACCTGACCCTGGCCGGGGAATTCGACGAGGCCCTGGCAAGTATCGAAACGGCAATCCTTATAGCGCCGCGATTCAAAAGCATGGCGGCGCACGATTCGGATCTGGATGGCCTGAGGTCATTCCATGAATTCCAGGAGCTAATCAAATAGGCCTGCATCTCAATCGGCGACCCAAGACAACTTAAAACCTGTTATCTAAAATAGATAATGTAGTCTTATCTAATTAATAATCATTACGAACTTAACGAAACCACATCCTGACTATAGGCGGATCTTTTTAACTGTTAACACGTTATGATTGGGGGTTAAAATAACCTTGAGAATTATTTCACATTAATCTTGACACGGGGATGCCGATAATTTACTTTGGATGATGGAGATTTAAGGTCGCGAATTGGACCGTTCGTTGAATTGTCTATCGATGGGGTTGACGAGGATGTTTGGTGAAGAGACAGATCACTCCGGGATAACCTGGAGAAAGACGATTACATGGGCATTCCTATCTGTTTTAATCGTTGCATATCCCCTTATTGCCCTGGCGCAGGATGATTGCCTGGAATGCCATGGCGACGAGGAGTTGACAGGTGTCGATCAGATGGGCGGGGAGTATTCCCTCTATGTCGATGAGGCGAGGTATGAATCGTCGGTTCATGCGGAATTCGAATGCGTTTCATGCCACGCGGGTGTAGTCGAGACTCCTCATGCCGAGCGACTCCCTCCGGTGAATTGCCGCGACTGTCACGAGGACGAGGCGGAGATCTACCAATGGCACGGCTATCTCAAAGTTGGGCAGAGCGCCGATATGCCGACCTGTGCGGATTGCCATGGCAAGCACGATATCGAGGTCTCGACTGAGAAACAATCTCGCGTAAATCCGCTAAACCTTCCCCAAACCTGCGGTCGGTGTCATGAGGACCTTGACCTTATCGAGAAGCACGAGATAATGATGCGGCATCCGGTGGAGCTTTTTAAGAACAGCATCCACGGCCGGGCGTCGCTTGGGGGAATCTACTTAGCCGCCACCTGCCACGATTGCCATTCCACCGACGGAACGGCCCATAAGATCCTGGCCGCCGGCTTATCGGAATCGACGGTTAATCACTTTAATATCCCCAAAACCTGCGGCAAGTGTCACCGCAGTATAGAAAATGATTACTGGGAGGGAATCCATGGTAAACTGACCTTAAGAGGGATTACAGATTCTCCGGTCTGTACTCATTGCCATGGAGAACATGGTATTCTCTCTCCCGATGATCCGCGAGCGGCCGTAAGCCCGGCCAGGGTGGCCGAGGCGACCTGCACTCCCTGCCACGAATCCGCCCAGCTCAACGAAAGGTATGAGATCAGCCCCGGCCGGTTGCAGAAGTGGGTAGATAGTTATCATGGCTTGAAGAGCAAGGCCGGTGATCTTACCGTCGCCAATTGTGCGTCCTGCCATGGGGCACACAGGATCCTTCCCAGCAGCGATTCTACATCGTCTATCAATCCCGCAAACATACAGGCAACATGCGGCCACTGCCATCCGGGGATCTCCCAGGCGGTCGCCAGCATACCGATACACGGTGTGCCCGGGGTCAGTTCTACGCCGCTGGCAGCGCTGATTCAAAAGATCTATATATCGCTTATTATTATAGTAATCGGAGGAATGGCGCTTCATTGGCTGATCGATTTTCGCAAGCAGATCAAACTGGTGAACCAGAAAAAACAGGTTCGCCGCATGAACTACAATGAAGTCTGGCAGCACGCCTTTCTGATGCTGACCTTTATTGTCCTCGTTGTAACGGGCTTTTCGCTTCGATTCTCCGAGGCCTGGTGGGTGAAAGCGCTTTTCGGCTGGGAGGGAGGATTCCCTCTCAGGGGTATAATCCACCGGGTGGCCGCCGTGCTATTTATGCTGACGACGATCTGGCACTTGTTTTATCTTTTCACCGGCCGCGGAAAGCGATTTTTCAAAGATATGATCCCGGCCTTCGTGGATCTCAGGCAGTTGTGGCAGATGATCGCTTATAATCTGGGCGCACGCAAACAGAGGCCTCGTTTCGGACGATTCGGTTATGTGGAGAAGGCCGAATACTGGGCGCTGGTCTGGGGAGCCGCCATAATGATTCTTACCGGGTTCGTTCTCTGGTTCGATAACCTCGCCGTCAGATGGTTCCCCAAGGGCTTTCTCGACGTTATGCTGGTGATACATTATTACGAGGCCTGGCTTGCGACACTGGCGATATTGATCTGGCACATGTATTCCACGGTGTTCAGCCCAGGTGTTTACCCGATGAATCCGGCCTGGTACACCGGCAAGATGCCGCTCGAACAATACCAGCACGAGCATCCGGAAGATCCGGACTTAAAAGATTTAGCAGAAGAATTGAAATCCGTCGAGAAGGACAGCCATAGTTCAATAACAACACAATGAACGACGCATTCGGTAGCTGGCACTGCAGCGAAAAAACATCTGGAAAAGGCGCCCTGATATTTCTGCGCCTGGTTTTCATATCGCTAATTACTGCCATTTCATGGAACGCCGATTCCTCAGCGCAATCCGCGGATGACTGCATGATGTGTCATGAGGACAGCGATCTCACCGGAGAACGGAAGGGACGCGAGTTCTCCGTATATGTCGATCTCTTGAAATTCTCAGGCTCCGTCCACGCTGATTTCGAATGCATCGATTGCCATACCGCCCTCGCTGATTCCGACTTTCCTCACGACGAGGAACTCGAGCCGGTTGAGTGCGGGATGTGCCATGATGTTATCTCCGAGACTTACAATAACAGCCTGCACGGTCAGGCAGTGAAGGCGGGCACCAAATTAGCGCCGCGCTGCTGGGATTGCCATGGATCGCACGATATAAAGCCACCGACCTTTCCCGACTCCAGAGTAACGAAATTTAATATCCCTTATATGTGCGGAAGGTGCCACAAGGAAGGGACCGAGGTCGACAGGACCTTTGATATACCGCAGGACAGCATCCTGACACATTATTCCCAGAGTATTCATGGCGAGGGATTGTTCAAGCAAGGTTTAACCGTTACCGCGGTTTGCTCCGATTGCCATTCAGCCCATAACGTTTTACCGCATACCGATCCGAACTCTTCCATTTATAAAGATAACGTTCCCAAAACCTGCCAGCAATGTCATGGCCAGATCGAAATGGTGCACCGGCAGGTAATACGGGGCGAACTCTGGGAAAAGGAGCCTCATAAAGTCCCGATCTGTATCGATTGCCACTCTCCTCATACGGCCAGAAAGATATTCTACGAACTCGGGATGTCCGATCGCGATTGCATGGAATGCCATTCCAATCCGGATCTGGTTACCGTGCGCGATGGCGATACCCTATCGCTGTATGTCGATTCCCTTGAGGTGAAAAGCTCGGACCACAGGCAGACCGCCTGCGCCAAATGCCATACCGGGGCCAGCCCGGCGGGACGGCGTTCCTGCGCAACCATCACTACAAGGGTCGACTGTTCCATATGTCATGCCGAAGTAGTAGCAACCTACGAAACCAGCACGCACGGCACCCTCTCCGATCGCGGCGATCCCAATGCGCCGACCTGCCAGGATTGTCATGGCGTTCACAACACCAGGGAGCACCGTAGTCCGAAATCGCCGACATATCCTACTAATGTTCCCGAACTCTGCGGACGGTGCCATAAGGAGGGCAGTAGGGCGGCGGTGCGTTATACCGGGGAGCAGCATGAGATTTTGAAAAACTATGTCATGAGCATTCATGGTAAAGGGCTTTTGCAAAGCGGGCTGGTGGTTACAGCCATGTGCACCGATTGCCATACACCGCATCACGAACTCCCTAAAAGCGATCCGGCATCAACCGTTCATACCAACAATATTGCACAGACCTGTGCGAACTGCCATAACGGTATCTATGAGCAGTTCATTCAGAGCATTCACTTTACAAGCGAGGAGAAGCCTGGGGAGCCACTGCCCATGTGCGACGACTGCCATTCCTCTCACACCATCAGCAGAACCGACAAGGAAGGATTCAAGCTCAATATCATCAACCAATGCGGGCGATGTCATATGGAGGTCACTGACACATATTTCGAGACGTTCCACGGCAAAGTTTCGAAGCTCGGTTACACTGCAGCGGCTAAATGCAACGACTGCCATGGGGCCCACGATATTCTCCCAATCTGGGAACCCGGATCACGTTTATCACGGCAAAATATAGTTGAAACCTGTTCCCACTGTCACGAGGGATCCCATCGACGATTTGCCGGCTACCTGACCCATGCCACTCATCATGATCGCGATAAATATCCGATACTTTTTTATACCTTCTGGTTTATGACTCTGCTGTTGGTCGGAACCTTCACAATTTTCGGAGCGCATACGATACTATGGCTGCCTCGCTCTCTTCAGGAGAGAAAGAAATATAAGCAAATTAGTCACGACCCAAAGGCCAAACAGTTTCTCAGGTTCGGAAGGCTCGACCGGAGATTGCATATCCTGGTAATCATCAGCTTCCTGGCCCTGGCCCTGACCGGGATGATCCTGAAATTCTCCTATATGGGCTGGGCCCAGACCGCGTCACGTCTTCTGGGCGGTTTCGAATCGGCAGGATATATCCATCGTATCGGGGCCGTTATAACATTTTTCTACTTTATATCGCACGCTGTTTCGCTGTTTAAGAAGAGAAAAGATCAAAACGTCTCCTGGAGGGAATATCTGCTGGGTCCGAACTCAATGATCCCGAACAAGAACGACTTAAAAGATGCTGCGGGAACGTTTAAATGGTTCATCGGCCTCGGGCCACGCCCCGCTTATGGCCACTGGACCTACTGGGAAAAATTCGACTACTTCGCCGTCTTCTGGGGCGTGGCGATTATCGGGTCCACCGGTTTGATATTATGGTTCCCCGAGCTCTTTACCTATGTCCTGCCGGGGTGGTTTATCAACGTTGCAACCATCATACATTCGGACGAAGCGCTTCTGGCGGTCGGTTTCATATTCACGGTGCATTTCTTCAACACTCATTTCAGGCCGGATAAATTTCCCATGGATACGGTGATTTTCACCGGCCGGGTTTCAGTCGAGGAACTGAAGATCGATCGTCCACGTGAATACGAGGAGCTGGTAAAATCAGGGGAGCTGCAGAAGCGGCTGGTCAGCCCGTTGCCCGAGGTGGCCGTGCGAGGCCTTAAGATTTTCGGAGCTACCGCCTTTACGATCGGGGTAATCCTGATATTGCTGATAATATACTCGGAGATATTCGGTTATCGTTAGCCGGGTACCGAATCGGAACGGATCGGCATCCAATATCCGAATCACTCAAAATCGCTTGACAGCACTGATGTACCAACTTACCATCGTTGCAAGATTTATAGATTAGTAATTTATGCCGAACTAATATGAGATGACTTCCGATTCCTACAGCGAAAATCCAGCTACCGGAAACGCCGGGATTAAAAACATCCTCTCCTTCGAGGTGGAAGACATATTCCATGCGGAAAGCCACGATGTCGAATCAATAGAGACGAAATCTCGCATCATTCCGAATCTTATTCACCTGCTCGATAACCTGGACGAGCAGAAGGCGACCGCTACGTTCTTCGTCCTGGGGCCGGTGGCCCGGAAATTTCCGGAGGTCGTAGCACTGATAGATGCTCGCGGGCATGAGGTGGCCAGTCACGGCTGGTCTCACGGCGATATCAGGAAAATGTCATCCGAAAAACTGACAGGCGAGTTGGAGCGCTCCAGGACAATACTGGATGATATCCTGCAAAAGCCGGTGTTTGGCTTCAAGGCGGCCGGCCAATTTTTAGGGACAGAACATTTATCACTCTACCGTCAGGTAGCGGAGGCCGGTTATCGTTATGATTGCAGTCCCCTGTCTCACGGTCTTCCGGGCAAACAGAACCAGCCTATAACAGTCAGATTCGAAGAGGGCGGATCTATAATCGCCGTGCCTCAATCCACGGCGAAGAAGCTGGGGGTATCATTACGGTTCAGCGAGCGGTTGCGGCTTTTCCCGGGATGGTTCGTAAAAAGGGCCATCCACAGCCTGAATCGCAGGGGATATTCGGCAATGATCAATATGAAGCTCTGGGAACTGGACCATCACCAGAGGCGGCCGCCCAGCGCAGATTATGTCAACTACTCCCGCTATGGAAATCTCAACCTGGCCGAGGAGAAGTTGATGCGGCTTTTAGACATCTTCGAGTTCACCACCTGCGCCGAGGTTTTGAAGATTACAGAGGATGACACTGACGGACCGCGCTCCCACGTAGACGAAAACGGCTGATCCGCCCCTACGCCCGCCGAATAAAATCCTTGACACCCATGCCCGTATTCCCTTTTTTTGACCACCCCCCCGGGCCACGGCGGACGGCGATTGCGGCCCGCCTGGACGATGAAAGATTGTAATGCGTGGCTTGATGGCTGTGTTACGGGTATTAAATGGAGGAAATAATTAGCGGGAAAGAGGTGAACGAGATCGCAGAGCGGAAGATTTCGCTGGTTACGTTGAGAAACGGCGGACGTAAGCCACGACAGGAATGAGGGATGAAAATGTCAAGAGCAACAGATTTGGATTCAATATCCTACCCGCGTAATTTCCTTACGAAGGTTCTTGCTCGAGTCGATTTGGCGAGTCCCTTGGCAGGTTTGCAGAATGAATTGCCAAAGAACATCAGCAAAGCAGCGCTGCAGAGCTTTCCCATTGCTGAGCCAAAACCAGCTTTTTCACAAGAGGTTGTTGTTACGGCCAAGGATCTTACAGCACACAAAGAGGAGTATACGCAGTGGAACTTCTATGGGCGCAACCGTGAAAAACGTCTTAGGATTGTACCCGAGGCATTTTTCGTCGTTTACAACAATTACGACAGGTATGAAACTCTTCGGCAAGAGTTCTTGACGATTGTTGATAGTTTTTTTACCTCTTTTGAGGCAGATGCGCAACCGAGTCGGTTGGGGCTTCGGTACATCAACCAATTGGATGTGCCAGGATCGGGTCCACTCGATTGGCAAGCCTATGTGAACGATGAACTTCTGGGATTGTTTTCGTACGCTATCGAGGAAGCACAGCTGTCTCGAGTCTTTAGCAACTTCGAGGTTGTATTTAGTGATTTTAACCTCCGATTTCAATTTGGCGTGCATAATCCAGACTATCCTGCCCCGATGCGGCGTAGAGCATTCGTCCTTGATTACGACGCCTATTTTAAAGGACCACTTGAACCTAATGAAATCCGTGACTGCTTAAACAAATATCATGAAGCCATACAGAGATTATTCGAGCGAAGCATCACAGACAAACTCAGAGAGATTATGAATGAAACGGCGTGAAGACGAACCCATCATAGACTTTGATGTAGGATCTGCTACTGCATCAGACTCCGAAGATATAACACAAGACGCAGAGGATAGCGAATTGCAGGAGGAAAAGCATCCATACATTGTCGGAAAGCCCACTAGAATAGTCATTAGAGCACGAATCATCCATGATTAGAACACGAACCGATCTAGATAATCGAGTGTGTCAGGGAGATGTCCTGCGCGACATCGACTGCCTCGAGCGTGTGCTTGAAGATGAGGGCATTCTGGAAATATCAAGAATCAGATTTCCTTTTGTAGTTGTTTTAACCCAGGATTGTGATCTTGAACAAGATCACACATTCAGGATAGAGCGCAAACAAACACAAGATAAGTGGCTTATTTCGGTGCTAGTGGCTCCTCTCTATAATGCGGAGCATGTCTTCAGTGGTGATCATCTTGAGGAAATAGGCATAAAATCTGAGCAAATAAACAGAAAGAGAACAGACGGCCGGTTATTAGTGAATAACGAGAAGCCACGTTATCATTACTTAGAATTCCCAAGTAATATTCCTATGGTTCCCTCCATAGTCGATTTCAAGCACTACTTTTCGGTACCGATATTATCTCTTACGGAACTTAAGAAAACGAATTTCGTATGCACCGTATCAGAGCTTTACCGGGAGGACTTATCACAACGGTTTGCTGCCTTTCTCTCGCGTATTGGCCTGCCCGTTCTTATCGTATCGAAGGATTTGTAGAGTGGGTAGCCGGAAAGCTTCATGGTTTCGACAATGATATCTCATCCCCCCGTCACTATCCACCGGAAATACGCATAGAAGGCCGCCGCCTTTACCATGCGGTCATAAAGCCTCTCTAAAAAATGGTAGGTTGTGTTTATTTTAAGCTCCAACCTTCCGAATAAACATAATAGAACGGTTTATAGTCTAGAATTTATCCCGGGGGTGAGTTTTGACTCAATATCGTCCGCCGCGAATGAAAGTCATGGTTGTAGTGGGTGCACGGCCCAATTTCATGAAGGCCGCACCGATAATCGAGCGGATGAAAAGATTCTCAGACTTTCTCGATCCGATACTGGTGCATACCGGCCAGCATTACGACCGCCGGCTTTCTCAGCTTTTCTTCGACGAACTCAAAATGCCCAAACCGGAGCTTCATCTGGGAGTCGGCTCCGGCACTCACGCGGAGCAGACTGCCAAAATCATGATGGAATTCGAGAGGGTGGTTCTGGAGAATACTCCCCATCTGATCGTAGTCGTCGGCGATGTCAACTCCACGCTGGCCTGCGCCCTGGTCGCCGCCAAATGCAAAATCCTGATTGCACATATCGAGGCCGGGCTGCGCTCGTTCGATATGAGCATGCCGGAAGAGATTAACCGGATAATGACCGATAGAATAACCGATTTCCATTTCACAACCGAAAGTTCCGCCTGCCAGAATCTGATCAGCGAAGGAGCCGACGAAAACGCAATATTCTTCGTGGGTAACGTCATGATAGAATCGCTTTTAAACCATATCAAGATCGCCCGGAACCGGGGGATAGCAAACCAGCTCGGCCTCCAGCAGAAGAATTATGCCCTTCTGACTCTTCACAGACCGGAGAATGTGGATGATCCCAGGACGTTGAAAAATATCCTCTCAGCCGTAAATAGCCTGACTGAAAGAGTTCCTGTGATATTTCCATGCCATCCCCGAACCAGATTAAGTATTGATAAATACAAGCTATCCTCATATTTTGGCGAGACGGGAATCCGGCTTATCGATCCGGTCGGTTATCTCGATTTTCTGAAACTGGAGTCCGAGGCCGCCATGGTGCTGACCGATTCCGGCGGTATCCAGGAGGAGACAACGGTGTTGAACGTTCCCTGCCTGACGCTAAGGAAAAACACCGAGCGTCCGGTAACGCTGACCGAGGGGACCAACATCTTAGTCGGGGCATATCCGGAAAAGATTGTCGCCGCAGCGGAGAATATCTTAAACGGTAATGTCAAAACCGGCAAATTCCCCAAGTACTGGGACGGCCGGGTAGCCGAGAGAATCGTGGATGTGTTCATGAACGTTCGCAAGAGCCTGTTTGAGCCGGATTCCATCAAGGAAGGCACCGATAAGATCAAGAAAGTCAGGGAGGCGATAGTCGCTGGAGGATAGCATTAAACCGGCTGCACTGGTCACGGGCGGTGCGGGCTTTATAGGCTCGCATCTCTGCCAAGCCCTACTCGACAAAGGATATATTGTTCGCTGCTATGACGATCTTTCATACGGCTCGAAAGACAACATAAAACTTATCGCCCGGCGAAACGATTTTTCATTTCATCACAGAGACGTTTGCGATGCCGCCTCTCTCCATAAGGCTATGAGCGACGTGTCGGTGATCTTCCATCTGGCAGCCAGAAAAATCCCTCGTTATGGTGATGCTCTCTCGACCTTGAGAATAAACAACGACGGCACCAGAAACATATTCGAGGCGGCCGAAAAGAACGGCTGCAAGGTGATCCTGGCGTCCACATCGGATGTTTACGGAAAAGGCAAACCGCCTTTCAAAGAAACCGATGATTTGCTCATCGGACCTTCGGACAGCAGGCGCTGGAGTTATGCTGTCAGCAAAATCTTCGATGAGCATCTCGGCCTGGCTTATCAAGCCGAGAAGAACCTGCCGGTGGTTATCTTAAGATTCTTCGGTTCATACGGCCCCAGGCACCACCGCTCCTGGTGGGGAGGACCGCAATCGGTATTTATCGATCAGGTTCTGGAAGACAAAGAGATCACGATCCACGGCGATGGCTCCCAGACACGCTCTTTTACGTACATAGATGATCTCATTTCCGGTATCATGGCGGCGGCAGAATCGGAAAAAGCGATCGGAGAGATAATCAATCTCGGTTCGGATGAGGAGATAAGCATCCTTCGGCTGGCGCAGACTATCAACGATCTCATACGCCCGGGGCAATCCCCGAAGATCACATTTGTTCCTTATGAGAGTTTCGGAGGCAAGTATGAGGATGTCAGGCGCCGGATCCCGGATCTCTCAAAAGCAAAAAAAATCCTTACCTTTCAGTGGAAAACAAAGCTCTCGGACGGCCTTGCAAAAACCATAGAATGGCATAAACAACAACGGAAATGATCTGTGTAAGTCAATATCATTCATAACCTCTCGGGCCCCTCGCCGGGAGACCTCTTCTTCTTAAGCGAGATTACCTTATCCATAATCTCCCTGCAGAATTTTCATCAAACACAGAAAAATGTGCTCTTTTACCTGATAAATGTTGACGTGACATGTTCAAAGGTCTTATATAGGACTTTCTTAAAGTTGGGCGAGAAACGAGATTCCAGGGAGATAAATATGATAGGCGTCGCTGATCAGGATAGCGCATTAAAACTCATCGATGAAAAAGGCATCAAATATGTTCGCCTGTGGTTTACCGATGTTCTAGGGGTGTTGCGCGGTATGACAATAACCCGTTCCGAGATCGAGGAAGTATTTGCCAACGGCCAGGGATTCGACGGGTCCTCTATAGAGGGATTCGTCAGGATCGAGGAATCGGATCTCATGGCGCATCCTGATCTCTCGACATTTACCATCTTTCCCTGGGCGGTTAATTCTGAGAAAATAGCCTCCGTATTTTGCGATATCAAGACACCCCACGGCGAATCGTATGAGGGAGATCCTCGATATATATTGAGACGGGTAGTGGAGCGGCTGGCTGCGGAAGGATTCACCGCATATATGGGACCGGAGATGGAGTTTTTCTATTTCAAGAGCTCCTCCGCTCCGGAGATAATGGATCGTGGCGGATATTTCGAGTTTTCCACAGTCGAGGAAACCACTCATTTGAGAAAATCCGCTGTCGGCGCCCTGGAGGATATCGGAATTCCAGTCGAATGTTCTCATCACGAAGTTGCCCCCAGCCAGCACGAAATCGATTTAAAATACCAGGAAGCTCTCAAGATGGCCGATTTCGCCATGTTGTACAGGTTGGTTGTTAAGGAAAAGGCCTTATCGAGAGGTCATTACGCCACATTCATGCCCAAGCCCATCTTCGGCGTCAATGGTTCGGGGATGCACACGCATCAATCCCTATTCAAAGAAGGCAAGAATACATTCTTCGACCCTTCCGATCCCTATCATCTTTCGGATATAGCTAAGAAATATATCGCCGGGCTCCTCGTGCATGTAAAAGAGCTGTGTCTGATCACCAATCAATGGGTGAACTCATACAAGAGGCTGGTCCCCGATTACGAAGCTCCCTGCTATATATCCTGGGGCCAGCGCAACCGCTCGTCGCTGGTGCGGGTTCCCATGTATAAGCTCGGCAGGGAAAAGGCAACCAGAGTCGAGCTTCGCAGCCCCGACCCGGCCTGCAACCCCTACCTGGCATTCGCGGTCATGCTGGCCGCCGGTTATGAAGGAATCAAAAAAGGTTATCCTCTGCCGGAGCCTGTGGAAGAAAATATATACGAGATGGACGCCAGGAAGCTCAAAAGAAAAAGAATCGATACCTTGCCGGCATCCCTAATGCAGGCGCTTTCGGAATTCAAAAAATCGAAGCTGATGAAAGAAGTCCTCGGCGATCATGTTTTCAATGCGCTCATAGGTAACAAAACGCTGGAGTGGGATCGTTTCAGAGTGGCCGTGACCGATTTCGAAATTAATAATTACCTGCCGGTTTTGTGATATCGATCATAGCTCCGGGGCGAATTGCAATCCGCCCCTCCGATCCCCCAAAAATAATATATTCTATCAATATCATGATTGAAAAATAATACAAAGACTCTTTTAACCCGCTTTACTGAAAATAAGATTACTCCACTATCATTTTCTTCTTGACACGGGAAAATGAATACATATTTTAGCGTTTGTAATGAGAATGATTATGACAATCAGAACGAATATTGGCAACGACCATACCTGCCTGAAGACCGCGCCAGAATCGGTCTACGGGCAGTTGACTATACAGGTGTTTCGGTGGAAACATCCGCTTTTAATCCATTAACTCTAAATCATTAGGAGGAAAGATGCCGAAAACTCAGGTAGCTGAGTCGAGCATGACTTCAAAAAACTGGAATCGCATTTCCGAGCAATTGCCGATCCAGAAAATCAATCAACCGGGCTGCTATGTCGATAACAGGCACGGTTTTCTCTATCGTGTAACTCCAGAAATGCTGAACATTGGAGGAACAGTATTCCTGGGCTTCACCAGCAACGAGCCCTGGTTTGTCACCAGGATTGCCGATGATCCCAATCTCGCACTTGACGAGTGCCGGATTATAGCAGCGAATTATTCGCTGAACGTGAATTTCTAAAGATCGACAAGATTCTTTAGAAATTTATCTTATCAAGCCTCCGGAGCCACCATAAAGTGTCCGGAGGCTTTTTTTATTAGTCTAATCTAGCTAATTACCGAAAAGAATTTTAAACGATAAGGAAATGGCCTGAAGGATCATAACCTAGCTAATCAGGGATGAAACGCCTCAGCGCGTTCTCGATGATTTCGTCGTTTTCTTCTTGACGCTATTGGTATTCGCCGCCGAGAGACCGGCAAGGTGGCCTGTAGCAAACGCTATTTCGATGTTATACCCACCCCAGGGGCCCAGAAGATCCAGAACATCGCCGGCGAAATAAAGATTCTTTACCTTATTCGAGCGCATGGTCTCGGGATCGATATCATCCAGCGACACCCCGCCCAATACCCCCCTGGTCTCGTTAAACGGACGGCATCTCTTGATCGTGAAAGCGAACTCCTTAAGCCAGATGGCCAGGCTTTTCCTCTCGAGGTTTGAGAGACGCACTGCCGGTCTGCGGCAATGAATTCGGATCATCTTATGCATCCCGTCGAGCAGCCTATCCGGAATGTATCTCGTGAGAATCTCCCAGACAGTTGTCCGGCTGCTGCTTGCGGACTCCTGCCCCAGAATTTTCTCGATCCTGGCCTTCGACATATCCGGCATCAGATCGATATTCACCGTTACCTGGCCTTTTTCGAGCAAATCGATTATTCGGGCAGAATGGTTCAATATCAGATCGCCCTCCAGGCCATAGCTTGCAAAGGTCAAGGTTCCCCGGTCTGTGAACTGCGGCTTTTCATCGAGACTGACATCAATACGGCAATCTCTGATATTAACATCCGCCAGAATCTTCCCATATCTCTCCACTGTCTCAAAACCCACCATGGCAGGCCTGATGGTGACGATCTTATGCCCGGCCTTTCTCGCTATCCCATAGCCATCTTGCGTTGATCCCCGATTGGGCGATGAATACGAGCCGCAGGCCACAATGACGGCCAGTGCGGGATGAGTCACGCCATTGATCACGACTCCCTTTACAACGTCGCCGGAGATCTTTATGTCCGTCACCCGCGATGATTTTTTAACCACGACCCCGGCGGCCTCAGCCCCTTCCCTGAGGCGGGTGGAAACCAGAGAGGCACTTTCCGGCGAGACCTTAAGCTGATTTTCGCCGTTCAATTCTACCGGGAGTTTGATCTCCCCCAGATGTTCGGCAATCTCCTTCCACCCGAAGGCCCTCAGCGCAGGTATAACAAACTTACCCTTGGCGCCGAAAGCTTCAGCCGTCGTCTCAGGCGACTGCTTTTCGCCAATCAGGATCGAATCGGATTCGATCGAGCTTAGTTTTTTGCCCGGGACAGGATTCTTATCATATAAGACTACGTTCTTGTATTTTCTTGCCGCAATCTGTGCGGCAGTCATCCCTGCCGGTCCGCCGCCTATTACCACGATCGGGAGCTTTTTTCTCACCCTTTTCGATTTACTTTCAACTGGCATTATATTACCCGTACCTGACAACAGCCGTTAAATCTTACTCAACTCTGAATAAAAGTACAAATTCAATATATTTATTCCCGGTATGGTGTCAAGCGAATTAATATATGGATTATGGACGGAAAAATAATATCAGGAGAATGTGGATTTCTCAACCATTAGCGTTTCGATCCCATTTTCCCTGCGGCCGCTTCGGTAATCTGCCGCTTGAATGATTCAGCGGCATCACGAACCTCTGATTGAAAAAGAGATTCATCTCTCCATGCGTATATTATACCTCTGGCAACATTTATTATTGCCATCTCACCGTTTGAATTGGAGCCGTAAATGACAGATCTCTCCAGATCTCCTCCCTGCGCCCCGACGCCAGGTATTAATATGGGCATATTTTCTCCAATTGTCTCACGTATTTGCTTCAACTCTTTATGGGAGGTAGCACCTACAACAAGACCGACATTTCCATGGCCGTTCCATTCCACAGCGAGGCCTGCAATATATGAGTACAGCGGTTGCGTTGATGACTTGAAGAATTCAGCAAACTTTTTTGCCTTCGATTGTGGCGGCATCCGCCCGCCCTCAGGGGGATCTTCCAGGAGCATCAACTGCCTCTGGATATCCGATGACGATGGATTAGATGTCAGGCAAAGCACAAAGGTGCCCTTTTCCCGATAGTTGACGAACGGCTCGATGGAATCTCTACCGAGATATGGATTCACCGTGACAGCGTCCGCACGAAGATTCTCGAATGCGGACCTGGCATACATGGCGGCGGTATTACCGATATCGCCCCTCTTGAAATCAAGGATTACCGGAATATGATCGGGGATTGATTTTATAGTTTCTTTCAATATCTCCAGGCCTGCGGCCCCCATGCATTCATAGAATGCCGCATTCGGTTTGTAGGCACATACCAGATCCGTAGTAGATTCAATAACGGCGCGGTTGAATTTCAAAACGGCCTCGGGCCCGGAGCCGGAAATATCGGGGAGCTTTGCCGTATCCGGATCGAGACCGATGCACAGCCAGCTTTCATTTTTTCTCGAGGCTTCGAGCAGCTTTTCTCTAAATATCACAGTGGTTTAACGGTTCCAATAATATTGTTTATATCGTCTTCGCCCTGGCTGATAAGATAATTGCGGAGGCCCTCTATGATATTAAGAGGAGCCCCGGGATCGATGAAACAGGCGGTTCCCACTTGAACGGCTTTGGCGCCGGCGAGAAAGAATTCCACGGCGTCCGAGGTTGTGGTTATACCCCCGATACCTATAACAGGGACATCGATAGAGCCCGCCACCCTGTAGACCATGGCCAGCGCTATCGGACGGATCGCCGGACCCGATAAGCCTCCAAATGTATTTGAGAGCTTGAAGGTTTTCTTATCGATATCTATTGCCGTTCCGACAATTGTATTGATCAACGAAACCGCGTCGGCCCCGTTGTCGACAACACTATTTGCTATCTCGACTATATCGGTCACGTTAGGAGATAGCTTCGCAATCAGGGTTCGGGGAAACCGCTTCCTGACCTGGCCTATGACGCGGCCGGCGGGCTCGCTGTACGCGCCGAATTCCAGCCCCCCCTCGTCGACATTGGGGCAGGAAATATTAACCTCTATCGCAGGAACCTCATCGCAGCCGGCAAGGATCTCCGCCAGGCGTATATATTCGTCCACTGTTGATCCGGCGATACTTACGATGCACGCTGTATCTTTTTTCGACAGGAACCGAAGTTTTTCGCTTAAGAATCTGTCTATCCCGACATTGGAAAGCCCGATGGCGTTCAACATACCGGCGTCGGTCTCGCATACCTTGGGCGGAGGGTGTCCCTCCCTCGGCAGGTAGGTCAGGGATTTTGTAACAATACCTCCCAGCAAGGAAATATCGAATATCTCTGAGGCCTCCTCGCCGTAAGCGAAACAGCCCGAGGCGGTCAGGATGGGATTTTTCAAACGAAGACCCGCGACATCAACGGCGAGATTTACGTCTATTGCCAGATCACCTCCCCGGCCTTAAAAACAGGACCCTCGACACAGACCCGCTGCAGGTGAAATTCTCGATTATCATCCGTCGGACCCCTGTCTTCCGCAGGAGTTACCTTTACCGCGCAGCCGCTACAGATTCCATAACCGCACGGCATCAATGCCTCCAGCGACAGATAGCCCGCCATGCCTTTATCTACGAGCATCCTGTCGATCTTCTCCAGCATGGCCACGGGGCCGCAGGCATATACGATTCGATCCCGAGCCTTTTCAAGCTCCTTTTCGAGTAAATCCACCACGGTGCCCCTGTCGCCGAAACTACCGTCATCAGTGCAGTTGTGAAGATCAATACCGAGTTCGCCTGATTCCGCATCATTGAAAAGATCGTCCCTGGTTCTGGCCCCCGATATGAATGTAATCCGCTCTGCAGGGTAGCCGCTCTGGACAGATCTCCTGGCCAATAAAGATAATGGCGGCAGGCCTATTCCGCCCGCCGCCATAATGACTCCCGGCTCGTGCTCCAATGGATGAAAGCCGTTTCCTAACGGCCCCAATATGAGTGCCTCCTGACCTTCGCACATTTCCGCCAGTTGCGATGTCCCACATCCGAATACCTTGAAAATAATCGAGAGTTCTCCGCTCGCAGGATCGGCATCGTAGATAGAGAACGGCCGCGGCCAGAGCGGAAAATAATCTCCGGATGTCCTGACCTGTATAAACTGCCCGGGATTTGTGGATTTTGCAATATCGCCGGCCTCAAATGTGAATTTAAGTATCGATGGTGAGATCTTCTCTTTTTTCGAGAGCGGATAGTAATCTGAAAATTTCTTCAAGGTCACTGCCTGCGTTCTTCAATATAGGGATCATTAAATATATTGATGTCGGGTCGTTCAAATCCGATGCTGTATTTATAATACTTATCAAGCTTGGAGAGATCGAGATCGGAGGTGTCGAATTCGGTATCCAGAAGCGACGCCGTGGCCGCTGAATCGATTGCGTACTCACCGGAGGGGCCGATTATCTCGTATTCCTCGACCTTTCCGAAGAGATTTATCTTTATTTTAAACAGCACCTCTCCCTTTAAACGCCTGTTTAGCAGGCTCTGGGGATAAACGAACTCGGCCAGATCTTTAACCGCCGGAGCCGGGGGCAGGCCCTGGGCGATCATTCGCAGAGAATCAGGATCGGCTTTGACGACCTCTGCCTCCTCCCGTTTCTCTTGTGGAGGCGTACCTCTTCTTCTGCCAGGTTTTGCCATCAACCCCATCCTATCCTTGGCAGCGGCCGCATAAACCGATTGGGGGTATTGTCTGCTTACAGATTCGTAAGCATAGTAGGCCGAGCTGTCTTCATCCTCCTGATACCGATCGTACGTCCACGCTACCGCATAAGAGGCTTTCGGTGCGAGATCCGGAAAATTTTCCGAGATATAACGAAACAGTGTAACTGCGGAATCGAGATCGCTGCCGTCAAAAGCCAGACTTTCAGCCTTAGAGTAAAGCCCCATAGCGTTCTGGGAAAGATCCAGTTGGTAGCCCAGCAAACCGGCCCCCGCTACCGCCTGGGGTGATCGCGGATAATCCTCAATTAGACGCTGAAGATATTCTCCGCCGGCGGTTGAATCGCCTTGTTCGATCTCAAGGGTTGCGCAGGCCAGTAGACCTCTGGGGGCGTATTCAGAGCCGGGATGCTGATCCGCGATGAGAAGATATTCGCGAAGCGCCGAGTCGGGACGGTTCAATTCATATGCATAAAGTTCGGCCAGGAGAAATCTTGTCTCGATACCAGTCTTTACTATCTCTTGCTTTATTCTATCCTGTGCAATTTTATCCCTTTTATATTTTTCCTGCCTGGCTGCCTCTGCAGCCTTCACAGAATCTTCCAGGGATCTCCTCCGGGCTTCTGCTTCGGAAAAACCAGGACCTTCGAGACCCAGACTATCCGGCCCAATAGCCGTCATGGCAGTATCGGCGCTATCAGGAGTAGTCAGCATCCCACCGGTGGTATCGAGCGGCACTGTATAAAACTCGCCTATATCGACCGAAGCGGAATCCTCTGGCAGAGCCGGAGCAGTATCGGCGCTATCAGGAGTAGTCAGCATCCCACCGGTGGTATCGAGCGGCACTGTATAAAACTCACCTATATCGACCGAAGCAGAATCCTCCGGCAGAGCCGGAACTGTATCTGCGCTATCAATGACATCCACAATCTCGCCAATGGTTTCAACCGGGACGGTAAAGATCTCAACTGATTTTTCTGTGGCCGGATCCACCTCGGACAACTCCGGTCCTACGAAAGAGCTATCCCTCGATTCCTCGATTCCTGTAATGTCCTCCCCTGATATTTGAGTGCCGCTTGAAGTATCGTGGGCGTCCTCAAGATGCCGGTCCCCCAACTGCTCTGCTACCCTGATGGAATCCGCCTTTTGAAGCTGAGCTTGGTAGGATTCGAGCTTGGCGATCTGGGCCGATCTGGCCAGCGCCAGGTTGCGGAATTCCGAGGACGGGTTTTCGGTTTGAGCTTTGGAAAATGAGTCTTTGGCTTTTTCTAAGTCGAACAGATCATTCTGGTAAATCAAGCCCAGACGATAATAAGCTTCAGCAGCCTCAAGAGTTTTGGGGCTTTTCTCGGTAATCTGGTTATATTCAACAATAGCTTCCTCTATCCGGCCCTGAAGATAGTGACCCTCGGCGATTTTTAGGCAAATCCGGGCCGACTGTTCAAAATATCTTTCATCCTTCGCCAGGTTCTTTAGAATCTCCATGCCTCTGGAAACCGAATCCGTCTTCAAAATGGCGGAGGCCGAAGCAAGGGCTGCATCGAACCTTAACTCCCTGGAAGGCTTGTACTTGCTAACCTCGGAGTAGGCGGAATAGGCTTCGTAATAACTACCAAGCTGTTCCGTACACTCGCCAATATAATACTTAGCCCTGGCGGCGGAATCCTCCCCGGCATATTTTTCAAGATAGAGGTTGAAAAGATCGACAGCCTCGATATATCTCTCGCCATCTTTTGCTATTCTTCCCCTGACAAAGTAAATATCATCGATATACTTGCTCTCCTCGGAATCTTCCTCGATTCTACCGAACGCCTCCATAGCCAGGTCGTTGTGCCCCAGCTCGATCTGACACAGGCCTTTATGGTAAAAGGAATCTTCTGCAAATTTCGATTCCGGGTGGTTGGTTACCAGCTCTTTGAATTTTCTATCGGCCTGACGATAATCGCCCATGTTGTAATAAGATTTGCCGATCAGCCAGAGCGCATCATCGACCCATTTCGAATCCGGGTGGAATCTCAGGACCTTGCTGGCCTTCTTGATAGCGTCCTCGTATAGGATTCTCACCTGCGGGGAGACCTTGGTTGTGAATAAGCCCGGGGAACTGCCGCCGCGCCCTCCAACATTGTCTTTCCCTTGTTTTCTACCTGCCCCACGGGGCTGACTCGGCGGGATTTGCTGATTCCTTCTGTTCTCCGCATTTTGCGCCTGGTTCTTTTCAGCCTCTTTGAATTTCTTCCTGGCCACGAAGAAGGTGTTGTAATAGACGCAACCCGATGAAAAAATTAAAGCAAGCAGGGCTAGCAGATACGATCTGAAGTACCGATTTGAGAACATCCCAGACATATATATAAATATTCGGCACTCTTGTTCCAAATAATATTTTTTATTTTAATGGACTGTTTCCCATATGGTTAACATTTCGATCCGCCAGGATTAGCGGTTGGATGAACTTCCCGAAACCTGCCCCGATCGCCATCGATGGGATTCTTAAGAAAAAGGCATCCCGGAACGAATCCAAGATGCCCGACAGAACCGAAAATCGATTTTCTATAGCATTCTAACCTGCTCCGAATAGCGCTGATAAGTACTCTTGTAGGAATATTACTCTCTGTGCAAGCAGCGCAATACGTCCCATCACCGTTAGCCCAAACCCGGCGCCGAATCCGATCATCAGCGTATAGATGCCAATTTTGGATATGAGGCCGAAGGTGCCGGTATGAGCCTTAGAGAAGAAAAAGTAGAATAAAGAGCACAGCACCAAAACAACCACCAATATGTTGGTGATGCTATTGAGCGGTATCATGGTGGCCTCGATCTGCTTCAGAATCCAGGTGTTCATATAAACAGTTACTGAAACACCGGTCGATATCCCTATGTAGAAGGCGATGGAATATCTCGAAATCCAGGACCATTTCTTGGAAAACCTGGTCCACATCCCGACCCCGAGGAGTATAGGAATTATATATGCCCATTGCCCGTTCTGCATGGTTAGAACCACTTTGTCTGTGAAATTCGTATGATAAAGCAACATCGTCCAGTATCCCGCGGCGACTCCTGCGACCAATCTCTCGGCGAACTTGTAGAAAGGATTATCCTTATAAAGAAAGGAGAAGACGAAAAGGGTCAATAGCGCCGCCAGAGTGTTCCATAAAAGCTCTACTGTCGTCATAGCGTCCTCCTATTTACCCTTCTTGCCACGAGTGGCGAAGTAACCAATGTTTGAGATGATTATGAAAAGGAGAATGACCGCATGGGTCAGTGTCTGGTATGGCATGGAGGTCAATCCGGTAGTCTCGAAGCCGGAAAGAGTCTCGTATTCGGCGGCTCCCTTAATACCCGGGATCAATCCGAAAATCTGGCCCGATTGCAGGTACTGGTAATAATCGGCGCTCATAACTCCCGTCATGCCGATCGCCAGCGGGAATCCGAATCGTCCATTGCCGTAGATAATCCAGAAATCGGCCACGTTGCCGGCGGTAATATCGACCACGCCCTTAACGTCCATAAGGTTTCTTATCCCCTGCATAACCGGCAGCGAATCAAGTGGCACGCCGTAGTAATCCAGAGGAAAAGTCACTCTGAAATCCACACCCATGGTCAGTATCACGATGGCCGGATATGGACGGTAACCCAGAAAACAGTAATCGATCCCCGAATGTTTATCGTATTTCGCGCTCATCTCGGCCAGCCGCGCTTCGGCCATACCGACGCCAAACTGCGAAAGACATCCGATTATGACTTTCAGATCTTTGGAAAAGGCCTGGTTCAGAATAGCGTAGGTCATGGGATCGAGTTCCGCCAGGGCCGACGGATCATAATCAATACCCAGATAAAAATACTCTCCCGGTTGCATCTCGTCGATAAAATCAAACACCATTTTTACTTCAGGCGTGGTGGAGACGGGCACTTTGAAGGAAACAATTGCCGGAATTATAACAACGATGGCGATACAGAGGTAAATCCATCGTCGGTCTATGTTCATCAGTTTATCCCAGAATGTCATTGGCGGCCTCCTTTAATCGTGTCCCATGTAGGTTCGTTCGATACCCAGGATGATTTTTATGCAGGTGGCGATAGCGCCCAACCCCACACCTATGGCGATTGCGCGCTTGGCCGCCATATTCGGTACCGATAATATCCAGCTAACCCCGATCTGGTTGATGTCTGAGAATGGACCAAGTGGTATCAGCCGCAGCATGACGATAAATGCAGTCACCAGGAGGATGGTCGCCAGCATGGTTCGGGCCCGGAACGCCCTGTAAGCCGCACTGGCTATGTAGAATGCCAAAAGCGAAAAAATCGTCGCCTGAATCGGTATCAGGATGTTGGTGAAAAGATCCATATGGAGACTGCCGTATTCAAGCCATTCTCTTTTCCAACCCGTAGCCACCATGATGAAATAGCCGAAAAGAAGAACGCCCGCGTAAAAAGCTTCCTTGGGATTTTTCAGCTTCTTGAATTCTGACCTGAGCAGACCGTAGATACCCAGAGGCAGAGCCAGGATCCCCACGACGATAACCCAATCGTTGGCGTAGGTGAAAAGCCATTGCGATTCCTCAGATGGTACGAAGAACTGGATTATCATCACGATACCGGAGACCAGGACAAAATATATTGGAATCTGTTTTTTCATCTTCTATCTTTACACCTAAAGGTTAACGGTTACCATGTCTTTTATAAAAGGAATTGCGAAGGTAATCAGAAGCGCCCCCAGAAACAAGATCGCCATCAATGCCGCCTTGGCCCAGTCCTGCGCTTTCAGAGTTCCGACCAGGATCGGTTCCTTTGATAGATAGGCACTGGCGGCGTAAAGCTCCTCGCCTATCAACGTGTAATCGGTGGCGGCGATCAAGAACGGTAGCTGGGAGATCTGATCGGTACCAGATATCTGTATCGATCCGGCGATATTTCCGGTCTCGGCTAAGATCAGGGACTCGGCATGAAAAACCCCCATGTAGAAATTGGTTGCCGGCCTCTCTCTCAGCATGATGCCGCAGACCGCCGCCACATACGGGAATTGCATGGCGGTTTCGTAGGTGATATTATCTGCGTTATAGGTATCGGGACGGCCAGCCTCGAGGTAGGCGGTGCGTACCGTCTCCTGTGCGACAGCCATCATGACCGGATCATTGACAGGTACTAAGACCTGTGTCTGGTATTCAGCGGTCATCTTTGCCACTCTGGAGAGGATCGTAAAGCCGGCAATGGTCGCCAGATCGCCGGCAGTACCGGTGCCGAGAACAAACATTATCGGGCGACCCATCTCGGTAGCGCGCCCTATAGCGTCATCCACGGCGTTTATCCCGGCGAGGGGACGAACATAAAACTCCTTACCACCCCGTGCTTTGAAGATGAAATAAACGACTACTCCCCAGAAGATAATTACGCCAACGAGGATCGGGACCTTCCCTGTATGGAACCAGTTCTCTTCGGCATGCCCTGATGCGGGCTCGGAGAATTCTGAAAAGAAACCTCCCGTCGCCATGGCTCGTATCTTGTAGTAGTACGTTTTCCCCGTCGCAATGTATCCCGGATTGGGATCGCCGTTTTTGAACTCCGCATCGTCGTCATCTTCATACTCCCCGCTGCCCTTAATACCGACCCCCATCAGCATATATTCACCATCAGGAGCATCGGCGCGATAGACCTCGTAGGCTGTCACATTATCAGCTCCGGCGCCGTCGTCAGCGGAAAGATCCCATCCGACTATCACACCGTGGCCGGTGTCATCAGGTTTGTCTGACACGCGGACGTTTGTCGGTGGAGCCGGAAGCGGAGGTCCGGTAGTGTCCGGCATCGCCTCCTGAGCTCTAACCGCCCCGAAAGCGAAAACCAAAAGCAAGAGCAATGCCGTAAGTCTTCCTGCCATAGAATCTCCTTTTCTTAAATTGGACATTCCTTTATTGCTCAGATATGAGTTTATTTTTCACAACTGGAACTTGCCGCAGGCCGATCGGTTCTGTCAAGGTGGAAGAATGTCCTGCGAGCCAAAAAATCATAACCCATTTATAAATTAATAAAACAACTTTGATCTAAGCTGCTGGAGGATCCGGCAAAAAAACAACACCGGCGTGGATTCCGGCAATAAAACATGCGGCTAAGATATAATATTCTATCCCGAATGGAAATATATATTTTCCGTTGCCTGTACAAGATCACCGGTTCCTGCCGCAGACGATGAATTGTAAGACAATCGATTTCTTCAGGAATCGATCTAATCATGCGTGGAACTAATGTATGGTCGCTGTCAGGCAGGTCTGACCACTGTGGTTTTCTCAGGCAAATACGAAGCTGCCCCATCCTTTTTCATTAAATAACTTGAGGATAGCTGTCGATTAAGCTATAGTAGGATATTGAGAATAAAGACCTCTTAAGGACAGACCGAAGGATTCGGTGATCTTGCTTCTGGCTTAAGATCGGAGGGAGGGAGATGAAGATCTTAAGATTCTTAATTATATTAGCCGCCATATCAGCGTTGATCTGGAGTGGTTGTGCCAAGAAACCGGCTACCATAAAAGGACAGGTGAGTAACGCCGAGGGCCAGCCGCTGGCCGGCGCAGCCGTTTTCACAATACCCCAGCAGACATCGACATTGACCGACACTCTTGGATTTTTCATGTTCGAGGATATACCTCCGGGGGATTATTCGTTGATGGCGAAATTCGACAGCGATTCCACCGTCAAGATAATCGGCGAAGTGGAACCGGGAGCCACCGTATCGGTCGATCTGGTCGTTTTCAAAACGAAACCACCACCGCCTCCGCCACCCCCAAAGCCAAAGAAGAAACCGAAGCCTAAACCCAAGCCGAAGCCCAAACCAAAGCCGAAGCCAAAGCCGCCCTTAACCGATCCCGCCCTGATAACCGGGGTCAGGGTTCTTCATCTGGGGACTTCGGAGTTCATCAGGAAGTACGAGGTTGAATCGTCCGACGGATTGGTCTGGTCCCTGAAGGAGGAGAAGGACACCAAGCTGAAATTCCGGGGCGGACGATTATTCGAGGGGTATTTCGCGGGGCCATACCATAAATACTGGGAGACTGCCGCCAGGAAACTGGAATATGACGGCAAGATCTGGATATATATTCACGGGCCGGAAAAGGTTGTCGGCGATCGGCGCAATATATCTATTACGGTCCCCCTCGGCCTGCCGGCCAATGCCGAGATCGACTCAATTGTCCTCGGATACGGTCTGCCAAAATTCTCGGACGATTACACCAGAGGTACAGTCCAGCTAAGACTTCTGGGTTACACGGTATCCGATATCACAGTGCTCATGGACTGGCACCCGCTCGATCATGATGAGAACGGCCTCATCAAAAGGGAAATTATTACACCCCGGGGTGCCAACCGCAAACTGGAGTATATCGTTATCGATGTCGATTCCGATGGGGACGCCTACTGGGACGCACTGATGGTCCGCCCCCTGGTTTATTTTGACCTCAGGTAGCGCCGAGAGTATTCTCTAAATATATGATTTCGGATCGTCAGATCCGACATCCCCAGTCCGCGTGTCACAACTTGTTGTCCATACGGATCTGCAGAATGACCGCCCACGGCTCAAACCTATCCACCGGAAAAGCTACCACCAGTCTCAAATCGATATTGCGATCCGCTACCACCTCTACTATACTTCATCTATTCATGATGCGGCATGGAGCCGCGATGATTTGAACGTGGCGGAGCGAATTATGTTTTGTCCCGAATGCAGAGTAGAATACAGAGAGGGATTCACCGAGTGCGCCGATTGCAAGGTTCCTCTGGTGGAGGAGTTGCCACCCCTTGCCAGCCCACCTGAGCATGAGTCTGAACAATCGAACCTGGTCACAGTCTTGTCTACCGTAAACGCTGCCGCTATGGCGCTGGCCAAATCGATTCTCCAAGACGCAAAAATCCGGTTCAATGTTAAGGGTGAACTGCCGAAAGCGATGTTTTCTATCGGGATCATGCAGATCCAGGTCTCCAAGGACGACGAGGAGGAGGCCGGGGAGCTTCTGGAGGGGATAGAAGAAAATCCTCCCCACACTGATTAGCGACCATTGCTGTTCATTACATCGCAGGTTTTTCCGTAATAGTCGCATTTGCAGCAACCGATCTTCCCCTTTTCACTTGCCATTGCTGAAACATCCGATTAATTTAGATCGTTGAAAGAACGATGCAGATAACGGTTTTAAAATCCAAGATCCATCGGGCCACGGTGACCGGCGCCGATCTCAACTACGAGGGCTCCATCTCAATCGATAAGAATCTCTTAGCTGCTTCTGGTATAACCACTTACGAGAAGGTCCAGGTGGTCAACCTAAATAACGGCGCCCGTTTCGAGACCTATGTCATCGAGGGCAAAGCCGGCACCGGCGAGGTTATGCTCAACGGCCCTGCCGCCCGGTTGGGTCAGGCGGGGGATCTCATCATAATCCTGGGTTATTCGCAGATGTCGCCTGAGGAGGCCGCCGAATTCGAGCCGAAAATAGTCATGGTGGACTCTAATAACAGGCCGGTTTGATATTCAGTTGATCGCCTTCCGATAGCTGACGATACAATTCATAGGAGAAATCATTTCTTGAACAAGCCGTCTGAAAAGATCGCATTGATCCTCGCCGCCGGCAAGGGAAAACGGATGAAATCCGATCTTCCAAAGGTGCTTCACAAGCTCAACGGCAGGTATGTTATCGATTATGTCATCGATTCTGCCCGTAATGCGGGTATCGAGCGGCAGATCCTCGTCATAGGGCATCTGGCTGATAAGATGGAGGAAACTCTCAAAGACAGGAGCGTGGAATTCGTCAGGCAGACCGAGCAGTTGGGCACCGGCCATGCTATCATGACTGCCGAACCGCTTCTGGCAGGTTTCGAAGGCGACCTGGTGGTTCTATGCGGCGATATGCCACTGGTAAAGCCGGAGACCATAAGAGGCTTAATCGACGAGCGGCATAGACTTAACGCTGCCGCCACGGTCCTGACAGCAATGCCAGCAGATCCCTCTCATTATGGGCGAATCCTGCGGGATAACGATGGTCTTCTGAAGGCTATAGTCGAATACAGAGATGCCGATGATAATACCAAGAAAATTAAAGAAATCAATACTGCCACCTATTGCTTCGACTGGAAGGAACTTAAATCTATCCTAAGCCGACTCGATAACAACAATGATCAGGGAGAATACTATCTGACAGATTCGATAGCCATCCTGGTTAACAATGGCCAAAAAGTCGGCGCTCTGGTGGCCTCCGATCCGGCGGAAGGATTCGGGATCAACTCGGCCGATGAGCTTCTGGCGGCGGAAAAAATACTCAAAAATGGAACCCGGTAAGGAGTTTTCCGGTATAATAATTTAGATTGACAGAATAAGGCCTACGGGCTATAATTTGAAAACAAGAAGATGAAGAAATTAACCGTAATCATTTTGGTGTTGATCCCGGTGATGGCATTCGCCCAGGGCGTGCCTGACCTGAAGGGACAATCATATCTCAAAAGAGATGGACTTTCGATCTTTGACCCATCGCGGCTAACCATGAAACAGAGCTACAGTTTCGGCTATCGTTTCGGTGGTGGCACAGACGGCAGCATAGGCTACTATCTCAATTCGATAGAATATGTCTTTTCAAATCCGTTGAAAATCCGGGTGGATTTCGGGTATCTTCACAGCCCCACTAACCTGTTCTCGGGCACGTCCTCGGGTTTGAATTCAGGCGTTTTTGTCCCGGGTTTTGCGATCGACTGGCGACCCAGTAAGAATTTTAATTTCAGGCTTGACTACAGGCACGTTCCCGTGGGTGCCTACGGCGGTTTGAACCCATATTACAATCCATACTATCAGGAGGATTACCGATAAGAAAAGGATTTGCCCCAAGGGCGCTTCCTCTACTCCCGCAAGTCAAACCGCATGAAAAAACATAGAAATTCTAAGGTTAAGGCCCAAAATACCTTTTCTTTGGTTACGCTGTCCGGCCTCGGATTTTCCGGCTGGGCGGTAGTGGTACTCTCGCTGGCGATACTGACTTTTGTCGGGTCGATACTCATCAACCCGAAAAGAGAGTATCGATCAGAGGACCCGCTGAGCACCGTTACGCTACAGATCTTGAATGGCTGCGGTGAGAGGAGCGCCGCGGAATCTCTGGCCAATGCCTTACTGCCGGGAGAGGGCTCGTTGATGTATGATGTTATCGAGAGGACGGACGCTAAGCTCGAAGCCTTTGATAAAACCGTAGTCGTGGATAGGCGGGGTCACCGGATGACCAAGGGTGTAATATCGGAAAAGGCCATGAGGATAGCGAAAAGACTGGGAATAGAAGAGGATGATATAATATTGTTGAGGTTCGAGGATAATATACTGGATATAGACGTTACGGTTATCGCCGGTAGCGACTACGCCGGCTACGTTGAGAAACTTAATAGAGCAAAGGAGGAATCGCTCTAATTTGACCCCCAAGAGCATAGCCCGGGCGGCCAGCAAATACGCACTGGATAAAAATGGTATCGATATTCAGATACTTGATTTAAGAAAATGCTCTGATGTCGCCGACTATTTTGTAATATGTTCCGGGTCAGTCGATGTGCATGTTAAGGCTATCGCGGATAACATAGTGGAAAAAATGAAAAAAAGAGATGTCGCGGTCTGGCACAAAGAGGGAGTCCAGGCCCTTCAATGGGTTCTCTTAGACTATATCAGCGTGGTAGTTCATATTTTTCAGCCTGTTGTTCGCGGGCGGTACGCGCTCGAAAAGTTATGGGGGGATGCCCCGGTCGATAGGGTCGGATAGTAAATAAATCTTAAACGAGGCCGAAATAGTAAGAGAAGCATAATTTATCAGGCCATAAGAGAGATTCAGAAGGGTTGAAAACTGTATCGAATGACATACGAAGCGAGGTGAAAAAGCGATGGATATGGATATAGTTGATTTAAAGTCGAAGACTATTGCCGAACTTACGGAACTGGCGGAAGATCTGGAAATCCCCAGCATCTCCGGGCTACGCAAATCAGAGTTGATCTTTAAGATCCTGGAGGGCAAAACCGAACAGGATGGCCTGATTTTCGCCGAAGGTGTTCTGGAGGTTCTCTCCGAGGGATATGGATTTCTGCGCAGCTCCGACTACAACTATCTGCCGGGCCCGGACGATATATATGTGAGTCCTTCGCAGATCAAACGATTCGACCTGAAAAACGGCGATACGGTATCGGGGCAGGTTCGGCCTCCCAAGGAGAGCGAGCGATATTTCGCACTTCTGAAAATCGAGGCGGTCAATCTCGAAAATCCTGAGATCGCAAAACACAAGATCCTTTTCGATAACCTGACGCCCCTCTACCCGGAGGAGAAGATCAGACTCGAGCATGACCCGAAGGACGTCAGCACCAGGATTATGGATCTTCTGACGCCTCTGGGGCGCGGGCAAAGGGCTCTTATTACGTCTCCGCCTAAAGCCGGTAAGACGATTCTCCTGCAGAAAGTGGCAAACGCTATCACCACAAACCACCCCGATATGAAATTGATCGTGCTGTTGATCGATGAGCGGCCGGAAGAGGTCACCGACATGAAGAGGTCCGTCAACGCCGAGGTCATCTCATCCACCTTCGACGAAGCTGCCGACAGGCATGTCGCGGTTGCCGAAATGATCATAGATAAGGCCAGAAGATTGGTGGAGCATAAGAATCATGTTGTCATCCTGCTTGATTCCATAACCCGTCTGGCGCGCGCCTATAACGCGGTGGTACCGCACTCCGGCAAGATTCTCTCCGGCGGCGTTGATTCCAATGCTTTGCAGAAGCCGAAGCGGTTCTTCGGTGCCGCAAGAAATATCGAGGAGGGGGGATCGCTGACTATCATCGCCACTGCTTTAATCGAGACCGGTTCTCGCATGGATGACGTTATCTTCGAGGAGTTTAAAGGAACCGGCAACATGGAAATCGTGCTTGACCGGAGGCTACAGGACAGGCGCATCTTCCCCGCCATGGATATCAACCGTTCCGGGACCCGCAAAGAGGAACTGCTCCTCACTCCTGATGAACTGAAGAGGATCTGGATCATGCGGAAGTTCTTAAGCGAGATGAATCCGGTGGAGGCCATGGAGTTTTTGCTGGAACGGCTCCTGAAGACCAAAACCAATGCTAAGTTTCTGGAGAGCATGAGCGGATAGACGGTGGGAGGAAATTGCGTTTTTCGATCCGCCTGTATGTTTAAATAATCTAATCTGTTAAATAATCACACATTATCCGGAACCTGTTGCAGCTTGCCTGCCATCTATGTTGATTGAGCCAGCTGGTTTGCTGCATACCGGGGGAAAGACCTAAGCCTTTCTCCTGCATCATCTTCGAACAAAAGGCCTTTACAAATTCACATTCAGACTTATATTGATGCAAGATTGCATGAGATCTGTCCGTTCGAAAACAGCGAGCTTTACAGATAGGTTCTTACTGCAGCGTTAACTGTTGGCCGCCATTTATAGATGAGCAAACAGCCTTTCGAGAAATTCGCAGATGAATATGCTTCATCACGCCCCGGCTATCCTGACGATATCAAATCCTTCTTGTTTGAACGGTTCGACGTTGGCTCAACGTCCTGTATAGCCGATATCGCTTGCGGATCGGGGATCTTCACTCAGCTTCTTTCTTGCGAACGAAATACCGGGTGCGTTATCGGGCTGGATCGGTCTTTGCCACTGCTTATGGCAGGAATGAGATATTTTGAAGAATTTTGTTTCAAGCCTCTTTGCAGCTGCGGCGAGATGTTACCGCTCAAATCGAAATGCTGCGATCTGGTCACGGTCGCCCAGGGTTTCCACTGGATGAAACGTCAGGAATCCCTGGCTGAGATCAACCGAATTCTGAGACCCGGGGGCGGTATAGCTTTGATCTGGTACCGTCGAAAAACCCTGACGGAGCCGCATCAGGCTTTCATCGAGCAGTTGACTCATAAATACAATCCCAACTACAATCCCAGATTCATGGATGCCGACTACGTGGGAATGCTCTATGCAGACGGCCGTTTCACCGACATAGGGCAAAAGAGGTTCTACGCATCGAGAACCTTTAATCTGGAGACTTACATAAGGTGGCAAAGATCCAAATCGTTTATCGGTGATGCTATGGACGAGGATATGCTCGAGGAGTTCCTGGAGAAGGTAGGAAAAGAGATAACCAGATTCTTCCCGGATGGCATAATTACGGAGGAATTCAAATACGATCTGATATACGGGCGACGAAAGTAAGGGGAAGATCCTGGGCATAAAGCTGATTTCATTTAGAGTTAATCATCAGGCGTGAACAAGACCATATCTTGACAAACCGGTACCGCTTGAATAAAATGTTCTGACACTTTTTACTCAGGGAGTTTCGATGGCTGCTTTATTGTGGGCAAACCTCATTGATATGTACCGGCCCCCGAACTGCGATCGGTCGGCGCTGGAAACGATTATTAAACAGAGTTACCTGCCTCTTCTTAAGATTTTCGAACAGAACCCCGATTCCGGATTTACGCTCAATCTTCCCGGAAGCACGGTGGAGCTGATGATCAGAACCGGATTCGGAGATGTAATTAAGAAGATTGCAAAATTAGGCGAGCGGGGGCAGGTAGATTTCACGATGACACCGAAATATCAGCCGCTGATCCCCCTTCATGGTGACGATGACGTGGACCGCCAGATAGAGGCCCATAACAAGATTTGCAAGCGCTATTTCGGGATTTGCTACAGTCCGCAGGGACTGTATTCCCCCTTCCTCGCCTACTCGCAGAAAGTTTCGAAGGCCGGGGCTCGGTTCGCACTTAAATGGGTGGCCGTCGACGAGAATTCAATCAGGGTCAAATCGCAGGACGGCTATAACTCGCTTTATATGGAAAAATCGGCAGGCGGGATTTTACTTATGGTCTGTCGCAGGGAGATCTCGAACCAGCTCGGCGGCTCCTTGCGGGCCAAAAACATTCCCCGATCTGCATCGGAATTCCTCCAATCTACAATGAAACAGGCCTCCAATGACAGATATATTATCACCGCCGTAGATGCTCGTAATATCGGATACGATAATCCTGGAAGGCACGGCCTTCTGCGCGCCCTCTACCGGGATAAAAGGCTGAGAGCTGTTACGATTTCGCAATTGAGGCGTTTCGTGAAGCGCAAGGATTCTATCAGGGCAGTGGATGGTTCATCGGCTACCGAGAAAGAAGATTATAGGAAGAGAAGACCGTTTCCGGTCTGGGAGAACGATAGAAACCCGATCCATCAGTCGTTATGGAAACTCTATAAAATGGCAATCTCGGAGCAAAAAAACGCCGCTACCAAGGGCGATCCACAGATCATCAGGGCCAGGGAGATGATGGATTCGGCGTCCGCTGCCATAAACTGGTCCATGGCCTCCTGCAATCCCTGGTGGGATCCCGACTATACCCGTCAGGCGGCCGACGATCTGGCCATCGCGATATTCGTCCTGCTGTCATCGGCGCCAAGGGTCAAGGATCAGGCCGTCGCCCTGCGGACTAAGATCTATGAGCAGATAGACCAGTTCGAAAAATCAGGCGAGTGGAGGAAAAGGCAGAAAGCGTTTTTAAAGGCTAATAATATTGCGTTCGATAGATTTCATAAATTGAAATAGTTGTTTATCAGGATTACAATGGATCTCGATTTATCTCCCGCTGTACAGAGATGCTATAACTTGCCCGTTACGATCCACGGGAAATAGGCATAGAAGGCCGCGGCCCTTATAACATCATCTATGGCGATTGATTCATTGGCGGCATGTGCCATTTTCTCCTCACCGGGGCCGAAGCCGAAGGTGGGGATATCAAACATCCCCTTGGTCGCAACACCGTTGGTGGAAAACGACCATTTACCGATTTCCGGCCCGGCCTCAAACAGGCCGTTGTAACATCGCCCGGCGTATTCGATAAGATGATGCTTTTCATCGAGCGCCCAGGCGGGGTAGGTCTTCAGGGTCGGGTAGGTGGTGCCTCGCCAGCTCGGGGCCTCAAAGGTGGGGATCTGAACCCGGGCGGAGGCTGTCTGGACCTCTAAGAGCGATTCAACCTGGGATAGGGCGGTATCCCATAACTCGCCGGCGGTCAAACGCCTGTCGATATAGACCGATGCCATATCGGGCACGGCATTCAGCGACGGCGCCCCGGAGCGGATGCGGGTTGCGGTCAAAGATCCCTTTCCCAGAAATGGATCTGCGGGAAGCTTATCGTTCAGTTTCTGCAAAGCCGATAATACGGGAAGGATTTTATAGATGGCGTTTTCTCCCCGTTCGGGAGCCGAACCATGACAGGAGATCCCCTCCACCGTTATCTCCATCTCCATCCTGCCCCTCTGGCCGCGATTGATCTTGCCATCGGTGGGCTCGGTCAGGATGACGATATCGGGAACGATCTGATTCTCGTTGATCATGTATTGCCAGCAGAGACCGTCGCAGTTTTCCTCCTGTATCGACCCGATGAAAAACAACGTGAACGGCAGATCGTCTGAAAGCTCCTTTAAGATCCTCAGGGCGGTAACCATGGCGGATACACCGCCTTTCTGATCGGCGGAGCCACGCCCGAATACCCTGCCCCCTTTTACCTCTCCCGAAAAGGGATCACTATTCCAGCGACTTCTCTGACCGACATCGACCGTATCGAGGTGGCCGTCGAATGCAATCACCGGTCCCCTGCTTCCCAACCGCGCCAGGACGTTCCCCAGACCGTCGATCAGGATCTCGTCCGCCCCACAACGACGGAATTCGCTTTCAAGGAGACGCGCTGCACCTTCTTCCTTTCCAGAGAGTGACGGTATCTTTACCAGGCTGGATAGAAAATTTGTGGCATAGCTGCGGTAGCTCTCGGCTATATCCTTGACTTTCCCGGGGCTTACCGACCGCATTTAGTTTTCCTTGAAAGATGCTACTTGAGGGAATCCTGCAGACTCCATGCTGCGCACCATAGTATATAAATACGGTGAATTTTCCAAGATATTTTTCTATTCACTTTTCTCAGACAGGATACTGATCTGCCCGATGCCTGACGGATCCCGATGCGATATCCGGCGGCTCATCCATTATCCCTTGATTTTGAGACCTAAATGGATTAATTACAGCCACATGAGATCGCACGAAATAAGGTCATCTTTCCTTGAGTATTTCGCCGATCACGGTCATAAAATCGTGCCGTCGTCCCCCCTTATTCCACACGATGATCCCACGCTGCTTTTCACCAACGCCGGTATGAACCAGTTCAAGAAAGTGTTCGTTGGACTGGAGAAACGAGACTACAGGACCGCGGCATCGTCTCAGAAATGCATCAGGGCGGGCGGCAAGCATAACGATCTCGAGAACGTCGGCGTCACCGCCAGGCATCATACCTTTTTCGAGATGCTCGGAAACTTCTCCTTCGGAGATTATTTCAAAGAGGAGGCTATAGCCTACGCCTGGGAGTATGTCACCAGGATCCTGGGGCTTAAGCCTTCGAATCTTTATGCCACCGTTTTCACCGATGACGACGAGGCCGAGAGACTCTGGAGAAAGATCGCCCCCGAGCTCGGCGACCGGGTACTTCGTTTCGGCGAGAAAGATAATTACTGGTCCATGGGCGAAACCGGTCCCTGCGGACCCTGCTCCGAGATTCATTACAATCGCGGCGATAAATATCCGGGGGAGCTCAACGGGGACGGTGACCGTTACATGGAAATCTGGAATCTGGTCTTCATGCAGTTCGACCGGGACGAATCGGGGAATCTCACCCCGCTCCCGAAACCGTCGGTCGATACCGGCGCAGGGCTGGAGCGGCTGGCCATGATCCTGCAGAACGCCGAATCCTGCTACGGGACTGATTTGTTTACTCCTTTGATAGATAGAGTTTCAGAATTATCCGGTGTTGAGTATTCTGATGATCAGCGGGGGATATCTCATAAAGTCATAGCCGATCACGTCAGGGCCCTCAGTTTCGCCATAGCCGACGGCGGTATCATCTCAAACGAAGGCCGGGGCTATGTCTTACGCCGTATTCTGCGACGCGCTTCACGACATGGACGACTCCTGGACATGCATGAGCCTTTCATATATAATCTTGTCCGCCCGCTGACGGAGATTATGGGCGATCATTATCCGGAGTTGAACGCTAAACGGGAGCATATAGAATTGGTCGTAAAATCCGAGGAGGAGCAGTTCGGACGAACGCTGGATACCGGCCTGGAGATATTCGAGGATATCGTCAAAACAATCGAATCCACCGGCTCTAAGGTTATCCCCGGCTCCGACGTTTTCCGGCTCTATGATACATACGGCTTCCCTGTCGATTTGACTGAGGTTATGGCAAGAGAGCGGGGATTGCATGCTGATATGGGAGGATTTGAGGAGCAATTGGCTAAACAAAAGTATAGATCAAAACAAAGCAAAGCGTTTATAGACATTGGTATAGCATTTGATGCCGCATTGCCGAGTTCAGAATTTACGGGATATTCGACAGAAACCACGATATCCGGAATAACTTGGGACGATTACGCCGGTGATCAAAGGTATTTAGTTTTGGAAAAAACGCCCTTTTACGCTGAAGCAGGGGGCCAGGTTGGCGATTCTGGAAAAATATATTCGGATGATTTTGAAATTAATATTGAAGGCACCCGAAAATTAGGCCCTTCTATTATTCATATGATAGGGGAAATTAGAGATAAAGGCATAGATGCCGGTGTTACAACAAAGACCTTAAAAGGTCATAAAGTGACTGCCGAGGTCGATCACGCCCGCCGCGCCGACATCAAGCGCAACCACACCGCCACCCATCTGTTACATAAAGCCTTGCGGATGATATTGGGAGACCATGTCCATCAGTCAGGCTCGCTGGTGGCTCCCGACCGGCTCCGCTTCGATTTCACTCATTCCAAGCCCATGACTCCCAAGGAAGTGGATAAAGTCGAGAACGTGGTAAAGGAAAAGATAAAAGAAGACCTGCCTGTTAAATGGGAAGTAATGCCGTTCGAAAAAGCCAAAGAGAAGGGCGCCATGGCCCTCTTTGGCGAAAAATACGGCGACGAGGTCAGGGTTATCGAAACCGGTGATTTCTCCAAAGAGCTTTGCGGCGGCACTCATGTCAACAACACTGCTGATATCGGGGATTTCTTCATCACGCAGGAAACCGGCATAGCCGCCGGCATGCGACGGATCGAGGCAATTTCGGGCAGAGGCGCGGAGGACTATTTCGCTGAACAGAACCTTATTATATCCGATATCGAAAACCTGATAAATAGAGGCGCGGAAGAGCTGTCGTCGGAAGAGGCCGCCAGATTCAACGACCTGTTATCGAAGGTCGATAAAAGATTGCTTAAGAATTACGATCTTCTGGATAAATATAACGAGTTTTCGAATTCCATCAGGAAATTCCAACGTGAAAAAGAGAAGGCGGACAGCCTCAGCCTTTCTAAAAAAGCAATTGATATAAAACCCGATACCATAATCGCTGATGGAAAAGTCGTGATATATGTCGTCGACGTGGATAATCCCCGTTTCTTAATGGTTTATGTCGATAGTTTTAGAGAGATTCACCCTGAATCAACAATAGTGACCATATCAAAGAAAAACGGGGCTTTTGCCATTACCTCTCCCGGGGACGGTTTAGGACAGGAAGTATTAACGGAGATGAAATCGGTTTCGGGAGTTCGCGGAGGAGGCAAACCGACCATTCGGGGATCTTTACAGGTGCAAACGATAGATGCAATCATAAAGGGTCTTGCGAAAAAGTTCGGCTGATATATGAATACCTACCAGAAACTTCTTTCAATTAAAAAGAGAAAAGGGGCTGGTCTTTTGGTATTGCTAGATCCCGACAGAATGACCCCATCGGCACTGGCTAAATCTGCGAAGACCATGGAATCCGCCGGGGCTGACGCTTTTCTGATAGGTTCATCCCTGATAGTATCGTCATCTTTCGAGAAATCGGTGCGCGCGGTTCGAAAAGCAGTGAGGATAC
This sequence comes from uncultured bacterium, assembly GCA_965541585.1. GTDB lineage: Bacteria > Zixibacteria > MSB-5A5 > UBA10806 > UBA10806 > CBDVBL01. The sequence goes on along the minus strand of CBEUCH010000006.1, from coordinate 105,939 downwards.
CGCTTATAATATTCCCCAACGGCTCCGGAATGCTCTCCGGATCGGCAGACGCCGTGCTCTTTACATCGCTTATTTCCGGACGGAATCCGAATTTGCTGATCGGGGAGCATGTAAAGGCGGCGCCGCTTATTAAATCGCTTAAGCTCGAGGCTATCCCGACCGCATATATTCTAATCGAATCCGGGAATCTGACATCGGTCTGTTACCTTTCCAACACCATGCCGATACCTCGCAACAAACCGGATATCGCCAAGGCTCATGCCTTAGCGGCAGAATATATGGGGATGAAGTTCGTATATCTCGAGGCGGGTTCCGGTGCGGCTTTACCGGTGCCGCCGGATACGGTTAAAAAGATCAAGGATTACATTAATCTCCCTTTGATAGTCGGAGGCGGTATCACCGATCCCTCCTATGCCCGGCGAATAGTCTCCGCCGGGGCGTCGTTTATCGTCATCGGCAACGTTCTCGAAAAGGATCGCAAAGGCGCGCTGGCCAGGTCGTTCGCCGAGGCTGTCCATTTCGACGGGGTGAAGCGTTAAAATTTACAGGTCAGGTTTTTATGTCAATTGAAATCATCAGGAAAGCATTAAAAGACTCCGCCGATTTGAAACTGCAGGTAGCAGAGCTTCTGCCTGAAAAGATTTTGAACGTTGCAGAAGCTTTGTCATCGGCGATAGAGCATGGTGGTAAGGCGATGTTCTGCGGCAACGGCGGTTCGGCAGCCGACAGCCAGCACCTCGCCGCAGAGCTGGTGGTCAGGCTGACCGGCCGGAGCAATCGCAGGGCGCTGCCCGCCACGGCATTGACCACCGATTCCTCAATTCTCACCGCCTGCTCCAATGATTTCGGCTACGATAACGTGTTTGCCCGCCAGATCGAAGCACTGGGGAAAAAAGGCGATATCCTGTTTGCCATCTCGACCTCGGGGAATTCGCCGAACGTCATCAAGGCGGTAGAAACCGCCAAGGAAATTGATATCGGAACAGTCGGGATGCTCGGTAACGGCGGTGGCAAATTGGCTGCCATGACAGGCCATCCATTGGTTATCCCCTCGTCCGACACCCAGCGCATACAGGAAGTGCACATCGCGATTGGACATATCATAATTTCGCTTGTCGAGAGAATTCTTTTTTCAGGCCAGTAACGGTATATCAGATAGATGCCTTCATCTGAAAACTCTCATATCCGCGATAATTTTATCTCATCGCGAGAACCATATGCCGGACGACGCTAAGATGTCCGCCGGGCCGGAGCCTGAAACTGTTCATTATACCGGGAAGCTGTTAGCGCGCAATACTGTTTATAACCTGATCGGGCACATATCTCCCTTGCTCGTGGCGTTTATAGCTATCCCGTACCTGATAAAAGGCATGGGGATCGAGCGCTTTGGTGTGCTGGCCATCGCGTGGACGGTTATCGGCTATTTCAGTTTATTCGATATGGGAATCGGTCGGGCCACGACGAAATTCGTATCCGAGTTTTACGCGCGCGGTTATCAGCAAAAACTCAGGGGGTTGGTAAAAGCATCACTGATCCTCCTTTCCGGTTTCGGAATAATCGCAGGTATAATTCTCGCGTCCATAACTCCCTGGCTCGTAAACGATCTTTTAAACATCCCGGACTATTTATTGAGTGAAACGCAGCGTTCGTTCTACCTGCTGGCCGCCTTCGTTCCGGTGGCTTTACTTATCAGCGGCGCCAGGGGCGTACTGGAATCCCAGCAGCGGTTCGGCGTTATAAACGCCATCAGGATTCCATCCAGCGCGGCCGCCTTCCTTGTGCCCCTTATCGTTCTGTCGTTCTCCCGCAGTCTTTTTCCGATAGTCGGCTTGCTCGCTGCAAGCCGCATGTTAACATTGATATTTTATATCCACTATTGTTTTAAGGGTCTCCGCGGTACAGGCAGTGAAGCGAAAATGGAAAAAGGATATTTCCGAAAGCTTTTAGGATACGGCGGCTGGCTTACGGTAAGCAACGTCATCGCCCCGCTTCTGGGAAACACAGACAGGTTTTTCATCGGGGGGATTTTGACTCTATCCGCGGTAGCCTATTACGCCACTCCCTTCGATATGGTCAATAAGCTTTTTATAATTCCTGTAGGTATAATGGGGGTAATATTCCCGGCTTTCAGCGCTTTCTCCTCCGGTGAAAAAGATAGACTCGACAACCTGCACAGACGGACGGTAAACTATATTTTGATTTCTGTGATTCCGCTTGTTGCCTGTATAATCGTTTTCGCCCGACCTCTGCTGAATATCTGGCTCGGGGCGGAATTCGCCACGGAAAGCGCCATCGTGTTACAACTCCTTGCCGCAGGAGTTCTATTCTCATCTGTAGCGCGGGCTCCCTTTAACGCCATCCAGGCGCTGGGGCGCGCCGACCTGACCGCCAAATTATTTCTTCTGGAATTACCGATCTATCTCGGTCTTTTAATCCTGCTCACAAAAACGTTTGGCATCATCGGCACAGCCGGATTGTGGTTAGGACGCTTGGTCATAGAATTAGCCATCCTGGCCGCCATTTACAGGAAAACGGCCGCCGTTGGGAAGCCAAAATTGAATTTCTTTCATATATATATCTGGATTTCAGGTTCAATTGCGTCCTCATTTCTCCTATCGCTCATAACAAGTCTATACCTGAGGATTTTTTCCTTTATCGCCTTTTTGGTGGTTATAGGTATGCTGATATATATGCTGCTGCTTGACGAGTACGACAAAAAGCTCTTTAAGGACGTTCTGAGGAAACTCCCATTCGCAAAAAGAAAAACCTCTTGAGAAATCATGAAGAAGATCCTGATACTAACGTATGAATTTCCGCCTGTTACTGGGGGGATCGCAACCTATGCTGCCAATCTCGCTGCAGCCGCGTCTAAAATTGGTCACCGGATCACTGTCCTGGCTCCCGGTTCACCCCGCGATCACTCAGAAGACGATAAAAGAAGATATCCTTTCAAGGTCATTCGATTCGGTGCGGGCGACTACTCTTATAGAAGGCTGCCCGGGCTTGTATGGAGGACATACCGTAGGGCAGATCTGTCGATGTATGATCTAATCCATGCCGTGGACTGGCCTCATATTATGGCCCTGGCATTTCTCAACAGGTTTAAAGAAATCCGGTTTGTGGCGACCGTGTACGGCACGGAAATACTCCTGGCTCACAATTCAAAGCAGATGAGGTTTCTTGGTGTCGATAATATGTTCAAAATCCCGAGCAGCATATTCGCTATCAGCGAATTTACGAAAAACCTTCTGCTTGACAAATACAGAGAAATAAGAGTTGAAGACGTTACCGTAACGCCTCCCGGCGTAGATTTCGAGAGGTTTTCCGGGTCACAACGCGAATTTGACATCCGCCGACTCTATTCGATTCCTGCGGACAATCATGTCGTCCTGACTGTCTCGCGGCTTGACGAGCGAAAGGGTCACTTGACCGTAATCAAAGCCATATCGAAATTGAAACCTGAACTTAAATCAAAAACTACCTATATTATCACCGGGGCCGCTGGAGATGGGGCATATGCCGGTGGGTTGAAACGGCTGGGGGAGACTTCAGCTATCGATCTGAGATTTATCGGCAGGGTTAAACACGAGGATCTGCCGTCTCTTTATGCCGGCTCGACTGTATTTTGCATGCCCGGCGAGTCCTATCCGGAAAAGGTGGAGGGATATGGCCTTGCCTATCTGGAAGCCGCGGCGGCGGGATTGCCATGCATAGCCAGCCGGATCGGAGGAGTAGCGGAGGTTGTCATTCATGAAAAAACCGGAGTTTTGATTAAGCCGGAAGACGCCGACGCCCTGGCGGCCGCGTTAACAAAAATCCTGACGGACCGGGATTATAAGGCTGCGCTGGGAAGCGAAGCCCGCAATCACGCACTCGGTTTTAGCTGGGATAGATGCGCAAGATTGACGTACGGCCCGATCGATTAGATCGAATTACGAGATGAGGTAGCCTGTCAGGCGGAGCGATTGATGCAATCAAACAAATTTATGAATTATATGAATTATATTGCCCGGGCGAAGGTGATTTATCCCTTATCCTCGACCAGACGATATCGGACATTGCTCGATATCGTATATAAAAACAGGATCAAGACCATATTGGAAATAGGTGTCTATACAGGCCGGCGGGCGGTGGAGATGATAAGAACTGCCGGCGTTTATAATCAACCGAGAGATATAACATATTTTGGCTTTGACCTGTTCGAGGAGATGAATGACGAGATATTTAAAAGTCAGCTTTCCAAGAGGCCGGATACGATGAGCGCCGTCCGTCATAAGATTGAACAAACCGGCGCCAGGGTGTTCTTATACAGGGGTTTCTCCGAGGAAACCCTGCCTGATTTTATCTCGACAAAGGATGATTATTCGCCTATAGGTCTGGTATTCGTGGACGGTGGACATTCCATCGAGACGATATCTTCCGATTGGGAAAATGTCCGAAATTTGCTTTCGGAAAATACCATTGTCATTTTCGACGATTACTATGTGGATTGCCCGAATCTTACCGATCGATTTGGATGCAACTATGTAATCGACGCTCTTGACAGAACTTCATTTGACGTGGAGTTTATTAATATAGTCGATTCTTTCGATCAGGACTGGGGCAGGTTGAATGTTAAAATGGTTAAGGTAACCTCGAGAAAACGATAGATGAAGGTTTTAATCCTCAATTCATTGTATCGCCCGCACGCTATAGGTGGAGCCGAAAGATCCGTTGAGATCCTGGCGGCCGGTTTAAGAGACAAAGGAATGGAGCCGGTAATCGTTTCTACGGCCGATCGTGACTCTGTCGACCGGTTGGATGGAATCAATGTTCACTATCTTAAAATTTCAAACCTGTACTGGACACGCACCGCGAAAAGCCAGCCAACAATAAAGAAACCGTTCTGGCATCTTCTGGATTCGTATAATCCGCTTGTTGCCAGGCGTCTCTCCAGGATTATCGAATTGGAAAAGCCCGACATTTTTCACACCAACAATCTCGCCGGCTTTTCGGTGTTTGCCTGGAAGGTGGCGGCGAAATTCGAGTTGCCTATCGTTCACACTATCAGGGATCACTACCTGCTCTGTCCAAATTCTGTCATGTACCGACGGGATAGGAGATGCATACGCCAATGTTTGAGATGCAGATTTTATTCCATACCGAGAAAAAGAATGTCCGCTTATGTCGATGCGGCCGTTGGCGTCAGCAGGTTCATACTGGATAAACACCTGAACTTCGGATATTTTAAAACTTCAAAAATAAAGACTCATATCTATAGCGCATCGTTTTCGAATTCCAGACCCGGCAGATCGACTCGCGAAAGGAGCCGTATCGCTTTCGGATTAGTCGGAATGCTTGCCCCCATTAAAGGTATAGAATATCTTCTTAAGAGATTTACGAAGATGGGATCAGGCGACGCCAGGCTAAAAATCTTCGGCCAGGGCATAACGCCCTCGTATGAGAAATATCTCGTCGACGGATACAAGGGTGAAAATATCGAATTTATGGGATTGAAAAACCCCGATGAGATATATGACGATCTCGACGTTGTCATTATTCCATCCCTGTGCGACGATGCTTTTCCGAGGGTGCTGATAGAATCCTATTCGCACGGCCTGCCGGTAATCGCCACCTGCAGGGGAGGGGCCCGGGAAATGATCGATGATAATAAGACGGGCTTGATATTCGATCCATCTATTGACGGCGACCTCGAGAGCAGGATAATGCAATTTGTAAATGACCGGGATCTGTCGGGCCGGATGTTTGACGGTTGCCTGGCGGCGGCTGAAGAATTCGGCGCCGCTAAGATCACGGATGAATTTATGCAGGTTTATAAACAGATTTGCGGCGGGGATCACGCCGGGAAAAAGCGTTAAGCGATGCTAAAAGTCGCAATTGATTGCCGCAAGATAAGAGATGGTGGAATCGGAACCTATCTGCGCAATCTTCTTCTAAGCTGGCACAGGCTAAGTGTGGATGCGAAATTTGTCCTCTTCTGCCGCCCCGGTGACGAAAAACTTCTGAATTTTCCATCTGATTTCGCCCGGATAATCTATCATGATTATCCCGGATACTCCCTGTCTGAACTGTTCTCCTTTAGAAAACCTGTTGCTCAAATTCACGCCGACCTGTTCTTCACCCCACATTATACCCTGCCATTCAACCTTCATTGCCCGTCGGTGGCTACGATCCATGATCTCATACATCTTCGCCTGCCGGTCAGGTTCGGATTTGCCGGAAGACTATACGCCCGCTCTATCGTCAACCACACGGGGAAGAAATGTTCGGCAGTCCTCACCGTTTCCGATCACTCGAAACGAGATATTCAAGCGCTTTTCCCGGACTGGTCGGATAAGGTTCAGAAAATCAACCCGGGGGTTGATACGGACTTGTTCAAACCATATCCTCATGACCGGGTTTCGCAATTCAAAAGAGAAAGATCGCTGCCCGATGAGTTCGTTCTTTACGCCGGGGCCTTAAAGCGGCATAAAAACCCGTTAGCATTGGCGGAGATTGTTAACAGGCTCAAATATCCCGTTGTCATTGCCTCCGGGGATGTAAAGATCTTTCGTAACAAGATCATGCCTGTTGTTAATCATAAGAATATGTTAAGTATTGTTGAAGTTGACACCCATCTTGAGCTGGCCTTGCTTTATAACAGCGCCCGGGTGTTTGTATTCCCATCATTTTACGAAGGATTCGGATTGCCTCCTCTGGAGGCCATGGCCTCCGGGCTTCCCGTGGCCTGCTCCAATAGAGCCTCTTTGCCTGAAGTCGTGGGTGATTCAGCCCTCATGTTTTTCCCGGAAGATATTCCCGATATGCTGGCAAAAGTTGAAGAATGCTGGCAAAATGAACAAACTCGTGATAGGTTAAAAAAGTCCGGATTTGAGAGGGCTCGAATCTTCAACTGGGATAGAGTCGGTCGCGCTGTCTTTGAGATTTTCGAAGAGGTATCGTGCAGATGAAAGTAGCCCTGGTTCATGATTGGCTCAACGGTATGCGTGGTGGAGAAAAGGTTCTGCAGGCAATCGCCTCAATTTTCCCGCGCTCGAAAATCTATACACTCTTTTATGATCCGGAGACGATCGCGGCTGATATCAGAAAACATGAAATTAGAACATCATTCATTCAAAACCTGCCCATGAGAAAAAAACACTACCGGCACTATCTTCCCTTTTTCCCAAAAGCAATCGAGAGGTTTAACTTCGAAGATACGGATCTTGTTATTTCGAGTTCGCATTGTGTAGCCAAAGGAGCCGTTACCGGCGAGAACACGCTTCATATCTGTTACTGTTTTTCTCCAATGCGCTACGTCTGGGACAGGTTTGATGATTATTTCAGGAAAGACAGGATAAATCCTATCAAATATCGATTTATTTCTTATATGGCGAAGCGATTACGCACATGGGATAGAAATAGTTCCCACAGAGTTGATCTTTTTATCGCGGATTCCAATTTTGTTCGTAAGAGAATAAAGGAATATTACCAACGGCCGTCGAAGGTGATATTTCCGCCCGTGGATACGGATTTTTATACTCCCGGTCCTTCCGGTCGGCGAGGTTATTTTCTCCTTGCAGGGGCTATGGTCCCTTATAAGAAAGGAGATATAGTTATTGAAGCTTTCAAAGGGCTTGAGGAAAAACTCATCGTAACAGGCGACGGTCCTGAATTGATTCGGCTGGCTAACATGGCATCGAAGAACGTTGAGTTCACCGGGTGGATCGACAGGGAAACATTAAGAGATTACTACCGCGGCTGCAGAGCGCTGATTTTTCCCGGCGTCGAGGATTTCGGGATAATACCAGTGGAGGCTCAATCTTGCGGCAAGCCCGTCATAGCCTACGCCGAGGGAGGCATCAAAGATACGGTCATCGGGCCGTTCGTCGATGAAATTGACCGGTTCGACGGATTTAAGTCCGGTCTTTTCTTCAGGAACCAATCAGCCGAGGATGTCACGAAGGCACTGAGAGTTTTCTCAAATCTAAGCTTCGATTCCGAGGAGATTCGCAAACACGCTACCAGATTCTCAAAAGAGAATTTTTTTTGTCAGATGAATGAATTGTTGAATGAGGCCGTAAGTCTTTTCAGGAAGCAGGGAAAAGTCAAGCTTGAGGAGCGCCTTGTAAATTGAGTACCAAGATTCGATATATCTTGCCGGTAATCTTCATACTCGGAGATATGCTGGGTATCCTTGTGAGTTTTTACCTTGCTTACCAGATCAGGTTTTATTCCGCGGCCACCAGAGTCTTTCCGATTACCAAAGGTACACCGGAGCTTGGCCTCTACCTACAGGCGATCATTTTCGTAAGTATTGTCTGGATTTTTATCTTCGGTCTGATGGGACATTACCGAAGCCGTCCCCCGTCGTCTTTCGATCGCTTCTGGGAGACAATGCGGGGCGTAAGTTCGGGAGCCATAATATTAATCGCCACCACCTTTTTCTATCGTGGCGAGAGCTTTTCTCGGCTGGTTATGGGTTTCGGCTGGATCCTGGGGATGGTAATTATATACCTGCAGAGAGAAATCGTTTATCGTTTCGAGCTTGCCTTGCTTCGACGTGGTCTCGGCACAAAAAGGGCGGTATTCGTCGGCAACGATAGAAATGGATTCTTGTTATTTGAAAAACTTAGAGCTCAACCGGCCTGGGGTATTAAGCCCATCGGGTTCGTCTGCGACCAGGAAATACAGTTTCCCTGTCTGGGGAGGATCGACGAGTTAGAGGAGATCGTAAGATCGCAGCCGATCGATTTAATCGTATTTAACCTTCCTTCCGATAATCGCGATTTCATTGCAGAGTTCGTGATGAAAAGCGATAATCTGAAAACCGAATATATGACCTCGCCCGATGTCATGGGCATCATGACGTTTAACTCTGAGGCGGGCCAGATAGAGGGGATTCCGGTTGTGCGCTGGGGACGAACGCCTATCGAGGGTTATGCGCGTCTGGTAAAGCGGTTGTTTGATTTCGCCTTTTCGGGCCTGGCGATCGTTCTTTTTTCTCCGCTGATGGCTGCTATCGGAATAGCGGTAAAACTCGATTCCAGAGGGCCGATTCTCTTCAAACAACGGCGGGTCGGCCGCAACGGGCTGGAATTCAACATGCTGAAATTCCGCTCCATGGCTCACAACCAGAACAATGCCAACGACACAGGGTGGACCGTCAAGGACGATCCCCGCCGCACACGGGTGGGGAGATTCATACGCAAGTTCAGCCTCGATGAGTTACCGCAACTTTTCAACGTATTCGTCGGGCAGATGTCGTTGGTAGGGCCGAGGCCCGAGCAGCCGGGATACGTCGAGAAGTTCAAAGACGATATCCCCCGGTATTTTCAAAGGCACAAGGTTAAATCCGGAGTGACCGGCTGGGCCCAGGTCAATGGCTTCCGCGGGGATACATCGGTTACCGAGAGGACAAAATATGACCTCTATTATGTCGAGAATTGGTCATTGGTATTCGATATAAAGATAATTCTCTTAACTATCAGGGGCATTCTCAGAAGCCCAAACGCATATTAGGGTTAGACGGACGAATATTCGCTTCCGTAGATTGTTCTTGACTTTGAAGGATTTTGATTTAATTTAATTTGTTTCCAGGCCGGGGATAATAACAGGAAACCGGCCGAGAGTGGTTCGGTTTTATCACCCGGGAGTATAAGGGATAGATGGCACAATCGGCGAAAACTAGAAGCTCCGCCAGAGTGGGAATCGATTTTGGCAGGACGAACTATATCGTCCTGGGGGTCGGCTTGTTTCTTATTATTGTCGGTTTCATCTTCCTGGGAGTCGGCGATATCACCATCGCTCCCATCCTGCTGGTTCTGGGGTACTGCGTCGCTATTCCCCTGGGGATACTCCTGCCCGGGCGGAAAAAGGAAAAGGAATCGCCTTCAGGCGGCGCTGTAGCCGCCGATAAAAAGGGTTGATAAGCCGGGCAGTTAGTTCAGCTTGGTTAGAACGTCTGCTTTACACGCAGAAGGTCGCTGGTTCGAATCCAGCACTGCCCAGATTGAAAACAGAATAGATTTTTTTACGGGGTCGTAGTTCAGTTTGGTTAGAACGTCCCGACCTAAAAGGTCGGGAAGGTCGCGAGTTATTGAGGAGGATAACAAAGGTAAATTGGCTTGTTACCTTTATATTCTAAAGAGTAAGATTAATGAACGGTTTTACGTCGGTACAACGGCTGATCTTGAGGATCGAATCAGACGGCATAATGAGGGACGTTCAAAATCGACGAGATATTGTAGACCGTGGGAAATAGTATATGTTGAAGAGTTCGGGAGTCGATCCGAAGCAACGGTCCGAGAAAAAAAGTTAAAAAAATGGAAGAATAAAGATAGGATAAAGGGATTAATAGATAGAAAAGTTGATCGTTTAAAATAGAATAATTTACGGGGTCGTAGTTCAGTTTGGTTAGAACGTCCCGACCTAAAAGGTCGGGAAGGTCGCGAGTTATTGAGGAGGATAACAAAGGTAAATTGGCTTGTTACCTTTATATTCTAAAGAGTAAGATTAATGAACGGTTTTACGTCGGTACAACGGCTGATCTTGAGGATCGAATCAGACGGCATAATGAGGGACGTTCAAAATCGACGAGATATTGTAGACCGTGGGAAATAGTATATGTTGAAGAGTTCGGGAGTCGATCCGAAGCAACGGTCCGAGAAAAAAAGTTAAAAAAATGGAAGAATAAAGATAGGATAAAGGGATTAATAGATAGAAAAGTTGATCGTTTAAAATAGAATAATTTACGGGGTCGTAGTTCAGTTTGGTTAGAACGCCTGCCTGTCACGCAGGAGGTCGAGAGTTCGAGTCTCTTCGGCCCCGCTTTTTTTAGGCTTTTGAGGTCGAAAGTTCTCCCCCTAAAAGCGGGATTCGGCCCCGCCATTGATTTCAAGCCTGACGAAAGTCGGATTTTTTTGTTGTGTTCACCATCAATACCCTCCGTACCAATCAGGGCCTGATTGATAATTTTCCGCAGAGACCTATTTGTTTCCGCAAACCCTCCATTCATCATGTCTGACCTTTTTGAGGCTGACCAATGGGGGATGAGTATGCGGTTAAAGCGACAGTAACTGAAATTCCGCAAAAAAGTCCTTGACAATACTGGACAATAGGCTCTTTTTGAAAAACAAGTTTTCCCATCCCCCCGGGAATGTTTTAGAAATATCGCCCATCATTGGGTTTGCTATGAGGAGGTACAGGTGAACTTTAAAAGATTCATAACGATCTCATCGCAAATCTTCATTCAAACCGGCCCAAAGATGGGGAGCAGTCCGGTCCAACCATTAAAGAATTCAAGGTACCAAATTTATTGTTTTGAGGATATTAGGCCTTTGTTTTCTCTTAATAGAAAAAGAGAGGAGAGAATTATGAAAAAGCAAAATGTAACACTACAACGAACCATGTTGCTGATTATCTTTCTTATGGGATTCCTAACCACAGCAACAGCCACTGAATTTGTGCGACTATCGCTTGAAGAGCTAACTAGTTCGAGCTCGCATGTAGTAAAGGGGAAGTTTGTTAAGATCGAGAGCTTCTGGAATAGGGAAGGGACAGCAATTTATACTAAGGCCGTATTCCAGGTGCAGGACACTCTGAAGGGCAGTTTTACGAAGGAGGAGATATCCATTTATCTACCTGGTGGGGCTGTAGGCGACAAATCAATGATTGTCATCGGTACACCAGAGATCAGCATCGATGAAGAGACGGTACTTATGCTTCAGAGAGTGGATGCTTCACAACATGAAGTGACTATTCAAGCTGATGAAGAACCCTTCAATATAGTCGCTTTGTCTCAAGGCAAATTCGACGTCAGGCTGGATTCCACTACAAACAAAATGATAGCTATAAGTCATGCCTTGAAGTTCTTTCTCAAGCCAGAGGTGAATCTCGAAGATTTGCCACCCGGCGGGAAGGAAGGTTTACCCTTAGACGAATTCTTCGACAGAGTTAGGGAAATACAAAAGAAGCAGTTAAGGGAGGAGGGAAAATGAAAATTCGAATCACAATCATTGTAAAGATCTGTGCACCTTTTGTTCTCGGGTTCTTGTTGCTTTTGGTTGGTAATAACGCCTACGCATACCGGCTGATTCAACAAACCGGGGGAGTAGGAACATATACGGCCGGAGCAGCTGTACCCCCGGGCTCAGGCGTGACAGTTCGTTGGATAGAGCGGACGGTTGGTTATCAGGTAAATAACAACGGTGCTGGTGATGCGTTGACGTTTAACCAAACTCAAAATGCGGTTACAGCAGCATACAACGCTTGGCAAAATGTATCGTGCGCAAACTTGATTTTTGTCTACGGAGGAGGTACTGCCGCCACCAGAAACGCTGCCGATCTAAACAACGTTACATACTGGGCAGAAGCCGGCGCGCCTGAATTTGGAGGCCTGGCGCCGATATTAAATGCTGGAGTCCTGGCGGTAACAATTATAACTATACGAAATAACCAGACATTGCTCGATGTGGATGTTGCTTTTAATGGCCGCGACTTCGTATGGACGGTAGGAAACGCCGGAGTCGTCCGTGATATTCAGCAAACGGCGACACATGAAATCGGGCACATGATCGGTTTTCACCATACTGAGTTAACTTCTGCCCCTCTTCCAACAATGACTTCAGCAAGTGCGGCGGGCAGCATCGCATTCAGAACTCTCGAAGTGGATGATAGGAATGCCACTTGTTATCTGTATTCTAATTTCACTGGTAAAGTAACGGGTGACTTTAACGGCGACGGGCGTGACGATCTGGCTATTGGTGTGGGAAATGAAAGTATCGGAGCTATTCTTGGAGCAGGAGCAGTGAATGTCATTTACGGTTCGTCCTCGGGATTGACTTCAACCGGCGATCAAATCTGGCATCAAAACACCGCGGGAATCAAAGGTGGCTCCGAAACCAATGACAACTTCGGATCCGCTCTGGCCGCAGGTGACTTCAATGGCGATGGGCGTGACGATCTGGCTATTGCGGTAATGAATGAAAGCATAGGAACTATTGCCGGAGCTGGAGCAGTGAACATCATCTACGGTTCGTCCTCGGGATTGACTGCAACCGGCGATCAAATCTGGCATCAAAACACCGCGGGAATCAAAGGTGGCTCCGAAACCAATGACAACTTCGGATCCGCTCTGGCCGCAGGTGACTTCAATGGCGATGGGCGTGACGATCTGGCTATTGCGGTAATGAATGAAAGCATAGGAACTATTGCCGGAGCTGGAGCAGTGAACATCATCTACGGTTCGTCCTCGGGATTGACTGCAACCGGCGATCAAATATGGCATCAAAACACCTCGGGAATCAAAGGTGGCTCCGAAACCAATGACAACTTCGGATCCGCTCTGGCTGCAGGTGACTTCAACGGCGATGGACGCGCCGACCTGGCTATTGGTGTAAGGAATGAGAGTATCGGGACGATTGCCGGAGCTGGAGCAGTGAACATTCTCTGCGGCTCCTCCTCGGGATTGACTGCAACCGGCGATCAAATATGGCATCAAAACACCGCGGGAATCAAAGGTGGCTCCGAAACCAATGACAGCTTCGGATCCGCTCTGGCAGCAGGTGACTTCAATGGCGATGGACGCGCCGACCTGGCTATTGGTGTAAGGAATGAGAGTATCGGGACGATTGCCGGAGCTGGAGCAGTGAACATTCTCTGCGGCTCCTCCTCGGGATTAACTGCAACCGGCGATCAAATCTGGCATCAAAACACCGCGGGAATCAAAGGTGGAGCCGAGGCCAACGACAGCTTCGGATCTGCTCTGGCCGCAGGTGACTTCAATGGCGATAGGCGCACCGACCTGGCAATCGGCGAACCGATTGAGAGTATCGGCTCTATTCTCGGAGCCGGAGCGGTCAACGTTATCTACGGCTCGTCCTCAGGATTGACTGCAACCAGCGATCAAATCTGGCATCAGAATACAGCTGGAATTAACGGTGGTGCCGAGGCTGATGATCAATTTAGCTCGTCTCTGACTTCTGGAGACTTTAACGGTAACGGACGCGCTGACCTGGCCATCGGTGTAAGAAACGAGAGTATAGGAGCGATTGCCGGAGCCGGAGCGGTCAATGTCATTTACGGCACGCCTTCGGGATTGAACTCAACTAGCGACCAAATCTGGCATCAGAATACAGCTGGAATTGCAGGTGGTTCCGAGGCTAATGACAGCTTTGGAGGATCATAAGAATGGATGTCCCTCAGTTAGAATCAAGCTACCCGAATTATAGATGTATTTCAACAACAATCGAGCGACAAAAACAAAGGGTCACAAGATGACTGAGTATTTGGGAGAGCACCTCCGCAAACTTGCGCTGTTATAAAGCGAACTGTGCTACATCGTTCGGAGGGGGTCTGAGTGTTTGACGTCAGATGAATTTGGACGGATGAGGGATTTGGGTTAAGATTCGAATAGAAAAATCCTTGACAAAACTGGACGATAGGCTCTTGTTAAAGAATAAGTTTTCCCATCCCCCCGGGAATGTTTTAGAAATACCGGCCTTTGTTAGGCTGGCCGAAAGGGATTGTTTTATAATCCATCTATAATTTCGTAAATAATCCAGATGAATAAAGAGCTTGAGAAAATAGCGGGAAGCATTCAAGGAGCACGTGAATTTATGGAGATAATAGAAGTTTCGAAAATTAAGAACCGCAGGAAGGCGCCATAATTTTCTCATAAATACTTTTTACAGTAAGGATCAGGGCTAAACAAATGGATAAGGAAAAACAGCAAAACCTCGTTATTGTCGCATGGCTCGTCGTTATTACTGCATTCACGGCATTTCATGAGGGATATATTCCTCTAATCTCAATTCCCTTCTTGCTTTCGCTTCTCGCAGGTTTTTCAATAACGGTATGGCTTGCCCTGCATATCTCGACTAAGCGTCTGCTTTCGCTCATTTTCACAATCTTCGTAATTGAATATGTCAAGGAGACTATAGGTATAAGGTCCGGGCTGTGGTCGTATCATGGGATTGACGGTCGATACAATTTTGGCGTCTGGGCATGGGTCCTCGGCGGATTAACAGCTTATACCCTTTCTACCAGGATAGTGATAAGACAGATAAAGAAATTGAAGCCGTCGCCGCCGAGGTGGTTAAATCAGATTATTCTGGCAATTTTATTCCTGTTAATTCTATTATTACTCGGGAAGTACCGGGATGGAGCGGGGCCTTTGTTCTATCTGTTTTATGCTGCACTTTTTGTTACATGCATTTACGCGTCAGTCAAAATGGGCTTTTCCGTTTTTATCGGTATTGTAATTACATCATGGATTGTCGGCAATCCCAGTGAATATATGGGCTCCGCCGCCAGTGGCGTGTGGACATTCACCTTTAATCCGAATTATCCGCCCATCTTTCTCCTCTTCGGATGCTGGCCGCTGGAGATACTCGGCATATATTCATTGTCGGCTTATCTTGCCAATGAACCATTAGATAAGGATACCTTTTAATATTCGGGAGGGCGAATCATGACAAACATGACACGGGAAGAAAAACAATTGAAAGTATTTATGTTTATAAGTGCGATAACTTATTTTTTGGTGGGGATTGCCTTTGCCGTTATGCCTGAGCTTATTCTTGATTTAACTAATAAGCTATCTCACGCCTTAACGCTCGGTCTTGACGATATTCCTCCCTCAACAGAGAAGTTCTGGCTATCTATGACGTTTTCCATGATGATGACTATTGCAGTTTTATCTCTTATCGCCCAGCACAACGTAAGAAAAAACAAGGGATACATTATACCGCTGCTAATTTCGAAGTCTGCGTCCGCCATATCGGCACTCTGTTTTTTCGTTTTCTCGGTTAAATACCTTGCCTATCTGATTATACTCATAGTTGACGGTTCCATCTTCTGGTTAACTCTCTTCTTTTATCTAAGGGCAAACAAAGCATTTTTTATAGCCCATACATCGTATCTCAGGAAGAAACCTGTTGCTCCCAAGAATACGGGGCCCACTTCTGTGGTGGCGTTAAAAGGCGAGGATAAGTTCGACCTTCTGAATAGAGTGTTGGGAGAGACGGGTTTTTTTGAGATTCTGGAGAAACGGTTTACAAAGACAAGGAAAACCAAAGAGAGCTTTTCGGTCGTAATCAAACCCAATTTTATGTATAGCCACCATAAAAAGGATATCTCCACTTATACCGATCCGAAGCTTGTGGAAGCCCTTATCGATAAGATTGCGGAGAGGGGATATCCCAATATTACAATTGTTGAGGCCCAGAGTACACTGGGAAATTACTATAACAACAGAGAGGTTGTTAAGGTAGCCGAATATCTTGGATATTCTACTGACAAGAATTATAGGATTATCGATCTTACCGAGGAGATGGTCCCCTACGACTATGGTGGCAGGTTTGGAAAACACTTTGTAGGGCCTACCTGGAGGGATGCTGATTTCAGATTATCCTTCGCAAAAAACAAAACGCATGTATTCTGCCACTACACGCTTACTTTAAAAAACATCTACGGTACTCTTCCCATGCAGAATAAATTGAAGGAATATCACTCGAAGAGGGAATACGATTGGCCCACCATAGAGAGCTTGAAACATTTTCCAGTACATTTCGGCCTTATTGACGGCATCTACAGCGCCGATGGACAGTTCGGCGTAATAGTCGACCCCACGCCTGTTCATACAAAGACTATGATCGGGGGCGAAAACCTGATGGCGGTGGATTGGGTGGGGGCCAAAAAGATGGGTCTCGACCCCGACGATCCCAAAGTGGGACGTTTTCTCCCTCTTGCTGTGGAAGCATTTGGAAAGCCCGAGATTACGTGGGTCGGAGACAAATCGGTATATGAGCCGTGGCAAAACGTCAGCGAGCTTATCATCAAGTCTCTGGATATCATAGAGGAAGCGTACGCATTCAGCGACTGGTGGTTCTCGGGCCTTACGGCTATGGACAAGTATTTCTCTTTCAAGAAAAAGGCTCTGCCCATATACATCCTGAGGAAGATCCTGGCGCCGCTCAAACGCCTTGTTTTCAAGTATGATTATCTATAAGATGGAATTCGAAATATGGAGGGTAAAATGGAAGAAAAGGATATTGCTCGAAAACGGCTCCGTCTAATCTTGCTTCTGTTGGCTTTATGGGATTTGGGGATAGGAGTTTATGCCGTTGTTTTCGCAGGTCATTTCCAGCAGGTCGTCAATTTTATTCCTCGTCCAGAACCCCTTTTTATAAGAGGCGTGGGTATGTACTGGCTTTTTGCGGCTTACTTCCAATTTCTCGGTTTTAAGAATCCTGAAAAATACCTGGTGGCTATTCAGCTATCGATCATCTTCCGCTTGTCGGCCGCCATAATAGATTTATGTGAGGTTTCCTTTCTCCTGGGAAGACCCTTTTATCACTTTCATTACTTGTTGATATTTTTTGTATTTATGAATTGCATAATTGCTTACATCACGGCCCGATATCTCAGGAGAATGAATCTAAATTGGATCTGGTAATTACCTGACCTGCTGGAGAAAATAGTGAGATGGAAACGAATTTAAAGCCAAAGGATTTTCCTTTAGTCATCAGCCCCAACCTTGGCTGTCCCCATATTGTCTCGGTTGAAAACCTGAAAGCAGGAAAAACAATTTCCTTGATAATCGCCGGGCAGTATGGGGAATTCTCTTCGCCTTTAAAAGATCCCTTTAGAAACATATTGTTCTTGCGCTCTTCCTACCGCGACGGCGTTAAGAACAAACGTATCCCCCTTGATCCGGTTCATGACCCTGAAGAGATTACGGCCTGGAATGTGCTTCACGGCTTTTCTGATTTAGAGGACACGAGAGATCTCATCATCAGTGAGCTCCACTATAATGTCCTTGGAGAAAACACCCGTTACTGGAAGTTAGATGTATCAGTCAAGATCGATGGGGACGATTACAAATGCTTACTCAAAGAAGGGGACGGGAAGCATCTTCCCCGACTTTACGACTTAATTCTGAAGGATGAGAAGGGTAAATGCGAAAAGGTTAACTATCACAGTGTACAGTTTGTAAATAGTATTAGAGGAGTATGTAATTTTATCCACCTTACTGATCCTCATGTGGCAACCAGAAACGACGAGATACTCGGAGAGGTGCTGAAAACAAGGAATACGAGAAGCCGTAGCCTGATTATAGAATCCTACGTAAACTTCAATACAAATTTCAGAGAGTCTATTCGCAAGGCCAACGAATTGTACGAGATCGGCAAACTCGATTTCGTCGTAATTACAGGCGATCTCGTTGATTTTGCTTTCCATGGCTGGGAGGATGAATCGAATCCGGACGAAAATAACTGGAAGACTTTCATTAACATCTGTACCGGAGCTGGCAAAGAAACGCTGAATGGCAATCCCGGATTCAAGGTAGCTGTATATACGTCTACAGGGAACCATGATTGGCGCTTGCATCCTTATAGCCCCACAACGGGGCGTCAAAATAAGAGTTTCGGCCTGAGGAAGGAGGAGCTTAAAAACTATAATTACAAATCTTTTGACTCCGCGGAGTATCCGGAGGATGAAAGAGCTAAGCTCTCCAGAAAGATAACCGGAAAGGCATTTAAGAAGTTAAACCTTGACGCTTTTGCTGATAGCGGGAAGGTGAAACTTGCAAAGTTCCTCTCCGGTAAGATTTCAAAGTGGATTATTCCGGTAATAGGCGGTGCGGGTCTGAGCGGCGCAGGTGTGAAGGGCGCAGATGTAGCAGGCTATTTGAATAACTTAACCTATATTGAATACGGAATTCTTGCCTTTTTGGGAGTATTATTGGGAGTATTAGTATGGGGCGCGAAGAAATACCTGGAGCGGTTCGTTCGCGAACAGGTAGACTTTATCATTGATAATCCGCTTCATGCAGAAGCCAAGGCTCTGCACTACTACTTGAAACACATAAATCCGTACCTCGACTTTGCCTTTCGGTTTGGGGATCATTCGTTCATCGTTATGGATACTGGTTCCGACGTTTTTACAGGTCTGTTTATGGATGGCAAAACAGTCAATGACATTAAAAAGATGAGTGTGGAGGATAACATTCTTGGAGGGAGCCCTGATTCAAGAGCTTTTGATTCTGAGCAGAATTATTATAACTGGAGCCAGATTGTCTGGTTCGAAAAAACTCTGGCATCCATTCGAGATAAGGGAAATGACGAGGGTTCCCTGATGGTTTTTCTGCATGCTCCCCCGATCAATCCCGCAGAAGGCAGTGATTTTAAATTGAGCAGCCTGTGGGAGAGAAATAGCAAAGAGCCAAAATGGATACCAAAAAGCAAATGTAATCTTACTTACGGCAGCATTAATCATTACCTGAGCCAGTTTTTTTATCTATGCATGGGGCTTAAAGAGAACGGGCCGTCTACGAGCTCGGCCGCCGGTAACGTTAAGAAAGTTGATCTTGTTTTTTCGGGTCATACCCATAGAAACGCCGAGTTCAGGATAGCCATGAAGCGCGACAATGTAAGGATATACTCCGATGTTTACAGTGAGTTGTTGGATCGAAATAATCCGGAGGAATGGTGGAAAAGACATATGCCAGTCATCGTACAGACAGCCGCATGCGGATTGGCAGGGAAAATAGATAATAAACCTCCCTACTTCAGAAAAGTCTTAATAAACGGTAATGGGAAAATAACTGATTTCCAGGTAAGAAACCTGAATGGTATCATCTCCTATGAAGTAGAGCGTAATGAGTAATGCTTGTGTGATATGCCGTACCTCTCGAGACATTTCTCCCATTATTATAACATACAACGAGGTGCTTCTTGACGATTAAACCCGCTTCACCCGCCTCTGCAAAAGCTCTTCTCCTCTGATAGGATGTCGATTTCGACACCTCAAACTCAGGATACTTGTTAGTCTAGGGCAGCTATCGCCGAATTTTTAAGTTTGCTTTCATGCTTTGAAAAACCTATCTTGCAGCCAGTTGACAGGATATTATGGCGCTGAGAAACCAATGAGCTAATCTGCCTATGGCTGCAAACGGATTTGACCGGACTGTCCTTATCGTTAACCTGAAAGAGCAAATCAGTTTCTAAGGAGGACGAGAACATGAATTATCGGAGCTTTACGACCTGTATCGGTCTGATATCCTGTTTGTTGTTCCTGGTGATTCCTGTGCAATCGCAGGATAACTCCCTGAAGGATAATCCCGAGTTGACGTCGACACTGAAGATGATCGAATCCTGGCTCAATGAGCATATGGAGTATCATAAGATTCCCGGCATGTCTATAGGAATCGTATACGATCAGGATCTGGTCTATGCTAAAAGTTTTGGCTACAGTGACATTGAAAACAAGACACCGGCAACGCCCGAAACCATTTACCGTATAGCATCGATTACCAAAACATTCACCGCCACTGCAATTATGCAATTGCGCGACCAATTCAAACTTGAACTGAACGACCCCATAAGTAAACATCTTGACTGGTTTGAAATACAAAACCGCTTCCCCGGCGCTCCCGATATAACTATCTGGCATTTACTAACGCATACCTCCGGACTTCCCCGTGAGGCGGCATTTCCGTACTGGACCGATAATGTGTTCCCGACACGAGAGGAAATGATCGATGCACTTCCCGGACAGGAGACAATCTACCCACCCGAACACAAATTCAAATACTCCAATCTCGCCCTGTCTTTAACGGGTGAAATCGTAGCGGCAGTGTCCGGTCAACCATATGAACAGTTTATTGAGGAAAACATATTAAAACCGCTGGAAATGAAAAGTACCAGTATTTTCATCACAGACAACGAAAAGAGGCTTGCAACTCCATACACACGCCTGTTTTCCGATGGATCTCGTAAGATAATGCCGTTTACCGATTCCAAAGGGATTGCACCGGCCGCGAATATGGCGTCAACAGTATCGGATCTGGCGAAGTATATCTCTTTTCAGTTTCGAGTTGATAGTACTGATACAAATACTGTTCTGAAGGGCAGCACGCTTCGTGAAATGCAAAGGATTCAATGGCTGGCCGAAGACTGGACATGGGGATGGGGCCTGGGATTTGGAATTTCACGGTGGAATGGTAAAACCCTGGTCGGTCATGGCGGATGGGTGGCGGGAAATAGAACCAGAATTTATTTCGTTCCAACGGATAAAATCGGAGTTGTCGTTCTTATAAATGCTGATGATGCCAGATCGGCTTTTTTTGCTAAGGAAATTTTAAAACAGGTAACGCCTGTAATTCTCGATGCAGTGACGCCAGAGATAGAAGAGCCTGAGCCAGACAAAGCGTGGCTTAAATATACCGGCAGCTACACGGATTCCCTCTTCTTTTACGTAACTGAGATAATGCTCCTGAACAATAAACTGGTTGCATACGATCACTATTCTCCGCCCGAGGATCATCCTGAGGATAATATTGTCGACCTGACCCCGGAGAGTGATAATACATTCCGGATGACTGGAGAAAACGGAAACGGGGAACTGGTTGTTTTTGAACTGGATGATAAAAATCAAGTCGTGCGAATAAAGTTTGGTGAGAATTACATGTATCCGGCAGATATTGAATAGAGCGGCATCCTCGTAAGCCCACCAGACGAGCGCCAGTTTACACTTGATCCTGAGGAGGTACCAATGGCAAAGGATATTCTTAATATCACTCCATCTGTAACGGTCCACAAATTGCTTGAAGCATATCCGGAACTCGAAGCTGTACTGATTGCCATAGCGCCACCATTCAAAATACTGAAAAACCCACTCTTAAGAAGATCCGTTGCAAAAGTCGCTACGATAAAACATATCTCTTCTGTCGGTAAGGTGCCGCTCCTTGAATTAATCAATACGCTCCGAAAAGCTGTAGGCCAGACGGACATAGGTGAGTCTTACGAAGATGAAGAATACTTTCAGGTAAAACCCGACTGGTTCTATGCAGATAAGATATCGGTTTCGATCAATGAGGATAAACTGGATGACGAAAACAAGATGACATTAGCAGCTATTCTTAAGGAGGCGAAAAACGTTAAAAAAGGAGAAATCATTGAGCTGATAACTACATTCCTGCCAGCCCCGGGAATCGATATAATGAAGTCGAAAGGATATTCTGTTTGGACCACCAAAGGTGAAGGTAATTTAATACGAACCTATTTTCTGAAAAGCTAAAACCTATGGGTCATTGATAATCTTGCAACGAGTTCCATTAATCATCTTATAATGTACCCTCATCGCAATTCCAGGGCTTAAGAAAGTCCGCTGCCAGTGATATAGGCCCCGATCTGCTCCTGTTGACATCGATTATGTGAAGGGCTACATTGCTATATGATGGTGTTGAATGGTCTTAAGTTATGCATGGAGAGATAGATATGACCAGTGTAGTTAATATCGCAAAATCTTTCGAGAAGTTCAATGATACCTTTTCTCCAAAGATAGTCGGGGAGTTAAATGGTCAGCATATCATGCTCGTAAGGTGCGAGGGGGATAAGGTTCCGTGGCACACACATGATAACGAGGATGAGATGTTTTTGGTGATAGATGGAACACTCGAAGTAATGGAAAGAGACAAAGCCGTTGTTTTGCATGCCAGCGAATTTTGCATTGTCCGCCGCGGCATAGAGCATCGCGTCGTCCCTCATGGCCATGTCAGGCTCATGTTGTTCGAGCCTGAGAGTATTTCGCACACCGGCAAAGTGAAAGCGGAGATAACGAAGGAAAGCTTTGATCGGCTCGATTAATCATGGAATTTGAGAATGTTTACGATGATCTGCGCCGCGCTGAAGCGTATGCCAGATTAGAGTTCCCGGGAACGTATTACCTGGCTTATCGGGATCTGCCGGAAATCATATCCGAACATATACACGGGATAAATGCATTCGATTTCGGTTGCGGTACCGGCCGTTCTACCAGATTCTTAAAGAAACTGGGATTTAACACTACCGGTGTTGATATATCCGAGGATATGCTAAAACAGGCACGTTTGAAAGATCGCACCGGAAAGTATCATAAAGTCAATGACGGTGATTTAAGTCGATTTGATAACGAAACTGTTGATCTAGTATTGTCGGCTTTCACATTTGATAATATTCCGTCAAAAGACAAAAAGATAGAAAATCTCAGGGAACTCGAAAGACTCTTAAGGCCTGAAGGGAAAATAATAAATCTTGTATCATCCCCGGATATATACATACACGAATGGGCATCGTTTTCAACCAAGGCATTTCCTGAAAACCGCAGAGCCAAAAGCGGGGATAAGGTAAGAATCGTGATGACCGATGTCGAGGATCAAAGGCCGGTTGAAGATATACTATGGTCAGACGATGCTTATTGTGAGATTTACAATCAGACGGGTCTGATAATAGCAGAAGTTTATAAACCTCTGGCCAAACCTGATGAGCCGTTTGATTGGGTGAATGAAACCCGGATAGCTCCCTGGGTGATTTACGTATTGGCCAAATGTTGAATGTCAAGACCTATGGTTTTCTTCAACTTTGAACCTTCCGGTTTTAACAAGAAACCGTAACTTAAGAATGTGGGGAGAGTGATACCGGCCCCGTTTTGTTTTATCTATTCTCTGATCCAGCCAGGAAATCGCGAATGATCCGGATATCGGTCTCAGGATCGTCCTGTAACTTCGCGTTTATGCCTTCACTAGGGCTTTTTGCCTTATCCTTTTTACTTCAGCTAGTTGAGAAGGCTCTGAGATTATCTTAACGTCTCTCTTCTCTATCTTCGCCTTTTCAAGGCATTTGATCTCGTACAGTATAGTAGTACCGATGGAGCGGAACAGGGGCAGCTTGTCGAATATATCAGACAGAACGACGTCGATATTTAATCGTCTGAAAAGCCTCAAAGGCGGCAACCGGAATGACAGAATGGTCCACTTTCTCAGACTGTGTCCGTTACCGAATATGCTTTCGACCGCTCTGACATCGAGCTGCTTTTCGTCGGGAGAAACACATCCGATCAATCTTCTTAATGCCTCTACGCCGAATAATTTAATTGTCAGCAGTCGGAGACGGTAATAGAAGAAGTTTATGCTCTTACTATGAGGTTCGCAGATGAAAATCCTGCCGCCTGGTTTTAATACGCGCCTGGCTTCTCTCAATGCCTTGCTCTGATCCTGAAGGTGGTGCAGGATGCCTATGTACATGATGAAATCTATCGAATTATCATCGAAAGGTCTGAGATCCTGCGCATCGCAAAGCATAAGCTTAGACGGAGGATTATTCTTCTCAAGGAGAGCCCAGTTTATATCGGTCAGTATCATGGTATTATCTTTATTGAAATAGTGGGCATGTTCGCTTATGCCGCAGCCGAGTTCAAGTATCGTGGCGCCCTTGAGTTTTACTGATGAGAGATACCCGTCAACCTCGGCCTTGAGCCGACGGGTATAAGGACGTGCCATCAGCTCCACATAAGCGTCTATATCATCGAAAGCCTCGATCTCACTTTTTAAGCGCTCCTGGTCGATCCCCCGATGGCTTTCGATTGTTTTCTCTTCCAGCCGACACTGCGTACTCAAGAATCTCCCCCTGGAAATGCTGATATAATTCGTTTACGTCCCTAATAAGACTATCGGCATCCATAGCCGTTTTTATTACCCATGGTTTGATTCCCGGCCACCCGAGATCGTCAAATCTGTAGAGATAACCTCAACGGACTGCAGACCTATGACAGGGCTCGGCAAGCCTATCAAGTTGTTTATTAACCGATGTAACGTCTGCTAAGGAGTTGAATATTTCGCCTGGTCACAGATTTATATTGATGAAGAGTTTGCATTAATTGCGAAATACGGTAAGCAGACGGGCAAAGATATCCCTTTTCAGGAGGCAATTGCAGAACTTATGTTTGCACGAATTGCAGATATATAGAATCTTACGTCGATTCCGAATACCTGGAAAAGACAAAGTCAGCGTAGGGCTGCATCTCTGACGATAATGTTGCTATCTACCTGGCGCCGAAAACCTCTTCCATGGTCTCTATTGTCGATCGGTATATATCATTGGAATGCAAAACTAACATCTCCCTGGCGCTTTTGATGTCTCCGATATATAGGGCGATGACTTCTTTTTCAAATTCCCGCTGTTCCTCTAAGGCCTTACTTTCAATTAATTTCATTCTTGCTCTCAGTCCCGGAAGCAAGTCGTGAGATTCACCGTCAATTTTCTGGAGGAAATTGCTGAAAGTCCAGAAGGCCTCATCGATATTGGCAGCAAAAGGTGTATTAATCTTATGATTATAGTATTCCTCGTCGGGATCTTCGAAACCGGCGTAGCCGTCGGGGAAGGAATCCATGCCAAAATAGAAAGGTATATACGCAGAAACGCATGGCGATCCCAGACACATCCAGTAATTTATGCCTATATCAAGCGGCAGGTTCTTTCGCAGCTGAACGATAAACGATGTTCGGGTATCGGGACGACAGATCGGCCGAAAACTGCGATTATGAGAGCATTCATTTTGTGTTTCAGGCTCATAAATATCCGTTCCCTCATAATGGTCGCGCAGTACGGTCATTATCGTCGCAACATCTACTTTAGATTCCGGCGTAAACGAGAAAGGTAAATGATCTTCGAAACCATACTGATCGGTGGCCAGAAGTCTCAACCCGGCCCAATGGCGACCGGTATTGGTGGGATGAGCGGCCGCTCCGGGATCGGCATAAACGGCTGCGAAATCAAAGGGGCCGTCTTTTTCAGGATCATACCATCTGCGGGAGATAGCGTACTCGATGATATCCGGTGAGCTCAGGAAATTCACCTTATCTGATAAATCTATTTTATTTATGCTATAAGTATTGGCAATCACGGCGACATGGTTATCCGGGACCCGTTGCGCTACCCAGCGTTTGCCGTTAACGGCGGCAAGCAGCCAGCCTTCATCGGGATCGCTGATTATCAACGTACGCCCTGAGGCATCATATCCAAATTGTTCGACTAATTTCCCTGCCAACAAGACGCCCTCCCGGGCGGTCCTGCATCTTTGAACAACCAGTTTTCTGAGATTATAGCTAATTCCCCCGTCGATCAATTCAGGTTCATCTTCCCGCGAGGGACAGGCGTTAGATGCAACACTGACTCCGAATTCGTTGATATAACTATCGGAAAAACGGAAACCCGGCATTTCCGACCAGATATAAGAATAGGTCTCTTTAACTTCATCGATTTGCCCGCCCTTTAGGAGCGTGAATTTTTCATCCGGAGAATGCTCTTTCCGGGGGACTTTGTGATGATTAACGATACACGGCGGACCGTCGTCTTCGTTATGCGCCATAATCACATAACCATCACCGGAGGCATCCTTGCCGACCACTACGGAATAGCAGCCAAAATCGGCAGAAAAAGTGGGGGGAGATAATGCCAGACAAAGCCAGAAGAAGATCAGACACACCGTACTGAGAGATCTTGTCCGCATAAAAAAACTCCAGGCTGCGATTAAAGTTCTAAAAAGCCTCGAGAGATGATAAGGTAGTTCACGACAGACTGTCAAGTTGATAATAAGATTTATATTCCATTATCGTCCATCGAGTTTCATCAATGGCAGCAAAGTATAATTATCTTATGAATTAAAAGTTTACCGACACAATTATTGGAAAGAATTCCTTTGCTATTAATTATCTTGCTAAACGGGCGAGAGTCTTTTACTTTCCGCCCCGATGGCTAAGGTTATATAGGGATTAGCAACTGCGGCGAAATCGGGGAAGCGACGGGGACGAATGCGGATCGGGATCAGACGGGAAGATAAGAACGAGTGGGAGAGAAGGACTCCGCTCACGCCTGGAGATGTCTCGGCACTCGTAAAAAAAAGAATCGAGATCTGGCTGCAACCCTCATCCATCAGGATCTTCCCCGATGATAAATACCGGGATGCCGGCGCCGTCATCAGCGAGGATCTGTCTTCGTGTCCCGTTATCCTCGCCGTCAAGGAAATCCCCATCGGCTTTTTTGAACCCGGTAAGACCTATGTTTTCTTCTCCCACACCATCAAAGGCCAGGAGCAAAATATACCGATGCTGAAAAAGATGATGGACCTCAAGTGCCAGCTCATCGATTATGAGTTGATCACCGATGATAAGGGCCGACGTTTGATATTTTTCGGAAGGCACGCCGGACTGGCGGGGATGATCGATACATTCCGGGCCCTCGGTAAGAGGCTGGCCTGGGAAGGTATCCCCACCGCTTTCAGCGAGATCAAAATGGCGCACGAATATGAGAGCCTCGAGGATGCCATATCCCGTATCGCAGATGTCGCAGACAGGATTAAAAGAGAATATCTGCCATCTACTCTATCGCCACTGATATGCGGGTTCGCTGGATATGGCAATGTTTCACAGGGCGCCCAGGAAATCTTCGATCTTTTGCCGTATGAAGAGATCACGCCCTCGGAAATCGATAAGATGGCCTCAGCAAAAAAAGAAGTGAAGGACAGGTTATTCAAAGTGGTCTTCAAAGAGGGGGACATGGTCGAACCGGTCGATCCCGCCGGAACTTTCGATTTACAGGATTACTACACCAATCCTCAGAATTACCGTTCCCGCTTCGAAAGCTATCTTCCCTACCTGACCATCCTGGTGAACTGTATATACTGGGACCCGCGTTACCCCCGGCTGGTAACACTTGACTATCTCAAGCGAGCGTATTCCGATTCTGATGCTCCATCGCTGAGAATCATCGGCGATATCAGTTGCGATATCGAGGGTTCAATCCAGTGTACGGTTAAGGTCACCGATCCCGGTAACCCTGTGTATGTTTACAACCCTCTCGATTCCGCCGTCACCGATGGCGTGGAGGGAATCGGGCCGGTGTTGATGGCGGTGGATAACCTGCCATGCGAATTGCCGAAAGAAGCCTCCGAGTTTTTCGGCCGGACGCTGACTCCTTTCATCCCCCGATTGGCGTCGACGGTATTCGATGTCCCCTTCGAGAATCTGGATCTCCCGGACGAATTCCGCCGGGCTGCTATTCTGCATAAGGGAGAACTAACGCCGGGATATGAGCATTTACGTAGATATTTATAGAGATCGTTTGTGTAACAATTATGAGGAGATAAGATGAAATCGGTTTTGGTTCTGGGAGCGGGTCTGGTAGCCAGGCCCCTGGTTCAATATCTTTTGAAGCATAATTTCCGGGTGCGCGTAGCCAGCCGCACCGTCAGTAAAGCAGAGAAACTGATCGGCGGCCACCCCGACGGCGAGGCCATACAATGGACCGTCGATAAGAAAGATGAATTAAGGAAAATGATCGGGGAAGCCGATCTGACGGTCAGCCTCCTGCCGGCCGCTTATCATGCGGTGGTGGCAGAACTGTGTATCGAGCTTGGCAAGAATATGGCTACAACTTCTTACGTCAGCCCGGCTATGAAGGCTCTCGACGAACCCGCCAAAAAGGCCGGTGTCGTGATCCTGAACGAAAGTGGCGTCGATCCCGGTATCGACCACATGTCCGCTATGAGAATCATTCACCAGGTCGAGGGAGACGGCGGCAAGGTCACAAGTTTTATGTCTTACTGCGGTGGACTGCCCGCCCCCGAGGCCAACACCAACCCTTATGGCTATAAATTTTCATGGAGCCCAAAAGGTGTTCTCCTGGCCGGGAAGAACGACGGTAGATACCGTAAAGACGGGGAGGAGATTTCCATTCCGGGAGAAAATCTTTTCTCCCATTTCTGGCACATCGATATCCCTACTATTGGCGAGTTGGAGGCTTATCCCAATCGCGACTCACTGGGCTATATTGATACCTATGGACTACAGGGCATCCCCACCATGTTCCGTGGAACATTGCGTTACAAGGGCTGGTGCGACACTCTGAAAGCCATTGCCGATCTGGGCTACCTTGATACAACCGAAAAGGACTGGACCGGCAAGACCTTTACAGATCTAAGCTGGGGGCTTGCGGGTAAAGAACGCTCCGGAGACCTTAGAGCAGCTTTTTCTGAAAAGTTGAACATTCCATCCGATTCTTTCATCCTGAATAATTTCGAATGGCTGGGTCTATTTTCCGGCGATCCCCTGCCGGTGGAAAAGGGCGGCAACATAGACGTCCTCGCCGCTCGCATGGAGGAGAAGATGCCTTATGAACCCGGGGAACGGGATATGATCATTCTGTGCCACCACTTCGTCGCCGAATATCCCACCGGTAAGAAAGAGGCAATAACCTCTACCTTGATTGACTACGGTATTCCTAATGGAGACAGTTCGATGTCGCGTACTGTCAGTCTCCCCGCCGCGGTGGGCGCACGCTTGATTCTGGAGGGCAAGTTCACGAAGCCCGGCGTATGGGTTCCGGTTATCCCCGAACTCTACAATCCCATGCTCGATGAACTCGAAACGCTGGGCATCAAGTGCGAGGAAACCTCAGAAGCATTGTAAACGCCGATACAGAGACTAATCCTCCTGAAGATAATTGCTCGCGGCAGTAGCTTAAGCCTCTCGACGGAAATTGAATCAATAAAAAGGGCGTTGACAACCCTGCCAACGCCCTTGTGGTTACTAATGGACTAACTCTCCTGCGATAAACCTACGGCATTATAAAATCGGGGCTGCGGGGAAACTCAACGCATTCTTTTATCGACTGTGCCTGCACGATGAACTGTATCAACCGCTCGAATCCAATGCCGCATCCCGACGACCGGGTATCATCGTCCAGGATAGTATCAAAATACCATTCGAATTCGGCTTCCGGCTCCAGGCCTGTCTGTTTTATATGCTCATACATCAGCGATTCTTTGAACTGCTTTTTTATGGTGACGGGGTTACCTACCCGCACGGCGCCGCCGACGGTTTCACCGACCCCGGGCAGCAGAAGATCGCAGCAATCGGTCACTTCCTCTTCGGCCGTTTGACAATCGGAACCGCCATTGCCGTTCTTCTTTCGCGCCATTGAGAAGAATTTTATTACTCCACCTTGTTTGGGACGAGGATCAGAAGGATAGCTTGTGAGAAACAGCGGCGCCCCTCCGGTCAGAGTGACGAGTATCTGCTCATCGTGGCTTGTGAAATCCTCGCCATAACGAATGGTAACGCCGTGATCCCGCAATACGTCGATGCCCTGCTGATATGTCAACCTCGAAAACGGCATGTCGACATAACCGGCCAGATTTTCCCGATAACCATTGCCGTTTTTACTCAGCACAGCCTGAAAAGAGGCCTTAAAAAGCGATTCCAGTTGATCCATAAGGCCGTCCAGGCCGAAATCCCGGCCCTCGAACTCCACTAGCGTGAATTCCCAGAGATGCCTGGAGGTTACCTGTTTTTCGTAGCGAAACGATTTTCCGATAGTATAGACTCTGTTATGAACCAGCGTCAGCGGTTCCAGGTGGAGTTGTGCGGTCTGCCTTAAGAATATCCGACGGGGATTGCCAAGCTCATCAGCCATCTCGACACTGATGGCGTTGGGAAACCACTCGCAGGAACCGGTGGGGCCGGTCAATGTCGGCGGGACCACCTCGATATATTCGTTTTCTTCAAACCACCGTCTCATGGCTGCCAACACGGTGGCCCGGATGAGAGTCAGATCTTTCATCCTCCCCTGGAGAACGTCCAGGTGTCTCATACTTCCTCCTTCTTGATATTAATAATCGCTTTTTCATTGCAGGCAAAAAAAATCCCGACATCAAGGTCGGGAACGCAGGGCTATGCCCATGAAAGGCCAGCCGGGTGTTCGGAGAATCCATCGTACCAAACCTTGCGGGCAAAAAAAATCCCGACACCTGCGCCGGGGAAGAACTTCCACTGCCTTTGTAATCGGCTTTTGGAATTCGTAGTTTGATTCTCAATCCCATCTTTATTTGGCTCAAATCTCCCCTGCCCGCGTTTCTCTGAAAAACGACACACAAAATTTCCGCAAATTTAGCATGATTTCAGCAGATGTCAAGATCTTTTTTTAGCGTCGGCAACTATTTCGACAAACATGCACATCGACGGTCAATCTCTTATCCGCTACAAGATTAACGTGCGTCCCAATTTAACCGACAGCCGTCTCCCAACCAGTAAGGCGATCGGCCTTATTATCGGGGTTCTCCTGTTCATCCTCTTCCTGGCCAATCCTTTCGGTCTGCCCCCAAAGCGGCAGGCGTGGCGGCGGTCGCCTTCATGCTGCCTGTGGCGACGCCTCCCAACGCCATCGTTTTTGGCTCGGGCTATGTGCCTATATCCAAGATGATTAGAGGTGGGATCATATTAAATATGTTGGGAGTGATAATTATTACTCTGATCGTATATTTCTTCGTATTACCGATATGGGGAGCCTCCATCGAAATCCCGATCTGGGCTCGCTGATTGTAATCCAAAAGGCCTTGCGTTTTTGTGTTTTTATAGTAATTTAATTATGTGCCGGTTGAAGGTTAATTTGAAAAGCTAACACCTTACCAATGAAGGAGGCACCCGGTCGTTGAGCTAACGCCATGACCCCCGAGTTCCGGGGTGAGCGGATGCGAAATATGGCCGGTGGCTGTAAAATCCTTTATCGTAGCAGAAAATGTGTGTTTTTCGAATTCCCTTCGGCCGGTCGAATTTTAATCCCGTCGGCTACAAAGCCGGCGGGGGTTTTTTATCATCTCATTGACCCGAGTTGCAATCATGCTTCTTGACATATGATATTTTAAGTCTAATTTTGCGTCCATGCCGGATTCAGAGCCGAAGACGATTTTGGTCACCGGAGCCAGCGGCCAGCTCGGGCGACGCCTCGTTCCTCGCTTATTAGAAGCGGGATACGATGTCAGAGCGCATTATAGATCCGGGGAAAAGGCAGACAGAAATTGCCCCCCCGATGCAACACCGATAATTGGAGATCTGATCGATCCCGGTTGGCTGGATCAGGCTGCTAAAGGCTGCAACATTGTCATACATTGCGCTGCCATGGTTAGCCTTCGCCCGGGGCCTGACGAAACAATGCACCGGATAAATGTCGAGGGGACACAGGCGGTCATATCCGCATGCCTGAAGAACAATGTTACTAGATTGATCTACATCTCATCGATCGTCACAGTCGGGGCATCCGAAACGGGACGGCCGCTTGATGAAACCGCTGAGTTCAATCTATCCGGCTTCAATATCCCTTATATCGGTACCAAAAAAGAGGCGGAAAACTCCGTGCTGGAGGCAAATGGACCCCATCTCGAAACCATAGTGCTTAACCCATCCATAATGATATCGCCACCGGATCGGAAACTCAGCGAAAAGGAATTGAAAAAGATCCCGAGATCGATTCCATGCTATTTCGATTTTGGCCTGAACTTAGTCGATACCGACGATGTCGTTTCGGGGATAACTTCCTGTATCGAGAAAGGCAGACCCGGCGAAAGGTATCTATTAACCGGAGAAAACGTAAATCCGCAGAAGGCCTTCGACCTGGCACTGAAAATTCTTGGAATCAGAAAGCCCTTTATAAAGGTTCCAATCGGTTTATTATATCCAGTTGCGTTTATCATGGAACTTGTTGCCCGCATCCGCAGGAAACGTCCCAAATTTCACAGGGGGTTGGCGAAATTAGCGCGGTATAAATTCTTCTACACGAATGAAAAAGCCCGACAGGAGCTCGGCTACAGGCCGAAACCACTCTATCAGACTATCAAGAGAATATTAGCTTCTATCAGATGAAATCGAACAGATATTAAGATAACCTATTTTCCTTGACTTGATCATATATAGGTAGTACTTTCGTTTTTAGCAACACATCATCGAATCGGCAGCTTTGATTGGCAAGAGGTGACTATTCCCCTCTAATCGTAGGATCGGAGTGACGAGTATGAAAAAATATCGGGCAATTTGCATTTACTGGGAAATCCTTCTGGGGATATTCTTATTTAGCTCGTTTGCCTCCGCATTCGACATTGACCGATTCGTCTCCAATATGAAGGATCGAAACGATCAGACTGTTCTAACGGGGACTATCGACAGCCTGGTCATCATTCGCCCTCAGGTCGAATTTCATCTTGGGCCGGGCGAACTGACCATATTTGATTTCGGCGCAACGCGCCCGTCGGCTATGGTCTATAAGGGTAAAGGCCGCTTCCTTTATACGCCTCCTGATGAAGTAGAGCTCGGCCAGCTTGTCAAATTTACCAAAAAAGAGAGCCTCGATGAGGAATTCGAGAAGATAGCTCTCTTATTTACGATTGAACTGGATGATTTCCCCGATACTTCTGACTTCGTAAGGGAGAAAGCTACCAAAAAGGCATGGAACATATTAGCTGACGCGGTCGAGGATGCCTTCGATCATCTCGGGATTCACATGCCCAATAAGATACTGGCTGATCTTTCAAGCGATTCACCAGGATTCTACTTTTATTCTGATTTTAAAACCAAAGACACGGGGCATCTGGTATTTTGTGACGATCCTACACACCCCGATCAGTATCGTATTTATAAACTTATCAGATCAGCCGGTAGAGAAACCGCTAATGTCTTTGCCGGATACTGCAGTGATAACGGACTACCGTCGCAGCGCGGTATTAACCCAATAGACATAACAAATTATATAATTAATTCAAAGATTGCGAGTAACGGTAAGATGATGGTGGATTGCCGCATCGAGTATACGCCCCTTCGATGGGGTTGCTCTTTTCTGTATTTCGATTGGTATTACGAGAACAAGGACATTTCGGCAGTCGATTCGAACGGCGACACACTTACAGTAATCCATAGGAAGCATGAGCACGGTTTCGGGGTCCTGTTGAATAACACCCTCGAACTGGGAAAAGCCGATTTTATTGATATAGCATATGAATGTAAAAGTCTCTTCAGTGTTTACGGGTTGTTTTATATATACGGCAAAACGAGCTGGTTCCCGTCGAACAGCATCCGGGATTGCGCCACTTTTGATTTAGAATATAGCTTTCCCAAAACCTACCAGCTCGTTTCCTGCGGGAAAAACATGGAATCAAGGCAGGAGGATGATCGATCCATATCGCATTGGAAAATCGATCTGCCGGTGGAGTATGTATCATTCAATCTTGGTGTTTTCGAATCCAAGGAGATAATTGTCGAGAATCTTCCTCCAGTGAAAGTCTTCATGTCAGAACAGATAGATCACCAAGCGCTGGCATTGTATATGGCGTATTTCGGAGAACTCTCGGCCGCCGATATGATCGGACAGGTGTCCGCGGACGTGACCAACAGCCTCGCTTTTTTTACCAGCATTTTCGGGCCCTGTCCCTTCGACACTTTAAAGGCGACGGAGATACCGTTTACAGGAGAAGGTCAAGGTTCACCCGGCCTTATACATCTGACATGGAGTACGTTCCAGTCGGATGACATTCAAGGTTATTCAGAAATGTTCAGGGCACATGAAGTTGCCCATCAATGGTGGGGTCACCTGGTGGATAAGGAATCTTACCGCGATGTCTGGATCACAGAAGGCCTCGCTAATTATTCCGGTCTGTGGTTCTATGAACTTTCCGTAAAGGATAAAAAAGCAGTCAAAAATATGCTCAAGTATTGGAGACAATCTATCATTTCAGGGGCGGGTGTCAAATCGGTGGGGAGCAAGGCCGGCCCCATAATAATAGGCTCGCGGCTGTCCTCGTCAAAATCATCCGATTATTCCAATCTCGTTTATAAAAAAGGCGGTTACGTCTTCCACATGATCCGCTATCTACTTCATGATTACAAGACCGGCTCGGATGATGCTTTCGCTGCATTTCTAAAGGGTATCGTGGATACCTTCCGCGGGAAGGTCATCACGACCAGTGGGCTTCAAAAGTTTCTTTCAGAATATATTGGCGCCGATATGAGTTGGTTTTTCGATCAGTGGATTTACGGTACCGCCATCCCCGAATACAGGTTCACTTATGACTCCGAAAAGACCGACGACGGTAAATATCAGGTTGTGTGCCACGTAAAGCAGGAGAAAGTACCTGAAAATTTCCAGATGATGGTTCCGATTACCGTACTATTTGAGGATGATCGTTATATTCATCTAAAAATCTGGATTGACCAGCCGGAAACCGATATCGATCTGCCTCTGATCCCCTTCAAGCCGAAGAAGATCGTATTCAATACCTATGACGCTGTGCTTTGTAAGGTGAAATACAGATAAGTTATAACCGGGGATTCTATTATCTAATAGAATCGAACCCGCTCTGTAAATCCTCTATCAGATCCTCAGCATCCTCGATGCCGACCGACAGCCGTATGAAACCATCGGTGATACCCAACCTGGCGCGGTTTTCGGGGGGAACGGATGCGTGGGTCATGATCGCCGGATGCTCTATCAACGATTCGACCCCTCCGAGCGATTCCGCAAGTGTGAAGGTTTCCAGCGCTGACATAAATTTCCTGGCCTCATCGAGACCGCCGATATCGAACGAGATAATCGCCCCGAATCCGCCGGCCTGCCTTTTCTGTGTCTCATGCCCCGGATGATTCGGATCACCGGGATAATACAACTTCTTCAAAGCTGCCTGAGTCTTTAGATATTCAAAAATCTTTTTAGCATTATATTCGTGACGTTCCATCCGCAGGTGAAGCGTTTTTATACCCCGCAATGTTAAAAAACAGTCCATCGGCCCGGGGACGGCGCCGGCGGCATTCTGAATAAAGCGCAGTTTCTCGGCCAGGTCTGAATCGTTCAACACCACCGCTCCACCCACAAGATCCGAATGGCCGGCGATATATTTGGTGGTTGAATGGAGTACCATATCGGCCCCCAGATTGAGCGGGTTCTGGAAATACGGCGACATGAATGTGTTATCCACTACCAGCTTTATATCATTTGCCCTGGCGATCTCGGCGGCGGCTGCGATATCAGTAATCTTCAAGGTGGGATTGGTGGGGGTCTCGATCCAGATTATCCTGGTCTTATCCGTTATCGCCTGTTTGATGTTTTTTGTATCAGAGGTATCGACGAAGCCGAATCCTAAATCGAAATTCTTATAGATCTTATCAAACAGCCTGAATGTACCCCCGTAAACGTCATCGGAGCAGACCAGGTGATCTCCCGCCTTCAGAAGCTTCACGATCGATGATGTTGCCGCCATGCCGGATGAGAAGGCGATACCATGCTCGCCTTTTTCCAGAGAGGCCATCGATCTTTCCATCGCCTCCCGGGTGGGGTTGGCCGTGCGTGAGTATTCATATCCCTTATGAACGCCCGGTGCCGATTGGGCATACGTGGACGTCTGGTAGATGGGGGTCATTACTGCGCCGGTGGTAGGATCTGGTTTCTGCCCTCCATGTACGGCGCGTGTTCCGAATCGAAGATCTTTATCTTTTTTCAACCCTTGCTCCTCGCCAGATATGATATCAGATCGATGCGAGTCAATACTGCGAGAAGCTCGTCATCTTTCATCACTAAAACAGCGCTGCCGGTATCTGAGAAAACCCTGGCAAGGTGTGAGACCGGTTCGTCCGCGGAGATAAGTGAAAAATCCCGTTCTGCTACTTCCCTGACCGGATCGTCGAGCCCGCCCGATCTGGCTGCCAGCGATCGCAATACGTCGATCTCGTAAACCATACCGACAATGCTGTTGTTATCGGTGACGGGCAACTGCGAGATGTCATGTTTTTTCATTAGAGAGACAGCCTCACGGACGGGGCTATCAGCCGATACGATCACCGGTTTCAACCGACCGAAATTCAAAAGATCCGAAACCTTGCCCGGCAATGACTCATCGATCATATACCCGTTATCCTCCATCCAGCCGTCATTGAAGATCTTCGAGAGATACCGGCTGCCTGAATCCGGCAGAATTACGATTATGACGTTATCCGGCTTGGCCTGCTTCGCCACCTCCAGTGCCGCCCAGACCGCGCCGCCGGATGATCCACCGGCGAACATCCCTTCCTTTCTGACAAGATCGCGGGTGGTTAAAAAACAATCCTGATCGCTGACCTGGAGCATATCGTCAACCACGGAGAAATCCATGGCCTCGGTCAGCATGTCCTCTCCGATCCCCTCGACCTTATATACATGCGGCTCCGGCAGCTTGCCCGTCTTAAAATAATCGTAAAAGACCGAGCCGACCGGATCAACTGCAATAATCTTTATGCCGGGTATCTTTTCCTTAAGAAACTTGCCGGCACCCGAGAGAGTCCCGCCGGTGCCGATTCCCGCCACCAGATAGTCAATCTTGCCATCAGTCTGCTCGAATAATTCCGGGCCTGTGGTACAATAATGGGCTTCGATATTATCCAGGTTGTGATATTGATTCAAATAGAACGAATTAGGGGTTTCCCGGGCGATTCTCTTTGCAGTTTCGTAATAACTTAGGGGCGAATCCGCTGGAACCTCCGTGGGTGTAACAACTACACGGGCACCAAATGCTTTCAAAAGATCGACTTTTTCGCTGGACATCTTATCCGGCATGGTGAAAACTGCCCTGTAACCTTTGATTGCGGCCACCATAGCCACGGCTGCGCCGGTATTCCCCGAAGTATTCTCGACTATGGTCCCGCCTGGTTTCAATAAGCCCTCTTTTTCAGCCTTTTCTATAATATAGATGGCCATCCTATCCTTTATAGACCCGGCGGGATTTAAGAACTCCGGTTTCACAAGAATTTTGGGGCCATCCGGCGGAGCCAGCTTACTGAGCCTTATAAGCGGTGTGCTGCCGATCGCATGAAGAATATTTTCTAAATATTGCATAACTTTCGCTCCTTATATTCTCAATTCACATATTGGTCATTATATCGGTTTCCCTGACAAAAAGCCATGACTTTTGAATTATTCCCCCCTCAAATTTAATTATCGGCAGTTGAATGCGCTCCCTGTGATTGAAAAACGACAAAAAAAACCATATATTCATTACGCAAACAGGTGGATTGGAAACCCTTAATCGGAGGCAGAGATGTTTTCAAGAGTTATCGCGATTTTGTTAATAACGGTGGGCGTATCCAGCGCCACCCCTGGCGACGTGGCTTTTTCGTACGGGACGCCATCCCCCTGCCCTTCCGGGCTGGCTTATGACGGTATGAATGTCTGGATTGCCGATTTCAAGACGGATTCCCTGTATGCCATAAATCCCTATAGCGGCGAAGTGACCGCCATCCTGGAGGCACCGTCGTACCGGCCGTATGGCCTGGCTTGGGATGGTTCCTACCTATGGGTTGTCGATGGCGAGGAGAACAGTATTATCCAGTTCGATATCGAATCCGGAGTCAACATCAAGACAATCGCATCGCCGGTTGAGGCTCCCAAGGGGCTTTGCTGGGATGGCGAATTTCTCTGGCTCTCGGATAAGACGACTATTCAGAAAATCTCGTCCGAGGATGGGACCATTATAAAGACGTTCAAGGCGCCGTCAGGGAACACCACGGGGCTGGCATTCGACGGCAAATATCTCTGGTCAGCCGACAGGAGTAGAAACAGCATCTATATGATCTATCCGCAGACCGGCGAGGTCATCATGGTACTCGATTCCCCGGCTCCCTACGCCTGGGGCCTGGCGTTCGGCGACGGCCAGCTCTACAACGTCGATTATCAGACCGATTCGCTTTACCAGGTGGTAACCGAAGATGATAGCTTCTTCTCTCAGGACAAGAGACAACGTCAGAACATGAGCTTCACTCACGAGGTCAGAAACTACGGCCCCGGCATCCTGAAGAGCCTCGATATCTACCTGGCAATCCCCGAAAATTCCGATCATCAAACATTGATCAGCGAGCCGGTTTATTTCTCCGATGTCTCCCCGGAATATGTAACGGATAGCTGGGGTCAGCCGTTTGCCGCTTTCCATTTCGAGGATATACCGATGGGGGAAAAGGTCAGCGCTGCCTATATGGCGACTGCCGATCTGTATCAGACACGTTATTTCGTTCGTCCTGAAAAGGTGGGCAGCTTGAAGGATATCCCCAAAGAGATCTTAAAAAAATTCCTCGGCGACGATACCAAATTCGATATCAAAAGCCCGGTGATTCAAAACGCCTTGAAAGAAGCCATCGGCGATGAGACTAATCTCTACTGGCAAGCCCGCAGGATCTATACATGGATACTGGATACCCTCTACTACGAGCTGGCGGGCGGCTGGAACGTGGCCCCGGCCATTATCGAGCGCGGCAACGGTAGCTGTTCGGAATATACATTTGTATTCATATCCATGTGCCGGGCGGCGGGGATACCGGCGCGGTATACCGGCTCCATCGCCATCCGCGGCGACCGCGCTTCAGAGGACGACGTTTTCCATCGCTGGTGCGAGATCTACCTGCCGCCGTACGGCTGGATACCGGTGGACCCCTCACGCGGCGATTCCGATTCGCCGGAAAAACAGGCCACCAGCTTCGGACAGATAGGCAACGGCCTGCTGGTGACCACCACCGGCGCCGGCTCGGAGTATATCGGCTGGCGTTACAACTCCGGGGAGAAATGGGAATCGGTGGGCAAATGCAAGATATTTGCCGAGAATATCGGCGAATGGACTCCCGCAGACACCGCCGCCGAAGCGACGACCATCTCCATGCCCGGCGGCCAGTTCTGCCGGCCGAAGTAGAGGGGGAGCTACAAGATGAGTTCCGCAACTGGATTATTGAAAATAACGCAGCTTAACTGCCCACTCCTCACTCCCAGCAAACTTTTGTGAGCTTTGAATTCGAGATTTCAACGAGCTTTAAAATGGTCAATGGAACTCGCTGGAAAACGATAGGTTGTGCGGCATCATGACGGGCCGTATAAAATATGGAGGTTTTCAAGCGGTGGAGACTCTCGATCAGGTTATTCCCTGGGCCATTTTCATAAACGTTTCGGCTTTGGTGTAATCTTTTCTTAGATGTTCCAGCATCTGCTCCTCGGAAGATTGATCCAAGTCGAGAATTTCCCAAACTTCCTCATGAAATGGATTATTATTTTCAATAACCTGGCCATCCGAAATTTCGTTTTTGTGAGCAAGTTGATCGGCCAGATGAATTACTGCCGCGAAACTGTCAACGGAAATTGCCTCCTGAGAGTG
Source organism: uncultured bacterium (assembly GCA_965541585.1). Taxonomy (GTDB): domain Bacteria; phylum Zixibacteria; class MSB-5A5; order UBA10806; family UBA10806; genus CBDVBL01. Next base: position 66,162 of record CBEUCH010000006.1, on the reverse strand, counting down.
ATGAGATAATATAGCGAAGGAAATTTCCGCGGGCAGATTCCATCTCGCGGCCATATAACTTCCAAGATCTGAATGGTTAAACTGCAAAACACTGGATTCGATATCGATTTCTGATAACGATGGTTCCTTTTCGGATATTGTTTTAATTTTCGAATACTCTTCTGGCAGATGGGATATTACTATTAATTTTCCGACATCATGTAATAGCCCGCCCGAAAATGCAAATTCAGATTCATAGAGAAAACCTCTTTTTACGAACCTGGCCACGATTTTCGCCATAAACGCCACTAAAAGAGAATGACGCCAGAAATTTTCCAGGTATTCCTTGTCGAGGGCGCTATTCTTTGAAAAAGAGCCAAAAACCGATGTCGAAATAACCAAGGTTTTTATGACATCCAATCCAAGAATTAATATTGCCTGTTTCACGTTGGTAATCATGCTCGACATACCGTAATATGAGGAATTTATGAGCTTTAATACTTTAGTGGTCAGTGCAGGATCTTCGGCAATTATGGCACCGATTTCATAAGCCGAGCTATTCGGATTATTGATAACTTTAATAATCTGGGTGAACACTATTGGCGGGGTAGGGAGATTATGAATTTTATCCGCAATGATTTTGAGTTTCTTTTCGGTTATTTCATCGGCAGTTTGCATTATTATCTTTTCTCCCCGGAAAGATAAAATCCTTAGATCAGCTTTTCCGCCAGTTTCTCTATAATCTCGGCTTTATCTCACTATCTGATTCGGCGCACCGATAAAGTACTTTAGCGGGTTTTGTCGAAATAGGCGGGAGATGGGTTTTTGACGGTTTCATGGCCGCCGATTTTGCTCATCTCCATGCCCGGCGGCCAGTTCTACAGGCCGAAGTAGGGAGGAGCTACGAGACGATTTCACCAGCTGGATCATACGGAATGTTGCTTGAACTGGGTTGACTTCACAAAACACAGAACCTTTAGAATATATTTTGTTCTTGAATAACGCCAGATTTATAATTTACGAATGATTAAATCCGGTCTTAAGCTATCAGAACAATGTACACTGATGTTTATAATGAGCCTTTCAATCCTATTTTATGCTCATTTTCTTGGGATATAGCTTGTTGCTTTGTTTATAATAAGAACCAAGCCAAGACACGTTCTTGAATATCTCTTTCCATAAAGTCAAGCAAACGTAGTAGTTCAATGTGCATTAATTTAGAGTTCGATTGCATACGTGGATATGGATTGTTAATTTGAGCGTCATAACGCCTATCAAATTTAATTTTCGATAATGCTTTCCGCCTCGATGGCTCAGACATAAATTCCAAATATATTGCGTAATGATCAAGTGATCGGCCAACTGCGTGCCGTCTATAACTTGTAGCAGCATCAAGGAGTCGTATTATTGGAGGCTTTGCCAGGATAACAAGAATCTCGTCAGAAAATTCGCCGTGATCGGATCGCGTATTTCTTGTTATTGCCGAAATCGCTAACAATGTGGCAAAATACCAAAACTTACGTGAATGCCGGAGTTTAATATTTCGAGTACACCAATCAAGATCTTTAGCATCAACTTTGAATTTATAGTCAATACAAACTTGACGATAATACCTTGCCACGTCATTACAGAATGCTAAAGGATGTCGCCCACTTGTCCGTTCATGGGTCGCATACGCATGAAGAATATTATTCATGATAGAATTCAACATTATCCCTCCGCCAGCGTGGGCAGATTCTGTCAAGATAAGGATTCGCTGTGTCAATTTCTCTCGACTATCATCTTCCCCCCCTATATTATCAGGGGAAGATAAATCATCAAGTAAAACAGGTTTTGTTAATTCTTTACCCTGAGACACTTTTAATTCAAGTTCAGAAGATAAAATTTTCCTTAATTTATTATCTAAGCCTTGATATTTATCATATGACTCTTGTTCTAACACTATCGGAACAAGGTCAAAATCTGAGGCGTCTAATGCCTCGTATCTGCCTATAGATCCAACTGCCACAAAACAGAAAGCATCACTCTTTAAGTCTTCCTCTATTAAGAAAATTTCAATTATCTTTCTGGAATTTATTAAAAGGTTTTCAGATTTCTTGGTTGCTTCGATAAGAATTTTGTATGTATTTTCGGCTACGTAACCACGAAGACATGTCAAGTCGTGTTGCATACGCTTTTTTCTAATTTCAGCTTTCTGCACTTAAAAGTACGGTGAATGTGCTTTAGCGATAGGCTTTTTGAAAAGGAGCGTTTCCTTGTTGGATAAACGACATATTCCATTGGAAACTTATATCTAAATATCGCTGAAACTGGTAATACGCCGGCCTCTTTAACGCTATTAACGATTTCATTTTCTGGTAGATTGAGTGAGTCTATTAATCCTATTCCAGGAAATACCTGCTTTATTGATTTAGACCAAGCTGATTCCCAGGCTATTACGTCTGGACGATTGATATATTTTTTATAAATATTCGCTTTCCCCCTCCAAAAGTCAAATATGCGCTTAGAATGCTCCTTACAGACGACTATATCGAAGAGGTCCTTGTTAATTGACTTCAGAAGAACATGTGGACCAGGAATAGAAACCGAAAATATCCTTCCACTTCGCCAAATTCCTTCTATGGTATCCGGGGAAACAGGAGAACCAAAAAGCATCTTTATCTCTGTGAGATCGTGGGATATCTTATAAGAAGAAGACGAAAATAGACCAAGAAGTTTATTCGGGTCTATTCTAATTTTCAGTAGATGTCTTCTAAGACTAAATTCAGATGGAAGAAGGGAATCACCCAAAATAATCCGCCGCCTTAGTCTCCTCATTGAAATTTTCGTAAGACCTGCAAAGGCACTTTCACCTGTGTGAGATAATGGCCAACTTGCAATATCGTGTGTCAAACCCCAAACTACAGAATAACGCTGGATTTCTCTTGAAAAACCGAGATTTTTGGCCATACTTAGAGCAATCGACGCCACTCCCAAGCTATGATCCAAACGAGATCCTTCGTGTGTTTGAATTACCTTTTTTCGAGAAAATAATGGTGATTTGATCTCTTTTGCAAAACGAGGCGAAAGAATACCCAAAAAAGCGATTCTCGAAAGCCGTTGGAAGACAGGAGATTCTAAGATTGGCTCGGCAAAAGAGCACAACTCTTTATTCATGCTTTCATTGAAAATCCCAATTCTGTTGTAAGCAGATGCTGTAGTCTTCGCGAAAAGACTGGTCTGAAGCAATGCATCTTTCCCGTTATATTGCATAATCAACACTGCCCTTCATTATTATCTACGCAATAGGATCTTGATTTGTTTCTCAAAACAGTGATCTTTTTGTTGGCTCTGGACACAGTTTTTACTCTATCTTATTTTAGATAATAAATACTTTAAGTGCAAGCGTAATAATTTAATTTTCGTATTAACATTTTCAGTATTGATGTTGGCCATAGGAACAACTCATCCGTTCTACCCATAACACTAAGATACTATTATAATTATCGGCGTCTCAATTGTCAAATTGATTTATTTACCTATTTAGGGTATCGATGACTCTCCCCTATTCTTTAGTTAACCTTAACCCTAATAAGGGTTTGCTTAACATCATAGGCCATTCAGTCTTTTAGTTGGTATCTCTTTAGGCGCTGTAAGGAACCCTTTCCTTACAGAAACCCGGAAATCGTCAGGAATGGGTTCCTGACGACGCATTGAAACTGCCAATCCTCACTCCCTCTCCAAATCCAAACCGCATTCTTTGAAATTATCCAGAAGTTCGTCGATTTTTAGGCGCTGTAAGGAACCCTTTCCTTACAGAAACCCGGAAATCGTCAGGAATGGGTTCCTGACGACGCATTGAAGATTCTATCCTCTCTCCATCTCCAACCCGCATTCTTTGAAATTATCCAGAAGCTCATCGATATCGGGATGCCACTGGCCCTACTTACGGGAGATATGGTCGGTCCAGTATAAGTGTATGGCAGGACACACCAGGCATGGCAAGTCCTGTTAAGAGAATCAGGCTTCAATCAAGGCCATCATTATCGCAGGCTGAGTAAAGCTCATAGCCCATGAGGCATTGGCACCAAACAATGCAAGTGGTGATCTATTTAGGCGATTAAGTTTAACGGCAACGAGTTTTTTTCCAAGTTCCTTACTTTTACTGATTTCAAAATTCATCCAATTCCTAGACCCAATAAGCCTATTGTCTTTATGCAATTTATTCGCCTCCTCTCCAACAATAACGAGCGTATGACTTGCTGATGCTATTTTTGACGTTAATGCTGCTTTAACACGTCCTGCATTTTTGCTATTGATCTCTCGAGGAGTGGCATCGGGGAAAACGAATTGGAAGTGAGGATTATTATTCCAAGCTTCGAGCATAGACTTATACTTCTTGTCTTTTTTATAATCAAAGCTGACAAACACTTTCTCTTTGAGCATTTTTAGACCGAATAGTTAAGGAAGAATTGGGGCAGGAGTTTTAGTCGGAGACGTTGGTCCAGGTCCACGTTCAATATTGGTATGAGTGGTTCAATGATTCTCTTATTATTCTTCTTCATCTGATTGTTCTTAATTACTTAGATCTGTAATGGCCTCTCACATATGACCTACCCCCAATTATTGTACGACATTTTACGTTAGTCCTGCAATATCAAAAGTCAAGTTTCTTCGAGGTTGGGTCAATTCTCTGAAGGCCATTTCCGTTAATCCCCGCTTAACGGAAACCGTAACTAGTAGAAACTACCAATAATTCGCCCGGAGCGATGCTGAGAACCTTGCCATTTAGGGATCGATTATCTGATTGTGTATTATTTTTTTTTAAAGACGGGTCTCGGGAGCAAACTCCTGTCCTACTTTCCTAATCCTCATTTCCTCTCCAGCTCCAAACCGCATTCTTTGAAATTATCTAAAAGTCTATCGATATCGGGATGCCACTGGCCCCACTTGCGGGAGATATGCTCGGTCCAGCCGTAGTTATCGTATGTATAAGTCTCCTCGCGGCCGTCCTTAAGGGAGATCATGCGTTTTGCTTTCTTATAATAATCCTGCCCCATGTAGCCGTCGTCCATAACCTTCATGGCCCGCTCCACCATCTGGTCGGTGAATTTCGGATACTCGTTCTCAAACAGCGTGAAATCCATCGGGTACCTGGGGCGCGTCGGCTCGTCCTCGGCGGGGTAGCCCATGGCCAGCTGCACAAACGGGAATACGCGTTTCGGAAGCTTGTATTTTTTCCTGATCTTCGTGGTCCAGTACGGCACCTCGCCTAAGTAAACCGAACCCATCCCCAGGCTCTCGGCCGCCATGACCATATTCTGGCCCGCCAGCGTGGCGTCCTGGATACCGAATATGAACATAAAAAGATCGTTGGTGATCATCTTCCAGCCCCGCTTCTTCATTATGATCTCCATCCTGTTCAGATCGACACAAAACGTGAACAGAAGCGGCGCGTGGAAGGCGTTGTGCTTGCGTTGGCGCGACAGGAGGATACTGTAAAGCTGGCCGCCAAACGGCGCCTGCTGTCCCGCCCGGACGATTGACTCTAACACCTCGTCGGACGGCATCTCCTCTGTGAATTTGCGTATCGATTTGCGGTTGAGCATAGAATCGATTATCGGATTTTGTTTCATTTTGGGTCTCCCTGTTTTGATTTATCGAAATCGGGTGTCGGGAGCGCGGGGCTCCCGACCCACGGCTGCTTCGGGCGCAGATAACCTCTATCTCCGTGATGACCAGGCCGAAACAGGTTTCCAACTCCCGCAAACGCTTATGGACGATAAACTTCTCACCTATTACTATTCTTGTCAACAAAACTACCCCTCTAAACAAAAATATTATAACGGCCTGAAATTTGCCGATATTATAATGATATTAAATTTGGTAAAAACGAAATACTAATACCGGGAGGTCTATTCATGTTTAACGAACCTAATGGTATTGTTAAGGTTGCCCTTTCCATACTGTTCTTTCCCCTCTTTTTCCAGAGCACGTTTCTGACGTTCGCCTGGGGGGCAAATGATCAATTCTGGATCAGTATGGGCAAAAGGCTGTTCTTTCTTTTACCAGTGCTCGCGGTAATTCTGGGATGCTGGATTACTATGGCCTGCATCCTGACCGTATTAATGAGGCAACGACGAGTGGCGTTTTTGACCGTCTTACTCGTAACCTGGTGGGACCTGGGAAAATCGATCATTTATTTCTGGGGCGGTATTATAAGATTTTTCTTCAACCTGGTGATCGCATTGGTGGGGCTTTTCAAAGTCGCCATATTCGGGATCTGGTCGGTGGTGCAGGAGATCATCTATACGCCGTTCAGGCTGATCAAAGGACTCAGCCAAAACGTGCTCAGCTCGCCCGTTCCCTGGGTGGCCGTGTTTATGACAGTCTTCTGGTGCCTGATAGAGGCCTTCATATTCACCTATGTAATGACGCCGCTGGTTGTCGATACGTTTTCCAATATTACCGGCGAGAATCTACCGCTAAATTTCATCCGTATACCGTTGTTTCTATTCCTGCTCTTTATGATTCTGGGAAGTTACGCCGTGCTGTCGACCTTCGTGGAATCGGTTAAGGGTAAAAACGTATCGTCGATAATCGGTATCGGTGTAATCGAGACGGTTGTACTCTTCGTAGAAGTCGTGTTTCTTTACAGGGAATTCGTCGATTCGCTGGTGCCGTGGTTCGCGCAGTACACGGAGAATTTCGAGCTGGGTATATTGGGGATCCTTGGTATTTCATGCTTTGTCTGGTTCGGTATAAGATCGCTGTCATGGTTCCTATTCGCCGCCCATGGTACTCCCACGATCATGCATATGATTCAGGGTAAGGGAGTGGTCATGTTCAGCACCAATGAGAACGGCAAGAGCCGTCTGCTCGGTGTCTCCTCGGAGTTCGTAAGCAGGATCAAAAGCGAAACCCAATGGATCCAGATGAAAGGCGAGGAGCTTCTGGCGTCGTTTATTCTCCCGCCGCTGCAGGTTATTGCCGCTGCCATAAATTTCGGAACCCTTCTTTTATCGTCGAATCACCTTTTCGATCTTCCCTTCACAAATCTCAAGTCCATCAAGAACTCCAGGGATCTGATAGACGATATATCAGGGAGAACTAAAAGAAGAGCCAAACCGGAGGCGAAAATACATGAAAAGGTCGAGGAATATCAAAATGCTTAGGCTCAAAGCACCGATATTGATGTTGTGCTGCATATCGCTGGCATTGTGCGGATGCAGTTTTTCGAGCGATGGTCCTAATCCACGGCTTTCGATGTTTATCGGTGTGGATATCAGCGGATCGTTTATCAACGGCGGGCATTTCGACGATTCAATCGATTTTCTCGCCAATTATATCTACGGCCATCTTAACGGTTTTGGCGGGCTGGAGATCCCCCGCGTACTGTTTGTCAGCTCCATAGGGGGCGCCAGGGCAAACGAACCTAAGACATTCTATCCGATACAATCGTTTCAGAACAAATCGGTGGAGGAAATCGCCGCTAAACTAAAGGAGATTTTTCCCAAAGACCAATCGAATCCTTTCACCGATTACAACGCTTTTTTCGAACAGGTCGCTCTGACAATCAAGAATAAAAACCTGGTACTGCGACCCATCTCCATCGTGATGATCAGTGATGGTATACCGGACGTTAAGCGTAACGGTAAGACCGATTTCGGGAGCTTGGTGGTTAAACCTCTAGAGAAGCTGGCGAGAAGCGTGACAATACGACTGCTCTACACAAGCCCGATAGTGGGAAGGAATTGGCAGACAAAGGTCAAAAGAAGCAGGGTCAAGATCTGGACCCAGGACGCCGACGTGCTCGTATCATGGAAGGATCCTAAGATCTTCCTGCCGAATACCGCTTTCGCAGAACAGACCCGTTTTTTCCATTGGGTAACCGATAATATCGATTTCGGTGTAAGGGCGAGACGGGTTGACTAAAGTTAACGAAGTAATGCGGGGACAGAACAGTGTTCTGTCCCCGTAAAAACTATCCAGGCTAAAGTACTATTACCGTCTCCCCTTATGAACCAGTATAAACTCTTTAGCCAGCGCGCCGATCTCGGCGGCGCTCTCCTCGGAGAGATGCACCTTCGCCAACTCCTCATCGGTAGCCTCGGAGCTTTTCTCGAATGTGGCCTCCAGGATAGCGAAATCGGCATCTTTGACCATCTCCCGCAGCGATTGGCAATCGCCGGTATCGCCGCTTATGGCAACTGACTCACCGTTATGCGAGATCCGGTATCCAAAAGCAGGAATCCGATCCAGCACCGGCTCGCCCTCGATGCTCCCGCAATGAACCACCGGATAAGCCTCGATATTCATGCCGCCGATCTCAAAAGTCTCGCGAGGCCGGGCTTCTTTCAAAAGAATTTTGAAGGGGATACTGTCGCCATATATTTTGATAAAATTCTTTACGATTGTCATCACCTCCACGCACCCCTCCGGCACGATAACCGGGAGATCATCCCGCCTGCCGATCATTCTCATAAATCCCAGAAGCGAATGCAGTCCTCCCATATGGTCAAAATGTCCGTGGGTGAAGAATATCCCATCGATTCTATCGCGGCTCAGGCCGTGCGCCCTGATATCCCGGATTATGCCGTCCCCGGTATCGATAAGGACTGCACCGGTTTCGGCGGCCACCCGGATTTGCTGCGCGATTCCGGCACGGGAGAATAAAATCTTAACAGCCAGACATTTACCATTCCAGCTTTGAGATATGCAGTCGGCATTTTCCATATTTCGCTCCTTTTCCCGGATGCCTGCCCGGCCGTATCGCTTCCAGGCCATAAATATACTCATCGTACGGGTTCTGTGGAAACATTTAATTGGAAACCGATTGCCCGGAAATCCGTACATAATATAAATGATCTTTATCAGACGGAGGTGATCAAATGAGAAGTTTTATTGTTATTTTGGGCTTATCTTTAATGGCCTTCTCACCGGCCGCAGCGGCGGATAACGACTGCGGCGAATATTCATTCACCAGTAAATTTGATTGCCGTGTTATGAGTTATGATTTTGACTGTCGTCCCTGGGATTGCGTCCCTCGATGCGATATCGGGAATTACGATATGGAAATAGACGATGGTACGATTATTCTATCACCCAGGTCCCGCCGCTATGCAAAGGTCAAGATAACCGACGACTACAGGATTTATGTCAACGGCCGCAAGGTTGAGCTCGACGACGAGCAGAAGGAACTGGTGATGGAGTTTCACGATCTGACCATGCAAATCCAGGAGGACGCCAGAAAGATAGGTAAAGAGGGCGCAAGAATCGGCGTGGCGGGGGCCAGGCTCGGCATTGACGCGTTGGCGTCGGTCTTTAAACTTCTACGATCGGATTACGACACCGATGACCTGGAACGAGAGATAGAACAGAAGGCAGCAGAAATAGAGGTCTGTGCCGAGAAGCTTGAGGCCAGAGCCGAGAAGATAGAGCAAATGGCCTGCAAACTGGAGATGATCGAGGAGAAAATGGAACGGCAAATCCAGGAGATGCGGAAACGCGAAAGTTTCTGACAGGCGATAGTCTTAATTTCTGATCAGCGCATACGCACGATAAGATAGGGGCTGGTGTACAACGGTGTGCACCAGCCCTTATTTAGATTGAGTCTATCCTTTTTCCAATATCAAAATCGGCGCTTCGGCGGGGCAGCCCAGCCTGAACGGCAGCCAGTGCCCCATGCCGCCGGAGGTATGCAGTGTCGTCCTGTCGCGACGGTATATGCCCCAAAGATAAGTGTCAGGTATAACTCCTTCGAACAGGCTCTGCCCGAACATGCCCAGTTGGCCGCCGTGCGTGTGACCCGCCAGAACCAGGTCGATCCCCATTTCGGCCGCATGATTGAAACCGGGGGGACGATGGCTCATCAGGATCTTGAAGGATTGCGACGGCGCCGATCCCATGGTGGTTTCTATGGTGTCGTGCAGGAATTGCGATGAATCTCCTCGCATAAACCGGGGATCGTCTGCACCACCGATGACAACCGGGGTATCCCCGATCTCGATAAGCCTGTTTTCATTGATCAGCATCGGAAAAGGAGCGGTCTCGAATATCTGCCGCACCCTATTTATACCGCGATAATACTCATGGTTTCCCACCGATGCGTATATGCCATAGCGCGGCTTCAGGCTGCTTATGATTTCAATAGCATCGCCTAAAATGTCGAGATGATCGGAGATATCGCCCGTCACCAGTGCGAGATCCGGCTGGTGCGGCTTGACAAGCTCGACCGCCTGTTCCATATCGCTCAAGCCCACATAGATTCCGAGATGCGAATCGGACAAATGAGCTATCTTGAGACCAATGAGCGTGTCGGGCAAATTGGCTATCGGGATTTTCCTGACCGGCACCCTGATCTTGCTGAACGAATCCGCAATGCCGGCAACACTTGATGTCAGGGCAGCCGCCGGGAATACGGCGGCCGCATCCCTCAAAAACCTTCGCCTGCCGGTAGAAACGTCGGTATCGGGTTCGCTCGCCTTACGCTGCAGGAATACGAATAACCTTGTTCCAATATGAACAATTCCTGAAAACGGCATCGATACCAGAATCGCCAACAGCAAAAGAAATATTGACGCTGCCATAAACGCCCCGAAACGCGACAGACCGGTCACGCCAGCGTAGACCCCTATTATCCAGATGCCGACGAATAGTACGCCCACCGGCATTACAAAAAGCGCCGGATAGCGAATTGCTCGTCTCCTCCACCAGTCAGGATGGAGGTATTTCAAAAGCAATATGTCAATTCCGGCAACAACGGAAAAGACAACAACAGCGAATATCAGAGGGAAAAGTCTACTCATAAGCGATAACGCCTGAAAAGCTGCCTTTCTTCAGCGAATATGTCAATATTTGAAACTGAACAAGCCCGCGTAACGTCTCCCGCCGGCAGCGATTCAACTGCCATCATTGTTCGTGATATATTTAGTGATAGCGTCAGCTTTTTCATTTGGATTCCGATAATGAATCATATATAATGCCTACTCGTTAAAAGTGCAATTCGTTTCGAAGAAGGAAAGGCCGTCGAATGTCTGAAAAAAGAAAAGACCTGACTGAAGAACTATATGGACTAACCAGGGAGATCACCACGCTTAGCTCCTGCATGGCAGTTCTTGACTGGGACGAGAGGACATATATGCCGCCTAACGGCTCTGAAAACAGGGCCAATCAGGTAGCTCTTTTAGCGGGGATGGTGCACGACAGGTTGACATCATCCAGAATAGGCGAGATCATAAACGAGTTGGTCTACAATGGCTTGAATCCCACCGATGATGACATTGATTCGGCCAATTTAAGGGAGATAAAACGCGCCTACGACAGGGCAGTCAAGGTCCCGAAATCTCTGGTGGAGGAACTGAGCAGAACCATCACGTTATCGCAGCGGGCATGGCAGGACGCTCGCGAAAAATCGGATTTCACGGCCTTCAAACCCTGGATGGAGAAAATTGTCAAGCTTAAGCAACAGGAGGCCGAGGCTGTCGGCTACAACGGCACTCCCTACAATGCCATGCTCGACGATTTCGAGCCGGGAGCGACCACGAAGCAGATTACAAAGGTCTTTGCAGGTTTGCGCGATGAGCTGGTGGATCTTATTGCAAGGATAAAATCGTCCGGCAATGGCCCGGACGGCTCTATAATTACCCGCGATTATCCTATCGACCGACAGGAGAAATTCGGCATCGATGCCGCCGCCGTCATCGGTTTTGATTTCGAAGCCGGGCGGCTGGATTTAACCGTCCATCCTTTCTGTACCGGTTTTGGCCCCGGAGACATTCGCATAACTACCCGCTACAACAAAAACCATTTCCCCGGGGCCTTTTTCGGCATAATGCATGAAGCCGGGCACGGGATTTACGAGCAGGGGTTACCGGATAAGTTCTACGGAACCCCCTGCGGCGAATCAACGTCACTGGGAATTCATGAGTCGCAATCCAGGATGTGGGAGAACATGGTCGCCCGCAGCAAATCATTCTGGGAGCATTTTTTCTCGAAGGCACAGTCTGCATTCCCGAAAGCTCTGAAGGATGTCACGATCGATCAGTTCCATTCTGCTGTCAATGATGTTCGACCATCGTATATCAGGGTGGAGGCCGACGAGGCGACCTATAATCTCCATATACTGCTGCGGTTCGAGATGGAGAGCGCCTTTTTCAACGGTGATATAAAGGTCGAGGATGTTCCAGTGATCTGGAATGAGAAATTCGAAAAATACTTTGGCATAAAGCCTTCCAACGATAGGGAAGGTTGTTTGCAGGATGTTCATTGGTCTGCCGGATTGATCGGCTATTTCCCCACCTACACGCTGGGGAACCTCTACGCGGCGCAATTCTTTGCCAAGGCCTCGGAGGATCTCGGCGATCTCGATTCTCAGTTTGCTAAAGGTGATTTCTCGCAGTTGCTCGGCTGGCTGAGGAAGAATATCCATCATCATGGGCAACGTTACCGCGCCGAGGATCTGGTTAAGAAGGTTACCGGCAAACCGCTCTCGCATCAACCATTGATGGAATACCTCCACACCAAATTCAGCGAACTCTATGGAATTTAGCCTTCCAATTAAATAGTCTTTGTAAGGGCGTATCGATATACGGCCCTCTTTCTTTTATCCCCGCGTGTCACCTTTATCCATACGCCCATACGGGCGTCCGTATGGACGGATCTGTAGGATCGTGACCGCCCCGGACCCTGAAACATCTTGACTATAATAGATTATTACCTATATTTTTTATGATAACTCAGGAGATCCTGGGGCAGTTCGTTTCAGTAGTTATAACCGGGGGACTATCATGAAACAAAATTTCATATTGACAGGGATTTTGGGTGTTGGCCTCTTTCTGACCGCTTCGGCGACGATTATCAACATCCCCGGCGATTATCCGACCATCCAGCAGGGGATAGACGCCTCTACCGACGGCGACACGGTATTGGTCCAGCCCGGAACTTATGTGGAAAACATCAATTTCAATGGGCATAATATTGTTCTGGGGTCCTTATTTTTGACTACGGGGGATACGAGCTATATTTCAATGACGGTGATAGATGGAGATTCGTCGGGGCATGTTATTAATTTTGCTAATGATGAGGACAGCACTGCCGTCCTCACGGGGTTTACTATACAGAATGGTTATGCTACCGTGGGGGGTGGGATTTATGTATATTTTTGCGATCCGATCATTACAAACAACATCATTATCGGAAATATCGCCCGCGATGATGGCGGCGGAATAATTTGCCGAGGCAATGATCATACTCCTAAGATTATTTATAATATGATACTTGCAAATACTGCCCATTATTGGGGTGGTGGAATATGTTTAGAAGGCACCAATTCAACTATCAGCAATAATATTATTTACGGCAATTCTATCCAATGGTATGGAGGAGGCATTTATGGTCATTACTGTCCCAATCCAATAATAACCGATAATATAATTATCGGAAACTATGCAGAACGGGAGGGCGGTGGTTTATATTTCTGGCAGGCCAATCCCACGATAATCAATAATACAATTTCTAAAAATACAGCTCTCTATGGAGGCGGAATCTGCTGTTCATCTAATTCACATCCTATAATTACCAATAATATATTTTGGGCTGATACTGCATTAGCAGAAAGTAATGAGATTTATGTATTATATAACGGAGAACCCCAAATATCTTTCTCCAACATTCAGGGCGGCTGGGAAGGCGATGGGAATATCGACATCGACCCCCTCTTCCGAGATCCCCAAAACGGCGATTTCCATCTTATGTCCACCGAATGCGGCGATCCGTATGATTCACCCTGCATCGACTCCGGCAGCCCGGCCATCTTAGACAGCCTCCTGGATTGTTCATGGGGACTGGGGACAGTCCTCAGCGATATGGGCGCTCACGGCGGTGGGGATTCGACCACTGTCGGTATCTACGATGACGACGTTTACCTGCCAGATCGGCTCTTATTGAAGCAAAACTACCCCAATCCATTTAATGCCACAACCTCGCTGAAATACAGCCTCGATCAAGCTGATAATGTTGCTCTAACGATCTACAACATTCTCGGCGAGCGGGTCACGATACTGTTCGAGGGTTTTCAGCAGGCAGGCGAACATGCCGTCGTCTGGGATGCCCCGGATTATCCCTCCGGCGTCTATTTCGTCCGGCTGGAGGCAGGGCAGCGATCGGAGAACGTGAAGATGGTGTTGTTGAAATAGCACGATTTATAGAAAAAATCCGAGACGAAGGGAAATAAAACGGCGGCTTCACTGTATATATTATCGCAGCATTTGCTTGCCGACATCTGAGGATGATTGTTTCTACTCATAAAGAGGAGGGATTAATGAAAAGGCACTGGCTGATTTTGACGATTCCCATCGCTCTGGTCTGGCTAAATGCATCCGCAACAATCATCAACATCCCCGACGATTACCCGACGATCCAAGAGGGCATTGATGCCTCCACTGATGGCGACACGGTGCTCGTGCATCCGGGTACTTACGTCGAAAATATCAATTTCAACGGGCATAATATTGTCCTGGGCTCGCTCTTTTTGACCACGGGAGATACGACGTATATCGCCGAGACTATTATTGATGGGGATTCCTCGGGATCGGTGGTGACATTTGAAAGCGGGGAGGATAGCACGGCCATAATCTCCGGTCTTACCATAAGAAACGGATTCAGCGACCGCGGCGGAGGAATTTACTGCTTCGATGGTTCAAATCCCATTATAAGTTTCAATATAATAACAGAGAACAAAGCCCCCGGTCAGTTTGGAAAAGGCGGTGGAATCTGCTGTTGGTTTTCCGATCCATGGATTTTAAACAACTTGGTTATGCAAAACGTAGTGAGAGGAGAACCCGGATTGGGCGGCGGTATCTTCTGTTACTATTCCAACCCATTAATCTCCGATAACCTCATTATGGAAAATTACGCATACGGCTTTATTGACGGGCACGGCGGGGGAATCTACCTCTTTCATTCGGAACCCGAAATAATTGGCAATATGATTGCGCGTAATCATTCGCCCTATGGAAGTGGTGCCGCCATCCAATGCCGTGAGTCAAATGCCGTGATCGTTAACAATACTATAAGCGGAAACACGGGCGGCCCAAGTGTTGATATCTGGGATTGTAATCCACTAATAAGAAACACCATCATATGGAGTAATACTCCATCCGCAATAGATACAAGCCGCGGTTCCCCTGATATAACTTATTGCGACATTGAAGGTGGTTGGGAGGGCGAAGGCAATATCGACCTCGATCCCCTGTTCATAGATCCTCTCAACTGGAATTTTAATATCTGTTCTGAATCACCCTGTATAGATACCGGAGATCCGGAAACGGAAGATCCTGACGGTACCCGATCAGATATCGGTAAGTTCTTCCCCGACCACCCGGATTGCGACTCTGGTAATATCTCGTTTGTATCCGTTGACGGCGATGACAATACCGGAGACGGTTCCCGGGAAAATCCATTCAGAACGATCCAGCACGCGGTAAATGTCTCTTATCATCAGGATACGGTTCTTGTTCTGAACGGAAGCTACATCGAGAATGTCGCCATTAATTACAAGAACATAACACTCGCGTCAAATTACATATTTTCATACGATCCAATTGATATAGAGATGACGATTATCGACGGTGGATCGGTTTCATCCGTTATATCGATCGATTTCTGCGACAGTACCACATCGGTTACCGGCTTCACTATTGTTAACGGAAATGCTGAAAACGGCGGCGGCATCAACTGCAATGGATCCGATCCCGGGATTCGCAATAATATAATCAGCGAAAACATAGCTGATCACTATGGCGGTGGCATATGCTGCCTCGACTCCAACCCGGAGATCTATGGCAATGTGATCAGGCAAAACACGGCCGGAAACGGGGGAGGGATTTTTTGCCGTAGGTCCATTCCGGTAATTGTCAATAATCATATTTCAGCAAATGAGGTCCGAGGATCGGGAGGCGGCTTATACTATTCTAGAGATGAAATGATGTTTGTAATAAGAGATAACGTGATCGACTCTAATTCTGCGCGTGATGGGGG
Organism: uncultured bacterium; assembly: GCA_965541585.1. GTDB lineage: Bacteria > Zixibacteria > MSB-5A5 > UBA10806 > UBA10806 > CBDVBL01. Next base: position 50,166 of record CBEUCH010000006.1, on the reverse strand, counting down.
AGGAATATCGTTTCACGGCGCAATTGCCTACGACCTGACCACCAATAACAATATTGTTACAAATAATTCGGCCGATGAAAAGGGAGGTGGAATAGGATTATTTTCCCCTAATGGGTTAAAAATTATAAATTTCACCATCAGCGGAAATTCAGCGGTATATGGCGGCGGGATCTTTTGCAGAAGTTCATCACCTGATTTTATAAACACAATCCTGTGGAATGACTATCCTCAGGAAATTGTTTCATCCTACTCTTATCCCGAATTCACCTATTGCAATATCCAGGGCGGCTGGGAAGGCGATGGGAATATCGATGTCGATCCTCTATTCAGGGACCCGGAAAACGGGGATTTTCATCTCATGTCCACCGCTTGCGGCGATCCATATGACTCTCCCTGCATCGACTCCGGTAGCCCGGCCATCTTAGACGGCCTCCTGGATTGTTCATGGGGACTGGGGACAGTCCTCAGCGATATGGGCGCTTACGGCGGTGGGGATTCGGCGCTGGTGAGTATAGATGGTCAAGACCCCCGAGTTCCAAATCAGTTCACGTTAACACAGAACTATCCTAATCCGTTTAATGCCGCAACCACGTTGAGATACAACCTCGATCAAGCTGATAATGTTGCTCTAACGATTTACAACATTATAGGCCAGCGGATCGCAATTCCGTTCGAGGGATTTCAGCAGGCCGGTGAACACGCCTTCATTTGGGATGCCGCGAACTACCCTTCCGGCGTCTATTTCGCACGGCTGGAGATACAGGAGCAATCGAAGACCATTAGAATGGTTTTGCTGAAATAGAGAGGAGAGATATGTTCGTGCGGCAGAATATCATATTGCTTTCATTGATTATATCGCTGCATGCGGCAAGCTTGTTTGCTCAAGCTCCCGATACAATGTGGACGAGGACTTACGGGGGGAATGAATATGATGTTGGCAAATCAGTTGTGCAGACCATCGACGGCGGATTTGTCGTTACTGGGCATTCAGAGTCGTTTGGCGAAGGTGATGCGGATATCTACCTTATAAAGACGGATAGTGGTGGCGACACTCTCTGGACTAGGACATATGGAGGAACTGAATCTGATTATAGTAATTCGGTTGTGCAAACTGGCGATGGCGGATACATCATTGCGGGATCTACACACTCGTTTGGAGAAGGCGAAGTAAACATTTACCTTTTAAAGGTCGATGCCAGCGGAGATACTCTCTGGACAAGAACATATGGAGGAGCAGGTGGGGAATCTGGCCTTTCCGTTCAAGAGACGTCTGATGGCGGATACATAATTACCGGATCTACATCATCGTATGGTGAAGGTTACCACGATGTTTACCTTATAAAGACGGATTCCAGCGGTGATACACTCTGGACAAAGGCATACGGAGGTTGGGATTGGGAAATCGGATGGTCGGTTCAGGAAACCTCAGATGGCGGATATGTAATTGCGGGAACTACACACTCGTTTGGGGAGGGTGATCTCGACGTTTACCTTTTGAAGACTGACGCTAACGGAGATACTCTATGGACAAAAACATTTGGCGGGGCTGAGGCTGATCGAGCCTACTCAATAACGCAAACCGCTGAAGATGGATATCTTATTGCGGGAATTACTCGATCGTTCGGTGTAGATGAAACAGATGTCTACCTTATAAAGACAGATGCCGGCGGCGACAGCCTCTGGACGAGAACTTATGGAGGAATTGGTTATGACGTTGGCCTATCAATTCGGCAAACCTCCAACGGCAGATTCATTATTACTGGATTTACCAATTCGCACAACGAAGTGAATTATGATATTTATGTTATAAAGATCGATGCAGACGGTGATACTCTCTGGACTAAGATGTATGGCGGAGCCGAAACTGATCAAGGCTATTCAGTGACGCAAACCGCCGACGGTGGATATCTCGTCGCAGGAGCTACACGCTCGTTCGGCCAAGGTAATTACGATGTTTATCTAATAAGATTAACCGCTGACCAAACAGATATGGAAGACAGTAATGCTCTGCCAATTATTTTCTCCTTGCATCAGAATCATCCGAATCCCTTCAACGTTTCTACAATTATTCTATATAGTCTACCTGAAGCCGCAGATGTAACCATCAAAATCTACGACATCCTTGGGCGCAGGGTGGAAACGTTGATCAGAAAGCAACAGCCAGCAGGCTATCATCAGGTAATATGGGATGGCAGGGAAAAACCTTCCGGCGTCTATTTCGTACGGTTGGAGGCGGGGGGACGATCTGAGAATGTAAAGATGGTGTTGTTGAAATAATAAGCTGGATTCTGTTCGCGCGGGAATGACATATTTATTTATATCCTTGAGTTTGGGTATATAAACATTATCTTGGAAAACAATCGATAAGAGGATATCGGAAAGGCGATTTTGATCAAGCTCGAAAAAGTCTCCAAAACATACCATAAAGGAGCCACTCTTGCCGTCAGAGACATAGACCTCGAGGTTGCCGAGGGTGAATTCCTGGTTCTATTGGGTGAATCCGGCTGCGGCAAAACCACAACCTTAAAGATGATAAACCGTCTCATAGAACCGTCATCGGGCAGGATATTAGTCGACGGCAAGGACGTCTCAACGGTCGATCCCGTCATGCTGCGTCGAGGGATCGGATATGTCTTCCAGGAGATCGGGCTTTTTCCCCATATGAGCGTGGCCGAGAACGTCGCCGCCGTGCCGAAGCTGCTCGGATGGGGGAAAGCGGATATTGACAAGCGGGGCGATGAGCTTCTGGAAATGGTCGGTTTGCCGGCGGATCGGTTCAGGGATCGCAATCCATCAGAACTGTCGGGCGGGCAGAGGCAGCGTGTCGGCGTGGCCCGGGCGTTAGCGGCAGAGCCGAGCGTCATGCTCATGGATGAACCGTTCGGCGCCCTCGATCCCATCACCCGCAGCGCCCTGCAAAGCGAATTCGAGCAATTGCAGAAAAATCTCGGCCTGACTGTCGTCATGGTCACGCATGATGTTACCGAAGCTCTGCTACTGGCGGATAGAATAGCGGTGATGGAGGCCGGGCGTATCGTTCGGATCGACACGCCGCGTATGATTCTAACCGATCCGGGACATCCGTATGTATCTTCTCTGATGGAGACCCCCAGAAAACAGACCTTGCGGATGGAGAAGATAATCGGTGAGAAAGAGGCCGATGATGTCTGATGCTTTAGTAGAACAACTGGCTCTGCTCCCCGATTATCTCGGTGGCCACCTGCTTTTGACCATCGTCGCTCTTACCATAGGGATCGCCGTCTGCCTGCCTACGGCTTTTTTGATTACACGTATCAAACCGCTTCAGTGGCCGACTCTGACCTTTGCCGGCGTTATGCAGACCATACCCGGCATTGCCCTTCTGGCGCTTATGGTCCCGATTTTAGGGCGGATTGGTTTTCTACCGGCGCTCATCGCCCTGGTCCTTTACAGCATGCTGCCGATAATCCGCAATACTGTCACCGGCATACTTGGTGTCGATCCCGCCCTCACCGAGGCCGCCCGCGGTATCGGGATGACATCGAGCCAGATCTTATTCAAAGTCGAAATCCCACTGGCCACCCCGGTAATAATAGCCGGCATACGCACGGCCACCGTCTGGGTGGTCGGAACTGCCACACTCTCGACACCGGTTGGAGCCACCAGCCTCGGCAACTACATCTTCAGCGGGTTGCAAACCCAGAACCCGACCGCGGTGATCGTGGGATGCGTCGCGGCGGCCGGTCTGGCTATCATCCTGGATCAATTAATTCGCTTAGTTGAAATAGCCATCACCAAACGCAGCCGTATACTGGGATCCATCGCCGCATTATTACTTCTTATGGTATTGAGCGGAGGATTATATCCCGTTTTATCTCATGATAGAACCGGTGATGGTGCCTCTGAGGTAGTCATAGGAGCCAAACCATTCACCGAACAATATATACTCGCTGAACTGATGGGGAGGATACTTGAGGATGCCGGTTTCGAGACTGAAACCAAGACCAGCATGGGATCGACCATCCTTTTTGATGCGCTATCTAACGGCAATATCGATTGCTATGTCGACTACAGCGGCACTGTATGGGCCAACCATATGAAGCGGAAGGACAACCCTGCTGCGGATGTGGTTCTTAGCGAAATGACACGCTGGCTTAAAGATAAGCATGGTATCGTCTGTCTCGGGCCCCTGGGATTCGAGAATACATACGCCCTGGCCATGCCCCGGACGCAGGCCGAAATCCTTGGTGTCAAAACCATTGTCGATCTGGCTCTGCACTCAAAAACGATCACGATAGGCAGCGACTATGAGTTCTTCAGCCGCCCCGAGTGGGCCGCCCTGGAGAGCAAATACAACCTGCAGTTCGGAGAAAAGTTGACTTTGGATCCGACTCTCATGTACTCGGCGGTGAACCAGGGCCAGGTGGATGTTATCTCCGCCTATTCCACCGACGGCCGTATAGTCGCCTACGATCTTACAGTTCTCGACGATCCCCTGCAGGCATTACCTCCGTACGACGCCGTCCTGCTTTTATCGCCAGATGCTTCGGAAAAACCGGGGCTGGCTCCTGCTCTTCACTCATTAATCGATGCCATCGACGACGACCAGATGCGGCGAGCCAATAATATGGTTGATTCCGAAAACGTTTCCGTCAGCGATGCAGCCGATTACCTGCATTCGTTCATGTTTAGCCGGGAGTAAAAGTCAGCTGAAGGGGTATCGGGAACCTGTCCGATTGCCTTTTAAGTTTCTTTTGTTGTCATGATGAGAAAACTTAATTATTATAGGCTGTGCGAAGCTGCTAAAATTCTCCCTCTTGATTCCGGCTGGTTTCGCAGAGACGTTTTCAGGCATGGAAACCGTGAACCGATCCATGGGCTGGATTCGAAAGGCCTAAATTTCACAATAGGATAAATTATCAGATGTCAGCAACCTACAAAATAATCGATCAAAAAGATTACGCCGACTCATTCAAAGAGAAGGACTCCTTTGCCCTCGATGTGCTTGTGGGACTTTCCGAAACGCCTAAATCGATCTCATCTAAATACCTCTACGATGAACATGGCAGCGAGCTATTCAAGGCTATCACGCGCCTGCCGGAATATTATCTGACCAACTGCGAGCTGGAGATTCTCGAAAAATACAAAGAAGACATAGCTCAATTCGTCGCCGATCAGCCTTTCAACCTGGTGGAGCTCGGCCCCGGCGAGGCACGTAAGACGGAAAGTTTGCTCCAGCACTATATTCTTTCAAACCTGCAATTTCAATATGTACCGATAGACATTTCAGAACCGGCCATGCGTGAACTCGTTAAATCAATGGACAAACGCTTTCCAGAACTGGAAACAAACGGCCTGGTATCGGATTATTTCACCGGCCTTAAGTGGTTGAACAACAGATTCAACCGAAGAGATTTCATATTGTTTCTGGGATCGACAATAGGTAATTTCAATCACGCTCAATCAAGAATCTTCCTGCGAAATGTCTGGAACTGCCTTAACCACGATGATCTGATACTGATAGGATTCGATCTGAAAAAAGATATCGAGCTTCTGCTCTGCGCCTATAACGATTCCAAAGGAGTAACCAGGGAATTCAATCTGAATATGCTTCGACGTATCAATAAAGAATTGAAGGGGAATTTTGATCTTTCAAAGTTTCGCCATTTTGGCACGTATGATGTTTTCCAGGGGGCTATGCAAAGCTATCTCGTCAGCCTGGAGGACCAGGAGGTTTACATAGAGCAGATCGGGCGCTCCTTCCAATTCAAGGCCTGGGAACCGATTCATATCGAATATTCATATAAGTATTTGCTTTCCGATGTTGAGTTGCTGGCAAACGAAACCGGATTTATTCTCGAAGAAAACTTTTTTGACTCCCGTGGCTATTTCATGGACTCCGTCTGGCGCGTCAATAAACCGGGGCCGAAGTAATGATACAGGAATCGCCCAAATCTAGAAAGGACCGACCGCAACATGGATCAATATGATGGTATCATAATAGGATCGGGGCAAGGCGGTAATCCCCTGGCCCTTGCTCTGGCGGCCGCCGGTTGGAAAACCGCTCTGGTGGAGAGCACGCATGTAGGAGGGACCTGTATAAACGTCGGCTGTACACCAACCAAGACTATGATGGCCAGCGCCAGAGCAGCCTATACAGCCCGGCGATCATCCGATTACGGTATCGAAACCGGCGAAATAAAAATCGATATGAAAAAGATTCGTCAGCGGAAAGGAGACATTGTCGAGAGCTGGCGAAATGGATCCCGGAAACGACTCGAGGATGCAGAAAACCTGGATTTGATCTTCGGACTGGCCAGCTTCACAGGGGCGAAAACTGTTCAGGTGCAGCGCAACGAAGGCGGAGTTAGCCAGTTAAAGGCCAAAAAGATCTTTATAAATACCGGCGCCAGACCAACAATCCCAGCCATAGATGGCCTGGATAACGTTCCTTTCCTGGATTCAACATCGATCATGGAGCTGGGAACGATACCCGAACACCTGGTTGTTCTGGGCGGAGGCTATATCGGCCTGGAGTTCGGCCAGATGTTTCGCCGATTCGGCAGCAAGGTGACGATCGTCCAGCGTTCAGGGAGATTGTTGACCGGAGAGGATACTGATGTTTCCGAGGAAGTCGCAACAATCCTGGGCGGCGAAGGGATAAAAATACTGCTCAATACAATTCCCAAACATATAAAGGGATCAGGTAACAAAAAGACAGATATAACTCTTGAAAATCCTGACGCTGAAAAGACGATTACCTGTTCTCATCTTTTGATTGCCACCGGCAGAAGGCCCAACTCGGAAAATCTCAACCTGGATAGCGCTGGCATAGAGACCGACGACAAAGGATATATTAAAGTAAGCAACCGCCTTGAGACCAACATCGAAGGTGTTTATGCGTTAGGCGATGTTAAAGGGGGACCGGCGTTCACACATATTTCATACGATGATTACAGGATCATCCGGGCAAACCTGCTCAATGGAGGGAACGTCGGCATAGATGGCCGGCTGATACCATCTACTATCTTTATCGATCCCCAACTCGGACGGATCGGCCTGTCGGAAAGGGAAGCTAAAGAGCGGGGCTATGAATTCCGTGTTGCCAGACTTCCCATGAATTATATTGCGCGCGCCCTGGAGATCGAGGAAACCAATGGGTTTATGAAAGCCATTGTGGAAAATAAGACCGGACAGATCCTGGGTTGCGCTGTTCTCGGTTACGAGGGTGGCGAGGTGATGAACATGCTGCAGATCGCCATGATGGGAAAACTGTCCTATACAACTTTAAGAGATGCAATATTCGCCCACCCCACAATGGGTGAATCGCTCAATAGTCTATTCATGACACTGGATAAATAGTATCAGACTTATCCCTGCTGAACCATTTCCTTCATTTCTCTTGCGTTTCAATTTAGATTATTTATCATTGCGCCTTAATATACTGGCGTAGGGAGTTACTCTGGACGGATTCTTGGGAGAAATAGCGGGGCTGGTTACGGCGCTTTGCTGGGCGTTCACCTCAGTCTTCTTCACCATCGCCGGAATCCGTGTAGGTTCGGCTATAGTGAACAGGATCAGGCTCTTGATAGCCGCAATATTTTTATTATTCACTCATTTTCTTACGACGGGAAACCTCATGCCTGTAGATGCAGGCCCCGAGCGCTGGTTCTGGCTGGGGATTTCCGGGTTGGTGGGATTCGTTATCGGCGATGCCATGCTATTCGAGGCCTTTGTTGTAGTGGGAACCAGAGTATCGATGCTTTTAATGTCGCTGGTCCCCATAATGAGTGCCCTCTTCGCCTGGATATTCTTAGGCGAGGTTTTGAATGTTCTGGAAGTTACCGCCATCACGCTGACGGTCAGCGGTATCATATGGGTAGTCGCCGACAAACAAAAAGATAAGAACTGGGTCAAGGGAAAGAGGCTCTTCTGGGGCATGACGCTGGGCGTGGGAGGTGCGCTCGGTCAAACATTCGGTCTGATTCTTTCCAAAAAGGGATTGGAGGGCGGATTCTCGACGCTGTCTGGAAATCTGATCCGCGTATTATGCGGAGTTGTAGTTATCTGGCTTTTCACAATAGTCAGAGGAAGGGTCAAGCAGACGTTTATCAGCCTGAAAGACAAGAAGGCCTTTGGAGCCCTTGTAGCCGGTTCATTTTTGGGCCTTTCGTCGGGGTCTGGTTATCGCTGGTGGCGATCAAGTACGCCAGGATCGGTATAGCATCGACACTGATCTCAACCACGCCGATATTTCTTATTCCAATTACCTACTGGATCTTCAAAGACAGGATAACGATAAATGCAATTCTGGGAACCGTCATAGCCGTAGTTGGTGTGGCCATATTACTTTTAGCGGGCCCGTAAGCGCGTTTGGATTAAAACTTATTGCGTCTATGCGTTATCTCCCCGAGCCCGGGCAATCCGGGCAGCCGGAAACATCCGCCGATCCACGGTAGGCGGCTATCTCGGTGACAACGTCTGTGAGTTCGTTGGCCACGCAGTTGCCGTTGGGATCGGCAGTGGCGGCAAACTCAGGCCCCGGGGGATCAACTCCGCAATTGCAGATGTAAGCCGGAGCTAAACTGCCCCAGTAATTGCCGATCATGGTGACCACATCAACGAGCTCCAGCGGCACGTCGTTGTGGTCGACATCGCCGGGAACGTACTCGCAGGGCGCAGCCTCCGGCCCAAACTTCGATACGAAGCTATCATCATGGCCGTTTAAGCGTCCATCGTAGGGATTGACTAAGGGAAAGTCGGAAGATAAGGTCATGCCCGTCACATAGGCCGAGCCTGAGCCGTCAACTGCAATGCCGTAGCCGATATCCATGTCATTACCGCCCAGGTAGGTGCTGTAGACAAGGGAGGTTCCCGAGGCCGACAGCCCGGTCACGAAACCGTCCCAAAAGTCGTTGTAACTTCCATCGTGCGGATTGACTGTGGGAAAGTCGGAAGAGGAGGTGCTGCCTGTCACATAGGCCCAGCCTGAGTCGTCAACCGCAATGGCAGTACTGCCATCAAAGTCGCTACCGCCCAGGTAGGTGCTGTAGATAAGGGAGCTTCCCGCAGCCGACAGCTTGGTCACGAAAACGTCCGCAGAGCCGTTGTGATTTCCGTCATGGGGATTGACGGTGGGAAAGTCGGGAGACGAGGTTTGGCCCGTCACATAGGCCGAGCCTGAGCCGTCAACCGCAATTCCATAGCATTCTTCATCGCTGCTGCCGCCGAGGTAGGTGCTGTAAACAAGCTCGGGGTCTATCACAAGGGCAACAGATGGATTGTAGCCTTCAATTTCAAATCCAAAGGCGCCGGGCTCTACTATCCGATACCGGCCTGTAATATTATGCCTGGTTCTCCCCATCTCCTGGTAAACTGAGGGTATATTCTCATAGATAAAGCCAAACCTCGTATCTGCCTGCAGGTCGCCGTTTGACGTGATAGCGAGATTATCCACGCCATCGTAGCGGACTTCTATTTGGGATATGTTGGCTCCGGGATTGACGATGAAATCGTATTTCATCCCTCGGCCATTGCCATAATAACGCAAATCTATGCCTGGCCAGATGTCTTTATAAGTTATGGCTGAATAGTTAGCCACGTCGGTGCGCCATTTGGCGGGATCATTGCCATAGAAATAATTGCAGTTGTGTGACAGGCGGTCGTCAGGGATGATTTCGGGGTTGAGATTGGCGCCTATGAATTGAGCCTTGATGAGCATGGCCTCTTCCTTATAACGCGGGCGCTCAAACCTCTCAGGCATCCCAGGCATGTCAAGCATATCAGGAAAACTCCAGACCTGCTCCTCATGCAGCTCGTCGGTGTCCCGCACAAACAGATAGGCCACCTCGTCGCGACAAAAATAGAACGTCGCCCCTCCTGCTTCAGCCCTGTAAAGCACTTTCTCATCCCACTGGCCTCTGTTCTCTGCAAAGGCCAAAGGCATAGACGAGAGGTTTGTCATGACCATTTGTTCTTGCTGCGCACCGAGAGGGCCAATTCCAGCGTGTGCGTTAGCATTAATACTAATCAGTAACGCCCCGGATAAAAGTGTTAGACCCCTTTTCATTATTGTCTCCCGTCGCTTTGAGAATTTACAGCAGTTTGAAGTCAGATTAGGATCTGATTAATCAAATCCCTTACTAAAAGATACTAAATATCATCTAATTCCACCACCCCGAAGAAGTAATCCTGAGCCCGGGCAATCCGGGCAGCCGGATACTTCAGCCAACCCCCGATATGCCCCTATCTCGATGACAACATCGGTGAGCTCGTTGGCCACGCAGTTGCCGTTGGGATCGGCCGTGGCTGCGAAATAAGACCCCGGTGGATCGACTCCGCAATCACATATATAATAGGGCGCTACCGTGCCCCTGTAATTCCCGATCATAGTCAGCACATCATTGAGCTCCAGCGGGAAGCCGTCATGGTCACAATCGCCGGGAGTATAATCGCAGGAACCGCCAATGAATCTGAGAATCATTAGAGAATAGTAATCGGCGACATAAATGTACCCGCTCTCAACGTGACTGGTCCATGCCTCCCCAGGTGTGTCATACGCTGTTACGAATGCGGGATCGAAGGGATCTGAAATGTCGATAATAATCAGACCACCCCAAGAATCAGTTATGTAAGCATAATTTCCCTAGGTATAAACATGAATCGACACCCAGCCAGTATCATAGTAAGATGCCACGAGTGGATTGTAAGGATCGCTGACGTCTATAATCACGATCCCATAACTCCAAAGGGCCAAATAAGCATATTGCCCCTGAACAAATACACTTACTGCATCAGGAATCTCACAGCCCCCTATAAGGACAGGCGCTGTCGGATCTGAAATATCCGCTATCATGAAGCCATAATTGTCATCCTGGCGTGGTTTTCGGGCGATAAAAGCCAGATCATCCTGCACCATAACATCTTCGATCCATTCTACGCCGCATTCCCCTATCAGGGTTGGATCAGAGGGATCACTGATGTCGACTATGTGCAACTCGTTCAGGTTGGCCGATAAGTACACATAATCTCCCTGAATGTCTATACCCCTGGCGGATGAAGCTTCATACTCTCCGACGAGGGTGGGGGATTCGGGTATTGAAACATCAACTATGTCAAATCCGCCCGTAAAAATAGTAACATATGCGAAATTTCCAGCAACGGCTATATCACAGACACTGCGCCCGATTCCGTGATCATAGGCCGCAACAACTTCAGGACTAGTATTATCTGCTATATTAAATACGTAGAGAAAATGGGATAGGAGCCCAAAGGCGTGAGCCCCCGTCGTCGATATCCTATCCAAAGTGTACCATGATCTGTATTCACCAAGAAGGACAGGAGACGAAGGCGTACTGACATCCATAATGGCCAGATAAGAACTAATTGTAAGATATGCCCGATCATCAGAAACGAATACGTTTAAATCAGTCATAATGCTACCAATATTGTTGCTCCATTCTAAGTATGGATTCTCACGATCTTCTACATTAACAATTATGAAGAGCGCCTCATCGAATATCCATTCTTGAATTGCATACAGGTAATTTCCCTCGACGAAGATATCCCCGACGCCCCATCCGGCTTCAAGGTGACCAACGTATGCCGGGCTCAAGGGGTCTGAAATATCCACAATCTCGATTCCGCTGGATGAAAGGACCGCGCAATATGCATATGCGCCGGATATGAATACTTCTCTGAAGTGATCACTTAAAGCGCTAAAATATCGCGTAATAAGAACGGGCTCCACCGGATTCGAAATATCGACTATTTCAAGCCATCCACCCTCTACTCCAAGATATGCATACGTGCCGGAAATAAATATATCGTTGATAGTATTCGAACTTACATACTCCCCTACCAACTCGGGATTGAATGGATCGGATATATCAACAATATCAATTGTCCGGTTATAATCGAGGATATAGGCGTAGTCGCCTGAAACATCCAGCTGCCCTCTGCCGACAGGATCAAGAACTCCAGTGATCACAGGATTTTGAACGTCCTGTATATCCAATATGAAGAATCTTCCAGATTCATATTCAAAGGTCGTAGCATATGCGTATGTACCGGAAACTGCGAACCCACGTACGCTGCCGACAAACGGATTGCCCCCCATTTTCGAAATTGCCTCAGGGTTGGATACGTCAAGAATCTGGAAACCGTTTTTCATACCACAAATGGCGTACGGTTCATTTACGTGCAATCCCCTGATTCGTCCACCGAGATAATTAGAACCCACATATTCGATCTCCTGGGCTTTTGCTTCTTCAACCAAAAGAAGGACAAAACTGGCGGCTAAGAGCCTTCTGACGATCTTTTTTGAAATTACGCGGCTCATTTTCACCTCCCCGAACCCGGGCAATCCGGGCACCCGGAAACTGTCATGGTTCCCCGATAAGCATTCAACTCGGTCACGACATCAATAATCTCGTTGGGTATACAATTGCCGTTGGGGTCGGCCGTGGCGGCGAAATTATGATTCACGGGATCCAGGTCGCATTCGCATTCGTAATACGGCTCCACCGTACCTCTATAGCTTGAAATCATAGCAAAGATATCCACAATCTCAAGCGGGGAGCCGTTGTGGTTGACATCCCCCGGAAGATAGACACAGGCACCGGCTTCGAAATAAAGCCCGCAGTAATCCTGCTCCGGGACAACGCTGCCGCCCCCGTCAAATGCCCACTTGGTACTATTGTTGTTTTGCGGATACCAACCCATCGAAAATGGGTGGTATGTATCATCTGAAGGAACATCAGTATTGCAGGTCATCAGAAATGAGCCGTAATAATCCCATTCACCGTCGGTATCGAGTGGATTAGGAAGTGGAGGTGGACAGAAAACGCAATAGATCGCGACCTGCATTTCACATGTGTACCCCGGGAAGATGGGATAGTTATCGGCTGGATTGTAAAAGAATGGTCCGTCGACGACAATTAACTCCCACCCATCATAATACGGATCAATCTCAAATCCGTTACGGACAGCTATAATCGCATCCTCGGACAAAAGACCATGCGCAAGACCGACGACGGGAGCCGGATTATCGGGGTCAGTCCGCACCCACACCTCAATCTCTATTTCCTCGCCATTGCGCACGGTCAATACGCCGGCATCATCTCCCTCCAGCGGCCCGAAGACGATTCTGTTGGATTGGGCGAAGGCTACAGTTGCTGCAAACAAAGCAATCAACGATATAAGCAATACTCTTTTCATCGCTTCCCTCTTAACGATTTATTTCAATAGCAACATCTTCCTTGTCTCAACATATTTCCCAGCCTGAACCCTGTAGAAATACATTCCTGAAGATTGGCTCTCAGCATTCCAGGTAACCTGATGATGTCCAGCTTCCTGACTCTCGTCGATAAGGGCTATTATCCTGTTGCCGAGGAGGTCATAGATTTCAATAACAACATGTGATGCGATCGGTAAACCGTACTCAATGGTGGTTTGAGCGTTGAACGGATTGGGGTAATTTTGAAAAAGAGAAAATTCTACGGGGATATTTGTATCATCATCGATGCCTACCTCGGACTCAAAATAAAGCCCGCAGTAATCCTGCTCCGGGATAACACTGCCGCCCGGGGGGGCTGCAAATGCCCAAAGGGTACTCTGGTTGTTATTATGAGGATACCAACCGATCGAGAACGGATAGTATGTATCCTCAACGGTGACGTCCGTATTGCAGGTCATCAGAAAAGCGCCATAATATTCCCATTCCCCCTGGGTGTCTAAGGGATTGTAGCAAATCCCGAATACGCACCAGATAGCATACTGCATTTCACATGTGTACCCTTGCGGGATCGGATAGTTGTCGGCGGGATTGTATATGTACGGGCCTTCGACCCCGACCATCTCCCAGTTGGGCACATCATAATCCGGATTGATTTCTACGCCGTTACGCACGGCAATAATGGCATCCTCGGACAAGAGACCATGGGATATACCTACAACCTCCGCAGGATTGCCGGGATCTGTCCGCACCCACATCTCGATCTCTATATCATTGCCGTTGCGCACGGTCAATACGCCGGCATCGTCGCCCTCCAGCGGCCCGAAGACGATCTTGTTTAAGTCCTGTGCGAAGGCCGCGTACCCGAATAGACTGACAATTAACGCAATCAATAATGCTCTTTTCATCTTTACCTCCAGGTCCAGAGGAATAATCTGATAATTTTTATTTTAACAACACCATCTTCATACTTTTAGAATGATTCCCCGCCTCCAGCCGGGCAAAGTAAACGCCGGAGGGGAAATTAGACGCATCCCAGCTGATACTATGCGCACCTGCCTGCTGGATGCCCTCGAATAGAGTGGCCACCCTCTGGCCTGCTATATTGTAGATCTCGATTCTCACACCGGAGGATTGAAGCAGATTATATTGCAGCGTTATAGTTGTATTAAATGGATTGGGGTAGCTCGAAAGCATCAAGAATTCTCCTGGCGTAATATCTTTAGAATCGTCAGGCCATATTGAAACGGTTGAGTCGCCGACAAGGCTTGGATCATATGCCACCCAACCCTGATATGAATATGGTTCGTACAATGGTGAAACTCCCGAGACGGTCGGAATAACCACTATATCATCGTAGAGATTCCAGTTATGCCATTCTCCCATACCTTCGCCCGTATTCGGCTCAACGAGAATGTCGATCCATTCGCTTTGCGCGGGCGCATAGCCGAGCATTGCCACGTGCCATTCAGAGTCATCCGTGTCCTGTCCGTCAAAACTCAACGCCACTCCTCCTGAGTCCTGTCCGGCGCGGATTACTATATAATTTGCCGCAAGATGCTCGGGCGGGTTGAGGGAATTTCCTATTACCACAGGTTCCGCAGTCAATTCATGAATATAAAAGGTAGTGTCCATCTCAGGGAATAAGTGTCCTTCACTGAAAAAGGCGGTCGTATCGGCAAACGAGCCGGTATGAAAATTCCAGACGGAGAATTCCAGAAAACTTTTCGAAAGCGATGTAACCGGCTGCAGGGCCTCCTCCGTGGCGGTGAGAGTATTATACCCTTCGATTGAACCACATCCTTCCCAGATCTCCCTGATAATTCCCGTATGGAATCTTTCCGTCAAGTATATCGGCCATACACAGGACGCATAGGGGTGAAATACACGAGGAGGATCGCCATAATTATACGAGAAGGTTCCCAGCCCCATCCAGGGATATCCATAAAAGAACGGCAGGTAAGAAATATAGTCGTTGATTTCATCGTAAATAATATCTTCCATCCAAACAGCCGAGGCTTCCATCCACCATGGCTTATATGTAAAGGGATCATTCGGGTCCTCAAAATCGTATTCAAAAACATCATAGCCAAATTGAACCGCGTGGAAAAATCCATGAGCGGCCGTTACCTTCATACCGTCCACCGGGTTATTACTGTAATACGTTCCGGCAAAATCGTTTTCTATGCTGATGTAACTGTTCGCACGGTACTCATCTATAAGATCTTCGGGAGTTGTAAATCCATAAAACCCTGCTCCGAGGTTTTCAACATATACGTCATACCTGTCATCGCCGCCACGCCCAAAATCGACAGGGGGTATGCTATACTCCAGAGTGACTATCTGGTAATCCCGGACATATTCAAAAACCTCAGCAACTCTGTTTATGTAATCCGGAATACCGTCGGCGGGATCGACGTCCACGTCAACCTGGTAGGGGGCATGGATTCCCGAAGTCGTGTAATGAACGAGAATGTTTTCTCCACCCAGGGTATCGGGTAAATAATCCGGGCGATTTAAAAGCGTGCTTAATTCAATATTTTTATTCCATGACCTCAGAGCATTCAGCGCGACTGTTACGGGAGTACCGCACTTAATAGAAGGCACGTCCGACTTTGATGTAAGAAGACAATTCTCTCCGCTCAATGCCGCCACATTATATTCTAAGAAGTCTGTGAAATGGGGTATTGATTCAGCAGAAATGCTGTTTGAAATAATAAAAACCCCGAGTATAACCGCAAACCGGATTTTTCTCATAGTATTCTCTCCTTGTTCAAACGATTGACCTGTATTTGGCCACATTACAATCCATCTATTTCAATAGCACTACTTTTATACTTTCAGAATCTTTCCCCGCCTCCAACCTCGCAAAATAAACGCCGGAGGGGAAACCTGAGGCGTCCCAGGTGAGGGTGTGCTCACCTGCCTGCTGGATGCCTTCGAACAGGGTAGCTACCCGCTGGCCGACTATATTGCAGATCTCGATTGTTATACCGGAGGATTGAAGCAGGTCGTATTGCAGCGTAGTAAGTGCATTAAACGGATTGGGATAGCTTTTCAGATAGGAAATCCGCTGGGGCAACTCCACATCTTCCGTGACTCTTACGCCACTTAGCATGACGCTGTCTCTCGATTCATACGTAGGAACAGAATACTCGCCGCCATCATTCCTGGCAAAAACCGTGTAATAATACCATATACCGGGAAAGAGATCCTCAGTATCGGTCACGTGCTGTGCGTCGCCTTCGTAGATCATGATGCCATCATCCGGCGTCTCCGGAAATCCCGTTTCACTGCGAACCGCTACCGAGATATCAAATTGTGGTTCCCAGATCGGGTTGGTCCAGTGCAGATCGACCCAGGCCTCGCCGCCTATAGCCCTGGTCCCGATGACTACAAAGCCGGGAGAATCATGCCGGTTGGGGGCGCCACGGCTGGGGAAGCCGTTTTCGAAGGTGTGGGATGAGGTTCCATCATTATATCCCCAAAAACTATAGTACCAATACGTTGCATCGACATCACCATCGGGATAGCGCATAAAAGATACATTCTCTCCGTGGTCGGATGACCAGCCAACCTGATCTACCAGCTGAGAATCAGCGCTTATAAGATAGATGTTGTCTGCATCCCAGTCCATATCAAACCCGGAGGGAAAGGCTGGTTCGTCCAAAACGTATAATCCCCCTGGAAACACTATGGCGTCAGCGGAAATGGTGCATATAGTATCGCAGACAATAGACCATCCCGATAAACTTATTGCTGTATCCGAACTATTGTAAAGTTCGATAAATCCCGAACCGACCTCCCATGAAGCGTGGGCGGAAATCTCATTTATGAATATTTCTGTCCTGCCCCAACCGGGGTCGGCAAAATCAAAAATCCAAACATTCATATATTCCCAGTCGTCGGGAGGAAGATAGAGGTCGGTAAGAATGTAATGTCCCAGAATAGGCGGGGGCGCGTGGCCAAGCGTGCCATAATTCATCATATCAATGAATTCTTCCTCTGACGTCAGCATAACAGCATCACCTTCGGGATTAAGAATGAATCCGGAGGTATTTAAAGAATCCAGAATAATGACATCATGGTAATCGCCAAACACGCCGGAATCGATGACAGCATAACCGCCGGACGTATGAATCGTGTCTCCTGAGATATCGAATGGAATATTGAACTCTACGGTTATTTCCGGAGGAAAAGCCTTCACAACTTCAATACTAACGACCGGTAATGGATTCGCGAATGCGGACGGCATCGCTGCAACCACGCTCATTATAACCGCAAAAGCAGTAATCCTTCTCATAGCTTCTCACCCCCATTTTTTATTTTTGAACAAAGCCACTACTCTCGATCCCAGAAAATCCTCATATCCTGATCGGGCATGAAATCGATCTTCTCACACCACATTTCAATGGTCGATTTAATCCTCCTGGCTTTATCCGCCCTGGGCCAGACTTCAATAATTCTGTAATCCACAGGTATTATAAACCGGTAGGTTGCCTCCTCCAGCGGCTTGCCCCAGGCGCTTGTGGATGTCAGGATGTAGCGGGCATAATCCGATTCGATCCGCTGAGAATAGTCCAGATGCCAGACGGTCACCTCCTCCGGCCTCATGGGAATACGCATGCGAATGACGTTGCGGCCCTCGAGGCAATCCGATTCAATAATGACGGTATCGCCGTCAACTACGGTATAGGCCCTTATTTCATGCGGGTAATGCGAGACACCATCGACATAGAAAGGAAAAGCTACAGCAAACGGCTTATCCTTTTCGGTGTTGTTCCGGAAATAATAGACGCCCGAAATGGATGACGTCGAATCGGTTACGGTCATGGTTATTTCTTCTTTGAAAAAATCGACCTGCCTGCCGCGAGGATCCCCGCCCTGGCCCAGCAGAACAGCCCCGGCAATAAGTGATGTGCCTATTTGGCTTATCATGTTCATATAGCAGCTCCGATGCCTATCCCGTTGAACGCCCTGCAGGTAATATAAGGTGAGGATCCAGACTGTCAAACGGTTTCTGGGTCCACAGGAGGCCACTATGAATCCTTTTGTTTGCCGATTGCCTGAAAACATGGTAGCATTTTCGGGTCTGCCTTTTATATGGCTGGATAGATATGAGCGATTACTACAGTGATAAACTCTCCGCCGAAAGGCTGGCGCGCGTCTATGAAATCGCCCCGCCGCGGGTCCGACGATATCTCGAAATGGAGGTGCAATATATTGCAGAAAGGATAAACCCCGGTGATACTGTTCTGGAACTCGGATGCGGATATGGGCGAATACTTCCCCGACTCGCCAAGAAGGCTGACTCGGTCATAGGCATCGATACCTCGCCTGCCAGTCTTATGCTCGGGCGAGAAAAATTAAAAGCGATCCCGAACTGCCATCTTTTGAATATGGATGCTATCCGGCTCGCCTTCGCGGATAAGGTATTCGACGCTGTTATCTGCATTCAGAACGGGATTTCAGCATTCCATGTCAATCCGAGAGATTTGATCCGGGAGAGTTTGCGGGTTACCAGATCGGGGGGGATCGCTCTTTTCTCGAGCTATTCGGACAAATTCTGGGATGCCCGTCTGGAATGGTTCCGGCTGCAGTCCGAGGCAGGACTACTGGGTGAAATCGATCCGGAAAGGACCGGCAAAGGGGTGATCGTGTGCAGGGACGGCTTCACGGCAACAACCGCGGGGGCGGAAGAATTCTCCTCATTCGTCAAGGGGATCGATGTCGATACTAGAATTGCGGAGGTCGATGAATCCAGCGTGTTTTGCGAGATCACCGTTCCATGAAACATTGATTCTCTCGGCAATAAACTTTGCGTTTGATGATACACGCATATACGGCCAGACCATACCGTGGAATTCGGATACAATCCGAAAGACGCTGTCGGAAGAAATCAGGCAACAAGAAAGAAAAGATAGAATTATTAATGATGGGAACTACTCGATCTTGAACCCCTCAGAAAAGCAACTGTATAATAAATGCGATCATAGACTATTTCCCGAAAGCTAATGGACTAATTTCTATAGCCTCCGCCTTCTCCTCTATCTCTATTCCGGGGCGGGCGAGCCTCGTCCACTCTCATCGTCCGGCCGTCGAACTCGGAACCGTTGAGCGCCTCTTTCGCCTTCTCGGCTTCCTCGGTGCTGGACATTTCCACAAATCCGAAGCCCTTGCCTTCGATTATGTTGATCTGCTTAACCTCGCCGTAGTTGCCGAATAATTCCTCGAGCTGGGCACTGGTCACAGAATAACCGAGATTTCCTACGTAAAGCTTGCTACCTTGCATCCTGATTTCTTCCTTCTTCTCTGTCCAATAATGCTCCTTTTCGGAAGTAGACGCAAGAAAGCGATTCTAACTCCATCGAGCGAAAACATTATCAAACGAATGCTTTGATATTAACGTTTATTCCAGTGAAATGTTTTTTAGCTTTTCTATCACCTTCTTTCTTTTTCGTTAATAGCTACCTTCATCAAGCCAGCATTGTACCGCTATATGGCAATAATCAGGCGGAAGTTAAACGAATTATAGACATCCAGTCAAGAGAAAAATGACATCACGCACCGCAGTTCGTAATTTCCGGATCTACCCTTGTTCCGCCTACCACAACATGGGGGAAGATTATGATTGATTTTCCCATTGTAATATTGCTTATATGAATACCGAATTTATGAAGATATTTGAAGCCAGAACAGCCAAATTGTCATCTTGGCAGATTCCACCCGGGACATTTCCGGCATCACCCATAACCAACAACCCCCGTCTATAGCCTTACCGGATGATCGAGGAAAAAAACTCCATGATAGTCTATCTGGGCACATTTCTGATCGCCCTCACTACACTCGGGCTGGAGGTAACCCTGACCAGACTCCTGAGCGTCATCACATGGTATCATCTCGCCTTTTTTGCAGTGGGTACTGCCATGCTGGGTATGACTGCAGGCGCTTCAACCGTGTATCTCAGGCCGAACTGGTTTACCGGCGACAAACTGAATCACAACATTGCAAAGGCTTGCCTGGCATATTCGCTGGCCGTTCCCTTATCCCTGATCATTCTTTGTATGACCCCTCTCGATCTCTCAATATCCGTGATGAGTCTTCTGGCGTTGATCCAGGCCACCATTGCCTGCGCATTGCCATTCTATTTCTCAGGCATAGCCATAACGGCGGTTTTGACAATGCACAGGTATCCCATCGGGAAGATATATGCGAGCGACTTGATCGGAGCCTCCCTGGGATGCCTGTTTGTTCTGGTGGGACTCGAAATATTTGATGCTTCCAGTCTGATAATACTATCTGGATCCGTGGGCGCTTTGGCGGCATTAGCATTCGCCTGGAAGAGTACGGCCTTCAAGTTTCGACGCCTGTCACTGGGGGTCTTCGGGGTCCTCTGTCTGATAGCATTTCTCAATTCCTTTACTTCATACGGAATACGCCCATTCGTTGTGAAGGGACAGATCCAGGAATTCGACGATATCCTGCTTGAGAAATGGAATTCATTTTCCAGGGTTGTGGTTCACAGGCGATTGGACAGCCCACCGCAATACTGGGGTGCCAGCCCGGAGGCTCCCCTGGATAAGAACTTCCCCCAGCACGGCATGAGCATAGATGGCGGGGCGTTTACCACGGTTCGGAGATTTAAATCCTTTGAAGATATTGATCACCTGAGATTCGACGTTACCAATGTTGCCTATTACCTGCGTCCTCAAGGAAGCGCGTGTATTATCGGCGTCGGCGGAGGCAGAGATATACAAAGCGCTCTTCTATTCGGCCATGAAAAAATCGTCGGCATTGATCTAAATCCCATCTTTATCGACCTGCTTCAAAATCAGTTCCGGGAATTCGCCGGCATCTCCGACCGCAAAGAGGTAACTCTCGTGGTCGACGAAGCGAGAAGCTACCTATCGAGATCGAAAGAGGAGTATTCTATTATACAGATGTCTTTAACCGATACGTTTGCCTCAACCGGCGCCGGGGCTTTCACTCTTTCCGAGAACACCCTGTATACCGTCGAGGCCTGGACAACTTTCCTGGAACGACTCTCTGATGACGGGATTTTTACCGTTTCAAGATGGCATAACCCGAAAAATCTCGGCGAAACAGGTCGAGTTATCAGCCTGGCCATGGCCAGCCTTCTCGAATTTAATCTCGCTGATCCCTCCCGACATATCGCCATGATCGCCACCGACAGCCTTTCCACTTTACTGGTGAGCAGGAGGCCATTTAACGATCAGGATATCACAGAGCTTAAGAGACTCAGTTCCGACTTGCGGTTCAATCCGGTGATCATCCCGGATCTGCCTCCCTCCAATCAGACCTTAAAAAGCATGCTGGAGGCAGGCACCCTGGAGGAATTGGAATTAGCCATTGCCGATAAGCCCCTGAATTACCAGCCATCCACTGACGAAAATCCCTACTTTTTCAATATGCTTCGTCTAACCCATATAAAGAGCATCCTCTGGTCGGGCCCCGGGGTTATGCGTGGAAACCTGATCGCAAACCTAACCCTTATCGGGCTTATTCTATCATTGCTTCTCATAAGCATAGTCACCGTCGCAATTCCCCTGGTGACCGGCAGCAGATCGGGAAGCCCAATCCGCAAGAACAGCACGATCCTCTGGTCGGGAGCCACTTATTTTTCCTTGATAGGCGCAGGATTCATGCTCACCGAGATAGCGCTTATTCAACGGCTGTCCGTTTTCCTGGGGCATCCTGTCTATGCTTTGGGAATTCTACTATTCACAATAATCGCCAGCGCCGGGATTGGCAGTTATTTGAGCGAACAATTGCCCCTGACACGTTCTCCATGGATTTTCATATTTCCTGTTGCCATTTTTCTGGCCATAATAGCCATACGGTTCTTTCTGCCGGTTCTGAGCTCAAATATGATGACCTCATCAACGGGAATTAAGATCACATTATCGATACTTGTAATCTTCCCTCTGGGAATCCTGATGGGTGTCTGCTTCCCTACCGGGATGCGGTTGGTTAAAACCGCAAAGGCTTCTGAGACTCCCTGGTATTGGGCTCTCAACGGTATATTCGGGGTATTATGTTCAGCGGTGGCAGTTTTCATCTCGATTCATTTTGGCATTTCTACAAGCTTCTATTTGGCCGCCACGTGCTATATAATGCTTCTGTTTTGTCTTCCCAAAATGTATACGGTGCACCGGGATTCAACTGCCGAGGCCGTTAGATCTTAGATCAGGGCCGGACTAAAGCCATCGACAAAGGGTAGCATCCCTGTCCAACGCCAGCTCCGGGCATCCATTTCACCTTCGCGCGACCACATTTCCTCAATTGGCAATTAAAATGAAATTGGGCTTGCCCTTTCAGCCTTGATAACATATTTAGAGCAACGGGGTATCTATTAAGCATGTGGCACTGCATCTGGTAAATTGCTCATCGCTTAATATCCATCTCTTGCAGGAGGTAGGATTTAGAACGCCCTTCGCACGCGGGCGGATGTTTCCTGATTGATGATAATCAAATACCGAGGCTGCGGGCCCGAGTTCTTAACAAAAGGAGGAGAAATCTATGGAAAAGGCTCTATTAAACCGTTTAACCGCACTTTTCGTTGGCCTGGCTCTCATCTTAGCTTTTACCCCCACTATGACGGCGGCGCAAGAGATGATGAGGATCGCGGGGGAGATAAAGGAAGCTTATGCCAAACAGGATAGTATCGTCGTTGGCGACGCTGATGGGCACAATCTCACATTGGCTACCTCGGAAGGTCTCAACGTAAGTACTGCCGCGCATGAATTCATGGAAGGCGCCCGCGTAGTCGTCTATTCATTCGGCGATCTTGTTGGTGGAAATGGGCCTCATCAGGGCTACATAAAATTTACAAAGAACGGCGACAGCGCCTTCGCAAAATGGGAGGGTAACGTAACCACCACCCTATCCGCCGAGGGTGCCCCTGCAACGACTTTTGAGGGAACCAACACCTGGATCAAGGGAACAGGAAAGTTCGAGAACATTCAGGGGACCGGGACCTATAAAGGAGAATTTACCTCTAAAACAGAACATACAGTGCAATGGGAGAGCAAATACTCTATCAAAGAATGAGCAAACGGCTTCATTAATGGCCACTCCAGGGAATAGGTACTCTCGGGCCCGCAGCCTATTTATTCTCTTAGCCTGTTAGAATGTCATCCTCAGGCGGCACCACGGCCATTCACGTTCCTGGCCTCGGAATAAATGCCTTCGTTTTCTCTTGACGATTACCATAATTCTCATATATTGGCCGTTTGTTTAGTTATACGAGCCTGGAGGAAACGAGGACAGGATGAAAAGAACTTTTCAACCATCGAACCGGAAGAGAAAGAACGATCACGGTTTTCGCAAGAGGATGTCGACGAAAGCCGGTCGGACCATCCTGAAGAAACGTCGCGCTAAGGGCCGCAGGAAACTCACCGTCTCAGACGAATAGCGAGGTATCCGACCTGGTTGGCACCGGCAGATCTTGCGACCGTTCCTTTGCCCGAGGCAATCGACTGCGCGGGCGGTCCAATTTCCTCAGTGTCCTTCAGGGAAAGGAAACGAGAAAGAGCGCGGGACGATACTGCCGAATAGCCAGCATCGAATCAACCGACGGCAAAACCAGGCTTGCGATCATCATCTCCAGAGGAGCCGGCAAAGCGGTTCGCAGGAACAGGGTAAAACGGATAATTCGGGAATTTCTCAGAAACAACAAAGATTTGTGGCCATCGGGCAAGATAATAGTTATCAGCGTTGGCAAACCGATATCGGACGAGGCCGCCCTGATAAGCGAGATCGAGATAATATTGAGAGATCTGAGATGAACAGGGCTCTTGGAATCGGGCTATCATACGTAGTCAAGCTATATCAGTTTTCTTTAGGTACCGTCCTGGGTGGCCGCTGTCGTTTTTACCCATCCTGCTCCGAATATTCCCGCCAATCTTTCCGGAAATACGGCGCTCTTAAAGGTCTTCTGAAATCTGCCTGGCGGGTATTGCGCTGCAATCCCTGGAATACGGGGGGGCACGACACCGCTTAATTGTCTATGGATAAAAGAACTGTACTCGGATTCATACTGGTCTTGCTGATTTTGCTGTTATGGCAGCCTATAAACAGATTGATATTCGGGCCCCTGCCTCAGTTGGAACAGCCCCAGGATACCACTTTGGTTTCCCCCGCGGACGAGCTCGATATCACTGAGGAACCGGGAATAGTCCCGGCAACGTTCGCTCAGACTGATACGGCCGAGGTTACTGAATTGATGGCAGAGCCGGAGAAGACGTTAACAATCGAGACCAGAGATTTAATCTATACGCTATCATCAAGAGGCGGCACCGTAACTGACATAATATTAAAGAATTATGTCAAATATGATAGCTCTGAAGTCTCTTTGATAGGAAATCAGGATGGCCCCGAATGGGCCAGACATGGCGCCCTGACACTCGGCTACGCTGATGATTTACCTGATTTCAACACGACTAATTTCCGGGTGGATGGTTACAATTCGGTGCTTAGCGAGGCCGAACCGACTCGTAGTGTAACTTTTACACATATTCGTCCTGATGGCGCTCAGATCATCAAAACATATGATTTCCAGTATGAAGACTACATTTTTGACATCGATATCAGTCTCAGGGGGCCGCAGAAGCTCGGAATGGGGCAGGGGGTCACCATCGGCTGGTTTGCACCCATGGAGTCCACGGAGAAGAATCCTGATGATGACAAGAATAAGTTGGGCGGCTTCTTCAACATGGGCGGCGACTTTGATTATTTCAAAGACGTAAAAGATGGTAGCCTGAAGAAGATAGCCACGGGCCCGGTAGAATGGGTAGCTACTCGCACCAAGTACTTCACCGCGGTTGTCATGGCGGAAACGTCGCCCGCCAACGAGGTAATCGTTGTCGGCAAGCAAGGCAACATGATTGATTCCGATGGCAATGAGCATGAATGGAACCGGTTCGGGGTGGGGATGACTTACGAAAGTCCGCCGGAAGAGCTTTCTCTTACGTTTTCGGTTTACACGGGCCCGCTGGATTATGATCGCCTGAACGGTATGGGCAAGCGGCTGTCATCGCTGGTGGATATGGGGTGGAAGCCCTTCAGGCCATTTGCCATAGCCATTCTCTGGATCTTCACAACACTGCATAAGACGATTCCAAACTACGGATTCGTGATAATCATATTTTCAATTCTGATGAAGCTGGTTTTCTGGCCGCTATCGGTCAAGGGCGCTAAATCGATGCATAAGATGAAGGAGATCCAGCCCAAGATTCAGGAGGTCAAGGAGAAGTTCAAGAAGGATCCGGCCCGAATCCAAAAAGAGACCATGAAGCTATACAAGGAACATGGATTCAATCCCTTCGGCTCCTGTCTGCCGATGCTGATTCAGCTCCCGATTTTCTGGGCCATGTACTCGGTACTGGGAAACACCATCGAGATAAGGGGCGCCCCTTTCATTCTATGGATCCATGATCTTGCGCAGCCGGATCCCACCGGCCAGTATTTCTATGTGGGGCTACTGCCGATCATAATGGGCGTTTCAATGTTCATCCAGCAGAAGCTGACAATCACCGATCCCAAGCAGAAGATGATGGTTTATTTCATGCCGATTCTGTTTACTTATCTTTTTTCCAGATGGGCGTCGGGGCTGGTACTCTACTGGACCATGTTCAATATCCTCGGCATTTTCGAGCAATGGTTCGTTAAAAAGAAACATGCCGCAGAGAAAGATATCTGAATCAGTTTCAATATTCATTGAGTCAATCCGGGTCGCGGCAGGCGGCCTTTTTTGTTGACGTTTTCCTTTGTGTTCGGGTTAGGTCATCCACAGGAATCAACATAATCTTGCTGCACTTATATCATAAGAGTATATTTTTGCGCGGTCAGGAACCCCTTCCTGACCGCCCTCTGCGACGGGAAGGGCTTCCCGACAGGGCGTTTCATGGATGCCGGATTCCTACGGCCATACGGCCCGTAGGGATCCGTATGGACAAGTCCGGCATGACAAGTGGATAGATATTGCATTAGCTCAAGACCCATGTGGTCCAGACGATCAGAAGAGTCGGATCGCGGGCGATTTAGCCTACTACTCCTTGCCGCATCCACGTGTGAAGCATATATTTCTCCGGTTATGCAAATCAACACCAACAACGAAGATATAATCTGCGCGGCGGCGACACCGCCCGGCAAATCGGCACTGGCGGTTATAAGAGTATCCGGGCCGGGCAGCATCGCTGCCGTATCGAATATTACTACCGCAAAGCAGAAAATAAAACCTGACGATGCCAGAAAGCTATTTTACGATTTCATAATCGACGATGAGGGCCATCCCATCGATGAGGTCACAATCATTCCATATTTCGCACCCAGAAGCTATACCGCCGAGGAGATGGCGGAGATAATCTGTCATGGCGGTTTTATATCATCGAAAGCGGTTATAGACAGGCTGGTGAGCTGCGGTGCCCGACCGGCGGAGCCCGGGGAATTTACCAAAAGAGCATTCTTAAACGGCCGCATATCTTTATCGCAGGCGGAGGCGGTGGTTGCGGCAATCGAGGCTAAGTCGGAACTGGCATTGAAGGCGGCGGCCCGAAATCTCAAAGGTGAACTGTATCAAAAGGTCGATGGTATACGTTCGGCAATCCGGGATCTTTTAACTTTAATTGAGGCCGAAATCGATTTCTCCGAGGAGGAGATCGACAAGACACCAGCTACGAAAATCCGGAATATGGTCGAAGAGCAGTTGGATGAATCAAATTCGATCCTCAAAAGCTACGATTTCGGTCGAGGCTTGAACTCCGGTTACAGGATAGCAATAGTCGGCAGGGCTAACGTGGGCAAATCATCATTGCTGAACGCATTCTTGAAAAGGGAGCGAGCCATCGTCACCGAGATCCCCGGCACTACCAGGGATACGCTCACCGAGTGGATCGAAATCAACGGATTCCCGATTCTTCTGACCGATACCGCCGGCCTGCGTGAGAGCGAGGATAAGATCGAGCGGATCGGCCAGGATCGCGCCAAACAGGAGATCGAAAATTCCGATCTGGTCTTGTTCATGATAGACGGCTCGGAAGGCATAACCGCTGAGGATAAGACTATTTATTCATCAATCAACGATAAGCCGACCCTGGTGGCTGCTAACAAGATCGATCTGGGACTCGCTTCCGGCTTGGATGTGGCAAATCAATTCCCCCGCAATGACACAGTCGCCATCTCCGCCCTGAAAGGAACCGGCCTGGATGATCTGAAAAGCCGGATCGCTCATACCCTGAGCCTCGACACCTTCAGCCTGGATACTGCTATACTGGCCACCGAGCGGCAGTACCTGGCCATGAAAAAAGTCTGCGATGTTCTCTCTCAGACATCGAATGAATTGAAGGATGGTGTTTCAGGCGAAGTAACGGCCATCTACCTGCGGGAATCGCTCGACCACCTGGGCGAACTGGTCGGCGAGACCACCACCGATGATATTCTAAACGATATTTTCAGCAGGTTTTGTATCGGGAAGTGAGGGAAAGGGTACATTCATCATATTCTGTCCGCCCAATAATGTTTGAATTCAGTAGGGGCGAGGTAACCTCGCCCCTACAGGTCTCAAATAAACGGTCCGAACCAGAAAATGAATTCCTGGACGCAATAACGAAAGCTTTTGATTCGGATATCTTAGAACTAGAATATTATTTCATTGAATAATTAATTCTAAATAATCAATATAGATATTTCGTCGCGCCGGCAGGAACCCCTTCCTGCCGGTATTTTGCGTCGGGAAAGGGTTCCCGACGCCGCTTTGTAACCACAGAAAACTGGATTCCCCATACGGGCCGTATGGCCGATCGGGGTCGGGAATGACAGTGCGCTATACCTATTCCCCGGGTGGCACCCTCAAACTTGTTTGGGGGTGGGGGCTGCGGAAAAACCAATGCCCCGCAGTAAGCTCCGGGGCACCAAGTGTCTTAAATTAAATCTAAATAACGAGTATTTATTTAGCCAGCAGCATCTTCCTGGTGGCGGTGAATTCCGCAGCCTCTATCCTGTAAAAATAAACTCCGGTCGGCGCGTCAGCCGCGTTCCATAAAACCTGATGATATCCCGCCACCTGGTTTTGGTCAACCAACGTCTCGATCGATTGGCCCAGGAGATTATAAATGACCATTCTCACGTGCGAGTCAAAAGGCAACGCATATTCGATCGCCGTTTTGGCGTTAAAAGGATTCGGATAATTCTGCGAAAGCTCGATTTGATTCGGTATCGATGGCAATTGATCATCGATCCCGGTCGGGTTCCCGACCACAATCGTATCCACCATCCAGGGATGGGGATTGCAATGATAGGGAAAGACGCCCTCAGTGGTGAATACAAAAGTGAAAGTCTCGTCTATTGCCAGCAGTCCCGAATCCCAGATACCGTTGTCGCTGGTAGACGAGTGCATTATATCATCCCGGTTTCTCCATTCGATGGCGTCACCGATATCGATATGAAGCCTTCCCGGAACGAAGGCGAAGTCCTCGATCTCAACCTCGTAAGTAACCGCGCGGACCGACGGGGCGAATGATAGTACCGCTACGGATAACGTGATCACAGTCAGCATGGACGTTAACGTTTTCTTCATCCTGTACTCCTTAGATTAGGTTTTTAAATGTCTGTTGTGCGGAACTCAGACGTCCATTTTAATAACGCCAACTGAATCCATTTCCATACAGCGTTATTAACTATAATTATCATTTTCAGGTTCCGGGATGTTCCCTGTACTATTAGATTGAAACCCTGTGATCGTTTTCGTATTATCCATGGTTATGAGCAATATCGATTTCCAGATAATCATAATCGGTGGGGGCCATGCCGGTATCGAGGCGGCGCTGGCGGCGGCCCGGATGGGATGCAAGACCGCCATGATAACCATGGATAAAAATGCCATCGGCAGGATGAGCTGTAATCCCGCTATCGGCGGCCTTGCCAAGGGGCAGCTCGTGCGGGAGATCGACGCCTTAGGCGGCGAGATGGGATACGCTATAGACAACACCGGCATCCAGTTCAGAATCCTCAATAGAAGCAAAGGCCCCGCCGTCCAGGCTCGCCGGGCACAGGCCGACAGAGCACTATACTCGAAGTTCATGACTGAGACCGTCCTCTCGCAGAAGAATCTCGAAATCATCGAAGGTGAGGTTGCCGATATTATCATAGAACGAGGCAAATGCCGGGGAATCATCTTATCAACCGGGGAAAAAATAGACTCTCAAGCCGTCATTATTACGGCCGGCACTTTTCTTAACGGATTGATACATATAGGATTAAATCAAATTAAGGCTGGCCGAATGGGGGAACCGCCATCGATTGGCCTTACCGAAAAGCTAACGGCACAGGGCATAAGGACCGGACGGCTGAAGACCGGTACTCCTCCCAGGCTCGATGGCAATACGATTGACTTCTCGCAAAGCGAAATCCAGAGCGGCGATGATCCTCCTCCCTATTTCTCCAACCGCTCGGATCATTCCCGGATTCTGGAACAGTCGGTCTGCCACCTGACATATACCAATGAAAAGACTCACAATATCATCCGCGAAAACCTACACGCCTCCCCTATGTTTTCGGGAGCCATCAAGGGAATTGGACCGAGATACTGCCCGTCGATAGAGGACAAGGTGGTTCGGTTTGCCGATAGGCTCCGACACCAACTGTTCCTGGAGCCGGAAGGGCTTAGTACCAGTGAGTATTATATCAATGGATTTTCGTCATCGTTGCCGAAGGATGTGCAACATGCTGCACTGCAGACGATTCCCGGTCTTGAGAAGGTCGAGATGACACGTCCGGCATATGCGATCGAATATGATTTCTTCCCGCCCCACCAGCTATTTGTCACCATGGAGTCGAAGATCGTTCCGAACCTCTATTTCGCCGGCCAAGTCAACGGCACTTCCGGTTACGAGGAGGCCGCCGCCCAGGGTATTATGGCGGGAATCAATGCCGTTTTGAAAATACGCGGGCAGCAACCGTTCAAGCTTTCCCGCGCCGAGGCCTATATCGGTGTTCTCCTGGACGATCTGGTGACTAAATCGACATCGGAGCCGTACCGCATGTTTACGTCCCGGGCCGAATATCGCCTAAAATTACGCGATGACAACGCCGAGGAGAGGCTTCTGGAGAAAGGGTACAATCTTGGATTGGTTCAGGGGCACATATATGATGATTTCCAGAATCGGGAGAAAGCCAGATCTGAGTTGTCGAGTCATTTGAAGCAATCGAGAATAGAGATTGAGGTTTCCGACAATGGAAACCAGATAAGAAAACAATATTCTGCCTACGATGCCTTGAGGAATTCGAGTCTTATATACGGCGAATATTCTATATATAAGGAGGCCATATCCAGATTTGGAGATACGGCATTTCGTTCTCTCGCTAATGAGGTGCGCTACGATGGCTATATTCGACGACAGCAACGCAGGATCGAGAGACAGCAGAGCCTGGAGGATCTCAGGCTTCCGGCAAATCTCAATTATTCTGAGCTAAATGGATTAAAAAAGGAAGCCCGAGAGAAGCTTTCGACCTTCAAGCCTGAGACCCTGGGGCAGGCGTCCCGGATTTCCGGCGTATCACCAGGGGATATCTCGATTCTCATGGTTCATCTGAAGAGATTATGACCTCAGGAATGTTCAGGACTGCCAAGAAATGTGGATAGAGTGTGGATATACCGCTGCTTGTAAACAAATACTGCGGCATGCATGTGGAATTGTTTCACGTGAAACAGCCTCTAATCGGCTAATGGGGTAGTAATATTATTAGAATGTGGAGAAAAAGCGAATATCTTTGGAAATTACCCACCTGCATGAGATATTTATCAACAGCCAATAACATTTGAGCCTGGATATGCCGTTTCCACCCGGATCTTACGATAAAATCAACAAATGGTTTGAAGCAAGAGGTTTTCCTCTGCCCGATGATTTCGCCCGGAAGGCTGAACTCTATCACGATCTTATATTATCCTGGTCACAAAGGATGAACATAGTGTCGAAGAAAGATCTTGGGGCCTTATTAGAGCGCCATATACTGGATTCAATAATCCCGGCACCAATCATCCCTGAAACGGGATACCTGGTAGATATCGGATCTGGCGCCGGCTTTCCGGCGATCCCTCTGGCCTTGATCCGCCCCCGGTTGAGTATCACAATGTTGGAGGCCCGCCACAAAAAGGTCTTATTTCTCGAGCACGTTCGCTCGGAATTGGATCTGGGAAATGTAGCGGTTGTCGAGGTTCGCCTCGAGGATTACGCGCCAGACCACCTTTTCGATATCGCTACCGTCAGAGCCCTTCCACGGTGGAAACTGCTATTGCCACAGATTAGAGAACCTTTGAAGGTTTCGGGCAAGCTCATTTATTACGAGAGACCGGGAAAATATCGGATTATAGATGAGATTTAATCATCAGATGAATCCCTCAATTATTTTTTTCACGTGAAACATTTTGCTTGCAATCATAAAGAAAAGCGAGTAAAATCCCATCAGGTTTATGGAAATGGTAACGCAATGAATCATTTGAGGTTACATGGGCAACATCATCGGCATTGCAAATCAGAAGGGTGGTGTGGGTAAAACCACAACCGCCATCAACCTTGCAAGCAGCCTGGCAATAGCGGAAAAGAAGACTCTCCTTATCGATATCGACCCGCAGGGTAATTCCACGTCGGGTGTCGGGGTAGATAAGTATAACGTGGATATATCGATCTACGAAGTTCTGCTTGGGGATGCGTCCATTGAGGAAGGCATCAGGGATACTGAGATAAAATATCTGCAAATCCTACCATCGAATATCAATCTTGTCGGAGCCGAGGTCGAGCTTGTTGGTGCAACCAATCGGGAATACCGCTTGAAAAACTCGTTGGGCACTATCAAGGACGAATACGAATTTATTATCATCGACTGCCCTCCGTCCCTAGGTCTTCTGACCATCAATACTCTAACGGCTGCCGATTCTCTCATTATTCCGATCCAGTGCGAATATTACGCTCTCGAGGGATTGGGCCAATTATTGAGCACTATCAAACTGGTGCAGAAACAATTGAACCCGGGCTTGGAGATCCATGGCGTATTGCTGACAATGTATGATAGTCGTCTGAACCTCTCCAAGCAGGTGGCGGAGGAAGCGCGAAAGTTTTTTGCAGACAAAGTATTTGAAACCGTAATCAGCAGAAATGTCCGGCTCTCCGAAGCGCCGGGCTTCGGTAGACCGATTATGCTTTACGATATTCTCTGCACAGGCTCGGCGAATTATATGAATCTTGCCAAGGAGGTTTTAGCAAGATGAAACGATTGGCATTGGGAAAAGGATTGGAGGCGTTGATTCCCGGCGCAACTGCCCCTGATGATAAAAATGTTACATCTGATTCGCCGGGGCAAAGAGTAATCTCGGAGATACCTATCGAGAAAATCAAGGCCAGCCCTTTTCAGCCAAGACAGGCTTTCGATCCCGGCAAACTGGCCGAGCTTGCGGAGTCGATCAAGGAGCGCGGGGTGATACAACCCGTTGTCGTCAGACCCGTAGATGATACATATGAGCTGATTGTCGGCGAACGCAGGCTGAGGGCCGTTCAGAGACTTGGCTGGACCACAATCCCCGCTGTATTTCTCGAATCCGCCGATAATGAAACGGTCATGGAACTGGCGTTAATTGAGAATCTCCAGAGAGAAGATCTGAATCCAATAGAGGAGGCCTCCGGTTATAATCGCCTGGCGACCGAATCCAACCTCTCCCAGGCCGATATCGCTGCCAGGGTCGGCAAGGATCGCTCATCAATAGCAAACGCCATTCGGCTGCTGTCGCTTCCCGGAGAGTTGAAGAATATGCTTATCGACGGCAGCATATCTGCAGGCCATGCCCGTGCCCTTCTGGCTGTACCCGCCAACTCCGAGAGGATCTCTCTCGCCCGGAAAGTGGTAAAGGAGGATCTCTCGGTCAGGCAACTGGAACGTCTTGTATATGCCGATAAGGCTGCTGGAAAACAGCGGCAGCCCCGCCAGCGTTCATCGCAGATGGCATCGATCGAGGAATCACTGAAGCGGAAACTCGCCACCAAGGTCACCATCACGCAGAAGCGAAAAGGGGGCAAGATAACAATAGAATATTACTCAGTGGATGAACTGAACCGACTGCTCGAATTTTTTGGAGTGATGGAGAACTTTTGAGCAGAAGAGTAACATTGATGATAATTCCAGAGGGGAGCAAGAGGGTCTTCTCTCGAACATTCCGGTCGTCTTTGTTCAAATTTATCGTAGCTTTCCTCGCCGTCTGGGTCGTGGCACTAATTGTTGTTACATTCTTCTATTCCCGATTGTCCATTATGGCCATTAAAGCCTCTATGCTCGAAGAGGAGAACCACAATCTTAGAGGCTATCTGGCACGCGTCGTCGATATCGAGAAAAGCTTCAAGAAGAACCGGGAGCTGACGGCACGTCTGGCGCAGATGGCGGGAGTGGATCTTGAGGATTTCGAACAGCCCGAGGGAATCAATTTCGATTCCGCACTGGCGGCTGCACCCGATTCGGGTCTCCGTGAGGCTATGAGATTCGACAACCTCCAGATCCCGCTGACGAGGGAGGAGCTGGCGAAGCAAACGATCCCCGCAAATAGACCACTGTACGGATGGATTACGAGAGCTTTTTCAGCCGGTGAAGAATCAGGCGAGAAACATGCCGGCTTGGATTTTGCAGTCAAAACGGGCACGTCCGTCTCTGCCACAGCTTCGGGCATTGTGGCTTTTGCCGGATGGGATGAATACCTGGGAAATCTGGTCATAATCGAGCATGGAAACGGTTATCAGACCCTTTACGGGCATAACGAGAATTTGCTTGTTGAGGAGGGCGACAATGTCTTAAAAGGAGACGTGATTGCGCTGTCGGGCAACACCGGTCATTCGACGGCGCCGCATCTCCATTACGAGATACGAAAGGATGGTGATCCGGTAGACCCGACTCCATACCTGGATTGATGGAATGAGCTGGCAGAGTCTAAATTGAGGATATTCATCGAAAGAGGGAACCATGAACGGAAACAAAGGCGATACACGACTGGGAACCATTATAGGCAAAGGCACGAAAATCGAGGGCACTGTTAACATCGAGGGGGCCACCCGTATCGACGGTAGCGTTAACGGCAAACTCATTGCCAACGATATCGTGACTGTAGGATCGACCGGCGTAGTAAAGGCTGAGATCAGGGCTCGTTCCATAGTCATCGGTGGCCGTGTCGAGGGTAATCTTGTAGCCAGCGAAAAAGTAGAGTTGCAGGCGAAATCTGAACTGGTTGGCGATATCACATCCAAATCGCTGCTTGTTGAGCACGGGGCGATATTTCACGGCAATTCGAGGATGAAGGATTCGGTATCTTCAGCGCCGCCGTCGCCGGCAGCGCAGATGCCCGATAAGTCAGGTAAATGAGATGGAATCACGGCTGGCCGCCTTCGGCATCGGCCTGTTCGTCCTGGGAATTCTGCTTCTGGCATACCTGCTGAGAAGAGTCTTCAAAAGAATCCGTTACCGAGACACAGGCGAGCCCAAATCGAAAATCCCGGGGGGTGCGAGTATTTTTCTGATAATACTGGCGCTTATCTCCATTATATTGTCTCAGGGTTTCTTCTGGTTGTCATCCCAGCTTAAATATTTCCGGCCATTAAGTAACGAAGGTACTATCGGAAGGCTCGCTGTTAATAGAACGGGCGATCCGATAAGATCATTGGAGATGCGCTACGTACCGGCATCCGGCTATAACATAAGTGTTGAAAACTTGTTTTATCTCTCGGGGGATTCATGGCGTTTTTCCGGGGAGATATTACGATTCAAATTCGCCCGGAACCAATTCGGTGTGCCGGAAAAGGCTTTCAAAACAATTGAGTTCAACGGCCGCTTCATCGCCCGGAGAGCGCCGTCGAGCACCGGCGCCCTCTTGCATACCGAACAGCTGGAGGGGGGCCCGTCGGCTGCCTTCGTGTTTTTCAGAGACACCCGCCTGTTCAAGTGGTTTGCCGAGGTCGACAGTTTCGCCACCGACTGGGTGACGGTGGAGGATAGCGAGAGCTATGAGCTTGCCGTTGGAAAAGACGGAGGGGTTATTGTAGAGTAGTAATATTTTTAACTGATAGAGAAACAGCTTATTATGCCGCTATCAAAGCATTTCCCCGATCAACCAAAAAAGAAACTTAAGTTCCATTGCACAAATTGCGGCGCTGAGATTATTACTCAATATCTCGAGCCAGGCGATGAGTTTTTATGCCCGTATTGCAAAGTCAAAACAATAGTCCCAAGGGAACCCACGCCCTGGGGAGTGAGGTCGGTTGTTATATTTGCGATTGCTTATTTTTTGGGCACACTAATAGCTTTAGCTATTTCCGTATTAATGGGCATGGCTCTAACCGCCCTATTCGATCCGGGCTACAGCTTTGAGGGAGGAATCCGTGACGATACTGCAAACACAATCAGCCTAATAATCTTTACTGTTATAGAATTTGTTTTTCCTCTGGTTTTGATTTACTATTCGGTTGTCAAACGTCACAACAATAGTTTTTTCCAGTCGCTTCATTTGCAGAGACTCACAAAAACAAATATTATAAGATATTCAGGAATTACAGCCATAGTTCTTATTGGCGTTATTCTATATAGTTACATATTGGAATTCACCCCTCTTCGGCATTTTGTCCCGGAGGACACGCCTATGGATAGGATATTTCAGGAAGGCTATTTTAAGGTTGCATGGTTTTCATTCGTTGCCCTTCTGGCGCCATTTAGAGAAGAATTAATATTTAGAGGATATATTTTTGAGGGGCTAAAGCACAGACTGGGGCCAGTTGCTTCCGGTATTGTGGTTACGATAGCTTTCGTGTTTTTGCACGCCTGGCAGCTGAGTTACAGCCCGTTTCTACTTTTTCCGATTCTTATCGTAGCGGTCGTACTCATAGCTATCAGAATAAAAACTGATTCGCTGACAAATAGCATAATGGTTCACCAGTTATACAATACAGCATTGATAGCAATTACTTGGATCTGGATAGCGATCTTTGGATCAGAATCTCTGACATAATAACCCAACTTAGTCGGATAATAATATCCAATTGATTCTAATAATGCCTGTTCCCCTGTTCCCTTTTGCCTCTTAATTTCGTATAATAGGTAATCGTCGCCGTCACGGGCGGGGGTGAGTTTACACACAGGCGCATCAGGCGATGCTTAGCACGAATTAGATCCGGGAGGATAGATGAGTTCCGAAAAAGGCGATCTTAAAGCGGTTGAAAGGCTTAACGAGGGCTTCCAGACTATAAAATCCGAAATCGGCAAGGCCATTATCGGGCAGGATAAGGTGATCGAGCAGCTTTTAATAGCTATCCTGGCCCGCGGCCACTGCCTGTTTGTTGGTGTGCCGGGGCTGGCCAAGACTTTGCTGATATCCACACTGGCAAAAACACTCGATCTGAAATTCTCCCGTATCCAGTTCACACCCGATTTGATGCCGTCGGATATCACCGGCACCGAGGTTATCGAGGAGAACCGCACCACCGGCGGCCGCGAGTTCCGTTTCGTCAAAGGACCGATCTTCGGCAACATAATATTAGCCGACGAGATCAACCGCACCCCGCCCAAAACCCAGTCGGCGCTGCTGCAGGCTATGCAGGAATACGAGGTCACCGCCGGCGGCAACACCCATAATCTCGAAAAGCCGTTTTTCGTGCTGGCCACACAGAACCCGATCGAGCAGGAGGGCACCTACCCCTTGCCGGAGGCCCAGCTCGACAGGTTTATGTTCAATATCTATGTCGATTACCCCTCGGAGGCGGAGGAGAACGAGATCGTCCGCACCACCACCTCCGCTTACACCACCGATGTCGGCGTCGTGATGAAATCCGAGGAGATACTCCAGTTGCAGGACCTGGTGCGCCGGGTGCCGGTGGCCGATACGGTTATCGCCTATGCGGTCCGGCTGGCCCGCGCCACCCGTCCGCCAAACAGCGATTACGATTATATCAAAAACTGGGTCAGCTGGGGTACCGGCCCGCGCGCCTCGCAGTACATGGTGCTGGGCGCCAAGACCCGCGCCATCCTGCATGGCCGTCCCACACCGTCTATCGAGGATATCCGCGAGGTGGTCCGCCCGGTCATGCGCCACCGTATTGTAACATCGTTTAGCGCCGAGGCCGAGGGCGTCGGCACTCTCGACGTGGTGGATAAGCTCCTGGGGGACGTGGCGGAGTAGGCAACGATTTAGGGCTTGCCCCCCCCTAATAAATTTTATATATTATTACCTGTAGTTGAAGTGAACTTATAGTTTCAATTTAGTTGGACGTAGACGAGAGCATTCATGACGAAAGCAACTGTAAGAACTTCTTCTTTGCCATCCAGAAAGTTCTATTTTCTGGATTATTTCTTCATTCTACTTAGTAGTGTTGAAAAATACATGAACCGGGACGAAGTGTTTAATTCATTCAAAATTCTCAAGCAAGAATACCGACTTGGTGAATCAAAATACAAGAAACTAGAGGATGTTGAAAACCCTACAGAGCATCAGCAACGCCGTTATCGCTATACGTTTAATAAGGTGATCGACGAGTGCAAGGAATATGGCCTTCTTGTCGAGAATGAAGATCACTCTATTCATCTTACGGAAGAAGGTAAAAGACTTTTGGTTCAGTATCGTACTGAAGGAATTCGCAAATTTAATCTTTCATTATTCAAACACATGGAAGATGCGCATAAGGCTTTTCGAATACTCGTTGAATTCTTATACAAAGCGAATTCAAAAGGTTCGGGAGTATTGGTGTTTCCACATTATTCCCCATTGGAATTGCAATTTAACAGGAAGAATATCCGAACAACAAAAGATATAACCATATACACTGAATCCCTTGTAAAAAAACTTCAGGGAGACATTGAGCAATATCTGAAACGTACTGTTGATTTGGCCCCTAAGAACATTGAGCTTTTGAAAAGGATTACTCGGGATGGTCTTTTGCCCGAAAATCCTTCAGGACATTTTGACCCCAAAGAGTACAATAAGATAACAAAACGTATCCGTGACTTCTGGATTATGTATTTTCTCCAAGAACTTTATAAATGCCCTTACTCGATGACCTCTTTTGACTTATGGGGATATAGAGCCCGGCAGATTGGTGTGATTCAGGCAACGGAGTCATATCCCTTTATTAACGGAAAGCTGGTATATCCAACATCTGTGGTTCTTGATCATGTCCGTTCTGTTGACTTCTCAAAGATATACGATTACTCGGACGGTAAGCATCTCTTCATTCATAAGCCAAGCCTTGGATCCGAGAAAGAAGAGAGCCCATACAAAAATAAATTCGTCGATACTCTTGTTAGAGGATATTTTGATTTGAAGCGTCAAGCACGTTACCACTTTATCAATCTTGCATCGTTACGTGAGCTTGTTTGCTTCAGATTGAAAATATCTATGATTTCATTTGAAGAAACACTAAATGAAATATATCGTCTGAATCTTTCAGGACATCTCAGCATTAGCATATCACTCGAGGTAGATAAACTACCGGAAGAAACCAATACGATGTATATGAAACGAGAACCCGTCATGGTAGACGGCAGTTATCGAAATATTATTGCTATCGATGTTGCTAAAGGAGGGCCAAAACGATGAGCAAGTTAAATCGAAAGCCCAAGCAACTACAGAATGTTGACTTGGAAGCTAAATATCAACGATTTGCTTTAACAGAGAATCCATTCCCAACAAGCCCGGTAAATAAGGATTCAACAGATCGTAGAATAAATGGCAAGATCTATGAGGGTGGAATCAGAAGTATAGAATACAACAAAATTGAAACAGCGTTTCTGAAAAAACCTCAGACAGATCCATCACATCTTCGCCTCGGGTATATCATGGATACGTCATATATTGGACGCGGAAATGGGAAATCGGCGTTTCTTGTAAATATTATCGATCACATTAACAACGAATATTGTCTGGATATTTCCGAAGATATCAACAAGTGCTTTGCCGTTTATGTCGCCCCCGAAGCTGGGGGACGTACAAAAACGTTTGATAGTTTAGCAGATCTGCTTTTTGAGGCAATTTATTCTTCCGGATTCATCTCCTTGTCCCTAGCAAGTATGAGGCTTGACGCGATTACCGAGGCCTATCCAGATGTGGAAATAGACGAAGATGATGAACCAAATCTGATTCAATCTCTTAACTCGGAGGAATGGCTTCAAGAGCGTAATATTGAATTCGGAAAACTTATGGATATCATATGGAGGAATGAATTTTTACAGAAAATCCCCGACGTATTTCCATTGTTTTCTTCTCGACATGAGTTGTTAAAACCATTCATTTCAGAAATATCTTTCTTGAATTTCTATCGAAATTTAAAGAAGGGGCGCGAAAAACTTGATTTTATTTTTTCTCATCTCGTTCAAATGTTTATGGCGTCAGGTTTTAACGGGGCATATATCTTTGTTGATGATTTCGAAAGAATACCCGACTTTCAAAGCGGTCGTCAGATACGCGATTTTGCAACTGAGCTTAGATCTGTTTTGCTGGATGGATCATACGAGAACGCTCGGTATGGATTCTTTAATATGTTTCTTGTCTTGCATGCTGGTGTTCCGGCGCTTATTTCCGATGCTTGGTCAAGATCAGGATTGAATCAGCGTTATCCACTATCTCCGAAAATCGAATCGCCCCATCTTATCCACTTTGAAAAAATAAATCCTGATCATGTTAATCTACTGATTAAAAAGTATCTTACTGAGTATAGGACAGCTTCATTTTCAGGCGATGAGCTTACTCCGTTTACTCCAGATGCAATTAATCTCGTTGCTGAGAAAAGTGAATATAACGCAGCGACAATTCTCAAAAACTGTTCTGCTTTGATTGAGAGATCTTTAGACGCTGGAAAAGCAGATATTGGCGCTGATTTTGTGCGTGAAGAGATTGAAATACTTGAAGGAGTGGTGTCCAGAGAAGAACCATCCCTGGATGATTCAAATGCAACGGACCTAAGAAAAAAAGCCAGGGATGGGCGATAATATGAATTATTGTATGAATAGCAATGAGTTAGAAAGTCTTTTGTTGTTTTATTTGAATGACAAGGCAGTTGAAAATACAACTCTTAAATCACTTGTTGAAAATGCCATTCATTGGCAAGATAAACTTCTATGTTTAACCTTTTCCTTTGCGAGAATTCTTGAAAAACGGCGTAGTTTACCTTCATTGACCCAGATGATGATACCGATACTCTTTTCTTTGCCGGAGAAGATGTTTATCGATATCCAGGAATGCGATGATGATTATGTCGATTATATGTTGCGACATGAACATTCTGGGGAGATTGAATTGGAAAATTCGCTAATGACAGTTGCGAAACAATTATCCGAATATTGTTATGGTAAAGAAACGTTACGTTATTGACACAAACGGAATCGTCTCTTTTTTCTCCGGAGTGTTTGATAACATACCTGGATTCGAAGAGGAAAAGTTGATATCTAACAAGGCAAGAAACGCTATCCAAAAAGCAGTTTATCCATTTGACGGAAGCGTTTTGTTAAGTGTCCCATCAATAGTTTTTATCGAGATATATGAAAAATGGCTTCGAAATAGGGAATTCTATCGTTTATTTTTTTATGAAGTTTTTATACCTTTAAAACAGTCTCCGAATGTTGAAATTCGCGCAATAGATCAAGAGGTATTGGAGAATTTGCTAAAGGTTGACGGGTGCCTAGCAGAACATGATCTACATGATAAAATTGTTGTTGCGTCAGCTATAACATTAGAGTGCGCCATTATTACGGTTGACCAGAAAATTACAGAATTCGTGGGAAATGGGGAAAGCAAAATCCCGAGAGTATTCAACTGATTCTTGAGGGTTTACGATAAGCCGTGCCGAAAATACCATATTTCCGTAAACTTAAGGCCGCCCTCGCCAAACACGACAAGCCCGCCAACCGCGCCAACTACCAGCAGTTCTTCAAGGAGAAGCTGAAAGAGCCATACGGCTTGAAGGTCCCCATCCTGCGCAAGATCGCCAATGAATGCTTCAAGGAGGTCAAGGGCAAACCGGCCAAAGAGATCCTGGATACCTGCGATGAGCTTCTGGCCTCGGGTGAGCGCTACATGCGTATCATCGCCTTCATCTGGGCGCTTAAGGTCAAACGAGATTACCGCAAAACCGATTTCGCGCGTTTCGAACGCTGGCTCAAAAACTTCGTCAACAACTGGGGCAACTGCGACCATTTCTGCGGCATCTCCGGGGAGCTTCTGGTTTTGTATCCAGACCTTGTCTCTAGGACCAAAAAATGGGCGAAATCGAAAAACCGCTGGTTCCGGCGGACGGCGGCGGTCAGCCTCATCGAGCCGGTCAGGAAAAGGCTGATGCTCAAGGAGGTCTTCAAGACCGCGGACCTGCTCTTAACCGATGACGACGACATGGTGCAGAAGGGTTACGGCTGGATGCTCAAGGAAGCCGGCAACCAATACCCGGACGAGGTTTTCAAATACGTGATGAAGAATAAGCGCAAGATGCCTCGCACCGCGCTTCGTTACGCCATCGAGAAATATCCGGCCGCCAAACGCAAAAAAGCTATGGAAAAAGATTGGTAAAGACACTATAGTAAAACTGACGGTCGGGATCACCCAGCTGTACTTAGAAATTAAGACCCGATAAGTTAAAAAAATAGCACAAGGAGGTAAGAGCAAGTGAACAAGAGAAATGTGCTTCTGATGGTCATCCTGCTGT
This sequence comes from uncultured bacterium, assembly GCA_965541585.1. Classification (GTDB taxonomy): domain Bacteria; phylum Zixibacteria; class MSB-5A5; order UBA10806; family UBA10806; genus CBDVBL01. The sequence goes on along the minus strand of CBEUCH010000006.1, from coordinate 8,232 downwards.
TTGTTATGGCATCACTGAGTTGTAGTCCGAGTGCAGATGAAATAGTTGCCAAGCATAAAGTTTGCATTCAGCGGACGTTCGATGCCCTGAACAACCACGAATACGACGAGCTGGATAAGCATATTGCCCAGGATTATGTCAGGCATTGCCAGGCTACTCCCGATGTCAAGGTTGAGAGCCTCGATGATTTCAAAGCCCTTTTGGGTGAGTGGGATCAGGCTTTTCCGGATGCAAAGATGGAGCTTCTTATGGTAGCCGCCGAGGGAGATCTGGTCGCGTTCTATATGACATATTCAGGCACTCATACCGGCCAGATGGGTCCATTCCCCGCAACCGGCAAAAAAATGGTTTCGGAAGTTGCCGGATTTCATCGTTTCGAAGAGGGAATGATAGTCGAGACATGGGTTACCTGGGATAATGTCGCCGTGCTGAGCCAGCTCGGTCTTTTCCCGCTGCCAGCGGCTGAAAAGTAGCAGACTCTTTTAAAAGCTGTCGGGTGACCTCACCCGGCAGCGCGTAATAACCTGCTACTTCCGCGCCACATGCACCGCCGCGATGCCTCGACAGAGCGGCCGGTGATCAACGGACGTGAAACCGACGTCGGTTAACATATCTCGTACGTCCGACGGCTTGTAATAATTCCGTGCTGAATATGACAGATAGCTATAGGCGCCCCGTTCGCCGGAAACAGCGTTGCCCACATGTTTCACAATCGACATATAATAAAAACCGGAAAGCCTCTTTAATATAACAGACTCCGGCTGGCTGGTTTCGACACTTACCAGTCGTCCGCCCGGCGCGATCACCCTGAAAATCTCTTTTAGATAAATATCGGTTTTGGGATTTTTGAATGTCAGGTTACGGAGACCGAACGCGATTGCCACGATATCAAAATAGCCGTCATCGAAAGGCAAAGAGGCGGCATCGGCAACCTGGAACGCGATCCGACCGTCGAGCCCGGCATTCAGAGCCTTACGTTCGGCCACCTCCAGCATAGGCTCACAGAAATCAGCGGCGATTATCTCGGAATTGCCGCTTGTTATTTTCGCCAACTCGATCGCCAGGTCACCGGTCCCGGAGCAGAGATCCATTATACGATTATGTTTTGATTCGAGGCAAACTTCGGCTGCCTTCCTGCGCCATCTCTGGTCCAGGCCGAGCGTAAGAAGGCGATTTAACAGATCATACCTGGCGGGGACTTTTGAGAACATGCGGTAGAGTGGGCGATTGTCTGATGTGTCCCGCCCCGGCCATGATTTTCCATTAACCGCATTTGCCATGATCGTCGAATATATTGTCTGAGTATTGGCAAGGCAAATGGTTTTCATTCTTGCCACCCCCTCGGATAATGGATTCCGCATCGAGTGCGGAATGATAATGTTCATGCTTTGCCTTTAGGATTTGCCCGTCCACAGAAATCGCGCGAAATCGATGCTGTCGCTTTCATCGAATTTGATCCCCTCTTTGATCAGTTTTGATTTCTGCTCTTCGTAGCCGAATCCCGGCTGCAGCGATATCCGTCCCTTACTGTTAATAACCCTATGCCAGGGAAGCTTCTCTTTGCGGGACGATGAATGCAGTATCCGAACCACCTGCCGGGCGGCGAGAGGATTGCCGGCCATGGTGGCGATCTGGCCGTATGTTGCCACCTTGCCCCTGGGGATCTTCTTGATAATATCCTTTATCTGCAGGCTCAACAATGCTCTCTCGGGTTTTTGTCCTCTTCGCGTTTTCATTTTTTTAGTATCGTTTAAATATATTGCACTTCTCTTGTCTTGACAAACAAATCCCGTAAACGCATCTTCACGGCAGTATGAGAAGGATCGGGATAATACTCATGCGAGCGCTTCTATCTCTAATCATAGTGGCCGCGTTATGGGGCTGCGCAGGAAACACCCCCCGGGGGGAGCAAACACATAAGAAAGAGGCTTTGCAGGCCGAGCTCGATACGCCATTCACCCTCGCATTCAGCAAGATAGCTTCGGTTGAAGATGAGAAGATTCTGATTGAGTTTGCGGATCTGACCGAGGATTCCCGCTGTCCGGTTAATGTAACCTGTGTCTGGGAGGGGCAGGTTACGGTTGCTTTGAATATATCATTGGATGGCAAGGAGTCGGGCTCAATCAGCCTGACGAGCAGAGCAGGCCATGAGAATCTCGCAATTGCCGAAATCGAAGGTTATTCAATAAGGCTTGAAAAAGTCGAGCCGCCGAAGACCCGGGATGAGATCAACTTTTCAGAGTATATTATTACTGTGATTATCTCAAAGATTCAATAATCGCGCGGGAGGATTCAATGTACGATTTAGCGAAATTTCTCCACATCATTACCGCGGTTTTCATGTCGGTGCCTCTTTATAACCTGGTGGTGGTTAACGAACGGGCGCGGATGGGAAAAGGTGTTCCGGCAGACGTCGACCGCTTCTTCGAAAACATCATTCGGGGAGGAGCCGGGAGATGTTTCGTATTCCAGATGACGGTTTTCGTCACCGGCGTATGGCTTCTCTTCACCGGAAGCCTGGGCATTGCAGCCATCTGGACCGACCTTGTCATTGCCTTAAAGACTTTAGTCCTTATCTTACTCACATTCCTTCTCTCGTATGTTAATGGCATTCTCCAGCCGAAAATCGACCGCGCCATGGAGGGGGTAACCGGATCGACTATACCCGATGATATCCTCTCCGTAATCGGGCCTCTGAGATCGCGCAGAAAACGGATGGCGGCATTCTGCCTGTTCCTCCTGATAACCGAGATCATACTGGGAGCGCAGGTAATTTCCAGGTTCGGACTCGCATTGACGATCGGCCTGCTGATCGCCGGAGCGCTATTCTCCTGGCGTGCCTATAAGAGCCTCGTTCGTTTCGGATGGATTTGACGCTTAACCGGGATATGTAAATATCTAAAGATAAGGAATTGTTATGAAACCGTACGTGACACCGGGGGAAATCGAGATAAAATCCAAACAATGGCAAAAGAAGATAGCGCCATTCAATCAGCACCGGATGGAGATCAAAACGGCTGCGTCTGCGCTGATGGTCATCGATATGCAGAAGTTCTTCTTAGATCCGGAATCGCCGACCTTCACCTGCGGCGGGCTGGCGATACTGCCGACATTGAAACGGCTCATAGCCGCTTTTCGTGACACAGGCCGCCCGGTGATATATGCCAGGCATGTTCATCATCCTGATAAAATCGATGCCGGTATCATGGGATGGTGGTGGGAGGGGATGTGCCTCGACGGTAGTCCCGAGAGCGAGCTGCATGACGACATCGCTCCGCTTGCGAATGAAAAAGTCATCGCCAAACATCGCTACTCGGCATTCTACAATACGGATCTGGAGACGGTGCTGCGATGCCTTAAAATAGAGGATCTCGTTATCTCCGGCATCATGACCAACATGTGCTGCGAATCCACTGCCCGCGACGCCTACTACCGCGACTACAGGGTATTCTTCCTGGCCGATTGTACCGGAAGTATCAACGAGGAGATGCATCTGGCAAGTCTTCTAAATCTCGCTTACGGGTTTGCATATGTTACCACTGCCGGGCATATAATCGAACAAGTGAAGAAGAGACAACAGGTTGCCTCCGCATAAGCCGTTAATGCGGTTTTAGCGTTGACAGGGATCCAATAATCTGCCGATCTGTAGACCGGGCCGGACCGACAGGATTTCGATTTGCTAAAAGACACATAGAAATCCTCGTTTTTGAGATTCCATAGTGGTCAATAATTGTACTTTTTAAAGACCTTTTTCAGTGTCTTTTTACGGGGAATATATTATTCTCATAACTGTATAATATTATAAGGCTCGCATCCTTAATGTTCGACGTAAGGCTCTCGCTGGAGGGATGTATGATAACCATTAAGACCATACAAAAGCTAATGCCGCCTACAGTCCTGTTTTTACTTTTTGCCTGCGATAGGAAGGTTTCTTCTCCGGGACCGGATTTTTCAGTACGGGTAACAGATCATCAGGGACAACCGTTGGAAGGAGCATACATTGAGGGGGGAATGGACTGGGATTATTTCAGGGTAGTTACCGATAGCCGGGGAAAGGCTGTGATTCCCAGTCACGCCCTTTACAAAAGCGTAACCATCTACAAAAACGACCTTTTTTCATTGCGCATGCCCGCCATGAAGCCTGGTGAATATCAGTTAATGCCGACCCCAAATATCCTTTATAAGATCGGGGAGATCGAGGGTGACGCGTTAATATTCGATCCCCATACGATAATAACGGTCACCTACCAGGGAGAATATCGGGTTTACGATTACGGGAATGACAATCTTTGGGAATTGACTTTATTTGAATTGCCTCATCAGGTTAAGACTTTCAAGCTTCGCGGCGATACACTTTGGTATTCCACCCACGAAAACGGCATATTCGCCTACTCCCTCGCCGATCCGTATAATCCAATACAACTTTTTCACCTCGAAATCAGCGGCTATATAAAATCATTCGCTTTGAAAGACAGCCTAGTGGCTGTGGCGCGGTCAAATTACGATTTCGGCTATATAACGCTTTTTTCATATTCGCCCGATGGTTCCGTGAATGAATTCGATCAGGTAGACAGCGTGTGGGCCGAGCGGATGGTCATTCGTTCCGATTACCTTATTGCGCATCGTGAATATAGCCCTCACCTGAAAGTATTTGATCTGGCTGATCCAAATCATATTCAACAAGTTTATTCCAACACATTCGACGGGTACCGCAAACCTATTTTCCATAACGACACTCTCTTTCTGTCGTCTATAGCCGGAAACGATACAACCGGAATCCACATTCTCAGGGCGGTCGATTTCACCGATCCGGCAAATCCGTCTGATCTTTTCGCCCTCAACGCCACCGGCTGGATTGAAAATATTATCGATGATTCCACCGCGATCGGGCGATATTATTATCATTATGAAGCTCTTTGCGTATTCAGAAGAAACCTGCTCGGAGATTTTGAGACGATCGCGATTGTTTCGGAACTTGGCTATAGGGAGCATCGCGGTTGCAAGCCGCCTTACTTCATAATTGGAGAGCGGCTCTGGAAGCTGGCGGAGAGGGATTAAGCGTTATCACATCGCTCCTAATTTTGCTGAGCAAATCTCTACGGCCGCAATTTCTCCTTTTTCAATGCTGAATAAAGTTCTCTCAAATGTGTATATTCTTATTGAAGGAGGTAAAATATGACTACTATCTGCAGCCTTCTGCTTTTGATCGCCGATATCTGGGCGATACTTCGATGCTGGGGGTCGACTCTTTCTCTGACCGCCAAGTTCCTCTGGACGCTCGTGATAATCTTAATGCCGCTTTTCGGTCTTATTTTATTTATCCTGTTCGGCCGGGCAAGCCATGCGCCAGCCCGATGTTAATGCTCCAGACACCTGTTTGAGTGTCCGTTGTTGCTTTTATAAATCGATTTGAATATACTCCCTGCATGGTTGATGTCAGGAAATCGTGGGATAAGATAGCCGAACCCTACCGTAAGCGATACGAGATCTCAACCGATATCGTCCACTACGGCCCCCTCTGCCCCGGCGAGGACAAGCTTCATCTATTAGGCGATATAAAAGGCAAAACCGTTATCGATCTCGGTTGCGGCGGCGGTCAGAATGCGGTTGCGCTGGCTAAAATGGGCGCCGAGGTCACCGCGGTTGATTTCTCGCAGGAGCAGATCAGGCTGGCTGAAAACCTGGCCTCCGAACACAAAGCCGCCATAGACTTCATCACCGGCGAAATCAGCGACCTCTCGCGTCTACCGAAATCCACGTTCGATATTGCGATCTCCGCCTGCGCAATCTCCTATGTACCGGATATCGAATCCACTTTTGCAGAAACATTTTGTATCCTCAAGCCAGGCGGTAAATTTATCCTCTCCGATATGAATCCGCTTCAATATATCATCGATGAAACAGATGGCGGCGTGGAATTCAACCACATTTATCCATATAACCCTATCCTGATAAAATGGAGCTGGGAATTCGAAGAACTCCGGCGGGCCCCCGGATTTCAGCATTATGTGCGGTCGATATCCTGTTATCACAACGCCTTGACGGCCGCAGGCTTCACCGTCTCGAAAATCCTCGAACCGCAATCGACAACTGATACGCCGCATATCGGGTTCTCCCGGGAGATTATGGAAGAGTATAAATATATTGCGGAGCATATCCCCATCACGTTTATAATGGTATGCCGCAAGCCATGACCAAATCATCAATCTTGAAATACTGGGAAAACGTTAGAAAGTTGACCCTGCGGCTTCTGGATCTGTTCCCGGAGGATAGATTTGATTTCCGACCGGCCGAGACGGTTCGCAGTGTGGCAGAGCAGTTCGACCATATACTCGTAGTTGAACTCTATACCCGGATTGGAATCCTGACCGGGGAGTGGAATCTGGCGCCGTTCTCGAGTGAAAGGGATCTAAGTCGCAAAACCCTGCGGGATAAATTATATAATGAACACAAAAAAACGACCGGTATGCTTCGCCTGCTCCCCGAGGGGCATTATCTGAAGATGTATGAGACACCTTTCGGATCGCTGACGGGAGAGGCGGTTATTTATACGGCTATCGACGAGGAAATTCATCATCGGGGTAATCTCTATACCTATTTGCGAATGCTCGGTGTGGAACCGCCCCAGATGATACATAACTACGGTGAGCTTTTCGCGGAGGAACAGAATGGCTTTTGATTTTAAAAAAGTTGCGGACAGGATAGGAAGTTATAAGAGCAATGTCATAGAGCTGCAGCGTCTTCTGACATCGATACCTGCCCTGGCACCGGAAAACGACGGCGACGGGGAATCGAAAAAGGCGCAGGCTCTAAAAGACTATCTGAAAAAGGCGGGATTCCCCGAACCGGAGCATTACGACGCCCCTGATGAGCGGGTATCGTCGAAAGTCCGGCCCAACATGGTATACAGGTTCCCCGGCGAAGACGGTTCGCGGACCGTCTATGTCATGGCGCATCTCGATATCGTGCCGCCGGGCGAGCGAAGCAAGTGGCAGAGTGAGCCTTACGAATTGAAAGTGGAAGGTGATAAGCTGATCGGGCGGGGTGTCGAGGACAACCAGCACGGCCTGGTGGCCGCCGTTTTGGCGGGGAAAGCCTTGATCGATCTCGGCCTGAAACCAAAATACAATGTCGGCCTGATGTTTGTCGCTGATGAGGAGGTGGGCTCGACATACGGGATCGATTATCTGCTCGAAAACCATGATATCTTGAAGAAAGAGGATCTCATACTCGTCCCGGACGCCGGCGATGACGATGGCAAGATGATCGAGATCGCCGAGAAATCGATCTGCTGGCTGAAGGTCGAGACGACAGGCAGGCAGTGTCATGCCTCCCGCCCCGATCAGGGGATTAATGCTTTCGCCGCAGCATCCAAGCTATCAGCCAAGATTCACGCGTTGTATAACATTTTCGATGCCAAAGATAAATTGTTCCATCCGGCCAATTCTACATTCGAGCCGACCAAAAAGGAAGCCAACGTCCCCAATGTCAACACCATTCCGGGCGACGATGTTTTCTACATAGATTGCCGAGTCCTGCCGAAATATAAGCTCGACGAGATCGAGTCACTGATAAAGAAATGGGCGGCGGAGATCGAGGTCAGTGAGAATGTAACAATTAAGATCAGCCACTCCCAGCGGGCCGAGGCCGCTACGCCCACGAGAGAGGATGCGCCGGTGGTCCAAGCCTTGATGCGCGGTATAAATAAGGTGTACAACATCAAGCCCCAGGTTTATGGAATCGGCGGCGGCACGGTGGCGGCGTTGTTCCGGCGCAAGGGTTACCCGGCCGCGGTCTGGAGTCGCGTAAGCGAATCGGCCCACCAGCCCAACGAGCACACGTCGATATCCAACATCTTAGGCGATGCCAAGGTGTTCGCGCATGTGTTTATGATGGGGTAAAATCCAGGGCCACCTTACGCACCGTTACATCTTCTATTATATTGGCCTTACATTTCAGTTGAATTTTATCAATTTCCCCCATACCCCATCTTCCAGAAAGATAATCTGATCCAGAAGCTTATACCGTTTATCCGGCTCGACTTTCAAGATCTCATCCCAGATGGAGGCCACCACAATCTCGCCGAATATAACAAATCCGGTTCCGACATCTTTGGTATCGACAAGTCGGCATTCCAGATGCGCCCTGCATTCATTCACCAACGGTGCGTCAATCTTCGATGCCGGAACCAGCGTAAAGCCGCATTTCTCGATCCGCTCCTGCCCGTGCCAT
>CBEUCH010000005.1:0-214244 GCA_965541585.1 uncultured bacterium | reverse complement strand
AATAAGCGGGAGTAACTCAGTTGGTAGAGTGATCCGTACGGATTAGTCGGGAGTTACTCCGATAGATTGAATAAGCGGGAGTAACTCAGTTGGTAGAGTGACAGCCTTCCAAGCTGTTAGTCGCGAGTTCGAACCTCGTCTCCCGCTATGTTATTATGAAGTATTACGTTTACATATTGTTGAGCCGGAAGGATGGCAATCTTTACGTGGGCCAAACCTCCGATATTGAAAAGAGGTTTCGAGCTCATAATGAGGGACGTGTACGATCCACAAAATACCGTAGACCGCTACAATTGGTCCATTTTGAGAAGTTCGGGAGCAGGGGTGAGGCAGTGAAACGAGAGCGTTGGCTTAAAAAACCGGAGAGCTCGGAATTTAAGGCGTCATTAAGGGGGGAGTAACTCAATTGGTAGAGTGATCTGTACGGATTAGTCGCGAGTCCTACGGATCTGTAAGATTCGAACCTCGTCTCCCGCTATGTTATTGTATGCAGCCAAAGGGATAATAGACACTGAATCCGATCTTTAGTTTCGTTCTGAAACCTTCGGCCCCTCCGATAGTTGTCCTTTCCTGCTATATTTTGCGGATTCTATCTGTCGGATGTCATAACCCGTTGAAAGAAGGTCAAAAAAAAGGTTAAGCAATTGGCCTGCCAAACCGATAAAAAAGTTGGTGGGCAAGCTAAAATATTGCTTGACAGGGCTAAGGGGGGGTTTATATTGCCAAGCTGTTGCTTAAAGGGAGCCATCCCTTTTTAAGCTATTGGTGCATTTTTTGCCCAGGTAGCTCAGTTGGTAGAGCACGTCCTTGGTAAGGACGAGGTCACCGGTTCGATCCCGGTCTTGGGCTTAAGGATATTGGCATTTAGCACAAGGAGTCCTGATGGCCAAAGAGAAGTTTGAGAGGACGAAGCCGCATGTCAACATAGGCACGATCGGTCATGTTGATCATGGTAAGACGACGTTGACGGCGGCTATCACGATGATATTATCTCGCAAGAACCAGAAGATTCAGGTTCGGGATTTTGATTCCATAGATAATGCGCCGGAAGAGAAGGAGCGGGGGATAACGATAGCCACGGCGCATGTTGAGTATGAGACGGACAAGCGTCATTATGCGCATGTTGATTGTCCTGGTCATGCGGATTACATCAAGAACATGATCACGGGTGCGGCGCAGATGGACGGATCGATACTGGTTGTGAGTGCTGCCGATGGTCCCATGCCTCAGACGCGGGAGCATATCTTGTTGGCGCGTCAGGTTGGAGTTCCGTATGTCATAGTATATATGAACAAGGTCGACATGGTTGATGATCCGGAGTTACTGGATTTAGTGGAGTTGGAGGTCCGGGATTTACTATCGAAGTATGAGTTTCCGGGTGATGATATACCTGTGATCCGCGGTAGTGCTTTGGAGGCGATGACGAAGGGTGCGGATCCGGATGTGCCGTATGATGCTCCGGAGTTTAAGAGTGTTTTGGAGTTGATGAATGCAGTGGATACGTATATACCTGATCCGGTTCGAGATGTTGACAAGCCGTTTTTGATGCCGGTGGAGGATGTATTTTCGATCACGGGTCGGGGCACGGTTGGTACGGGTCGAGTGGACCGGGGTAAGATTAGCAAGGGAGACGAGGTTGAGATAGTGGGATATCGGGAGACTCGCAAGACGGTTGTGACGGGATGTGAGATGTTTCGCAAGATATTGGATTATGCTCAGGCTGGTGACAATGTGGGGTTGTTGCTGCGAGGAGTGGATCGTGATGATCTGGAGCGGGGTATGGTAGTCTCGAAGCCGGGTTCTATCACGCCGCATACGACGTTTAAGTGTGAGGTATACGTATTGAAGAAGGAGGAGGGTGGTCGTCACACGCCGTTTTTCAACGGTTATCGTCCGCAGTTTTATTTTCGGACGACGGACGTGACGGGCAGCATACAGCTTCCGAAGGATCGAGAGATGGTTATGCCGGGAGACAATGTGACCATGGACTGCGAGGTGATTACACCGATAGCGATGGAGAAGGAGCTGCGTTTCGCCATTCGCGAGGGCGGCCATACGGTCGGCGCCGGTGTCATCACCGAGGTCCTGGAATAGGGGTAGAGGATGCCGCGCGACATAATTACACTGGCGTGCAACGATTGTAAACGCCGCAACTATACTGCGACCAAAAACAAGCGTACGCATCCTGATAGGGTCGAGTATAAGAAATACTGTCCTTATTGTAGCAAGCACACTCCTCATAAGGAGACCAGATAGAGATACACAGGACAGTGGCTCAACTGGCTAGAGCTCCGGTCTCCAAAACCGGGGGTTGGGGGTTCGAGTCCCTCCTGTCCTGGGTGAGCAAGAGGTATAGATTGAATGTTCAGTAAAGCGAAGAAATTCTTCAACGATGTTTACCAGGAACTGCAGAAGGTTGCCTGGCCGTCGAAACAGGAGCTGGTGGGCTCCACAATCGTAGTGATAGTCATGTCTCTTCTGGTATCATTTTTTATCGGCACTGTTGATTTTATTTTGAAAGAGCTTGTGAATCTTTTGATCAGCGTGGCTGGCAGCTAAAGTGAACTCATCTATGGAAAAGAAATGGTATGTAGCCCATACTTATTCCGGGCACGAGAATAAGGCGAAGAAATATCTCGAATCGGCGGCGGAGGCCGAGAGCCTTGCGGAATTGTTCGGCCAGATCCTGGTTCCCACGGAGGAGATTGTGGAGATGAAGCAGGGCAAACGTCACACCTCCGTGAAAAAGTTTCTACCCAGCTACATTCTGATTGAAATGGAGTTGAACAAAGAAACTCAGCATCTGGTAACATCGACCCCGGGCATCACCAATTTCGTGGGCGCCTCGGGGAAGCCCGTTGCCCTCCGGGGAAAAGAGGTAAAGAGGATTCTGGCCCAGATAGACAGGTCGAAAAACCGCGAAGCGCTGGATATCCCTTATAAAGTAGGCGAGGCGGTTAAAGTGACTGATGGCCCGTTTGCGGATTTTGCCGGTACCGTCAGTGAGGTCAATCCGGAAAAGCGCAAGGTCAAGGTCATGGTCTCTATTTTCGGCCGGCCCACTCCGGTGGAACTCGATTATTTGCAGGTAACGAGTCTTTAGTTGTAATTTAGCGTAAGGAGTTGTTGTGGCCAAGAAAGTAGCCGGCATTGTAAAGTTACAGATTCCAGCGGGCAATGCCACACCGGCGCCCCCGGTAGGACCGGCATTGGGTCAGCAGGGTATCAATATAATGGAGTTCTGCAAGGCCTTCAACAGCAGGACCCAGTCTCAGGCGGGGACGATAATACCGGTGATCATTACGGTATTTGCGGATAAATCGTTCACATTTATCACTAAAACGCCGCCTGCCGCGGAGCTTCTGAAGAAAGCGGCAAAGATCGAGAAAGGTTCCGGAGAACCCAATAGAGATAAAGTAGCCATGGTTTCCAGAAATCAGATTAGGGAAATAGCACAGCTTAAGATGCCGGATTTGAACGCCACCGATATCGAGATGGCCGAGCGGATAATCGCCGGCACTGCCCGCAGCATGGGCATTGACGTGGAGGGTGCATAAGTTAGAACTGCTCGGAACGACAGGGCAGGATTATGGTATTCTGGAACCAACTCACGGGCAGATAGGTTTAATTTCAATTGCCGGAGATTATGAGTCGTTAAGGGGAGACTCTCTTTCAGAAAGAGAATTCAATGAGAAGAGGAAAGAGCTACAAAGAGGCAGCTGCAAAAGTAGATCGCCTGAAGGCCTACACCCTGGCCGAGGCCATTAAACTTTTGCGCGAGACCGCCCAGGCTAAATTCGACGCGACAATCGAAGCCACCGTTCGGCTGGGAGTCGATCCCAGGAAGGCGGATCAGACGGTTCGAGGTACGACGGTATTGCCGCACGGGACGGGCAAAACGATTAGAGTGTTGGTCATGGCCAAGGGGGAAAAAGCCAAAGAGGCCGAGGAGGCCGGCGCCGATATGGTGGGCGCCGAGGAGTATATAGAGAAGATCCAGAAAGGTTGGGCGGATGTCGACACGATTATCGCGACTCCCGATATGATGGGTCAGATTGGAAAACTGGGAAAGATCCTCGGGCCGAAGAAATTGATGCCGAATCCCAAATCGGGCACCGTCACCATGGATGTAGACCGGGCCGTAAAGGCTGCCAAGGCAGGCAAAATAGAATACCGCCTGGATAAAACTGCCAATATCCAGGTTGGAATAGGCAAGCTTTCATTTTCGGACGAGCAAATACTGGAAAACGCAAAGACTTTTTTCAGCGCCATCGTTAGAGCAAAACCGGCGGCCGCTAAAGGAACATATTTAAAAAATGCCTCGATATGCAGCACCATGGGACCCGGAATAAAGCTGGACACTAACGAGATCACTACACTGGGCAAATAGAGGGCAGGTAGAAGGTGAATAAAGAGCAGAAACAAAAGGAAGTCGCCATTTTGAAGGATAAGCTGGCCCGGGCCAGCCACCTTATAATCACAGACCATTCCGGCATTAACGTCGGTGATGTTTCAGCCCTGCGCAGAAAGTTGAAAGAGGGAAACAGTGAAATCAGGGTATCCAAAAACACTCTTTTGATACTGGCGGTCAAGGATACCGATCTGCAGGAATTACAGGAGCATTTTGAGGGTCCGACCTCCGTCATTTATGGATACGACGATCCGTCACTGCCAGCCAAGGTCATTTACGAGTCCATCAAGGAAACTGAAAAGCCGAAATTCAAATCCTACTTTTATGATGGGGCCCAGCATGGATTTGATTTCTTAAAACGGATCGCGCAGCTACCATCGAGAGATGTTGTAATCGCAATTTTAATTAGCACTGTGGAGGGACCGATAACGCATTTTATCAGCCTTCTGGAGTCGGCGACGAGGGACTTTATTGGCACCTTAGACGCTTTAGCTGAGGATAGGAAAAGTTAGGATGGGCAGGACTTCCGTCCGGCGCTTCTAAGTTGTTTTCGGGAAAACGACTTCGGTTCGGGACGCGCTCATCGTTTGATAAATTGGATTCAGGTCAAAACAACTCCGGCGGCTGCCGGTAAGACGAGGGATTGAAGAAATGGCAGATAAGATACAACAGGCATTCGATATCATAAAGGAAATGACGGTAGTTGAACTGTCAGATCTTTCCAAGAAGATGCAGGATGAATTCGGTGTTTCTCCCATGGCGGCGCCGATAGCCATGGCCGGAGGCGTCGCGGGAGGCGCCGCTGAGGCTGCAGAGGAACAGACAGAGTTTGATGTTATTCTGGAAGGCGCGGGCAGTAAGAAGATTCAGGTTATCAAGGTAGTCCGTGAACTGACAAGTCTCGGTTTGAAAGAAGCGAAGGATCTTGTCGACGGCGTACCGAAGCCCGTAAAAGAAGGTCTATCCAAGGAGGATGCCCAGGCGGCGAAGGCTAAACTCGAAGAGGTTGGTGCATCCGTAGTCGTGAAGTAGAAGTCAGGCCGACGGCCTGCGTTCATGTAAAAATTGGAATATCTCCCGACAGGAGGTGTTTTTGAGACCAGTATTGAAGGTCGAGCGAAAGAATTTTTCTAAGCTGAGAGAAAACGTTGAGATGCCTGATCTTCTCGACGTTCAGCTTTCATCTTATGAAAATTTCCTCCAGCGTAAGGTGTCTCCTGGAGAAAGAAAGAACAATGGGCTCCAGGCGGTATTTAAATCTATTTTTCCCATAACCGATGTCCACGAACTTTTCTCTCTGGAGTTCGTCAAATACACTCTCGGCGAGCCCCGATATATCATCCGGGAATGCCGGGAGAGAAATATGACATACGGCTCCCCTCTAAAGGCCACGCTAAGACTCGTTGTAAGGGAACCGGGCACTGAGAAAGACGAAAAGGTAGTAAAGGACATTATCGAGAAGGATGTTTTCCTTGGGGAATTTCCTCTTCTAAGTGAAAACGGCACCTTTATTATTAATGGCGCCGAGAGAGTTATCGTCAGCCAGTTGCATCGTTCCCCGGGAGTTTTCTTCGACGAAGAAATCCATCCCAACGGAAAGCGACTGTTTTCGGCCCGAATAATCCCTTACAGGGGTTCCTGGGTAGAGTTTACATTGGATGTGAACGATGTGATGTTCGTTCACATAGATTCCCGCCGCAAGCTGCCATCGACCACCCTACTGAGAGCCCTGGGATTTTCCACGAATGAGGATCTCCTTAAGACTTTCTATAAGTCCGTTACGGAGAAAGTATCGTCCAGAAGAGGGAATAGATTTATCGGCGCCATTTCAGCGCAGAATGTTGTCGATCCCTCGACCGGAGAGGTCTTTCTCGAGGCGAGATCCGAAATCACCGACGATATCTTCAAAAAGCTCTGTGAACTTAAGATAGAGAAACTCGATCTGCTCAACGTTGATTTTACCACTGACGCCGGCATAATAAGAAACACAATTGAAAAAGATGCAACGAGTTCCCACGAGGAGGCGTTATTCAAGATCTATTCTCTGATTCGCCCCGGCGATGCCCCCACTGTTGCACTGGCCAAGGATCTATTCGGAAAATTGTTTTTCAATCCCAAGCGATACGATCTGGGCGAGGTCGGGCGTTACATGATAAACCAACGGCTGCAACTGGACGTCCCTCTCGAACAGAAGGTATTAAGCAAAGAAGATTTCCTCGCCATAATCAAATACCTGATCGACCTGAGAAACGGTGAGGGGCATATCGATGACATTGACCATCTCGGCAATCGGCGCGCCAGGTCGGTGGGCGAACTCCTGTCCAACCAGTTTTCGGTAGGGCTTTCGAGAATGGCCCGCACCATCCGCGAGAGGATGAGCTTGCGGGATAATGAGAATATTACTCCCCACGATCTGGTGAACGCCCGCACCGTGTCATCAGTGATAGATGCTTTCTTCGGATCATCCCAGCTTTCCCAGTTTATGGACCAGACTAACCCGCTGGCCGAACTGACTCACAAGCGGAGGCTCTCGGCTCTTGGTCCTGGTGGATTGACAAGGGAACGGGCAGGATTTAAGGTTCGCGACGTTCATCACACGCATTACGGTCGAATCTGCCCCATTGAAACTCCCGAAGGCCCCAACATCGGGCTGATCGCTTCGCTGGCCACTTATGCGAGGATAAACAGGTACGGTTTTCTTGAAACCCCTTACCGGATTGTCAAGAACGGTAAAGTCAGCGATGAATTCACTTTCCTGACCGCAGACGAAGAAGACCGCTTTGTTGTTGCGCAGGCGAATGCTCCGCTGACCAGCAAGAACAGGTTTGCAGTCAATTTCGTAAAAGCCAGAAGCCGGGGAGAATTCATGCTGGCAAAGCCCGAGGAAATAGATTTCATGGACGTTTCTCCCAAGCAACTGGTTTCGGTGGCGGCGGCCCTGATACCATTTTTGGAACATGATGACGCTAACAGAGCTTTGATGGGGTCGAATATGCAGCGCCAGGCGGTCCCACTCTTGACCACGGAAGCACCTATCATAGGCACCGGCATGGAGTATAAAGCGGCCTTTGATTCCGGAGCAGTTCTTGCCGCCAAACGCCGTGGCGTCGTGGAATATGTGGACTCCGAGAAGATAGTTATCAAGCCGCACCACCGGGATGCTGAAAAGCTTCTGGATCTCGTGGAATTGGACGAATACGATCTGTCAAAATTCAAGCGCACCAACCAGGATACATGTATCAATCAAAGACCTCTCGTCCGGCCGGGCGATAAAGTTGAGGCGGGGGATGTTATAGCCGATGGCGCTGCTACCTCCGGAGGGGAGTTGGCGTTGGGCGCCAATATATTGGTCGGATTCATGCCCTGGCGCGGGTATAATTTCGAGGATGCTATCATAGTCTCGGAGCGGCTGATATCGGACGATGTTTACACCTCGGTGCACGTCGAAACCTTCGAAATCCAGGTCCGGGACACTAAACGCGGCCCGGAGGAGATAACCAGAGAAATACCCAACGTCTCCGAGGAAGCCCTGATGCATCTCGACGAAAGAGGTATCGTCCGTGTTGGCGCCGAAGTGGAAGCCGGCGATATCCTGGTCGGCAAGGTCACACCGAAGGGAGAAACAGAACTTTCGCCTGAGGAGAGGCTGCTCAGGGCGATTTTCGGCGAGAAGGCGGGCGACGTCAGGGACGCTTCATTGAAAGCGCCCCCCGGTATGAAAGCTATCGTCGTCGATACGAAGATTTTCTCGCGCAAGGAGCGTTCCGAAGCCGCCAAAAAACAGGAGCGATCCGAGATTTCGAAGCTGAAGAGAAACTTCGGGAAACAGATCGATTATATAATCTCAATCCGCAACCGTAATCTCGAGATACTTCTGGACGGTCGTACGGCAAGGACCGTTGTGGATGAGAACGATGAAGTAGTCATCAGGGCTGGAACCAAATATAAAGAGGGAATTTTAGAGGATTGCAGATCTCATGAACTGATATCCGAGAAGGGATTTTCCGGCGACGAGAAGCTGAATAAAAAGGCCGCCCGGCTTCTTCAACGGGCTGCAGAGCTGATCGAGAAGAAGAAAGCCCAGCAGGATATAGAGGTGGAAAAGATCATTCGAGGCGCGGAGCTGCCGCCCGGTGTCGTTCAGCTACTAAAAGTCTCTCTCGCAACCAAGAGGGTTCTCTCGGTAGGAGATAAGATGGCTGGCCGTCATGGTAATAAAGGAGTTGTCGCCAAGATCGTACCGGCGGAGGATATGCCGTATCTCCCGGATGGCACTCCTATAGATATGTTGCTCAATCCGCTGGGCGTTCCTTCGCGTATGAACGTGGGCCAGATATTGGAAACTCATCTTGGATGGGCCGCCAGACTTCTGGGGATTCGATTCGCCTCGCCGGTATTTGACGGAGCCACGATTGATGAGATAAAGAGTTATCTAAAAAAAGCGGGCCTGCCCGAAAATGGTAAAAGCATCGTATATGATGGCCGCACCGGCAGAAGGCTGGATCACGAGGTGGCGGTAGGATTTATGTATATGATGAAACTCTCCCACCTCGTCGATGATAAGATTCATGCCCGTTCCATAGGACCGTATTCTCTGGTCACGCAGCAGCCCCTGGGCGGAAAGGCCCAATTTGGCGGCCAGAGGTTCGGTGAGATGGAGGTCTGGGCTCTGGAGGCCTACGGCGCAGCATATACACTACAGGAAATGCTGACCGTCAAATCGGACGATGTTGCAGGCAGGTCTCGAGTATATGAGGCTATAGTTAAGGGTGAGAACTCTCCGGAACCCGGGATACCGGAGTCGTTCAACGTGCTTATCAAGGAACTCCAATCTCTTGGGCTGGACGTTGAATTAGTCGAGAAATAATGTCGTTCTTCTGGGATAATCAAAATTAAGGAGACTTTAGTGATCGATCCTTTTACTAGAAACCAAAAAAGACCGTCGGATTTTGAGGCCATCAAGATTAAGATAGCCTCGCCCGAGATAATCAGGTCGTGGTCTTATGGAGAGGTTACGAAGCCGGAGACCATTAATTACCGCAGTTTCAAGCCGGAGAAGGACGGCCTGTTCTGCGAAAGGACCTTCGGCCCCGTAAAGGATTGGGAATGCAATTGCGGCAAATACAAGCGCATTCGATTTCGCGGCATAGTCTGCGACCGGTGCGGGGTAGAGGTTACACAATCCAAGGTTCGGCGGGAGAGAATGGGGCATATTGATCTCGCTGTTCCCGTAACCCATATCTGGTTTTCACACTCGCTCCCCTCGAGAATCGGGTATCTGCTCGATCTCACTGTCAGGCAGCTCGAGCGCATTATTTATTATCAATCGTTCATCATCATAGACCCGGGCAACACATCGTTAAAGAAGATGGACATCATTTCGGAGGACGAGAGCTACGAGTTGGAAGAATCGGGTAAGGAATTCGTCGCCAAGATGGGTGCCGAGGCCGTACGCGATCTGCTTCGGGCGTTGGATATCGAAGAGCTGGCCATTTCTTTGCGGGCCCAGGTCAAGGTGGAGACGTCGGTTCAACGCAAGAAAGACACTCTGAAGCGTTTACGCGTGATAGAGGCGTTTCGCCAGTCCGAGAACAAGCCCGAGTGGATGGTGCTGGGAGTTATTCCGGTTATACCTCCAGATCTACGTCCCCTTGTTCCCCTTGAAGGCGGGCGTTTCGCGACTTCGGATCTAAATGACCTCTACAGAAGGGTTATTAACCGGAACAATCGTCTAAAAAAGCTTATCGAGATCAAGGCGCCCGAGGTTATTCTCAGGAATGAAAAGAGGATGCTTCAGGAGGCGGTGGACGCTCTTTTCGACAACGGCAGGAGATCCCGTTCCGTGCGCGGCGATTCCAAAAGACCACTCAAATCGCTTTCGGATCTTCTCAAGGGAAAACAGGGAAGGTTCCGTCAGAATCTGCTCGGCAAGAGAGTCGACTATTCCGGCCGGACGGTGATAGTGGTAGGGCCGGAACTGAAGCTCAACCAGTGCGGCCTGCCCAAAAATATGGCGCTGGAGCTGTTCAAGCCATTCATCATCAATAAGCTCGAAGAGAAAGGTTTCGTCCAGACCGTGAAATCGGCCAAGAGACTTGTGGAGCGGGAGCGACCCGAAGTCTGGGATATAATGGAAGAGATTATCAAAGATCACCCGGTCATGCTGAACCGTGCTCCGACATTACATTTGTTGGGCATCCAGGCATTTTATCCGGTCCTGGTGGAAGGCAAGGCTCTCAAGCTTCATCCGCTGGTTTGCGCGGCCTTTAACGCCGATTTTGACGGAGATCAGATGGCGGTTCATGTCCCGTTATCGTTCGAAGCTCAGCTGGAGGCGCGGGTGCTGATGTTATCCATGAATAATCTTCTTCAACCATCATCGGGCAAACCTATCGCTGTTCCTTCCCAGGATATGGTTCTCGGATGTTATTACCTGACGAAAGCTAAGAAAGGTGTCAAGGGCGAAGGGAAAGTTTTCGGAAATCAGGATGAGGTTATCTATGCGAACGCTCTTGGCGGAATAGATCTGCATGCCAGCATCAGGCTTCTGATGCCGGACGATAAGAATAAATTTCTTGATACAACAGTGGGACGTGTTATTTTTAACCAGGTAGTCCCGGATGAAATGGGATTTTTCAACGAGTTGGCGTCGAAAAAGACGCTTGAATCATTGATCTCAGACGTTCACAGGAGGCTGGGCAATAAGCGCACGGCCGTTTTCCTCGATGATCTGAAAAGAGTCGGATTCGAATACGCTACCACTGCCGGAATAACGGTCAGCATCGATGATATGGTTGTCCCGAAAGAAAAGGAAAAGCTTCTGAGCGCAGCCACAAAAGAGGTGGAGGCAATCCAGAAGCAGTATGAGAAGGGCGCCATAACTAATGGAGAACGTTACAACAAAGTAATCGATACCTGGACCAGAACCACCAGCGAGGTATCGGAGGTTATGTTTGAAAACCTCACTCAGGAGGATCAGGGATTCAATCCCATTTTTATGATGGCAGATTCGGGCGCAAGGGGATCCAAGGAGCAGATCAGGCAGCTGGCAGGCATGCGTGGCTTGATGGCCAAGCCTCAGAAGAGAATTACCGGTCAACTGGGAGAGATCATCGAGACACCGATCACTGCAAACTTCCGCGAGGGTCTAAACGTACTCGAATATTTCATATCTACCCATGGAGCCCGTAAGGGCCTGGCCGATACCGCGCTCAAGACCGCCGACGCCGGCTATCTTACCCGTAGACTGGTGGATGTTGCTCAAGATGTTATTATTAGCGAGAATGATTGCGGTACGATACTGGGAAATGATACTATGGCCCTGAAGGAGGGCGAGGAAGTTATCGAATCTCTGCGGGATCGCATACTCGGGCGAGTAACACTTCTGGATGTGTATGATCCCATTGCAGATGAGGTCATAGTCCCGGCAGGGGAAGAAATCGATGAGGAGGCTTCCGTCAGGATAGAGGAGTGCGGCATAGAATCGGTTTCTATCAGATCAGTGCTGACATGTGACTCTCGCAGGGGAGTCTGTATCAACTGTTATGGCCGGAACCTGGCCAGTGGGAGAATGGTCACGCTGGGGGAGGCGGTAGGAGTTATCGCCGCTCAGTCTATTGGCGAACCCGGCACCCAGCTGACCTTGCGCACCTTCCATATCGGCGGTACTGCCGCAGTCATTGCACAACAGTCCAGGATTACCGCCAAGGCCGCTGGAAAGATCGCGTTTAACAAGATCAAGACTGTCCCCGGCGAAGAGCCAAATGATCGCATCGTGCTTTCTCGCGACAGCGAATTAAAGATAGTAGACGAAAAAGATAGGACCCGCCAGCGTTTCACGATTCCATACGGCTGTACATTGAAGGTCAAGAACGGCCAGCATGTGGAAAAAGATGATGTGATATTCGAATGGGATCCGCATACCAATACCATTCTAACAAATAAATCCGGTAAAGTAGAGTTCATCGACATCATCGAAAATGTTACCTACCGCGAGGAGCTTGATGAGTCCACCGGTTTATCGGCCCAGGTGATTATCGAAACGCGTGAGAAGGTCTTGCGTCCGCATATAGCGGTATTGGATAATAAGGGTAAGAGGTTGGCCAACTATTCTGTACCGGTGGGCGCACATCTGGCCGTTAAGGACGGCGAAAACATCAAGGCCGGACAGATGATTGTTAAGATTCCCCGCGAGATTTATAAGACCAAAGATATCACAGGCGGACTCCCGAGGGTCGCCGAGCTGTTCGAGGCCCGTCATCCAAAGGATCCCGCAGTTGTCACGGAGATCGACGGGATTGCCGAATATGGTAAGATAGTCAGGGGCAACCAGCAAATTATAATCCACGGGGAGCATGCTGAGGATAAAGAATATCTGGTCCCGCATGGAAAGCATATGCTGGTTCACGATACCGATCAGGTTCTCGCCGGCGACCGGCTCTGCGAGGGTCCGATCGATCCCCACGATATTCTCAAGATAAAAGGTCCAAATGCCGTTCAGGAATACCTGGTGAACGAGATTCAGGGTGTCTATCGTCTTCAGGGAGTGAAGATCAACGACAAACATATCGAGGTCATAATTCGCCAGGTCTTGCAAAAAGTCAGATTACTCGATGTCGGAGATTCTAATTTCCTTGAGGGTGAAGTTATCGATCGCAACAGGTTATTGGATGAGAATAACCGGGTATTGAACGAGGGTGGCAACCCGGCGACCTATGAGCCTCTGCTTCTGGGAATCACCAAGGCGTCGCTTTCGACTGAAAGCTTCATCTCGGCGGCGTCATTCCAGGAGACGACCAGGGTATTGACCGAGGCCACCATAAATGGCAAGATCGATCATCTGCTTGGGCTGAAAGAGAACGTCATTATCGGGCGGCTGATACCGGCGGGAACGGGGCTGGAGATTCATAATAAGGTCGAGATCGTGGAAGACGAAAAAGCGGATGAAATAGAGAAGAAAATCGAGACGGTCGGCTGAAAAAACGGCTTGACATAAGGATAAGAGTGTTTATTTTATGAGTCTGTCTTTTTTGAAATGGGAGGTTAGTTGCCAACAATAAACCAGTTGGTCAGAAAAGGACGTAAGCGGGTGCTGAGCAAGGCCAATACACCCGCCCTCAAGGGTTCTCCTCAGAAGAGAGGAGTGTGTGTCAGGGTCTACACGTCTACTCCCAAAAAGCCGAACTCGGCTCTACGCAAGGTTGCGCGCGTGAGATTGACCAACAGTATCGAGGTTACCGCTTACATCCCGGGTGAAGGGCACAACCTCCAGGAGCATTCCATCGTGTTGATCCGCGGTGGGCGAGTGAAGGATCTTCCGGGTGTAAGGTACCACATTATTAGAGGTACTTTAGATACTGCGGGAGTGGCCGACAGAAAAAAGGGAAGATCAAAATACGGGGTCAAGCGCCCCAAGAAATAGGTTGAGGTAATTTTGTCTCGTAGAAGCCGAGCGGAAAAAAAAGAAAGGCCGCCCGATCCGAGGTTCGGATCGCCTACGGTAACGCAGTTTATTAACGGCCTTATGCGTGGCGGTAAGAAATCGGTGGCGGAAAGTATCTTCTACAATGCTATCGATTCGATTGAGAAGAAGACGAATCAGAGCGGCATGGAGGTCTTTCAGAAAGCTCTTAACAATGTTAAACCCATGCTTGAGGTCCGGTCCCGTCGCGTGGGCGGCGCCAATTACCAGGTGCCGGTGGAGGTAAGGGCGGCAAGACGTAGTGCTCTGGCTATAAGGTGGATGATCGGTTTCGCAAAAGCCCGTTCCGAATATACAATGTCGGAGAGACTTGCAGGCGAATTTCTTGCAGCTTTCCGTAACGAGGGCGCCTCTGTTAAGAAGAAGGATGATACACACAGGATGGCAGAAGCCAATAAGGCTTTTGCTCATTTCCGCTGGTAAGGGCAGACTTATTTTATTGGAGATTGATGAAGGCTGGATAAATAGCATCCGAAAAACCAGAGGAGATCCGCTACCGCGGGCGCTGGATTTTCGGAGCGCTCCTCAGACAAGGTAGTGGATTTTTTTATGTCGACCGACAGGAATTTAGAACAGACACGCAACATCGGGATTATGGCCCATATCGATGCGGGTAAAACCACGACGACAGAGAGAATTCTCTTCTATGCGGGTAAGACTCATAGGATAGGTGAAGTCGATGATGGTGCTGCCACCATGGACTGGATGGAGCAAGAGAAAGAGCGCGGCATAACCATCACATCGGCGGCGACTACAGTTTTCTGGAAGGATATCCGCATAAATATTATCGATACGCCCGGCCACGTAGATTTCACCATGGAGGTGGAGCGATCTTTACGGGTGCTCGATGGTGCAATTGCGCTTTTCTGTTCGGTAGGCGGAGTTGAGCCACAGTCGGAAACAGTCTGGAGGCAGGCTGATAAATACAGGGTCCCGCGAATCGCCTATGTCAATAAGATGGACAGGATTGGCGCGGATTTTCACGGCACCGTGGATATGATGAAGGCCAGGTTGGGCACGGATGCTGTACCCATACAACTTCCTATCGGCGCTGGCGATCTATTTACAGGAATAGTAGATTTGATAACTATGAAGGCCCGGTTTTATCAGGAGGATACCCAGGGCACCATTTTCACCGACGAAGTGATCCCTGACGGGCTTTTTGAGGAAGCCAGATCGAAAAGGGAAGAGTTGCTCGAGAAAATTTCAGAATATGACGATTCTCTCCTGGAAAAGTTTGTGCACGATGAAGCCATTGAGGTAGAGGATATCAGAAGAGCTTTGCGCCGGGCAGTCAGAGATCTGAAGATCACCCCCGTTCTATGTGGCTCATCTTACAAGAACAAAGGTGTGCAGGCGTTGCTGGATGCTGTGCTGTTATATTTACCGTCGCCTCTGGATATGCCGCCCGTAACCGGAATCGTTCCCGATAAAGGTAAAGAGATTGTCAGGCAGCCGTCGGATTCCGAGCCATTTGCGGCGCTGGTGTTTAAGATCATTTCCGACCCGTATGTTGGCAAACTTTCTTATGTAAGAATCTATTCCGGTTCGTTAAAACAGGGCGAAAGTGTTTACAATCCTCTAACAAAAAAAAATGATCGGGTTAGCAGAATTCTGGCCATGCACGCTAATAAGCGGGCAGATATGAAAGAAGCAAGATCGGGGGATATTGTGGCTCTGGTCGGCCTCAGGAACACCACGACCGGAAACACCGTCTGTGATCGAAAACATCCAATAATTTTGGAGCAGATATCTTTCCCGAATCCCGTTATATACGTGGCCATAGAACCGAAAACCAAGGCCGATCAGGATAAGCTGGCAGAAACTCTCACCAAGCTTTCAGAGGAAGATCCGACATTCCAGGTGAAAACCGATCCGGAAACCGGGCAGACCATTATGTCGGGGATGGGCGAGCTTCATCTGGAAATTCTCATAGACCGGATGCTGCGCGAGTTTAAAGTCGCAGCGAATGTTGGCAAACCCCAGGTCGCTTACCGTGAGACGATAGCGACTACGGCGAAAGCCGAGGGCAGATTCGTTCGCCAGACCGGGGGCCGTGGGCAGTATGGCCATGTCAAGATTACTGTCGGCCCCAACGAGAAGGGTAAGGGCTTTGAGTTTATCGATAAGGTTGTTGGCGGTAATATCCCTAGAGAGTTTATTCCTGCAGTGAAGAAAGGAGTAAAAGATGCTCTCGAAAATGGTGTTCTGGCAGGATATCCCATGGTCGATGTGAAAGTGGAACTTCTCGATGGATCATATCACGAGATTGATTCCTCGGAGGTAGCATTCAGGATAGCAGGTTCAATAGCCCTGCAGGAGGGAGCCAGGAAAGCTAAGCCGACCATCTTGGAGCCTATTATGGATATCGAGGTGGTGGTTCCCGAGGATTATATGGGAGATGTTATCGGGGATCTGAGCGCCAGACGCGGCAAGATTGCCGGCATGGTTCACAGACCCGATGCCGTTGTGATCGCCTCGCAGGTTCCCCTGTCTGAAATGTTCGGCTACGCTACAACTTTGCGGTCCCTGTCTCAGGGACGAGCCGTTTATTCAATGCAGTTTTCTCATTACTCCGCCGTGTCTGAAACCATGCAGGAGAAGATGGTTCAGCAGGTTCGCGGGGTACTCGTAGGTCAAAGAAGATAATGAAAAATGACTCAATAATCGAGGGAGAGTTGCCTGATGGCCAAAGAGAAGTTTGAGAGGACGAAGCCGCATGTCAACATAGGCACGATCGGTCATGTTGATCATGGTAAGACGACGTTGACGGCGGCTATCACGATGATATTATCTCGCAAGAACCAGAAGATTCAGGTTCGGGATTTTGATTCCATAGATAATGCGCCGGAAGAGAAGGAGCGGGGGATAACGATAGCCACGGCGCATGTTGAGTATGAGACGGACAAGCGTCATTATGCGCATGTTGATTGTCCTGGTCATGCGGATTACATCAAGAACATGATCACGGGTGCGGCGCAGATGGACGGATCGATACTGGTTGTGAGTGCTGCCGATGGTCCCATGCCTCAGACGCGGGAGCATATCTTGTTGGCGCGTCAGGTTGGAGTTCCGTATGTCATAGTATATATGAACAAGGTCGACATGGTTGATGATCCGGAGTTACTGGATTTAGTGGAGTTGGAGGTCCGGGATTTACTATCGAAGTATGAGTTTCCGGGTGATGATATACCTGTGATCCGCGGTAGTGCTTTGGAGGCGATGACGAAGGGTGCGGATCCGGATGTGCCGTATGATGCTCCGGAGTTTAAGAGTGTTTTGGAGTTGATGAATGCAGTGGATACGTATATACCTGATCCGGTTCGAGATGTTGACAAGCCGTTTTTGATGCCGGTGGAGGATGTATTTTCGATCACGGGTCGGGGCACGGTTGGTACGGGTCGAGTGGACCGGGGTAAGATTAGCAAGGGAGACGAGGTTGAGATAGTGGGATATCGGGAGACTCGCAAGACGGTTGTGACGGGATGTGAGATGTTTCGCAAGATATTGGATTATGCTCAGGCTGGTGACAATGTGGGGTTGTTGCTGCGAGGAGTGGATCGTGATGATCTGGAGCGGGGTATGGTAGTCTCGAAGCCGGGTTCTATCACGCCGCATACGACGTTTAAGTGTGAGGTATACGTATTGAAGAAGGAGGAGGGTGGTCGTCACACGCCGTTTTTCAACGGTTATCGTCCGCAGTTTTATTTTCGGACGACGGACGTGACGGGCAGCATACAGCTTCCGAAGGATCGAGAGATGGTTATGCCGGGAGACAATGTGACCATGGACTGCGAGGTGATTACACCGATAGCGATGGAGAAGGAGCTGCGTTTCGCCATTCGCGAGGGCGGCCATACGGTCGGCGCCGGTGTCATCACCGAGGTCCTGGAATAACAAGGGCGGAACTGCGATGGAAGGACAGAAGATCAGGATAAGGCTAAAAGCCTACGATCATGTGGCGGTTGATCGCTCGGCCAGAGAAATAGTGCGCACGGTCACCCGGACCGGCGCCAAAATCTCCGGACCGGTACCGCTGCCGACTAAAAGAACGGTTTATACGGTTCTCCGTTCGCCACATGTTGACAAAAAGTCGCGCGAGCAGTTCGAGATGAGAATCCATAAGAGATTGATTGACATCTATGATAGCAGTCAACAGACAATCGATTCACTAATGCGACTCGATTTGCCGGCGGGGGTTGACGTCGAGATAAAAGTGTGATATACTAAGAAGTTTTATTTTGAAAATGAATGAAATTTACGGAAAGAAGCTGGGAATGACGACGATTTTCACTGCGTCTGGCGATTCAGTGGGAGTGACGGTGATAAAGGTCGAGCCGGCAACGGTGCTCAAGGTAAAGACGAAGGAGTCGGATGGATACGACGCGGTTGTCGTTAGCCTCGGGCAGATCCGTCCAAAGCTCATGAGCAAACCGGTTAAAGGGCAGTTCGCCAAAGCCGGCATAGAACCGGGAAGATACCTTCGTGAAATACGCACTACCGGTTCGGAGAAACCGGAGGTGGGTACGACCTTTGGAATCGATACATTTCGACCGGGAGATAAAGTCCACGTCTCGGGGATTTCTCGAGGGCTCGGATTCCAGGGTACGGTCAAACGGTACGGCTTCAGGGGAGGCCCGAAGACCCATGGCCAGTCTGACAGACTCAGGGCACCGGGCTCGATCGGGCAAGCGAGCTATCCTTCTCGCGTATTCAAGGGTCAAAAGATGCCGGGACACATGGGGAATAAAAAGGTGACGGTTAAAAACATCAAGGTCGTGGCCATAGAGCCAGAGCAATCTTTGCTTCTGGTCGGCGGCGCGGTACCGGGACATAAGAATTCCCTGGTATCTGTGAGGAAAGCCAGGTAGAGCTGATGCCCGAAGTGGGATTTTTGACAAAGGACGGTTCGAAGTCGAAAGCGATTAATCTTGGGGGTCCGCTTTTCGAAACGGAGCCGAATGAGCATATACTACACGAATATGTAAAAGGTTTTTTGCAGAACCAGAGACAGGGTACCTCGTCGACATTGAATCGTGCCCGTATGCGCGGCGGTGGTAAGAAACCTTTCAGACAGAAAGGCACAGGCAGAGCGCGAGCCGGCAGCAACACATCTCCATTATGGTCAGGTGGCGCGGTCGTCTGGGGGCCCGTTCCAAAAGATTATTACAGGAGGCTTCCCAGAAACCTGAAGAAAAACGCCATGCGTTCAGCGTTCTCGCTAAAGGCCCGGGAGGGAAAACTCTACGTAGTGGAATTGCCAGAGGTCACTGAGCCGAGGACGAAGATCCTCGCCGATTACCTTAAAAAGCTCGGGTTGTATCATCAGAAGACGATTCTCCTGTACGAGGGTAAAAACAATAATCTCTCTCTGGCATCGAGAAATATCAAATATTTCAACACCAAAAGGGCGGAATTGGTCAATCCGTTCGACCTGCTATGGCATCAGAATATTCTTATTACCGAAGAGGGTCTGGCCAGGATAAAGGAGATATTCGGCAGTGGTTAACGAGGGGAAAATACTTCTGCAGGCGTTGATATCAGAGAAGGCCACCAACCGTCAGGAGAACCAGAATTGTTACGTGTTCAAGGTTGCTACGGATGCTAACAAATTGCAGATAAAACAGTCTGTCGAGAAGGCCTTCAACGTGAAGGTCAAGAACGTAACTGTCGCTAACGTGAAGGGGAAATCTAAAAAGCTTGGCAGATTCGAGGGTAAGAGATCTAACTGGAAAAAGGCTTACGTCTGGTTGAAAGAGGGCGAGGGAATCGAGCTTTTCGAGAGCGTTTGAGGATTAGAATATGGGCGTGAAAAAATTCAAGCCAACGACCCCGGGACGCCGTTTTATGACGGTCTCTGATTTCGCGGAGATCACACATTCGGGGCCGGAGAAATCTCTCGTGAGAGCGTTCAAGAGAACCGGAGGAAGAGGGAACACCGGCCGGATTGCCATGCGGCATAGAGGCGGCGGGCACAAAAGAGCCTACAGGATTATCGATTTCAAGCGCAACAAAGTTGGAATTCCGGCGCGGGTGGCGTCAATCGAATACGATCCTAACCGTTCAGCCAGGATAGCGTTGCTGTTTTATGCTGACGGGGAAAAGCGTTACATTATAGCCCCGGCCGATATCAAAGTCGATGATATTTTGATAGCGGGAGAAGATGTTGAGATCAGGGCGGGTAATACTATTCCGCTCGGCAGGATCCCTCTTGGGATGAGTATCCATAATCTGGAGCTAAAGCCCGGCAAGGGTGGACAGGTGGCTCGCTCAGCCGGAGCCATGGCGCAGCTCCTGGCCAAGGAAGGAAATTTCGCCCACGTGAAGATGCCCTCCGGCGAGGTAAGGCTTTTCAAGTTGAATTGTCTGGCGACACTCGGCCAGGTTGGAAACATAGATCATGAAAAAATAACCCTCGGCAAAGCCGGAAGATCGAGATGGCTGGGTAGAAGACCACGGGTCAGGGGAGTGGCCATGAACCCGGTGGATCACCCCATGGGAGGCGGCGAAGGAAAATCATCCGGCGGAAGGCATCCATGCAGTCCCTGGGGTCAATTGTCCAAGGGTCTGAAGACCGGAAATCGAAAAAGATCGGCGAATCTGATCGTCAAGCGGCGAAAGTAGTTCTGGAGGTTTGTATGGCTCGATCCCTGAAAAAGGGTCCGTATCTTGACCAGAGATTATTGAAGAGAATTCAGGATTTGAACACCTCGGGGGAGAGGACTGTTATCAAGACCTGGTCGCGCAGGACGACTATCTCGCCTGATTTTGTCGGCCATACTCTGGCCTTGCACAATGGCAACAAATTCATCCCTATATATATTACAGAAAATATGGTCGGCCATAAGCTGGGAGAGTTCGCTCCCACGAGAATATTCAGGGGCCATTCCGGGAAATTGACGGAGAGAAGCGCTTCATTAAAGTAGATATCGAAGATGGAAGTAAGAGCGGTTTCAAAATATGTTCGCATGTCGCCTCGTAAGTTAAGACGGGTCGCAGAACTCATACGGGGCGAGCCTGTGGATAAAGCCTTGAATATTCTGGAGTTTACGCCTAAGGCTGCCAGTCGGGCGCTGTATAAGACCTTGAAATCGGCAGCCGCCAACGCCATCGCTGCCGAGGGGACGGCAAGGGTAAAGGTCGAAAATTTATTTGTTAAACAGGTAACAGTTGACGGTGGCCCTATTTGGAAGAGAGTCCGCCCGGCAAGCATGGGTAGAGCCTATCTGATAAGGAAGAGGACTTCGCACGTAGGGATAACCATTGTGGAAAAAAAGGCGGATACAAAAACCGTCGAAGCCAAAAAATAGGGAGGCCGATTGGGACAGAAAGCCCATCCATACGGTCTTAGGCTGGGAATCATAAGAGACTGGAAATCACGCTGGTTTGCAACAACCGGCTATGCCGATCTCCTGCAGGAAGACCTGCTGATCAGGCGCTACACCGACAGACGGCTGGAACATGCGGGAATCTCCGGGGTGGAGATCTTGAGAGCCCCTAAGAAGGTAACGATAGATATCCATACGGCGAGGCCGGGAATTGTCATCGGGCGCAAAGGTGCCGAGGTGGATAAGCTAAAAGAGGAGCTCCAACTCTTAACCGGCAAGGAGATCCTTCTCAATATTATAGAAATAAAAAAACCGGAATTGTCGGCCAGGCTGGTAGCGCAATCTATAGCCAAGCAGCTCGAGGGCAGAGTTAATTTCAGGAGGGCCATGAAGAAGGCACTGGCGGCTTCCATGAAATCCGGCGCTGAAGGGATCAGAATAGTCTGCGGCGGCCGGCTCGGCGGCCATGAGATCGCGCGGCAGGAGAAATACCACGATGGCAGAGTTCCATTGCATACCCTGAGAGCTGATATCGATTATGCCACTGCCACTGCTCATACGACTTATGGCTGCATCGGGGTAAAGGTATGGATTTGCAAGGGCGAGATCCACAAGGGACAACTCACCAGGGCCGAAGCGGGTTCCGAAGCATCTCTCGGGATTGAAGAACAGCCGGCTGACACGAGACGGCGCAGAGCGCGGCGAAAAAAACAACCCGATAGCCAGCGCCAGCAGAAAAGAGGCAAGCCTTCAGCGAAGGCGCTCGACAAGTCAGGCCGGGATAAAAGACCGGGTGAGGCCGGACCGCCCAGGCAATCGCCTCCTCCGGGAAGGCCAAAGCCCAGCGGAGACAGTAAATAATGTTAATGCCTAAGAGGGTGAAATTCCGAAAACAGCAGCGGGGGCGCCGGAAAGGCAAGGCTTACCGCGGCTCCAATATTGACTTCGGTGAGTTTGGTTTGAAGGCATTAGAGCCGGCATGGCTTACCAACAGGCAGATTGAAGCCGCCCGCGTGGCCGTCACTCGACGTATCAAGCGCGGGGGGAAAGTATGGATCAGGGTTTTTCCGGATAAGCCGGTATCCAAAAAGCCCGCCGAGACCAGGATGGGTAAAGGAAAAGGTGCGCCCGAATACTGGGTCGCTGTTGTTAAGCCGGGCAGAATCCTTTTCGAGCTTGAAGGTATCGAGGAAGATCTGGCTAAACAGGCTTTAGGATTGGCCGCGGCCAAGCTGCCGATTAAAACGAAGTTTGTCACCCGGCATGATTTAGCCAAGGATTGATAGAATGAAGCCGCAAGAATTCAGGGACATGACAAAAGATGAGATCCTCTTAAAAAAAGAGGAACTCGAAAAGGAAATATTCAACTTGAAGATCCGTCAGGCAACCAAGCAGATCGATAATCCCCTGAGGATAAGAACATTAAGGCGGGAACATGCGAGGATCGTTACCATATTGCTTGAGGATGAAATGAAAATCAGGCCATTAGCCGCCAAGGGAGAATCGGAAAATGCCTAGGGAATCGCGCAAGACCAGAACGGGTGTGGTCGTCTCCTCCGGGATGGATAAGAGTATTGTAGTAACCATTCAACGCTTATTGAAGCATTCGGTTTTTGGAAAGACCATACGTAAAAGTAAAAGACTCTATGTGCACGATGAAAAGAACGAGGCTGGCAGAGGGGACAAGGTTCTCGTAATGGAATGCCGGCCGCTTTCCAAGACAAAGCGCTGGCGTCTCGTTAAAATTACAGAGAAGGCCAAGTGATAACAACGGTGGCTCAGGTATGATTCAGGAATATTCGAAGCTGATCGTAGCGGATAATTCGGGGGCCAAGGTCGTTCAGTGCTTCCGGGTTCTCGGAGGCACCAGGAAACGATATGCCCGAATCGGTGATATAATTGTCTGCACGGTCAAAGACGCTATACCGGGAGGGACCGTCAAGAAGAGCGAGGTCTGCAAAGCCGTTGTGGTGCGCACCACGCGCGAGACAAGGCGTAAGGACGGTTCTTATATCCGTTTTTCGGATAATGCAGCGGTGATTATAAGCGAACAAAAGGAGCCCCGGGGCACGCGTATATTCGGGCCGGTGGCCCGGGAACTTCGGGATAAGCAGTTCATGAAGATTATATCGTTGGCGCCCGAGGTGCTCTGAGGGAGCTAAATAATGAAGATACGAAAAGGCGACACCATTAAAGTGATTTCAGGAAATGCCCGTGGAAAGGTCGGTAAGGTCTTAAAGGTATTCCCTGAGGCCGACCGGGTGATAGTTGAGGGTGTGAACCTGATAAAAAGGCACACGCGCCCCACCCCCAAGAATCGCAAAGGCGGGATAATAGAAAAAGAGGGTTCGATCAATGCCTCCAATGTGATGTATTTCGATACTCGTTCCAACACTGTTGCCAAGCTGGGTCACAGGATTCTGGTCGATGGCAAGAAGGTGCGCATCAACAAGAAAACCGGGGAGATCATAGAATAAGATGGCCAGGCTCAAGAACCGATACGTCGAGGATATCAGACCGAATCTCATGAAAAGCGTCGGCTATAAGAATGTGAATCAGGTGCCCGGGATCGATAAGATCGTGGTCAATATGGGCGTCGGTGACGCCATCGGCGATCCTAAGAAACTTGATAATGCGATGGCCGAGCTGACCGCCATTGCCGGTCAACGTCCCGTTATCAGACGAGCGCGCAAGTCCATTTCGAATTTTAAACTGAGAGCCGGAATGCCGGTAGGTTGTTCGGTTACGTTTCGCGGCAACCGGATGTACGAATTCCTGGATCGCCTGATCAATATAGCAATCCCCCGGATCAGGGATTTCAGGGGAATGCCGACGAAATCGTTCGATGGCAGGGGGAATTACACCCTGGGTATTACCGAGCAGATCATTTTTCCCGAGATAGACTATGATAAAATAGATAAGATCCGTGGCATGAATATCACTATCGCCACAACAGCCAGGACGGATGGAGAAGCTTTCGAACTGCTGAAGGCGTTCGGAATGCCGTTTAAGAGGAATTGATTATATGGCCAAGAAATGCAAAGTAGTTGCCTCCACCAGGACGCCGAAATATGAAGTTCGCCGGCATAGCCGTTGCAGACGTTGCGGACGACCGAGAGGATATTTGAGAAAATTCGGTCTATGCAGGATCTGCTTCAGGGAATTGGCCCTGGCCGGTGAGATTCCCGGCATCGTGAAGGCAAGTTGGTAGGTGAATTATGGTTATGACCGATCCAATAGCGGATTTTCTAACCAGGGTTAGAAACACATTGAAAGCCAACCACCGGCGTGTGGATATACCGGCGTCAAAATTGAAACTTCAGATCGCCGATCTCCTGGTGGAGCTGAATTTCCTTCGCTCGGTGGACTTCATTGAGGATAGCTTACAGGGGATTTTGCGCATACGGTTGAAATACACCCCTGATTCTAAAAGCATCATCAGCGGGCTGGAAAGAATATCGAAGCCGGGTTTGAGAATCTACTGGACCAGAAATGACCTGACCAAGGGCACTCGAAAAATGGGAACCGTGATACTCTCAACGTCGAAAGGGCTCATGACCGATAAACGCGCTCTGGAATCCGGAGTCGGCGGAGAAGCTCTATTTAGAATATGGTGAGATTGAGGGAAGATTATGTCTCGCGTCGGTAAAAAGCCAATCCCCATACCGTCAGGGGTGAAAATAGCGTGCGCTGGTAACGTCGTAACCGTTGAAGGCCCCAGGGGAAAAGCCACGCAACAGATAAATGGCGATATTGCCATTGAGATTAAGGATGACCAGGCCATACTAACCAGACCGTCCGATTCCAATCGTCACAGAGCCATGCATGGTCTCTACAGGGCCTTGATAGCCAATATGGTCGTCGGCGTCACCGAAGGTTTTTCCCGGGATCTCGAGATCGAGGGCGTGGGGTATAGGGC
The DNA here is from genome assembly GCA_965541585.1 of uncultured bacterium. Classification (GTDB taxonomy): domain Bacteria; phylum Zixibacteria; class MSB-5A5; order UBA10806; family UBA10806; genus CBDVBL01. The sequence continues at coordinate 189,105 of CBEUCH010000005.1, read as the reverse complement.
GGAAAAGGCCGGGAAGGCGATATCTTTTTCGCTGGGATATTCCCATCCCATTGTCTTGATACCGCCGGAGGATATTGAGATAAAAATCCAGGGAATCAATAAGATGACGGTCTCCGGAATAGATAAGCAGCTTGTGGGACAGATAGCGGCAAAGATCCGGTCATTCAGACCCCCCGAGCCTTATAAAGGAAAAGGTATTAGATACGCTGGCGAGCATATAAGGCGAAAGGCCGGCAAGACCGCAGGGGCGTAAGATGGCAAGCGATAAGAGCACCAGAAAATACAAAGCCAGGGCCAGACGTGCCAGGAGAGTCAGAGGCAAGATTCACGGCACCACCGATTGCCCGAGGCTGGTCGTCTTCAAAAGCCTGAATCATATCTACGCTCAGCTTGTTGACGATGTAGCCAGGAAGACTCTGACGGGCGTATCTAGCCTGAAGGGAAGTCTGGATGTTTCAGGCACCAAGATGGATAAGGCGAAGGCGGTCGGAGAGACCATTGCAAAAAAGGCACAGGGGCTGGGAATCAAGAAGATAGTTTTTGATCGTTCCGGATATCTTTATCATGGCAAGATAAAGACGCTGGCCGAGGCCGCGCGTAAAGCAGGATTGGAATTCTGATACTTTAAATAAATGGAGTGTGGAGTTTGCGGAGATTTACCGACGATCAATCAGACCTTCAGGAAAAAATAATTAATGTAAATCGGGTTGCCAAGGTAGTGAAAGGTGGCCGGCGTTTCAGCTTCACGGCTCTTGTGGCAGCGGGAGATAAAAAAGGTAAGGTGGGCATAGGGCTCGGGAAAGCTTCGGAGGTTTCCGAGGCCATCCGCAAGGGGAGCGAGGCAGCCCGGAAGGGCATGGTGAAAGTGCCCATTACCGAGGGCACCATATCACGTGAAGTCGTAGGGCGCTACGGAGCTGCAAAAGTCATGCTAAAACCCGCTTCTCCCGGTACCGGCGTCATAGCCGGAGGACCGGTTCGCGCGGTCCTGGAATCAGCGGGCATACAGGATATACTGACGAAAATCCTCGGTTCGCCCAACGCTCATAATGTTGTAAGAGCTACCATGGAGGGGCTCTTGAGGTTGAAAGAAATCGAAGAGCTTGACGCGTACAGAAACCAGGAGGAAAAGCAGCCGTGACGGATAAGCTGGAGATCAAACAGGTGAGATCTGTGGCCGGGGCCAATGGAAACCAGAGAAAGAACATGAAAGCGCTGGGACTAAGACGACGGGAGCAAACGGTTATTCATGATGATAGCGCAACGATTCGCGGAATGATCCGGAAAGTCGCACACCTGGTGAAGATAAACAAACAACAGGGATGAGATGGATCTTGCAAACTTAAAACCGGCGCCGGGATCTGTAAAGAACAGGAAGAGGCTCGGCAGAGGTCCGGGTTCTGGCACAGGAAAGACCTCGGGAAAGGGCCACAAAGGACAGAAATCCAGAAGCGGCTACAAAAGCAGAGCCTGGAGTGAGGGTGGACAGATGCCACTTCAAAGGCGCTTGCCTAAGAGAGGATTCACCAATATATTCCGGGTCGATTATCATGAAGTGAATTTATTCAGAGTGGCTTCTCTGAATTCTTCCGATATTACGCCGGAGCTGCTTCACCAGAGGGGTCTGGTGCGGAAAAGAGGTAAGCCTATTAAAATCCTCGGTGTCGGAGAAATTGAAAAGGCCATAAACATTAAGGCCCACGCCTTTTCCAGAACGGCAATTGAAAAGATTGAGAAAGCCGGAGGGCGAATTGAGATTATTGGCCGGGCGGCATCGGATGATAAATCGGGTAAGAAGCCGCCTGCGCGGTCGATCAGTTCCGGGGAGACGAAGAATCCTACCGGGGGTAATTCTGGTGATAAAGGAAAAACCGGCGGTGAAAAATAGTGTTTGGAAGTCTAAGAAACATTTTCAAGATTCACGAGCTACGGCAGAGAATTATGTTTACTCTGGGGCTTCTGATTGTCTATCGCATCGGAGGGCATATTCCCACTCCGGGCGTTGATCTTAATGCTATCGAACAATTCAATCCCGGCGGTCTTTTCAACCTCTATGATCTGTTCGTCGGCGGGGCTTTCACAAAAGTCACCATATTTGCCCTGGGCATCATGCCGTATATCTCGGCTTCGATTATCATTCAGCTCTTAGGAGCTGTGATCCCATTTTTCCAGAGGCTGCAGAAGGAAGGAGAAGAGGGACGTCGAAAAATCACTCAATATACACGTTATGGTACGGTCCTGATTGCATCAATGCAGGCCATGGGAATGGCCATTTTCCTTGCCAGCCAAACCAATCCTTCCTTGCTCTTGCAGGGGTTTTCGCGCTCTAATTTTATTGCAATTACCATCCTGACCTTCACCTCAGGAACCATATTCATTATGTGGTTGGGGGAGAGGATCACCGAGAGGGGTATAGGCAACGGTATATCCTTGATAATATTCATCGGCATTATAGCCAGGTTACCGCTGGGCATTATGGATGAACTACAGAAGTTTTTCCCGGGCTTTTTCGGATTGACCGGAGCTCCGCGAGGCAACGTTATAAAGGAACTGATAATCATTTCATTTATGGTAGCCATCGTAGCGGCCATAATACTCGTCACCAGGTCTCAGAGGAAGATCCCCGTGCAATACGCCAAAAGAGTCGTCGGAAGAAAAGTATATGGCGGCACCAGCACACACATTCCGCTCTCCGTCAACACGGCGGGGGTTATTCCGATTATATTCGCCCAATCCATCATGTTCGCACCGCAGACCGTAACGTCGTTTTTCCCGGATAGCGATTTTATGGTAATGGTTTCCACCTGGTTTGACCCCGGAGCTGCTATATACATGATTATTTTTGGTCTTTTGATAGTTTTCTTCGCCTATTTCTATACGGCCATCGTGTTCAATCCGGTCGATCTGGCTGATAATATGAAAAAACAGGGGGGATTTATCCCCGGAATTCGCCCCGGACAAAGGACCGCCGAATATATTGACAGGATTCTTACCAGAATTACTTTACCCGGCGCCACATTTTTCGCCATAATTGCAATTATGCCCAATATAATGTCCAATCTAGCCGAAGTTCAGTTCTATTTCGGAGGCACAGGTCTTCTCATCGTTGTCGGCGTGGCTCTTGATACACTTCAGCAGATCGAATCGCATTTGCTGATGAGGCATTATGACGGTTTCATCAAAAAGGGCAGGATGAAAGGGCGTTATAGTTAATGAGGATGGTGTTTTTGGGTCCTCCAGGATCGGGCAAGGGTACTCAGGCCAAGAAGCTGGTGGAGAAGTACGGCCTGGCGCATATAGCGACCGGCGATATTCTCCGCAAAGCGGTCAAGGATGAAACCGGGCCGGGATTGAGCGCAAAGAAATTCGTCGATGCCGGTGAGCTGGTCCCGGATGAGATTATTCTGGGGATCATAAAAGAAGGGTTGACGGGGAAGGGTGAGGATCTTATATTCGACGGTTTCCCGAGAACGCTGGCGCAGGCGGAAGGATTGGACGAAATCTTGAGCGAACTCGGATTGAATATTGATTATGTCATCAGCCTGAAAGTTGCTGATGAAGCGATAATAGACAGGCTCGTTTCACGCCGTCTATGCAGAAACTGCGGATTCGAGTTTAATCTCAAGACCAGGCCCCCGAAGGCGGAGGGCGTCTGTGATCGATGCGGCGGTGAACTTTTTCAGCGAACCGACGATACCGTCGAAGTCATTAATAACCGCCTCTCGGTTTACCGCGAGAAGACAGAACCGATTAAGAATTACTACCGCAAGAAGGGAATCTTGATCGAGGTAGACGGCGGTAAAGGTTTCGACGAGGTGTTCGGTTCCATCACCGAAATGGTCGGTGCTGGGGAATGATTGAATACAAATCGCCCCGTGAAATAAAGAAGATAAGAAAGGCGGGGCAGGTAGTTGCCGAAGTTCTCGATTTGATCTCTGAAAACGTAAGACCCGGCGCAACAACCAGGAAGCTCGAAAGTCTGGCGTCCGAGCATTTCAAAAAGAAAAAGGCTCGTCCGGCCTTTCTTGGATACCAGGGTTTCCCGGCCAGTATCTGCGTCTCCGTCGATGATGAGGTTGTCCATGGGATTCCCGGAGACAGAACATTGGTCGAGGGGGAGATTGTAAGCGTTGATGCTGGAGCGGTAATCGACGGCTATTTTGGCGATTCCGCAAGGAGTTTCGCGGTTGGAAATGTGAATGGCAAGGCGAGAAAACTGTTGTCGGTTACGCGCGAAGCTCTCGATCGCGGCATAAATGCCTGTGTTGTCGGTAATCGTCTGGGGGATATTTCGTTCGCCATCCAGAGTTACGTGGAGGCGGAGGGATTCTCCGTGGTCAGGGATCTTGTGGGGCACGGCATCGGTAAAAAGATGCACGAAGAGCCCCAGGTGCCCAATTTCGGCGAGCCCGGAACAGGCATCGAACTGAAAGAAGGATTGGTGGTTGCAATCGAGCCGATGATTAACGCCGGGGGATACAAGGTTCGGGTTTTATCCGATGGATGGACTGTCGTTACCGATGACGGTTCGCTTTCGGCTCATTTTGAGCATACGGTAGCGGTAACGTCCAAGGGCCCGGAGATATTAACGTTAGGGTAGTATGGCTAAAGAAGATGTAATAGAGGTTGAGGGCAAGGTTATTGAGCCTCTGCCAAACGCTATGTTCAAGGTTGAGCTCGATAACGGCCATCAGGTGCTGGCCCATATATCCGGTAAGATGAGGATGCATTTCATCAAGATCCTGCCGGGTGATAAGGTGACATTGGAATTATCGCCTTATGATTTGAACCGGGGCCGCATAACTTACAGGCACAAGTGAGGTGGAGTAGGAAATGAAAGTGCGTTCCAGTGTTAAGATTCGATGCGAGAAATGCAAGATAGTAAGGCGCAAGGGAGTGGTCAGAGTCATCTGCGAAAATCCCAAGCATAAACAGCGCCAGGGATAATAAGGAGGTTTTATTTGGCACGTATCGCAGGCGTTGACCTACCTCGCGATAAAAGGGTCGAAGCGGCCCTGACTTATATTTTTGGCATAGGCCAGACGTCATCGAAGAAGATACTGAAGATATCGCGTGTCGATCCGGACGCACGGGTGAAGGATCTCACCGATGGGGATATTGCCAAGATCCGCTCCGTGATCGAGCAGGAGTTCAAGGTGGAAGGCGCCCTCAGGGCTGAGATCAACATGAATATAAAGCGGTTGATCGATATAGGCTCATACAGGGGCTTAAGACATAGAAGGGGGCTGCCGGTACGCGGGCAGCGCACCAAGACGAATGCCAGAACCAGGAAAGGTCCGAGAAAAACCATAGGTAGAAAGACGAAAAAATAAAGGACGGAGCGATTGGCTGAACCAGACAAGAAGAGAAAAACCAAGAAAAAAGGGCGAAAAGTCGAATCGGTGGGCGTAGCACACATAAAAGCTACGTTCAACAACACGATAGTCTCCATTACCGATCTGAAAGGAAACGTGATTTCGTGGTCGTCGGCAGGCAAGGGCGGATTCAAGGGATCGAAAAAATCGACGCCGTTTGCGGCACAGCTGGCAGCCCAGGCATCGGCGAAGGAAGCCATCGAGCAGGGATTGAAAAAGATAGAGGTGTGGGTTAAGGGTCCCGGCTCCGGCCGTGAAGCTGCCATCCGCTCGCTCCAGGCGGCCGGTCTCGTGATCACCGCCATCAAGGATGTTACTCCCATACCTCACAACGGGTGTCGTCCGCCGAAAAAGCGCAGGGTCTAGGAAGGCACTATGGCAAGATATACGGATTCAAATTGCAAACTCTGCCGGCGTGAGGGAATGAAGTTATTCCTCAAAGGCAGCCGTTGTACTTCTGATAAATGCGCTTTTGAACGAAGGGGTTATGCGCCAGGTCAACATGGCCAGACCGGAAGACGAAAAGGTTCTGAGTATGGGTTTCAGCTTCGGGAGAAGCAAAAAATGCGTCGGATCTATGGTCTTCTGGAGCGTCAGTTTCACAACTATTTTGTCAAGGCCGCTAGTCAAAAGGGTATTACAGGTGAAAACCTTCTGGTCTTGCTGGAGTGCCGGCTGGACAATACCCTCTACCGTCTCAGTCTTGCTCCTTCAAGAAAATCGGCCCGTCAACTGATACTGCACAGGCATTTTACCGTTAACAATAGAACCGTGGATATACCATCTTTCCAATTGAGACCCGGCGATGTCGTCAGGGTCCGTGAAAAAAGCCGCACCCTGGATATCATCCATTCGTCGCTGAAAGATGCCGGAAAAGGTTTTGATTTTCCCTGGCTTCGACTGGATAAAGCCAAAATGGAAGGCGAGCTTCTGGAGCGCCCCAAACGGCTTGATATACCGACCGTGGTTCAGGAACAGATGGTTGTTGAGTTATACTCCAAGTAATTTCTGGAGGCTGAATAGATGAAGTGGAAAAGCATGCAAATGCCGAAAGATCTGATTCTCGATGAAAAGTCGAGCACCGAATATTATGGTAAATTCTTTATCGAACCACTGGAAAGAGGATTCGGGCTCACGCTCGGGAACACGTTGCGCCGGGTCCTGCTTTCATCGATTCAGGGTGCCTCGGCGGTTGCCGTCAGGATTGACGGTATGTTACATGAGTTCTCGACCATACCGGGCATATTGGAGGATGTCACCGAGATCGTCTTGAATGTTAAAAAAATAAAGTTCAAATTGCTCGGTGATGAACCCAAGACGATTACCCTTACGACCGCCAAGAAAGGGGAATACAAGGCGGAGGATATCGAAATCGACGCCGATCTTGAGATCGTCAACCCCGATCTACACCTCTTGACCCTGAGCGAGGATACCAAGTTTAGAATGGAGATAGAAGTTGACTCCGGTCGAGGGTATGTTGGCGCGGATCAAAATAAGAAACCGGGCAAACCCGCCGGTACTATTTTCCTGGATACCAGGTTCTCACCGGTAATAAAAGTCAATTATACCGTCGAGGATACCAGGGTAGGACAGAAGACGGATTACGATAAGTTGATTATCGAGGTATCCACCGATGGTACTATCGAACCGGAAGAGGCTTTGACCTTTTCCGCCAAACTTATTCGTGATCATCTGAATATATTTGCCGGCATCGATCAGGAAATAGAGATCATGGAAGAAGAGGAAGTGGACGAGGAGGTTCTTAGGATCCGTAACCTGTTGAAAATGCGGGTGGACGAGTTAGAGCTATCCGTCCGATCCTCGAATTGCCTTCATGCCGCCAATATAGTCACACTGGAAGATCTGGGTCGCAAGAACGAGTCGGAGATGTTGAAATATCGCAATTTCGGGCGGAAATCGCTCAATGAGTTGAATGCCATACTTTCCGAGTTGGGATTGTCTTTCGGAATGGACGTTGATAAGTTCAAAGAAACCGAAGAGGTCAAGGTTTAGCGGATGCGACATGGGAAACACGTAAAGAAGCTGGGCGTTAAGAAGCCTCACCGGAGGGCCATGCTTTCAAATATGGCCAATTCGCTAATCGAGATTGGAAAGATTAAGACGACTACGGCGCGTGCCAAGGTGCTGCAGAGCAAAGTCGAACGGCTCATTACGCTTTCCAAGAAGGGCGACGTGCATTCGCGCCGGCAGGCTTTTCGTGTTCTGCGCCGGCGCGATACCGTGAAAAAGCTTTTTGAAGATATCGCCCCGGAATTTAAAAATGCGCAGGGCGGCTATACAAGACGAGCGTTCTATGGCCGGCGGCTGGGCGATGGCGCTTCTCTATCTGTTGTCGAATTAAATGTCGAAAAGAAATTCGTCGAAGACGCGAAGAAAAAGGGCAAGAAAACAGCATCGCCCGGGAAAGATGCAGAGGAGGCGAAGGAGAAGACAAAGGCCTCGGCAAAGAAAAAGGGCACAGCGAAGAAGGCCGCCGGATAATTCGATTCGATATTCATAATTACCTACCTCGATCCGGCCGAGAGGCCGGTTTTTCTTTTGCGGATGATGACCGCCGCAGGCTTATTTCCCTTTACACTCTCTTATAGGTGTGCTAAAAGCTACGCTTGTGAGAACCCGCAATCTGACGATTCCAACAATCGATCAGAGCATTACCTGAGATTTTGAGATGATCGATTGGGAACGGCTGATAGCCGCGGCTGAAAAAGTCAGGCGAAACGCTTATGCCAAATATTCCGGCTTCGAGGTAGGAGCCGCTCTATTGACAAAAAACGGCAGCATAATAACGGGCTGTAATGTCGAGAATTCATCGTTCAGCCTGACCATCTGCGCTGAGAGAGCTGCTGTTTTCAATGCGGTTTCCGAGGGCGAAACCGAGTTTGAAGCCATAGTCGTCTTTTCCCAATCCAGCCCGCCGGCAAGACCCTGCGGCGCCTGCCGTCAGGTGCTTTTCCAATTCAATCCCGACTTGGAAATCCTCTGCGTTAATACCAGTGGCGACAAGGATAAGTTCTTGTTATCGGATCTCCTGCCGGAGGGATTCAGGCTGGGATGAAGGCTGGCGAAGACCGCCGATCCATGCAAGCCTCCGATTTGGCCGGTATCATGGATCACACACTGCTAAGCCCCGATGCCACGGTGGCCGGGATCGAGAAGCTCTGCCACGAGGCCCTGGAGATTGGCTTCTGGGCGGTATGTGTTCATCCAATCCACATAGGAAGATGCAGGACGTTGCTCGACGGCTCCGAGGTGAAGATTTGCACGGTAGCAGGATTTCCTCTGGGGGCTGATTCCACGGCCTCAAAGGTCTTTCAAGCTAAGGAAGCTGAATCGCTGGGTGCGGACGAGATCGATATGGTCATTAATATCGGCGCATTAAAGGATAGCAAATTAGGATTTGTTCAGAAGGACATAGCCGCGGTTGTCGATGCTACGTCCGGGAATATAATCTCCAAGGTCATTCTCGAAAACTGCTACTTGACGGAGGAAGAGAAAATAGAAGGTTGCAGGTTAGCCATGGCGGCCGGAGCAGATTTTGTTAAGACGTCAACAGGATTCGGACCATCCGGGGCGGTAGTTGAAGACGTCGCCCTGATGAGAAGAACAGTCGGGGACAAACCGGGCGTAAAGGCCGCCGGTGGAATTCGTGATTTAAACACGGCCTTGAAAATGATCGAGGCCGGCGCTACCCGAATAGGAACATCGCAGGCAGTACAAATAGTTGCCGGTTTCAATTGCTGACGACAGGAAAATTCTAATACAGATCAGCATGAATGCCGTAGAGATAATCGCAAGGAAACGCGACGGTCAGAAACTCTCAAGCAATGAGATATCATTTTTCATCAATTCGTTTTTAGAAGGCGATATAAAAGACTACCAGATGTCGGCTTTGTTGATGGCTATCTACTTGAGGGGCATGGAGTTCGAAGAGATAAGCCAATTGACTGAATCGATGTTGGAGTCGGGGGAGAGGGTTATCTTTCCAGAGCCCAATCGCATTTATGTCGATAAGCACTCGACCGGCGGAGTAGGAGACAAGGTCTCGCTTATCTTAGCTCCCCTGGTAGCATCCTGCGGCGTGAAGGTTCCCATGTTATCCGGGAGAGGATTGGGACATACCGGCGGCACGCTTGATAAACTTGAATCGATCCCGGGCTATAGTACCAACCTCTCCATCGAGGAGTTCATGAAGGGCGTCGAGGAGGTTGGATGTGTCATTTCCGGGCAGACGTCGCAGATGGCTCCGGCGGATCGGATGATGTATGCGTTGAGGGACGTCACCGCAACCGTGGAATCCATTCCTCTGATTTGCGGTTCGATTCTTTCAAAAAAATTCGCCGCCGGACCTGGTGGTCTGGTATTCGATATCAAGTGTGGCAATGGCGCCTTTATGAAGGAGATGGAATCAGCCCGGGAACTCGTCGAGAGCCTGATGGGTGTCGGCAAAGCGATGGGCCGGAGCGTCCGGGCGCTTATCACCGATATGAGTCAACCGCTGGGGAATACTGCCGGCAATATGATGGAGGTTGCAGAAGCGATAGACGCGCTGCGCGGCCAATGCAGTCCCGACCTCTATCAGGTTACTCTGGCACTCGGCGTGGAGATGCTGCTGGTAGCCGGTGTAGAAGAAAAAGAGGACATGGCAAGAACCCTGCTTGAGAGAAAACTAAGCGACGGTTCGGCCTATGAGAAATTTGAGAAGATGGTGGTTTTCCAGAAGGGCGACCTGTCCAAATTTGAGCCCTCAAGCCTGCCGACTGCAGGGTCAGTGATCGAATGTAAAGCATTGGATGATGGATACTTACAGAGATTCAAGACGGCATCAATCGGACAGCTTATCGTATCTTTGGGGGGAGGTCGTAAAACGAAAGATGATATTATTGACCCTTTGGTCGGATTAAGGTTCTGCAAGAAGATAGGCGATAAAGTTACCTCCGGCGAGCCTATAGTAGAAATTCATGCCAGAGATCGTTCACAGGCTACAATGGTCTCGCAGAGACTAACAGAATTGATACAAGTGGGGCAGGAGAAATTCGATCCTCCAGTCCTTATCATGGAGAGGATCACTTAAAAACGGGTTTTCTCCCCCTTCTTTTTATCATCTATTCTGAATCTTTTCTGGTTGTCCTTTGCCGTTCGGGATGATCTGTGATCCAGGCGGCATTCCGTTTTTGGCAGCGTCTCGTCGGTATAGATATCGGTAACAGTTTTGGGACATTCTGCTTTTGCCAGTTCGCCGGAATCAAGGCAGATAGTGGTTGTGTAAATACCGGGAGGAACCGGGAATTCTCTGACCGGAATGGTATCGGTTACCGCCTTCATGAACGCAGTCCATACGGGCAGTGCCGTGGAGGCGCCGACCTCGCCCCTGGTAGTGCCGATCTTGGTTTTATCGTCGAATCCAATCCATACCCCGCAAGTCATTTGAGGAATGAATCCGATAAACCAGTTATCGGTGAAGCCGTTGGTGGTGCCCGTCTTGCCTCCTGCGGGACGTTTGAATCCCCTGAGGCGGGCGCCGATACCGGTGCCATGATTTACCACTGTCTCCAGCATATTGGTGATGATATAAGTGGTCTGCTCGGAGAGAACCTCCTCCTGGTCCGCTTTAGTCTTTTCATATCCCACGAAGCCATTGCGGTCGATTACTTTAGTTATGTAGAACGGTTTTCTAAGAATTCCGCCGTTAGGGAAGATTGAGAAGGCAGCCACCATTTCCCACAGGGTTACCTCTGAGGAGCCGATAGCCAGCGACGGCACCGGATTCAAATACGTGGTTATTCCCATTCTACGGGCGTAATCGGCAACCTGCTGAGGCGTCACCAGAGGATCCATCATAAGTTTGATGGCGACGAGATTCCTGGAGGCCCTTAGACCATTGCGAATCGTCATTTCCCCCTTAAAAGTCATATCGAAATTATCCGGCCGCCATTCTTCGCCACCCACGGTGAGAACAATGGGCGAATCAAGCAGTTTATCCGATGGTGTAAAACCGTTGTCTATGGCCGTCGTATAGACGAAAGGTTTGAAAGATGAGCCCGGTTGCCTCAACGCCTGCACAACCCGGTTGAATTTGCTCGTTCTGAAGTCCTTTCCTCCTATGAACGCCAGGACCGCGCCTGTTTCATTATCTATTGCAAGGAACATACCCTGGAGCTGCTTGTAAACGCGAATGCTATCCGGCCCGCCAAGCGTATCGGGAACCAGAATGGTGTAATTCTCATCGTCGGGCGGATAAAACTCCTCCAGCTCCGTCTGCCTTTTGTCCAACTCTTCAAGGAGAGCGGCTTCGGCCGTCTCCTGCATTTCCAGATCGAGAGTCGTGTAGATAGCCAGGCCCGATGAGTAAAGCGCTACCTCTCCGTATTCCTTGAGAATATGCTGCCGGACGAGCTCCGTGAAATACGGGGCAATGGCCGTCTTACGCTCAGCCGGATTAATCTCCAGCAGCAACTGCTGGAGACTGTCAGACATGGTCTTTGAAATTCTTCCGTATTCGGCCATTGAGTTCAGTGCGATATTACGTCTCTTGACAGCCCTTTCAGGGTAGTCCAGTGGGGAATACCTGCTGGGTGCTTTAAGCAAACCTATCAGTATGGCGCTTTCCGACAATGTCAGTTCCTGAGCGTCTTTCGAAAAATATAACTGCGCGGCGGCCTGGATACCGTAGGCTCCGGGGCCAAAGTAGCTGTGGTTGAGATACATCTGAAGTATTTCATTTTTGGAATACGTCCGCTCGATCTTGAGAGCGGTTAAAGCCTCCTTGATCTTCCTGATATAGGTCTTCTCGCGCGTCAGGAATAAGGATCGAGCTAATTGCTGAGTGATCGTCGAGGCTCCTTCTGCCGTCAGGTCGAATTCCATTATGTTGTGTATCGTAGCACCCACTATTCTCCGGGTATCTACACCCCAGTGGCTGAAGAATTTTCTATCCTCGGTAGCCAGCAGGCAATCGACCAGATAAGGCGGAATCTGATTGAAAGGAATTAGAATTCTTCTCTCAGTATAATACTCCATCAATGAATGGCCGTTTCTATCATAAACCCGGGTTATCAGGTTCGGCTGTATGTTGGAAAGCTGTGCCGGAGACGGCAGATCTTTCTGGAAAATTACTGAAATACTGATGCCCATAAGAGCTGCGAGTATTATCAGACCGCAGCCCCAGTAGACGTATTTCATTCGACCCGATGGCCGGTATCTGTAGATTATCGTCATAGCTCTTTAGTAACCTCAGCCCGGACTGCTGTCAAGTTCAAAACGCTACTATTCCCTTGCAATAAGGTTCAACCTACGTTAATTTTATGAATTAGGTCGGAAAGGGTTCCAGATGATTGAGACAAAACCTGAGAAACAGTTTGAACTGATTGAGCGTGGAACAGTGGAGATTATCCGGGAAGAGGAACTCTTAGAAAAGCTCAAAACTTCTTACAAGACCGGCGAGCCATTGATCGTCAAGCAAGGATTCGATCCCACGGCGCCGGATCTGCATATCGGCCACATGGTATCGATAAACAAGCTGAAGACGTTTCAGGATCTCGGTCATACCGTGGTCTTTTTGATTGGCGATTTCACCGGTATGATAGGCGATCCATCCGGGAGAACAACCACTCGGAGGGCCATGAGCAGAAAGGAAGTTAGCGAAAACGCCGAGACCTATAAAAAACAGATCTTCAAAGTTTTGGATCCTGAGAAAACAGTCATAGATTTTAATTCTCGCTGGTGTTCTCCCATGAAATTTGATGAAGTCTTATCTCTTACTTCGCATTATACGATTGCGAGAATATTGGAACGGGATGATTTCTCGAGGCGTTACTCCGAGGGTCGGCCCATAAGTATGCTGGAGTTTATGTACCCTCTGGTGCAGGGATATGATTCCGTGGCTCTAAAAGCCGATATCGAACTGGGGGGGACTGATCAGAAATTCAACCTTCTCGTCGGACGGGATCTGCAGAGGGAGTATGACCAGCAACCCCAGGTGGTCATTACCATGCCGCTTCTGGTGGGCACCGATGGCGTGGAGAAGATGTCTAAATCACTGGGTAATTATATTGCCATTGAAGATCCGCCGGATCAAATATATGGCAAGACCATGTCCATCCCCGATACCCTGATTTACGATTATTTCAAGCTGGCGACCGATATTGATTCCGGGGAGCTCGATCTGGTAAAGGGACAACTCGAATCTGACGGGATCAATCCCATGGATTTGAAGAAGAGGCTGGCCCGGGAACTTGTGAGAATCTATCACGATAGCGGCGTTGCCGACAAAGCTCAGGCCAATTTCGAAAAACAATTTTCACGGAGGGAGACCCCCGACGAAATACCGGATCTGCGGGTGGAGTTCGATGAAAATAACGAAGCCTGGTTGCCACATGTCATCTGTGCCTCGGGTATAGCGGGTTCTACGAGCGCGGCCATCAGGTTAATGAAGCAGGGTGGCGTTAAGATCAATGGCGAAACCATCAAGGATAAGGCTCATAAGATATCGGACGGCGATGATATCATTCTAAAGTTAGGGAAAAAAGACTATTTCAGGGTGGGCAGAAAGAACTAAAATGGAAATTACGGTTGATATAGATAATTTGAAGGCTCGATTGGAAAAGCTTCGGGGGTATCTTTGAGATAGAAAAGATCCGCTCCGATGCTCAGAAGCTTGAACGGGAGACGCATGCCGACAATTTCTGGGACGACAATAAAAAGGCTCAAAGCACTCTTAAGAAGTTAAGTTCCTTAAGACAAACCATCTCCCTCTGGGAAACTCTGAAACGGGATATAGACGATACGGCCGAGCTTATATCGCTCTCCGTTGCCGATGGCGACGAGTCGATTCGAGACGAGATCTACTCTCATGCCGATGAGATTTCCAGGAAGCTCGAAGAGTTTGAGTTTCGCAGTTTTCTCTCGAATGAGGAAGACCGGCTGGATGCCATTCTGGCAATACATCCCGGCGCGGGCGGAACCGAGTCCCAGGACTGGGCCTCCATGCTTCTCAGGATGTATTTGCGGTGGGCAGAGGAACATGGTTTCCAGACCGATATGATGGATTACCAGTCCGGAGAGGAGGCCGGGATCAAATCCGTCACGGTCGAGATCAAGGGCGATTATGCCTATGGGTTTTTAAGATCCGAGTCGGGTGTGCACAGGCTTGTGAGAATCTCGCCATTCGATGCCAACAAAAGACGACATACGTCGTTTGCCTCTGTTTTCATCTACCCGGAGACGAACGAGGAGATCAATATCGAGATAAAACCGGACGATTTAAAGATCGATACCTACCGGGCGTCGGGTGCGGGCGGCCAGCATGTAAACAAGACGTCATCGGCTGTGCGGATAACCCATATTCCCACGGGCGTCGTAGTGCAGTGTCAGAGCGAGCGATCGCAGCACAAAAACCGTGATTCGGCCCTGAAGGTTTTGAAGGCTCGCCTGTACCAGAAGGCGCTGGATGAAGAACGCGCCAAACTGGCAAAGGTGGAGGCATCGAAAAAGAAGATTGAATGGGGGTCGCAGATACGGTCTTATGTTTTCCATCCCTACAGCATGGTGAAGGATCACAGGACCAATCAGGAGACGTCCAATACCAATGCCGTTATGGACGGCGATATCGGCCAGTTTATTCGTGCTTTTCTGGCGCATAAGGGGGACTGACCGGGAATGATGAGAGTTATAGTTTAGCACTGCGGAGAATCGTCATTTATAGTAGTATTCATATATCGCGCTGTTATTCTCCCTTCTTTTCCATATACCCATAAAATGGTCGGATTGCAACTTGCACATCCTGACCGCCGTATGGTAAAATGCAACGGTTTGATGGTTGGCTGAATTGAATAATGAAATTATGTCTGAATAAAAGAAAGGAGTGCCGCCGTGGAGTTCCAGGATAAGTGCCCGAATTGCGGCCAGCCCCGTCAGGAGGGAACGTCGTTCTGCAGCAATTGCGGAAAACCGTTTGAGGAACCGAAATCGGAAAGCCCGCAACCTGAACAGCCATCGATGCCTCTACCACCATCGCCCGAGAGAGAATATGTTGCCTGGGAGGACAGGGAGAATACAGGTTTTTTCGGGGGGCTCTGGCAGACATGGAAAGAATCGGTTTTTTATCCGAACAGGTTTTTTTCGGCGTTGCCACTCAAGGGTGGAATAGGAAGTCCCCTGCTTTATGCGCTAATCGTTGTGTGGTTGGGAGTGGCGGTGGAGCAGTTATGGGGTTTACTCCTTGTCGGATTCTGGATGGATGCGTTTACAGGGTATTTCCCCATGGAGGATTTTTACTGGACAACCGGACTTCAGACAGGTTTCTCGTTTCTATATGTGATCCTGGCGCCGATTCCTATTATAATTGGGCTTTTTATCATCACCGGCGTTTTCCATTTGATTATGATGATGTTCGGCTGGGCCGCAGAAGATTTCGAGGCAACCTTCAGGACATTCGCTTATGCCTCCGGGCCGGCGGCCTTTATGATCGTACCGATGTGCGGTGGAACCATTGGATGGATATGGGCGCTGGTTCTGGCGATAATCGGGCTGAAGCATACGCAGACTAAAACTGGAGGCAGGGCAGCGTTAGTGATTTTCCTGCCTATAATTGTCTGTTGCTGTCTGGGGATTATCCTGACCTTTGTATTTGGAGTGGCGTTGACAGGATTATTTCAGGAAATGATGGGAAGCGGGTATAATTATTAGACTTCCGGGGCGGCCAGACTGATGGATGAGGCCGTCTTAAAACTAAAAAAGATATAAACGTGAGAGTTTACGTCCAGAGTAATCCAGCGATCGGGTCAATCCATATCATCTGGGGGCCGATGGCCTTGCTTTTTGTTATTACCGCAGGTTTCTTAAAGGATTTTCTCGATCTCCTGCCGCCTTGCCTATTTCATAGATTGACTGGAATCCCCTGCCTGACCTGCGGCGCCACACGTTCCCTGGTAGCCCTCTCTCAATTTGATATCGCCTCATCGTTTTTGTTAAATCCGATGTTATTTTTGTTTGCGGCGGGAATCATGGCGTTTTCATTGTTTTCGTTATTCAGTGCAGTCTCAAAAAAAGGCATCATCGCATATTTCAGTGAAGGACAGAAAAAAGCTCTTCGGGCAGGGATAATCGGTCTGTTCCTCGCCAACTGGGTCTATTTAGTTGTCGCTGGCAGATAAATAAATCCGGCTATTGATAAATGTAGGCGATTTTTATACATTTGTAAGGTTATGGCGGAACTAAGGATGCACAAACAGAGGTTCAAAATTCAAGATGAGAAAGATCTTTCTGGCCGGGATTATTCAGGGCTCCAATAAAAATAGAGCGATCCACTCGCAGCATTACCGCGAAAAGATCAAATCGATCCTCCGGAAAGCATATCCGGAGGCTGCGATTTACGATCCACTGGATGGTCATCTGCAATCGGTTGACTACGATGACGAAAAGGGCAAAGCGACCTTTTATGGTTCTCTTGCAGAGATGGAGAATTGCGACCTTGTGATCGCTTATCTGCCGGCCGCCTCCCTGGGGACTGGGATCGAGATCTGGGAAAGCTTCAAGAGGGGGATCCCTGTATGGACAATCACCGGAATGAAAACAAACTGGGTGGTCCGGTTTTGCTCAGAGAAAGTTTTCGAGGATATAGAAACGTTTGCCGATTACGTGGGGAAATCCCATGCCGCTGTTTTAGGAGGGGACTGATATGCCTACCTATGAGTACAAATGTCATGAATGCGGAGCCAGGTTTGAAGAATTCCAGCAGATAACCGATCCACCCGTATCATCCTGCCCCCGGTGCGATGGGAAAGTCAAGAGGTTAATCTCGGCGGGATCGGGACTGCTGTTTAAAGGCTCCGGGTTTCACATCACCGATTACCGCTCGGATAGCTATAAAAAGGCGGCTGATAAGGACAAACGGCCTGAACCTAAAGCCGACTCTTCATCTTCCAAAAAGGATAAGAAATCAAAAGACAACACTCAGGCTAAGAGCTCCCCGGCAAGCTGACCGCAAGCCCCGCCGATATCCAGTCCCCGGCTCTCCCTTACGGTTACGGCATAGGTTCTGGGATACAGGTATTCTTTAAATCCCTGGACATCTCTCTCTTGAGGCCTTTTGAAGGGCAGTCCCATTGTAGGATTGTATCGTATGAGATTTATCTTGCATGGTATGCCGTGTATCAGCTTCACCAGTCTGGCGGCATCCTCTATAGAATCAGTAACGTTTCCCAGTAAAAGGTATTCGAAACTGACCCGCCTTCCAGAAAGCTCGGTATACCGTTTCGCCTCGGCCAGGATATCCTGCAGGCTGTTTTCTTGCGCCACCGGCATGATCTTTTTGCGAACCTGTTCATCCGCCGAATGGAGTGATACGGCAAGTCCCAACTTGCCGGCCCGCGATACGAATCTTTTTAGAGCATGCACAACGCCCACCGTAGAGATGGTGATTTTTTTTCGTGATAGGGAAGGGCCATAGTCGTCGGACATGATCTCGCAAGCCTTGAGCACGTTATTCAAATTCAATGTCGGTTCCCCCATGCCCATGAAGACCACATTTGTGATTCTGTTATCGGAGTATTTCTGAACCTGCAGCAATTGATCTACTATTTCGCTGGCGGTTAGATTGCGCTCGAATCCCATCCGGCCCGTAGCGCAAAACTTACAACGAAGAGCGCATCCCGCCTGGCTTGAAACGCATAAGGTCAAACGCCCTTTTTCGGGTATGAGCACTGATTCAATGAAAAAACCATCATCGAGTCTGAAGATAAACCTGGTGGAGCCATCAGTGGATTCCAGCATCCTCTCAACGGATAGCCTGCTTATGAAAGTTTTTTCATTGAATTCCATCCTGAGTTTCCTGGAGAGATCTGTCATTGAGTCGAATCCCGTAACGCCTTCCCGAAAGATCCATCTAAATATCTGTCTTCCCCGAAAGGGCTCGAGGCCCAGAGAAAATACAAAACTCTCCAGTTCAGATCTGTTCATCTCCTTTAAGTTAACTCTGTCCATCCCCCAACATTACCGTTTTACACCAGGATTTCAACAACTTTCAGCTTGACCGAGAGTGGATATTCTTTTAAGGTCGAGCGCATGCGAGTAGCAGTCGTACAATTCAACCCGCATTTTGGCCGGATCTCCGATAATATCGAGAGGGCCGGGTCCATGATGGCATCGGTCGATGCTGACCTGATCGTTTTGCCTGAACTGTCATTCTCGGGGTATACGTTCACGTCCAGGAATGAGACCGCCTCCGTTGCTGAAAATGTCCCCGATGGTTTCACCATGAAACGTATGAGAGAACTCTCTACCAGGCTTGATTGTGGTATCATATACGGTTTCCCCGAAACTCATAGTGGATGCCTGTATAATTCCTGCGCATTCGTCTCTCCCGAGGGCGAGATCGAGGTCTATCGCAAGCTCCATCTATATTACTATGAGAAAGAGTGGTTCGACGACGGCGATAAGACGTTGAATGTTTTTGAATTCCGTGGTTGCAGGATCGGTATGATGATCTGTTACGACTGGATATATCCCGAGGTCGCCAGGGCGCTGGCGCTTCGGGGGGCTCATCTGATATGTCATCCCGCCAATCTTGTGATGTCGTATTGCCAGAACGCCATGATCACCCGTTGTCTGGAAAATCGCATCTTTGCGATTACGGCCAACAGGATAGGTCGTGAGGCCCGGGGCGATTTCGATTTCGGATTTACGGGAGAAAGTCAGATACTATCGCCCGAAGGTGAAATTCTCTACAGGGCATCAAAAGATAAAGAAGAATATGGGATTGCCGATATAGATACCAGGGCAAGTGATAATAAGGTCATTAATTTGAAGAATGACTTATGGAAAGATCGCCGAGCCGAATTTTATGGGACGGGGAAAATTGGCAATGAAGAATCATAAAATACTGGTAGTGGACGACGAGCCCGAAATTACGGATATTGTCAAGGCATTCCTGACCAACGTCGGATATCAGGTCAAGGTCGAAAATTCTCCCGTTGATGCAGTCGAGAGCGTCAAGGCGTTCAAGCCCGATCTTATCCTGCTTGACATCATGATGCCGTTTATGGACGGCTACGAAGTATGCTCCGCTATTAAGAGTAATGCGGATCTGGCGGGGATACCGGTTCTGTTTCTTACTGGCAAGGATGCCGGCGACGACGACGGACGCAGCTTCGAATCCGGGGGAGATCTTTTTATAAAGAAACCGTTTTCGTGCGAACGGTTGCTGGAAATGGTGAAGATGGTTCTGATGTCAGTGACGAAGTAATCTGATTTATAGAATCTGAGGCTCCGCGGAGAATCCGCGGTTTTTTTGTTTGACCCTCTCGTGAACGATTTAATATAATGCATGAATGAAAAGTCTAACAGCCGCTGTTATCATACTAATAATTTTATCCTCGATTTCTCTGGCCGGCATCCCCCGGCCATTGGGATGGGTCTCCGATTATGCGGGCCTTCTGGAGGGGAGTAGCATCAACCGGCTAACCGGGGTCCTGGCATCGATCAAAACCAGCACGGGCGTGGAGTTTGCCGTAATTACCCGGAATTCGCTCGACGAATACGGTGGTATCGAGGAAATGGCGTTGGCCTATCTCACCGGCTGGGGAGTTGGGCAAAAGGGCCAGGACGAGGGTCTGGTGTTGCTGATTGTTATGGACGAGGCCACCGGCTTAAAGGCTTACCGATTCGAGACCGGCTACGGGCTGGAAGGCGACCTTCCCGATGGTTTATTAGGGCAGATAGGCCGGGAGGAGATAGTGCCGAGGTTCCAGCAGGGCGACTATGGCGGGGGAATATTGGCTGCTACGATCAGAATCGGAAGTATCCTCGGGGCGGATATGACGGCGGCTCCCCCCAGAAGAACGGCAAGAGGAAAGAGGGGCATCGGATCGCTGATTTTCATAGCCATGATCATTATTATGGCCTTCTCCAGACGTGGTCGCCGTTCCGGATTATTCTGGCTATTGTTGCTCGGCGTCATGGGCGGACCTCGTCGTTCCGGCGGAGGCTTCGGTGGCGGGGGATTCGGCGGTGGTTTTGGAGGCTTCGGTGGCGGCGGAGGTGGCGGTGGAGGAGCTACCGGAGGCTGGTAGGGGCATAAAAATTTTGAAACTTTTATGGTGCAGTGCACTATAATATATATATGAGGCTCATCAAAAGGTACCGCAATCGACGGCTCTACGATACAGAGCTAAAAAAAGCCATCACCATGATGGATATCAGAGATTACGTCCTGCGGGATATAGACTTAAAAATCATCGACAATGCCTCCGGCCGGGATATCACCATAGCAGTGCTCTCCAGCATAGTTGGCGAGACCGCCGGGGACTTCAAGAAATCGGGAATGAAGATCGTCTACGCAATTATCAAAAAAGGAGGAGTCGGAGCCATGGATGTATTGAAAAAACTCACCCTTGCTTCAATCGGCGCCGTCAAAATGACTCGCGAGAAGGTGGAGGAGATGTTCGACGAGATGGTCAAGAGAGGAGAAATGACCAGTGATGAAAGATCCGAGGCGATAAAGAATTTCGTCGAAAAATCGAAAGACAGTGCCGGGAAGTTGAAGGAAAGAGTAGAGGAGATCGCCGGTAGATTTACTCAGAAATTCTCAGCCAGATTCGACGATCAGATGTCAACTCTGGCAGAAAAAATCGAAAAGCTCTCAGCGAAAGTCGCGGATCTTGAGAAAAAGGTCAATTAGTATCAACTGGACAGAGCAGCCGCCCCATGTCCTATAAGATATCGTTTGACCGAGCTTTACTCACCGTCTCCAGTAATATTATGTGTGAACACCGCATATAATTTTCTGTGGTTCACAGTTTGCCTGACCTGGCGAATGAGATCATAAATCGGCAGCCTGTTTGCATTCTTATCTGAAGATACTGTTTTAGTGGCCCTTGATGCCTGATGATCCGGTGAGGTTGGGAGTTATAGGTTTTCTTGATGAAGTTTCAGTGGTAAATAAGATTATTGTTTGAGACGCCTCCCGGAAAAGCCAAAAACAGTTGACCGCTGTGTCTGAAACCGTTAGAATTGCTCATGATAAGGCTGCTGATCTTAAAATCATTCTGAGCGGAGCTTTTGCCGGATGACAATCCCCAGACCGGATCTGACTATAAGGAATATCAGGCGCTACCGAACGATAGCCCGGGTTTTCATGAAATACGGTTTCGGTGAAATTATAGACCGCCTTAATCTGGGAAGAGCATTAAAATTCGGAAAACGAATATTCAGGAGAAAGCCATCGGAGGAGATTTCCTTCTCCGCCCGGATCAGGATGGCGCTTGAAGAACTCGGGCCTACTTTTGTCAAGCTGGGGCAGGTATTGTCCATGAGACCGTTTCTGATCCCTTATGAGCTGGTGGTGGAGTTGAGCAAGCTTCATGATCAGGTATCGTCGCTGGATTGGGAGGTTGCCAGAGCAGCCATCGAAGAGAATCTCGGTTGCGAGATTAAAAAGGCCTTTGCATTTTTCGATAAGATCCCGGTTGCTTCCGCCTCGCTTTCCCAGGTTCATAACGCTGAGTTGCATGACGGTACAAAGGTCGTGGTCAAGATACAGCGGCCCGGCATTAGAAAGATCATCGATGCCGATATGGTTATCCTTCGGGATATGGCTCAACTCCTGGAAAAACATGTCCCGGAGAGCAGGCAATACGAGCCTGTTGGCCTTGTCGATGAACTGGCTCGATCAACTCGCAAGGAAATCAATTTCCTGTATGAAGCCCGTAATATAGAGATATTCTCCCGCAATTTCCAGAAGGACGAGGGGATTTTCGTGCCGGAGGTTTTCTGGGATTACACTACCAGACGGATGATCACAATGGAACGGATAGACGGCATCAAGATCACGGATATCGAGAAACTGAAAGAATCGGGTATCGACCCGCAGGAGATTTGCCGCAGGGGCGGGGATATGGTCTTCCTGATGGTTTTCGAACACGGATTCTTCCATGCCGATCCTCATCCGGGCAATCTTTTCATAACTCCCGACGGTCGCATAGCTCCCGTGGATTATGGCATGGTAGGCGTACTCTCGGATTCGCAATTAAGCGAACTCAGCGAAATACTGACATCAGTAGTTGCCGGCGATGCCCAATCATTAGTCTATACCTTTTCCCGGGCTGGTATTCTGCCGGAATATGTAAATCAGCAGGCGCTGGAGACGGATATCAGCGAGCTTTTGGTCCGTTATCATAAGATTCCTCTGGCGCGGATCGATATGGCCACATTGTTCGACGAGTTCTTCGAAATCGTTCATCGGCATGATCTGCAGGTAAAATCAGAATTTATGGTTTTTGGCAAAGCGTTGGTAACCTATGAGGAGGTTGCCCGTCAGCTCGATCCCGGATACGATCTTATCAAGAGCGCCTCTCCATACGTACAAAAGCTGGCGCTTAAAAGAATCGGCCTTCCGCAGATTCTCAAGGAATTGAAAATGGGTCTGACAGAACTGCGCGATTTTGCAAGCAGATTCCCTGCCGAGGCACGTCAATTTGCCAGCAAGCTGAACAAGGGTAAGGCACGGCTCGGACTTGAGATTCGGGGCCTCGACAGACTGACAATTGAGCTGGATAGATCGACAAATCGATTGGCCTTCGCATTAGTTATAGCGGCCATTATCGTGGGTTCATCGCTGATCTTGACGCTGGATGTAGGTATAAAGATCTATGGCCTGCCGCTGTTGGGCCTTGTGGGATTTTTATTTGCCGGTATACTGGGAGCTGGTCTCGTGATCTCCATCCTTAGATCGGGAAAACTGTAAGTTAATGGAATATAACGTATTACACCGAAATACATTTGCATCTGGAGACCTTAATCTGCTTGACTAGGTATTAACATTGGATATATTAGGGCGGGAGGTAATTGTAGCGAATGTCGTTTGAGAATCTTTCGGACAGAGAAAGCCAGATTCTAAAGGTCCTGATAGACCACTATATAACCCAGGCCGAACCGGTGGCATCCAGGGTTCTGGCGAAAACGTACGACCTGGGTCTGTCGCCTGCAACAATCAGAAACACCATTAAGGATTTGGAAGAGATGGGGCTTGTGAATCAGCCCCATACATCTGCGGGGAGAGTACCCACTGCCCAGGGATATCGCTTGTATGTCGATTATCTCCTTCAGCCCGAGAAACTCTCGTTAGTTGATCGGGAGAAAATCCGCAATAATATTAAAAAGGAGTATTCGGGAATAGACCAGGTGCTGGAACAAACATCGCGAGTGCTGGGAAGCGTTTCGAGCCAACTCGGGGTTACCATCTCACCGAAATTCGAATCCGGTATCATAACACGGCTGGAATTGATTCCGGTTGCAGAACGGCGAGTATTGGTTGTGCTGGCAATGAAATCGGGTCTGGCGAAAACTGTGCTGCTGGAAGTGGAGACGGATCTTAGCGATGTTGCCCTTTCAGATACGGCAACTGTATTGAACGAGAGACTCTGCGGCCTGACAATCGGTGAGATGAGGATGACCATAGAAGGACGGCTGGCCGAGCCAACTATGGGGGACCCTCGTCTAATAAAAATGTTTATAGAATCGGCAGAGACACTTTTGAAATTCTCGGAGGGGGCCGAGGTTCATCTGGGGGATGCCCGATATATCTTGAATCAGCCCGAATTCAAAGATCCCACCAAGGCCCGCGAGCTTTTCGATCTGATAGAAGAAAGACAAACCGTGTTTGAGCTGGTGTCGCGAGCGGGAATAATGGAGGGGATAACCGTTACTATCGGCGTGGAAGGCGGCAAGAAAGCCCATGATTCGAGAAATATCGAACGGCTATCGCTTTTATCATCGACTTATTCTGCCGGAAAGTTCAGAGGTATCCTGGGTGTTATTGGCCCTACCAGGATGCCATATTCCAAATTGATGGGGGTAGTTGATTATACGGCTAAGAGACTTTCCGAGATTTTATCCGAATAGATGCTTGACATCATTTATTACCTCTAATAAATAACTAACTTTGCTGGGTTGTGGAGTTGTAGCAATGTCGAAAAAGATACACCCGGCGGCCGAACTGGCCGCGTATAAAACAGGATTGCTGAAATCACCGGCGGCGGAGGAAGACGAGGAAAGGTATATCCGCCTGGCGGCCGAGTTTGATAATTTCAGGAAAAGATCTGCCAGGCAATATGCAGAAATCATCAAGAATGCAAACGAGGAATTAATTCTGGAACTGCTGGGGATTCTGGACGATTTTCAGCGGGCGCTGGAATCGACGAGCGTGGATAATGATAAGCAGACAGGGGAGGATGAGAATTTCCTGCCGGGGATGAAGCTGATATACGAAAAGCTGTTAACTACATTAAAGAAAAAAGGTGTCAGGTCTATGGAAGCGCTCGGTGAGCGGTTCGATCCCGTCTATCATGATGCTGTCATGCAATCGCCGTCGGAAGAGGAAGAGGGCACCGTTATAAGTGTCGTCTCGCCGGGATACCTGATAAATGATAAAGTCATAAGGCACGCAAGAGTGGTCGTGGCATCTTCGAAAGATAAATGAACGTCACTGGCAATATTGCATTTAGTGGAGAGTTGAATCACATATTGAGCGGGGAACCCGTCCACCGGGCGTTCGGTTCTCATGAATGTGTTGCAGGATAAGAGAATAAGGAGGTATGATAAGTTGGACGTGTCCATTGAGTACTGCGTAGTCTGAAATTACGATCCCAATGCCGTCAGTCTGGCGGATGCAATTGAGAATAAATTCGGCGTCAAGCCCGAATTGATAAAATCAGACGGGGGAGTCTTCGAGGTTGTCGTAGACGGTAAGAAGATCTTCTCCAAGAAGGAGACGGGAAGATTTCCCGAACATGACGAGATCTTCAGCGCCATCGAGAAGTTGTAGACCCCGGGGTCTTCTACCCTGCTGTAGTCTTAAATATCGAGGCGGAAAGTTTTTTCTAAATCTCAACCCGGGCGCTACCTTTAGTCGTCAGGGCCGGCACAAAAGGCCAGACGATTGCGCTCGGATTATCCGGATGCCGGGATTGGGGAGCGCTGCAGGAAGGGCAGGAGATCCTTATCCCGGTTTGGTGATCATCTGACCGATCCGGCCATTCTGCAAACCGGCATTATCTTTACCTTGAAATTTCAATGACGATTTATTATGATTGAATCCACATTTGCGGTTCTTGTAAGTGCGGGGGGCCGGCGATATTGGAGGATATTTGATAACGCTGATTAGGTACGTATTCAGCATTCTCATTTGGGCTGTAATTGCTGCGATACTCTTATTTACAGGGAAGATCGTGTATCTGATGTTCTGGGCTATCCTGGGTGCTCTTCTGGTTATGATCTGGCTGGGACACATGGTTTATCGGGTGGTTTATCTGTTCAATCCCGATTTCAAGGCGATCAAGATCATTTTCTTTTTTGCAATTCTGATTATTGTTGCGATAGGTTATTTCAAAATAATTTTGGCTCCCTCATGGAACAACTGGGGCTCTACTCAGGAGGAGATCGATACTGAATATGAGGCCGACATGTATTGCCCTGACGCCGACGTAAGAACGGTCAGGACAATGGAGGTGAATGCTCCCCCGGAATATATTTTCCGCTGGGTCCGGCAACTGCCGGAAGCTGAATCGTATGGATGGAGTTTTCTTGATTTCGGTGGGAAGAGAGAATTGGAAAGGCTCATGGATAACCTTCCGGAGTTGAGCGTCGGCAATGATTTCCTGATCGGCAGGGTAGTGAACGTGGAGCCCGGCAAGAGCATCACCTTCGACATCGGGTCGGATCCCAAATTTCCGAAGCTCGGAATAAACTGCATGTATGGCGGCTATTATTTCAAGGAGGCCGGGGACAACAGGACCAGGATCAATGTAGTGATGCGCGCTGACTATGATGGTTTCTGGGGCTGGTTTTATTCGCAGGTCATTATCGAAATCGGTGATTTTTTCGTAGCCAAAAAGCATCTGAGTCGCGTAAAAAGGGCGGCCGAACAACATCTTGATTTTCCCAATTGACCGCGTTCTTTTATTTCGGAGGGCTTGTTTCTAAAATTCGTTAAGCAGGGAAAAGAAATGGTAAAAGCAATAGCAATTGACTGGAAGGCCGTTTGGTGGACGACGGTCCTGGTTTCCATACCGGTAACGGTCATCAACAGGCTTTTTGTGCTTATTCAGAAGAGCTTTAACGCTGACGCTTATGCGGGCATGCGAGGTTATTTTGCGTTTTACCAGCCCGATTATTTCCCCCTGATTTTTCTAATTGTGATGTTTATCGCTATTTTCGCTTTGACCCTGGTGTATACGATTATTCTGCCGCATCTGCCATCGAGATGGATAGTCCGCGGCCTGTTGATAGGAGGATTTCTTTTTCTGGCGGCGGATCTGCCCTATGCCGTCCATACCGGCTATACGACCATGATGCCGGGCACCGTTGCCAGGAGCCTGGCCCTGGCAGGGCTGGTCAGCAATTTAATCAATGGGTGTATACTGGCCAACATTCATATGAGAGTTACCGGAGCGCGAAGGAAGAAAAAGTAGCTATACGAGATTTATGGTCTGTGACAATCTGCCGGATGATCAGATAGAAGCTGTTTTATTGCTGGACATTTTTGCTGATAATATTCATGTTATGATAATTAAGGGAGGATGATAATAAAATGAGCAAGGTAATAGGCATTGATCTGGGAACGACTAACTCCTGCGTGGCTGTTATGGAGGCCGGCGATCCGGTCGTGATCCCCAATCCGGAGGGAGGCCGCACGTCGCCGTCTATAGTGGCGTTTGCTAAAGACGGCCAGAGGCTGGTGGGACAGGTGGCTAAACGTCAGGCGATAACCAACCCTGAAAACACCATATTCTCCATTAAACGGTTTATGGGCCGACGTCACTCGGAAGTTTCTCAGGAGGAGAAACTGGTCCCTTACAAGGTCGTCGGGGCGCCCAACGATGATTGCCGTGTAGCTGCCGAGGGTAAGGAATTTGCACCGCCGGAGATCTCAGCTATGATCCTGCAGTATCTCAAAAAGACGGCCGAGGACTATCTTGGCGGCGAGGTCAAACAGGCGGTGATTACCGTGCCGGCCTATTTCAACGATTCCCAGCGTCAGGCGACCAAGGACGCCGGCAGGATTGCGGGCCTGGAGGTCTTGCGTATAATCAACGAGCCGACGGCGGCATCGCTGGCATACGGTCTCGAAAAAAAGAAAGATCAGAAGATAGCGGTTTTCGATCTGGGTGGCGGGACCTTCGATGTTTCCATACTCGAGTTGGGGGATGGCGTGTTCGAGGTGCGTTCCACGAATGGCGATACACATCTGGGCGGAGATGATTTTGACCAGAGAATAATCGACTGGATGGCAGACGAGTTCAAGAAGAGTCAGGGGATAGACCTAAGACAGGACCGCATGGCCCTGCAAAGGCTGAAAGAGGCTGCCGAGAAGGCCAAATGCGAACTCTCCACTACCACGCAGACCTCGTTGAATCTGCCATTCATAACTGCAGATCAATCCGGCCCCAAACATCTCGATTTAACGTTGACCAGGGCAAAGCTTGAGCAGCTCGTGGATGATCTTGTCGGACGGGTTGTGGAGCCCTGCAAGAAGGCGCTGGCCGATGCCAAAGTTTCTCAATCGGACATCGACGAGGTCATACTTGTCGGTGGAATGACCCGCATGCCGAAAGTTCAGGAGGTTGTAAAGGAACTATTTGGCCGCGAGCCGCATAAGGGTGTCAATCCCGATGAGGTAGTCGCAATCGGAGCTGCAATCCAGGCCGGTGTTCTCTCCGGTGATGTGAAGGATGTTCTCTTACTCGATGTAACCCCTCTTTCGCTCGGGATCGAGACTCTGGGGGCGGTATTCACCAAGCTCATCGAGCGAAATACCACCATTCCGTCAAAGAAATCTCAGATATTCTCGACCGCGGCAGATAACCAGACAGCGGTTTCTATCCATGTCCTGCAGGGGGAGCGGGAGATGGCGGTTTATAACAGGACGCTGGGGCGGTTCGACCTGATCGGACTTCCGCCGGCGCCTCGTGGAATGCCGCAGATCGAGGTGACTTTCGATATCGATGCCAACGGCATTTTCCATGTCTCGGCCAAAGATCTCGGGACCGGTAAGGAGCAATCGATCAAGATTGAATCGTCATCCGGTCTCTCCGAGGCAGAGGTAGACAAAATGGTCAAAGACGCCGAGGCGAATGCTGCCGAAGACAAAAAGACCAGGGAACTCACCGAGGCCCGCAACAAAGCCGATTCCGCCATCTATCAAGTCGAGAAAAGTCTGAAGGAATTTGGTGATAAGCTCTCCGATGATGAGAAGGCAAAAATAAAGGAAGCCATTGATAAGGCCACAACGGTGAAGAATTCGTCCGATCCGGAGGAAATCAACAAGGCAGTCGACGAGATGATGCAGGCATCGCATAAGATGGCCGAGCAGATGTATAAACAGCAGGCCGGGGCCGGCGGGCCGCAAGCTCAGGCATCCGAGGAACCACCGAAAAAGGACGAAGGCAAAGGCGACGAGGGCGCCGTGGACGCCGATTTCGAGGTGGTGGACGACGATAAGGAAGAAAAGAAGTAACATAAAACATCCTTTGAGCTCGAAGTCTCCGTTGGGCTTATAGTTCATCTTTTTAAAGCTCGCGAAAACACTTCGATTAATTTGCGAAGAGTGTCAAAAGTTTCCCCATAATCCTGGATTAATTTCATAGAACTTATTTTTTTCAAGGGAATATAGTTTTGAGAATCCGGGATTAGCGGTTTTGGAACTTCGGGGAAACTATTTTACTAAAAACGCTTGACAATCATAACGCCATAAACTATTAATAGATCTGGGTTGAGTATAGCATTATAGAGATTCATCAATTCCCGGTCATAGTACCTTACTGTTATGCGTAAGGAGGTTTTGCATTCCAGATCGGCCTGAAACACCGGGTTAAATCACTCTCCTGGAATAGCAATTTAGAATCTTACTGCGCGTTTTATTTCCGCTAAGAGTCGGTTTCATGATCGACCTGATGGCAAGGAGGAAGCAATCCAAAAATGTAAAGGCAAAAATAATCACACAAGCGAATAATCGGAGGCTCAGCGGTGAAATACATCTTTTGTATAACTCAAAAATGTAACCTTAAATGCGGTTATTGCTATATAGGCAAAAAAAACATTTCGATGTCTCTTGATGTCGCCGAGAAGATTATCGATTTTATTTTCACAAGAACTCCCCCTCAGGAAATGCTGGACATCGGGTTTTTCGGGGGAGAGCCTTTGCTGGAATTCGAATTGATCCGCTCAATCACATCTATGATAAAATCTCATCGTCACTATGATGCCGAACGAGTGGTTCTCTCTGTAGTTACAAACGGAACCGTATTCAGCGAAGAGATAGCAGAGTTTATAGATGCCGAGGGTATAGATTTTTGTATAAGTTGCGATGGTCCTCCTTCGGCGCAGGATCGTTTCAGACGTTTCCGCAACGGTGGAAAAACATCGGCTATAGTAGAAGATACAATCAGGAAGGCCGTGAATATATTCCCCACGGTTATGGTCAATGCCGTTTATACGCCGGATACGCTTTCCTTGTTGGCGAGAACGGTGGACTACTTTCGTTCACTTGGTCTTAGAAGGCTATTTTTAAGTCCGGATTTCTCTGCCGTTTGGTCGGCAGAGGATATCGAAATTCTGGAACGGGAATATGCTTGTATCGCGGAAAAATATATCGCCAGTCATCTGCAGGGCGACCCTTATTTTATCAATATAATTGATAATAAAATTACGGTCTTTCTTCGTGGAGGATATCAGGCATCCGAACGTTGCCGAATGGGTACCGGTGAATTAGCTTTCGCTCCCACGGGCAATATTTATGGGTGTGAGAGGCTTATCGGCGACGATAATGGCTCCCCACATTGCTTAGGAAATATAGCTGTGGGCACAGACGTAAACCTCAGTAAGTGCCATTCCAAGTCGGGCGGCGAATTTAACGTTGAATGTCTCGAATGCGGCATTAAGGACTATTGTATGAACTGGTGTGGTTGCTCTAATTACTTTTCATCGGGCTATTATAATCGGGTAGGTACATTTCTCTGCGCCTCGGAAAGAGCGGCCGTAAAGACTGCCTACGATGTATTTCAAAAACTTGAAAAAGAACCGGGAAACCATTTCGTAGAACATCTTGCAGGAAGACCGCACGTAAAAACGCTATTTAAATAGCAAGAGAGGGGGTGATAGGTATTACAGACCATAGCTTGGGGATTCGAATATGATATCAACATTCAGAAAATGAAGGAGAACGAACAAATGGGCGTAGTAGTTATAGACGGACGGTACTTGTTCGATGGGACTGCTGGCGGTAAGCGATTGATGTGGAGAGAATTTACCGCCATTACAAGAACGTTCATCCGTACTGAAAGACTTAAGTCCGTCAAATTGAGCGTTCTTGTAGACAAAAGACCGATCAGATGGCCGCGACATTTTCCGGGAATACCCGTACCTCATTTGCACTATGGAGGTAGAATCTATTTGATGTCCGAGGCGAAGTGGAGAAAGTTCTCGAGCCGGGTCGTAAGGGACCTCAAGAATAGGATGGGTAGAATCAGGAATGTCGATATGGATCGGCTGGGAGCAATATCCGACGTGATTAACCTTAAGAGAAGGTAGATTCCTGAGAGATTGAGGACACTCGCCGCTCAGGATTATCCGGGTAGGTCGAGACCCTTGTGGTTTTGACCTACCTTTCGTTCGTAAAAATGACCACCAGGATAATTGCATCTCTAAGAATAGACTCTTAGCGGTACCCTGAAAGTATGGTGACTTACCACCCCCTTTCCGGGAGCCTCCCCATAATTTCGGATTAATTTGTAGAACCTACTTTTTATCAAGGGATTATAGTTTTAAGGATCTGGAGTTGGCGGTTTCGGCTGTTGGCGAAACTTTTCGTAGAGCGTATGTTGACTTGACTGATGGTCAAGGATATATTAAAAGGTTTTCGGGAATAGATAATTTTTTCAAATTACTGAAAAATGGCAAAAAGAGACTACTACACAATCCTGGGCTTACGGCGGGACGCCGGCGAGGACGAAATTAAAAAAGCGTATCGCAAGCTGGCCGTAAAATATCATCCCGACAAAAATCCCGGCAATAAGTCAGCGGAGGAGTCATTTAAGGAAGCCACCGAGGCTTATGAAGTCCTGAAAGACGTTCAGAAACGTCAGCTATATGATCAGTATGGTCATGCCGGGCTGAGAGGAGCGGGGGCAGGAGGCTTCGGGGGCTTCGAGGGCTTCGATCTCGGCGATGCCCTGCGAGCCTTCATGAGAGATTTCGGGGGCTTCGGTTTCGATGATGTATTTGGCTTTGGCGGTTCTCGCTCCGGCGGGGATGCCCGCCCTCAGCGAGGCCAGGATTTGCAGGTCAAGCTGAGTATGACGCTGGAGGAGATCGCCGCAGGTGTTGAGAAAACTTTAAAAATCAAGCGTCTGGTCGCTTGTGAGAGTTGTTCTGGTACAGGCGCCGAGGCCGGATCATCGAGAAAGACATGCCCCACATGCGGCGGAAACGGGCAGATCAGGAAAGTGTCAAGATCGCTTTTCGGGCAATTTGTAAATATCCAGACCTGCCAGCATTGCGCCGGAGAGGGTCGGATCATTGAAAAAGTGTGCAGCCGCTGTGCCGGCAACGGCCTTGTAGACGGACGAACTTCCATTAAGGTCAAGATCCCGGCTGGAGTGTCGGCTGGGAACTATATATCTGTCAGCGGTTCTGGAAATTATGGACCGCGTGGCGGCCCGCCCGGTGACGTATTGGTGATAATCGATGAGGTAGAGCACGAGCATTTCACCAGGAGAGGAGACGATATCATCTGTGAGACGCCGTTATCGTTTTCACAGGCCACCCTGGGGGCGGAGATCGAGGTTCCGGCGCTGGGCAGCAAGGCAAATTTGAAAATCCCGGCGGGTACACAATCCGGGAAGATATTCATGCTTCGCAACAAGGGTATTCCGCACCTGAACGGTTACGGGAGGGGCCACCAGCTGATCAGGGTCGTAATCTGGACGCCGACCAAACTCTCGGATGAGGAAAAAGCTCTCTTCATAAAGCTGGCCGACTCGCGAGGCGAGAAACCCCCTCCGGCGGACAGATCGTTCTTTGAGAAACTGCGCGCTACGCTCGGCGTTTGAGGTCGATACAACCGATTTAAATAAAGTTTACGTTGACTGATAGTATGAATTTTCATAAGATTCAAAACCGACTGGAATAGATTTCCTGCTCGAATACTCTCAACTGAGAGGTGCCGAAATCGAAATTACAGCTACGAACTTCATAATCGATCCCGCCCGGGTGAACGATGAGCGGCTGGTATTAGCCGGCACCGAGGCCCACCATTTGAAAAAGGTATTGCGTGCCAAGATCGGGGATTCGTTTTATGCAATCGACGGCAGCGGGTTGAAATATCGAGTTGTTATCGAATCCGTTTCCGGCTCCACTGTCAAGGGTTTGATCTCGAACGTGACTCGCCTGGAAAACGAACCGTTTCACAATATCACTCTGGCCATGGGGATCTGCCGCCCGTCCAGGATGGATTTCATAGTCGAGAAAGGCACCGAAATCGGGGTGGCATCGTTCATATTCTATTATTCTGAAAAGAGCTACTTAAAGATGAAGGGGGATTCATCGTCTGTGAGGAGAATCTCGCGCCTCAAAAAAATCGTCAGGGCCGCCGCCAAGCAATCGAAAAGATCGGTAATACCGTCGGTTATGCAATTCAAAACATTCGCCGAAACCCTGGGTATTAAAGGCGATTTCGATCTCTCGCTTATAGCGATTTCGAACAGATCTTCCAAAACCATGGAACAGGCGGTTAGAAAATCTCACGATCTTAAAAGATTGTTGCTATTGGTTGGACCGGAAAGCGGTTTTACGGATGATGAGGTATCTTCGGTGATCGATGCTGGATTCTCGCCGGTAAGGCTTGGGCCTCGCCGTTTGCGCGCGGAGACGGCCGGCGTCTTATTCCCCACTCTGGTTCTCAACCATCTCGGGGATCTATGAGCGATTGTATTTTCTGCAAAATCGCCGGCGGCGAACTCAGCGCCCGAGTTCTGCACGAGGACGAGAATTGTATGGCATTTGAGGATATCAGTCCTCAGGCGCCGGTGCATTTTCTGGTAATTCCCAAAAAACATATAGAAACGGTGCTCGACGGCGACGAGAGCATACTCGGGAAGCTCTTATATACGGCGGCCCGGATAGCGGAAAGCAAGGGTCTGGGGAAAGATGGATTTCGAACGGTGGTCAACTGCCGTCGGCATGCCGGCCAGTCTGTCGATCATCTTCATGTTCATGTATTGGGCGGGCGATGGTTTACCTGGCCGCCGGGATGAATATGCCGGATAAGCCGCCACGAATTATTCCGGTGTGGCTGCAGCTTGATTCCCCCGGGATCTGAACGTTATATTAGGACATCCGATTTGATATTGACATCAGGCACTCCGCCCTTTATTTTGTGCGCTTGTCTGAATAATATGACGGAGGCATGATGAAGGAATATTCGATAGATAAATTGAGGAATATCGGACTGACGGGACATGGGAGCATCGGGAAAACCTCCCTCAACGAGGCCATGCTCTTTTGCGCCAAAGTAACGACTCGCATGGGCACTATAGACGACGGCTCTACGATTTCGGATTATACGGAGGATGAGATCTCCAGAAAGATCTCCATCGGGCTGGCTCTCTCGAATCTGGATTGGAAAGGCTGCAAGATAAACTTAATCGATATACCCGGTTACGCTGATTTCTGCGGGGAGTTGTATTCCGGTCTGAGCGCCTCGGATTTTGCACTGATTGTGGTCAACGGCGTGGCAGGCCCCGAGGTTGGAACCGATATAGCCTGGCGCGCAGCCTCGAAGGGCTCCCTTCCCTGCGGTTTTTTCGTAAACAGGATGGATAAAGAGCATGCCGATTTTGGCAAAACGGTAGGGCAGATTCAATCGAATTATGGAGATCGAGCAGTGCCGGTAATCATGTCCTGGGGTGGAGGGACTTCATACAAAGGTGTAATCGATATCATAGGCCAAAAAGCGTTTACGTTTGATAAATCCGGAAAAGCCACAGAGGCTCCCATACCGGAAGATCATAAATCGGAGGCTGAATCTTACCGCGAGAAACTGGTGGAGGCTGCTGCCGAGGCGGACGATGCTCTTCTGGAGAAGTTTTTCGATGCCGGTGAATTGACCGGTGACGAACTCAAACAAGGGCTGGCAAAAGGAATTGCCGAAGCTAAAATCTTCCCCATATTCGCCGGGGCGGCTACCGAGATCTCGGGCATATCCCTGTTTCTGGATTTCGCTGCTGACTATCTGCCCTCTCCTGATTATGCCGGCGAGAAGATCGGCTTTAAGCCGGGAACGGAGGATATAGTCCGGAGAAAAATTGCCCATGACGCTCCGACCTCGTTGTACATTTTCAAAACCATATCGGAACCGCACGTGGGTGAGCTTTCCTTCTTTAAAGTGTTTTCCGGCAAGGTATCTAGCGGAGACGACTTACATAATGTCATCAGCAGTTCGGGCGAGCGGATCGGCCAGATTTTCCTGATGAACGGTAAGGAGCGGAAAGAAATTGGAACGCTAACCGCGGGTGATATCGGCGCCCTGGTGAAATTGAAATCGACGCATACCGGTCATACTCTCTGCGATAAGAAAACCCCGATCCAGTACGAACGGGCGGAGGTGCCCGGAGCAGTTATCAGGATGTCTATCCGGTCCAAGGCCAAAGGCGATGAGGAGAAAATTGCCAGCGGACTAGCACGTTTGAAGGAGGAGGATCCCTCGATTAAGGTAGTTGTCGACGGCGAAATCAGACAGACCATAATTTCCGGCCAGGGAGAACTGCATCTGGAGGTCATCGTCGATCGATTGAAACGAAAATTCGGGGTTGAGGTCGAATTGGAAAAGCCCCGGGTTCCGTACAGGGAGACCATCAAGAGTAAGGTCGAAGTTCAGGGCAAATACAAAAAGCAGACCGGAGGGCGTGGGCAATACGGAGACTGCTGGCTCAAACTCGAGCCTATGCCGAAAGGCGCGGATTTCGAGTTTGTCAATGCCATCGCGGGTGGGGTAATCCCCACCAAATATATACCGTCGGTCGAAAAAGGCATCCAGGAAGCGAGGCTTTCCGGAGGTCTTTCCGGCAGCCGCGTTGTCGATATCAAAGTTACGGTCTACGATGGTTCGTTCCACAATGTCGATTCATCCGATATGGCTTTCAAGATCGCCGCCTCCATGGCTTTCAAGGACGGTTTCTTAAAGGCTGGACCATACCTTCTGGAGCCGATTTATATTATCGAGGT
This sequence comes from uncultured bacterium, assembly GCA_965541585.1. Taxonomy (GTDB): domain Bacteria; phylum Zixibacteria; class MSB-5A5; order UBA10806; family UBA10806; genus CBDVBL01. The sequence continues at coordinate 153,439 of CBEUCH010000005.1, read as the reverse complement.
ACTTGTGCCGGAAGATCATATGGGCGATGTGATGGGAGATATATCGGCTCGTCGCGGCAAGATCATGGGTATGGACCCCGATGGCAAAAATCAGAAGATCAGGGCCCAGGTGCCGCTGGCGGAGCTATACAAATACTCCACCTCCCTGCGTTCCTTAACCCAGGGAAGGGGTATCCACACCAGGGAATTCTCCTGTTATGAGGAAGTACCCCGTGAAATTGCCGCCAAGGTGATCGAGGACGCCAAGAAGGCGAAGGAAGAAGAAAAATAGAATTGCAAATCCGTCTTTTTCAGGGTCCCCGTGGAAGCGGGGGCCCTTTTTTATATTATGTTTTTGCGCCCCAGTTTCTGCAATAGACTATGATTCTATCGATTAGAAACATATTGCAATAACATAGTTGTTGTGTTAGTATAATTGGTTGAGGCATTTTTGTAATAAGTGACAGGAGGAGTTATGTCCGGCCATTCCAAATGGTCAACTATAAAGAGGAAAAAAGGCAAGGCGGATGCAGAACGGGGTAGGATCTTCACCAAGTTGATCCGTGAAATTACGGTGGCTGCCCGGGAAGGAGGCGGTGATCTTGAGGCCAATCCCAAGCTTAGAACCGCCGTGGCCGCCGCCAGGGCGGGCAATATGCCGGCTGATAACATTAAGAGGGCGATTCTAAAAGGGACCGGTGAGCTCGAGGGTGTCCGCTATGAGGAATTTTCTTATGAGGGGTACGGCCCGGGTGGAGTAGCCATTCTGGTTGAAGTCCTTACAGATAATAAAAAACGGACAGTGGCGGAGGTTCGCCATATCCTCACGAAACATAATGGCTCTCTGGGGGAGGTTGGCTGCGTTGGGTGGATGTTTAATCGTAAGGGATATATTACGGTTGATAAAAACAGGATCGACGAAGACGAATTGATGGAGAAAGCTCTCGACGCCGGCGCTATTGATGTGCAATCGTCCAATGATTTATACGAAATTTACACTGATTTCTCCGATCTCGAATCAGTGCGGTCGGAGCTTGAAAACCGCAATATCGAGATCGCATCGGTAGAACCGGCAATGATCCCGCAGAACACCATCAAACTCGATGGCAAGCAGGCCGAACAGATGCTGAGGCTCTATGAGTCCCTCGAGGACCACGACGACGTGGTCCATGTCTACGCTAATTTCGATATTGATGATTCCGTAATGGAAAAATTCTCAGAGGGTTAGATGGCCCTGACCGTTCTCGGTATAGATCCCGGATTGCGAGTTACAGGTTATGCGATTGTATCTCTGGACGGCAACGGTCCCGAGGTCAGGGAAGCCGGTGTTTTGAAGACTAAGAGCGAAGACACTTTCGAAATGCGGCTCAAGACCATCTATGACGGCCTTGAAGAGATAATCTCTGAATTCAAGCCGAACGCCGTGGCTGTCGAAAAGCTGTACTCGCATTATAAACATCCCCAGACGGCCGTAAATATGGGCCATGCCAGAGGCATGATATTCTTATGTGCCGCCAATCATCGGATACCGGTAGAGAGTTATGCCGCCACTCGTATTAAGAAATCGCTTACCGGAAGTGGAAGGGCGTCAAAGCTGCAGATGCAAAGATCGGTCAGAAGCGTCTTACGCTTAAATTCAATTCCGAAGCCGCCGGACGTTGCGGACGCCATCGCCACCGCGCTGTGCCATATCGAGGCTTCGAGATGATAGCGAAGATTCGAGGGATGCTCGATAAGGTCGGAGACTCTTCGGCGTCGGTTGATGTGGGTGGCTTATTCTATGAAATCATGCTTCCGTCCGCGCTTGTTGACTCCCTGAAAAGAAATGGTGCTAAAGGATCTGAGATAGAATTTTACACTCTCGATTATATCGAGGGGGGGCAGGTGGGAAATCAATATCCTCGCCTGGTGGGATTTGCGGAGGCCATCGACAAAGAATTTTTCAGCCTATACACCTCTGTCTCCGGGCTGGGGATCAAGAAAGCTCTAAAGTCGTTAACGATACCGATAAATGAGATTGCCAGGGCCATCGAGACCGAGGAGGTCTCGGCCTTGAAAAGGCTCCCCGGTGTCGGCCCCAGGCTGGCCGAGAAAATTATCGCCGAATTGAAAGGAAAAACGGCTCGATTCGCACTGGCAAAGGAAAGCAAACCGCTGGCCAGGCCGGAAACCAAACCCGACCATGCGGAAGAGGTGATGGCGATCCTGCTCCAGCTTCAATACAAGAAATCGGAAGCTCAGGCGATGCTTGAGCGCGCGCTGTCCACCGGCAAACGTTTTAAATCGTCCGAGGACCTCTTGCAGCAGATATTTAATCAGACCGCTCCGGGATAGTCAGATGAGAGAGAGAATCGTGACCCCGGGACGATACTCCGAGGAAGAAGAAAAGTATATTGCCGGATTGCGACCCAGGCGTCTGGCGGAGTATATCGGGCAAAAGAAGCTGGTTGAGAAGCTAATCGTTTCTCTGCAGGCGGCCCTCGAGCGCGCCGAGCCGCACGAACATATGCTGATATATGGTCCTCCCGGCCTCGGCAAGACTACTCTGGCCCATATCCTGGCCGAGGAGATGGGAACCAGGTTGATCGTATCATCGGGGCCGACTCTGCAACGGACCGGCGACCTTATGGGCATATTGACCAATCTGGAGCAAGGCGATGTTCTGCTCATAGACGAGATCCACAGGCTGGCGCCGTCGGTGGAGGAGTTTATCTATCCGGCCATGGAGGATTTCAAAGTCGATTTCGTTGTTGACAAGGGGGCGTTCGCACGGGTCATCAACGTTCCATTGAAGAAGTTCACTTTAGTTGGCGCAACTACCAGGGCGGGGTTGATTTCCTCGCCTCTTCGCGATAGATTCGGAATCGTCCACCATCTTGGTTTCTATCCACCAGCCGAACTGGCCGAAATTGTGAAACGCACCGCCGGCATTCTGGATATAAAAATAGTGGATGAGGCGGCCGTTGAGGTCGCCGGCCGGAGCCGGGGCACGCCTCGCGTAGCCAACCGGCTGCTTCGCAGAGTTCGCGACTACTGTCAGGTGAATGGCATTGCACAAATCGACCTGCCTTCGGTCAATAAGTCTTTTGAAATGGAGGGAATCGACTCCGCCGGGCTGGACGATCTCGACAGGCGGCTTATCACCACCATCGTCGATTACTACAATGGCGGACCTGTGGGTATCGAGTCGATCGCGGCGGCATTGAACGAGGAGTCGGGAACACTGGAGGAGATGGTGGAACCTTATCTATTGAAGATCGGCTTCGTCAAGCGAACGAGAAACGGCCGCGTGGTGGGTGATGCAGCGTTCACTCATCTAAACCTGAAGAAAAAAGGCGGCATGCAGAAGGATCTGCTGTGAATCTGAATTATCTCGGCAAATTGCTGGTAATAGCCGGAGCCGCATTCGTTATTCTGGGTTTTATTCTGCTTGTCTCCGATAAGATTCCATTGCTTGGCAGGCTTCCGGGCGATATTGTAGTGAAAAGAAAAAACGTTACATTTTATTTCCCCATCGCCACATCGATTCTTATCAGCATCGTTCTTTCGATCGTTTTTTACTCGCTCGGCCATTTAAAAAAATGACACTCGATATCAGCCTATACGATTACGACCTTCCGGAGGGGATGATTGCGCTTTATCCGGCAGAACCGAGGGACAGCTCCAGGCTTTTATTTCTGTCAAAAAGTGATGAAAAACCGGAGCATAGGAAATTTACCGATTTCGCCGAATATCTTCGTCCGGGCGATCTTCTGATATTGAACAATTCCAGGGTATTCCCGGCCCGCCTGTATGGAAGGAAAAGAAAATCCGGAGGCAAGGTGGAAATTTTCCTGCTGGAGAATTTCGATGACGGCTCATGGGAGGCGCTGGTTCGGCCAGGCAGACGTCTTCCGCCCGGAACCGAAGTAGTCTTTTTTGAAGACAGGCTTTCGGCCACGCTCGGAGAGAGAACAAAGAGCGGTGGACGAATAGTTTATTTCCAAACTAACGGCGATCTGATGTCCATAATCTGGGAGTGCGGCGAGGTTCCTTTACCGCCATATATAGACCGCTCCGCGGAGGAGGAGGATAAGGCTCGCTATCAGACAATATATGCGGAAGAGGTGGGCGCCGTTGCAGCGCCAACGGCAGGATTTCATTTTACGAAAGCGGTATTCGATGGAATCAAATCAAGAGGCGCAGAAACCGCCAGGTTGACATTGCATCCGGGGCTGGGAACTTTCAGGCCGATTACAAAAACGGATATCAGCCAGCACAGGATGCATCCGGAGAAATACACAATCCCTGCCCAAACCGCCCGGATGATAAATCTGGCCAGAGAGGAGGGCCGGCGGGTGATTGCCGTCGGCACCACAACTGCCCGGGCGCTTGAATCGTCGTGCGGTTCAAATGGCAGAATCAACGCCTGCGATTGGCGTAAAACGGATCTTTTCATAAAACCGCCCTATGAATTTAGAGTCATTGACGGCCTCTTGACCAATTTTCATCTTCCCAAATCGACCCTGTTGCTTCTGGTATCCGCCCTGGCAGGAAGAGAGCAGGTATTGGCCGCTTACAGGGAAGCGATCACTGCCGGCTATCGTTTCTATAGCTATGGCGATGCCATGTTGATACTATGAAGACTCGTCGAAATACAGCCCTGGTAGTTGCAGCGGGTGGTGGCAGCCGTTTCGGAGGAGAACTCTCCAAACAATTTGCAGATCTCCTGGGGAAGCCAATAGTGGTGTATAGTCTTGAACTCTTCGAGCGCTGTAGCCTGATCGACGAGGTAGTGCTTGTGGTAGCTGAGGATTATCTTGTATATGCCTCGCAGGAGATTATGGACAGGTACAGGTTAAAAAAAATCAACAAACTCACCACCGGCGGCGAGAATCGACAGGAATCTGTGCTGGCCGGACTTTCTGCCTGCCAGCCGGGGGTGGATCTGGTGGTTATCCATGATGCCGTCCGCCCGCTTTTAACTATGGATCTTCTAAGTAAGACGATGGAAAAAGCAGACCAAACAGACGGAGCAATACTGGCGGTGCCCTCCACGGAGAGCGTCAAACTGGTCGAGGGTGAATCCGTCGTGAGGACTCTGATGCGAGATACAATATGGATCGCGCAAACGCCACAGGTCTTCAGGTTCGAAAAGATTCTTGATGCTCACAAGCGGGCCGAGGCCGCCGGAAATGAGGCCACCGATGACTCGGAGCTTTATGAACAGTATTGCGGTCGTGTATCGGTAATCCATGGCAGCTATAACAATATAAAAATTACCACGCCCGGCGATTTAATCCTGGCTGCGGAGTTGTTGAAAGGTTCTGCTTGAGCAAATTCAGAATAGGACTCGGTTACGATATTCACAGGCTGGTGGCCGGACGAAGGCTCGTCCTGGGTGGAATCGAGATACCTTTCGATCTCGGCCTCGACGGGCACTCCGATGCCGATGTAGTGTCTCATGCAATTATCGATGCACTTCTGGGGGCCGCGTCTCTGGGTGATATAGGATCACATTTCCCTGATGATGACCCCGCCTACAAGGATGCTGACTCAATCGAGCTTTTGAAAAAAACCAGAGCCATGGTTGAAGAAAAGGGTTTCGCCGTGGGCAATATTGATGTTACGATAATCGCTGAGAGTCCCAGGCTGGCACCATACGTCACGGAAATGAAACGCAGAGTGACGGAGGCAGTCGGAATTTCATTGGGTGATGTTTCACTCAAGGCGACTACTAATGAAAAAATCGGCGCTATCGGAAAGGGAGAAGGGATAGCCGCCTTTTCGGTTGTCCTGTTGTATACATGAGTTTCGATCAGGTTTTAGAGTTTATTCGGTTTCAGAATGGGTTTGTCATTTATGGCATACTGTTGATGAGCGCTTTTATAGAAAACCTGTTTCCACCATTCCCCGGAGACATGGTGACTCTGGCGGGGGCGTTCGTTGCAGGCGAGGGGAATATCGGCTATATCGGGGTTCTGGTCTCTACAACATCCGGCGGTCTTCTGGGCATGCTGGTATTATATTATCTGGGAAGGTCGAAGGGGCGAAGATTTTTTGAAAGGAGAAACAGCAAATATATTGGAAAGGCCGCTTTAGAGAGGGTAGAAGCGCTATTCCAAAGATACGGGAATTCGTTACTTATCGTTTCAAGGTTTCTGGCCGGGGTGAGATCGGCGGTTGCAATCGCAGCGGGTATAGGCGATGTCAGACCATCCCGGATGGTGGGATTATCGCTTATCAGTTTTCTCCTCTGGAATGGAATTCTACTGGGGCTTATGATCGCCAGTAAATCGAACTGGGAGATGATCATGGACATCGTAAGAAAATATACTTACCTTCTTTTTATCTCAGGGGCAGCAGTAATCCTGGCACTGGTAGTATCGAGGGTATGGCGGAAAAGAAAAAGCTGAGAATAGCGGTCCTGATGGGGGGCGAGTCGGCCGAACGGGACGTATCACTGGCGACCGGCGCAGGCGTCATAGCCGGGCTTCGTGAAGCTGGTCATGAGGCGATAGGAGTCGATACCGCCCTGGGCGCAGGGCAGCTTTCGGGTCCGGAGGCTAAAAAAACTCCGCTGATAAAAGAGAAGCCGCCCGATTCGAAAGTGCTCTCAACCTACAAAGGCGAAACCACTATTCAAACAGTCAGTTCTCCGGATCTGCGACGGGTGAATCTGGTTTTTATCGCACTCCACGGTGGTGTGGGCGAGAATGGTACTATCCAGGCTCTCCTGGACCTCTTGAAGATACCCTACACCGGCTCCGGCGTTGCGGCATCCGCAATTTCCATGGATAAGCAGGCCGCCAAGAAGGTAGCCTCTGCATCCGGAATCCAGACCCCGGATTGGATGGTAAGAGATTCAGAAAGCCTGACCGACGAAGACGAACTTATCAGGGCGGTCAAGGAAAGCGTTGGTTTTCCCGTTGTAGTCAAGCCTAATGACCAGGGCTCATCGGTCGGATTGGATATTGTTCAATCGCCCGATCAGCTTTTTGAAAAAGCTCGTCTGGCAGCCGAATATTCCAACAAGGTTTTATTTGAAAGATTCATTCCGGGACGAGAGCTGACCGTCAGCATACTGGGCAACGAGATCTTGCCGGTGGCCGAGGTCAAACCCAAAGATGGTTTTTACGATTACCATCACAAATACACCCCCGGTTTGACCGATAAGATTGTGCCAGCGCCCATTACGGAGGAGGAAACGAAGAATATTCAGAAACTGGGAATGTCTGCTTTTAAGGCGCTTGGATGCAGAGGTTACGCCCGGATAGATTTCAGAATGTCCTCCGAGGGTGAATTTTATTTTCTGGAGGCAAACACCCTTCCGGGCATGACTCAAACCTCGCTCGTGCCGAAGGCAGCAAAAGCCGCCGGTATAGATTTTCCGGAGCTTCTAAACCGAATTGCCCGGATCGCCCTGGAGGATTTCGAGAAAGGAAAAGAGGTTTGAAATTCGATGCCGCTTTGTTTGATCTTGGCGGAACGCTCATCATCTATGAAAATAAGCATTCCTGGAAGGAATTGGCGCTTCTGGGATGTCGGAATGCCGCGCCTGTTCTGAAAGAGCTTTCCGGTGCGGAGATTCCGGCCGAGAGAATCCGGTCGCATCTGCTTCAAGTATTGGATGATGCGATTCAGGCGCACAGCGAGGACCTGGCCGAAATCGACCTGTATGAGATCATTTCCGTTGTTCTTTCGGATCTCGGCGTTGAAATTAGCGACGGGCTTCCCGCGAAATTCGTCGATTCCTACTACGAACCGACAACCGATCAGATTATCCTTGTTCCAGGAGCCGTCGAGCTTCTGTCGAAATTGAAAGATGCCGGTCTGAAAATCGGCCTTATTTCAAACTCTATATTTCCGGCGAAATTTCATCGCGACGAGATGCGAAGATTCGGCATATTGCATTATTTCGATTTCACCATCTTCTCATCCGAGGTTATGATCCGCAAGCCCAATAAAGAGATTTATCTTAAGGCGTTGTCACTGGCGAAATCGCAATCGGAAAGAACGGTTTTCGTCGGCGACCGTTTATTAGAAGATGTCGCCGGACCGCAAGCGGTGGGGATGAAAGCGATTTTGAAGTTCGACGAGAGGCGGGATTACAGCGATCCCGCGGAACCTTACCGGACGGTTCATGGTCTTGATGAGCTCGGGAAAATCATCCTGGAATAAAAGGGAGGAATTTTGAGTAAATATGAGAAATTGCTTCGGGAGCTTACCGATGCGCACGGCATACCGGGATTCGAGGAGGACGCCGTAGCCGTAATGAAAAGCCATCTTAAACAGGCCGATGAGATCGCCTATGATAAGCTGGGGAGTCTGATCGCAAAAAAGAAAGGATCATCGGAGAGACCCCGGGTGATGATTGCCGGACATATCGACGAAATCGGGTTCATTGTCAAAGAGGTTACGCCGGATGGTTATATCAAATTCCTGCCGCTCGGGGGATGGTGGGGCCACGTGGCTCTTTCGCAAAGGGTGATTGTCAAAACGTCGAAAGGCGATATTCCCGGTATAATAGGCTCGAAGCCGCCGCATATTCTCAAGGAAGACGAGAGGAAAAAGGTGCAGGAGATCAAGGAAATGTTCATCGATGTCGGAGCCTGTGACGGTTTCGACGTTCAGTCTCTGGGAGTCAGGGCGGGAGATCCGATCGTCCCTGATTCCAGATTCCGGGTGATGGGCAATCCGGATCTATATATGAACAAGGCTTTCGACGATAGAATCGGAGCCGCCGCGGCCGTGGCCGTGATCAATGAACTGGCCGGGGTTAAGCATCCCAATACGGTTTTCGGAGTCGGCACGGTGCAGGAAGAAGTGGACCTGCGCGGCGCCAATACCGCTGCCCACGTGGTCGATCCCGACGTTGCGTTTGTGGCCGACGTATCACTGGCCGCCGATGGACCGGACGCCCCCAAAGGCTCCTCCGCCAAGCTCGGTTCGGGGCCGTCCATTACTGTTTACGACGGCTCCATGATACCTAATAGAAAGCTTCGCGATCTTGTAATAGACACTGCAACCGAAAATAATATAGCGTTCCATCTTGCGGCCCTCGACAGGGGCGGCACCGATGGCGGCAGAATCCATATCAGCCGGGGAGGCGTGCCCTGCATATATATGGGAATCGCCACCCGATATATACATAGCCATACGGGTATCATACATAAAGGAGATTTCGAAAACCTTGTAAAACTGATAGTCGAAGTCATAAAGAAGCTCGATTCAAAAACTGTTGAATCACTGACCGACAGATAAATTTGCGAGACATGCTAAACCTAGGCGATGTTTTTTCGATTATTGTTGTATAAGGTAATTGATCCTTGCGGAGGGATTCGGCGATGTCATTGAAATTCTACAACACCATGACCCGCAGGCTGGAGGAGTTCAATCCAATCGAACCCGGAGTCGTGAGAATGTATACCTGCGGGCCGACAGTCTATGCGCCGGCGCATATAGGCAATTACAGGGCCTATCTGTTCGAGGACCTCTTAAGAAGGTATTTGATCTACAGAGGATTCGAGGTTACGCAGGTCATGAACCTGACCGACATCGACGATAAAACGATTCGCGATTCCAAAGCGGCCGGAATCTCCCTGACCGAACATACCAGTAAGTATAAAGATATGTTCTTTCGCGATCTGGACAGGTTGAATATTCAAAGAGCCGAATTCTATCCGGCGGCCACCGAGCATATCGATGAGATGGTTGAATTGGTTCAGAAACTCATGGAGCGAGGGCACGCCTATAGATCAGGAGATTCCATCTACTTCAAGATATCGACATTCCCGGGATATGGAGATTTATCCCATATGAAGCTCGACGATCTGAAGGCAGGAGCAAGGGTTAGCTCCGATGAATACGAAAAGGAATCGGCCTCGGATTTCGCTCTCTGGAAAGGCTGGACCGAGAGCGATGGTGCAGTCTTCTGGGAGACCCCGTTGGGCAAAGGCCGTCCCGGATGGCATATCGAGTGCTCGGCTATGGCCATGAAATATCTCGGTGAACAATTCGATATCCATACCGGGGGCGTGGATAATATATTTCCCCATCACGAGAATGAAATAGCCCAATCAGAGGGTGCTACGGAGAAGAGATTCGTTAACTACTGGCTTCATAATGCGCATCTCATAGTCGAAAGCAAGAAAATGGCGAAGTCGGAAGGCAATTTTTTCACGGTTGAAGACCTGGTCAGCCAGGGACATAATCCCCTGGCCGTCAGATATGTTCTAATAGCTACACATTATCGTCAGCAACTGAATTTTACGATGGAAGGCCTGGAGGCGGCCAAGGCGGCCATTACACGTCTTAAGGATTTCAGGTCAACCGTAGAGGATTCCGGAAGCGGGCCTGACAACAGGGCGGTTAAAGAGGCAATCGCTAAAGCCGTGAGAGGTTTCGAGGCAGGCCTTGATGACGATCTGAATATTTCACCGTCACTGGGGGCTATATTCGATTTCGTCAGGGAGATCAATGCTCTGGTCGCCAATAGTGGTCTCTCTCAAGCCGATCAGGAATCGGTTCTCGATGCGTTGAGGAGATTCGACAGTGTGCTGGGCGTAATCTACACCGGAGATGAAATTATCGATGAGGATATCGAAAAGCTGATAGAAGAGCGGAATGAGGCCAGACGGGGAAAAGACTTTGCCCTGGCCGATAGGATCAGAGCAGATTTGCTGGAACGCGACATCATCCTCGAGGATACCTCTACCGGCACCAAGTGGAAGCGAAAGATCTGAAATGCTGTCATCAATACCCTGATCTCTCTTGCCGATAAACCTTCTATGAAATCGCTTATAGTAATGATCGGGACTTTATATATCCTGTCAGCATTGAATTCATTTACGCGAGAGGATACAATCGCCGGACTCGAAGGAAATATAAAGGAGCATCCCGACGATTTTAGCTCGGTCAAAAAACTCGCGCGAATCCTCATTGATCAGGAAAATTATGGCGCCTGCGAGGTTATCTTAAGTAATTACCTCTCCATAGACAGTGTCAACGCGGAGGCATTATACCTCTACGGACGGATTCTGGATCTGACCGATAACATTGCAGAGGCCATGGGATATTATACATTGGCAATCAGCCATGATTCCACTTTCTGGGAGGCCTATCGAGATCTGGCCTATATTTATGATATTATGGCAGATTACGAGAAAACCAATCGATACATGGTCCAGGCAATACACCTCTCCCCGTCACCGGAGAACCTTTATTACGATCTCGGGTATTCTTATGATATGCTCGAACAGACTGACTCGGCGTTTTTTTACTACCATATGGCGTTAGGTTTCAATCCCGCCGATTATCAGGCAAATCTGAATATAGGCGCGATCTGGGGAAACTGGGGGCAGATCGATTCGGCCCGAATATATACGGAAAGATCGCTAAAGGTAAAACCCGATTCTCCGGAGGTCTGTTTCAATTTCGCTGAAATCATGGCTATTGTTGGCGACACCGCGGCTGCGATTTCGTATTTTTCTAAAACTCTGGCTCTGAATCCGGGGGTTTTTGCCGCCCGGAAGCGTCTGGGAGAGCTTCACGAGGCGAAAGGGGATTCGGCCCTGGCAAAAATATATTTCGAAGAATTCCTCGATTCCGTTCCCATGATCTATACCGATGATATAAATGAGGTCCGCGATAAGCTGGATCGATAAGAATAGAGAGGTTCCGCATAAGTCTATACGAGAATGTCACTTCTCAAGATGCCAGGGCAGCATTTCCTCTTGTATGTAAATCATTTGTATCTGATATCAAAAATGGATCTCGAAGATAAAACTTATTAGATTGACACATTATTGATCCCGGATATATTTGGGTTATGAGGATTATTCTCACAGCCCTGACGATTTTCTTGACCGCCAACCGGTTGTCTGCCGAAGAACCGGTAAGAGCAAAACTAAAACTTCCTATTCCGCAAGATCGATTACAGGAACTGGTACTAAAACATAACCTCGATATAGAACGTGGTAGCCTTGACTACCTGTATGGATATCTCACCGCATATGAAAGATCGCTGCTCGATTCCGTAGGAGTCGGTTATGAGATAATGTTCGAGGACTACCGCGACGAATCCGCCTGGGTCTTTTCGCTTCTGGATCTGGGAGAATATCACAGCTATGAGGAAACAGTCTTTTTTCTCGATTCGGTAGCAACTGCTAATCCCACTATATGCCAGCTGGATACGTTGGGGCAATCGATCGAAGGTAGATTGATAATCGGTATCCGGATAAGCGACAATCCCGGAGTCGAGGAGGACGAGGCGGAAGTGAGGATCATGGGAGCGCATCACGGCGACGAGAGGATCTCTGTGGAGCTGCCTTTGTACATAGTTGATTGTTTGACATCGAATTATGGCAGCGATACCACCGTCACTCGCCTGGTGAACGAACGGGAGATCTATATAATCCCCATGGTCAACCCCGACGGCGTCACTAATAATTCACGTTATAATGACCGGTATCAGGATCTTAACAGGGATTACCTGTGTCCGGAGGGCGATGATTGCCCGTCGTACGCCAACCATCTATACTCATTTTCAGAGCCTGAAACTCAGGCGGTTCGGGGCGATGCCATGACTAATCGTTACGTTCTATCACTATCGATGCACTCCGGCGCTACGAATATCAACGCTGTCTGGAATTACGACGATGGGCTTCATCGCAGCGGAGAATATCATGCGACCCCTGACGATGAGCTTATTATGGATCTCTCATATTCGTATGCCGGTCTTAACGGGACGCCCGGTTTTTATGTTACCAACGGATGCGATTGGTACTCCACGCATGGCGACGCCAACGACTTCTCCTATGGCTATCTTTCCGATATCGACTGGACAATCGAAATCTCAGAGGTAAAAACGCCACCGGAGAGAGATATCGAGACTTATTGGTACGCCAATCGCGAGGCCATACTATTCATTATCGATGCCGCTGATATCGGCATACGAGGAATCGTTATCGATTCGACGACGGGCGAGCCTCTGGAAGCGACCGTATGGATCGAGGAGGGAGGATTTCCGTTTTATACCGACCCGATCGTGGGCGATTATCATCGGCCGCTGCTACCCGGTATCTATCATATCAGGGTGGAATCGCCGGGCTACATTTCAGCTGAGATGGGGCCGATCGAGGTCGGACCCGGCCCTGCGCAAAGATACGATTTCCAATTGGTTCCGGCTGAAATGGCGGTATTCGAATTCACCGTATCCGACAGTTCGATGGGCGAACCGCTACCGGCGTTTGTGGAGATCCACTCCGGCAATTTCGATACGCTGGTCGTCACCGATGGTTCTCCTGTCACCATTACCCTGGATGCCGATATTTACGATATCGAAATCCTGGTTCCGGGATACCTTCCTGATTTCGACCATAGTTTCATTACAGGCTACGTAAGCAGTGAGTATTTTCTCCAGAGTTTCGAAAGTGAATTGTTCACGGACGATTTTGAAGAGGATCCATCCGGCTGGGTCTTCGGAGGCTCGCAAAATCAATGGGGGATTGCAAATCGAGGATTTCAATCGGATCATTCGCTCGAGGATTCGCCGTATAATTATTATTCAAACAGCCTTAGCTGGGCGCGAATCGACCGGATTTTCGATCTTTCATCATACCTTTCAGCAGGCATATACTATTTCGAAGAACACTTCCTGCAGCCGAACTATGATTTTGTGTTTAACCAGATTTCAATTAACGGGGGTGCAACCTGGGCTGCTTTACCCGATACTCTCACCGGTTATTCATCGTCCGAATGGAGACTTCGATATATTTCTCTCGATGATTATTGCGGGCCGGGATTTGAGAATATGGCTTTTCGCTTCAGGTTTTTCTCCAGCCCCGAGACCAACAATGACGGTGTTTATATCGATAATTTCTATTTCGGCGGAACGGGTCTTCCAACAGGGTTGGCCGGGACAGTCGGGCCGCCGGAGCATCTGGAGTTGAATCAGAATTATCCCAACCCGTTTAATTCAACGACGGTAATCAGCTTGGCCGGTGGTCAGGAAAATTATCCGGAATTAGAGATATATGACATTCTCGGTAGGCTGGTAAAACGCCTTCAGGTTGATCATAAAGGCGGCAGATATATCTGGACGGGACTCGATAATAGTGGTCAGCCGGTGTCATCGGGGATCTATTTCTACAGGATATCAGATGGGCTGAAGATTCGATCCATGACTCTCTTAAGATAAGTGCGATCCTGCAATTTTTTGCAGAGATTCATAAATCTGCGACAATCTGTACGAGATTCACTATGAATAGGGAAAATGAAATCTTCGAGCAATAGCCGCATTTCTCTGCTTAACTTATTGTATGGCAATAAATTAAAGGTGCAGTTTCGACTGCCCGTTCCTTGCGGATCAAAATCGGGATTCTGGCATTGATCTTGCCTTTTTTAAGAGCGAAGGCACAAATGTGGTTCTGAAAGACATGGGAGTGGTGTGCTGGACCACCATCCAGCCACCCCGAACGATTCGGGGTTTCCCCCTCCGCCACTCCCATGAAAATTTTCTGGGAGACCGAAAATGATTGTAATGAAAGAAGAGAAAAAGAGAATCCTCGATAATCTCGAGTTGGGGTTGATCGTCCTGGCTGTCTTTGCTGCTCTCGCAATCGTCTTAATCCCCATCCGATAGCCCCGGGATATTGGCGGCTTGACAAAATTCCGCCCGATGTTATTTTCTCCAGGTGAATCAAACTATCGATCTGAATGTAAGACTCAACAATCTCCCGGATAGGCCCGGATGCTATCTCTTCAAGGATAAGGACAATCGCATAATCTACATAGGCAAGGCCGGCTCCCTGAAAAAAAGGGTGCGCTCATATTTTCAGAAGACTCATCACGATTCAAAGACCGAAAAATTAGTTTCCCGAATCGCTGATCTGGATCTTCTCGTTACGTCATCTGAAAAAGAGGCGCTGATCTTAGAATCGAACCTGATCAAAGAGCACAAGCCTCGATACAACATCGATCTCAAGGACGACAAACGCTATCCGTATATAAAGATTACGACTGACGAGATGTATCCCAGGATGCTTGTGGTTCGCCGAATTCAAAATGATAAAGCCAGGTATTTTGGACCGTATACAAAAGTCGCATCCATGCGCAAGACGTTGAAACTTATCAGGCGTATCTTCACCATACGTTCCTGTTCGCTGGAGTTACCATCGAAGCGCAGGTACCGGGTTTGTCTCGATTATTCCATCGGGCGCTGCCCGGGTTGCTGCGAAGAAGGGAAAACCACGGTGGAGTCTTACAATGCCATGATCGGCGAGGTCATTCTCTTTCTATCGGGGAGATCAAAAAAGATCGCCTCCCGGTTAAGAGAACGAATGGCTGAGCTTTCCGACCAACTCGAATATGAAGAGGCGGCGAGCGTCCGCGATCAAATAAAGGCGATAGAATCTGTAATCCAGAAACAGCGCGTTGTCAGTCATGACCTGGCAGATCGCGATATCATAGCAGTATCAGCCGAGGGCGGGGATGCGTGTGTGGCCCTTCTGGAGGTTCGAGAGGGTGTATTGCTGGGTCAGAAGCGC
Organism: uncultured bacterium; assembly: GCA_965541585.1. GTDB lineage: Bacteria > Zixibacteria > MSB-5A5 > UBA10806 > UBA10806 > CBDVBL01. The sequence continues at coordinate 137,933 of CBEUCH010000005.1, read as the reverse complement.
TATATCGTAGCCACCGCCGGGTTCGATACGGCCGAGATAACGAGGAATTTTCTGCCGAGATATTATAAGACGGCAACGATATCCCCGGAGGAGATATTGATCCCCGAAGAATTCGAGGATATGGAGTTGATGCAGGATTTCCTTATAGAAGGAGCGAGGCATAAACTCAAGCTAATCGTTCCCCGGAGAGGGGAGAAGATGGCGCTTCTGAAAATGGCCCTTGATAATGCCAGGCATAACCTGGATCTGTATCTTGCAGAGAAGAGCATTGCCAGGACAAGAGCGCCCCATCCGATATATTCACTAAGCCGCGACCTGTATCTTAAAAGACTTCCCCGGTCGATTGTGGCCTGTGATATTTCTAATCTCGGGAGGGAACAGGCGGTCGGCTCGATAGTATATTTTTCTGATGGGCGCCCCAGGAAATCTGAGTATCGACGCATGAAGATTAAGACCATCGAAGGTCAGGACGATTTTTCCATGATGAAGGAAATCGTCGGCCGTTACTTTGTTCATCTGGCGGAAAATCAGAAAGACTATCCCGATCTGCTTTTGATCGATGGGGGCAAGGGGCAACTCAATGCTGCGCTGGATGCTCTAAAGGAATTGAACCTCCCCGACCAGCAAACCGTCTCGCTGGCCAAACGTTTCGAGGAGGTTTATCTGCGGGGCCGCCGGGAGCCGCTTTCCATTCCGAAAACGTCGTCATCCATAAGATTATTGCAGAGAATCCGCGACGAGGCTCATCGGTTCGCGGTAACATACCATCGTAAGCTTCGCTCTCGAAAGCTGGAGGAGTCTGAACTCGACAGCATTCCCGGCGTGGGCAAGAAAAGAAAGATGGATCTTCTGGCCGCCTTTGGTTCGCTGGAGGCGATAAAGAAAGCGTCGCTTGACGACCTGCTGGCGACCCCGTATCTTCCGCAGAATGTAGCTAAGACAATCTGGAAACATTTCAACGAGCAGGTAACGGATGAATGACAATCCTCTAATTGACATACTGGAACTCGGGCCGTATTTCGTAAATTGTTACATAGTGGGCGATCCCGAATCCGGAGAGGGGATGATAATCGATCCCTCATGGGAGCCGGACCGGATTATTGCGCACGTGGGCAAGCATGGTTTGAATATTGACAAGATCGTAATAACTCACGGCCATGCCGATCATATCGGGGCTCTGGAGGATATACGCGGTCATTTCAAAGCGCCGGTATTGATCGGCGAGAAAGACGCTGCCATGCTGACCGATCCGATAACCAATCTCTCCGGTATGACGGGTGGACAGATCATAACCGGGGCGGCGGAAGAATTTATCAAAGAGGGCGATACGATCTCGGTCGGCCGATTTAATTTCAAGGTTCTGGAGACGCCGGGACATTCTCCCGGCTCCATCTCCCTGTATGGACATGGCGTGGCCTTTACCGGCGATGCATTGTTTCTCGGTTCCATCGGACGAACCGATTTCCCCGGCTGCTCCCACGCGACGCTTATCGACTCGATCAAGACCAAGCTGTTGACGCTCCCCGCCGATACGATTATCTATTCCGGCCATGGACCGGATTCGACCATTGGCCAGGAACGGGAATTCAATCCTTTCCTCTCATGAAAAATATAGTCGATTTCCATATCCATCCCGATTATTCCATCGATGCCGAAGGCAGTATCGGGCAGTATTGCGACAGGGCACAGAAAATGGGACTCGGTGCCGTTTGTTTTACCACTCATTATGATTCGAATCCGAAGCGGAGGGAGATCGACGGCTACTGGAGACACAACGGCAAAAGAGTAAAATTCTCCGATTCGATCATAGGAGATTATGTAAAGGACATTCTGAGAGCACGCGAAATTTATGACCGCCTGGGGCTGGATCTGTTCTGTGGTATCGAGGTAGATTATTATCCGGGCGTCGAGGAAGAGGTCGAAAGCTTAAGAGCGAAATTCCCGCTTGATTTTGTTGTCGGTTCCGTTCATTGCCTGGATGATATTGCCATATCCGATAAACGTGAAGCGCCATCATATTTTGAGAACAGATCCGTCGACCGGATGGCTGACGACTACTTCGAGCTCTTGCTGAGAGCCGCAAGTTGTCAGGGCTTCGATTGTCTGGGGCATCTGGACTATTATATCCGCTACGGCCGGGAGTATTACGGGGATTCGATAAATGAGATCGAGGTGGAGCGATTCGACCCTGTTTTCGATAAGCTGAAAAAATACGGTATCGGAATTGAAATAAATACCAGCCCCTTCAAGAGAGGTGGCGATACGTTTCACCCGTCGAGCAAGATAATCGATAGAGCTATCAGTTGCGGTGTCGCAATAACCTCCGTGGGCTCCGATTGTCACAGGCCGGCCGATCTCGGCAAGGGGGTCGCGGAGGCCTATGACTTTCTCAATCGCAGAGCTTTAGAGCCTGTATTCCCGAAAATGATATGAGAAAGCTTCCGAGGAAATTCTATAATCGTCGGACATTGGACGTTGCTAAAGAACTGATCGGTTGTCATCTCGTTTGCAACACGAATGGCATCAGGAGTGGTGGGATGATTGTAGAGGCCGAGGCGTATATCGGTGAAGATGATCCCGCCTGCCACGCCTCCCGCGGCCGAACGAAGAGAAATGAGATTATGTATGGTCCCCCGGGATATTTGTATGTCTATTTTACATACGGGAATCACTTCATGTTAAATGTGGTCACGGAAATCAAGGGATACCCGTCGGCAGTCCTGTTGCGGGCCATAGAGCCTCGCTATAATATCGAGACAATGGCACAAAGGCGAGGGACAACTGATCCGAAGAATATCTCCTCGGGCCCCGGCAAGCTGGCGAGAGCGCTCGGCGTTACCACCGCTGAGAACGGAACAGACCTCAGTAGCTCGCATATATACATAAGGGGGCCGTCCGGCGGCAAGAATGAGATCCAGGCGTCCCCGAGAATCGGGATCGGCTCGATGGGGAGCGAAAAGCTGTGGCGCTTTTTTATAAATGACCATCCTCATGTCTCATCTGCACCGAGATCTATTAGAGAGAAGAGCTTTGGATTATCCGAGGCCAAGGCGATGAAGTTCTCGTTGAGTTGACAGCCTGCGAAGACCGGCGGAATAATGGTGGTTTTTGGAATTTCGGTCTCATATATTGGCTGTCGATGTGCGTAAGATAGTCGGTTAGCAGGGATTGGCGATTGAAGAGTCTATGCCGGTCTTCAAAAGGGTTTTCAATGTAATGACGATTCACGAGGTAAGAACTTAGACTATGCAGGATTTCATTCAACAGGTGATTTTATTTGTCCCGCCCTTCCTTCTGGCCATCTCAGTACATGAAAGCGCCCATGCCTATATCGCCTACAGGCTGGGTGATCCTACAGCCAAGGATCTGGGCAGGGTAACGCTAAATCCCATTCCTCATATAGATCCTTTCGGATTCATTGCTCTGTTTATAGTGCATTTCGGATGGGCCAAGCCCGTGCCGGTTAATCCGGCCAACTTAAGAGAGCCGATTAGAGACGGTCTCTGGATTTCCCTTGCCGGGCCTGCATCAAATTTCATTCTGGCCGTACTGTCGGCGGCTGTTTTTCGTATGCTGATTCCTTTTCTTATTTATTCAGATGTAGGAATCTTTGTACTGGCCATGATTAAGTTCTCAGTGAGGTTGAATATAATCCTTATGGTTTTCAATCTCTTTCCTTTGCCGCCTCTGGATGGTTTCCATATTCTCGAGGGTCTGGTATCATATGAGACTTACCTGAAGCTTCAGCAGCTTCAATCCATGGGCCCCATGCTGTTGTTGGGCCTGATATTCTTAAGCAGTTTCAGCGGACTCGATATCTTTGGCGCCATCTTCACACCTGTAGTCAGGATTCTCGGAGGATTTCTGATTGGCATGCCTATATGATGATAAAGGCGAATTGAAGAATCGCCTTCTCAGGATTGGTTCGACAATTCTATTTCTTGGCCTGCTATCGTGCAACGGCCCCAGAGGGGATCAGCCTCTGAATCCCAGGATATTGTTTTCCACCGGCTCGATGTTTCTGCATGATGCATCGACTCTGGCCATTAAAGGATCAATCGAGTTTAAAAGCGGCGTCGCGATAGAATCAGGTTCTTTCCAGCTCTTTCTGAACGGCCCCGATTCGCTGTCTTTTCTTATCGAGGGACCATTCAAAGTAGATCTGTTCCGTCTGGTAATTGCCGACCATCGCGCTTATGCGTACTCCAGGGACGATAGAAAGTGGTACAGGTTTAAAAAAGGCGATTTTCTGGAAATCCCCGAATATGGAATAGAAAAACTTTCCCCGTTCCTGCTGGGAAACTATATTTTACCCCAGTATTATCTGCGTTTAGCTGATTCCGAAAGTTCCACTAACAGGCTGATCTCGCCATATGAAGATATGGAATTTTATTTCGAATCCGGAGCAGGAAAACGGTCTTTCCTGTTGAGCTGCTGGAATGCCGATATTGTAGCGCTTTACAGCCACAGAATAAATCACGGAGGCGGTTTCTACCCGTCACGGGTGGAGATCTTTGACAGGACCGAAAGCTGGAGGATATCGCTTGAGATCAATAAGATCCGAATAAACCCCTCGATTCCCGCAAAAATCTGGCTCGGAAGCTCGTAACATTATATTAATATTTAAGTTAGGCTAAATGCGTGTTGTAAAAACGCTTGACAAATCAGGTATTTTATTTATTTTGAAATTGAGCCGAAAAAACGCAGGAAACCTGCAGGATTTTGGCTCCAGAAGCTTATCTTAACTAACGGGTGATGGACAACAATTGGAAAGACAGGGCAATTTCCACGGGTTTCCATCTGTGTAAATGGAGGTTATCTTGAGACGCTTATTTGCTATAAAGTTATTTGCAGCAGTGATCCTGGTGGGCGCAGTATTGGTGCTGTATTCCAACGCCGACGCTTTGACGGAGAAGGAACAATGGCTCAAGGATAATGCCGCCAGCATTGAGATTCACTCTGCGGATCCATCGGTGATCCTGGATAATGGTGGCCCTGATGAATACGGCTATTACTATATAGATTCCGAGGACGATGCCAACAACGCGCCGGAATTCGAATGGATCGATATTACAGGTATCGGCCAGCCTTTGACGTTTTCGGACGACGAGAATCAAGGGCCGTTCACTCTTGGTTTCGATTTCGAGTTTTACGGCAACAGATTCAATACCATCAACATCTGCTCGAATGGCTGGGCATCTTTTACATCCACGGTTAATAATTATGTTAATTCGCCGATCCCGACACTCGTTGAGCCGAATAACCTTCTGGCTGCCTATTGGGATGATTTGAATCCGGGCAACGGGGGCATGATCTATTTTTATACAAATGATGCAGATTCTGCAATCGTTTCCTGGGAGGGAATCCCGCATTACCCCGATGAAGGTTCCTATACGTTTCAGCTGATTCTAACTGCCGACGGCGATATACATTATCAGTACCTTTCCCTGATCGGCATTCTCGATTCCCATACTATAGGAATTGAGGATTCCGATGGCGGCATCGGATTGCAGTATGTTTACAATATCTCCCGGGACGAGTCCGGGACCGCCATCTACTTCGGACTCGAGGGGCCGATCTTCGCTGAACACGATGTGAGTCCGGAGGCATTCCTCAGGCCGCCCGGTATAGGCCAGGTGGGGGATCCGTTTGACACCGAGATCAGAATTGCAAATGGCGGAAACAGCGCCGAGAGCTTCGGCGCTCGCCTCGTGATAAATCATGAGGGTGAGGTTTATAACGAAACTGAACAGATTGTAGATCTTGATCAGGGCTCCACTGTCGACATAACGTTCCCGTCGTATGCCCCCTTTGAGGAGGGCGTCTTCGAGTTGGTGGCTATAACCGAACTTGCAGGTGATGAAATCCCGGGGAATGACACTCTTCGTATGGGATTCATCGCCTTTGCCAGCATATTTGTGGAGGATTTTGAGGAAGACAACGGTTTCTTCGAAGCGGACAACGACTGGGAATGGGGAGTCCCGGAATCAGGGCCGGGTGACGCTCATTCCGGAGCCAATCTCTGGGGCACGATTCTTAACGGATCATATTCCAACGGTCCGCTCCTTTCCGCGCTGATTTCTCCTCTGCTGGGCCTTACCAGCGATCCGGTCCTTACGTTCTGGCACTGGTATAATACCGAAAGCGGATTCGACGGCGGTAACGTGAAGATATCCACCGATGGCATTAGTTGGGATCTGATCACGCCCGAGGGTGGTTATGACGGTATCCTCTCCACGAATTTCGAAAATCCCATTGGTGGTCAGGAGGCGTTCTTCGGGGAATCGAACGGCTGGGAACTGGCGACTTTTGATCTATCCGCATATAGCGGAGCGATGGTATTGATAAAGTTTGACTTCGGATCGGATACGTCTGTCGAAGATCCCGGTTGGTATATTGACGATTTTGTTGTCTATGGAGGCGGGGGTGGCGAACCCGGCTACATCACCGGTATCGTCACCGATCTGGCCGGCGGCAGCCCGATTGAAGGCGCAATTGTCGAAACGGGAACCGTGACGGATACGACCGATAACGAGGGCAGTTATATTCTCGAATTGATCCCGGGCGTCTATTCCGTCACTGTTTCGGCGATATACCACAACTCAATGACGGTTAACGGTATCGAGGTTTTTGCGGGCCAGACGACAACCTTGGATTTTGTTCTTACAGCTCCGGTGATTCAGATCGACACTACTCCCATAGATACCAATATTGCAGTGGGTCAGACGGTGGATTTCGTTCGCAATCTCGCCAATGTCGGAGATGGCGATTTGAGTTTTGATGTCGTTATCAGAATGGGCGGCAGGCTTTTGAAAGTGAAACCGGAGATCAATCTGCGCCGAACAGGTGAAATCGTCCGGCGCGTAGAGATTGAACCGGCTTATGCATTGAACGAGTATGCTCCAGTCCATGGCACAGGCGATCCGCCGACCGTTCTTGATTTCGGGGACGAAGTATTCACGTTTGAAACAGAGGGCCAGACCGGGGACGTTCGTTGCCTCGGCGTCGAGTTCGACGGGCAATACTTTTGGGTTACCGGGGCCAACGATCTTGAAACCCACTACCTGCACAAGTTCGATCGCGACGGCATCCTTGTGAATACATTCGATCAGGGCACCTCATCCGACTGGGGATGGCGCGATCTTGCGTGGGACGGCACCTACCTGTACGCCTCCGATGAATACGAACTGGCGGTAATCGACCCCAACACCGGACAGAAGGTAGATGAATTGCCGATGCCCACCAGCATCAGCCCTCCTCTGAGGGCATTGGCCTGGGATCCGGATACCGATCATTTCTGGTCGGCTAATTTTGGCTCGAATATTATTGAGTTTGACCGCAGCGGCCAGACCCTTGCCACTTATGCCAACGGCTATATCATTTATGGTATGGCCTGGGACAATGTATCCGAGGGCGGCCCCTGGCTATGGGTATTCTCGCAGGATGGCACACCGCAACTTCAGATCAGCCAGTTTGATCCGGGGATCGGCTCATATACCGGTGTCGTATTCTATGCTATAGATCACAGCGGGGGCGACGACGCTGTGGCAGGCGGGATGTGCTTCACAACTTCCTGGGAACCTTCGTTGGGTGTCGTTTTCGGCCTGGTGCAGGATTCGCCGGATATGGTCCAGGGCTATGAAATCACTCCTTTCACGCAATGGCTGACAGTCGATCCAATGGCAGGCGCTCTCGCCCCCTCAGAGAATATAGACTTGACTATAACGGTCGATTTTAGCGGTAATGATATTATTCCCGATACTACATATCAGGCCGCCATAACCATATACAACAATAGTGCAGAAACCCCCGAGATCCCGGTCACAGTGGTTTCAACGCCTCGTACCGGCATCGACGACGAATCCTCCGATCTGCCACTGGAGTTCTCGCTTTTCCAGAATTATCCGAATCCCTTTAATCCGTCCACCGAAATCAAGTTCGGATTGCCGCAGCAGTCCGACGTTAAAATCGAGATCTTCAACATACTCGGCCAGAAGGTAGTAACTCTTTATGAGGGGCTTTTGCCTGCAGGTTTTCATAGCGTCCGCTGGAACGGCTCAAATTCGTCATCCGGTATCTACTATTATAAAATCGCTGCAGAAAGCTATACAGACATCAAGAAAATGACCCTGCTGAAATAGCCGCAAAGACAGCTGATTCGGCCCCCCACCTTCGGAAAATTGGGGGGCTTTTAATATGCCTGAGGAAAAGGGCAAAAGCAGATTTTTCGGAGATTCTCGATATATTATGTAAACTTTATGCTGCCTGTTGCCGAAAATAGTGATATGATGTCTGCTCGGATGACTGAAAGCCTCGAGCAATTCCTGGGCTATCTGAGTCTCGAAAAGGGATTGGCGGATCAAAGCTGCAAGTCCTATCGCTCTGATATTGAGAAATTTTCCGGGTACCTTGAGAAAATCGGAAAGAACCCCAATCAACTCAGGCAGTACGATCTGTCAGCCTATCTGGAATATCTTCGTACGGCGGGAATGGCGCCGTCCTCCATAGCTCGCCAGCTAAGCTCGCTAAAGGGATATTATCGTTATCTCAACAGGGTGGGTGAGACCGCCTCCAATCCAGTGGAATCTATTGCCGGGCCCAAACTGTACAGGTCTCATCCCGGTGCGCTTACGGTGGAGGCGGTCTTCAGTCTGCTGGATTCCGCCAGGCGGGCGGCCGATAACGATAGCTCGGGGAAAAAGTTGCCTTCAAGGGACCTGGCTTTGCTTGAATTCCTCTATGGAACCGGTGCCAGGGTATCGGAGGCGGTCGAGGCTCAACGAAAAGATCTCTACACCGAAATGAGTCTTGTTAAGCTCTATGGTAAGGGGAAGAAAGTGAGAGTCGTTCCTATGGGCAAAGCTGCCTGGGCGGCAATCGATATCTATTTGCGTGCCTGCCGTTCTAGGCTGGCCGGAGCACGAAGCGAAGATTACCTGTTTTTGAATAATCGCGGCGGGAAACTCTCTCGCATGGGAATCTGGAAGATCCTGAGGAAGTATGTGGATGCCGCAGGCATAACCAAAAACGTGAGCCCTCATACTCTCAGGCATAGTTTTGCAACCCACCTGCTAGAGGGGGGGGCTGACCTGTTTGCCGTGCAGGAACTACTGGGGCATGCCGATATTGCCACCACCGAGATTTACACCCATCTTGACAAAGATTTTCTGGTTTCGGAGCACGGGGAATTTCATCCTCGAGAAAAATGGTAGAAGTCGATCAAAAGAAAAAAACCGCTTCTGTAAAGGTCAAAGTCCCGAAACTTCACCTGGGTCTTTGCCAGTCGTGGATAGATATCGAGGAAAGACTCCGAATGCTGCAATATGGTTTCGAGGTCGTGATCCACAGATTCGACACGCCCGATCAACTGCTTGAGCAGAATCAACGTTCGTATTTAGATCTGATAATAATCGCCAGCGGCGAGGAAAAATCGTGGATACCGGATATGATCCGCAGAATAAAATCGCATTCGATACTGGAGTATATTCCCGTAATGGTCATTGCCCCCGGCGCCGAAAAGGGATTGATCATATCCTCTCTGAAAGAGGGTGGGAACGATTTTACATCGGAACCCTGGGATTCCGATATCATCCTGGCCAAGATCGAGATGATGATCTTCCGTTCGCGACGAGATTTAAGCGTTAATCCCTCGTCCAGGTTGCCGGGACCCAATGCCATCGAATTCGAGATAGACAGGCGGCTGAAGGTTGGCGAGCAATTTGCAGTCTGCTATGCCGACCTGGATAATTTTAAGTCCTATAACGATTATTACGGCTATGTCTATGGCGATAAGATGATCAAGATAACATCGCATATCATGCGAAACATCGTCCACGATCTCACACCAAACGGTTTCGTCGGACATATCGGCGGAGATGATTTCGTCTTCATAATACCGTCCGAGATGGTGCATCTCATCTGCAAAAATATAATAGCTACTTTTGATCGTATGGCGCCATTTCGCTATGCCGAGGTCGACCGGGAGAGGGGATGGATCGATGTTCCGAACCGCAGGGGCGAAATGGAGCGTTTCGAGATCATCACAATATCGATCGCGGTACTTAACAATCAGAAAAGAATGTTCCAGCATCCGGGGGAGATGAGCCATATGATGGCGGATCTGAAGAAATACACCAAAACGCTGCACGGCTCCAATTATATGATAGAGCGGCGCAAGAAGTATTAGTGACAGGATAATTTTCGTCGAAAATACAAAAGACCGTAAAAAAACTCTTGACCCTGTAGTATACTACAGGGTGTATTATTCAGGGTGGAGGTCTTGAAATGAAACCACTAACGATCGGCCAGGTCGCTCGCCGCGCACGGCATCGGGATTCAAACCATAGAAGGAGAAGAAAGTTATGGCCACCAGAAGAAAAGTAGAGATTTTCAGCGCCGGATGCCCCCCATGCAATGAGGTAATTCAAATGGTCAACAGGCTGGCATGCCCGTCATGCGAGGTGACCGTGCATGACATGAATGATGACAGGGTAGCGAAAGCGGCCAGGAGCCTGGGGATACGCACCGTGCCGGCGGTTTTGATTGATGGCAAGATAGCAGATTGTTGCGTTAATAGCGGACCGGATGAAGCCGCCCTGAAAGCGGCCGGTCTCGGGCGACCAATAACCGGCTCATCCTGAAAGAAGCTCTCGGACCGGATGAAACCACCCTGAGGGCCGCCGGCGTAGGGGAACCTTTTGGCTGAAACTGCTATCCACAAAACTGACAACTTGGAAATGGCCGTCCGCGGGCGGCCTGTAGCTCCGAAGATTGAGGTGGTCACAGCAAGCCATCAAGGTTCGGCAGTGATGGACTGTGACACACTATGGGACATTTAAGGAGATCAGATTATGCATCAGCAATCAGCATCGGGGGCAGTTTCGGGGGGATTCTCAATGAAGAATAAGGCAACAAACTTAGCCGCATGGTTCTTGGCGGCATCCATCGCCTTGAGTATCCCGCTGGCTAAGGTCGCCATAGGTCAATGAGGCCTTTGAAGCTCACCGCACCTGCCGGTCGGCAGGACCGAATCGAGCGCCCTGCACAAGGGACATATTCAATTCGGCTTCACGGGAAGTTACAGCAAGCGGGCTGATCTTCGCGCTGGCACGGAAGTTGTGAGCAACCCGATGGATCAGGCTACCCGCGCCCGGGTCTATACCGGGCAACTTGATTACGGTCTCACAAACCGCCTGGCCTTGCAGGCTACCCTTCCGCTTCTGAGCGTGGACTTCATTAATCTTGGCAGCGTCCAGGACAGTGACACGAAATTTGGCGATCTGACCCTGGTAGCGCAATACTTCTGGTCCTTCGGCTATTTCGCCGCCCCGACCATGCTGTCTGCGGGGGCCGGCACCAATATCCCTGTAGGAGAAGGCATTGAGAATCCGATTAGCTCCGATAAGAATTTCATCAGCGGGACGGTTGATCCGGTTTTTCTGGCCTCTATGGTTTTCTCGCTTCAGGGACCGTGGAGCGCGAACGCCAATCTGTATGCCCGCCCTATCTTAAGTGAATCAGATGACGGAACGAAATCAGGAACCTTTTTCCTATACGGAATAGGCACAGCTTACTCGCTAATCTTCTCTAATCAATCCGGGCTGGATTTTTCCTTCCGCATGAATGCGCTCCACAGAGCTAAAGACAAACGAGACGGTCAGGTTTTCGCAAGCAGCGGGGGAGACTGGATTTATGTCTCGCCGGGGATTACTTATAGCATTCTTGGCAGGGGCATTCATGGGTTGCAATTGTGGAGCAATCTGGAGATACCAATTTATCAGAATGTCAATGGCAGCCAGTTGACAGAGGACTGGACGGCCAGATTCGGCCTGAGTTACGGAATGCATCTTTGAGAGTTGCTTCAACCCGGGTCGTGATCTTTTTTGATCGCAAGGCTCGTATCCGCAGCGGCCATGTCAAGGAAACTGTCTTGTTGGATAGAAATGTCGGCAGGCAGCTTGCTACCTAGGAAAAGCTGATGGCCGGAACGTGAAATATTACTTCATATCCCTATTCTGTCTGCTCTATATTCATAGAGGAGTTTCGCGAATAATATGCGCTTAATATTTCCTGCCCGCGTGAGGGAAGAAATTCAATTTTTATTTTCGATTCGACATCGACCTGGTATTGTCTTTGGCCTCCCCAGGAAAATTCCCCTATGCTCCTGACTACCACGGTCGAATCGAACATATCCACATCGTCCCAGGCGACCGTGTATATTGCGCCATTGGCAAAGAATTTTGGCGATAGGCCTCCGGCCTCGATCCGGCCATGGCACTCTATATGCCACTTTGCAGCATCCATGCCCGCTTTAGCCGCCTGCTCAGCTCTCTTCATAGGATCCGGTGAGTCATAGAAGATTTCGCTCCGCTGCTCAGATTTATCGGAATTTCTTGTAATGGTAGCCATGGTCAAGGTTCCCGCCACCAGTACAGCCAACACCGAAGTTAACAATACAATCGAATCTAATTTGATTTCGGCCCGCTTTGACACGCTAAACCCCTTTACATAATATGCAATACTCTGCAGACATCTCGTCTTTTTTCGTCAATTCCCTGTCCTTAACGCCTTGAATTAAAAGAAGATACAGCATATTCTGTATCATATAACTGCAATTATGATGCCGAAGAAATTATGGGTATTATGAATATGGGGGCCTATAGGCCCTGTTCAGCTGCCTGAGAATAGATAACTGGATGATTCGTTATGAGCCGGATACCTTTACGGCTGTCCCGTAAACCAAAAACTCTGCAGCTCCTTGCATAACGAAGGATGTGGAAAACCTGATACCGGTGATGGCATTCGCACCCAGGGCTTCGGCTTCTGCAATCATCCGGTCTAAGGCCTGTTCTCTTGCCTCAGCCATCATCTTGGTGTAGTCCTTGACTTCTCCCCCCACGATACCTCTCAAAAGAGCCATTATATCGCGCCCTAAGTGTCTGGCCCGGATCGTGTTTCCCCGAACCAAGCCGAGAACCTCGGTGATTTCCTTTGCGGGGAATTCATTGGTAGTCGCAAGAATCATATCTCCACCTCGTCGTATCTATCGTGTTTGCGGGAAAAGAGTCGCTCCCTGATAATCGATATCAGCAGGATTATCAACCCCAGGAGAAGCAACCCCACCCCCAGTTTCAAATACAGGGGTTCTGCGGGGTTAAGGAAGAAATTGTCGAGTATCTGCCAGCCGATGAATGCCAGCAGAATTATGGCGCCGATGGAAAGAAAGATCCATCCGATGCCTCTTTCCACACGATTATAAATTTCCCGCCAGTAGCCCGCCCAGAGCTTGTCGGGAAGGTCGAAATATTTCATATCGTCGGTAACCTCCTTCAAATTCTTCAACCTGGCATATTCTTTCCTGCAGTCGGGGCAGGAGGCAATATGCTCGCCAGCTATCTTTTTCTCCTCTGGATTAAGCTCGCCATCGATCAATCCGGAGAGGAGGATTCTGGCCTGCTCACAATTCATAACGCCACCCCCTTGTTTTCCAGGATCTTTCGTAGCTTCTGCCGCGCGTAATAAAGTCTCGACATGACCGAACCCCGGGGAATATCAAGGACGTTGGCCATCTGCTCATATGACATATCCTGGAAATGGCAGAGGATGATGATTTCCCTGAACTTCTCAGGGAGCTCCCCGATCCCCTCCCATACCTTTTGCTGAACCTCGGTTTTCTGGAATGCTATATCCGGTCTCCGGGATTCCGGCGCCGCCGCCGTCTCAGTCATCTCTGTCGACGTTGTCACCGCCTGACGGTTCTTTCTCTGTCTTAAGTGATTCTTGCAGAGATTGGAGAGTATATGAAAAAACCATACTTTGAACGGATACGACGAATCGAATCTGTTCAGGTGTTTATAAACTCTGACAAACGCTTCCTGCGACAGATCGTAAGCGTCATCGGGATTGCCGACCATGCCGCGAGCGAATAGAACGGCTTGTCTCTGATACTTCTGAACGAGTTTCCTGAAGGATTTAACTTTACCGCCAAGCGTCTGGCGAATCAGAGCGTTATCGCTGATTTCTATTTCAGCGGTCGAGGATCGGATCATTTCCTGAACACTCATTCCGGCTATTTTTAGCGGGTATCCATTCATCGCAAAATCCTTTGTCCCTTCCACGACGCAGATACCCGTCAGTAGCGGTTTTATTCGCTCAAAATTCGATTTTTTTCAGAGAAACGCTCGATCAGCGGTATTTCTCAAATAACTCGGTCTGATGCGATTTCATCGGTATCCGGCGGCCCTCTATTATGACATCGGTGACTCTGGTCAGGGGCTGCAACGGATCGCCATCGAAGATAGCTATATTAGCGATCTTGCCCGGCTCAATTGAGCCCAGCTCCGGATCAACACCGAGGATCTGCGCCGGATAGATGGTTATGGCCTTCAGGGCCGTGGAAAAGGAGAGTCCATACTGGGCCGCAATCCCCGCCTGGAATCTCAGATCTCTGGAATTGTGAGTGCTGCCCGAAATTATCGCAAACTTCACACCCGCTTTGTCAAGCAGGGCGGCATTCTCGTAGATAGCTCCGAGATTCTCCATGGACGATGGCTGTGTAGTGATCGGACCAAGCAGGACATGTATATCCTTTTTTCTAAGGATATCAGCAACCTTGTAGGCTTCCGTCCCGTGCAGAACGATAAGCTCAAGGCCGAATTCCTCGGCCACGCTGACGGCAGCCAGGATGTCATCTTTTCTCCTGGCCGAGGCAATAGCCGGTATGGTCTGGTTAAGGGCTAAAACGATCGCTTCTTTACCGAGATCGCGTTCCGGTAATTCGGGTTCTTTCAGGTCTTTTTTTCTTTTCTTTTTCGGAAGATTCTGGTTGTCTTTGTATTCCTTCAACTCAGTTTCATATTCGGTCCATTCATTTTTGTATTCCTGGGCAGCGATAAGTGCTTGCCTGAGCATGGCTACCAATCCCATTCTGGTATCGATCTTTTTCCGGTTGCGCCAGTTGCTGGTTGGGCTCTCGCCGAAATTGAAATGCAGGGCGGCCGGCTCCTTTACGATCATTTCTTTCACGGTTGAACCGAATAGATCGATAACAGCGCTCTGACCTGCTATAACGTTGCCGGTTCCGGGAGCCGAGAGGACGGTTGTCACTCCCTCGATCCGGGTAATCGGGATAAGTTTGGATTGAGTGTTGATGGCGTCGATGACTCTGACTTCCGGCGTAAGCGGTTTGGATTTTTCCTCGGTATCAACCGTTGACTCTGTCAGGCTGATCTCGATTAGCCCAAGCTGGTTGTAAGCATCAAATAAACCCGGTGTGATGATACTTTCCGCGGCATCGATTATCTCCGCTCCCGGCGGTATCTCGATATCCTTACCGACATCCGCAATGCGATTGTTCTCGATGATAATGATACCGTCCTCAATAATGCCATTAGACATGGTGAAGATTTTTCCGCCCTTAATCGCCAGAATCCAGGCCTGGGCGCCAACTGCAAGAGTCAGCACCAGAGATATTGCTAAAATAATCTTAGTTCTCATAACCGGCCTCCAGCAAAGATGGCTCCTCTGCCCTGTCGAAAACGATTTCGCCATCGACGATAGTCATCTCGACTAATGTATAGATGTTGAAAGGGTGACCGGAGAATATGGCGATATCGGCGTCCTTGCCTTTCTCGATCGAGCCAATCCGGTCTTCAAGCCCCAGAGCCCAAGCAGGATTGATGGTCAACGCCTCGAAAGCTTTCTGCCTGTCCATGCCGTATCTTACGGCTTTGGCAGCATCCAGCCATAGCCTCTGAATCTGGTTGCCCGAATCCGAATGAAAAACCACGCGGACCCCTTTGGAAGCCATTATGCCGGGGGAATGCGGGATGCCATCGAAGGCCTCGATCTTGAAACCCCACCAATCGGTCCAGGTGCAGGCGGCTATGCCACGAGCAGCCAGGGTATCGGCGATCTTATAACCCTCGAGAGTATGCTCGAAGGTTCTAATCTCGAATCCGAATTCATCGGCTATTTCAATCATCTTCAGCATCTCATCTTTCGTATAGCAGTGCACATGAACCAGAACTTTTCCCTTGAGAACATCGCTTAAAGCCTCCAGCCTGAGATTGCGGTCCGGGGGCTCGTCTTCTCTCTCTTTGCTATTTTTCTTTCTTTCGGCTCGTTCCAATTTTCGCATGTAATTGTTCGCTTTAGTGAACCACTCTCTCATCATGGCGAAATTGCCCATCCTGGTCGATGGCATCTTATTGCGGCGCCCATAGACCCGCTTGGGATTCTCACCCAGAGCCATTTTCATTCCCGGAGGAGCGTTTTTTATTTTCATCTGCTGGGCGGTGAGACCGGGTTTCAATTTCAGAACGAACGTCTGTCCTCCGATCAGGTTGGCCGAACCTGGCAGCGACTGTATGGTGGTCACTCCGCCCGCAACGGCGCGCTTGATGGCGGGATCATCGGCATTGAAGGAATCCTCGGCTCTGACCTGCGGCGTAATCGGATCGGTGGCTTCGTTGCCATCCCTGTGCGCAGGAACGCCCGGCCATGAGTAGACTCCTATATGAGAATGGGCATCAATGATACCGGGCATGACAAATTTACCCGCAGCGTCAATAACCCGTGCATTCCCGGGCGGTTTAATGTTTTTCCCGACCTTCTCGATTTTGCCGTCCTTTAAAAGCACATCGCCGTTTTCGATGATGCCGTCAGAGACAGTGATGACAGTGCCGCCTTTTATGAGTATGGGTTGAGATGCGGCGAGCGGCCGGGATAGGAATATCCCGAAGAATAGAATCGTTAAAACAATTGTTTTGTTGCGCATAAGCGTTACCTGTTTATTCGATTATTTTTTCATTCGAGGTTTGGCTAATCTAAACAAAGATACGGACAGTATTGCGAAAATTATTGTTGCTAGCACCATCGAGAGAGGCTCGCCGAGGGGGAGAAACTCCCACATGGCTGCCAGGGGAAGACGCATGGCATCGAGCAGGAAGTTCCCGCCGGCCATCGGGATAATAGCCGTCACCGCCAGAAGGATCCCAATGACGCCAACGCCGGCCACCAATCCCGATGAGAACAACACACCGTTATCGGTCTCCGATGCTTTTTCGCCGGAAGCCTTGTCGCGGAAATGCCGCAAGAGCCCGCCCAGGAAAATTGGCGTGGTGGTTTCCAGCGGAAGATAGAGCCCCACCGCTGCCGGCAGCGACGGTATCTTGAACAGTTCGAAGATGGCGGCGATAATGGCGCCGATTGCCACCAGGGCCCATGGAATGTTCTGATCTATAACTCCTCTAACCACAAAGCTCATCAACGTAGCCTGCGGGGCGGGCAATTCCGCCTTGCCGGTTATGGGCGATGGTGCCTCTGCGAATCCGTAGGCGTTATACAGCATGATCAACGTAAATCCAAGCACTGCCGCTGAGGTCAGGACTCCCAGCATCTCCCCTAACTGCTGCCGTCGCGGCGTAGCGCCTATAAGAAAACCGGTTTTCAGATCCTGCGAGGCGTCTCCCGATGTGCAGGCCGCCATGCAGACCACGGCGCCGATCGTCAGGGCGGCGATTTTTGCCGGCCCCGACGTCAACCCGAAGAGGACGAAGATTATCGATGTCCCCAGCAGAGTGGCGATTGTCATACCTGATACGGGTGACGATGTCGAACCTACGAGTCCCACTATTCTTGAGGCGACCGTGACAAAGAAAAACGAGAATATGACCACCAGAAGAGCAGCCAAAGCAGCAGTGAGGCCCGAAATCTGTTCCAATCCGAATGCGATCCCGATACCGAGGATCACAACCATGCCGATCGATATCCACATCACAAGCTTGATGGAGAGATCTCTGTCAGTTCTGAGACTTTCGGATCCCCTGGAGCCGGCCATGAGCTCTCTGGAGCCGAGTCTGAATGATTCCACGATCGTGGGGATGGAACGGATTAATGTGATAATTCCTCCAAACGCCACTGCGCCGGCGCCGATATAGCGGATGAAGTGGTTCCAGATGTCCCCGGCGGCCATATCGCCGATACTGGCAATACCGTTGGCAGCGAGAGCGCTTACGGCATTTTCGTTTAAGAATCGAAACATCCCCCAGCTGTCCCCGAAAGCGGCTATTACAGGGATCAGGATTATCCAGGCAATTGCGCCGCCGGCCACCATGATTGACGAAATTCGTCGCTTCAGGATATATCCGACTCCCAGCAGGGCCGGATTGGTTTCCAGGGTAACGAGCATGTTTTTAAAGAATATGATGGGTAACTCGATCGTTCCCGCAAAGGCCGAAAATCCGTTTCTCAATAGCTCGATAAGCGCGCCCACTCCAAGCCCGCCGAAAACATACCCCGCCGATGCTCCGCCAATGTCAGCCGACTTTATTACTTCGGCGCAGGCGGTGCCTTCCGGAAACGGCAGAACTTTATGTTCCTTCTTGATAAGATATTTCCTCAGAGGGATCATAAACGTAACGCCCAGGATTCCCCCGATGGCAGCGATTATGGTTATGGTGATGACCTGCATGCCGTATTCCGGATTCCATCCCAGCATAAACATTGCCGGGATCGTGAAGATAACGCCTGCGGCCAGTGACTCTCCGGCTGAGCCTATCGTCTGCGACATATTCGTTTCGAGCGGCGAACCTTTACTGGTTTTGAAAACCTTGTGCAAAAGGGCGAACAGGGCAACCGACATCACCGAAACCGGAATCGAAGCCGATATCGTTAGTCCCGAGATCAATCCTACATAGGCGTTGGCCCAGGCGAATACGATTCCCAGGAGCGTGCCTATAATCACCGACTTCCAGGTAATCTCCGGTAATTGCTGATCGTGCTTGATATACGGTTCGAAGTTTTGTTCCGCCATACAGACTCCCTGATGGAATATTGTTATTGCAAATAATTTATCGCTAAACGTAACCTGGGGCGAAGCGCTAATGAATCGCTGTCGGATGACCGGAAGAAAACGGTACCACGCCCGGATTCATCGACCAGCTTGATCATCATGGCGGCCGGGCGAGTTGATGCGAGCCATTCATCCGCAATTCCTTCGATAGAGAAATCACGCCAACCAAATGACGAAGATCTCAAAATCAGGGTATCGGAGGAAAGCCCACCAGAGGATCCACCGGGACCGTCGGGCCACGGGTTACCGCCGTTTGAGGCCCAGCTGGCAGCATCCTCATCGAAAAAATGCTCCAGATTGAAAATGGCAACATTCACAAGCGCAGCCGTCTCTACCGAATCAACAAAAAGACTCAGCACAGCAGAATCAATTGCCATTTCCAGCGTATCCATTGGAGGATAATACTGGGGCCAGAAGAAAGCGAAATAGATCAATCCCCTACCTAATGAATCAGGATGACCTCCGGCTATAATCAATTGATCCTCCAGTCCGTGTACCGCAGTTGAATCGGGAGTGGAAATATAAGTATCAAGGCATCCTGCGTAATTCGGATCGGGATCAACGCCATCCTGAAATGTAGTATCTCTTTTTGATCCTCGAAGCAAAGTTATGTCATAATTGACGAGGGTAGCCCCGGCCCGTATCAGGACTATATTACGGTGGGTTATGTATCCCTCCCTGAAAGCTTCTATATTGTATTCGGTTACAAGATCCCCCACTCTCAGATCGTCGAATGCGAATTCATGAGTGTCGGGGTCAGATCTGGTTGTATCATCGGCAAAATCATTGAAGAGCCGAACGTAGGCCCAGCCTTCGCCGGGGGGAAGGTCAGGTTCGAGGAATACCTTACCCGAAATGCCTCCCGGTGGTTCTTTAAGCGGATCTGTGCAGGAAATTGCTATCAGGGCCGGTGCGAGAATAAAAAGAAGCGGAAATCTACCCGAAATCACGGCTCAATATTACCCCATAGATCATTAGAAGTCAAGATCAAAGCCCCTTAATAATGCCCTGAAAAGGTCGATAATCTGAATAAAAAGATCGGCATAGAGGATCAGTTCGAGGTAAGATATGGATATCATTCAGCAAAAGTTGGTTTGGTTTATGGCCGGCGGGGCAGCCTTATTGCTGTTTTTCAGGCTTGACCTTCGCCATGCTGGTATCGGTTTGGCCGCTCTCAATAAGCTACGAGCAGGATTCATATTAATTATTGCCGGGGCCGCAGTAGGTATCACCCACAGGATTGGTTTTTCAATCGGCTCGTTTTCAGAGTCCGGAATCGCTTTTTATCTTGAGACCTTGCTGGGCTACGTGCTCGGTTCGGTTTTGATAATCTGGGGAACGATTCAATGGGCAAGAGACTATTTCGATCATCGCGGCAATCTCTTGCCGACGACCAGTGGAAAGTGGATTAGTGGAAAAGTATCGTCATCGCTGATAGAAAACCGGGGGCCGAATCGGTTATTGGAAGACGTGACCGAGGATTTGTTGAGCATATTATCATGCCAGGCCATAAGCCTCCATCAAGTGTGGGAGGATGGTTGTCTTAACCTCATTTTCGAGCGAGGTTTTGCGTCCGCCTCAGCAAACGCCATTGAGAATCCGAAGGGCGAGGATAACCTTTACTGCGCATCAAAAAGATCCGCCCAGGCTATGATCCTCGACGGCGATCATGAATTGTCCGCAGGAGCTAAGCTGGAAACGTTGAGCGGCCCGGTGGTCACCGCCATCTGCGTACCCGTTAGATCCGGCAGTGAAACGTTAGCCATACTCACGGTCTACAGGACTTTCCAGCGAGATTTCAACAGCGATGATTTAGATCTTGCAGGGATAGTCTGCAATGGTCTCGGTGCGACGCTGAAGGGGGATATAGCAGAAAAGAATTACCGTCTCGAAGCCCGGTATAAGGAGATGCTCCTCCTGGCCGCCAAGCCTTTCGATAACGGAGAATCGCTTATCTCGGCCTTGGTCAAGTCCGCCAAACTTATACACAGCTACGTTCCTTTCAGGCAGATTTGTCTATATATCCACGATAACGGCAAACCACACTCACTCGATTTTAATCTTCCCACCGGGGGAACCGTAACGGTGAGAACCGGACATTTTCCGGAGAATGAATATCCAGAGTTCCATTCGGGCGCCACCAAACCGGGCGGATATAGAAATATATCAAAGGATATCTTGATTCATGATGATCAAAGATCCTATCTGCTTCCGATCTGCGACGGCAAAGATCCGCTCGCTCATCTAAAGATCGAGCTATTATCGCCAGCCAGCAGATCATCGTATCTTCCTTTGTTGGGAGCAGCTATAAGGCAGAAAGTTTCTGAGTGTCTCGAAAAGGAACGGGCGGCGAAACTCGAAGATCAGTCGGGGCAATGGCTCGGAGCGCTGCAGTATTATCAGGAAAAGGCCATATCATCGAAGGATCTTCCTGAGTTGCTCAAGGAGTTAGCCTGGCTGATAGCTGGTCTAACGCCGTCGACCTTTTGCCGGGTAATGCTTGTCGATCGAGACCGCAAGATCTTTAAGACCGCTGCATGGGCCCAGGCCCGGGACCTCAGGTGGCTGGCAGCGAAAATCCCCGCGATCTCATTAACTGATGTCCCATTACACCGCAAAGCGCTTTTTGAAGGCAAAAGCATCAGATTCGGCTGTGGAGATTCAAAGGACAAGATCTCGTCTGAAGAGAATGCCATGATATTGCCGTCCGGTATCAAACATGGTTTGATAATTCCTCTAAACATGGGGGAGAGGGTGGTTGGACTGTTGACTGTCGGGGAATCACGGCAGATGGAGAGATCGTCGCTGGCAGGAGGCCCTTCGATGTTCGTCTTATCCATTGCGGGATTGATCTCCATGGCCCTGACCCTGCACAAGGAAAAATGGATGTCCAGGGCCAGCTCAGCGGGGAGCCGAAAGCTCACTTTGCGGCAAAACGTTGCTTCACAAGCCTCCGCCCGGAAGGGCGGGAGTCTTAGCGTTAAATCTAGAGTAAACGGGCCATTGGCCGGCATTATAGCATCATGTGAATATCTTAAGAGCTGCCCTCCCGAAGATATTTCCGAGGTTGATCGTTTTGTCGATATAATCCAGCGCAACGCCAATAAGATACATAACATAACCGCGGGAGTGGATGCCGGAAACAGGTAGCAGCCTCCCGCAGATATTTATGAAGATCATACGATCGCACAAGACCCTTTTCAAAAAGGTTATCATTGTTGGTTTTATAATTGCGGCCACCTCGATTGTAACGTTTCTGCAATACGGTATGTCAGTCCTGGAGAGGATTGAAGATCAATCGAGGAAAGAAACGGTACAATATCTTGAGGGGCTGGACGAGCTTGCCGCGATATATGCGGATAGTATCATCAACGATCTCGCCTCGGCCTTTTCCGACAGGATTGAGGCCGGATCAGGCTATTCGGAGGCAATTTCATACATCGGCAGCGGATTGAGCCGAGCCGGCCTCGATAAGACGCGAATCTGGTATCAGGATGAGAGCGGAAGGATATACTCATATAACCATAATCGTATCGAAGCTCTGATTCCGGAGGAATTTCGAAGATTCGAAAATTCCGGGAGCAATTCAAGTCAGATCCTCTATAGAAACAGGTTATATACGTTGATTTATGGTGATCTCAAACATCTGACGGGCAGAAGGGACGATATGGGCTATTTGATATTGGCCTTTCCCAGAGAATACATCTATGAGGTTCTGGATCAGGATAAACGAATTGTCGATATAGAACTATATAGCTCAGCCGGCGCAGGCCTGACTAGAACCGAATCAGAGTCCACATTCTCCATACCATTGATCACCTCCGATAATACCGAGGTCGGCCTGGTAGATATCAAAAAAGCTCCCCGATCTTCTGTATACCTGGACATCTGGAGGTGGGAGGTAACAGTATTGGTCTTTTTACCTCTTCTGGGCATATTAATATTCGGCTATTTGCTCGTCAGGTATTTCGAGTCCTTTTCCAATCATTCCGATGCGTTATGCAGATTGCTTAAAAAAGAAAAATCCGGCGTTGAGATTTTCCGCCGCGACCAACAGATCGTTGAAAAGTATATGCCGGAAATGGCGGAATTATTCAATCTCGCCGAGGATAACGTGGCTGACAGGGTGAATCTCAGGAAAAACCTCGAGCAGATAGGCATGACGCTGGAAGTGATTGAGGAGAAAGGCTTCGAGGGGAGGTCTCTCAATGAGATATTAGAGGTGCTTCTGCGGGGCATCCCGGGTTGCGGAGGGATTGTGCTGGCGCCTGAACCGTCAGACGGCTCGTCTATTTTGCTTGGCAAATACAATGTGAATAAGGAATTGATTCATACGCTGACGAATAACCCGAAAGGCTCAGGGCTCCTCAAAGCTGCCCAGAAGCAGGGATCCGGGGTGAGCCTCGGGGATTTTCTGGGGCAATCTGCGGAAAAAAACATAGCGGGTATTTCTTCGATCTATAGAAGCATCTATGCCTTCCCCCTCAGATTTAAGGCGCAGGATGTTGCCACATTAGTATTGGCTTCTACTGAAGAGGAGTCCAGCGATCGATTTCTGGAAAGCCTCAGCGGTCTGTCTCTGGAGTTGCTGGCAATCCTTGCCTACGGCGCCCTGCTCGAGAAGGAAAAGCGCACCCGCTCAGAAGGAAGCGGTATTCTGCAGGAAATATCGGTAGCAATATCGTCTACTCTCGATCTGCCATCGGTCCTGTCGATTGTAGCTCACCGGTTGACCGATTATGCGGGTGCTACTTATTGCATGATACTATTGAATATTAACGAAAGTGGTGATACAGAACTGGCCTCGTTTTATAGCAGGAGGCGAGAGGGAGTTCATGCCCCCGATGTTTCCAGAATTAATTTAGCGGAATTTCCTCGTTTGGCCGAAGTTATTCGCACCAAGCGGGCCACCGTCCTGGGATCGCAAGATATCGCTGAACTCTCATCTGAAGAGAGAGCATTCTTCTGCACCGATACGATCAAAAGTCTTACCATACTTCCCATCTCCCATTCGGCGAAATTCATAGGCTCCATAATACTGGGCGAGGAGCGATCGGGAGCTCGCGGCGCCACAAGCAGTGAGGAGTTGAACTTCATTCAGGCCTTAGCCTCGCAGGCTGCGTCAGCTATTGAAAATGCGCGCCTGTACGGGTTTATAAGGCAAAAAGTAGATCAATTGACGGCTTCCTTTAATGTCAGTGCAGCGATCAACTCGGAAATCGATGTGGATTCCATGTTAGCCAAGGTTCTGGAGGCCACGGGCGACTTTCTCGACAATACCTCCTCAGTGATTTTTGGAGTCGATGAAGGGAAGAGGACTCTCAAGCCACTGTCTTTTAGAGGGTTGAATCCGGTTGCCGGGACCGAAAGCGGATTGCCTGTAAAAAGCGATACCATTCCAGGATTGGCTGCATCCACGGGAGAGGCAGTAATCATCGATGACACTCGTCTCGATTCGCATTTAAAATCGTCTTTTCCGGAGACGTTATCGGAACTGGCGGTTCCCATAAAGATCGGTGAGAAGGTAATTGGCGTATTCAGCGTCGGTTCAGAAGCCAGGAATAATTTTTCAAGTCGCGACGAGGATTTTCTTCAGTCGTTGGCGGCCCAGATCGCCGTGGCCATGGAAAAGGCAAGGCTTTTCGAGCAGGAACGGAAACGCAGCCATAGGCTCAAGACTATATTTGAATTCTCCAGAAAAACGTCCGAATCTTTGAATCTTCAGGAAGTTCTGAAACTCGCCGTCGACTCGATTCAGGCGGCGTTTGGCTATCATCTGGTAGCGATATTCTTGATTGATAATGATTGCGGACGGTTTTTTGTGGCCCAGCAGGCGGCGGCAACTGAGAAGAAGGTGCCGTCCGATTTTACAGTGGATCTGGATAATGGCCTTCTCGGGAGGGCCGTAGGTGCCAGGAAGACCCTCTATTGTGCCGATGTGAGAACCGACCCCAATTATATACTTGCCATTGATGAAGTCCGAAGCGAGGTCTGTATTCCGATAATCGCAGCCGACAACGTGCTGGGCGTTCTGGACGTGGAATCAATGTATGCTGATAATTTCGCAGCGGACGATATCAACATTTTAGAAACACTCGCGGATATTCTGGCCGTGGCGATTGACAATTCATATCTATTCAAGGAGACTATGGAGAAAGCGGAGCGACTCGGACTAATAGATAAGATCAATACGGCCATTTCAGCTGCCCTCGATCTCGATAGCTTTTTCAACGTTGTCGCTAAAGCGGTTGCGGATAACGCCGGATATAAATGGACGCTTCTCGTTGTGCCCGACGGCGATACATTTTCCTGCAAGGCAGGTTATTCGCCGAGATCGCTGGGGGACATTTTTCCTGGCCCGGTTTTAGAAATTCTCAGCGATAAGTTGCACCAGGTCTTCTCAAGCGGCAAACCGGAATTTGTTTCCTTTAAGGAACTAACAGGATTGGGCGGACCCGAGAAGTTACAGCCCGTTGTAGATGCTGGAATCCGACATCTGGCGCTGTTGCCGATTGGCAATAATGATAAATCGGAGGCCATTCTCACCGTAGGGGGCTCGCGGAGCGACGGTTTCACTCCACAGGAGCTTTCTTTATTGAACGATCTGGCGGTACATCTGAGGATCGCCTGGCAAAACGCTCATTTATATAAACAACTGAAAACCGCTTACAGGCAATTGCAGGATGCCCAGGAACGTATGGTGCAAACGGAGAAGTTGAGGGCGCTGGGTGAAATGTCATCCGGCGTGGTTCATGATTTTAATAATATATTGGCCGCCATTCTGGGAAGAGTCCAGTTGATGATAAGGAAGATGGACACCGCAGAGGATCATCCCTATAAGAAATCCTTTGGTAAGAACCTCGATGTTATCGAAAAAGCGGCCATGGACGGCTCACATATATTGTCACGTATAAGCGAGTTCACGAAGAAGAAGCCGACTGAAAAGTTTGTAGACCTCTTTATAGACCAGATTATAGCCGACGTCATCGAATTGACGAGGCCCCGGTGGCACGATCATGCGCGGGCATCGGGGAAGAAAATCGCCGTAGAATTTCATCGCAGCGGATCCTTACAAACGACCGGTAGTCCATCCGAACTCAGGGAGGTTTTCACGAATCTCATCATCAATGCCGTTGATGCGATTCCGCAGGAGGGCAAAATCTCGATAGATGCGTCGATAGAGAATGAGAATCTTATCAGGATTGTTGTGGAGGACAACGGTCAGGGGATGTCGGATGAGACGAAGAAGAAGATATTTGAGCCGTTTTTCACCACCAAGGGTGAACACGGTACAGGATTGGGATTGTCGGTAACCTATGGGATAGTCAACCGTCATGGTGGCAAGATCGATGTGGAATCCTCCGCGGGCCGGGGTACCACAATCACCATAACTATTCCACGCCGCAGCGATTCGCCGGAGAAACCAATGATGCTTCAAGATGATAATGACCAGACTGCTAATAGCTCAATTCTGATCGTTGATGACGAGGAGGGTTTGGTGGAAGTCCTGACCGAGATTCTCGAATCGACCGGTTATCAGGTCGAAGCCGTTGCCAGCGGGGCCGCAGCTCTGGAGGTTATGGCCAGGAAAAGGTATGATCTGCTGATCACCGATCTTGGCATGGACGGTATTTCTGGCTGGGATCTGGCAGATGCCGTTTACGAAACATACCGCGATATGAAAGTTGTTGTCGCCACAGGCTGGGGTGCGCAGGTTGAGCCGGGGAATCTCTCTGCGCATCACGTCAACGGCCTTATCAAAAAGCCGTTCAAGATTAACGAAATTCTGCAGATTCTAAGCGATGTCCTCAAATGTGGCAGAGACGAGGTGCTGATTGAGCAGGTTTGACTCCACACGATTCAATGCCGCGGGACCGCTTTTCAAGGTTACATCCAGCAGGGCGAAGAGGGTTCTCGATGCCGATGTATTTGTGGTTCTGCTGATGGACGTTGATCATCGTCATTTTGACCTGCACGTAGAGAACGAGAGCTGTATTGATGATACGTCCGGAGTATATTACGAATTGCGCGGAATAGACCCGGATAACTGGATCGCCATGCGGTCTATTTCCGGGCCTACCTTCTTCAAGCAGGGCAATAATGATCGAATTATAGAAAAGCTGATGAGCATGTTCGACACCCAATCTATTATTATTTCGCCTTTCTTCATAGAGGACATAGGATTCGGATACGCTATCTGGGGATGGAAGGAGAGGATATCCGACTCTCAGGAATATATCTCACGGGCGGAGCTCATAGGCGAACAGATTGCTCTTTCACTCTCAGCATCGATGAGCGAAATAAGATCAAAAGAGCAGGGCGAGAAGCTGGCGGCGCTTCTGGATCTCTCCACTCACATATATTCATCCCTGAATTATAAAGAGGTTCTTCAAAAAGCGGTAAAACTATCTATGGAGATCGTCGGGGCCACCGGCGGGACGATTTTCATTCTCGAAAAAGAAGAAAATGTCCTGATCCCCCTTCTGACTATCGATGAATCGCATGTGGATGCCATCAACTCCATGCGTCTCAGGCCGGGCCAGGGATTGACCGGTTGTGTGGCGCAGACAGGTGTCGGTATGATCTCGAATCAATCCGAGAGCGATCCACGATCCATTCAGGTCCCGGGGACGCCGGTAGAGCCGGAATCCATAATAAGCGTTCCACTCACATGGTCCGGCGACGTGATAGGAGTAATAACCCTGCGGAATAACGTTGGCAAGATTTTCGTTCAGGAAGATCTTGAAATTCTCACGATCTTCGCTCGACAGACGGCCGACGCCATCGAAAACGCCAAGCTTTACGAAAAACTCGAAAAAGCCTATGAAGAGTTGCGGTCAACACAGGACCGTCTCATCATGGCCGAAAGGCTAAAAGTACTTGGCGATATGGCGGGCGGAGTGGCCCACGATTTCAATAATATCCTGGGAACCATTCTGGGTCGCGTGCAACTGCTTCAGAAGAGGATTGATGACCCCGGATTAAGACGGGAACTGGAGACGATAGAGGTCGCTACACTCGAGGGCAGGACTACGGTCCTCAGGCTTCAGGATTTCACTCACCTTTCACGCAGATCACAAGACGCGAAGGCCGATTTGAATAAGGTGATCCGAGAGGCGATTGAGAATACCAGTCCGGCCTGGAAAAGTACAGCCCAGAGAGCGGGGATTACTATCAATCTCCAATCCGATCTGAAATCGATCCCGATGGTTAAGGGGAGCCATGACGAGTTGAGAGAGGCGGTTTCGAATGTGATACTGAACTCCGTGGACGCCCTTCCTGAAGGTGGAAATATCTGGATAACTACCCGCGTGTCGGACGGAGATGTTTTCTTGCGAATAGCTGATGATGGGGTTGGAATGGATGAAAACACCAAGAACAAGATGTTTTTCCCATTCTTCTCTACAAGGGGCAAGAAAGGTTCGGGGATGGGACTGTCCATGGTTTACGGTATTATGTTCCGCAGCCAGGTTGATATTTCGGTAAAATCATCGCCCGGTGAGGGCGCTGAATTCACTTTCAAATTCAGTCCGGCGGACGAAACGGAGCTAGATCAACATGTTGATGAGACCTCAGCCAAACCATCCGATCTCAAAATCTTGCTGGTTGATGATGAGGTGCCCTTGCTTGACGTGGTTGGAGACATGATAGATTACATGGAGCACAGCTGCCGCAAAGCTGACGGCGGTCGGGTGGCGCTCGAAATATTAGAGAAAGAGAAATTTGATCTGGTTGTCACTGATCTCGGCATGCCCGAGGTTGGAGGATGGGAGGTAGCCCAATTCTGCCGAAATAAATATCCCAGTATGCCCGTCATTCTGATTTCAGGATGGGGGGCGCAACTCGATGGAGAAGAAGCCTTACAACGGGTCGATGCCGTTTTATCCAAACCGTTCAGTATGGAGGAATTTGAGGAAACAATTAACTCGGTGGTATCAAAGCGAAAGCAGAACCTTTCAGTTCCCTGAACAATAATGAGTTGACTTAAAAAAAGTATTTCATTTATTAACATAAGTTATGAATGCTCCCGGGGTTCTTGATCTATTGAAATCCTTCAAGAATCGAGTGGATGAATACATCTTCGAGGAAGTGCCATCCACTCATGAGACTCCCGAGATCGACCTTCTGTATACCATGATGCGCGATTATCCGTCCCGATCCGGAAAGGGATTACGACCGGGGCTTCTACTGATATTTAATCGCGCTTTTGGCGGTAGTGACGAGATTGCTCTGAACACAGCAGCGGCGATGGAGCTATTTCAGAACTGGATTGTTATTCACGACGATATAGAGGATCAATCCGACCTGAGGCGAGGGCTTCCGGCTCTTCACGTGAAATATGGCATTCCTCTGGCGCTGAACGCCGGCGACGCGCTGGCGGGTAAAATGTGGGAATTAATACTTAAGAATAAGGACATACTTGGAGCCGAAAAAGCCCTGTCCATATTCGAAGAGTTCTTGTACATGTATTCGCAGACGACCTCCGGACAGCATATAGAACTCGCCTGGGCGAAGAATCACCGCTGGGATATCAGCCAAGATGATTATTTTGATATGTGTCGGCGCAAAACCGCCTGGTATACCTGTATCACGCCGTCCTGGACAGGATGCTTTATTGCAGGCGCGCCGGGGAATGTAAGGGAAACGATAGTGAAATTCGGGATGGATCTTGGAGTGGCATTCCAGATTCAAGATGATGTCTTAAACCTCATCGGCGACAAAGAAAAATACGGTAAGGAGATCGGTGGAGATATTCTGGAGGGGAAAAGAACCTTGATTTTGATCAGCCTCCTGGGCAAATGCACCGGTGATGAAAAACGTTATATAATAGACTCCCTCGATAGAGATAGAGACGATAAAAACATTCGAATGATCGATGATATCTTATTGCTGATGAGAAAATATGGGTCTATAAAGTATGCGATCGAGGTATCGCAGAAGCTCGCCATGAATGCCCGGGCGACGTTTATGGATTCTCTCGACGGCTCTATTGACGATGAATGGAAATCGGTAATAGTCGAACTGGTGGATTTCGTTGTCGAGCGGGATTTTTGAAAAACTCAAAAGATATATATAGCAGGCCATGAGAGAATCATCTTTTATTTCTAAAACGAATCAGAATTCAGCGAATCAGTGCGATTTCAGGGTGTTGTTCTCATCGATCAATCAAGGATAAAGCCGGGATTCAATCCTATTTTGAGCCGTTCAGGGGCTTGACGGCTCCGTTGGAATTATAAACGCGCAGAATCGGTCAGAGTAAATTAGATCATTCACCTCGAGCATTTCCTCCGCAGGAGAAAACCCTGCAGATTCCTGCAGATCGATAGGACGAGTCATCGCACAGAGAATTGGCCGGTGGGTGGCGGTAATATAGAGATTAAAGGAGAATTAGAATGACAGAGAGATCTTCAAAAAGGTGGCTCTGGCTGGCAGCCGTTCTTGTCGCACTGTCGATAATCCTGCTATTGCTTCCAACCAAGGAAAGGGGACGAAAAGGCCGGGATGACCGCGAATTGACTGAGGGAAGAGTGAGGCCTGCGATAATTGTCGAGCAGGTTCTGGACGGAGATACGTTTCTCCTTTCAGACGGCGGTCAGATCAGATTAATAGGCGTTGACACGCCGGAGGAGGGACGGCCGTTTTTCAAGGGGGCGAGGGTTTTCGCCGAATCGATGCTGCTGGGAGAAGAGGTCCGGATTGAATATGATACGGAGCCTGTTGATCGTTATGGTCGCCGATTAGTTTACCTGTACGTTGATTCGATTCTTTACAACAAACTTGTGATCGACTCGGGTTTCGCCTCGGTGTACCTGTTTGAAAAGAATCAAAGGATTGCAGGGCAACTGATTCTGGCACAGAGGGATGCCAGATTATCGAAAGTCGGAATATGGTCTTTGCCGGATCCGACACCCGAGGATCACTATATAAGTCCTTTCGGGTCATTTCGTTTTCACAGACCTCTCTGTCCTAATATAAAAACCACCGATCTTTCTCGCGCCAGACGGTTTAAAACGCGGGGGGAACCACTGGATATAGGCTTATCATCCTGCAGGACCTGCCAGCCTTAAGAGCCTTCGCATTCTGCCGATATCCAATATGAACAGCATTATTTTAAGGAGAGTGGTTTGGCTTCTATTCTGGTAGTTGAAGACAAGGGTGCCCTACAGCAGATGCTCTCTGCTACCCTGACGGAAGAGGGTTATGAGGTTGATGTCGCATCCGATGGGCAGGAAGGCATAAATAAGGCCAGGGATAAGCGCTACGATCTGGTTCTCACTGATCTCAAGCTGCCCGGCGCCGATGGTATAAAAGTCCTCTCGGAGGTAAAGGAGGCCGATCCCGAGGCCTCTGTCATAGTCATGACGGCATTCGGCACCGTTGAATCGGCGGTTCAGGCTATGAAGATAGGGGCATTTGATTTCCTTACCAAGCCGTTCGATACAGACCGTTTAACACTTCTCATAAAACGGGCACTCGAAAACAGGCGCCTGAAGGCTGAGAATATCCTCCTGCGGGAGGAACTGGCGCAAAATCTGAGTCTGACCGAGATAATAGGCAAATCGGGCAGGATGAAGGACGCCACTGAACTGGTTCAGAAGGTTGCTGCATCGAGTACGAGCGTACTTTTGCTTGGCGAGTCCGGCACCGGCAAGGAGCTCTTTGCGCGAGCCATCCATTATCTATCGCCGAGGAAAGATGGGCCGTTTATGCCGATCAACTGTGCGGCCATACCCCGGGAGTTGCTGGAGAACGAGCTATTCGGTTCGGAGAGGGGCGCTTTCACCTCCAGTACGGCCCGCAAGATGGGTAAATTCGAGATTGCCGAGAGCGGTACCGTATTCTTAGACGAAATTTCAGATATGGACGTCTCGTTACAGGCCAAGCTCCTCCGCGTCCTGCAGGAAAAGCGATTCGAAAGGCTCGGCGGGACAAAGACCATTAAGGTCAATGTACGGGTGATAGCGGCCACCAATATAGATCTTAAGGAAGCCATTCAAAAAAAGAGATTCCGTGAGGATCTCTTTTATCGCCTTTCGGTTTTTCCAATAACGATTCCGCCGTTGAGAGATCGACGTGAGGATATTCCCGCGCTCGCGAATTATTTCGTGGAGCGGTTCTGTACCGAAATGAACAAAAGTAAAAAGAGACTCTCGGTCGATTCATTGGCTTTGATGGACAAATATCACTGGCCAGGGAACGTCAGAGAGCTGGAAAACACCGTCGAGCGGGCTATAATACTCTGTGAGGCAAAGACCATCACCCCGGATCATCTGGCCATCCGTCTGGCGACGACGGCTGAAATCAGGATAAGGGAAGGAGCCGGCTTGAAGGAGGTTGCCGCCCACGCTCAGGCCGAGGCCGAAAAATCATTGATAAAGAGAGTCTTATCGCAATGCAGGGGGAATAAGAAAAAAAGCGCCGAGATCTTAAAAATTGATTATACTACCCTCTTTGAGAAACTAAAAAAATATGGTCTCCAGACCAAAAAAGAGGTCTCCGAAGAGATCGCTGAACCTGTCTGAGGTTCTCAGCACCCCAATTATTCATAGAGCATAGCGTCATAGAATAGCGGGATAGGGCCGTCTCGCTGTTGTATAATTCACTTGACAAATCAGATACAAATGACGAAATTGAATGTAGCCTTGGCGAAGGCATCGGTTTTCGTTATCGAAGGAGAAACGTGCAATGAAGTTTCTGATTTCCATCAATAGCCTATTCTTTATTGCCAGCGGAGTGGTTCTTGCTCAGGATCCTGGAGCGCCCGATAGTATCATTATCGGAGATGTAGTCTCGAATTCAGGTGATACCCTTGTGACAGTGCCCATATATGCCGTTACCGATGACTCCGTTGCATACTTCAACCTGCCCTTAATGTTCGAAGCCCCCGAGGGCGGTTTCGCTATCGACATGGTTTATGCGGTTCCCGATCCCCCCTATCTGGCACTCTGGGATGAAATCTATTACGATTTCATAGATGAAGGCGGATTTTTGAGACTGTTCGGATTCTGGGATACCGGTGGTGAGGACAATCCGCCTCTGATAACCGGATATGAGCGGGCACATATCATGAACCTTGTTTTCAGAATCGAACCGGACACGCCCGACCAATACGTGACGATCGATGCGGCGGTTGATCCGGTCGGGGGCCCGTCGAGATTCGGCCTCACGGATGGAGTTACAGGTTTTGCGCCCGATTTTGTGACGGGCACTATTACCTATGGCGATCCCACCGGCATTGACGATCTGGCAGAGGCGATTCCAACCATCTTTTCCTTAAAGCAGAATTATCCCAATCCTTTTAATCCGGTGACTATGATCGAATTTGCCCTTCCGGAGGGGCAGACGGTAACTATTGAAATCTACAACATATTGGGCCAGCGGATTAGAACGCTTTTAAGGGATTTTAGCGAGGCGGGGATTCATACGGTGGCGTGGAACGGGACAAATGACAGCAAGGCCGATGTCCCTTCGGGGATCTACTTTTACCGGCTGACTACTGACAATTTCGCCCAAACCAGCAAAATGGCGCTGATCCGGTAATCTGCGATCCCCGGCCATTTCTGGATGAAGCTCACGTTTTTTGTTGACATCAACTTCACCGAATATTTATATTTGTAGTTGATGGATATCCGCTCAGCGGATTATTTTTGGCGATTAAAAGTGAAATAAATCACAAGAAATGTCCGGGAAGTAATCAGGAGATTCTACATCCCGATATCGGACAAGAAAAGAGAGGAGAACCCGAATGGCGACGTTAAAGAGCAAGTTAGCGTCTCTTATTCCCGCTTGGCGAGAAGAGATCGGGACTCTTGCAAAAGCTCATGGCGATTTTAAGATTTCCGATGTTTCAGTAACCCAGGCCTATGGCGGTATGCGGGGGGTTAAGGGCATGGTCTGCGATACCTCTGAGGTTCCTCCTGATAAAGGCTTGTTGATAAGAGGAATACCGATTGGCGAATTGACCGAAAAGCTCCCCGAGGAGATCTTCTATCTTCTCGTAACGGGAGAATCACCGGACGAATCGAGTTTGAAATCGCTTCAGAAAGAACTGGCCGAGCGCGGCCGGGTTCCGGCATACGTCTGGAAAGTCCTGGAGGCGATGCCGAAAGATTCGCACCCGATGGCTATGTTCGATACCGGTATCCTGGTTATGGAGCGCGAATCGGTTTTTCGAAAACAGTACACCGAGGGAATGAAAAAGACCGATTACTGGATGCCGACGTTAGAGGACTCATTAAACCTCATCGCCAGGCTCCCCGGATTGGCGGCAGGGGTGTACAAGCTTCGTTTCAAAAAGGGCAACAGGATCCCGCTAAAAAAGGATCTCGACTGGGCCGGCAACTTTGCGCGGATGCTCGGTATTAAAGACCCAACCGGAAAGTTTGCCGATCTGATGCGGTTGTATATGGTTTTGCATTCCGATCACGAGGGTGGCAATGTCTCCGCGCATACATGTCATTGCGTCGGCTCGGCTCTTTCCGATGCATACTACGCAGTCTCGGCGGGATTGAACGGCCTGGCGGGTCCTCTCCATGGCCTGGCCAACCAGGAATGCTTAGGCTGGGTTCTGATGGTACATGAGAAGTTCAAAGGTGTTCCCACTGACGATCAGATCCTTAAGTTCACCTGGGATACCCTGAATTCCGGTAAAGTCATCCCCGGTTATGGTCATGCGGTACTCAGGGTAACCGACCCCCGTTTTGTTGCTTTCCGGGCCTTTGGTCAAAAGGTTATGCCGGACGATCCGGTTTTCCAGATCATGGATAAGGTATTCAACATCGTTCCCGATGTCTTAAGAGAACAGGGCAAGGCCAAGAATCCGTGGCCGAATGTCGATGCCGGTTCCGGTGCCCTCTTGTATCACTTCGGTATGAAGGAATTCTCATACTACACGGTTTTGTTCTCGGTTTCGCGTGCCATGGGTATGTGCTCGCAGTTGATTGTCAACCGCGCCATAGGAACCGCGATCGAACGTCCGAAGTCCGTGACCACCAAGTGGATCAAGGCGCAGGTGCCTCAGGCGTAGCCGACCGTATCATTTTAGCTTCATATGGGGCTGGCGGTCTGATCGCCGGCCCCTTTTCTTTTGTATCATATGGAATAATATCTGGTTGGGCTTGTATAAGTAATATATATTAGGCTGAAGTGCAAAAGCACATCTTTGATACGCATCATTAGTCAGTTTTTTTAAACCCGGTATCTCGCGGGAGGGAGTAATGAGAAAGACTTTTGCAGTCCTGTCATTCTGTCTATTTTTTATGGTCATATCGTTCGGCGGTGTGTCTGCGGGTGAGAATCTCTATCGATTCGGGCTGCAGATAGGCCCTTTTATCCCGCATCATTGGCAGATTCAGGGATGGACTTCTATTTCGCGCGATCAGGATGGCTCAATCTCCTCAGGTCATCTTGAGGGTTTTGGCAACGGGATAGATATAATTCTCTATGGCCAATATCGGCTCGGCCAATGGGAACTGAGATTCGACGCCGGCGGGCGCCTGATGATAAAAAGAAAACTGGATATAATTACAGAGACTTCCGAAACACGCTACGAGAACAGGCTTGTAGTAAATCCATTTACGTTGAGTTTTATCCGGCGTACAGATATCCTGAACACCTTTTTCTCTCCCTATTTCGGGATCGGCGGCGGAATATATTTTGCCGATTGGGATGAAAAATACAGTTATTCGTCTAGCTACTCATATAGCAGAGTGTGGCTTAAAGGGTCGTCCGCTCCATTCGGCGTCCATTTTCTAACCGGTATCGATTATGATCTCTGGCGGAATCTTTATCTTCAGTTCGAATACCGCTATAGCTACGCAGAATTGAATTGGGAGCTGAAAAACCAGGATACGGACGCGAGGGAGAAGATAAGAGATCTCGATATCGGGGGCACTTCCTTGAAACTGGGGCTGGGATATAGTTTTTAGGATTCCGGGATGTGATAGGCTCTATGATAACGAGGTTAATAATATGAATAAATTGTCGCGCTTTATTATTCCGGTACTGCTTTTGCTGTCAGTATCAGCATTGAGCGCTTCTGCATCAGAGGGGCGTATGAGGATCGGTATTCGAATAGGTCATTTCGCGCCACAGGACTGGCTTATTCAGGGACCGGCGGAAACGCCAGGGCAGCCATACCGTTGGCAATGGTACGGCGGGAGTATGGGTTTCGGCGACGGAATCGATTTCGGCCTGCAGGCTGCATATTGTTTCCCCCGGTGGGGGCTTCGATTGGGTCTGGGGACGCGCTCGCTTACCAGGGAAGCCCAAATCCGGGGACAAATCTGGGAGATATTGGAGTATAAAGGTGAGCTTAAAGTCTACTCGATCGAGCTGATTCTAATCCATAAACTTGCGGGGAATAATTCGAGTTTCGCCCCTTACATTGGAATAGGACCGGGGCTATATATTGCGGAATGGGAACAGGAGACGACCGGCGGGTGGAGTCCGCCCCTGGGGGAATCTCTGCGGGATGAAACGACAACTCCTATCACTATTAGTTTCTTAGCCGGCTTCGATTATGCTCTGAT
This sequence comes from uncultured bacterium, assembly GCA_965541585.1. Taxonomy (GTDB): domain Bacteria; phylum Zixibacteria; class MSB-5A5; order UBA10806; family UBA10806; genus CBDVBL01. Next base: position 101,549 of record CBEUCH010000005.1, on the reverse strand, counting down.
CGGAAATATTTTTCTCAACGGCGAACTAGGATATGAATATGCCGAATCGGACTGGGAGTTGGCAATATCCGATTCAGACAGGAGTCTTGAACTGCGGGATTTGAATATCGGCGGCACCTCTCTGAGATTAGGTCTGGGCTATGAGTTTTGATTCCGGCTCGCGGGACGACATTTCAATTTCCGTTAACAACCGAAAAACTCTTTGACATCGGGAACATTTGCCTATACACATATAATTATATGTAGATGTAATTAATTGGGCGGAGATCACTTTAAACGTGGCAGACGGTTTTTGAGATGGACGAAAAGGTATTCAGCAAATATTTCAAAGCTTTCGGCGATCTTTCGCGGCTGCGGATCGTCACGCTTTTATCATCTAAGGAGATGACAGTCAACGACATAACCAGTGCCATCGGGCTGTCTCAACCGACCGTGAGCCGTCATCTCGCCATCCTCAGGGAAGCGGGAATCGTCATTGACCGCCGCGATAAGCAAAAAGTGTACTATAGCCTGATAAAGAAGAATGTGGAAATATGCTGTATCGGCTTCTGCGATTGCCTGGATATTCCGGTACCGAGGGCCGGAAAGCGAAAAAAAAGCAAAAAATAGTTATTTTTTTGGAACATTTATCGTTATATGTGCATATATATATATGCAAGAGCGGTAATAAAAGGAGGTGAATTGGATGGAGAAGGAACACGGACAAATCAAAGTTACCGAAACCGATGACGGTTTTCGGATCGAGGTGACCGGCAAAAAATTGAAGGATTCGTTTTCATGCTGCATGCCGATGTTTGGAGCGGGGAAGACGGTCAAAATGGATTGCTGTCCCCCTGAGAAGGAGAAGAAAGACTGAGGTAATCTCCGGAAGCTGGTATGTTCAGTGGAGATCACCCTTTAACGAGGAGGATATGATGCGTAGATTTGGCATTCCCAGAATCGCTCATTGCAGCGAAGGCTGCAGTCCTTAGTCCCGGGCATGACGCAAAACTGCCCCCACGGTTATTCGTTGGATAATTTCCCCGCAAATAGTCATCCAAATCCCGGGAGACAAATCCCGGGATTTAAAAATCAGATATTTTCAAAAACCGAGACAACATGGATATTCGCCGATATGATATAGGTCCAAGTGATCATTTTTGTTTGACAAATCTGGAAACCTATTATATTATCTAATTGTAAAGTGTAATTAGCGGCCCGCCGGCGAAAAATGGCTGGATTCTGATGGGCCGAGGTTGACAAACGTTAAGGGGGATTTATCGAGCGCAAAAGCTAAGGATTTGTGCTGAAAAAAGGATATACAATGATTAGAAGGCTTGGTCTTTACTTGTTGCTGGCCACAGTCGGGGTTTGTGTTGTAGCGGCTCCCGGTCGGGCTGCCGAGAATCTCATCGCATTCGACAGGGCGAAGATATCGGCGGCAAGAAACGTATGCGATCTTATTGTAATTGCAAAATTGGATAATCGGGCTGTAGCTCTGCTAAGAGACGGTAATCTGGATCGCTTAAAGTCTATAGATGATTCGGCCGTGCTGGTTGATCGATCGCCCGATATCGAAAAGTTGTGGGTGAGCGGACGGGACGAGGATCGATCCCAGCCGCCGGGCCTGCTATTGAGTACTCCCAATTTCCGGCTTCTTAAATTATCGTACGGGGAGGCGCAAAATCTCATGGCCTCGGGGATCAGTCTGTCCAGATGTCAGAGAATTGACCTGCCTTCTGATCCGCCATTTTTCGTCCCTGCGAAACCGCGGTCGCGGGAGTCGCTAACAACCGATATAGATTCTCTAATGGCGCTCGTCTCGGTCGATTCGGTCAGGGCATATATTCAACGATTACAGGATTTTCATACGCGGTATACCTGCACCGATTCATTCTGGACCGCCAGCCAGTGGATTTACGATAGATTTGTATCCTGGGGATACGAGGACGTAGCGTTTCAAGAATTTCCTACCGGATGGCAATGCAACTATTCCCGCAATGTGATCGCCAGCAAGGTCGGTGAGATTCACCCTGACAGGTTTTTGATTCTGGGAGGCCATTGCGATGCAGTGGTCTATGACGGCGGCGACCCCAACGTATTTGCTCCCGGGGCCGATGACAATGGCAGCGGCACTGCTATGACTATGGAAATAGCCCGGGTGCTGGCCGATACGCCTTTCAAGCAATCGGTCCGCTTCATTACCTTTGGGGCCGAAGAGCAAGGGCTGATAGGAAGCTGGGCTTATGTTGCGGATGCTCTCCAGAGGGGAGAGGATATCGGATTGATGATAAACGCCGACATGATCGGCAATGTAGCGGACGGCTACCTGAATTTCGATATAAATTGCAACGAGGGCGGACTTGCCTATGGGAGAGTCCTGGAGGAGATCGCCGAAGAATATACGTATCTGATACCGGAGATCTATGTTGGTCATTTCTCCGGCTCGGATCATTTTCCATTCGATCAGGCAGGAATTCGGACGGTGTATTCGGCGGAAAGCGATTTTTCACCCAACTGGCATCAGCAAACCGACATAATTGATAATATTGACGTGGAGTACGCGACCGAGATCGCAAGGTCCAATCTGGGCATGCTTCTCATAGCACTGGAGGCGCCTGCTCCCATAACGGGTCTGGAAGCGTTCAACGCGGGTGATGGCCATACAGTTTACCTTCAGTGGGATCCATCGCCCGATGTGGAGATTATAGGATACGAGGTGTACCTCGGAACATCCGAGGACGACGTTTCGCTTTATGATACCTCCTATGCGGCTGCTGACACCGTCTTTAATCTCGATGAGAGCACCACCTATTATTTCGGGATCGCCGGTTTTACGGCCGACGGTGGCCGGAGCCTGATAGATGAATTTGTGCAGCTTACCACAAGCAGCGTTCCCATAAGACCGGATACACTGTTCGTGATACCCGAGCCGGAGCAATTGCGAATCCAGTGGGTTACTACCCCCGAACTCGATTTCGATTACTATCAGGTATACAGGAGAATCGGTCAGGAGGGCGATTATCAAGCATATCATCAGGTATATGACGGCGAGGAATATGTCGATGAGGACCTCCAGTCGAATTTGCGCTATTACTACTACGTCACGCAGGTAGATACCACGGGGCTTGAAAGCGAGCCCTCGCCAGATGATTATGGCAAGATAATCAGTCTTGATTCGGGTATTCTCTTTGTCGACGAGACCCGTGATTTCTCAGGAGGTCAGGGAAATCCCACCGACGAGGAACAGAATCTGTTTTATGAGTTTATATCGGAGGGGTACCAGATAACCTTCCATGATGTCGCTGACGAAGGGCTGTTGAGGATCAACGATCTGGGCCCCTATTCGACGCTGGTCTGGGTGGATGATGATCCGACCAACCAGTATCTGGCCGAAATCGATCGGCATCTGGCTGATTACCTGGAGGCTGGAGGCAATTTATTCTTCGCCGGATGGCGCTCTTTTATCGGTTACGGCATGGGGCGACCGCTGGATTTTGAGGAAGGGAGCTTTCCTTTCGAATATCTATCGATTAACAGTGTCAATACCACTTTGAGCCCCGATTTTTCCGGAGCCAGGGGTGTTGAGGGATGGCCGGATCTAAACATCATCCCCGAAAGAGTGTTACCGGCATGGGATGGGCTCCTGATCGCAATTGATGTCATGGATCTGAATGAGGGCTCCGCACCGATCTACGAATATATATCGGCCTCCGGGGATACGCTTTTCGACGGCCGGCCGGTCGGGATTTATGTCGAGTATGATAATTCTAAAACGGTTTACCTGACGTTTCCAATCTACCCTATGGGTGATACCCCCGCCAGAGATCTGTTTATCACGGCCATGGATATGTTTGGCGAGCAGAGGACCGAAATAGTGGAGATCGGCGGGGCAAGTTCCCTGCCCTCGGCGTTTCTCTCTCAGAATTACCCCAATCCCTTCAATGCTGAGACTAAAATCAGGTTCAGGCTTAACGGAAATGCTCGAATACATCTGGCTGTGTACAATGTTCTGGGCCAGAAGGTCGAGGTCCTGGCCGACGGCGAATACCCGGCGGGCAATCATTTCGTCACCTGGGGCGGCAGCGACCTGCCATCGGGTGTCTATTTCTACCGCCTTATGCTCGATGAGGATTCGATCTCGCGACGGATGATCCTCTTGCGCTGATTTGATAATGCATCAGGTTTGTTAGGCGACTGTTTTGTTCTAATAGTCGTCTCTCTTCAGCAATAGCAATGGATAGACTATTTGACCTGTAGTCATTCTCTTAATTCTTCCATGTTCCCTCTTTTATTCTGGATATTTTCCGAGAGAATCTCGCTTTATGTCTGTGCATCATCAAGATTTTTTAAGTTGATTTTCAAAAACATATCCGATAGATTCCCCCGCATGAAGAGCTTGGTGCTGATTGCGAGTTTTTTCTTTTTTGTGGCTTCCGCGGCCAGCCAGCCTGAATCTACCAGAGAAAGAGTGTTCACCGAGGGATTCTATGGAAACATCGGCGTGGTAAACGGCCCCGCTTTCGCCGATTTCTTCGACTTCATCAATGACACATACAGTGTGCGGTTTAATAATACCGTCGATAAGATAGACAGATTCGGCAGTGCGCCAGTTATGGGGGCCGGATATTTTTACCGCTTTTATCCGAACTTTGCTCTGGACGTCGGTTTTTCGGTCTACCGGCTAAAATCCAGCGGCGATATAGTCAATAATAATTATCCGACTCAGGGCACGCCACTCCTGCAGCATGAGTTAGAATACCAGGTGGGCATATTCTCCGCCACCATCCCCGTTCTCCTCGATTTCTCAGTCCGGCAGCCTGTCGTTCCCTACGTGGGGATCGGGATATCGATTTTCGCAATGCGGCTGGACGATTTTATAAACGACGGTTTTCGTCAGGATGCTTATCGCGATACGGGATCGTCCGTCGGAGGCCATTTTGAGGCCGGGACTTTTGTCAGGGTGACACGCAAAATCTGGATCAATATCAAGGGTAGATGGTATAAAGGCTCCGGGAACCTGCGAGCTTTTGAGCCCCCGAGATTCTTAAGCAAATTCAGGATCGAACATGATATCTCGCAGTTGAGCGCAGGAGTGGTCTATTATTTCCGTTAGGAAGTTGACGATTGTCGGCCTCTGGTTGACCATTGCCTCCCTGAGCTGTATTCCCGGACCGAGAGAATCGGGGCGTATTCCATCGCCATATGATTTGAAGGTCCATACGATCAGCAAAGGGGCGATCATACGCTGGTCGGTGAACCGCAGGGAAGGGCAATTAATTTCAGGCTATAATGTATATCTATCCCGGAAACCCCTGAATGGAAGATTCCCGGACTGGCATAAATCTCATGCGGAGCTCTACAATAGCACTCCCTATCCAGGTGATACCGATGGCGACATTACCAGGGAATCATTCGAGATCACCGGCCTGGAGAATGGATGGACCTACCATCTGACCGTCCGCACGGTGGCCCCCGATGGTTCGGAATCGAAGCAGTCCAACGAGATGGAATTTATGCCTCTGGCAAAAGGTGAGTTTATAATTTCCGATAACCATTCGGCCGACAACGGAGGTTTCAGCTTCGACCATGAGATATCGGTTCCCGCCAGGGACCGTCGATGCGATCTTTATCTTTATTCAAGAGACAATGTTGTGGGGTTATCATCACCCAGCAGGCTTGGTGCAGGGCTGCGAAAGACATTATTTACCAGAAGCGGCGATCCGGCAATTACTGACGATACGATCGGGATCAGGGAGGGAATCGAAATTGCGGTCAACGCCAAGCATGGTACGGGGGTGTTGACGGTTAGGAGAATCAATCGCCTCGATTCTGAGGTTAGTGCCACTATCGAATATGCTTTCTATCCGCCTCATTACTTCCGGGAATGAATATCTTGACCGCCGCTTAAATGACCCATATATTGATGCCAAAATAGAGACCTGAGACGCCACCCTAGCTCAGTTGGTAGAGCAACGGACTGAAAATCCGTGTGTCCGCAGTTCAATTCTGCGGGGTGGCATTTTTTATTGCTCAAAACCCCTTGACATTTACATGGAATTTTGTATCTATGTTGTATAAGTGTAATTTTCATCTGCGATCTGCATCAAGGATAAATACCTCGCTGGGAGGATATGATGAGATTTGTTATTGTTCTTGCCTCGGTTTTCGTTGCCACGACCTTTTTGTCTGCTTTAGCTACGATTATAAACATTCCTGACGTTTACGCCACCATTCAAGAGGGAATAGATGCTACCAACGACGGCGACACCGTGCTGGTTCAGCCGGGGACCTATGTGGAGAACATCAATTTCAACGGGCATAACATAGTGTCAGGCTCGCTGTTTTTGACTACAGGGGATACGACGTATATTTCGCAGACGATTGTTTACGGAAATGACAATGGTTCGGTAGTGACTTTTGAAAATGGGGAAGATACTGCAGCAATGATAGCAGGATTTACAATTTCCAATGGGGGTGCATCGACAAAGTAGAGTCTTCTCCTGATATCAGTTTGCCCTAGAACCGGGTACCATATTATATCGGTTCAGATAAATTCGGACAGGCAGGGGATCTTGAAGTAAAAGACGTATTTTGATTAATTAAAAGGCGGAAAGGACGTAAAATGAAAAATTCAAAACCTCTATCAAAACTTCTATGGGGAGAAAAGACCGGTGAGTATGCCGTAGATGAGCAGACCGGCAAGGCCTATGAACTGGAAACCGAGGGACTTCTGGATATCGCTTCTGCAACAGTCAGCATATTATATTTGATTGCCATGCTTGTTTTCCTTTGCTGGCAGCTTATTGATATGTTCATCGGGAATAACATATTACTGAGCTGCATCATCCGGGAGAGCGTAGATTTCCAAGAATCTTCCCTAATAAAGCTATTGGCATTCACGGTTATCGGCGGAGCTTTGGGGGGCGTTATGAATGGAATCCGCACCTTTGTCCTCTGGCATCCTGAAAAAAGGGCTTCCAGCTGGCGCTTTATGTGGAAGTACTTAACCCTGCCTCTGGTCGGAGCCATCTTGGCGGCCATTGTATACGCCATCACCAGTGGCGGCATTGCTGCTCTTTCAGGAGGGGGTTTCACAGCAAATGGGTATCTCTCAACCCAGGCCTTCGCGGCTTTTGCTATTGGCGCGCTCTCAGGATACGGTTCCCCGCAGGTTTTCATTTGGCTGGATGATAAGGTCAACAAGCTATTCAAAATAGACCGCACAATCCCATCGGGCAAAGTAATAGTACCTGAATTGAATGATAAGACCGAAACAAAAGCAGATGAATTATTAAAAATGCTCAATCTAAAGCTGGGCAAGGTAAAGCATGAAGTCACTAAAGACCCGGATAAGGTCGGCAGAGTAATCAAACAGGAGCCACCCGCCGGTTCAACAATTTCAGAAGGTGCATCGGTTGACGTCGTCATTGGCACGACATAATGATCTGAAATCCTGATCACGGGATCGCAAACGAGGAATCGCAAGGAAGGGGAGTTGCTATGAAACGTTTGAGCGCACTTGTGTGTTGCTTATCTATTAATCCGCCTGGTGCGCGGGGTCGTACACCAACCATATAGTAATAACGGTAATAATCACAGGGGCTGAACATCTTTCAGCCCGAAAAAGCTTTAAGTCTATTCTCTCACATCTTGCTTTTTCAGAAAAGACAACGTATCATAGATAATGGCATTAAAATAAGGAGTTGACCATGGCTGAGATCAGCGTTAAAGATAAAAATATGAGCGGTTTCTCACAGACCAGCGATAATGAGATCCTGGAATTTGTCAAGACTTACGGGGCGGGCCACTACGACCGTCTGAACCTGGTGGTTCGTAAAGCCGAGGGCGCCTGGCTCACCGATATCGAGGATAAAAAGTATCTGGATTGCCTGGCTGCTTATTCCGCGGCAAACCAGGGGCATCACCATCCGAAGATCGTCAGGGCGGTTGTTGACGCTTTGCTGGGCGGCTATGGCTCGGTCGTTTCCAATATGGTTTATACTGATGCGATGGGCATTTTCTTGAAAAAGGTAGCCACCCTCGTGCCTCAGCTGGGGCTTCGTTTCGATAAGAACGGCAATAAGGTCCTGCCCAAAAACGGCGGCGTGGAGTCGGTCGAGACGGCTATCAAGATGATGCGTTTCTACGGGTACAAAGAGAAGGGTATCCCCGATGGCAAACAGGAGATAATCGTATTCGGGAACAATTTCCACGGTCGGATGATAACCGAGGTGTCGTTTTCCAGCACGCCTAAGTATAAAACCGGTTTCGGGCCGCTCACCCCGGGTTTCGTTACGGTTGATTACGGCGATTCGGACGCGGTTGAGAAGGCAATTAATAATAACACCTGCGGCATCCTGGTGGAGCCGATGCAGGGAGAGGGCGGTATGTATATCCCGCCGGATGGTTTTCTAAAACGGTTGAGGGAGATTGCGGACAAACATGATATGCTGCTTGTATTCGATGAGATCCAGGTGGGGCTGGGGCGTACAGGCAAGATGTTTTGTTTCGAGCATGAGAACATAATCCCGGATGGCCTGGTATTGGGTAAAGCCATATCAGGGGGAGTGCTGCCGTTGTCGGTTTTCGTTGCCAATTCCAATCTAATGGATATGGCATTCCAGCCCGGCTCCGACGGCTCGACGTTCGGCGGATATCCACTCGCCTGTGTGGCAGGCAACGCTGCTCTGGATGTTATCGTCGAAGAAAAACTGCCTGCCAGGTCTGCTGAGAACGGCAAGATTTTGAAAAAGAAGATCATGGAGATAGCCGGCCGTTCGCCGCATGTTAAAGAAGTGCGAGGGCGGGGCCTTTTCATAGGTATAGAGATGAAAGGCGGCGATGCCATCTCATACTGCCGCAAACTGCTCGATCTGGGGATGCTGGCCAACGACAGTCATGGCCATACAATCAGAATTTCGCCGCCGTTAATCATAAGCGATAACGAAATAGATTATCTTGTTGAGAGGCTGGAGAAGGTGCTTATCGATTGAAACGCTCTGAATTGAATGATGCAGGCGATTCCTATTCGGAATCGCCTTTTTTTCGGTAAGATTCTAGTTAGTACTTATAGCGACAGCCCTACGTCTCCCAATAATGCAGACCGTGCCCAAAGCTAATAGCATCAGTGCCAGGATGATCATACCCCATTCGGAGAGCGTGGGAACAGGGTCGAGAACCGGTACTATCTTGAAAACCTCTCCGCCCAGATCGACGATGTAAATCTCGCCGGAACCATCTTCACCGAAAGAAGAGATGTTATCAATCGACAAGCCATTTCCCGGATCCAGTTCGTTGGTTCGATCAGTGACTTCGGGGACGTTACCGTCGTAACGGAATGACCATATCTGGTCGCTGCAGTAATCCGCAAAAAAGTATATGCCCTGAAGATCCGGGATGGCAGCGCCTCTATATACGTAGCCACCGGTAACGGAGCATCGAAAAGGATTGCCGCCGTGACTGTATTCATAAATCGGATAGGTAAGACCTCCGGGATCGCAATCGCTCGGTGGATTGTAACAATGGTTGCCCTCCATAAGGCGCCAGCCGTAGTTTTCCCCACCGGCGCTCGATGCCGGCTGAAAATCGATCTCCTCCCAGGTACCCTGACCGACGTCAGCGATATACATATCTCCTGATGACCTGTCGAAACTGAAGCGCCAGGGATTACGAAGCCCTTTGGCCCATATTTCATCGAGCGGATCACCCGGCCCCTCAAAAGGATTATCATCAGGTATACCGTAGGGCGGATCTCCATCTATATCAATTCTGAGCATCTTTCCCAGCAGTTCGCCATCGTCCTGCGATCTGTTGCCGGGATCGCCCCCCGATCCGCCGTCACCCATACCGATATACAGATAGCCGTCATTCGGCCCGAAGGCCAGCATGCCGCCGTTATGATTGCCGAACGGTTGCCAGATCGTAAGAACGATAAATTCACTCCCGGGATCGGCCACGTCAGGATCGGCGGTGACTGAAAATCTGGAAATGACAGTATTGCCTGAATTATTCGTGTAGTTAACGAAGAAATAACCGTTATTTCCGTAATTCGGATGGAAGGCTAGCCCCAGCAGGCCGCGTTCGCCTCCATAGGAGACATCACCGGTTATGTCCAGAAACGGAACCGGCAATATCTCCCCGTCTTGCAGAATCTTTATGCGGCCGGGCTGTTCGACAATGAAAACCCGTTGCATATCCCCCGGGGGCGAAATGACAAATATCGGCGCCGAAAGACCCGAGGCTACACGAACGGTCGTAAGCTCCGTTGCCGAAAGGCACTGCCATCCAGCCATGCAAATAAAGAATGTTATAGCGAAAGCCAGGATTGTTGTCGCTTTCTTCATTGCAGCGTTCTCCTTCTGTTGTCTTGATTTAAAAGGGTTGGAAATCTCCGGGGATTCCCGAATAGCGCATTCTTGCACAGTTACATGAGTCCGGACAGATTATCCAGCATATATACATATAACTCCATGCAAGGACATTTGGTTTCAATTTTGCCGACGAAAAAAACAGAGATTTGATCTCCGATCTGAGCATTTCAGGTAATTCGATAATGATGTGGATTTGGCAGCCAATTCTGCTTAAATTAGAAGAAATGCGCTCCAAACCGGATAAAAACGATCTCTTTATAAAGGACTTTATCCCAAAGGTCAGCCGAACGTTCGCCCTTACAATCAGGTTTTTGCCACGGGGCCTGAGGGATTCGGTATACACGTCGTACCTGCTATGCCGGGTTGCAGATACGCTGGAGGATTCACCGCATCTTGGAAGCGAAGAAAAATATGCACGATTGTCTTCTCTAAAAGAACTACTCGAAAGAGCATATAGAGGCGAAGGCATCTCAGAGACGGCCACAGCATCTCTATATGATTCCATTGATCCCGGATTCGGTGACGATCACCGGCTGCTTGCAGAATCATCGAAGCTGTTTGAGATATTGGCGTCGCTCCCTGCCGCTCACAGACCGATTATATATCGCTGGGCGGGAGAGATGGCTAAAGGAATGGCGGAGTATTCGCGCCTCAAACCCTCGAAAGATGAGACCGTTGCAGCCCTAAAGGATATAGAGGATTGGAACCGGTACTGCTATTATGTGGCGGGTACCGTCGGGCATATGCTGACGGAGCTGTTTATCCAGCATTATAGCCTCGACGGAGACATAGCATCAGAATTGCTGAGATTGGGTAATTCCTTTGGTCTCGCCCTACAAAAGGTCAACGTCATAAAAGACGTTCCGGTCGATCGTGAAAGGGGAATCTGTTACCTGCCTCTGGATGTGATGGAGAAGCATGGCTTGAAGCCCTCCGCACTTGTAAATCCTAAAAATACTCGGGCGATCAAGAATTTTGTAAACGAATTATCAGATCTGACTACCATTCATCTTGACGATGCCATACTCTACACCACCCTCATCCCTCATCGTTACCGCGGGGTGCGGATGTTTCTGACGGTCCCGATATTTCTGGCCATGGAGACATTGAATCTGATCAAAAGCAATCCTTTGCAATCCATGGCCGGCCCGCCGATAAAGCTTTCACGCAAGGATGTAGCACGTCTGGTGAAGGCTGCCATGTTGAGGATATCGTCTAATAAATCGCTCGAGGAATATTACAGTAAGCTACGGGCGAAGTCCCCATAGCGCTCGAGTGCGTGCATGGTGTCGGATCACGCGAATTGACAGCAGAATCCGAATACGCTTGCCATAGGAATCGATCATCGATATAATGATCGAATGAGGATAGAAAGAGGAATCCCGCTTATAATTATACAAATTATCGTTCTATGAGCAGATTTGACAGCTTTACAGTCATAGATCTCGAAACCACCGGGTTGGATCCCGGGAGTTGCGAAATTATTGAACTCGGCGCTGCCCGCTATGAAGAGGGGAAACTGAGTGAGAAATTTTCGCAGCTTGTCAAACCGTCAGCCCCGATACCGGATGAGATAACACGCCTCACGGGGATAGATGATAATATGGTCAAGGCGGCACCGTCCATTGAATCCGTATTCGAGGATTTTCAGGATCGTTTAGAAAGCTCGACCTGGATTGTGGGACATAACATATCATTCGATTTAGGTTTCTTGAGGTCCCATCAAGATAAAAAGGCAGCTGCCAAACTGGCGCAGCGAGTTCTGGATACCGGTATTCTGGCCAGGATACTGTTTCCCCGGCTGCCACGTTACAGCCTGGGAACTCTTATCAAATATTTCAATGTTGACCGTGTCAATGCCCATCGAGCTTTAGATGACTGCCTGGCGACCGGTCAGGTCTATCTCAAGTTAATATCATATCTGGCATCCTTACCAGTATCGTCGAAGGAATCCATTGGGCGGATACTGGTCGGGAATCAGGATATAGACATTTTCCGCGCGGCGCTAAGCCCGATTGAACCGGTATCCTCGGATAAGCCTATCATGGCTGAATATCCGACGAAAAAATCAGTGGAGACTGGCGGGTCTCTTGAGAAATATCCGGATAACGTCATCGGGACATCTCCTCCAGACTCCTACGAAGATTATATCGAAGTGGATACGGCCGCGGTAGAAAATCATTTCCTTCCCGGAGGCATTCTCTCCAATGCGATTTCCTCATTCGAATACCGTCCTCAACAGGCGCGTATGTCTATCGAGATCGCCCGGGCTTTTAACAGGTCTGAATTTTTGTTGGCCGAGGCGCCAACCGGGATCGGAAAATCATTAGCCTATCTTCTACCAGCGAGCTGGTGGACGTCGCTAAACCGCGAACGTTTGATTATCTCCACCCAGACTAAGAATCTGCAGTCTCAGCTTTTCTATAAAGATATTCCACAGATTCAAAATGCGGTCGGTTTCGAATTCAAGGCTGCATTGCTGAAAGGCCGTGGCAATTATCTGTGCCTCTTGAAATATCGCGAGCTTCTGGCAGAGGCGGAGGTCTCATACAATAAGCAGGATAGAGAGGCTCTTGGTTCTCTGATACTCTGGGCGAAACATACCAGGACCGGTGATATCTCTGAATGCCACGGTTTTAATCCTGCGAGAAATTATTATATCTGGAGCCGCATATCATGCGAGGGGAGTTTTTGTCTGGGGCAGGCATGCCGGCTTGCAAATGAATGCTTTCTACTTAAGATAAGAAGAGAATCTCAAAAGGCCCAGGTGGTTATCGTCAACCATTATCTTACCTTTGCGGATTTCGCCTCGGGGGGCGATCTCGTTCGTGATGCCGGCCATATAATTTTCGACGAGGCTCATAATCTCGAAAAGGTTGCCGCATCGTACCTGGGATATAAATTGGATAAGCGTTCCCTGGATAACCTCCTGGCAGATATGTATACCTCACGTCCCACACAATCCGGTTTTCTGGTCGGTTTGAGATTTTCAATATCTCTGCACGAATCAAATGGTAAACTCGAGGGCGCAGTCAATTCGGTGATCGATTCTGCGACGTCGTTGAATCACAGTTCAGGTGATTTTTTTGCAGAACTTTCCGAAAACCTGGGCGCCAGGATCGGCGACAGCGATGCCCGCGAAATACCTTATAAATCAGATGCTAACCTTTGCGATTTGCCCTCACGAGAAGAGCTTTTAATCGCCCTTAAGAATCTGGCCGATCGTCTTGACCATTTGATTGGATTGGTGCGAGAGGCCGACGGCCTGCCGAAAAGGAGAGAATCAATTATCAGATTGGAGGCCTTTGGCAGCGATCTTAGAGGCTTCGGAGAGATGATATCCAATTTGCTTTATGCGGAGGACCCTGATTATGTCTACTGGATTGAGGTGCCATCATCTGCAAAGCATTCTCCGAGATTGCTATCGGCGCCTCTTGAGGTAGGTAAGCTTCTGGATAGAGAGTTCTATGACCACTTGAAGACGGCCGTGTTTACATCGGCCACCATGGCTGTGAATCGGAACTTTGATTTTTTCATTCAAAGGCTCGGCTTGGATCTCAGATCGGGCGAAAGGACTCTTTCGATATGCCTGGACTCGCCATTTGACATTGATTCCGAGGTGGCAGTCGTGACCGCGGGCTATCTGCCATCGCCCAAGCGGCCCGAGTTCGAACAGGAGGCATTCCGGACGCTTTCGGAGATCCTTGCCTCCGGAGCAAAAAAGTCTATGGTGCTTTTCACATCTCATCGTTCATTGAAAGCGGCGGTTGAGCAATTAGGTCAACGGTTGAGTTCGGATGGAATAGACCTGTTTTCCCAGGAAGGTTTTTATAACGCCGAGAGGATATTGCGACGGTTCAAATCATCAAAAAAGGCCGTTCTGTTCGGCACAGATACTTTCTGGGAGGGAATAGACCTGCCGGGGGCGCTACTTGAACTGTTGATTCTCTTCAAACTCCCCTTTACTGTTCCGGATAGGCCTTGGTTTAAGGCCAATCTTGAAAAAATCGAGCAAAGCGGCCGGAGTCCATTTTCGCAGCTATCCCTGCCGGACGCCGTGGTGAAATTCAGGCAAGGATTCGGAAGGTTAATCCGAACCGCCGCTGATAGGGGGTGCGTCGTGGCTCTCGACAGCAGAATAGAAAAAAGCTCGTTCGGTTCAGTATTTCTCAAGTCGGTCGGGGGAACGAAGTTTAAGTGTAGATCTCCCGAAGAAATAACCAGCGTTATAAGAAATTGGCTGAACCCGGATTCCTAGATATCAATCTTTTTGATTTTTTCACAGTCTGTTGAAATTAGTATACCTGGCCCGGTCATAACCTGTTCATTGGGAGAGGAACGGCGGTCGGTTACGTCGAAACGGATGATCCCGGTTTTCGTTAATAAGTTCAATCAATCTGCCGATTTATGAAATGGGGAATAAGCTGGCCCAGGCAGTGATCCTCAAGCATGCTTCGGGTAGAGAAGGCGCTTTTGCGCCCATTGAACTGGAATATTTGCGAGAATCTGGGAAGATATGAATAGAAAATCTGTTCTGGTTGTCGATGATGACTCACAGGTGACGAGCACCCTTGTCGAGTGTCTGGAGAGTTTCAAATATGATTTTGAGGTTGCCGGTACCGGTGCAGAGGCCCTGGCGAAGGTAAAAGAATCAGATATTGCTCTGGTCATGCTCGATATCAATCTGCCGGATTTCTCGGGATTCGATATTCTGGGCAAAATCAAGGAAATGGATTCATCAATCCCGGTTGTCATCATGACCGGCTATGTCTCCACCGAGGCCGCAATCGAGGCAATGAAGCTGGGGGCCTATGAATTTATTACTAAACCATTCGATATTGACAAAGTGGTGAGCCTGGTAAACCGGGTTATGCAGGAATCCTCACACCTCCGTGGCCTGGAAACGTTTTCCAAAGAAAAAGACCTGATTCCTGGAGATATAATAGGGCATTCCTCGGAAATGGTCGAGATCGCCAAGGTAATCGGGAAGGTGGCTACCAGCGATGCCACCGTGCTGATTCAGGGCGAATCCGGCACCGGGAAAGAAATGGTAGCGAGATCCATCTATAAGAATTCGTTGAGAAAGGATAAACCGTTTCTATCGGTCAACTGCGCGGCCCTCCCGGATACGCTCTTGGAATCCGAGTTATTTGGCCATGAAAAGGGGGCGTTTACGGGCGCCTATACCCGCAAGCTGGGAAAATTTGAAGTCTGCAGCGGAGGCACCATACTACTTGATGAGATTGCAGATATGTCCCCTCTTACTCAGTCTAAGGTCTTGCGAATCCTGCAGGAGCAGGAGTTCGAGAGGGTCGGAGGGACTGACACCATAAAAGTCGACGTCCGAATGATCGCGGCCACAAATAAATCGCTGGTGAATCTGATAAAAGAGGGAAAATTTCGCGTTGATCTGTTCTACCGGCTGAAAGTGGTATCGATCCATCTGCCACCGCTGAGGGAAAGGCGCACCGACGTCCCGCTTCTAATCGACCATTTTATCAAGATGTACTCCCAGGAAACTGGCAAAAGAATCGAGGGCATCTCCAAAGAGGCTCTCGACGACCTCAAGAAATATCCATGGCCGGGCAATATCCGTGAGCTTGAAAACAACATTCACACTGCGATCGTCATGTCTAAACGTGAGGTTCTTCTGCCGGAGCATTTCCCGGTTCTATCCGAAAAGTCGGAGATGGTACATATCGATCTTGAGGAAATAGAGAAAGACTACGCCCAGATGTTCTCTCAATTGATTTCCCCCAATTTTGACAGGCTGGTGGCCGTTTCTAATAACCATGTTTATTCTCACCTCCAATCTGGCTTTGAGAGGGCGTTGATTTCGGCCGCTTTAAAACACACAGGCTCAAATCAGGTTAAAGCCTCGATATTATTGGGAATTTCTCGCAATACACTCAGAGATAGAATCAGCAAATACGGTCTATACTGAGGATCGCAACAATAATGAAAACAAGAAAGGCGGAACCAGTGTCCGCTTTTTTGTTGGGCTCGATTGCCCGGTCCGCCTACTGCCGGACCGGCAATGACAATTGCATCACCAGTGCCGTCAGATAGCCATATAATGTCTGCCCTGCAATCTGTCGGCGCAGGCGGTCGGCCGAAAATGTCCGACCGCGCAATTGTCATTGCTCTTCCGACCGATTGGTCGGAAGAGGCAATCCTCATCTGCACAAATTTTCAGATATCTGTTGACCGGATTCACTGCCTGTAATATCATAACGCCCATGAGAATCATCCTGATTTCACTTCTGATCTCGGGTCAATTCGCCTCTTTATCTGCGCAAGAAATTACGCCAGATTCAGTTGATACGGTTTATGCTCCCTTAGACAGCTTAGATGCAGGTCTGGATCTGGCACTGAGCGCATTGAAGATGAAGCGGGGTGATTTGACATTTCGAGGGGATTATCTGGAGCCGGATGCTTACAGGCTGGGGGAAGTAGATCATTTTATGCAGGAGCCACTGAAGCTGATAAACGAGGCTGGATCAAATCTTAAATATGTAAACATCTCATCAGCGGGAGAATATGCTCGATTCCCAGGATCCTGGCTATATTCATTTCTGCAGGAGAATATCCCGGAATTTGAGGAAATCAGGAAGATCGTTAGTTCGGAGAAGATTGAGAAGATTCTGCCGGATAAGTCTATTTCTCTTCTAAAAGAGATGACAGAATTTATTGAGAATATTGATATCCGAAACTCCTACGAACTTTCGAAATACTCTGAGGCCCAGCTTGATTCACTTAGGGATGGATTTACTCTTTTGTTGGAGGAGACGGTAGAAAGCGAATTCTTGTCTGCCGCCGAACTTGATAGCCTGGAGGCTTATGAGGACGTCTGGGCCGAGAGGCTCTCGAATTTGGGCGAAAATTGTAGAAGAATAAGAGCCATCTCAAATGATCTAAGCAGGTTTATTTACGTAGTCGAGAAGATATATTCCGAAAAAGCCCATTTTAGAAGTTCGTACGCTTCATGGAATACCGAGTTCGGCCAGATCATCATCGGCGATACTTCAGATAACCATTACACCGGCGATCTTTTCATCGTCATCGATCCCAGTGGCGATGATACATACGATATTGAGTTCGAGGGGACGGGGCATCATACCTACATTATCGATTACGACGGCAATGATACTTACAACATGCCGAAAAACCGGATCAGTCCATATTTCTTCGGTTCGAATATGATTGTTGATTACGACGGCGATGACAGCTATAACGCTGGCTCGTGGACTCTCGGCGCGGGGCTGTTCGGGGTTGGTCTCCTCTGGGATATGAAGGGTAACGACCGCTATTTCGGCGATACGTTCACTCAGGGTGCGGGATGTTTCGGGGTCGGCATCCTCCGGGATGATGAAGGGAACGATTCATATCAGGCGGCGTTGTATTCGCAGGGGTTTGGGTTTGTGGAGGGTATCGGGATACTGATGGACAACTCCGGCAACGATAATTACTTCGCCGGGGGGAAGTACAAGGATTTTATCCGTTATAACGATCACTACCTGTCGCTTTCGCAGGGATTCGCATACGGTATCCGTCCCAAGATGTCGGGCGGCGTGGGAATGTTGATCGATAAATCTGGTAACGATGTTTATGTCTCCGATATTTTCGGGCAGGGGTCATCATACTGGTACGGGCTGGGCATGTTGGCCGACGGCGGCGGAAACGATCAGTATATATCATTTCAGTATGCGCAGGGGAACGGTACTCATATGTCGCTGGGCATCCTCTATGATGTCTCTGGCGATGATGTCTATTCTGCAAGAGGTGTTTCCCAGGGCTGCGGCCACGATCGGGCGGTGGGGATGCTTATCGATCTCGACGGTGATGACAATTACAATGCCTATGATCTGTGCCAGGGAGCGGGCTCGGCCAACGGTCTTGGCATTCTTGCTGATGTTAGAGGGAAAGATGTCTATATAGTCAGATCAGATAAGAATACCCAGGGTTATGGCAACCCACGCCGTGATTACGGTTCGATCGGCATCTTCCTCGACCTGAGCGGTGAGGATGGTTACTCCGGGGGGATAGGTAGGAACTCTCACTGGTGGACATATTCGAAATGGGGAGTGGGAATCGATAAATGAAAAAGATCAGTCTATTTATAGTACTTGTATTATCGACAGCCAGCTTCGCTCAAACCAAGGCCGATTCCATCAATCAAATCGTAGATTCTCTTTTTATTCAAGCCACAACTAAAAACATCAACTACCAGGACCAGGTGCAACCGTCGAAAGAAGCGCTTGGGGAGATGGGGGCGGCGGCGGTACCCCGGCTTGTGGAGAATATGGATACCCAGGATGCCCGCTCCATGCATGCTCTGGTCGATATCTTCAAACTGATCGGCCGCCCCGCGGTGCCCCGCATTGTTAAGGCTCTGGGAGCGGAAGATCCGTATAAAAGGCGGCTGGCGGCACGAGCGCTGGGCGATATGAAAGACTCGACGGCGGTAGATGGCCTGCTGCAATATACCGATGATCCCGATTACCGCATCAGAGCCGGTGTAATCAGGGCGCTGGGGAAGATTGGTGACCCGCGCGGCGTGGCGCCATCAGCTGCGGCTTTAAGAGACGTAGATTATCTGGTTCGTACTGCAGCGGTCGTATCGCTTTCTCTTTTGGCGGATTCGTCGACAATAGGCGTCTTAATGGAATCTCTTGCTGATCCGTATTACGGAGTTCGTTACAAAGCGGCGGAGGCACTCTGGAATATAGGAGAACCATCGATAATCACTGTGAAAGAATCGCTGAAAAATGTTGATGATACAGTAGCATTTTATTTGCTGATCGAAGTGGCCGGAAATCTGAAGGATAAAAAGCTAATCAAACCGCTGGCCGGAATTCTTATCTCGGAGGATCCCCTGGCCCGGGCTTTTGCGGTAGAGGCGCTTGCTAAAATCGATACGAAGAAAGCAAAAAAGATTCTACGGAAAAGAAAGACTAAAGAGACTCATCCATTCGTGCTGGGCAAGCTGGCATCAATCGAACCGGATTAGGAATATGGACCTCGAAAAGCGTCTATACGAAGCGCTAAAGCATCATAAGACGAATTTGGCTACACCCAAACCGGATCTCTTTAAAAGACCTTCCGTTGGCCATATACGAAAAACCGAGCTGGGGCCGGTCTGGGGCGTGGAGACCGTTTATGATGAAGGTTATCTGCACGGCCGGATCGAATTGTCATGCAGTATCCCTCGATCCGCTCTGGAATTTTTCAATTCATCCGGTGAAGAACGTAACCTCGATTTCAGCCGGATTGCGGTAATCGATACCGAGACCACCGGCCTGGCAGGGGGGACGGGTACATATCCTTTCATCGTCGGTATCGGATTCTGGTCCGATGGCAGATTCGTGGTGCGGCAATACATATTGCGCGATTTCTGCGAAGAACCCGCACAGCTTCTGGCGTTATCGGATGATCTGAGTAACACCTCCTTTCTATTAACCTATAACGGAAAATCATTCGATATACCGCTTCTTCGCACCAGGTATCGCATCAATCGTCTGGCGATCCCTTTTACAGGATACCCCCACATAGATATGGTTCATCCCTGCCGCCGAATCTATAAGAAGCATTTTGAATCGTTCAACCTGTCCTTGCTGGAGGCCATGATCGTAGGGTTCGAACGTGTAGATGATGTGCCGTCCCATCTCATCCCGGGCATTTATTTCGATTACCTGCAGAACCGGGATGACAACCTTCTCATCCCGATCTTAAATCATAACCGTGATGATATAGTCAGTCTGTATCTCCTGGCGCAGGAAACTGCCCGCCGAATAGATCTGGCGCTTTCGGGCGTTTGCGAGGACGACCGCCTTCTGCTGTCTTTAGGTCAAATTCTATATCGATCCAGAGAATATGAGCGATCCCGGGTTTTGCTGGATTCGATCAAACCTCAATTTGCCTCTGAGGAGATAGCGGATGAGACGATCATGTATAAATCGCTTCTGGCGAAAAAGGCAAGGGACTGGGAAACGGCCCAGGCCATCTGGAATCATATGATAGTATCAGGCAGGTTCGGATGTTATCCTTATATTGAATTGGCCAAGCACCTCGAGCATCGACAGAAAAACCCGGAGACCGCACTGAACTTGACTAATAAGGCTCTCAGGCTTGTGGAGTTCGAGCGGGAATTCGCCTCCGGCATTTCATATGCTAATATCCAGTCTTCGATAAAGAGGAGACGGAGCAGACTTCTAAAGAAAACATCTTCAATATAAAAGGGCGTCGGCCGCATCTGACCGACGCCATCAAGATTTTCTTCTTAATAAACTACTGGTTTTCCAGAATAACAGGCCCCGATTCTCCAGATGATTCCTCATCATCATAGATAAGGTCATCATTTGCGCCGGGAGGCTCGAATTGCCAGGTATTCCCGACGGCCCAGATTGTGTCCGGGGATTCGTTTCGGATCAGATATTGGCTGCAATTCTGGATTGTATTTCCGCCGGCTCCTGTCGTGTCGTTCGTTCCCAGATCCGGCTTGCTTAAATCGAGGATATGCAGCCCATATATCCCGCAATCCGTGATCTGGTTATCCCTGATAATCGGCTCCGCGGAATCGCCGGTGGCAATGCCGATTGAATCGCCTGTGATGACGTTGGATTCTATTATAAAGGGTCGCGGCGCAAAAGAACCATCGGCGTAGATACCGATATAGTTGGAGACGATATGATTGTCTTTTATTTTTGTCTGTATTCCCGGCAAAAGCCAGACACCGACGCCATTCAAATCGGCGGTGGAAATATTAAGTCGCTCAATTGTGATAGCATCGCCGTTGACTGAGAAAACCGCACCGGGTTCATCATGGCCTCCGCCCGGCCCGATCACAAATGTCGAGTCTCGCCCCGCTCCCCTTATCTTAGCGCCAAATCCGACCTGGATAGGGAATGTCTCGCCCCCTTCCTGATCATATTCGCCGGAGCCTAATGTGACTATCTGGTTGGTCTCCGCCTGTGATAAGGCGAAAGTTATGGTACGGTAAGGATTGTTTCTGGAACCCGTTCCCTCGGAGTCCGAACCTGAGGTGCTGACATACACTTTCGCCGGGTCCACCAGAATCACCCACGACGTTCCGAATTTCGAGGGATTCTCCTCCGAGATAGCAGAGATTTTTACCGAATCGATGTCGGGTTCAGCCACCGGAGCTTCATATAATCCGAATACGTCGATTGTCCCGAACTCGGCGTTACCGCTGGCAATATCCTCAACCTCCCATGATACGGTCGTATTTGTAGTTCCAAAAACGAAGACCGTGAACTGCAGGGCATCATTCAGGGCGACAATCTCCCTTGCCGGGCTTACGGTCACAGAGATTTCGGTTCCCTGGTCGCCGCTGTCGGTGGCGTTATCCTCGCCGCATCCAGCAACTAAAAGAAATGCTGCGGCCAAAAATATCGTATTGCGCATAATTCTCCCTTCATGGTCAGAAGCCATCGCAGGTAATATAATGCTTAATCGAGATATGGCAACCGGAACAAGGCTATTTTTTCTTTTTTGTTTTTTTCTTCTCTTTCTTTTCCGATGGTCTGGCGCTGAGCTTCTCCACTCCGCCGAGTATATTATCCAGATACTCCACGGTGAGCTCCCTGTAGAGGGAATCCTTTTTTAACCTCTCCTCGTCCGTGTCTTCCGGCAGAGCCTCGATCTTGTTGCGGAGGCGGGCCAGACGGCTTTTGGCGGTGACCTTTTTTGCCCGCTCCCTGCGGGTGAGGATCAGCGACCAGATCAGGAGAATTACAACCAGGATTAGGGCGATAAATGAAAGGTACGAGATAAGATTTTCCATAAGCTAAGATTAGCAGCGCGGCCAGATTAGGTCAAGGCTAAAAAATGGACTAAATAAAGGTTGACTTATCGGTAGGACGCCTGTGTTGGTGTAGCGGGCGCGGTAACAGTAAAGCCCGAACTCGCTCTCTATTGGTTACCAAGCGCCGCTGGGTAACGAGTATTGGAAATTGTCTTTATTGTTTTAAATAGTATAAATCCATATCTCCACTAATTATTATCTTAATTCGCCCTCTCTCATCAGAGACAACTGGAAGTCCCATGAAAACCGGTTCTTCTACTAACGTTTCTTTAGAATAAGAAAAAGGCCTTAAAGAATATTTGAAATCATAAAATTGTATTATCGATCTACCGCTATCATCATCATATAGCCAATCATTAGAGTTGAAATATTTTGCTCCGTCTTCTGTCTCCAAATAGTAATCATATGTTCCATCTTCTTTCATTACTAATGTGCTTTTAAGTTTATCGTAGTTGCCAATATATGTGCCTGCAACCATAGACCGATCTACATTTTTCGAGCAAACAGGAAAAATAACAACCAAAGTCAAAATTGCAATTATCTTTGATGTTTTTTTCATCTCCTTATCCTCTCTGTCCAGGTTTACCATTGGTTACCAGGCGCCGCTTGGTAGCGAGTATCGGATGATGGGCCGCATAATATTAACCTCCTATCTCCTTATCGACAGGAGGGCAGCTTGCCACCAGCGAAAAATTCTGAAAGTCCTATATTACTCTGAAGGCGGTCCCAAGGCGGCCTTTATCTCATTTTCGATTAAGTTCCTTATCTGCGGATCAGGATTGGGATCAAGTTCTAAGTATTTTTTCCAGACCAGAGCGGCGCCCATGGCATCACCTTTCTCCATGCGCAATACGGCGCCCAGATTAAAGTAAGCCTGGGGTAATTGAGGATCTATTTCGATTGCCTTTCTGAATAACTCTATCGCTTTATCAGCCTGGCCCAGCTTGCGATACATGGCGCCGCAATCCACCAGTACGAAGGGAACATCGGGTTTGATTGCCAGCGCCCTTTCGTAATATTCGATCGACATCTCCGGCTCGCTGACATCGTAATAAACATTCCCCAGGCTCACCAGAATATCGACGTTGTTCGGATCGTCCGCCAGAAGAGTTTCCAGGTGGTCTACCTGATTCTGCAGATCTGCGCCTGGATCCCCGATGCTCTGTTGCTGAGAAATAAACTCCGGCTGAGGGGCCTTTATCATGAAAATAAACCCTCCGGAAATCAACGTTATCGCCAGAAACAGTATCAATATCAGGTAGTCTTTTTTCACTTCTCCTCCATCGCGGCGAATATGGCGGGATACCTCCCGAATGTCAAGAATTATGGGATGTTGAAGTTACGCATTCAGAGGATTGCGATGTTTATCGATCGATAAAGTATATTACTTTCATCTCGATTGAATGTATATTAGGCAATGATATGCGTAGATCGGATAAACCGTGAAAGATGATCCGAAAATGATAGCCCGTGTTGTTGAGCTGCATGGCCAGAGAGCGAAGCTCTTTACTGAAAACGGCACGATCGATGCCGTCGTTAAGGGCAAGCTGAAATATGGAAATACCGGGATCTCGCCTGTAGCGGTCGGCGATTTTGTGGAGTATTCTTTGAAAACCGACAAGCTGGCGGCGATAGAGAGTGTATCACAAAGACAATCTGTCATCTCCAAACCGGCCACGGAGAAAGAGGGCCTTCTTCAAATCATGGTTTCCAACGTTGACCGGCTGATCGTGGTAACATCAACCAGGGAGCCGAAATTTAAAGCTGGACTGGTTGATCGGTTTCTGGTAACGGCCTTTAAAGAAGGGATAAAACCGGTGGTGGTTTTGAATAAGATCGACTTGCAGGATCCTGAAGAGTTCGAAGGATATTTCGATGCCTGGGAACGTATCTCGTGCGAGACTGTTTTCACCAGCGCCAAAACCGGCGAGGGTATCGATAAACTAATAAGAATATTGACGGAAGGAACCTCGATCATAGCCGGCCATTCGGGGGTGGGGAAATCGGCTCTTCTGAACCGCATCTCCCCGGGCCTGAAATTGAGAACGAAAAAAGTGTCTTCTTATTCCAGCAGGGGTGTGCATACCACCAGCCGGGTCAGTCTTTATCGACTATTCCCTGACGGCTGGGTTGCGGATACGCCCGGCCTGAAAGTTTTCGGCCTGGCAGGAGTAGATATCAAAACATTGCATTTATATTTCCCTGAATTCGAACGCTGTGCTTCTCAATGCCGGTTCAACGATTGTATGCATATAGATGAGCCATCCTGCGCCGTGAAGCGCTCGGTCGAAATCGCTGATGGAATAGTGGCGGAATTTCGATACCAGAGTTATCTTCGTATTCATGCAAGTCTTAAACGGTAATCATCGCCCGCAACCATATTCTTGATCCGGAATTCTCCGGACCAAAAAGCGTTTAAAAAGGTAATTTTGCAACCGGTTATGATATAATCGTTTATCGAGATCCCGAACGACATCGATGTCCGACTTGTAATCCTATGTTATGAAGAGAGTTACGTATGCAAGGTAAATTAATAGACCCATGAAAAAATCCCTTGACACGTATTTGTTAATTCTTTAGCTTACCCCAAGTTAAGAGGAAAGTTAGGGGAAAATCAAACGTTGCAGCTTAACCGATTAGACAGTCAGGAGAGGGGGTTGATAATGTAATGACCGGAGTAAGAGTCCGTGACGATGAATCGTTTGAAAAGGCTCTCAGGCGCTTCACTAAAACCTGTGAGAAGGCCGGTATTTTATCGGATATCAAAAGACATCAGCATTTTGAGAAACCATCCGACAGGCGCAAGCGGAAGATGAATGCGGCCAGGCAAAAATCACGTCGTTCCAGAGTAAGGCGTTGATATTGGCGTTGAGGGAGGAGATCGACACCCACTTGAAAGTGGCGTTAAAAGCCGGGGACGATGAGCGTCTGCAGACCCTGCGGATGTTGAAATCCGATCTTCAGTACAAGCAGATAGAGTTGTGCCATGAGTTATCAGACGATGAGATCATCGCCGTTTTAGGTTCTGCCGCCAGTAAGCGATCGGAAGCGATCGAGGAATACTCCAAAGGCGGCAGGCAGGACCTTGAAGAAAAGGAGCGCGCCGAATATGATATTATTAAAGAGTTCTTGCCCGGACAATCTACGTCGGTAGAGCTCGAGGGTCTGATTGATGAAGCCATCGCCGAATCAGGGGCGTCCTCTATGAAGGATATCGGTGAAGTGATGAAAGTTTTGATGCCCCGGGTGAGGGGGCGAGCGGATGGCAAAACAGTTAATATCGCTGTAAGAGCA
Organism: uncultured bacterium; assembly: GCA_965541585.1. GTDB lineage: Bacteria > Zixibacteria > MSB-5A5 > UBA10806 > UBA10806 > CBDVBL01. The sequence continues at coordinate 76,079 of CBEUCH010000005.1, read as the reverse complement.
AAGCTTGCAAAATAACTGGAGGGGTTATGAACTGGATAGATTTTTTTATCCTGTTCGTATTGTTTCTAGCCTTAATAAACGGCTACAGGCGCGGGATTTTCAAGGAGATATCGACCTTCCTCGGGCTGATTGTCGGCGTTATTTTCGCCGTAAGTAACTCCGACTGGGTGGCCATGCAATTGGAGGGAAAACTTAATTTTTCCCCCAGTATCCTGTACGTGGCCAGTTTCGTTTTAGTCCTCGGAAGTAGCCTTATCGTTCTACGAATCCTGGGTAGATACTTCTACAAGATGGTGAAGATTACTCCATTGAGAGCATCCAACAAGATTGGCGGGAGCACTTTTGGCGTAATTAAGGGCCTGGTTCTTCTTTCTCTCTTATTCCTGCTGTTTATATTCCCGACACCTTTCAAAACTTTCGACAGCGCCATTGAAGGTTCCGCGTTAGCCAAACCGATCCGCGGTTTCGTGCCGTTAATTTATGACAATACGACTTATCTTCATCCTGGGTCCGGCGAGTTTCTGGTGGAGTTGCAGAAAGGCATTCTGCTTTCCAGTGCTTCACAGTATGCCGATGATCCGGAAGAGGCTTTGAGAAACAAAGTGATGATAGGGATGTCCGACGACGATGTCGAGACCCTAGACAAGTTAAACGAGTACTTCAGTAAAACAAAGAAAGAGCTTGAATAGGTGCTGAGGGGATTTTCTTTCCCGTGACCGGCCATACCCTCAAGATCCTGGAATATCCCACGGTTCTGGACAGGTTGGCGTATCATTGCCGTTCCGCTCCTGGGAAACGTAAAGCCACCGGTCTTCATCCGATTACCGATGTTGAATCGTTGGACTCCAGGTTGGATCTAATTTCGGAGATGAACGATCTCTTCAGGTTCGATGGCGGCCCGCCTGATCTGGAGTTCGGAGATCTTGCCAGGAGACTCGAGCAGGCGGCATCATCCGGTGAGATTTTCGAGCCAAAGGAGTTATTGGATTATTCATCGTTTTTCAAAACGGTGTTTGAATGCCAGCGTCTGAAGGAAAAATACAAAAAGTTGAGCGAAATCTCATCCAGGTTGGTCTATCCGCAGGATCTTCATCATGAAATAGAAAGGTCTATTGATGAATCGGGCAATATAAAGGATTCTGCATCGCCGGAGCTCAAACGAATCCGTCGTGAACTCCATCAGGTAAAAGAAAAGCTCAATGAAAAGTTCGAGAAATATCTTTATTCGGAAACGGCATCATTTCTATCCGACAATTTGTTCACGGTCAGGGAGGGTCGATATGTTCTGCCGGTTCGCGAAACGGATAAAGGCAATGTTGCCGGCATCATCCATGACAGGTCCTCATCGGGAGCCACTTTCTTCATTGAACCTGCCGAGACAGTTGAAATGAACAATCGCCACCGCGAACTCGAAACCGGGGAACGGGAAGAGGTAAACCGGATTCTTCGTTATCTCTCCGAGATGCTTTATATTAATCTGGACGTGGTTAAGGAGGATGTCGAGTTGCTATCCCGGCTTGATCTTATCGCCGGGTGCTCCCGTCTGAGCAAGGAACTGAATGGATCGCGTCCCCTCTTCTCGGACTCTCGCGAGCTGAATATCAAAAACGGCCGACATCCGATCCTGGTCTTGAACGCCGCCAGAGACAATGAAAATACAGTAGTCCCTTTAAGTGTGGAAATGGTCAAGGGTTCCAATATCCTGATCATAACCGGCCCGAATACAGGCGGCAAAACGGTGGCGTTAAAAGCGATCGGTTTGCTATCTTTGATGGCGGCCAGCGGTCTTTTCGTTCCGGCGGACGAAGAATCCACATTCATCTTGTTTGAGAAGATGTTTGCTGATATAGGCGATGAACAGTCCATAGACAGCTCTCTTTCCACGTATTCGTCGCATCTCAGTCATATCAAGACAGCGATCGAGGGATCGGATTCTCAATCGCTTGTGCTGCTCGATGAACTTGGCGCCGGTACCGACCCGGACGAAGGTTCCGCCATCGGGCAGGCGGTGGTGGAGTTGCTATCGCGCAAGGCGTGCTTCGCTGTAATCACGACTCATCACGGCAGGCTGAAGGCGCTTGCCGGCGAAGTAGAAGGGGTCGTTAATGGTTCCGTGGAATTCGACGCCGAACAGCTGAAGCCGACCTTCAATTTCCGGCCTGGCATTCCAGGCTCGTCTTACGCTGTCGAGATTGCTAAAAGGTTGGGAATTCCGGAGGAGGTAACCGATCGTGCCTGGGAATTGCGTGACAGCAGAGAAAGGGATGTTACTCGCCTGGTAACAGAACTCAACCAGAAATCGGTCGAGCTTACGAATCAATTGGAAAACGCCAGAGCCGACAGACTGAAGTACGGATCGCTGGTGAAAATATTCGAGGAGAAATTTGAAGCCCTGAAGAAGGCTGAAAAAGAATTACGCAAGAATCAACTCAAGAAAACGGCGGAGATCGTCAAGGAAGCGAAGGATGAGCTTGACGATTTGATCAAAGTCGCCAAAGAAAAGTCGAAGGAAGAGGAGACCTTGAGGAAAATTCGAAAAGAGGTCTCCGAAAAGCTTGAAAAGACCAGGAAGAGTATCCAGAAACTGTCCCCCGTGCCGGCTGGAGAACAGGCTCGAGGATTGCCCGGAGAAAAGGTCCGTATAATAGGCATCGAGGCGGAAGGTGAAGTCCTGGAACCGGCCGATTCCATGGGGCGCGTCAAAGTTCGCATCGGAAATGTCAATATGGTCACCGAGCTTGACAGGCTGCTTCGCAAAAACGTGGATGGGAAATCGGCGCTTAAATCAAAGGTAATATCGGACTATTCTCCTGAGCCGGGTCTCGATCTGGATATAAGAGGTATGACATTTGAGGAAGCCGAACCGTTGATTCAGCGGTATATCGACGATGCCTGCAATGCTGGCCTGGAGCAAGTTACGATCATTCACGGAAAGGGCACCGGTGCATTGCGAAAGAAGGTGCAGGATTTCCTGGGGCAAAATCAACGGGTGGCATCTTTCAGACTGGGTAACTGGAATGAGGGTTCGACCGGGGTTTCGGTCTTAACGCTTAAGGCGGAGTGAATGGCGGCTTTGATCCCGAAAGATATTGTCGAGCGGATTACAAACGAATCCGACATCGTTGCTGTCATTACCGAGTTTGTAAACTTAAAAAAAAGCGGCAAGGATTATAAGGGTCTCTGTCCGTTCCACCAGGAGAAAACGCCCTCGTTCTACGTGGTTCCCTCCAGAGGATTCTATCATTGTTTCGGATGCAGCAAGGGCGGAAACGTTATCAACTTCATTATGGAGCATGAGCGTTTTGATTATCCCGGAGCTTTAAGATATCTGGCGGCCAAAGCAGGCATTTCTATCCCGGAAACCGGGAATTTGAAATCGGATAGCGACCAGCTGTATAATGCTCTGTCCCATGCAGCAGGTTATTTCGAAAACTCGTTATGGAGTAGATCCTCGGTGACCGCGATAAGATATCTTAAATCGCGGGGGATTGAAAAGTCAATTGCGCAAATATTCGGTATCGGCTTTGCGCCTCCCGGCTGGGATGGTCTTATAAAGGCGGTGTCCCCGAAAGGTATCAAACCCTCAGACTTGGAGAGGGCAGGTCTGGCGATTAAAAAGGAGGGATATTACGATCGTTTTCGTAACAGATTAATGATCCCGATCAGGACCATTGCGGGAAGAATCGTTGGCTTCGGTGGCCGCGTTTTGCCCGGGGATGATTCTCCCAAATATATTAACTCACCCGAAACGGAGGTATATAAGAAAGGCCGATTATTGTATGGCCTTGAGGTTTCGAAGAACGAAGTGCGCACCAAAAATGAGGCAGTCGTCGTCGAAGGATATTTTGATTTAATAACGTTGCACCAAGCCGGCATAAAAAACGTGGTTGCCGCCAGCGGCACTGGCTTCACCGCCGGGCAGGCGGCTCTATTAGCACGTTTCTGCGAAAGAGTAGTCCTTCTCTATGATTCGGATTCCGCCGGCGTCAAGGCCGCTTTCAGGGCCTGCGGAATTCTATATAACTCGGGTCTGGAGCCGCGGTTGGTCAGATTACCCAGAGGCTTCGATCCCGATAGCTTCGTCAGAGACAGAGGGGCCGGGGAGCTCTCCGGATTGATTGCCGGGGCAGTGGATATTATAGACTTCATAGAACAGACTATAGAAGGACGTTTTTCTGAGCAGACGCTGTCGAGGCAAAAAAGGATAATCGGCGTTCTGACAGAGCTAACGGCTCCCGTTGAGGATAAACTGACGAGGGAGTTGCTTTCGAAAAAGATGTTCGAAAGGCTGGGCATCGATCTGAAAACCCTCGGCATCATCAGCGACACCGGCCGGGTCGTGAGAACTGGTGCCGAGGAGCAACTATCATCGGGAAGGGATCGATTTGAAAGGAAGTTTCTGGCACTTCTTCTGGCGCATCCGGAATTGATTCTCAGAAGCGATGGACTGGTGGAGAAGTCGTTGTTTGCAGAGAGCAGCTACGGCAAAATATTCGCTGCTATGGTGGGTGCCTGTGCTGATGAGACAGAGCTGGATATATCCGATTTATCCGAAAAGATTGGCGATAACGGAGCCAGCCGCCGGCTGCGGGAAATAGCCCTTCAGGAGCAATTGACTTCCGACTGGGAGCCGGAATTTGAGGAATATCTAAAGAAATTCAGACTGATCTCTCTCAGAAAACGTCTGGATGAGCTGAAAGGACAGATTGGAGAGGCGGAGAGAATGTCTGATAAAAATAGAATAGAGATTTTAACCCGGGAGTTTCAAAACCTAAAACTCGAGGTTGAGGCAAATGACGCGAGAGTCTGATAAAGGCGGACGTACGAAGAGCATCAGTGCCGCCAGAGGAAAAATCGACCGGGATTCCGGAGGGGATTTAAGTCCGGAGAAACCGGAGAGAAAACGATTAGTTGTGGGGCACGGCATAGTCGATCCGGCCGACACCGGCGCGGATCCGGCCTACGTTTACTTCAGAGACCTGGGACGTTATAAGATTCTATCCAGAGAACAGGAGGTGAAAGTCGCTCGAAGAATCGAGGGGCACAAGATAGGTATAAAGAAGATTGTTTTTTCCTCAACAGTAGTTCTGGATACGCTGATTTCCTGTCAGGGAAAGTTGGCTTCGAAAGAATCCCGGCTGGAGGATATTGTTTCACCGGAGACTTGCCGCTGGTTTGCCCCTGAAAACATCAAGCGCGAAAGACAGAAGGTTGTCACGAGATTGAAGAAGATCCAGGATCTTCTGGAGGGCAGCAAATGTGATAATCTGGATTTCACGGGCGAGGGTATCGACAGGATACTCGAAAAGCGGCTAAAAAACCGCCAAAAATTGTTCAAAGAGATTGAGAAGTTCAATTTCAATCTCGAGTTTTTGGAAAAATTGGTTCTGGACTTCAAAATTCAGGTTGACGGAAGCCGCCGATATCATCGGCCCCTTAACACCATAACCAAAAAAATGGACTCGGATCTCTCGGAGTATCTCTTTGCCGAGGAGATGCCGCAATCGGAGTTGGAGATCCTCAAAAGGCGACTGGAATTCTTAGAGTCGGAGTTAGCCAAGGCCAAACGGATCATGATAGAGGCCAATATGCGATTGGTCATCTCAATAGCCAGAAAATATATCGGCCGCGGAATGGAGTTCTTAGACCTTATACAGGAAGGCAATTCCGGACTGGTCAAGGCCGTGGATAAGTTTGACTATCGGAAGGGATTCAAATTCGGAACCTACGCCTCCTGGTGGATAAGGCAGGCGATAACGAGGGCTCTGTCCGAACAGGCAAAGACCATACGGACACCGATGTATTTGAACAGCCAGTACGGGAGGGTTGCAAAGGCCTCTCAGGCCCTATTTCAGAAGCTCGGCCGCAGGCCAAGCATCCCTGAACTCTCTGCAAAGGTGGGGCTGGCCACCGACAAGATCGAAGATATATTGAGCATCATACCGCAGACGGTATCCCTTTCAAAGCCCATAGGCGATGACGAGGACAACCAGATGTCCAATCTTATCGCCGATCCCCAGTTCTCAACGACAAGCGGGAAGGCTTCATTCGTTTACCTGCAGGATCAAGTTGAAAAAGTGCTGAGCACTCTTACCGACAGGGAGGAGGAGGTTATCCGATTGCGTTTCGGTATGTCGGACGGCCTTCCGAGAACACTGGAGGAAGTCGGGCTTATATTCGATCTAACCCGGGAGCGGATCAGGCAGATCGAGGCCAAAGCCCTCAAAAAACTCAGGCATAAAACGAGATCGACAAAACTTCGAGAGTGCGTGGATATGCTCTGAGCGTTTCGAAATTTAGCGGATCGGGCCGAGGCATCTGCCTCGGCCCTTCGTTTTATGTAAACTCTTTATCAATGAAACATTCCAGCATACTTCTCGTAATCAATATTGGGGTATAGAGTATCGGAATTTGCGGGGAGGTTAATATGAATACCCGAGAAACGATAGCAGCAACCGCAGTGATTCTGGCGGGCACAGCGGCTTGGATCTTCGCCGGTGAACCAATAGTGAAAATCGATAATATAAGAGCAGATAGGGTCGAATCAGCCGGCTTCGAGATTAAGAAAGGGGCCGAATTTACGGTTAAGGCTGTCGGGCGATCTGTTCGGAATGATGATCTCAACGCCTACGGGTGGCTGCTGGATGGAGCGACCAGGGAACCGATCTGGGTGATGGAAAGAGGCAAATCCGATCGCAAGGGGCGGAAGGGATTGCGTAGCGCAGAGAAAACAGTCTTTCTCAAACCGGGAAGATATGAACTTTACTATTATGCCGCCGGGCGCTGGAGCGGCAAGCTATATATCAATGGCAGGAACATATTTGAGTTCCTGGGAGATCTGTTCGAAGGCGACCTGGATGAGGATACCGAAGATTACATCGATGAATTCTATATAGCGGTTCACCCCCCTGAGGATGGTTTTCAGGATTATAAGCTGTTCGATCCCGACGGCGAGATTACGGGTGCCCTTCTTCAGGTCAACAGGGTCGGAGATTCCGAATATCTCCGGCGAGGTTTCTCTCTCGATAGGCCGATGAAAATCAGGATATACGCGCTTTCTGAATATCCATCGAACTACAAAAGCCCGGTTGATCACGCCTGGATAACTGAAGCCGAAAGCGGAAACAAGATCTGGGAGATGGATCGCTGGAATACCGATCCAGCCGGCGGCGGCAGGAAAAATAGATATTCCAATGAGGTAGTGGATTTCAAAAAAGGCAATTACTTAGTATATTATGTTACGGACGGTTCCCATTCACATGATGATTTCAATGTATTACCTCCCTATGATCCTCTCAACTGGGGCGTCGCTCTTCTGGCGGAAAAGGAATCGGATAAAAAGGCGTTTCAAACATTCACACCCGAAGGGCGAGGAGATGTTCTTGTCGATCTGACAAGAGCCGGCAACGATGAATTTATCTCTCAGGCATTTCAGCTTGAAAAAGACCAATCATTGAGAATTTTTGCCATCGGCGAATACAGCTCGGGGGGCCGGGATTTCGTCGACTACGGCTGGATAGAGAATGCCTCGACAGGCAAAATCGTATGGGAAATGACTCGCCGCAACACGGATCATGCGGGCGGCGCCTCCAAAAACAGGCAATTCGACGGTCTCATTACGTTGCCGAAGGGTTACTATATTGCGCATTATATAACGGACGGTTCCCATTCCTTCCGCGATTGGAATGCATCTTCGCCTTATGAACTCCGGTCCTGGGGATTATCCATTTACCCCGGCAGGGATTTTGATAATTCCAAATTTAAGCTTCTGGACGAATCTGAGATAAAGAGAGGCGCCGATATCGTGGCTAAGATGACGGGCCTGCGAGATAACCAACGGCGACGCGGGAAATTTGATTTCGATAAGAGAACCAAAATCCGGATCTATGCAATCGGTGAGGGTGATCGCGAAGAAATGTGGGATTATGGGTGGATAGCCGACGACAGAACCGGAAGATCGGTCTGGGAAATGACATGGAGGAATACCGAGCCTGCCGGCGGCGCCAGAAAGAACAGATTATACGATGATACTATTATCCTGGAACCAGGAAAATACGAAGTGATTTTCGTAACCGACGGTTCACACTCCTTCAATGACTGGAACGCCGCCAAGCCGCGCGATCCGGCAAGCTGGGGCATAACTGTTAGCCTGGTTGAGGAATTTTAGGCAGTAATACTCTCCTTTTATAAACGGCTCGGTGACTCGGGGCGGTTTTTTGACCGCCCCTTATCGTATACGTATGATTAATTGCGCCGAGGAGGAATCGACCGATGATTCGGTTCCGAATCCCCTATAAATTTCGATTCCCGGCGGGATGCAGGAAAGCTTCTGTCCGCGGGCGAGATCAGCTATTTCTCTCCAGCAGGCATCGAGGCTGTCGTAGTGACGATAGCAATCGTATACCAGCGCTTCACCCCCTGATATGGTCTCTATGATAATGCCCGGGGGCGGTTCCCAGGACTCATCTGCTAGAATCAAGGCTGTCTGCCGGCCGGAGGGAGAAAGGTATAGCGAATCTGTAAATGTGAATATGATTCCTACAGGATCTCCAAAAACCTGCGGGTTCAACGCGTAAAGCTCCATGGTGCAGGCAATAGACTCATCGATACTGAACATGGCGCTATCGAAATCCGCATAGGCATAATGCAGATCAGGCATCTTCTTTTTCTTTATTTGCTCGTGATCGTTTGCGGTACCGCAGAATGAAGCCAGAATCGCGGCCAGGCAAACAGATGATCCGATAATACTAATAAATCGCGTCGCTCGCTTTTTCATGGAAAAATCCATGCTGGATTATGCCGGGAATTCCACCTTTTCAAACCACGTTGGGTCTAAATCGGGAAATATATCATCCCTCTGTTCCAGGTCGACAAGATAAGACAATTCTCCGGGGGAGAGGTTATCAGCCTTATCGGCCATCTGCGCCAGTCGCTGAAAGGCCTCATGGTGGGCGGCGATCCTGGCCTCGGCATAATCCCTGGCGGCCCAGGTTGAAATTAGAAATTGCCAATCGGAAGAGGACAAAAGCATCAGCTCTCGTGCTGCCTGGGTTATGATACGTTTCTCGAGCTCTTTGCCTTTTTTATATCGACCGGCGAGCTCTTTCATCTTTAATTCATCTTCGTACACATGCTTCCAGGTCCAGTCGGTCCACTCGTTAAGCCAGATATAATGAAATCCACCCTCACCCCAGGAGCCTTCCGGAAGTGTGATTACGTTCGACGGTCTGGACATGTCGTAGTACTCGCCGGCCGTGCAAAGGCCTATTTCACTCGAGGCCGCTATTTTCTCCATGGCCTTTCGAAGAAATAAAGGACCCTCGAACCACCAGTGACCGAACAACTCTGAATCGAATGGCGCTACAACGATCCCTGGCTCCCCTGTTTTTTCATGGTGATCCAGGAGCTGATGCGCCACCAGATTTGCGAAATGCGAGGAGTTCTCCTCCAGCCTATCTGAAATCGGAGCAGGATCGTAGATGGATTTATCCGCCAGGTCCGACTTGGATGATGTCACTTTCCAATAGCGATGTCCTCCGGGAAATCTTTTCTTATGAAAGTCGAGGTAGTGACTATCACCGGGATATCCCCATTCTCCGGACCATACCTGAAGGCTGGTTTCCGGATGACGTGTGAATACTCCCACAGGTTGCTGACCGTCCTTGTCGCCGACAAGATAGACCGAGAGCGGAGTTTTCTCCTGCTCTTCGGAGCGTGGTTCATACTGCTTTTCGAACTTTCCCCAGAGCGTTCTCAGGGCGTCAAACCTGTCCATATAGACACCGATAGCTTTTCCGCCCCTGAGGGTCGCGCTATCTATGAAGAAATATTCAATCCCGTTTTCCGAGAGAAACTCCTCGATTCCCTTTCTCTTATAGCCGTCAGGCAGGCCTTCAACCTTAACCGGAGCGCTCCAGTCGTAGGAGGGCCTGTATGCGCACTCGGGAAGCCAGATGCCTCTGGGGTCTTTTCCGAAATTCCGGCGGTACGATGCAATAGCCTGCTTTATCTGCGCCTGGCATGATTCATCCTGCGAAAGAAGCGGCAGGTAGCCATGAGTGGCAGCACAGGTTATAATCTCGATATGCCCGGCATCCTGTAGCCGGCGAAACTGCGCGACTATATCCTGGTTGTAAGTCTCGGTAAAGGTGCTCAGCGCCCGTTTGTAAAAATCCTCCCAGTTGTGGGCGAGTTTCAAAAAATCGTCCTGACCAGTACGATAAAACTCCTCGGCATCGCCTGCGGCCGCCTCAATCCGATGCCTCAGGTAATCGACGAAATTCGTTTTGAAAGCATCATGCGCAAGCTGCTCGCAGAGTACCGGAGAAATCCCAATGGTGAATTTTGGCGATATGCCCTGTTCTATCAGACTGTCGCAGGTTTGAAGCAGAGGAATATATGTTTCCGCCGATGCTTCATTGAGCCAGTCCGTGCCGTGAGGCCATCTCCCGTGACCGAGTACGTAAGGAAGATGAGAATGTAAGACAAAGGTAAAATATCCCCTGATCATTTCCGGGGACTATCCTTGTCGGTGGCCTGGAAACCTATGCTTTTACCGGCATCGCCCTGAATCTTAATCTGGCCGAATTGACCCTCGTATTTTTTTATATTCTCCTCCAGGGCTTTGTGCAGCATCTTGGCATGGGCCGGCGTCATTATTATTCGTGCCAGAACCTTTGTTTTTTGAGCTCCCGGCATCACCCGGGCAAAATCAATGATCATCTCTTGCGGGGAGTGGACGATCAAAGCCAGGTTAGAATAGATCCCCTCCGATTCTTTTTCGCCCAGTTCTATGTTTAATTGCCGCGGCTTTTGTTGCATCACTTCTCCTTTACCCGATGGCGTTAGCAAATAGCGCCAATACCTATTGCCTAAAGACTTCAATTTTAATATAATTCCCTTTCGTGTCAAGGTATTTAGAGCGAACTCGGTGGTTATGAACAAAGAGACAGTTGAAAGAATAACAGGCAGTTTTCAGGGCGTTAACGTAATGGTGCTGGGGGATCTGATGCTCGACCGCTACCTGTGGGGAAATGTCGATCGCATCTCCCCGGAGGCACCGGTGCCGGTCGTTCAGGTGCATAAGGAGACGTCAAATCCCGGCGGCGCCGCCAACGTTGCCGCCAATGTCAGCGCCCTCGGCGCCAAAGCTACCCTGATAGGGGTCGTGGGCGATGACTCGTTTGCGGAGATGTTTAAAAGAAACATATCCGCATGTAAGATTCAACCTGAGCATCTGGTGGTTGATTCAAATCGTTCGACGACAGTTAAAACCCGGATAGTTGCACACAGCCAGCAGGTGGTCCGGATAGACCGGGAAGTAACCTCCGAGATCGGCGATGGTGTTATTGAAGCTTTACTGGAGAAGATTAGAAAACAGATGGCCAGGGTCGATGGGGTCATTATTTCGGATTACGGGAAAGGCGTGATAACCTACCAACTGCTCTCCGAACTGATATCCCTGGCCAATGATGCCGGTAAGTTCATAGCAGTGGATCCCAAGGAGATTCATTTCAGGAATTACCGGAATGTCTCGGTAATCACGCCCAACCATCATGAGGCCGGTTTCGTTTCCGGGAGGCGGATTACCAGCGATAAGATACTCGAGGAGGTGGGCTGGGATCTGATAGATTCGCTTCACCTGGAATCTCTTCTGATCACATTGGGAGAGAAGGGCATGACTCTGTTCGAGAAGGATCGTATCAGGACAGATATTCCGGTAGAAGCCAGGACGGTCTACGATGTCACGGGTGCAGGGGATACGGTCATTGCCACCCTGAGTGTGGCGCGATTGGCCGGAGCGACCATGCAGGAGGCGGCTTTTATATCGAATGTCGCCGCCGGATTGGCCGTCGCCAAATTCGGAACCGCCAGGATAACGCAAGTGGAATTGAGAAAGGTGCTGCTCGAGAGAGAATGAACACCAGAATCGTAACCCAGGCCGGAGCCGCCAGGATCCGCGAAAGACTAAGGCGCCAGGGAAAAAAAGTCGTCTTCACCAATGGCTGTTTCGATCTGATTCATGCCGGCCATGCGATCTATCTGGATACCGCACGCAAGCTGGGTGATTATCTGATAGTCGGCCTCAATTTCGACGAATCTGTACGACGCCTGAAAGGAAGAGGTCGACCCGTTCTGAAATTCAAAGAGAGAGCGCTTTTGCTTTCATATCTGGTTCCAGTCGATCTGGTGGTCGGTTTCGGCGATGATACACCTATCCGGCTAATAAGGAAAATCCGCCCCGATATTCTCGTTAAGGGTGCCGATTATAAGATCTCGGAGATTGTTGGAGCAACGGAAGTACAATCCTGGGGAGGAATAGTAAAAACAATACAGCTGACGCGGGGCAAATCGACCAGCAGAATTGTTGATAATCTGTTATCAAGGAGGAGGTAAGCGGCTGCGGGGACGTCGTAATGTATTTTGGGGTAACAGGTTGTCGCGAGCACCGATAAATGAGTTGACATCGGGGAACTCTAACACTTATGATTATCATCTGGGGCTGAAAGCGATTTCCGCCCCTTTTGGATGCGCTAGATAGACGGTTTGAGGGAGTCGAATCCCTTGCATCATAATGCTGGAAATGGCAGCTATCGGAGAGTATGGAGAATAACGAAAAAAAGGCATCGATAGCCTACGATGTCGACCAGATCGCAAAAAATGGTATGCTTCAGGAGGCTTTAGATCAAGCTTTGCAGGCGATTCGCCAGGGCCTGTATGAGGACGATCTCTATATGGTGGCTGCGGGTCTGGCCTTTCAGCTCGGCGATCTTGATAAAGCCGCCCAGTTGATAGACAGGCTCCTGGCCAGTGATCCGGAACATATCAATGGCTGGATTTTGTTAGGGCAGATTCACAGACAAAAGCAAGATATCACCAGGGCTGACTACGGGCGTTTGCAGGCGGAGAGTCTTTTCCCCGGTTTGAGCGAGATCGATTTCGATGGCAATGCGGCTGGAGAAAAAGTGACCGCCTTCAATGCGGTGGAACCAGCGGCATCATCCGAACAACGAATTGATTTCGATACGATGACGTTTGCAGAGATCTGTGCCGAGCAGGGCTATTACAATAAGGCTTTGAAGATTTACTACGATTTGCTCGAAAAGGATCCTCAGAATATGGATCTCAAGAGAAGAATCGAGGAGTTGAATAAAAGGCTCAATAAAAATGACTGACCGGAGGATACGGCAGGCTTTCGGCCTGCTAAAAAAGAACAAGATCGATTGCCTTTTGGTAACCGAGATTAACCACGTTCGTTATCTTTCGGGATTCTCCGGCTCCAACGGTATGGTCATCCTGGCTCCCCCGAAGGCGTATTTTTTAACTGATTTCAGGTATCTGGTACAGGCTCAGAAAGAAGTCAAAGATTGTCAGGTGATTATCGCGGATCGCGAGCTAACCTCCGAATTGCCCAGGCTGCCTGTTTTCTCAAAGAAGATCAGGGTGGGAGTCGAGGCGGCATTCGTGTCCTTGAAACTCCATGAGCAACTGAAAGAACTATTGCCCAAAGCTGACTTCAAGCCTACGGAAAACCTTATTGAATCCTTGACCGTGGCGAAGGACAGCGAGGAGATAAGGAAGATAAGAAAGGCGGTGCGTATCGCCGATCAGGCTTTTTCGGAGACTCTAAAATATGTGAAGCCCGGGATTAAAGAAAAGGATATTGCGCTCGAATTGGAGTACAGTATGCGGTCCCATGGCGCCGACGCAGGCGCGTTCGATTTCATAGTCGCCTCGGGGCAGCGCTCATCGATGCCTCATGGGAGGGCCTCGAACAAAAAACTACGCAAGGGGGATTTTGTCACGCTCGATTTCGGCGCCGTATACCAGGGTTACGCGTCTGATGTCACCAGAACGGTGGTGCTGGGGAGGGCGACGGCGAGGCAGAAAAAAATATACGGTATCGTTCTCACCGCGCAGAAAAAGGCATGTAAAGCGGCCAGGCCGGGCTTGGCCTGTAGCCGTCTGGATGGTGTCGCCCGGGAGATTATTATGAAAGATGGTTACGGAGATAATTTTGGGCACGGCCTCGGGCATGGCATCGGGATGATCGTCCACGATCGCCCGACGTTAAATCCCAGGTCGACAGATATTCTCAGGGAAGGCATGGTTGTGACCATAGAGCCTGGAATATATATTCCTAACTGGGGTGGCGTCCGGATCGAGGACGATGTATTGATTACCGCCTCAGGAGGTCAGATATTGAGCAAATCGCCGAAGGATCTTCTGGAGCTCTGAGTTGACCTGGTCCGGATCAAACGGGGGAAAGTAAGATGAGACCATCGAAAATAAGGATGCTGATCAAGCTCGTAGAGGAATCGAACATAGACGAACTCGAAGTCTGGAGCTGGGGGCGAAAAGTCTGCATCCGCAAAAAAGTCGATCTCAACGGCAATCATAAGGGCAATCCGGGGCCTGATATCGAACAATTATCACGGCGGGAAAAAACTAAGCAGATCGAAGTCTCCTCCGAAGCTCCTGAACAGCCGATTTCGAGGACTGAGCTGATCGAGATAAAATCCCCCATGGTCGGCACATTCTATATATCACCTGCACCGGATGCCAGGCCGTATGTTGAAGTCGGCCAGACCATTAAAAGCGGGCAGGTGGTGTGCATTATTGAGGCCATGAAGCTCATGAATGAGATTGAATCGGATACCTCCGGTCGAGTCGTAGAAGTTCTTGTGGAGAATGCCAAACCGGTTCAGTTCGGCCAGGCGCTGTTTTTGGTTGAGCCGGCCTGACCGTACGCTCAATCTCCAATTTAAGCTGTCGATATAGTCATTGATGCCTGTAGAAAACGGGCGTTTGTGATATTGATATGGATTATATCCTGTGAGGTGTGATTTATGACTTTCAAACAGATGATGCAGGAGATGCTAAGCCGGCGTGCCTCGGATTTGCATGTACGGGTGGGAATACGCCCAATTGTAAGAGTCGACGGCAGCCTTGTTGCGCTCGATGATCAGGTTCTGGTCCACGACGATATAGATAAGATTCTTTCCCAGATTCTCAATGATGAGCAAAAAGAACGTTTTCATAAGAAGCGTGAAATGGATCTGGCCCTCTCCATCTCCAAGATGGGACGCTTCAGGATCAACCTCTATAAGCAGCGTGGCACCATAGGAATAGCCATTCGGCAGGTGAATACAAAGGTACCGAGTTTCGAGGAGTTGAACCTGCCGGGCGTTGTGAAAGAGATTGCCGCCAACAAGCGCGGCCTCGTCATCGTTACGGGCACCACCGGCTCCGGTAAATCGACAACCTTAGCCTCCATAGTGGAACATATCAACAGCTCGCGGTCGGAGAATATTCTCACCATTGAAGATCCCATCGAATATATATATCGCGATAAGAAATCGATTATCTCACAGAGAGAGGTGGGAGGCGATACCGAGAATTTCTCGGCCGCCCTGCGGCACGCTTTCAGGCAGGATCCGGATATTATTCTCGTGGGCGAGATACGGGACGCCGATACGATGAATATTGCCCTGACCGCGGCCGATACAGGGCACCTCGTTCTCACTACTCTGCACACGCTAAATGCGGTGGAGACGATATCGAGGATTATCTCTTTTTTCCCACCGCATCAGCATCAGCAAATCCGTTTGCTTCTGGCAGGTACGCTGAAAGCAATCGTCTGTCAGCGGCTTCTTCCACGTTGCGACGGCCCCGGGCGCGTGCCGGCAGTGGAAGCTCTGATCTCAACTGGCTCCATACGGGAGGCTATCATTGACCCTGAGAAGACGTCAATGATACTCGATTTGATAGAATCGGGGAACATCCAGTATGGCATGCAGAGTTTCGACCAGTCTATTATGAAACTCTATCGCTCAGGATTTATCAGTTACGAAGAAGCTATGGTCCAGTGTTCTAATCCGGACGATTTCGATCTCAGAGTCAAGGGCATAACCTCAGCATCCGACAGAGGCTGGACGGAATTCGAGGAAAGCAATAAGCAACCGGACGATCTCAGCTTGTAGCAGGTTCTTCCAAACACAGCCGCCCGGCAGAGCCGGGGATCTTCGACATTTCTACTCCCCATTCCTGGAGTTTTCTTCTACCAAGAGCTAAAAGGTATAGTAATCCCTATGGGAGAAGAGAATCACGTTTTTAGTCCGCTTCCCCTAACGGGGATAAATTCTGTTTGATCGTAGATCGAAATATGATATATTGTGCAATTGAAGTTTTAAACGGGCAGGTGGGAATACTGTGTTTGATAAAATCTTGATCGCCAATAGGGGCGAGATAGCCTTACGAATAATCAGGGCCTGTAAGGAGCTGGGGATATCATCGGTTGCCGTATATTCCGAGGCGGACGCTGATTCATTGCACGTTCGCTTTGCGGATGAATCCGTCTGTATAGGGAAGCCCCCTCCCGGCGAGAGTTACCTCGATCCGCGTCGCATAATATCGGCGGCCGAGATTACCAATGCAGGCGCTATCCATCCGGGTTACGGCTTTCTGGCCGAGAACCCCGATTTCGCTGAGGTCTGTCAGTCCTGCCAGCTCGTATTTATCGGCCCGCACCATGACGTCATCAGGGCCCTGGGGAATAAGTCGCTGGCCAAGAAGACCATGGCGGGCGCCGGAGTGCCCGTAATTCCCGGTTCGCTGGGAAACGTAGCCGATATCAAGGCGGCTGAAGTTGCCGCCGAGGCCATCGGCTATCCTGTTATGATTAAGGCTACAGCAGGCGGTGGTGGGCGCGGCATGCGCTTTGTAAAATCGCGCAAGGAGCTGGATAACGCCTTCAATACTGCCAGGACCGAGGCCAACATCGCATTCGGTAATCCCGATGTATATGTTGAGAAATTCATTACGAATCCTCGCCACGTGGAGATTCAGACGCTGGCTGATTCATCCGGCAACACTGTCCACTTGGGAGAGCGCGACTGTACAATTCAGCGGAGACATCAGAAGCTGATTGAGGAATCGCCATCGCCCATAATGACCGTGCCGCTGCGCGAGAGAATGGGTCAGGCGGCAGTGGGCGGCGCCAGGGCGGCAGGCTATACAGGGGCCGGGACTTTCGAGTTCCTGGTGGATTCAAATAACGAATTCTATTTTATGGAGGTCAACACCCGCATTCAGGTCGAACATCCCGTAACGGAGGAAGTTACAGGCATCGATCTTATTAAGGAACAGATCAGGATTGCCGCGGGTGAGAAGCTCTCTTTCGGACAGCAGGATATCACTTTTTCCGGACACACATTGGAATGCCGAATTAACGCTGAGGATCCGGATAGGAATTTCATCCCCGCTCCGGGTGAGATAACGGCGTTCCATATTCCGGGTGGACACAACGTACGTGTTGACACACACGCCTATGCCGGATATGTAATTCCGCCGAATTACGATTCTCTCATCGCCAAGCTGATAGTATCAGGCGCCGACAGGCAGGAGGCTATCAAGAGAATGGAACGTTGCCTGGAAGAATTTATAGTCGAAGGGATACCGACCACGAGAGAATTTTACCAGCGGGTATTTAAGGACAGAGATTTTATCCTGGGCAATTATGATAATTCTTTTGTTGAAAAGTTTCTGGCGGCCGAGAAAGGAAATTCTGAGCTGGATGAAGACCTGGTGATCAAGGAGGAGAAGTGATTCCCGAAGATTTATTATATAGCAAAGAACACGAATGGGTGAAACTCGAAGAGGATATCGCCACGGTAGGGATTACCGATTATGCCCAGGGTGAACTGGGCGACATTGTTTTCGTGGAACTTCCCCGAGTCGGCACAAAGGTTGAATGTTTGAAGCCGTTCGGCACTATCGAAGCCGTTAAAGCGATATCGGACTTATTCAGTCCGCTGACAGGTGAGGTCGCCGAGGTCAACGGTGATGTTGAAGGCGATTCCTCCATCATAAACAGCGATCCCTACGGCGACGGCTGGATTATCAAAATTAGAGTTTCAGACTCTGTAGAATTAAAAAGTCTTTTGTCGGCTGCCGATTACGGGGCTTTTATAGAGAATAAGTAATTCATGAGTTATATCCCTAATTCAGCGGGAATCCGCAAGCGTATGCTTGAGGAAATCGGCGTTTCGGATTTTGAAAGCCTGATAAAATCTGTTCCGGCCAGCCTGCGTCTGAAAAGGCCGATGAATCTGCCGGGACCATTATCGGAGCATGAACTTGGCCGGGAGCTTCAGTCTATTGCGAAACAGAACAGTGATATCGAATCGGGATTCGTCGGCGGGGGAGCGTATGATCATTTCGTGCCATCGGCAATCGATCATATTTTGCTGCGCTCGGAATATTACACGGCATACACCCCCTATCAGGCTGAGGCGGCACAGGGGACGCTTCAGACCATGTATGAATTTCAGACGTTCATCTCCAGGTTGACTGGAATGGCTGTTACCAGCGCGTCCCTGTATGATGGTGCATCGGCGTTGGCCGAGGCGGTGATGATGGCGGTCTCACACACCGGCAGGAAAGAGGTGTTGATCTCCCGATCGGTCAATCCGAATTATATCGAAACTGCGAAAACCTATTTATCGGGGCGGGATGCGAAGATCAGGTATATCGATACTTATGATGGCATTACTGATTTTTCAGGACTTCGGTCCAGGATTTCTGAGAAAACTGCCGCGGCAGTAATACAAAGCCCGAATTTCTTTGGGCTGATTGAAAAGCCTGCGGAGATTTCTGCGGATATCAAAGAAGCCGGGGCCATATATATAAATATCTACGATCCTCTATCGCTGGGAATTCTGGCTCCTCCCGGCGACTGCGGCGCCGATCTGGCGGTCGCTGAGGGTCAGTGTCTCGGCATTCCTTTGAACTATGGAGGTCCTTACCTGGGGCTATTGTCGGCCCGCCGCGAATTCATTCGCAAAATGCCCGGTCGATTATCCGGGCGGACAACGGACAAAGAGGGAAGGATTGGCTATGTGATGACGCTGCAGACGCGGGAACAGCATATCAGACGCGCCCGTGCCACCTCCAACATATGCACCAATCAGGCGCTCTGCGCCCTGGCCGCCACGGTATATTTATCGCTGCTCGGCAAATCGGGTCTTGAAAAAGCGGGAAAACTATGTCTATCGAAAGCACATTATGCAGCCGAGAAAATTTCTGATATTCCCGGTTTCTCATTAAAATTCAGCGGGCCATTTTTCAAAGAGTTCGTGGTCGAAACGCCGGTCTCCCCGCATCGCCTTATCGGCAGGCTGGCCAAAAAGGGCATCGTCCCCGGACTCGATATGGGACGATTTAAATCAGGGCTTAAGGGATGCTTGATGGTGGCGGTCACCGAAAAAAGATCGAGGCGTCAGATTGATAATCTTGTTTACGAACTCTCGAAAGCGGGAGGATAAAGTAACCAGATGATTGATGAGAGACAATACGAAAAAAGAATTCTCGATATTGTGGAAATCTTAGTAACTCAGGAGGAGATATTATGAGGTATAAGATTCTATCGTCGATTCTCGTTATATCGGTTATCGGGCTCTCCTGCGGATCAGAGAAAAAACCGTTACCCGCAGAAATCGAATTCCAGACCGATTTCGAGACCGCCAGGGAATTGGCCGTTGATTTTGACAGGCCTATGATAATTGATTTCTACACCGACTGGTGCAAATGGTGTAAGGCCCTGGATACTGTTACCTTTGTCGATCCGTTGGTGATCGGCATGTCCCTCGATTATGTCTTTGTTAAGATAAATGCCGAGGTCGATACCGCTCTTGCTCAAGAGTACGCAATCTCAGGATTTCCCACTATCGTTATAACAAAATCCGATGGCGAAGAGATCGATCGCATCTGGGGTTATCTGCCCCCCACGGATTTCTATAATCAGGTCCAGTTGTATCTTCAGGGCAAAGAGACCCTGGAAGATTATCTGAGTCGCCTGGACGATGAGCCGGAAAATCTTGATTATCTTTCTATGATCGGGGAGAAGTACGCCAGCCGTTCCAGATACGACGAGGCGATCGAGTACTATGGAAAAGTTATTGGGCTTGATTCTGATAACGAGAAGGGATATGGAGCCAGAGCCATGGCCTCCATGCACGACACTCAGGGACGTGCTAAAGATTATGAAAGAGCAATAGCAACCTGTGAAAAACTATTAAGAATGTTCAAGGGCACAGAGGAGGCAGACGAGGCTGCCGCCATGATAGGAAACTATACGGCGAAACTGGGCGATTTGAAAAAGGCGTTGAAGATATATCGGATTTTTGTTGAGGAGCATCCCGAAAGTGAAAACGCCGAATGGGTAAAAAAGCGCATCGCCGACCTCGAAGATGGAATGTAATGTCGGGTATTTACGATAAATTGATTTTCAATATGTCTCAAGAAGGGACGACGGGTATCTCTCTCCCCGAATTCGACGTGCCGCAGCCGGATATTCGGGAGATTTTACCGGAAGATTGCCTGCGCACCGAGCCGCCGGATCTGCCATCGGTTTCGGAACCGGAGGTGATGAGACATTTCATCTCGCTCTCACTCAAGAACCATCATGTGGACCGGGGTATATATCCACTCGGCTCCTGCACCATGAAGTATAATCCGAAGATAAATGAGGATCTCGCCAGATTGCCGGGATTCCTGCTTGCGCATCCATTCTACCCCGACGAACTGGTTCAGGGTACACTTCGCTTGCTCTATCAGCTATCTGAAATGTTATGTGAAATAGCGGGCATGGATGCGGTAACGTTGCAGCCGGCCGCCGGCGCACAGGGAGAGTTTTCAGCGCTGCTGATGATTCGAGAATATCATCGCAGCAATAAAAGAAATCCGCGCAAAGTAATATTACCCGATTCGGCTCATGGCACCAATCCGGCATCGGTAACCATGGCAGGATACGAGGTCGTACAGATACCATCGAACTCCGGCGGCAGGGTAGATATTGATGCGCTTGCGGAACATTGCAAAGATGACCTGGCGGCGTTTATGCTGACCAATCCGAATACTCTCGGTCTGTTTGAATCGGATATCCAGAAAATAGCGCATCTGGTTCATGAATCCGGCGGTATACTCTATATGGACGGCGCCAACCTCAATGCCTTGCTCGGTTTAGCCCGTCCGGGAGACATGGGATTCGACGTCGTGCATTTCAATATGCATAAGACGTTTTCAACGCCTCACGGGGGAGGCGGTCCGGGCGCCGGAGCTCTGGGAGTCAATTCTACCCTGGAGCCGTTTCTGCCGGTTCCCGTGGTGGCCAGAAAGCAGGATCGGAAAGGCGCCGATTTTTTCTATCTCGATTATAAACATCCCGGCACGATCGGGAGGATTCACGGTTTCTATGGCAACATAGGGAATCTGATCCGCGCCTATTGTTATATAAGTCAAAATGGCGCTGCCGGCCTTTCTGAAATCTCGGAGGCGGCCATTATAAACGCCTCATATTTAAGAGAAAAATTAAGACATCGATTTGAATTGCCGTTCGATGGCGATACGATGCATGAATTTATTCTTTCGGGGGGCAGGCAGAGAGCAAGAGGCGTGAGAGCCTCGGACATAGGCAAGCGCATTCTGGATTTCGGAGTTCATGCTCCTACTGTCTACTTTCCTTTGATCGTCTCGGAAGCGCTGATGATCGAGCCGACCGAAACGGAGAGCAAAGCTTCACTGGATGATTTCGTCAGGATAATGAATGAGATTGCCGACGAGATCGATAGCGATCCCGAGAAGGTTAGAGCGGCGCCTCACCAAACACCGGTTACTCGGTTGGACGAGGTCTCGGCTGCCAGAGATCCGGATGTTTCATACCAAGGCTGAATATCCACCCCACCCCGACCGCCTATCGGGGCTTTCTTATGATTGAGATCAAGAATATAAGGGTTGAATACAGGCGCAACGGCAGCATATTGCCCGCAATATCCTCGCTGAGTCTCGATGTGGAAAAGGGCCAATACCTGGCTGTGCTGGGTCCCAACGGTTCCGGCAAGACGACTTTGCTGAAAGCCTTATGCGGGATGGTTCCTATCGAGAACGGTTCTATCAGGATATGCGGTAGAATGGTCTCTCCCGGGCAATTCGGCGAGGATTTTTTCGGCACCGTTGCCGTGGTATTTCAGGAGCCGTCGGGGCAATTTCTAATGCCCGATGTAAAACGGGAAATCCTGTCGGTGCTTCAGAATCTTGGCCTTTCACATGAAGTTCAGGTAAGTAGATTCGAGCAGATCATCGAGCGTTTTTCCTTACAGGATCTTCTCGGCAAAAGCCCCGATTCCTTATCCGGAGGGCAAATGCAAGTCGTGAACCTGGCATGTGCCCTGGCGGTTTTACCGGAGGTTCTGCTTTTGGATGAGCCGACTACATTTCTCGATACTCATTTTCGACATATCCTGCTCGATCATCTCGATTCTCTCCGTGATGATGATCTGACGATTCTGCATGTGACTCAATATCCCGACGAGGCATTAAGATCTTGCAGAGTATTGGTTCTCGACTCCGGGGATCTGGTTGCTGACGGAGACCCCCGGGAAGTCCTGGAAGATCATGATGCGCTTACCGGTCGCAGTTCGATGATGCCCAGAAGGTTAGCCTGTAAAAGGTGGCTCGGATTCGATTATGCCGAAACTGGTGCTATCGAGTCTTTCTGCGCGAATGTTGAAAGAAGGAAGAATACAACCATTGAAAAGAAGCCCGGTTTTTCAACGCCGAATGACCCTTATATTCGCGCTACGGATATCTATTTCAGATATTCCCCGAATTCCTTTTCAATAGATATAGAAAATTTAGAACTGTATAGAGGGCAGATAGTCGGCCTGGTCGGTCCCGCAGGTTCAGGGAAATCGACTCTGGCCTTCTTACTGTCCGGGCTCTTGAAGCCTGAGAATGGCAATGTTCAACTGATGGGGAGACCATTATCTGCGTATGATTCCAGGTCCCTCAGACGGTGCATCGGCATTAGCTGGCAGATTCCCGATGCAGTGCTGATAGGCCCCACGGTGGCGGATGATATCGGATTCATGGCAAAGAATTTAGAGATAGAGGGTATCGATATAGAAGCAATCTTATCGCAGGTTGGCCTGGCCGGGCTCGACGATAGGATCGTGGATTCTCTCTCCGGCGGCGAAAAGCGCAAATTGTCGTTTGCATGTGTCCTGACCTCTGATCCGGACTACGCCATCCTCGATGAACCGTCGGCCTTTCTGGATCCATCGGCGCAGGTAGATATTGCAGCCATCATCAGGGAAATTGCCGATTCGGGTGCCGGTGTTCTTGTGATCGGTCACGACATTCCTTTCATATCTGAACTGGCTGATAGAATTATAGGCTTGAGGGATGGAAGAATTGTATTCGATTTACCGTCAGCCGAATTTTTCTCCGATCCGGCCCATTCAGTTGAACTGGGTCTTGCCCACGATCCGCTGGTGAAGCTTCGCAAGTGTCTTGCAGACAAAGGAATAGCAATCCCCGAGGGATCGTTGGATCCACGGCGGATTGCCGACTATATAAAATCGCATTGAAAGTGACATCTGGAATTCGCTTGACTTTGTGGATTGCAAAACTAAATTAAAGCCAGCATCGAGGTATCTTACCGATTGAAGCGGTATGAAAATGTTTAAGGATCAACCAGCCGATATCATCCGCCACCGAGGCGGATTTTTTTTGCATATGAACTGTAAACAGGATACAATGTGATTTTAACGGAGGCTTGATGGCAAAAGCTACAACTGTGCGGATTATGAATAAAGATTCGATTAAGCTGGCTTTAAATAGAATCTGTCATGAGATCATCGAGCGGAATAATGGAATTGAAAAAATCGTTATTATAGGCATACGAACCAGGGGGGCGATACTGGCCGAGAGAGTGGCTGGGATCTTGGGTAAAATCGGCAGGAAGAATGTGCCGGTCGGGATAATGGATATAACGCTATACCGTGATGATGTTCAGGATAAGCTGGACCAGCCCCTGGTTCAGAAAACGGAAATTCTCTTCGACATCGCTGATAAGATAGTGATTCTGGTTGATGATGTTTTATTCACCGGGCGAACAGTGCGCGCGGCACTGGACAGTATTATTGATTTTGGACGGCCTGGCGCTATACAGCTTGCCGTGCTCGTGGATAGGGGATTGCGTGAGCTTCCCATAAGGGCCGATTATGTAGGCAGGGATTTGACAACCTCTCATTCGGAGCGGGTCGAGGTACATCTGAAAGAGCAGGACGGGATCGACGAGGTTATCATAGACAGAAGCGGTAGGGGTGGGGTATGAGCCTGGAGATCCGCCATCTTCTGGGCCTCGAGGGCGTTTCGGCCGATGATATAAACCTGATTCTCGACACCACCATA
Source organism: uncultured bacterium (assembly GCA_965541585.1). GTDB lineage: Bacteria > Zixibacteria > MSB-5A5 > UBA10806 > UBA10806 > CBDVBL01. The sequence goes on along the minus strand of CBEUCH010000005.1, from coordinate 51,827 downwards.
TCATTCAAAGAAATTCTCGCCAGGAAAATCCCCAAGGTGCCGACTCTCCGTGGAGTCACGGTTGTTAACCTGTTTTACGAGGCTTCCACCCGCACGAGAATCTCGTTCGAGCTGGCTGAAAAGAGACTGTCCGCCGACACGGTTAACTTTTCAGCCTCAAGTTCGTCGGTAGCCAAAGGTGAAAGTCTTAAAGATACGGTCTGGAATATCGAGGCGATGAGGATCGATATGGTAGTCATCAGGCATCAGGCAGCCGGGGCGCCACATTACCTTTCAACCTGCTGCGAATCGACGATTATCAATGCCGGTGACGGCGCTCACGAGCATCCCACACAGGCATTACTGGATATGTTCACCATCAGGGAGAAATATGGTCATATCGAGGGATTGAAAGTCGTCATTGTCGGAGACATAAAGCATTCCCGAGTTGCCCGCTCCAACATCTGGGGCCTGCTGTCAATGGGTGCCCATGTCGCCGTTTGCGGCCCGCGGACTCTTTTGCCGGTGGGGGTGGAAAAATTCGGCGTGGCAGTTTATGATGATATCGACGAGGCTCTGCAGGGTGCGGATGTAGTCAATGTTCTGAGAATTCAAAAGGAAAGGCAACAGGCAGGGTTACTGCCGTCGCTTCGGGAATATAGCCGATTCTACGGCATAACGCGTGAACGCCTGAAAAACCTCAACGAAAACTTCACAATTATGCATCCCGGCCCGATCAACCGGGGTGTTGAGATCACATCGGAAGTTGCGGATGGGCCACATTCTGTTATTCTGCCGCAGGTCACCAATGGGGTGGCGGTGAGAATGGCCTTACTCTATTTACTCTCGGGCGGAAGAGGTAAGATAGATGAAGAATAATCTGGTGCTTACCGGGGGCAGAATAGTAGATCCGGTAACCGGATTTATGGGCACAGGCACGATTCATATTTCCGGCGGTAAGATCACAAAAGTCGAAAAGCGGAAAAAGTCCGGTGGTTCCGGTAAAAACAGAATCGACCTGAAAGGCTTATTGGTTTGCCCCGGTTTTATAGATATGCACGTGCATCTCAGGGAACCGGGAAGAGAGGATGAGGAGACCATCATGTCCGGGGCAGAGGCTGCCGCTGCCGGGGGCTTCACGTCAATAGCCTGCATGCCCAACACGGAGCCTCCTATCGATAACGTCGAAGCGGTCGAATATATCAACGACCGATCCATGATGGCACCGGTGAAAGTATACCCAGTCGGGGCAATAACTGTCGGGCGAAAAGGGAAAAACCTAACCGAGATGCTGGAGATGTCCGGCTGCGGAGCGGTGGCTTTTTCCGATGACGGCTCGGGTATACAGAATAACGATATCATGCGCCGCGCCCTCGAATATGTGCGGGCCTGCGATGTTCCGTTGATATCCCATTGCGAATATTCCGACCTGACCGCCGCGGGCGTAATGAACGAAAGCTATATATCTACGCAGCTTGGGCTTAGAGGGATCCCGTCGGTGGCCGAGGAGTTGATGGTAGCCAGAGATATAATGCTGGCTGAATATACTCAAAGCCGAATCCATATAGCGCATGTCTCGACAGCCGGATCGGTGGAATTGATAAAAAAGGCGAAGAAGTCTCGTATCAATGTTACAGCGGAGGCCACGCCGCATAGTTTCACGCTTACGGATGATCTCGTTAAGTCGTTTGATACCAATCTGAAAGTCAGCCCGCCGCTGCGCACCCGAAAAGATGTCGAGGCCATCAAAAAGGGATTGAAGGACGGCACCATCGATGCCATTGCCACAGATCACGCGCCCCATTCGGTGGAGGAGAAGGAACTCGAGTTCGACTATGCACCATTCGGCATGGTCGGGCTGGAGACGGCGGTCGGATTGGTGGTCACCGAGCTCATTGGGAAAAAGATCCTGACCTGGCCGCAGGCGGTCAACAGGCTCTCCACGGCGCCGGCGAAAATATTGAACATTCCGGGCGGCATATTTGAAGAAGGCGCTCCGGCCGACATTACAGTCATCGACCCTGACCTCGAATGGGAAGTCGATCCCGACAAATTCAAATCCCTTTCGAGGAATACCCCCTTCGCCGGTTGGAAGCTGAAGGGCAAGCCGGTCATGACTATTGTAGATGGGAATGTAGTCTATTCGTCGCTGTAATTATGCCCGCCTATCGCGACAAAATCAAAGTCAAGACCAAAGGCTTCTGCAGCATTCACGATATCACCTCCGATGTCGCTGCCATAGTGGAGAGATCCGGTCTAACTCAGGGGATCTGCACAGTGGCGGTAACCGGATCGACCGCGGCTGTCAGCACCGTCGAGTATGAACCGGGCCTCCTTGAGGATATCCCCCGATTTCTGGAGAAGATAATCCCGAGCAATGTCCCTTACGAGCATGACAAGACCTGGGGCGATGGCAACGGCTTTTCGCATCTCAGATCGTTTCTAATCAAGACCTCATTGACAGTGCCGTTCGATGGCAGCCGTCTCGATCTCGGCACCTGGCAGCAGATAATCTTGGCAGATTTTGACAACAGATCGCGCTCCCGCGAATTGATTGTCCAGCTCGTGGGAGAATAGGTGGGAATTCTCTCCAGGCTCGGATTTTCCTCCATCAGATGGGAAAAGGACCATCCGGTGATCCTCGACCAACGCCAATTACCTCTGAAGGAAGAATATCGAGATCTGCGTTCGGTCGAAGAAGTATCTGACGCTATCTCCACTCTGGCTACCCGGGGCGCGCCGCTGATCGGCATCGCCGCTGCATACGGGCTTTGTCTCTTGCCCGAACCTTCGAACCGGGAATCATTCAGGAATGCGTGTAACCTGTTGAAGTTCACACGACCGACGGCGGCGAACCTCTCCGGGGCCATTGACCGGATGGCGTTGAAGCAGAACGAGTGTATCGGTCATGATAATCTATTGGAACTCCTTATCGATGAAGCGATTAGCGTTCACAAAGAGGATGAACTTATGTGTGAGCGAATGGGGGCCTTCGGCAATGACGTCATCCCCGATCCTTGCCGCATACTCACGCATTGTAATGCAGGGGCGCTGGCCACCGGTGGAATCGGCACTGCGCTTGGAGTCATATATACCGCTTTTTTCTCCGGGAAAAAAATAGAAGTCTGGATTGATGAAACCCGTCCTGTACTGCAGGGCGCCAGGCTTACCGCCTGGGAGCTGTCGAAAGCAAAAATCCCGTACAAGCTTATCACTGATAATATGGCTGGCCACCTGATGTCCGGTGGACAGGTTGATCTCGTTATCACCGGGGCCGATAGGGTGGCGAAGAATCTCGATCTGGCCAATAAAATAGGCACGTATACTCTGGCCGTCCTGGCCAATCATCATGACATACCATTCTATTCAGCCGCGCCGTCGACGACATTTGATCCGAATTGCCCTGATGGGCAATCTATAGCCATAGAAATACGCGCGGATGATGAAATAAAGAAAATCGGAAGCGTTCAGATAGCGCCTCCGGACGCTCGAACGCATAATCCGGCGTTCGACATCACTCCCCACGAGCTAATTAGCGGAATAATAACCGACCGGGGCATCCTGAGACCGTAGAGTTATCGCAGAACATCGCTAACCTTATCGATCCGCCTGACGATATTTTTAAATAAGTTCTCCCCTGAGGGGAATTCGGTAAATTTGATGATAGGATTGGATTATTTTGCTTGACATGGGGAGTCTAATATTTAAATTATAAATTTTGCGGATTCTGAGAAACGATGGCTGAAACGGAGCCCGGATGGATACGAAAACTTTTGTACCTAAACAGAACAGACAAGATCAGAAGTGGTACTTGATCGACGCGGATGGCCAGCCTCTTGGCCGTCTGGCGACAAGGATAGCCACTACACTTAGAGGCAAAGATAGCCCATTGTTCACGCCTCACCTTGATATGGGAGCTTATATTGTAGTGATTAATGCCGAGAAAGTAGCATTATCCGGCAAGAAGCTTCTCTTGAAAAAATACTACTCTTACACGGGGTATCCCGGCGGCCTCAGAGAGGTTACAGTAGAGCGGATGCTGGCAAAGCATCCGGAGCGTGTAATCGAAAAAGCGGTGAAGGGTATGCTTCCTCGCAACCGGCTGGGGCGGCGGCTGAACAAGAAATTGTTTGTTTACGCCGGAAAGGACCATCCCCACGCGGCACAGAAACCTGAGAAGATAAAAATTCAGTAGAGTTTTATGGAGGTAATTTGGCCGACGAATATCATATAGCAACCGGGCGACGAAAGGAGTCCGTTGCCAAGATCAGGCTAAAGAGAGGCAAGGGCAAGATCACGGTAAACGGTATCGATATCAATTCCTATCTATGCCGAGCCAATCTTGTCATGCACGCTTTGAAGCCGGTCGAAGTTGTGGAGCTCGGGGGCAAGTTCGATATAATCTGCGTGGCCAAAGGAGGCGGTCTTTCCGGTCAGGCAGGCGCCGTTAGTCTGGGGATTGCACGAGCTCTGATGAAATACGATCCTGAGTTTCGTCCACTTTTAAAGCGCAACGGGCTGCTGACACGCGATTCAAGGATGGTGGAGCGCAAGAAATACGGCCACGTAAAGGCTCGTAAGCGCTTCCAGTTCTCGAAGAGATAATTTTCTAACGACACACATCGGCGGACTCCGGATGGGGTCTCCCGAAAAATCGGGAGCCATTCGGGGTATGAAACCGGTGGAGGAGAAACCAAACATGCCAGATGTAACAATCAAGGATTTGCTCGAATCCGGGGTTCATTTCGGCCATCAGACCAGGCGATGGAATCCCAAAATGAAGAAATTCATTTTTACAGCTAAAAACGGCATCTATATCATCGACCTCAACAAAACCCTGTTGTCGATTAATAGAGCATGTCAGAAAGTTCGCGAGGTTGTCGAATCCGGCGGCAAGATACTGCTGGTCGGAACCAAAAAACAGGCCAAGGAGGTTGTGAAAACCCAGGCACAACGCGCCGGACAATTCTATATAATCGAACGCTGGCTCGGTGGGATGCTGACCAACTTCATGACGATAAAGCGCAACATCAAGCGTTTAAAGGATATTGAGAGGATGAAGGAAGACGGTTTTCTGGAGAAAGCTACCAAGAAAGAGGCCAGCAAGCTTGAAAAGGAGGCCGCAAGGCTGGAGAAATTTCTAATCGGCATTAAGGATATGTTTAGCTTGCCCTCCCTGCTTTTAGTAATTGACGCCAAAAAGGAGAGAATAGCAGTCGCCGAGGCCAACAAGTTAAAGATTCCCGTGATAGCGATTATCGACACCAATACAGATCCCACACCGATTGATTATCCAATAGCGGCCAACGATGATGCGATAAAATCGATCTCTGTAATAACCCGGGCCATAACCGACGAGATAGTCGAATCTCAGGCCAGGGTAAGCGCCGCCGAGATGGAGAAAGCGGCGGAGGGCGGCGAGGAAACCAAAACTGTAGGTCGGGAGAGAGAATAGATGGGAATTGGCGCCAAAACTGTAAAGGAACTGCGCGACATGACCGGTGCTGGTATGATGGATTGCAAGAAAGCCCTTATGGAGTCTGAAGGCAATCTCGAAAAAGCCGTAAGTATCCTGCGCCAGCAGGGGCTTTCCAAGGCGGCTCAAAAAGCAGACCGGAGCGCGAATGAAGGCCTGATCTATTCTTATATCCACCCCGGCAGTAAACTCGGGGTCCTGCTCGAAATCAACTGCGAGACTGATTTTGTAGCCCGTACCGATGATTTTCAATCCCTCGCCAAGGATATTTCCATGCAGATAGCAGCCGCGAATCCCCTGGTGAATGAGCGAGGTCAGCTCGATCCGTCTCTGATCGAAAAGGAAAAAGAGATATATCGAACTCAGGCTTTAAACGAGAGCAAGCCGGAGAAGGTGATTGAGAAGATCATCGAGGGTCGTTTGTCCAAATACTACCAGGAAGTTGTGCTTCTCGATCAGCCCTTCGTCAAAGATGAGGATATTGCTATAAAGGATCTTCTAAACAATGCCATCGCCAAACTTGGCGAAAATATAGTTGTCAGGAGATTCGTGCGTTTCCGAATGGGGGAATAATTGGTCCCTGCCTCGAAATCCAAATCCTCTTCCAGGGATGCGTTGGACATGAAGGCGAAGTATAAGAGGGTCCTTCTGAAGCTATCCGGAGAGATTCTTATGGGAGGTAAACCCGGTGCGCTCGATGGGAAGACCCTGACCAGCATAGCGGTACAGGTGAAAGAAGTGGCCGATCTCGGCGTGCAGATCGGTATTGTTATCGGCGGTGGAAATATATTCCGGGGACTTCAAGCGGCTGCCGAGGGAATGGACCGGGTCAGCGCCGATTTTATGGGGATGCTGGCCACCGTCATAAACTCTCTGGCCCTGCAGGAATACCTCGAGAAAGTCGGCAAGTTCACTCGCGTAATGACCGCCATCGAAATGGCGGCGGTGGCCGAGCCATTTATCAGGCGGAGGGCTTTGCGTCATCTCGAAAAGGGCCGTATCGTAATCTTTGCCGGCGGGACCGGCAATCCCTATTTTACGACCGATACCGCGGCCGCATTAAGGGCTAAGGAGGTTGACGCGGAGGTAATACTGAAAGGCACCAAGGTCGATGGTGTTTATGATAGCGATCCCATTTCCAATACGAATGCCAAAAAATTCGACAGGGTGAGTTATCTGGAGGTTTTGAATCAAGGTTTGAAAGTCATGGATGCTACCGCCATCTCCATGTGTATGGACAACAATATGCCGATTGTTGTCTTTAATCTGTACAGGAAAGAAAATCTGAAACGTATAATATATGGTGAAAAGGTCGGAACGCTAGTGTCATAAGCGGGGCTTTTATGCTAAAAGAAATTTATCGTGATACCGAACAAAAGATGGAAAAAGCGGTTGAAGCAATCGGCCGCGAGCTTGCAGGCATTCGCACCGGGAAGGCGACTACTACGATTCTGGACGGTGTGAAAGTCGAATACTATGGAACGATGACCCCCTTGAAACAGGTGGCGTCAATTTCGGCGCCCGACCCTAAACTGCTCGTTGTTCAACCGTGGGAAAAGAATGTCGTCGGGGATATCGTCAAGGCAATTCAAAAGGCCGATCTGGGATTGAATCCCGTGACCGAAGGAAACGTAGTTCGTTTACCGATTCCGCCTCTGAACGAGGAGAGGCGGAGGGAGATGGTCAAGCTGGTCAAGAAGTTTGGCGAGGACGGCAAGATATCAGTTCGGAATATTCGGCGGGATTCGATAGAGAAGCTCAAAAAGGCCGAGAAAGCCTCGGAGATAAGCGAAGATGATCTACACAACGGTCAAAAACATATTCAAGAGATTACAGATGATCGTATATCGAGAATAGACAAGATGATCGAAGCCAAAGAGGCAGAGGTTATGGAGGTATAAGGGAGTGTTTGCGGCATGGCTTTCGATAACCTGAAATCGGAAGTGGAATTTCGCGGTAAACTGCCGGTGCATGTGGCAATTATCATGGATGGCAACGGCCGGTGGGCTAAAAAGAGAGGTTTGCCGAGAACCGCCGGTCATCGAGCAGGTGTTAAAGCGGTCAAGAGGGTAGTCCGAATTGCAGGCGAAATCGGCGTGAAATATCTTACGCTTTTTACCTTCTCCACAGAAAACTGGAAACGTCCGAAAAGAGAAGTTTCGGCTATAATGAAGCTCTTGGGAGAGACCACTCGTAGAGAGCTCTCTGAACTTCTGGAAAATAATGTCCGCCTGATTGCTACCGGCGATATTGAGAAACTTCCTGAGAAGAGGCGCGAGGTGCTTGTCGATGCCATCAATAAAACGACTCCAAATACCGGTCTGATACTCAACCTGGCGCTGAATTACTCCGGGCGGAACGAGATCATCGAGGCTGTAAGAAGCATTGCGCGGGATGTCGCAACCGGTCAGGTGAAGCCAGAGTCCATAAATGATGGGCTGTTTGCGACCTACCTGCAAACCAACGGTCTGCCGGATCCCGATCTTCTCATCAGGACATCGGGAGAAATGCGTATCTCCAATTTCTTGCTCTGGCAGACATCCTATACGGAACTTTACGTGACCGATGTTCTCTGGCCCGATTTTTCCGAGGATGATTTTCTCCAGGCCCTCCTGGATTACCAGTCCAGGGAAAGGCGGTTTGGAAAGGTATCATCCCCGTAACGATGTCCAAGAACCTCGTAAAAAGACTCATAGTAGCGGCCGTGGGTATTCCCGCCCTGGTATTTATCATTTACGAGGGTGGATATTTTCTCTACGCTTTTTGTATCCTGGTTGCGATCCTGGGAAGCTGGGAGCTGGCCGCGATGTTAATGTCTAAGAGAATTCAGGTCGGCAAGCGTCTGGCGACCTTGCTGGCAATAATACTGGTTTCAATGTTCCAGTTTTCATTCTTGGGAGAGGCGGGCCTTTTAATCCTGTTTGTTCTTTTCTTCCTGGCGGCAACTCTGAAGATGATTGAAACCGGGATTACAAATTACACATCCCGGTTAGCCGTGGCCATACTGGCGGCGGTCTATCCCGGATTCTTCATATCGTTCTCAATCCTGATACACAGGGATCCTTCCGGACTTGGCTGGGCGATCTTGCTGTTCACCTTCGTCAATATCTGGATTGCCGATACCTTCGCCTATGCCTTCGGCACCTGGTTCGGGCGTCGCAAGCTTGCACCGACGATTTCTCCGGGGAAGACCCGGGTCGGGTTTATATTCGCCTTTCCAGGCGGCTTGATTGCCGCCTTTGCAGCCCATCAATTCCTAAAAGGCGAATTCGCGTTATACCTGATATTAATAGCATCCCTGGCAGCGACTTTTTTCGGGCAGATAGGAGATTTGATAGAATCGGCCATGAAAAGGGATTGCGGTGTAAAGGACTCGTCGAATCTAATCCCCGGACACGGTGGTGTACTGGATCGATTCGATTCGCTTGCGTTCGCCTTACCGGCGGTATATTTTATTCTCAAATTCCCTGGCTGATTCCGGAAGCTCTGATAGCTGCACCTGACGGAGCCCGCTGCAGTCGCAGCGAGCTTTTTTGTTTCTGTTTGTAACTGTCAGGATATATTATCGCCGCCGATCAGGCATGATTTATCCCACTCTCGTTTAAAAGGCCGCTTCAATCCGGTCGATAATTTATTTAGAATGAGAAAACTCGAGGTCTTCATATTTGCCGCTCTTTTGCTATCGCTCGCCTGTTCCGGTCCCGCAAGGAAACCGGGTGCTACAACTAAGATCTCTCCGCTTTCCCGGAAAGATGCCGGGAAACTGATTTCGGGGGCCGGTAAACATATCGGGAATCCTTATAAACCAGGAGGCACGTCGTCATCCGGCTGGGATTGTTCGGGATTCGTATCTGCCATGTACAGTCGATATCTCTCTATCTATCTTCCGCGAACCACAGGCGCACAATACGCAAAAAGCGTCACCGTCCGAAGCTCCAGAAGCAGACCGGGAGATCTGGTGTTCTTCAAAATAAGATCGAGCAAACCGTCTCATGTAGGGATTTATTTAGGGGAGGGGCAGTTCATTCACGCATCTTTATCGAGGGGCGTGATAGTCTCCAGCCTCGACGAGAAATATTATAAAAGCTCATTTGCCGGTTTCAGAAGACCTCTGTATGCCTCCGGGATCTAGCGCCGCTTAAATCACAATACCTCCGGGTTTTATCTATTGCATATTGCATGATCATCCCCTAAAGTAGGCCGCAAGAAGTACAAATATTTTTTGGGGAGGAACTTATGATCGTAACCACTACGCCCAATATTGAGGGAACAGAGATTAAGTAGTATATCGGAATCGTGACCGGTGAGGCAATCATGGGCGCTAATATATTTCGTGATTTTTTCGCCTCCATAACCGATATCGTCGGCGGCCTACGAGAAAGAACTGGCCAAAGCCCGGAAAGTGGCCATCGACGAGATGATTCAAAAAGCCAAGGATGTCGGTGGATCGGCGGTGATCGGTGTCGATCTCGACTACGAAGTGATAAGAGAAGGCATGCTTATGGTGGCGGTTTCCGGTACTGCGGTGAAAACCGGATAATATCAGGCGTTAATCATTAAACCTTAAAAGCCATACATCGCCGAAAAAATCAAATCCGTAAGAAAACCTCTTCTCCGATCTGATGAAGGCCATCATCTTATCGTCGGACGAAAAGGCAGTTAAATAGTCCACCCTGTTTTCAATCCTCTCGATTCTATAGGCGGCCTGCTTCTTAAGATCGAATAGGATAATCCAGGTCGGACCGCGCCCGCAGATTGCCGAAAGATATTTTCCGGTATTGGAAAATCTCTCCAGAAAGCACGGCAGATCACCGTATGTCAGTTGAATGATCGAATCTCCCCGCGCCAGATATATCGTGTGGCTATCTCGAATGGAGCCTGTTGTCTTTTCAAAAGCGATAGTCTTTCCGTCGGGGGATTCCAGTGCCATGATAACATTCTCTCCATATCCACGCGGCACCCTTGATGGATCGATATTGTCCGCCCGGAGGTATTTGTAATCTCGGGAAAGGGTATAGAGCTCATTATTGTAGACGTTTATGCCATAAGAGCCGACCAATTCCTCCTCGGTTCTTCCCTCAGCATCATCGGCTGTGGCGACGAGAAGTCTCTTGTAGATTACGATACTATCCCCCGGGGCGAAATCAGGATATATGGATCGTCCATCCTGAGTCAGGCGACTGATCGTCCCGATATCCTTGGCAGGTTTTAATGATCCCAGGAATCTGTTAAAGCGGATATCAGCCTCGTTTTCGGGCGAACAGGCAAGGACAAAAAGGGTCAGCGGGAAGAAAATAAATCTCACAACACCTAATTATAAAGGACTTTGATAGAATTGTCAATTGCAGCTCAATCCCGTTTTTTAAAACGCTTGACATAGGTCAGCGCCGGTAATAATAGTCGCTTCGATGGCTCCGTTGCGAAACGTCTGCCCTGGTTCGGTTAAGGGAGAATAATCTATGAAAAAATTAGGCATTCCTCTGGCCGTCGTGATTATTGCGGCAATTTCTGTAGCGCTTTTTCTGAGCAGAAACAGGTTGGAAGAAGATGGTAATATAGTCCTCTCCGGCACGATTGAGGCGGTCGAGGTGGATCTTGGCTTCAAGACCGGCGGCCGGGTGGATTATATAAGATTCGAGGAGGGCGATTTGGTATCCCAAGGTGATACCATCTGCGAACTAACCCACAGAGAGATTGAGGCCAGGATTCGCCGGGCCGGGAACCAGATCAATGGCGCCCGGGCAAATCTTAAGTCGCTGGGGATCGAAAAGCAGACGGCGATCCGCAATTTGCAGAAGGTTACAAGACTGATTCCCTCGGGCGGGGCTACAGTTGGTCAGAAGGAGGATCTGGAGGACACGGTTAGCGGAATCGAAGCTGCAATCGAAGCTGCCGAAAGCGCTCGTCAATCGGCCATCTCTCAGAAGGATTACCTTCAAATTGTATTTGAAAATGAATTCCTCGTTGCTCCTTTCGATGGCACAGTCCTTCTAAGATCCGTAGAACCGCATGAGGTGGTCGACCCGGGACAGCCGATTCTGACCATAGCTGATCTGACTCGTCTGGATATCAGGATTTATCTTCAAGAGGTTTATTTGGGCCGGATCAGAAACGGCCAGAACGTCAGGATCAAGGTTGATTCCCATCCCGACCGGGAATTCGACGGGAGGATATCGAGGATATCAGATAAAGCGGAGTTTACTCCCAAGAACATCCAGACCATCGATGAGAGGATCAAGACCGTTTATGCAGTCACAGTCGACACCGACGATCACGACGGGATTCTTAAACCGGGCATGCCCTGCGATGTAACCATCAACGTCACTCCCTGAAATGGTTGAAGCTCGCGGGCTACGGAAGCGATTCGGAAAGACCGAAGCATTAACGGGAGTAGATTTATCTGTTCGCCGGGGAATCATATTTGCCATTGTGGGGCCGGACGGGGCGGGTAAGACGACTCTTCTGCGAATCCTCGCGGGAATCATGTCTGCCGATGAAGGCAGTCTGAATATAATCGGTTGTGATGCTATCAAAGATCCGGAAAGCATCAAGGATAAGATAGGATATCTCTCCCAAAAGTTTTCATTAAATCCCGTCCTAACAGTCGAAGAGAATATCGATTTTTTCGCAGCACTATATAAGGTTCCTCCGGCGGAACGACCGGCCAGGGTTCACAGGCTTCTGGACTTTTCACGCCTCGCCCCGTTCAGGAGGCGGCAGGCGGCGCGGCTGTCGGGCGGCATGAAGCAGAAACTTTCACTGTGCTGCGCGCTGATACATACGCCGAAGCTTTTATTGCTCGATGAACCGACCACGGGCGTGGATCCGATCTCGCGCCGGGAGCTCTGGGAGATCCTCTATGACCTTCTCAGTGAAGAGGTTACCATTATCCTGTCAACGCCGTACATGGATGAGGCGGAAAGAGCGGGCGAGATCATGCTTCTGCATAAGGGGCGGGGTCTGATAACGGGCGATATGCAGAAACTGCAGTCGAGATTTAAGTTTGCCCTGTTCGAGGTTATCACCGACAACAATCGATCGGCCCATGAACTGGCTTCTCAAAAGCTCGGGCATCGGCGAGCGATATTTTTCGGTGAGAAGCTTCACCTTACGCTCGATAGTCCGGGCGATGCTCCGGGCATGAGATCTCTGATGGAAGATTCCGGAATCAGAATAAAGGTCATGGAACAGGTCAGTCCCGGGCTGGAGGACGTTTTCATTCAAGAGCTAACAGGCAAATAAAATGATCCCGTATGATGGACCGGCGGTTTGCGTCGAAGGATTGACCAAGAAGTTCGATGATTTTGTCGCAGTAGACAACATGAGTTTCGAAGTGGCGAAAGGGGAGGTGTTCGGTTTCCTGGGACCCAACGGCGCTGGTAAATCAACGACGATCAGGATGCTATGTGGAATCATAGAACCGACTGCCGGAGAAGGTAGTGTCGGAGGATATTCGATCCTGAAAGAAAGATCCGGCATAAAGCTCATAACCGGCTACATGTCCCAGAAATTTTCTCTATATGATGATCTCACGGCAGCTGAAAATCTCGAGTTTTTCGGCGGGATTTACGGTCTTTCTGGACACGAAAGGCGCAAGAGGATCGAATGGGCGCTTTCGATGTCAAATCTGGTCGATCGTCGGAATGACCTGACCGGTAACCTCTCCGGGGGATTCAAACAGAGGCTCGCCCTGGGAGCAGCGTTGCTACATAATCCTTCGATCTTGTTTCTGGACGAGCCGACAGCCGGCATAGATCCCCTCTCGCGGAGAGATTTCTGGGACCTGATTTACGAACTCTCATCGTCGGGAGCTACCGTATTCATAACCACCCACTATATGGATGAGGCCGAACATTGCGATCGCATAGCTCTTATAGACGAAGGAAGGCTGATCAGACTCGATGCCCCTTCGGTTCTAAAGCAAAGCTCTACAGCGGGTCGGATATATGAAATATCTGTCACCGATTGGCGAATTGGCTTCGATCTTCTCCGTCGCGAGGAGGCAAGATTCGGCAAATGCTCGCTTTTCGGAAGCAAAATACATCTCGATTATGACGGTGAGGACATAGAGCAGATAAGATCGTTTCTGACGACGCGGGGGATTGAAGAGGTATCCATAAGGGAGATATCGCCGTCGCTGGAGGATGCATTCATAAATGTATTGCGCTCTCCCGAAAAAGCAGGATCGGTCGGTAGATGAGATTTCTTGCGGTTGCAAAGAGAGAGTTTATCAGCGTCCTGCGAGACAGGCGCTCGCTCCTTCTGGTTATCTTTTTTCCCTTAATGCTAATGGTCATCTACGGGTACGGGGTGACATTCGATATCAAAAACGTTGCCCTGGCGGTTTACGATCAATCAAGAAGCCGAATATCGAGAGAGTTGATCGGGAAATTCACGTCATCGGGATATTTCGTTTTGAAAGAACAGGTCGATTCGTACGGGCAGCTTGAGGAGCTTCTGGTGAATGATGAGATCATACTCGGGCTGGTAATCCCACCTGACTTTGCCTCCGACATCGCCTCCAAGACCGGTGGAAATGTCCAGGTACTGGTCAACGGATCGGACGCTAATACAGCCAACGTGGCTATGGGCTATCAGGCCGCAGTGTTTTTTGATTTCACCCGCCTGAGTCTGGATTTGGCTACCGATCTTGAGTATCCGTCGGTTGTCGAAAGGACCCGGATCTGGTATAATTCCGAACTTAAATCATCGAATTTTATCATCCCGGGGATAATAGCCATAGTGATGATGCTGCTCGGAGCATTATTGACCTCCAATGCTATCGTCAAAGAAAAACAATACGGTTCGATGGAGCTGATTGCTGCATCTCCCGTGAAATCATGGGAATATATTCTGGGCAAGATTGCACCTTATATCCTGATTTCGTTTATTGACGTTTGCCTGGTTGTAGCCGCGGGATATTTCGTTTTCAAGGTGCCGATCAGGGGAAATCTATTATATGTCGGCATGTTTTCAATTCTTTTCCTGGCGAACGCTCTCGGTATCGGCCTGTTCGTTTCCGCAATTTCCAGAAACGTTGCATATTCGCAGTTGCTGGCGTTTCTGATAAGTCTGCTCCCGTCGATTCTTCTTTCGGGTTTCATATTTCCGATATCAAGCATGCCGACGATCATCCAGGGCATCACATATCTCGTTCCGGCTCGATATTTTCTGGTAATATTGCGCGGGATTTTTCTGAAGGGAGTGGGCCTCGAGGTTTTATGGCCGCAAGGTGTTTTCCTCGTGGCCAACGCCACGGTGTTCCTGGGGCTGGCCTCTTTGAAATTCAAAAAGAGTCTTGACTGATGTTGAGAAGAATCTATTTCATTGCCAGGAAGGAATTCATTCAGCTTTTAAGAGACAGGCGAATATTCGGAATGCTGATCATTGCCCCGATAATACAGCTTGTCGTGTTCGGTTACGTTGCTCGGACGGATATCAGGAAGAACCCCATGGTCATCTGTGATCAAAGCCGCACACCCGACAGCCGGGATTTCATAAGTCGGTTCGTTTCCAGCGGCTATTTCACAATAGCAGGATTTGTTGATGGTCAGAACGATATAGATCCGTATCTCGATTCAGGGGAAGCGGTCCTGGGTATGGTAATCCCGGCAGATTTTGCTCGCCTGTTAAAGCGAAGCGAAGAGACTACGGTAGGTATCTATATCGATGGAACCAATTCTAACCTGGCTACAATTGTATCGGGTTACGCGAAGATGATAGTCCGGGGCTATTCAAACGATCTGACCCTTGGATATCTTTCGTCGCAGGGTATTCAGCCGATGGTATTGCCTGAGACTGAGCCCAGGATCTGGTTCAATCCGGAGCTTAAATCGGTTAACTTTATGGTTCCGGGAGTCATGGGCATGCTTACCTTGATATTGCTCTTGAACCTCACCACTCTCGGGATAGTCCGTGAACGTGAGCAGGGCACGGCAGAACAGCTGGCGGTAACACCGATCAATCCCTTTGACCTTCTCATCGGGAAACTCATACCACCTTTGTTCGTGGGTTATATGGTAATCACACTTGTGCTGGTGGTGGGGCTGGCCTGGTTTGAGATAGCTTTTGCGGGGTCCATCGCCGCCCTGTATTTATTATCGGCGTCTTTTATCCTGGCCTGTTTGTCAGCGGGGCTTCTAATTTCCACCTTCTCTTATACCGCCGATCAGGCTATGTGGGCCAATCAGGTATTTGTGATCCCCAATGTTCTGCTTTCCGGGTTTATCTTCCCGATAGGCAACATGCCTGAACCGATTCAAGTGGCGACCTATTTTCTGCCTATGAGATATTACTTAACCATCATAAGGGGTTTATTTCTCAGAGGCAGCAGCATTATAGATTTGTGGCAGGAAGCGATAATACTGCTCGCCTGGAGTGTGGCCATTATTGCATTGGCATCCTTGAGATTGAAAAAGAGATTGGTTTAAGGAATAATACCGACCGTGTAACGTATAAATAGGTGAGGAGCTATTAGAGTGGAGAATTTACAAAATACCGGCGCTCCGCAGAAGGTACTGGAATGGATTACGCTGTTACTGGCGATAATATTTTTCATTCTGGGTGCTGGGATACTCTCCGGTCTTATCTTAAGAGACCACATTTTCCTCCAAGGTGCCATGAAAATAGTGGTAGGCTTGGTTCTGATAGGTTACGGCATTATTCGAGGCGGTATGATCATCAGGCGCATGAAATCACGGGAAAAAGGCGTTAAAGGTGATTAAAAAAACCTTGACATTGGAGAGCCGTTTGGTATTTTACTTATCTAATTTGTTAGGGGGCCTCACTTTATGGAGAGGACAACGTAACCTGAAACGATCTCTTTTGACTCTGATTGCCATTGCGAGCTTGGTTTGCGCTGCTAATGCCGGGCCCGCCGACGATGCCTACAAACAGGCTAAGTCATTGAAAGAAATGGGCAATCTGCAGGAAGCCGTGGGAGTGGCTGTCACGGCTCTGGCCACTGAACCTGAGCATTTTAAGCTCAATCGCCTGGCCGGCGGTCTTTATTTCGATCTGGAAGAATATCAGGAGGCGCTGAGTTTTTACGAAAAGGCGCTCGCAAGGAAAAAGAAGGATGCCGAGTCTCTGCTGGGAGCGGGCATGTCGGCATATCATACCGGGGATCACGAACGGGCAATTGAATTCTTCGAGCGGGGCATCAAAACCAAGAAGAAAAAAGGGGAGTTTTTATACGGACTCGGGTTGGCCCAGACAGAGATGGAGAATTATGCAGAAGCCGACCTGAACCTCAGGAAGGCTATAGATAAGGACAAGAAGAACGCCAGGTATCATCTGGCCTTGGGAGAGGTCAATTATCGGAATAAGGTGTTCTCCATCGCCATAACAGAATTTTATAAGGCTATCGAATTCGATTCCACGCTGGATCGCACCGTTGAGGATTTGCACTATAAAATGGCCAAAGCCTACATTCAGATGCGAAATGTCGAGAAGGCAATTGAGGAATACAGAATAGATCTGGATCTCCATCCGGACGATACAACGGCATGGCTTGAGTTGGCTAATATATGCAAATTATCTGAAAAGCCATCAGAGGCGGCGTTTTGTTACGAGAAGTATATGGAAATAGTGCCGGATAACGGTGAAATCTGGTTTGATCTGGCTAAGATATATCATCTCAAACTGAGAAACGATGAGAAAGCCGCGGAGTCTTTTGAAAAAGCGGTTAGCCTGGGATCTCATGAAGCGGAATCCTACGGATACCTGGCCAGGATTTACGCCGGTGGTAAAGAGTATGAGAAATCGATTGATGCTTACAACCGATATGAAGCGGCATTCGGGCAACCCGACAGCGTCCTTTACTGGTTCGATAAAGGTAAAGTAGAGATCAAACTGGGAGTCAAGAATACGCCCTATTTCGACTCCGCTCTGGTCTCGTTCCGGAGGGCAATAGAGCTCGATTCCTCCTTCTCAGCGGCATACGAATATGCCGGTTTATCGATGTATTATAAGAGGGATTATGCCGGAGCGATTCCGTTCTTTAAAGGCAAGATCGGGCTGGATTCGACCAGCGTAAATGCCTATCGCAACCTGGCGTTTTGCTATCTGAAGACGGAAGCTTATGATCTGGCTGCCGTGACATTTGAGAAGGCACTGCAGATCAAGCCTGAGGATACCATGATGCGTTCCATGCTGGGAAAGATATATACATTCAATGAAAAATATCAGAAATCTATCCATCATTTCCAATACCTCTTGAATGATCAGGGCACCGATCTGACCGATTCAGTGCGGTGCGTGATCTACCCTGACCTTGGCCTGAGTTACCTGAAGCTTCGAAAGTGTACCGAGGCGACACCTATCCTGCTTAAAGCCGAAAAGTGTGATCCAAAAGAAATTTCTGTATTGTTCAATATCGCTTCGTCATATCATACATGCAATTTGATCAAGGAAGCTAATACTTATTATAAAAAAGTCCTGGAGATTGACCCTGGCAACCCCGATGCCAGAAAGGCCGAAATGCAGACCAGATTCCAGGGGGAGGAGTGACGGAGGAGAAGATGGGGAATAAGAAGCCCGATTCCGATGCCATTTATAGATACCTTGGCTTTGACGTCTATCCCGGTAATGTTGAGGATTTTTGGAAATCAGACGACGAGAAGAAGCGTTTTGTCAGGCAGGTAAAAGCCCGCGATGGCCAGATTTCGATATTGGATCGGGATACGGCCATTTTGAATATCAAATCGATGACAGCGGTCGACAAGGCGGTCTCGATTATCGGCGGTGCGATATTGATTCTGGCGTTTTTCCTGCCGGTCTACTCGATCGATCCGTCAGGCAGAGGCATCTCGGGATCGGCGATATCCTTCTTTTTGAATCTTCCATTTATCGGCAGCTATGCTGCCTGGGGCGGGATAGCCATGATATTGACGATAATCATCTTTTCGCTTTTGCTGTTAAGCTGTCCCGTGGCGGGAATTCTGAATATCCTGGGCGTTTTAAACAAAAATAAAGGCGACAAATATCTGGAAACGGTTAAGAAGTTCAATCGTTTCACTTATATTCCGATCCTTCTCTACGCGGTATTGTTTATTATACTACTCTTCGGCGGCCCGCATCCCTTCGGTTCGCTGGGGATCGACGGGATTGGCGAATCGCTGAGTCTGCTGGCAATTTTCACAATGACGGGGGTTGGATTCTGGCTGAATATAGTAGGGTTAATTCTGGGTTTTGCGCAGGCCCGAGGGATATAGGGCTCTGGCAGAGGAAATAGCTGAAAATTGGATGATTAGAGTTGTTTAAAAAAAATAGGAAAAGGAGGCAACCAACTTGCGCCAGGTAATTTTTATCACGATCCTCTTTATTGTGGCCTTCGCGGTGGGTTTCGGTATGTGGTATGGCATCTTCAAAGCCCAGCCCAAAGGCACCATTATGCACACCATATATGAGGGCGGACCACTGGTCATTGTGCTGATCGCACTTCTGGTGTTGGTTTTTGGATTCATTATCGAGCGATCCATCACATTGTATGGGGTGGCTTCAGGGAAGGCCTCCGTCCAGTCATTCTTTAAGCGAGTCGTGATGGCCATTCAAGCGAATGATTATGAAAACGCTCTCGCCGCCTGCGATAAGCAGAAAGGCACCATCGCCAACATCCTGAGGGCCGGAATAGAGAGATTCAACATCGTCAAAGACGATAGCTCCATGAAATTCGAGAAGAAGATCTCCGAGACTCAGAGAGCGCTCGAGGAGGCAAACGCTCTGGAGGTTCCGCTTCTGGAGAGAAACCTTATTGCCCTTTCGACAATTGCATCGGTCGCCACTATGGTGGGACTTCTGGGAACCACCGTCGGCATGATCAGGGCCTTCGCAGCAACCGGTCACAGGACCGGCGGCGTTATTAATGCGGAGGCGTTGGCTGTTGGTATTTCCGAGGCGCTGATTAATACGGCCGGCGGGTTATTAAGTGCCATTATCGGTATTGTGGCATATAACTTCTTTGTAAACAAGGTCGACGCTTTCAACTACACAATCGATGAGGCCTCATACGAGGTCATACAACTCTTGAAGGAAAAGGAAGGCGCGTAAAATGGCGAGTAAGAAAAGGAGAATCTCTATTGTTATCGACATGACGCCAATGGTCGATATTGCCTTTCTCCTTTTGATTTTCTATATGGCCACCACTCAGTTCAAGCCACCGGAGAAGCAGCATGTTTCCCTGCCATCATCGACTTCCCAATTTCACGTGCCGAATCTGGATCTGATCAATATCACCGTCAACAAGGATGATGAGATCTTTCTGGAATATATCACCAACTTCATCGCCTCGAGTGATACGGTGATCGAGGGCAATTTCTTACCGAAAGACTCCAGCACCATTATCCGGGATTACGTCGAGGTCGACGCCCGTACCTTGACTGCTGAATTCATCAGGGTGCAAGCAAAATTTCTTCGCAAGGGTGTCTTAGAATACCTCGTGATGGTGAAGGCGGACGAGAAAGCCAGGTATGGCACGGTGAAAAAGGTTATGAACGCCCTGCAGGACATCAATATTGACCGTTTCTCTCTGATGACTAAAATCCGAAGACAACAATTGCCAAGCGCCGCGGAGCCGGCTGGCTAAAAGATGAGGTGATATTATGGGCGGAGCAGATGTTGGTGCGGACAAGCCGGATAAGAAAAAAACTGGCCTGAAAAGACCGAAAAGACGGGTCAGGATCCGCAACGATTTAACACCCATGGTGGATATCGCTTTTCTGCTTTTGATATTCTACATGGTTACGACAGTCTTCTCGAGCCCGCTTTCGATGGAGATCTCGCTGCCTCCAAAACCGAAAGAAGGCGATCCCGATCCACAGCCGGTAGCTACATCGAAACTTCTGATGATGTTCGTCGACAAGGAAGACTCGCTCTACTTCCAGATGGGCGAGGATATGAAGCAGCCGGAGAGGGTCAGTTTTGATGAGTTGAGCGGACTTATTGATGAGAAAAATAGAAACGTCTCGAAACTGGTTATGGTTCTTAAAATGGACCAGGCTTCGTCTTACGGGATGATGGTCGACATAATGGATCAGATCCAGGCTGTGGAAAGGGCCATAAATGCCGAATTGGCAGCGGCCAGGCTGGTGGATCCTTCGATAACAGGGGATTATTCTGTCAGGTTTAGCCTTCAGGATATGACCGCCTGGGACGAATATGTTCTGGGGATCGTTAAGGAAGGGGGGACGGTAGAGGAATGAACGGAAGATCGCTCTTAACAGGCTCCCTCGAGCTGAAACAGGTATACCAGAAGAATATGATGCTGGGATTTGGAATTTCGGCGGCGGCTCATCTCCTGATTATTGGAATAGTCGTCTTGATTATGACTCTGGCGGCTGGCAGGCATATCGACGCTCCTGGATACGTCATCAAATCGGCAGCGGATCTCATGATACCCCCATCGCTCTCCAAACAACAGGAACAGGTCAAGGTTGCTACGCCTCAAAGGGAGATTAAGCCTTCCGTAGGTGTTCCCGAGCCGGTCCCCGACGAGGAGGCGCCGGAGGAAGTGGAGATTGCCACCCAGGACGAGCTGGCGAAAATGGCGCCCGCCGCTCCCATCGAGGATCTCGATGATATCGGGATAGACATGGATATCGATAACATCCTTAGCGAACTGCTTCCGTCGCCGGATCAGTTCGTGCCCTTCGAGGAGGCGCCGGTTCAGGTCGTCACTGTTACGCCGGAATACCCGGCTCTGGCTCAAAGGGCGGGTGTCGAGGGGTCAGTGTGGATCAAAGCGCTGGTCGATAAAGAGGGCAATGTTCGTGACGTAATAATCGTCAAGGATTCCGGCGCCAACGCGGGTTTCGAGGAGGCGGCCATAGAAGCGGCAAAACAGACTGTCTGGAAACCTGCTATCGCCAACGGACAGCCAATAGCAGTCTGGATTACTTATAAGATAGATTTCAAGTTGAGAGAATAATCCTCGTTGTTCATAATCGGGGATAGACATATCCCCGCAAAAGACACGCCTCGCGGTTGACAAATCGCGGGGCTTTTTTGTTGGCATGGAATAAATGCCGCCTTTGAATCGTATATATTGCGAAACTAAACATAAGGAGGCAGGTTATGTCTGCAAAATCAACTCTGGCCGCCACAGCAAGGCTCAAGGCATCGTACAGAAGAAACATGGTCTTAGGATTCGGGATCTCGGCGTGTATGATTTCGCTGGCAACGGTTATATTTCTCCAGGTAGTTCCCGCTAGCGTCGGTGCCGAAATCACGGTGAAAGAAATTCCAGATTGCGTTGTGCCAAAAAGCTTTGTCCCTCCTCCTATTAAGCGATATGCAATGCAAAGGAATCAGACAACACAAGCACCAAAACCGCCTGAAGTGGGCGAATTGGTGGCGGTTCCGGATTCTGAAGCGCCGGAGGAAGTAGCTTTACTTACACAGAATAAGCTGGGAGCAATGGTTCCTGAATTCCCGATCGACGGGGATGGTTCTTACCCGGTGTATAATGTCGAAAAAATCATCGATAATTTGCTGCCTGATCGAGGCGAGTTTGTGCCATTCGATGAACCGCCAGTACCTGTCAACTCTATGCAGCCGGTCTACCCTAAACTGGAACGTCGGGCAGGTATCGAAGGAGACATCTGGCTGGAAGTGTTGATTGATAAAGAGGGGGAGGTTCGCGATGTCGTGATCGGTAGAGGATCGAGTGAAAATGATGGTTTCGGGCAAGCCGCCTTGGAAGCAGCATTGAAAACGGTATGGAAACCTGCCATTTCCAATGGTCAGCCGGTGGCGGTCTGGATTAAATATAAGGTTTCATTTAGATTACAGTAATATATCGAGTTCCTCGCTGGATGCACCGTTGATCCGGGATTAAATAGTCCACCCTGGGATGTGAGCGTTTTTGTTGGGGATGGCCCCGCATCGAGCTTATAAAACCGGTCTGGCCAATTTATGCTTGACTGAAAATGCCATAAAAGACATATTTAGCGCCTTATTTGTGTAGGAGTTAACGAATTAAAAATAAAAGGAGAAGATCTTAGATGGACTACGGGGTTCTTGCGATCGTATTAGGCGCGGTTGGATTGCTTTTCGCTTTTATCGTCTATCTGACGATCAGGAGACAGCCTACCGGCAACGAGAAGATGACGGAGCTGGCTGAGACGATCCATCGCGGGGCGATGGTGTTTTTGAAGAAAGAGTATCTGTATCTGGTTCCATTTATCGTAATAGTTTTTCTTCTCTTAACCTGGAAAATAGGCGTTCATACGGGATTGGCCTTTTTGGCAGGCGCGTCATGTTCCATGTTCGCCGGTTTCTTCGGCATGAACGCCGCCACCAAGGCGAATGTTCGCACTACCGAGGCGGCTCGAAGCTCGGGCCAATCGAAGGCGCTGCAAAACGCGTTTTCGGGAGGGGCGGTCATGGGAATGTCGGTCGCCTCGTTGGGTCTTTTGGGACTCGGTGTTATGTTTTACTTTTTTTACAGGCCCGAAGACCTCACGGCATTACAGGCACTGACGGGTTTCTCCATGGGAGCATCATCCATCGCGCTTTTCGCTCGTGTCGGAGGAGGTATCTACACCAAGTCGGCCGATGTCGGCGCCGATCTTGTCGGGAAAGTCGAAGCCGGTATTCCCGAAGATGACCCGAGAAATCCGGCGGTTATTGCGGATAATGTCGGTGATAACGTAGGCGACGTTGCCGGTATGGGGGCCGATCTTTTTGAATCTTATGTCGGTTCGATCGTGGCGTCGGTCGTCCTGGGAATAGCCATAACAATAAACCTGGGTTCGGCGTATGCAGGTTATGTGGCCATGCCCCTGATGATTGCTACTGTGGGGATCGTCGCGTCAATGCTCGGGATTCTCTCGGTGAAGATTTTTTCGTCAATGAATCCGGCGGCCACACTTCGTATCGTGACCTATGTAGGTGCTCTCGTGATGCTTGTAGCTACCTATGTTCTTACAGGCTGGCTTAAGGTGGATCTCGGAATTTTCTGGGCTGTCCTTTCTGGTTCAATAGCGGGAATTGTCCTGGGACTTTTAACCGAGTATTATACCTCTGCCAAGCCTATCAGAGATATTGCGAAAGCGTCAGAGACGGGTCCCGCTACAAACATTATAACCGGTCTGGCTGTTGGTATGGAATCAGTAGCGCTTCCGGTGATTGTGATCTGTATCGCTATTTACATAGCCTTCCAGACCGGCTATGCCGAGAGCCATAGCTTCACCATGGGGCTCTATGGAATCGGTATCGCCGCGGTGGGTATGCTGGCCACTATAGGGGTCACCATGTCGGTTGACGCTTACGGCCCGATTGCGGACAACGCCGGTGGTATTTCGGAGATGTCCGGTCTCGGTCCCGAGGTTCGCAAGATCACTGACAGGCTCGATTCTCTCGGCAACACTACTGCCGCTATCGGTAAGGGTTTTGCTATCGGCTCGGCAGCGTTAACGGCCCTGGCCTTGTTCTCAGCCTATACTACGGCGGTGGGACTTGACAGCATAAACCTCGTTGATTCGAAGGTCGTGATCGGCTTGCTTCTGGGTGGTCTTCTTCCTTTTTTAGTGGCCGCGTTGACTATGAAAGCGGTCGGGAAAGCCGCTTTTGCCATGGTCAAAGAGGTTCGCCGGCAATTCAGGGAGATAACCGGCCTTATGGAAGGAACCGCGAAACCGGATTCCGATCGATGCGTGGCCATCGCGGCGGCTTCTGCCCTAAGAGAGATGATAATTCCCGGTCTGCTTGCAATAATTGCCCCTATTCTCGTAGGATATGTTCTGGGCAAAGAGGCATTGGGCGGTCTTCTGGCCGGTGCGACGGTAACCGGCGTTATGATGGCGCTCATGATGGCCAACGGCGGCGGCGCCTGGGATAATGCCAAGAAGTTTATCGAGGGCGGGGCACATGGAGGCAAAGGTTCCGATGCCCATAAGGCGGCCGTGGTCGGCGATACCGTCGGCGATCCTTTCAAGGACACGTCCGGGCCGTCCATGAATATCCTGATCAAGCTTATGGCGATTGTCTCCCTTGTTCTGGCTCCACTTTTCAAGGGATAAGTGTTTTTCAGTAAGGATAAGACAGGGCGATATCCCGTCTCTCTTATTTCGCTTGCCCTCCATCGGGCATTCTATTAAGATCGCTACATGGAGAGGTTAGGGATCGTATCATATCTCCTTCTGTTCTTAGGAGTTGTGGCGCAATCGGCTTTCGGCCAGAGCGGGCTTTCGATACGAGGAGGCCTCCTGCATGATCGGCCTGTCGATAAGATCTATTCCGAGATGGAACCGGGCATTGGTTATGTGGGTAGCATCGGCTTTGATTTCATCGATCGCCTCGGATTGGAGATCGGGGTAATGCACTCCACTCATGATTATGATTATGCATTGAGAGGGAACGCAGTTTTGGAGGAAGAGGCAGAAAAGAACACCATATTCCTCAAGGTTCGAGCGATTCCCTGGAAAATCAATAAGGCCGAACTGGTGATTGCGGTGGGGCCCGCCCTATTCGATATTTCCGGACTGAGGCGCTCCTCTAATGATCCGATGATCGACGTGGAGGAGAATTTCTCAGGCTGGGGTATCGTGGTCGGTCTCGATTTCAGGTATCACGTCAGCCCCGGATTGGGATTGGCATTATATCTATCCGGTAATTTTGTTAATTATGATGAATACAGTCAATTCAGGAGGGGAGTTTCATATCCGGCGACTTTGCCCCGGCAGGGCGACTCCTTTAGCCTGGGGCTGACCATTTTCCATCGTATCGGAATGCCCTGATTATGATAGAATATCTTAGAATGTGATGTGTATTAGAACAGGGCGAGGCTTTGAAACATTTGGCGGGTTCCTACGTTAATCTAAAAGACGCGTTAGCAAAGGAGTGAAGATGGAAGGCAACGATCAAGTTACTATGGCGGCCAACGAGGCGGTCCCCGTGCTCGGTTTCTGGGGCAGGTTAGGGAACGTTTTCGGAAATCCCCAGAAGACTTTCGAGGCAGTAGAACAGAGTCCGACGTGGGTAATTCCGCTAATAGTTATCACGTTGTTAACAGTCATATCCACTCAGGTAACTTTCCCCATCATCATGAAAACGCAATTGGAAAGCCTGAGAAGCAATCCCAATATTCCCCCGGAGCAGCTTGAAGTTATAGAGAATCGATTTGCGGAAAATGTGAATACCCAGCGCATTATCACCGTGGTGTCTCAGGCCATAGGAACGCCTATCATATTCTTAGCGCTGGCAGGTATTTTCTATCTCATTGGCACTGTTATCCTGGGTGGAGATACTACATATAAAAAGGTGCTTTCCGTTTTATCCTGGTCAATGTGTATTTTTATGCTCTCGACATTCGTGACTATTCCTCTCATAATTGCCAAGGGTAGCATGAATGTATCCCTCTCCCTCGCCATTCTTCTCCCCGCAGATGCTATAGGAACAAAGCTCCATACGTTTCTCTCGAAATTCGACTTTTTCACAATATGGTTTCTGGCAGTTTTCGCCACGGGTTTCGGTATCATATACAGGTTCACTACCGCCAAGGCTTACATGGCGGTTGGAATCCTCTGGGCGATATGGGTAGCCTTGAATGTTGCTTTATCCGGCGTGTTTAAGCAGTTTGGGATGTAAGGAAAAGGAGATATCAATGAAACGAGAAATCCGGTTGCTGGCAGTTATTCTCCCGCTTATTTTATTATCAGGATACAGCCAGGTTTCCGCTGAGGTCTATACCCTTGATAAGTGCATAGAGACGGCATTAAAAAATAATTACGGCGTGATAGCAGCTAAAAACTCCTATGATGCGGCACGCGGAGAGATTTATACGGCCTGGGGGAATTTTCTCCCCGGGATAAATATCAGCGCGCGCGCCAATCAGTCGTGGTCGGGTTTTTCATATTACGATGTAGACGCCCGGAAGGCGATCTCAGGGGCCCAGAAAACTAATTCGTATTCCGGCGCTTTAAGCTTCAGCCAAAACTATGGTGGTCTGGGGCTTTATACCTATGCCAATCTGAGAAAAAAATATCACGATCGGGGATCCTCATTTAATGGCTATATTAGTGCCAGTTCGACTTTGATCCTGAATGTCAAAGAGTACTATTATAACCTGCTTAAAGCGAAGATGCTTCTGGATGTCGCTACCGATGCCGTGAGAAGGGGTGAGGAGAGACTTCGGGTGGTGCAGAGCCGATATGATCTCGGTGCGGCGTCAATGTCCGACGTTCTCAAGGCCAAGGTTCAGTATGGTAACGATAAACTCGATCTTGTAAGTAAGACAAATATCTACAAACTTGCCCTGGCTAATCTTGCATATATCATGGGCGTTGACGTTACACGGGAAATAGAGGTAGTAGAGGAGATGCCGCAGCGTGGCCTCGATATTGAATTCAATAGCGCTCTTAATGAGGCGCTTTCGCAGAATCCGGATTACCGTAAAGCCAGGTTCGATCTTTACGGTGCTCAGGATCTAAAGCTTATGGCATACTCCAGTTTTCTTCCGTCCCTCTCTGTGGGCCTTTCGCATTCGACCAATGTCGATAAATTCGCGGAATTGACTGATCTTAGTATGCCGAATGCAAGCTATTTTCTTTACGCCTCGGTCAACTTCAATATCTTCAACGGGGCATCGGATTACGCAACATTGCGGGCGGCAAAGAGGAATGTGAATACCTATGAGCAGGGCCTGAAGGATACCAAGAACAGGGTTGCCCTGGAGTTGACGCAGGCGTTTCTGGATATCGAGCAATCCGAGGAAACAATGAAACTGGCCGAGGAATCAGTGGCTGCTGCCCAGGAGGATCTGAATCTCGTAAGGGAAAAATATAAGCTCGGAGCAGCAACGATCCTGGAGGTATTGGATGCCGAGGTTTCGCTGAAACAGGCTCAGACCAACCGCGTGCAGGCAATTTTCGATTACAGCCTGGCGATCTCCAGGCTGGAAAAGGTGTTAGGGAGATAAGTACGGAGGAAGATAGATGAAAAAAAAGTGGTTTTTTATTATTGGCGGAGGGATAATCCTCGTCGTGCTCGTCGTCCTCGTCTTGAGATCGAGCGGGGTTAAGAAGACTAAAGTCACGGTAGAGATTGCCCGCAAGGGAGATATAACATCGATTGTGACCGCTACCGGCAAGGTCAGGGCCCAGGCCGACGTTGATATCTCGGCTGATGTTATGGGGCGAATCGAAGAGCTGCCTGTAGAGGAGGGCGATGCCGTAAAAGATAATCAATTGCTGGTAAAGATCGATGACCGTTCTCGTAGGATGGATGTCGCTCAGGCCAGAGGATCTCTTCTATCGGCAAAATCCGGCCTGGAAAAATCCCGATTAGATCTGAACAGGGAAAAAGGGCTGTTTCAAAAGGATTTATCTTCGCAGGCGCTAATAGATATTGTCCAGAACGCTTATGAGCAGGCGGAGGCGCAGGTTCAGGTTTATCAAGCCAGTCTGGATAGATCTCAAGATCAACTCGACAAATGCACCATCAGATCTCCAATGGAGGGTATTGTCACCACGCTCAATTCGGAGAAGGGAGAAAATGTCGTCCTGGGAACGATGAACAACCCCGGCACCGTTATCATGGTGATATCGGATCTCTCCGCTATGGAAATAGAAGCCGAGGTGGACGAAACTGATATCGCCCGGGTGGGTATGGGCCAGGAGGTGGAGATTTCGCTCGATGCATTTCCGGATACCACGTTTAAGGGAGAGGTCATCCAGATCGGAAACTCGCCCAAGGCGACCGGTTTCGGGGGATCGGACCAGATAACCAATTTCATGGTTAAAATACTGATTCTGGATGAAGTCGAAAATATCAAACCCGGAATGACCGCTTCCGTGGATATCACTACTGACCGCCGCGACGACATAATCAAAGTGCCTGCAGGTGCAGTGGTGATGAGGCCGGAGGGCACGGGCGAGGGTGAAAATTCGAATGATCAGGGCAACAGCGGGTCATCGGAAAATGAAGAAGACAAGTCTGGCGATGAAGAGAAAGACAAAAAAGACATTGACGGCATTTTCATTGCCAAAAATTCAGAGGCCAAATTCGTACCCGTCCAAACCGGCATCAGGGATCAGCAGTACGTGGAGATCACAAGCGGATTATCGGAAAGCGATAGCGTTATTACAGGATCCTACAGAATACTTAGAACCATCAAACATGGCGATCCGATCGATCCTCAGAAACCGAGGTTCGGGCCGGATGCCGAATCTGAAGAAGAATCGGACTGATATCGGATCTAAGTTAGAGAAACGCGAGGGAAATTCAGAATATGCTAATACAGACCAATGACCTCTGGAAGATATATGATATAGGAGCGGAGAAAATCCAGGCCTTGCGCGGCATCACGTTGGATGTCAGGGCGGGGGAGTACATGGCGATAATGGGACCATCCGGTTCGGGTAAATCGACCCTGATGAATCTAATCGGATGCCTCGATACGCCTTCAAAAGGAGAGTACCTTCTAAACGGGCGCAATGTGTCCGCGATGAACGATGATGAATTGGCCCATATCCGCAACAAGGAAATCGGATTCGTCTTTCAAACTTTCAATCTACTACCGAGGGCAACAGCGCTGCATAACGTGGAATTGCCTCTGATATACAACGGCACCCGATCGGATACCAGAATCATAAAGGCTAAAGAGGCATTGGAATTGGTGGATCTCACCGACAGGATGACTCACAAACCGAATCAGCTTTCGGGCGGTCAGAGGCAGAGGGTGGCCATAGCGCGGGCTCTGGTGAATTCGCCATCGTTGATCCTCGCGGATGAGCCCACGGGTAATCTTGACACGGCCACCGGAGTCGAGATAATGCAGCTTCTTTCCAGGTTACATAAAAGCGGTAATACTGTCATAATTGTAACTCACGAACACGATATTGCCCTGTATGCTGACCGAATCATATATATCCGCGACGGCCAGATCGAAAAGGAAGAAATAACCTCTAACGACTGAGGTGGCTAACCGATGTGGTTTTTAGAGGGCGTCATAATAGCGATTCAATCGATCTGGGCCAACAAATTAAGGACGATTCTGACGCTTATAGGTATTATAATCGGTGTCACCACGCTGATCGCAGTGGTGTCGGTCATAAACGGCATGAACAATTATGTCACCAGCAAGATAAACTCGATGGGTTCTAATACCTTTATAATAGATAAAGAAGGGCTTGTCACGTCCGAGGAGGAATGGTTAAAAACCCGCAAGCGGAAGAATATCACGGTTGAGGATATGCGGGCGGTGGAAAAATACTGCGACCTGTGCGAAAATGTTGGCGGAACAGCCGAGCCGTCGCCGACCAAGGTAAAATACGGAGCCGATTATCTCGAGGATATCTGGGTTGTAGGAGGTACCTACAATTACTTGGAGATTTCGGATGTAGATCTCGATTATGGCCGGCCTATGAACGAATCTGATGACCTCCACCGGAGCGCCGTCTGCCTTGTCGGCCCGGATATCGTCTCAAATCTCATAAAATCCGGGTCTGCACTGGGCAAGGATATCAAGGTGGGCAAATACTATTTCAGAATCGTGGGTGTTGGCAAATCTCGCGGTTCGTTTCTGGGTATGAACCAGGATAACTGGGTAGTTGTGCCGCTGACCACCTACCAGAAATACTTCGGCAAGAGAAGAACGATCTCTATTTACGCCAAGGCAAGAGATATGAAGTTGATGGAGGAGGCCCAGGACCAGGCCCGCAGTATTCTGCGGACGCGTCGAAAGCTCCAGTACAACCAGAAGGATGATTTTGGTATAATGACAACCGCAACGTTCATAAATCTGTACAATAATCTCACGGCAACGCTCTGGATAGTATTGGTCTTAATATCGTCGATAGCGCTTATCGTGGGCGGAATAGTCATTATGAACATCATGCTGGTGTCCGTAACCGAGCGTACCCGGGAAGTCGGCATCAGGAAGGCTATCGGGGCGCGAAGGCGCGATATTCTCTGGCAATTTTTGGTGGAGGCCGCAACCCTGGCTGTCATAGGGGGAGGAATCGGCGTCCTGATTGGAATTCTATTCGCAGTAATTCTGGACCACGTCTCTCCTCTGCCGGCGGCCGTCGAGTTATGGGCTGTTGCAACCGGGCTGGGAGTGTCTTCCGGTGTGGGAATCATCTTCGGCTTGTTCCCGGCGGTAAAGGCTGCCAGGCTGGATCCCATAGAATCGTTGAGGTATGAATGAGCTTTACAAGGTTCATATTCCGGCTGCTATTCGAGACCGTATCCCCGAGGGGAAAATGACATTTTACGAAATGAAAGAAAGTCTCTGGTTAGCTCTGGCGACCTTCAGGGGTCACAAGATGAGGTCTTTTCTTACTGTTCTGGGAGTTCTGGTCGGAGTATTTACAGTAATCACGGTTGTTTCCTTGATAACGGGTCTGGATAATTCTATGGCTCGGCAGATCGAATCCCTGGGGTCGAACGTTATTTACATATCCAAATATAAGCCGGGTATCACGATGGGCCACAGACCGGCCTCGGAGCGAAACAGGAAGGGAATCACCTACGATCACGCCATCGCGATCCTCGAGGGCTGTCC
This sequence comes from uncultured bacterium, assembly GCA_965541585.1. Classification (GTDB taxonomy): domain Bacteria; phylum Zixibacteria; class MSB-5A5; order UBA10806; family UBA10806; genus CBDVBL01. The sequence continues at coordinate 20,868 of CBEUCH010000005.1, read as the reverse complement.
GGCGATCGTAGGCGTATCGCCCCAGAATTATTATCGCAGGCCGGGCGGGAATATCGCCAAATACAAGGATAGAGAGGTTCGTCGTCCTGCATTCTTCGGGACCCTGCCCGATTATGAGCTGGTCAATAACGTCTTTGCCGGGCAGGGACGGTTTTTTAACGATTCTGACGTTAAATTCAGGACTATGGTGGCTGCAATTGGCTCGGATGTTGCCAAGGAGCTTTTCCCCAATGAGGATCCCATAAACAAGGAGATTCTGGTTAACAACGACAAATTCGTTGTCATCGGGGTTATGCAGGAAAGACAGACGGTAATGGGGAGTGGTGAGAACAATTTTATAGCGATCCCTTACGGTACTTTCAGGAAACTCCATCCCGAGGAAAAAGAACTGTGGTTGGCGTTAAAAGCGGAATCGCCGGAATTAATGCCGGAGGCCATCGATCAGGTAAGGGAAGTTATGCGAAGGCAAAGAGGCCTGGGCTACAACGATCCGGACGATTTTGCGGTTTTCACTCAGGAAAACCTTCTTGAGATTTATAATCAATTGACCCAGGCGGTCTGGATGGTAATGATTGTCATCTCCTCAATAGGGCTGCTGGTGGGCGGCGTCGGTGTTATGAATATAATGCTGGTTTCTGTAACTGAAAGGACAAGGGAGATCGGAATTCGCAAAGCCGTGGGTGCCAAGAGGCGAAATATACTCTGGCAATTTCTTATTGAGGCCATGGCGCTTTCCGGCCTGGGAGGACTGCTCGGCATCCTCGTGGGGCTGGGTACAGCTCAGATAATAGCCGCCCTGACCGTCCTGCCCGCGGCTGTCTCTGTTCTCTGGGTGATAATCGCTTTTTGCTTTTCTGTGGGCGTGGCGCTGGTTTTCGGCATCTATCCCGCCATGAGGGCCGCTAGGTTCGATCCGATCGAATGCCTCAGGTATGAATGAAAGAGAAACATTTTAGTATTGAATATCGTTAGAATTTATGGATGGCCGGATTTTGCTTGTGAATTGAGTTCCGGGTATTATAAGATGAACTTGAATGGGTAATGCTTAAAGTCGCGTCTAAAATATTAGCGGTTTTCTTGCTTCCGGGAACGCTGCTTGCCCAAGATCGTCCTGGCATTGGGGATGAACTCGTCCAGCATGCTTTCAATGTCGATTATGCTGCGTTTGTCGACAGCCTGTCGGATAATATTCATATCGAAGTATATTACAAGATGTTCTCATCAGTGCTTACCTACGAGAAGCACGGCGATATGTTCAAGGCCTCATATGAGGTGGATCTCGTCATCAAGAGAAAAGGGAAGCAGGCTACCGGGGCTTCCCGCGACGGTGATCTGTTCGCCGACGATTACAAAATGACGCTTTCAGCGCAGGATTTCGTTATCGATATGGTATCCTTCGACCTACCTCCCGCTGATTATGAACTGGTGGGCACATTGACCGATAGATTCTCCGGCGATAAACATAACGTAAAGATGGATATGAAGTTGAGGAAATTCGGATTAGAAATCCCGTCGCTTTCGGGAATCGAATTTGTCAGAGAGGCAAAGATAGCCGACGGCAGATCGCAGTTTCAAAAGGATGGAATGACAGTCATACCATCCGTCTCCAGAGTGTATGGTTATGGCGAGCCTGAAATGATTGTCTATTATCAAATATACAATCAGAGTGATTTTCGGGGAGATTATCTTGCAGTTTACGATATCATACAGAGTGATGAATCGGTTATGACCGATACCTCGCTTTTCACGAGTCGCATTGGAATTACCGAAAGGCTCGAGCGATTCATTGTAGAATCGTTGCTACCGGGTAAGTATGAGCTGTCCATACAGATCAAATCACCCGGAAGCAAGCTCAGCATTTCAGCGGCTGCCGATTTCGTCATAGAGTGGTCGGTCTTTGCAATTGTGAAGAATGACTATAAGACGGCGGTGGATCAATTAAGATATATAGCGTCCAATGAGCAGCGGAAGGAGCTTTTGAAAGCTCCTGAGGAGCAGCATCTCGAACTCTGGCAAGACTTCTGGAAATCCTTAGACCCGTCGCCGGGGACGCCGGAGAACGAACTTCGGGATGAATACTATGGCCGTATCAGATATACCGATTTGAATTTCGGGATTTTTGGCCGCGACGGTTGGAAGACGGACATGGGTATGGTCTATATCACCTACGGCCCGCCCGACGACATAGACCGACATCCCTTCGATATTGATCGAAAACCTTATCAAATCTGGTATTACTATGAAGAGAAGCTGAGATTCTTTTTTGTGGATTATAATGGTTATGGCGATTATGAACTGCAGTATCCTTACGATGGGGATATAAGGCGGTTCAGGTAATCTATGGCTAATTTCATGAGAGCTTTTCTGGTGGTCGGGCTGATTCTGACAGCCGTCACCTTCAGCGCCAATTCCGGCCAGGAGGCATCGGGACCGCTTCAACTTAGTGCCAGCTACTGTACTTATCGTCTGGAAGGGGATACCGCCAACTCCTATGTCGAGATATATTACAACTTACCACGCAGGCTGTTGAAATTCCAGCCTGACACCAGCGGCTATGTGGCTATAATTGATTTCCAGATAGCGGTCAGAGATTCAAGCGGTGTTTTGATCGATTCGGCAAGCTGGAAGGCGGGGTCGCGTATCAGAGACCTCTCGGCTCTCGAGAATTCTGATTTTCTGATCTCCGATATACTGGCAGAGGTTTTCCCGGTGGGGGAATACGCAATTACATTGTCTGCCCTCAATGATACTCAAAAGGATATCTTCTCCTTCGAAATGGATGTTCCCGCCTACGCCGGTGAAAAGCTCGATATTTCATTGCTGGAACTGGCCTACGAAATAACTCCTGACAGCGTCGGCAAATTCTTAAAGGCCGGGCATCGTGTTCTACCCAATCCGTCGCGGCGCTTTATGCAGGGAAGCGGCGCGATATATATCTACGCCGAGGCGTATAACCTGGACACCTCGCCCGAGGCCGAGAGCACATATTCGGTTTCGCTTATTATCCTCGATCCGAATGGAGAAGAAATCAAGTCGATCCAGCCGACGGACTATGCAAAACCGGGGCCATCCACGGTGATCCTCACTGGCTTTTCGACCGCGACTCTCGACAGGGGAGTGTATAAAATAAGGCTGATAGTAACCGATGGCGAGGAATCCGTGAGCGCCGAAAGGGGCTTTACGCTGGTTGCATCGCCATGGCAGCTGAGGCAGGAAAAATTGCGGGCGATTTTGAATATGTTTCCCCAGGCCAACAGAATCAGCAGCGAGGAAGAAGCGGAGAGATTTCGTGACGATATCGCTCTTGTTGCCACACCTCAGGAGTTGAAGCTCTTCGATTCGCTGAATCTGGAGGGGAAAGCGAATTTCCAGAAGGACTTCTGGAGGTATCGTGACCCCGATCCGGATACTCCGGAAAATGAATTCCAATTAGAGCATTACAACCGACTCAAATATGCCGAAGATAAATTCGGTCAATATAAGGGATTTATTCCGGGATGGAAGATGGATCAAGGACGAGTCTATATTCTCTATGGCGAGCCTTCAGATATAGAACGGTATCACTCATCTATCGAAGAGCGAGCTTGGGAGAGATGGTGGTATCATGGCATCGAGGGCGGGGTTTATTTCATTTTTGTGGACTTTGAAGATACGGGCGCCTACGTGCTCGTTCACTCCTCCATGCAAAACGAGGTCAAAGATTACAACTGGGAAGCTAAGGTAAAGATGACTCTTTTCCAGAGGTAGAACAAGAGAATCCACCCGTATTGACAGGAATCAGTTTACCATATATATTCGTTGCTTAATACATCGCAATCGTCGTGATAGATTGTTGCAACGCCGATAATTCTCTGATGCGAATCTGTAACCATTTACCGGCAAAACAAGTTATTTGGAAGTGATGACGTACAATTCAGGAAAAGACTTCTCACCCCGAGAGAAACTGTTGATAGAATCGTTCAGGGCTCTGAACTCTGATCTGGAACTTGATACGGTAATCAGCAACGCCCTGGAGATTCTTACAAAAAGATTTAACGCCCGGGGGGCGTGCTTAATTCTGGTGGACCCTCGCGGTCATTCCTTGAACTGTTTTGCCGCCGAGTCGGGATCGCCCCAGAAAGTCCATACTTTCCCATTAATAGAAAGAAAAAACATCCCCGGCCTGGATTCTGCAGATCGAAGACCGATTCAAATCGATAACATCAGCGCGGAAACGGAATACAGCGAGCGGATACATGATTTTCTCGGCATGATTCCCGGAAATATATTAAGCGTTCCTCTTTTTGCAGCCGACCAATATCTGGGGTTGGTACAGGCAATTAACGGCAAGGAAGGCGGCAAGTTTCAAGGTCAGGATTTGGGACTTCTCGAAGTGATTGCAGAACGAATCGCGTTGACACTGCGAAACGCCTGGATTCTAAAGGAGGCCGTTCGTGCCCTGGAGGAGGCTAAGTCCCTGCACGAGGTTGGCATAGCTCTATCGGGGTCGTTGGAGCTGAATGAACTGCTTGACAAGATCCTCGATAACCTGAAGCGTGTCATAAAATATGAAATAGCCATAATCTATCTGGTAGATCCCAGAGACGGCACTATTAATCAGATCGCCACTCGCGGCCTGGAGGCAACTGTCCTGGAACGACTGCATCTTAAGATGGGACAGGGTATATGCGGGAGAGTCGCGCAGAAGGGCGATGGCGTCATAGTATCGGACGTTGGAAGCGATCCAGACTACATTGCGCTGAGATCGCAAACGAGGTCTGAGATGGCGGCGCCCCTCAAGATTGACAATAACGTAATCGGCGTTTTTAATGTGGAGAGCGATACGCCGGACGCCTACACAAAACATGATCTGGAGTTGGTGGATGGATTTGCCAGCCTGGCGGCCGTTTCAATTGAGCGGGCAAGAATGCATCGGGAACGGCTGGTAGCGCGACAACTGGAAGACGAGCTTGCCATTGCGCGCCGTATCCAGATGACTTTTCTGCCGTCCCGTGATCCCGAGATCCCCGGATTCGACGTGGCCGGGATTAATATACCTTCAACTGCCGTGGGAGGCGATTATTACGATTTCATTCCGATAGTCAAAAATCAGTTCGGTATCGCTATCGGCGACGTTTCCGGCAAAGGCATACCGGCCTCCTTGATCATGGCAGCCTTTCGTGCCAGTCTCAAAGCCGAAATCAGGAATAACTTTGCTATCCGGGCCATTCTTAATAAGGTAAATAATCTTCTCTATGAATCTATAGAGCGCGATAGGTTCGTGACGGCAGTTTACGGCGTCCTCGATTCAAAAAACAAGATCTTTACATTCTCCAACGCCGGCCATAATCCCCCCATCCTGAGGCGGACATCGGGGGAAATCGTATATCTTGAAGAAGGAGGCGTGGCCCTGGGAGCAATTCAAAATTCGACCTACGAGGAAAGACCCATGTCGCTTGCCAGGGGAGATATACTGCTGTTCTATACTGATGGCGTAACCGAAGTTATAGACGAGGACGGGAACGAGTTTGACGTAGGACGATTGCTGAATTCTCTGGATCGCTGTGGGCATTTGACGGCCCGTGAGATAATCGATCGCATCGTGAGCCAGACAAAAGAATTTGGTTCGCTGAAAAGAGAAACTGATGATCTAACGATGATAGTGATCAAAACGTTATAGAAATCATCACCTGTTAAGAATAATAACACTATTGGATCGACGTAACTTCCTTATAGATAATCAAATATATCTCGCTATTGAAAGTGTTATGATATTCCACATATAAGCGTTTCCATCACCGGAAAGCAAATCACAATCCCTTGACCTATGGTAAGTTACGATTTTGATCTGTTGGCACAATTATTGCCAAGAAGGGAAATGTAGTTTGCTTCTCTCCCCTCAGTTACTTTGGGCCGGAGCCGCGCTTCTGGCGTGGCTCCGAGCGAAGACAGGAGAATGCGAGAATGGAGAATCCAGCCATAAGAATGGCGAATGCAAAGAGCAACCTTTTGGCCTGATTCGGCTTATGGCTGCGATATTTCTGCCGGGAGTTTGTTAAAATGGTGCAGTTTTCGAAAGATCGATTAAAGACAGAGTTTGAAATCCTGGCGGTCGTTCACCTCAACTATCTTCATGGATTGGCCAGGGGGCTCACTAAAGATTCGGTTTTCTCCGAGGATCTGGTGCAGGAAACCTACCTTCGCGCCTACCGAAATTTCGATATGTTCCGTCGGGGCACCAACTGCCTGGCGTGGCTCATACGTATCATGACCAATACGTTCATCAATCATTACCATAAAACGAAAAGAAGGCCTATCCATCAGGAGCTTAATCAGGATATTTGCCCCGATGAATCCAGCGCCCATAGGCATGTTCAAGACTATCGTTTACTGGACGACGATAAGCTCCTGGAGTACTTTGTCAGCGACCACGTCAAGAAAGCTATCAATTCACTGCCGGGAGAATACCGGGTGATGGTTATCCTGGCAGATCTCAGAGGATTTCCGTATCAGGACATAGCAATGCATCTGGGCTGCCCTCTGGGAACGGTGCGATCACGTCTCTCACGCGGGCGGACGCTTCTTAAGCGAAAGCTGGTGGCTCTCCAGAATTAGCAGGAGAAAGGCGTCATATCGTCTATTCCCATTCTCTGAAAAATTGCATAGAGATGGCCGTAAAGCGAAATAGCTTGACATATTAATATCAGGGAGATAATTTATAGAGCTATGATAGTTGGGCCCATAGCTCAGCTGGTTAGAGCAACTGACTCATAATCAGTGGGTCCCAGGTTCGAGTCCTGGTGGGCCCATCCGGGGATCGGTTGCCGTGGGTGATTAGCTCAGTTGGTTAGAGCGTTCGGTTCACATCCGAGAGGTCACTGGTTCGAATCCAGTATTGCCCACCATTTGAAAATATGATTGATGGCAAGTTAGAAAATCCGATTGGGGAAGCCAAATTGCCTGATCTCAACGGGCTGCTTTCGATGATCGGTCGCAGTTCGAAAACCGAAGAGAAAAGTCACGCATGCGCCGGATTCCGGCGCATTTTTTAATTCCGAACTGGAGGATGAATTGCAGAAAGATCTGTCATTGCTTTTGGACCTTCAGGAGATAGATGATCAACTCGGTGAATTGGAACGCTCCAAGATTTACCTGCCGGAGATGATTCAAAATCTCGAAAAGGAGCTAACCGATCTGGAGGAGAATATCACTGATGATGGAGTCGCCTTGCTGGAAAGCGAGAAGGAGCAAAAAATTCTGGAGCTGGAGATTGAATCGGATAAACAGGACCTGGAAAAATTCCAGAAGCAAATGAGAGTCATAAAGACGAATAAAGAGTACGATGCTCTAACAGCTGAGATCGATTCGAAAAGACGGGAGATCTCCGACAAAGAAGAGCAGGTGCTGACTCTGATGGCTAAAGTCGATGAATATAACGAGGGATTAACCGAAATGAATGGGCGCCTTCAGGAGGTCCAGGCTTCCAACACCGAGCAACTCAAGATGCTTAAAGCACAGGCATCGACTCTCCAGGGGAAGATCGACCAGAAGATGGCAATGCGCCGAAACATCGCAAAAGATATAAATAGACAGATAATAGGAATTTACGAGCGGGTCCGAAAGGGCAAGGGTGGCATGGTGGTCGTGCCGATCCGCAAGAAAGCATGCAGCGGCTGTTTCAGGCAGATTCCTCCGCAGAGAATTCAGGAGATCCGACGCGCCGATCGGATCTTTGCCTGTGATAGTTGCGGGAGGATAATGATCTGGACCGATGAGAGCGCCAATTGACAGGTTCTTATCGGCTGCTCTAAAAGGGAAACATCCGTCCTTATATGACGGTTGATTCTTTATAAATAGAGGGGGTATTACAATGGATGAGATGAAGCTGGCTTTGACTTTTGATGACGTTCTTCTGGCGCCCGCGAAATCGTCGATTCTGCCAAACAAGATCGATCTTAAAACCAGATTGACGAATTCAATAGCTATGAATATCCCCTTGATTTCCTCGGCAATGGACACTGTAACGGAGTCCTCGATGGCTATCGCAATGGCTCGCCAGGGAGGGATAGGGATGATCCACAAGAACTTTTCCATCGAGGAGCAGGCATCCGAGGTGGATAAGGTCAAGCGTTCTGAATCGGGCATGATAGTTGACCCGATCACTCTGCCTCCCGACGATTCGATTGGGGTTGCCCTGGAAACGATGAAGAAGTTCTCGATCTCCGGAATTCCTATCACGAGGAATGGCAAGCTTGTCGGGATTCTCACCAATCGCGATTTACGCTTCCATCGCAACCCTGCGGTCCGAATAGATGAGGTAATGACAAAGGAGAACCTTATTACCGTTCCCGAGGGGACGGATCTTGAAAAAGCCAAGGAACTATTGCATAAGCACCGAATCGAAAAGCTTCTCGTCGTAGATTCCGAACGGAATCTCAAGGGCATGATCACCGTCAAAGATATTATGAAGCGTATCCAGTACCCGCATGCTTGTAAAGACGAGCGGGGTCGGCTGAGGGTCGGAGCGGCGGTTGGCGTGGTTGGAGATATGATAGAGAGGGCGGCGGAGTTGATAAAAGCGGGTGCGGATATAATTACGATAGATTCATCTCACGGTCATTCAGAAGGTGTTATAAAAGCGGTTGAACAGCTGAAGAAGGAATTTCCTAAATGCGAACTGATAGGCGGTAACGTTGCCAGTTTCGAGGGCGCATCCGATCTGATCGCCGCCGGTGTCGATGCCGTGAAGATCGGCGTGGGGCCCGGTTCGATCTGTACGACTCGCGTAGTAACGGGTGCCGGGATACCGCAGATCACGGCCATCATGGATGGCTCCAGGGCCTGTGAAAAGAACAATATTCCGCTTATCGCCGACGGTGGAGTCAAATATTCGGGCGATGTTGCCAAGGCCCTGGCGGCGGGTGCCGATTCCGTCATGATCGGCTCGCTTCTGGCCGGCACGGACGAATCGCCGGGAGAGGCTATTCTCTTTGAGGGTAGATCCTATAAGGTTTATCGGGGCATGGGTTCTATTGAATCCATGAAAAAGGGAAGTGCTGACAGATACTTTCAGGAGACCGCATCCGGTAAGATGGTCCCGGAGGGCGTAGTGGGAAGAGTTCCTTATAAAGGTCCCCTGGCGGATTCTGTTTTTCAATTGATGGGAGGCCTGAGGGCCGGAATGGGGATTTGCGGGGCTAAAGATATTCCCACCTTCAAGAAGACCGCGAAATTCGTTCAGATTACAGGGGCCGGCTTGCGGGAGAGCCATCCCCATGATGTAAAAATAATTAAAGAAGCCCCGAATTATAGGACACTGGACTGATCCTTCGGCAGTTGATTTAAGAGAGCAATATGTGTCAAGCCTGTGAAAAGAAAACAAAATATCTTGACAATCATTTACGTTATGATTAGAATTGATTATGAGTTTTAGAATCAACTCATCTGGCCGATAAATGTAACGTGCCAGGAAGGTTTTCAAAAACGGAATCGGATTTTAAGATGGACGATCGTAGATTGGGAATAGAAGCAACTTTCAATCTCCGATGATTCTGGTGAAGAGCGTTCGGAGAAATGGGGAACGACCGAATATTATGAAAAAGGAAAACAGAATCCTGATCAATTATCTCAGGCAGAAAGGATTGAAGCAAACGGCCCAGCGTGCGGCTATTCTGGATACTTTTCTGTCAACGGGCAAACATGTCTCGGCTGATGAGTTACACAGTATGATCAGAAAGCAAAATCCCCGGATAGGATTTTCCACCGTCTATCGCACATTGAGCTTGTTTACCGAATGCGGATTGGCGAGGGAGGTCAATTTCGGCGATGGCAGGTCCCGATTCGAGCGGGCTTTCGATAAGGGTCAGCACGGTCACCTGATCTGCACCGGTTGCGGAAAGACAGAGGAGTTCAATACAGGTGCTATGCAGAAATCCATCAGGCAGATAGCCTCCAGATCGGGTTTCGAAATCGAGGGACATCGGTTTGAGATCTACGGTTTGTGCAAACGGTGCAAATAAAAAAATTTCGCAATGATATGAGAATGATTGTCAAAATCATGATTTTAACCGGCCGGAGTCCGATGCGGGCAATCAAGGATGATTGAACAGACTGAAAAATCAATTTCAGCGGCCGCGGTGATACTGGTGGGAAATCCCAACGTTGGAAAGTCGGCACTATTCGGGGCACTTTCCGGACATTATGTCGAAGTTTCCAATTACCCCGGAACCACCGTCGATTACACCTCCGGTTGGGCAAAGATCGGCGGCATAAGACGGCGCATCTTCGATTCCCCCGGCGCCGATACACTCTCACCGGTATCGGAAGACGAAAAGGTTACGCGGGATCTGATTCTCGACAACCCCGGCTCGTCTGTAATTTGCATAATAGATTCTAAGAATCTACAGAGAGGCCTGGTGCTTCTTTCCCAGCTGGCGGAGTTTGGGCGTGAGGTTGTGGTGGCGTTGAATATGGCGGATGAAGCGTCCGGCGCAGGCATGAAAATCGATTCGGGTCGTCTCTCCGAGATCATAGGCGTCCCGGTCGTATCCACGGTTGCTATCGAGAGGCGAGGGGTGGAAGAGTTGAAAAGAGCTCTTCCGAAAGCCGCCCTGCCGAAGCTCAAGATCGATTTCGATCCTGCCATTGAAAGCGCTGCGGCTCGAATCAGCCATATGCTTGGCAGCGATGAAAGCGCTTCCCGGGGACTTTCGCTCAGCTATTTAAGCGGTGATGACGGCCTACCCGATCTGGTCGGCAAAAGAATCCCCCCGGAAAACCTTGTAGAAATCGAGCGAATCAGATCCCGGCTTCAATCGACATTAGCCGAACCTGTGGGATTTATCATTGCAAAGACCAGAAATAACAAGGCTAAACGGATTGTTGAAGATATCCTGACGATTCGGGTTCCGGCGGGAAGCAGGATCCTGAGAAATCTGGGAGATTTGGCGCAGCATCCGGCTTACGGGATACCCATATTGATCCTGGTTCTGATCGGCTTTTATTATTTCGTCGGGGTTTTCGGGGCACAAACGCTGGTGGGTCTTCTGGAGGAAAATATTTTCGGAGGCATCATAAATCCATTCTTTGCCGGGCTCTTTGCGCAGGTGCCCTCACAGTTCATCAATGATCTATTTGTAGGTGAATACGGGATCATCAGCATGGCCATAACCTATGCACTGGCATTGATCTTTCCGATTGTGACCACTTTCTTTCTGGCTTTCGGTGCCCTGGAGGATTCCGGTTACCTTCCACGATTGGCCTTCATGGTCGACCGGATATTCAAAAAAATAGGGCTCAACGGGCGAGCGGTGCTGCCGATGATTCTCGGGCTGGGTTGCGACACCATGGCGGTATTGACCACCAGGATTTTGAATACAAAGAAGGAGAAAATTCTGGTTACCCTTCTCCTCTCGCTGGCGATTCCCTGCTCGGCGCAACTCGGAGTAACCCTCGGAATACTGGGGGCAATCTCCGGATGGGCAGTTCTAATCTGGATATCAGTTATCGGCGGAGTACTTTTCTTCGTCGGATATTTATCGTCGAAAGTAATACCGGGCAGCGCCACGGATTTTATTCTGGAGATTCCGCCATTGAGGCTGCCGGGGATAAAAAACATCATCGTGAAGACGCTGATGAGGCTGGAATGGTATCTCAAAGAGGCCGTTCCGCTGTTTGTTCTGGGCACGCTGATTTTATTCATTCTGGACAGGATAAACCTCCTGGGAATCCTGAGGAAACTGATGTCGCCTGTTGCGGTCGGCATACTCGGCCTGCCAGAACGATCCGCAGAAGCCTTCATTCTCGGTTTTTTGCGCCGCGATTATGGCGCAGCCGGCTTTAAAAGGATGTTTGACGATGGACTTCTCGATCCCATCGGTGCCATCGTCGCCATGACTACGATCACCCTGTTCGTGCCGTGTATCGCCAATTTCTTTATGATCATCAAGGAACGCGGCCTTAAGACCGCCATCGGCATGACTGCATTTATAATACCGTTCGCAATTTTAGTCGGAGGGCTTTTGAACGTGGTCCTGCGGGGGGTGGGAATATGGTGGTGACCTGTTCGCTCTGTGGATACCGGTTCGATCCGGATTCCGCTACCGCCTGCAATGGCTGCCCGCTCAACTCCAATTGCGAGAAAATCTGCTGCCCCAATTGCGGCTATGGCTGGGTAAGATCGACTTTCTTCGTGGATTTATTATTGAGAATTCTAAAAAGGAGGAGCCGCTCTGGAGATTCATAAAGAACATACGATCCATGAATTCCTGGAGGTTCTTTATAAGGCCTGGGAAGAAAACAGACTTCCGATCAAGATCTCCGATCTGCATCTGCCGGCGCTGCCCTCGGAAGAGGAACTGGATTCTCTTACCGCGCAAGAGATGATTATCATCGAGGACGGCGCCGTAAATCTCAACTCGGCCGGTATGGCATTCGGGGAGCAGCTCGTAAGGCGGCATCGCCTGGCGGAAAGGCTCTTTTCCGAAATACTCGAGCTAAAAGATTCGGCTCTGCATTCCACAAGCTGCTCGTTCGAGCACGTCCTGGATCCTGCTGTTACCGAATCGGTCTGCACCATACTCGGTCACCCGCCCACCTGCCCGCACGGCAAGAGAATTCCTCCCGGCGAATGTTGCAGGGGCCCTCGACGTCAGGCAGCGCCGATTGTCATACCGTTGCGCGAGTTGCCGGTCGGACGGGAAGCTAAAATCGTGTTCATCACTACTCCATACCATCAGAGGCTCAGCCGCCTGATAAATCTGGGGGTGGTTCCCGGAGGCAAATTCATTCTGCATCAGAAAAAACCATCATATCTTTTGAAGCTGGGATCGACGGATATAGCAATCGATGATTCGATCGCCCGTGAAATCTATGTCAGGATGATTTGAGCCTGGGCTCCCGAAGCCTCGCTGATATTATCAGGGATATCAGAGTCGTTATAAAGACTATACCAAACAGCCATTTTAATGACAGAATCTGACTGAGCCAACCGCCGACGCCGGAAAAGAGCACAGTGGGAGCAATCAGGGTGTGAAAAAGCCCGATTGAGAGAACCCTGCCTTTTTCGGGGGCTATCTCCAATAGATAGGTCATATACCCCATATCGATTCCGGATTCAGCCATCCCTATGAAAATGAAAACGGGCGCAAACATCATCGGGCTGACAGGATGGTAGAAGCAAAAGAATACTATTATGGGGGGAAAGGCTCTGGAAAGGGCGGAGAGGACTATCACCACCTTGTTGGAGATGCGGTTCGAAAGCCAGCCCCAGAGCAGGTTCGAGGCCAGGTAGCCGATCATCTGGGCAGTCAGGTAGATCCCGGCCATCCATTCGGGTGCGTTCAATTCTTCTATTGAGAAAACCACATAGAACGGTATTGCCATCAGGGCCGTGTTGATCCAGATGCGGGAGAAAATGAGCTTCCTGAAATTATCGTCGTTTTTGAAGATTTTGAGAGCCGATTTGAGCTGCGTCGACGGTGGTGCCTTGGGCATTTGCTCGTTCGCCTTCGGCTCTTTTACCAACGCAAATGCGGCCAAACCCAGAAACATCAGTCCCCAGGCCACCATGCATACGTAGCCGAAATCATAGGGGAATGCATACGTGGCGATGATTTTTTTCACCAGCAGGCCTCCAACGGCGGCCAACAGCCCTCCTGAGAACATCCGCAGCCCGAAGAAGCTTCCCCGTTTGTTCAAAGGGATGATCTTGCCGGCCACCTCGGTAAAGGCCACGCCGGCCAGGCCGGACGACATCGAGAAAATGGTAAATGTGACGCCGAATGCGATAAGGATCGCTGTATAGTTGTCTTTGAAGACAAAGATGGATGCTATACAGATGGCGAATAGCAATAGCCTGAGCGCCGAGAGGCCATTGTAGAAAGATAGTACCTTCACTCTGTGAGCCAGGAAGATAGCCGCAAAAAGCTGCGGAAGCAGCCAGCCGAACCATTCCAGATGTGAAAAGAGACCTATCAGGACACGGGAGTCCGTGAGTTTCGATATGAAAACCGGCATTACGGTGGAGCCGGCCATGAATGCCAGGGCTGCCATGAAGAATGTGCCGTTCAGTACGCCGAATGTGAAGTTTCTCTTGAAATGTGCATCGCTTTGAGACATGGGCCGTAAAATAGCGTCTTTACGATGCTACTGCAAGGGACATCGGGGCGGGAAATCGGGATAATTGACGTGCTTGAAAATTAGGCGGAAATGTATTAAGTTATAGGTTTAAGATAATCGGATCAGTTCGACTGGAGGAAAGGGATTTTGAAAGCCGGGTCATTGTCGAGATTCATATTCGCCGTATCGGTGGCTGCTGCATCGGTTATGGCAACCGACTCTCTGGCCATTCTAATAATGATACTGGCGGCAACTGCAGCTTTGCTTGTCTGGGGGAAGGATCCTAAATCCATTATACGTGTGGCGCGGCTGGTTGTATGGCTTCTTGTGTTTTTGTTTGTATTTCATCTGTTTTCCCATTCCGGGCGAGAGCTCTTTTCCATTTTGTTTTTGACCGCCACACTCGAGGGAGCCGGGACAGGCCTGTTCTATGGAGCTAAGCTGACGGCGTTTGCCTATGCCGCTTATGTGATTCTTCTTACGGTCGATCCCTTCGAGTTAACCAGGCCGCTGGAGCGGGCGGCGCGTTATTCAGGCCCTGCCAGGAAGTTAATATCTTCTTTTGCGCTTTCGTTTTCTCTGGCCTTGCGTTTTCTCCCCGATTTCTCCAGAGAAGGTAAAATGACCCTTCTTGCTTTCAGAGCCAGAGGAATAGGTTTTGAGGGAGGGATGATAGAAAAGGCGCGGGTGGCGATTCAATTGGTGGGGACGGTTTTTGTCAATGCTTTCAAAAGAGCCGAATCCACTTCGATGGCCCTGAGTGTTAAGGGATATGCCACCAGATATGCAAAAGCCGTATTCCCGCCCGTACGGTTTTCGGTTTCCGGCATATCTGTAATCATGATTTCGATGATTATTCTCGGTGTAGGATGGCGGTATTGAGTTTGCGAAATATCCTCTTGAGAATGGAATACTGCGGGACTGATTTTGTTGGGTGGCAGATTCAAGCCAGAGGAAGGACAGTTCAAGGCGTACTGAAAGACAGATTGCGAAGGTTCTTAAGAGAGGATATAACGCCTATAGGTTCGGGACGAACCGACTCTGGTGTGCACGCTCTGGCCCAGTACGCCAATTTCCGCACATTGAATCGTATGAGCGCAGGTCAAATTATGCATAGGCTGAACAGGATGCTCCCGGGCGACATTGTCATAACCGGTTGCCGTGAGGTTCCGCTGAATCTTAATTGCCCCCGTGATGCTTTAAGCAGAAGCTATCGATATCTGATATCGGAGAAACCATCGGCGCTGGCTCAAGGTTTCTCGTGGGTACTCGGAAGACGGTTCGATATGGCTTTGCTGAAACGGATGGCAATGCTGGTGAGAAAATCGACTTGTTTTGATAATTTCTGTAAAATCAAGTCGAGAAAAACCAGCAATAATTGTAAAATTATGTACTCGGATTGGTCTCGTTACGGAGGGCATTTGAGATTCGATATTACGGCCAACCGGTTTTTGCATAATATGGTCAGGCTGCTTGTGGGAACTATGGTGGCTATAGCCGATGGAAAGATTGAAGTATCCCGTTTCAAAATGTTATTGAGGGGTGGGATCGATGAAAAAGCGAAATTCATAGCGCCCGCCAACGGACTGTACCTGGTCGGCGTGCAATACGAGGGGATTAAGATATGAAGTTCTTTATCGACACCGGTAACACGGACGAAATACGAACCGCCCGGGAGATGGGGATACTCGACGGTGTCACGACCAATCCGACGCTGCTATCAAGAGAAAATAAGCCGTACCTGGATGTTCTTAAAGAGATCTGCAGTATTGTGGATGGGCCGGTATCGGCGGAGGTGACTTCTACAACCACCGATGGAATGATCAAAGAAGCACACGAGCTGGCAAAGATCGCCGATAATATTGTGATTAAGATACCGATAATTCGCAGCGGCGTTACGGTTATCAGAAGATTGACCGCCGAGGGAATTAAGGTCAACGTGACCCTATGCTTTTCGCCAACTCAGGCCTTGATTGCCGCCAAGGCCGGCGCGACATTTATCTCCCCGTTCATAGGACGGCTGGACGATATCTCGACCTCCGGCATGGACCTTATAGAGCAGATCGTAACTATTTACGATAATTACGGCTTCGAGACAGAGGTGCTGGTAGCATCGGTTCGTCACGCCATGCATGTGGTGGAGGCGGCTTTGATCGGTGCTGATATTGTTACCATGCCATTTGCGGTAATCGATAAGCTGTTGAACCATCCTCTTACCGACGCAGGGCTCGAGAAATTCTTAGCCGACTGGGAGAAGGTAAAAAAGTAATGATCAGTCGTTATACAATGCCGGAGATGGCGGATCTCTGGTCTGACGAAAATAAATTTGCCACCTGGCTGAAAGTAGAAATAGCCGTCTGCGAGGCCATGGCCGAGAGCGGCAAGATCCCGTCAAAGGCCGTCTCGGTTATCAAACGGAAGGCGAGTTTTGATGTCGACCGGATAGCCGCTATAGAGGCAAAGGTGAATCATGACGTTATCGCCTTTCTCACGAACGTCGCTGAAAACGTCGGAAATGAGTCGAAATATATCCATGTCGGCTTGACGTCATACGATATCCTCGATACCTCGCTTGCCTTGCAGATGAAGCAGGCAGGCCTTTTGATCAGAGAGAAACTGAAGTCGATTGCAGATTTCCTGAAGGCAGAAGCACCCCGGTATAAAGGCGCTGTGTGTATCGGGCGGACCCACGGAGTCCATGCGGAACCGACTGTGTTTGGCCTTAAGCTGGCACTCTGGTATACCGAGACTGTTCGCAATATAAAAAGACTTGATTCCGCCATAAAGGATGTGGCGACGGGTAAAATATCGGGGGCGGTGGGTAATTTCGCCAATACCACCCCTGAGCTTGAAGAGGCTGTATGCAAAAAGCTCGGGCTGAAGCCGGCGGAGGTCTCCACGCAGGTGGTTCAAAGAGACAGGCATGCCCATTTTCTTGCGGTTCTGGCCATAATCGGCGGTACCGTTGAGAAGATCGCCACCGAGATCCGCAACCTTCAGCGAACTGAGATCCTCGAATTGGAAGAAGGTTTTGCGAAGGGGCAGAAAGGATCATCCGCCATGCCCCATAAGAGAAATCCCATCATCTGTGAAAGGCTTGCAGGCCTGGCGCGGGTATTGAGGGCAAACTCCATGGCCGCCATGGAGAATATGGCCTTATGGCACGAGCGGGACATCACTCATTCGTCGGTAGAGCGGATCATAATACCGGATTCCACAATCCTTTTGCATTATATGCTCGATAAACTCTATCATACGCTCTCAAATCTGAAAATCAACACCGAGAGAATGAAAAAGAATATTGAACTCACCCGCGGGCTGGTTTTCTCGCAAAGGATATTGCTTGCCTTAACAGAAAAGATGCCCAGCCGCGAGGAAGCTTATGAACTGGTTCAGGGCCTGGCCATGAAAAGCTGGGATAAGGGAGCGGATTTCAAGACTCTGCTGAAATCATCCTCTGTTGTCAGCAAGTATTTGAACCCGAAAGAGATTGACAGCCTTTTTGATATTTCCTACTATACTCGCGAGGCCGGAAAGGTTATAGACAGGGCCACAGCGAAATGACCAGGGAAGGAATTCTATTTCCATTGCCATTTTTGATACTTGCGGCGGGATTTTTTATTCTCTTCTACAAATTCCTGATATTTCCGTTCGTCTATGTTGCCACCGTATTTTTCTTCCTGGCGCTCATAATTATGCTTTTCTTTCGGGATCCGGAGCGCCGCGTGCCCGAGGGCGAAAAGCTTATTCTGGCTCCGGCGGACGGAAGAATTGTCAAATGCGAAAGTGATTCCGGGTTAGCGTCGCTATCGATTTTCCTGTCCATATTCGATGTTCACGTAAATCGTTCCCCCGTAACGGGAACGGTAAGATCAGTGAGTTTTCTTCGGGGGAAATTCCTGGCAGCATTTAAAGACGAGGCTCAGCGGGCCAATCAGCGCAATGAGATTGAGATAGAAACGGCATCGGGGATTGTAAAGATGAATCAGGTTACCGGCGCTATCGCCCGGAGAGTCGTATTTAATCCTGAGGAAGGTCAGGAGGTGAGAGCCGGGGAAAGGGTCGGCATAATCCGTTTCGGCAGCCGGGTCGATCTCCTGATGCCCCCCGGTTCGCAATTGAATGTCCGTCTGAAACAAAAGGTCATTGCCGGCGAGACAATTCTGGGGAGGTTGCCGTGAACAGTATCAGGGGAATCCTGCCCGGAATGTTCACCATGGGGAATCTGGCCTGTGGATTCGGGGCTATCGTTGTGGCGGGCGGCTCAAGACATCTGATCGGCTCCGAACAAAGCCATAATCTAAATGAAGTTGTCTGGCTGATAATCCTGGCCGCCTTCCTGGATTTCCTCGACGGTATGGTGGCCCGATTTTCCCGCTCAACATCGAGGCTTGGCGTGGAGCTGGATTCGCTGGCCGATATAGTGTCCTTTGGCGTGGCCCCCGGGGTCTTGATCATTAGCTTTTCCCTTATTTCAAAGGGCAACTGGGCCTGGATACTGGCCTTCGTTTATCTCATGGCGGGAAGCTTCAGGCTGGCCCGGTTCAGCCTGTCGGCGTCGCTGGAGGAAAAAACCAATTTCGTGGGTCTTCCCATACCCTCAGCCGCAATAACCATCGTTTCGTATGTCCTGTTCTGTAATGAGGTGTGGGGTGAAATCAGATTTGAGAAATTCTTCGTCATTCTGGTAATCGCCTCGGCCGCTCTTATGGTCTCCACAATCGAATACGAGAAAATGCCGAAATTCGATTTCTCAAAACCAAAAGATCGAATAAAAGTGCTGTTCCTATTGTTGGTGGCAGTCGGTTTAATGATAAATGCGTCGCTGGTTATATTTCCCCTTGCCATAGCATATATTGTCTACGGTTTATCGAAGATGACTTATTTGGTTTTCAAGGGAGGTGGGAAGGTCAGTTTCCTCTACCCACCCTCAATTTTCAGGCGAGGCGGAAAAGAAGATGACGATGAGGATGTGCAATGAAATTCATGGCTAACGTGAAGGTTTCGTTGAAGAACGGCGTTCTGGATCCTCAGGGACAGACGATCGGGAGAGCCCTATCGGACCTTGGTTTTGATACCGTCGTACAGGTCAGTACCGGTAAGATCTTCCGACTGGTGATTAACGCGGAGTCGGAAGCCGATGCGAGAGTAATCGCGGATAAAGCTGCATCCAAGCTTTTAGCCAATCCGATCATAGAAGGCTATGAAATAGAGGTTGCTCGTTGAAAGTCGGGGTAGTCATATTCCCCGGTTCCAATTGCGATTATGACGCGTACCGGGCTCTTAAACTGATCGACGGTGTCGATGTAACGTATTTGTGGCATGGCGACGACGAAATACATGGATGCCAGGCCATTATCCTGCCGGGCGGTTTTTCATACGGGGACTACCTGAGGTCGGGTTCCATTGCCCGTTTTTCGCCAATAATGAAAAGAGTAGTTGATTTCGCCTCAGACGGAGGCCTGGTTCTGGGGATATGTAACGGATTCCAGATTTTGCTCGAATCAGGTCTGCTGCCGGGAGGTATGATCAGGAATTCCAATCTCCGTTTTGTCTGCCGCCAGGTTATCCTGAGGGTGGAAAATGACAATACTGCTTTTACCTCAAAGTTGGAAATCGGGGGCCGTCTCAGGATGCCGGTTGCACATAATGAGGGCAGCTATTTTGCCGATCCGGCCACGCTTTCAGAGCTGGAATCCGAAGGCCGAGTGATATTCCGCTACGTCGACGAGGACGGTGTCGTTACCTCGGAGGCCAATCCGAATGGATCGTTAAATGGTATAGCCGGGATTGTCAATGATAATGGTAACGTTGCCGGCCTGATGCCTCATCCCGAAAGGGCCTGCGAGGCGATTCTCGGCTCCGAAGACGGCCTGTCTATTTTGAAATCGCTGTGCTCAACTAACGGTAAGCGAGGTTCGAATGAAGGATAGAGAACTCACCTTTTTAATTTTATCTCTCGTGCTGGCGACTGTCCTTGGCGGGTTTCTGGGACAGCTTATCGGGGATTACCTGCCCGACGGAGCTGTGAAGACGCTTTTCCAGAAGAACCTGGAGATAGGGATCGGCAAACGGGGAATCACCGTAAACGAAATTCAGGAACCGTTTTACTTCAATCTCTATAGCATCTCGCTGGCGTTCGGATTACTGATAAAAATAAATTTTGTTTCCGTATTGATGGTCATTTTGATTATAATATACTTTAAGTGGTGGTACATATAGAAGTAGAGGTGACAATATGAATGAGATAATCTTAATCTCGATGCCGGGGGGTGGCGAACTCATCATCATCCTCGTAATAGTCCTGATTCTTTTCGGGGCTAAACGAATCCCTGAGATCGCCCAGGGGTTGGGCAAGGGGATCAGGGAGTTTAAGAAGTCCGTGAAGGACGTACAGACAGAAATAGATGTCGATGAGAACTCCACCCGCAAAATTGAAAAGACTAAAAAGGAAGAAAAGGAAAAACCAGAGAAATAAAGATGGCTAAGAGTGTCCTCTCAAAGGAGGATATAGAAAAAATAGCCGGTTGCCTCGGTCAACCGGAAGTAAGTGATCTGAAAGATCATTACAGGTTGAAGCTGGTGAAACCGGAGGAAAAAAGGCAGTTATCCTTGGAGATATATCCGGAGGTGGCGTTGGCCGAGGAATCCAGGGGTGCACTCGTGGTAGTGTACACCCATAATTGCCACCTTCAGCTCCACAACTGCACCGGTTACGTCGTCTCCGAGGAACTGGGAGAGGTGACCTTTGTATCAGAAGCGGCAGGTAAG